>NZ_SOEN01000007.1:0-1343488 GCF_004366415.1 Rathayibacter sp. PhB151 | reverse complement strand
TGATAATCACTACACTCATACCGTTGTAAAGGCTGGTAGGAGTGGTCAGAGATTGCTTGCGTCCACTTTGTGGTTCCCAGAATACGGGCTCCATACCGCGGGTCGTGTTCGCAAAGACACGATCTGCACACCGCACCTTCGGGGCGGACAACTGAACACACGCATGACGTGTGACCCAGATTTGACCACCACCACGCCTTCGGCTGGTGGGTGTGTCTGAGAGGGTTACGGCGGCCATAGCGAGAGGGAAACGCCCGGTCACATTCCGAACCCGGAAGCTAAGACTCTCAGCGCCGATGGTACTGCAGGGGGGACCCTGTGGGAGAGTAGGACACCGCCGGACACCAATTCACGATGGCCACCCAGAAATGGGTGGCCATCGCTGTTTAACCAGAGGTTCTCCACGAGAGCCGCTAGCCGCTCGACGCGGCACCGTGAGGAGTGACGATGTCCGAGGACCGCACGTCCGGAAGCGAGAGTGTCGAGCTCGGCGATCGCCTCGACGACATCGAGCAGTCGCCCCTGGCATCGCGGGCGGCCGCCTATGCGGAACTGCAGGAGCAGCTCCGGGTCCGGCTCGAGGGTGGTGACTCCGCTCGATGACCGACTCCGAGGATCAGCGGCTCGACACCGCACTCGCCACGCGAGGCATCGCCCGCTCCCGAGTGCATGCGGCGCGCATGATCGCCGACGGCGTGGTCACCGTGGACGGTGCGCCGGCGCTCAAACCGTCGATCCGAGTGCGGCCCGAGCAGGAGGTCGCCGTCGCCTCGCTGGACCACTACGTCAGCCGGGCGGCGCACAAGCTGATCGCCGCCCTGGACGCCTTCCCCACCGTGCGAGTCGACGGCGCGAACGCCCTGGATGTCGGCGCCTCCACGGGCGGGTTCTCCCAGGTCCTCCTGGAACGCGGAGTCGCGTCGGTGATCGCGCTCGACGTCGGTCACGGGCAGCTGGCTCCTCGGATCCGCTCCGAGGAGCGAGTGCGCGTCGTCGAGGGCTTCAACGCCCGGGAGATGACGGCGAGCTCGCTCGCAGCGGCCTCTCGAACGGATGACGTACCGGACCTGGTCGTCGCCGACGTCTCCTTCATCTCCCTGTCGATGGTGCTGCCGGCCGTCGCCGCCTCCGTCGCGCCGAGCGCCGACTTCGTCGTCCTGGTCAAGCCGCAGTTCGAGGTGGGGCGACTCGGCATCAAGGAGGGCATCGTCCGCGATCCGGAGCTCCGGCGCGAGGCACTCTCGGACGTGCTCTGGTCCGCCTGGGACGCGGGACTCGGAGTGGCCGGTCTGATCGCCTCGCCGCTCCCGGGTGGCGCTGGGAATCAGGAGTATCTGGTGCACCTCCACCGCGACCGCGGAACGATTCCGACAGAATGGAGGGACGCGGTCACCGCGCTCACCCTCGGGTGACGCGATCGTGTCCGCCGCCGTCGATCGACCCGAAGGACACCCACTCGATGCAGTCCCCTCCTGGCGAGCGCAACATCCTCGTCATTGCCCACACCGGACGGGCGGACTCCCTCGAAGCGGCGATCCTCGTGGTCGGACGCCTCCGCGGGTCCGGAGCCCGGCCCGTGCTCTGCGCCGACGACAAGGGCGACATCGTCCGTACCGCTCCTGAGCTGAGCGACGTGGCGGTGCTCGGCGCCGACGTCACCCTTGGGGAGATCGAGCTGGTCTTCGTTCTCGGCGGCGACGGCACGATCCTGCGCGCGGCCGAGATCGTCCGGACCGGCACGGCGCCGCTGCTCGGAGTGAACCTCGGCCATGTCGGCTTCCTCGCCGAGAGCGAGCGCGACGACCTCGACGACGCGGTCGCGCGCGCACTCGACGGCGACTACGCCGTCGAGGAGCGGATGACGCTGCAGGTGCGCGTCAAGATCGACGACGCCGTCGTCTACGAGACCTGGGCGCTCAACGAGGCGACCGTCGAGAAGGGCAGCCGCGAGCGGATGCTCGAGGTGATGGTCGGCGTCGACGGCCGCCCGCTCTCCAGCTTCGGCTGCGACGGCATCGTCGTCTCGACGCCCACCGGCTCGACCGCTTACGCCTTCTCAGGCGGCGGTCCCGTCGTCTGGCCCACGCTCGAGGCGATGCTGCTCGTGCCGCTCAGTGCGCACGCCCTGTTCGCCCGCCCGCTCGTCGTGGGGCCGGACTCCAGCCTCGCCGTCGAGGTGAAGGAGCGCACCGACGGCGTCGGCGTGCTCTGGGCCGACGGCCGCCGCACCTACGAGCTGCCGCCCGGCGCCCGGGTCGTCTTCCGGCGTTCGCCCGTGCCGGTGCGCTTCGCGCGCCTGCACGACGCCCCGTTCACCGATCGCCTGGTGCAGAAGTTCGGTCTCCCCATCCGCGGATGGCGGGGGTCGGCGGAGACGGAGTAGCCGCATGCTCGAGGAGCTGCAGATCCGCGACCTCGGCGTCATCGCCGAGGCGACCCTCCCGCTCGGACCGGGATTCACCGCCGTCACCGGTGAGACCGGTGCGGGCAAGACCATGGTCGTGACCGCGCTGGGCCTCGTGCTCGGCGCGCGCTCCGACGCGTCCGCCGTCCGCTCCGGCAGCAAGCAGGCCTGGGTGTCGGGCCGCTGGCTCGTGCCCGAGGAGGGCGCGGTCGCGGATCGCGTCCACGACGCCGGCGGCGACCTCGACGGCCCCGAGCTGCTGCTCGCCCGCTCGGTCTCGGCCGAGGGGCGCGGCCGCGCCGTCGTCGGCGGCCGCAGTGCTCCGGTCAGCGTGCTCAGCGAGCTGGCCGATCAGCTCGTCGTGGTGCACGGGCAGTCGGACCAGATCCGGCTCCGCTCGGCGGCCGCGCAGCGCGACGCGCTCGACCGCTTCGGCGGGCCCGAGCTGGGGGAGGCCCTGCGCGACTACGCGAGCGCCTTCGAGCGCTGGCGGGCGAACCGCGAGGAGCTCGACGAGCTGACCACGGCGCGCGAGTCGCGGGCACGCGAGGCGGAGCGACTCCGCAGTGCGCTCGCCGAGATCGAGGTGGTCGCTCCGCAGCGCGGCGAGGACGTCGAGCTCTCGACGCAGTCCGAGCGGCTCGGCAGCATCGAGCAGCTGCGCATCGCCGCGGGGGAGGCCCGCGAGGCCGTGTCCTCGGAGGAGCTCGACGGCCGCGACGCCCTCGGTCTCGTCGAGATCGCCCGCCGGGTGCTCGAGCGCGCCGCGGAGCACGACGCGGCGCTCGAGCCGCTGACTCAGACCCTCGGTGAGGCGTCGGTGCTGCTCGGCGACGTCGCGGCCGGCCTCTCCTCCTACCTCGCCGAGCTCGACCTCGACGGCGCGCACGACCTCGAGCTGATCGAGAACCGCCGGGCGGAGCTCTCCGCGCTCGCGCGCACCTACGGGCCGACCCTCGACGACGTGCTCGACCTCGTCGACTCCTCCGGTCTGCGACTGCTCGAGCTCGACGGCGACGACGAGCGGATCGCAGCCCTCGAGGCCGACACCGCCGCCGATGCCGATCTGGTCGAGCGGCTCGCCGACCGGCTGACCGAGCTGCGCACCGCGGCCGCCGTCGAGCTGGGCGCGCGGGTGAGCGACGAGCTGACCGCGCTGGCCATGGCCGATGCGCGTCTGCACGTGCAGGTCGGCAGCGCGAGCGAGCCGACGGTGCACGGACGCGACACGGTGGAGATGCTGCTGCAGCCGCACACCGGGGCCACTCCGCGCGCGCTCGCGAAGGGCGCCTCCGGGGGAGAGCTCTCGCGGGTGATGCTCGCGATCGAGGTGGTCGTTGCGGCCAAGGACCCGGTGCCGACGTTCGTCTTCGACGAGGTCGATGCAGGCGTCGGCGGTGCGGCGGCGATCGAGATCGGTCGTCGGCTCGCGCGCCTCGCCGAGACGTCCCAGGTCATCGTGGTGACGCACCTGGCCCAGGTCGCGGCCTTCGCGACCAATCACCTGCGGGTCGAGAAGGGCTCGGACGGCTCGGTCACCTCGAGCGCGGTGACCCAGCTGGATCCCGAGCAGCGGGTGTCCGAGATGGCACGCCTGCTCTCCGGGCTGACGGATTCCGAGAACGCCCTGGCGCACGCGCGCGAGCTGCTCGAGTCGAGCCGCCGGCGCTGACCGCACGCGGTGCGTCGCCCCCCGACCGGTGCGAAATCGGCGGGGGCGGCGCCCGGGGCCGGTTCTGCTGTTACGGTGGAACCCCGTGGTGGACAATTCGAACTCGGGCCTTTCCTCTTCTTCTTCCGACACTTCTGCGGCCGGGCGCGACACCGCCCCTGCGAAGGTCACGAAGCACATCTTCGTCACGGGCGGGGTCGTCTCCTCGCTCGGCAAGGGCCTGACGGCCGCCAGCCTCGGCAACCTGCTCACCGCGCGCGGACTGCGCGTCGTGATGCAGAAGCTCGACCCGTACCTCAATGTCGATCCCGGGACGATGAACCCGTTCCAGCACGGCGAGGTCTTCGTGACCGACGACGGCGCGGAGACCGACCTCGACATCGGGCACTACGAGCGTTTCCTCGACATCAACCTGAACCAGGCGGCGAACGTCACCACCGGTCAGATCTACTCCCGGGTGATCGCCCGCGAGCGGGCCGGCGAGTACCTCGGCGACACGGTCCAGGTCATCCCGCACATCACCGACGAGATCAAGCGCCGCATGCGCCTGCAGGCCGAGGACGACCCGCAGCCCGACGTGATCATCACCGAGATCGGCGGCACTGTCGGCGACATCGAGTCGCAGCCCTTCATCGAGTCGGCCCGCCAGGTGCGCCACGAGCTCGGCCGCCGCAACGTCTTCTTCGTCCACGTGTCGCTCGTGCCGTTCATGGGGGCGTCCGGTGAGCAGAAGACCAAGCCGACCCAGCACTCCGTCGCCGCGCTGCGCTCGATCGGCATCCAGCCGGACGCGCTCGTGCTGCGCAGCGACCGGCCGGTGTCGGAGTCGAACAAGCGCAAGATCGCGCTGATGTGCGACGTCGACGAGCAGGCCGTCGTCAACGCGAAGGACGTCGCGTCGATCTACGAGATCCCCTCGATGCTCAACGAGCAGGGGCTCGACTCCTACATCATCGACCAGCTCGACCTGTCGGCCGGCGAGGTCGTCTGGGACGGCTGGTCGCAGCTGCTCGAGGCCGTGCACGAGCCCAAGCACGAGGTGACCATCGGCCTGGTCGGCAAGTACATCGACCTGCCCGACGCGTACCTCTCGGTCACCGAGGCGCTGCGGGCCGGCGGCTTCGCGCAGCAGACCAAGGTCGTCCTGCGCTGGATCGCGTCCGACGGACTCGAGGACCCGGAGGCGGCCGCGAAGGCGCTCTCCGAGCTCGACGGCATCTGCGTCCCCGGCGGCTTCGGCATCCGCGGCATCGAGGGCAAGCTCGGCGCGCTGCGCTTCGCCCGGGAGAACGGCATCCCCACCCTGGGGCTGTGCCTGGGGCTGCAGTGCATGGTGATCGAGTACGCGCGCAACGAGGCCGGGCTCGAGGGCGCATCGTCCTCCGAGTTCGACCCGGAGACCGAGTTCCCCGTCATCGCGACGATGGCCGAGCAGGTCGAGATCCTCGCCGCCGGCGACATGGGCGGCACGATGCGCCTGGGTCTCTACACGGCCGATCTCGCCGAGGGCTCGATCGTCGCGGAGGTCTACGGAGCGCCGCAGGCGGCGGAGCGCCACCGCCACCGCTACGAGGTGAACAACGGCTACCGCGACCGCATCGCCGAGGCCGGCCTCTGGTTCTCGGGGACGTCGCCGGACGGCAGCCTCGTCGAGTACGTCGAGCTTCCGCGGGAGAAGCACCCGTTCTACGTCGGCACGCAGGCGCACCCCGAGCTGCGCTCGCGGCCGAACAACGCGCACCCGCTGTTCAAGGGGCTCGTGACCGCGGCGCTCGAGCGCCAGGAGGCGTCGCGGCTGTTCCCGGCGTCGGAGGCCGGCTCCGATGACTGACGCGACCGAGCTGCCCTCGGACGCGCCGGCCTCTGACGTCCTGCTCTCGGACGAGCTCGTCGAGCCCGAGATCCTCACCAGCGAGCGCGTCTTCGACGGCATGGTCTGGGGCGTCCGCGCCGAGACCTTCCGCTACGGCGACGGCGAGCTGCGCCGCGAGTTCCTCGACCACACGGGCGCCGTCGCGGTGCTCGCGCTGGACGACGAGGACCGCGTCGCGTTGATCAAGCAGTACCGCCACCCCGTGCGCACCCGCGAGTGGGAGATCCCGGCCGGCCTCCTCGACATCGAGGGAGAGGACGCCCTCGTCGCCGCGCAGCGCGAGCTGGGGGAGGAGACCGACCTGCGGGCCGGCCGCTGGGACCTGCTCTCGGAGTTCGCGACCTCGCCCGGCGGCAGCGACGAGGTGATCCGCATCTACCTGGCGCGGGATCTCTCCGCCACCGATGCCGCCTTCGAGCGCGAGGCGGAGGAGGCCGACATGGAGCTGCGCTGGGTCGCGCTCGACGAGGCCGTCGACGCCGTGCTCGCACGCCGGGTGCAGAACCCGTCGCTGTGCCTCGCGGTGCTCGCGGCGCACGCCTTCCGCGCGCGCGGCTGGGCCGGGCTCGGCGACGCCTCCTCGCCGTGGACGCGGCACCCGCGGGTCCGCCGGGGGTGACCCCGCCCGCGATCGCCGACGCCTTCCTCCGGCAGGCGAGCGTCGAGCGCGGACTCTCAGCGCACACGATCGCCGCGTACCGGCGCGATCTGGGGCTGTACCTCGGCTGGCTCGAGGAGCGCGGGGTCACCGATCTCGCGACGCTCCGCCGCTCGGACGTGGGGGACTTCGCCTCCTGGCTCGCGGCTCGGGCCGAGCGGCCGCTCGCGGCGAGCTCGCGGGCGCGCATCCTCTCGAGTGTGCGCGGGCTGCACCGCTTCGCGCTCGAGGAGGGGCACGTCGCCGACGACGTCGCCCACGACGTGCTGCCGCCCAAGCTGCCGATGACGCTGCCCAAGGCGATCACGGTCGAGCAGATGGCGTCGCTGCTCGAGGCGGCCCGAGGCGAGGAGCTGTCCGAGCTGCGCGACCGGGCGCTGCTGGAGCTGCTCTACGCCACCGGCGCGCGCATCTCGGAGGCGGTGGACCTGAGCGTCGACGACGTCTTCGACTCGGAGGTAGTGCGGCTGACCGGCAAGGGCTCGAAGCAGAGGATGGTGCCGCTCGGGAGCTTCGCGCGCGAGGCGGTGCAGGACTACCTGGTGCGGGCGCGGCCCGAGCTGTCGCGACGCGGGCGGCCGACGCCGGCGCTGTTCCTCGGGGTGCGCGGGAGCCGGCTGTCGCGGCAGAGCGCGTGGCTGGTCATCCGCGCGGTCGCGGAGAAGGCGGGGCTCGACCGCGAGATCTCGCCGCACACGTTCCGGCACTCCTTCGCGACGCACCTGCTCGCGGGCGGGGCGGACGTGCGGGTGGTGCAGGAGCTGCTCGGTCACGCCTCGGTGGCGACGACGCAGATCTACACGCTGGTGACGGCGGACACGCTGCGCGACGTGTACACGACGGCGCACCCGCGGGCGCGGCGCTGACGGGGCGGGTCGGTTCATGGTGATCGAGTAGCCCGCGGAGCGGGCGTATCGAGATCCGGCGTTCGAAGGGGGCGGGTCTCGATACGCCGTTGCGCGGCTACTCGACCAGCATGGAGGGGGCCGCTGCGGCTGCTCGACCAGCAGGCGCGCTCGAGATCGACGGACGCCGGGGCGGCGGCGGGGACGACGACGGGGTCGCCGGTACACTCGACGGAGGCCGCGCGGGAGCGCACGCCGACACGGGAAGCGAGGCGACGCAGGTGACACGCAAGACGGACGACAAGGCCGAGCTCACCGGTCTCGAAGCCCCGACGCTCGGCCCGACCGGCCGGCCCCTGCGCGACTTCCCGCTCCCGGTGGAGCTGACCGGGCACGGGCCCGCGCGCATCATCTCGCTCTGCAACCAGAAGGGCGGCGTCGGCAAGACGACGACGACCATCAACCTGGGCGCGACGCTCGCCGAGTACGGCCGCCGCGTGCTGGCCATCGACTTCGACCCGCAGGGCGCGCTGTCCGCCGGGCTCGGCGTCGCCACCTACGACGCGATCACGATCTACGACCTGCTGCTCGGCACCGTCAAGGACCCGAGCGAGGCGATCCGTCCGACCCGCGTCCCCGGCCTCGACATCATCCCCGCGAACATCGACCTCTCGGCCGCGGAGGTGCACCTCGTCAACGAGGTCGCCCGCGAGACGATCCTCGCCCGCGTGCTGCGCAAGGTCAGCGCGGACTACGACGTGATCCTGATCGACTGCCAGCCGTCGCTGGGCCTGCTCACCGTGAACGCGCTCACCGCGAGCCACGGCGTGCTCATCCCGCTCGAGTGCGAGTTCTTCGCCCTGCGCGGCGTCGCGCTCCTGATCGAGACGATCGACAAGGTCCGCGATCGGCTGAACCCGGTGATCGAGCTTGACGGCATCCTGCCGACCATGTACGACTCGCGCACGCTGCACTCGCGCGAGGTGCTCGACCGGGTGGTCGACGCCTTCGGCGACAGCGTGCTCGAGACCGTGATCGGGCGCACGGTGAAGTTCCCCGACGCGAGCGTGTCGGGGGTGCCGATCACCACGTTCGCGCCGGAGCACAACGCGGCGAAGGCGTACCGCAAGCTCGCCAGGGAGCTGATCTCGCGTGGCGCGGTCGCCTGAGGCGCTCCTGCTCGACCAGGAGGCGGACACCGCCCCCGTCTCCCGCGGCTTCACCGTCGCGCTGTCGAACTTCGAGGGGCCCTTCGACCTCCTGCTGAGCCTGATCGCGAAGCAGCAGGTCGACATCACCGAGATCGCGCTGAGCGCGGTGACGGACGAGTTCCTCTCCTATCTGCACGGCATCGACACGGCCGAGGGGCTCGACCGCGCCTCGGAGTTCCTGGTCGTCGCGGCGACCCTGCTCGACCTCAAGATCGCCGGGCTCCTGCCGCAGGGCGAGCTGGTCGACGCGGAGGACGCGGCGATGCTCGAGGCGCGCGACCTGCTCTTCGCCCGGCTCCTGCAGTACCGCGCCTTCAAGCAGGTGTCGGCGTGGTTCGCCGAGCGGATCGACGCCGAGACCGGCCGGCACGCGCGCCAGGTGCCGCTCGAGGAGGAGTTCCGCGCGAAGAAGCCGGAGCTGGTCTGGACGCTCTCGCCCGAGGACTTCGCGGCGCTCGCCGCCTTCGCGCTCGCGCCGCGCGAGATCCCGACCGTGGGGCTCGACCACCTGCACGCGCCGCTGATCAGCATCCGCGAGCAGGCCGCGTACATCGTGGCCGTGCTGCGCGAGCGGACGACGGCGACCTTCCGCGAGCTCGTCGCCGATGCGGACGAGAAGGGCGTGATCGTGGCGCGCTTCATCGCGGTGCTCGAGCTCTACCGGCACGCCGCGATCGCGTTCGAGCAGCCGGAGCCGCTCGGCGAGCTGACCCTGCAGTGGGTGGCGGAGAACTGGTCGGACGCGAACCTCGCGCACCTGGGGGCCGACTATGACCAGTGAGCCCACGAGCACCGACTCCACGACCGTCGCCGGTCCCGGCACCGTCGCGTTCGAGATCGACCGCGCCGTCGAGGCGATCCTGATGATCGCGGACGAGCCGCAGTCGCTCGCCGCGCTCGCCACGGCGCTCTCCCGGCCGATCCCGGTCGTCCGGCAGTCGGTCGAGCGGCTCGCCGCCGACTTCGACGGCGCGGACGGCGGCATCCGCCGCGGCTTCGAGCTGCGCGAGGTCGGCGGGGGCTGGCGGGTCTACGTCCGGCGCGAGTACGACTCCGTCGTCTCGGACTTCGTGCTGACCCAGAACCCGACCAAGCTGTCGCAGGCCGCCCTCGAGACGCTCGCGGTGATCGCCTACAAGCAGCCGATCTCGCGCGGCCAGGTCGCGCAGATCCGCGCGGTCAACGTCGACTCCGTCGCGCGCACCCTCCTCGGCCGCGGCCTGATCGCGGAGGTCGGCAGCGACCCCGAGACCGGCGCGGTCCTCTACGGCACCACCGAGCAATTGCTCGTCCATCTCGGCCTCGCCTCGCTCGACGAGCTGCCGAAGATCTCCCCCCTACTGAGCGACGGACGGAACGGATTCGATGAGCGCGCCTGAATTGCCCGAGGGCGAACGACTGCAGAAGGTCCTCGCGGCCGCGGGGGTCGCCTCCCGCCGCGTCGTCGAGGAGATGATCGTCGCGCGGCGGATCCGCGTGAACGGCGAGGTCGCGAGCGAGCTCGGCCGCCGCATCGACCCGGAGAACGACCGGATCGAGGTCGACGGCGTCGCCGTGCAGCTGGACACCTCGCGCCGCTATGTGATGCTGAACAAGCCGGTCGGCGTCGTCAGCTCGCTGTCGGACGAGAACGGCCGACCGGACCTGCGGACCTACACGCAGAACTTCGAGGAGCGGCTGTTCAACGTCGGCCGCCTCGACTCCGAAACCTCGGGGCTCCTGGTGCTGACCAACGACGGCGAGCTGGCGAACGTGCTCGCGCACCCGTCGTTCGGGGTGACCAAGACCTACATCGCGAAGGTGCACGGCCAGGTGCTGCCGCAGACGATCGCGGCGCTGACCGCCGGCGTCGAGTTGGAGGACGGCACTGTCGCGGCCGACAAGGCGCGGCTGCTCGGCCGGCCCGAGGGGCGCTCGAACGCGTCGCTCGTCGAGATCACGCTGCACTCCGGGCGCAACCGCGTCGTCCGGCGGATGATGGCCGCGGTCGGGCATCCGGTGCTCGAGCTGGTGCGCCGGCAGTTCGGCCCGCTGCACCTGGGCTCGCTGCGCTCGGGCGACCTGCGCGACCTGACCCGCGACGAGCTGGGTGCGCTGCTGACCATCTCGCGCCAGGGCGGCGAGGCGCCGGTGGAGAAGCCGGAGCCGACGCGCCAGGCGAGCGCGGGCGCGCGGCGGCCGCGGGCGCAGACGGCGGACGACCGGGGGACCGAGGGGCGCGGGGAGCGGCGGACCGAGGAGCGCTCGGTGCGGCGCTCCGAGGAGCGGCCGGTCAGGCGTTCCGAGGAGCGGCCTGAGCGCCGGTCGGAGGACCGTCCGGTGCGTCGGTCGGAGGAACGGCCTGAGCGTCGCTCCGACGACCGGCCCGTCCGTCGATCGGACGACCGGCCCGTCAGGCGCTCCGAGGACCGGCCCGTGCGCCGTTCGGAGGACCGTCCCGTGCGTCGTTCGGACGATCGCCCCGTGCGTCGATCCGAGGACCGGCCCGAGCGCCGTTCGGACGACCGCCCGGTGCGTCGCTCCGAGGAGCGTCCCGAGCGTCGCGCGGACGACCGCGGTGACCGTCGCTCGGACGAGCGCCGTCGTGACGAGCGGCCGCGCGAGCGTCCCTCCGATGCGCTGCGCGCCGACGACCGCGCGACGCCGCCGCAGGACCGGCGACGCCCCTCCGCGAACAGCGCCGAGCGGTCCGACTCCGGTGTGCGGCGCAGCGGCCAGGACAAGCGGCGTCGGCCTGATCGGTAGGCTGTCGGGGTGAACGAGCTCCTGCACCCCGCCCCGCCCGCGATGCGGACGACGGGGACGGTGCGGGTGGTCGGCTCCGGCCTGCTCGGCGCGTCGATCGGCCTGGGCCTCGCCTCGCGCGGGGTCGACGTCGTCCTCGACGACGCGTCTCCGGCCAGCCTCTCGCTCGCCATCGACTACGGGGCCGGCCGCGCCGCCTCCGCCGACGACCGGCCCGTGCTGATCGTGGTCTGCGTGCCGCCGGACGTCGTCGCCGGCGTCGTCGAGCGCGAGCTGGCCGCGTTCCCCGAGGCGGTCGTCACCGACGTGGCCAGCGTCAAGATGCAGCCGCTGCGCGAGCTGCGCGCCCGCGGCCTCGACCTCAGCCGCTACATCGGCTCGCACCCGATGGCCGGTCGGGAGCGCGGCGGCCCGGTCGCGGCCCGCGGCGACCTCTTCGTCGGACGCCCCTGGGTGATCTGCCGCGACGGCGAGACGCCGCCCGAGGCGCTCGCCCGGGTCGAGGCGCTCGCGCTCGACCTCGGCGGCTCGATCATCGAGATGGGCCCGGAGGAGCACGACCGCTCGGTCGGCCTCGTCTCGCACGCGCCGCAGGTGATCTCCTCCCTGCTCGGGCAGCGTCTCGTCGACGCGCCGAACGACGCCCTGCGGCTCGCCGGCCAGGGCGTGCGCGACGTCTCGCGGCTCGCCGCCTCCGCTCCGGAGCTGTGGGTGCAGATCCTCGGCGCGAACCGCGAGCACGTGGTCGCTGTGCTCGACGCCTTCCGCGACGACGTCGCCGCGGTCGCCGACGCCCTGCGCGACCTCGACGCCCCGGGTGCCCGCCGCCTGCTCGCCGAGCACCTCGCCGCGGGCAACGCCGGCGTCGCCCGCCTGCCTGGCAAGCACGGCCAGGACCAGCGCTTCTCCACCCTGATCGTCCTCGTCGACGACACTCCGGGCACTCTCGCCCGGCTGTTCGTCGAGATCGGCGAGGCCGGGGTCAACCTGGAGGACGTGCGCCTCGAGCATGCGGAGGGGCGCCGCGTGGGCCTCGCCGAGATCTCGGTGGTGCCGGAGGCCGTCGGCCCGCTGACCGAGGAACTGACCGCACGCGGCTGGAGGATCGCCGGATGAGCACGGAGCAGAACAGGCAGGAGGGCGGTCTGAACCGGATGACGCCCGCCCGCCGCGCCCAGCAGAGCATCCCGGAGGACGGGGGAGCGGCGCCCGAGCGCGCGAGCGGCTCGCGTGCCGACGACGTGCCCGACTTCGGCGATGCGGTCGTCGTCGCGATCGACGGACCGGCCGGCAGCGGCAAGTCGAGCGTCTCGCGCGAGGCGGCCCGACGGCTCGACTTCGAGTTCCTCGACACCGGCGCCGCGTACCGCGCGCTCGCCTGGCACGGCCTCGACACCGGGCTCGACTTCGCCGACGAGAACGCGATCGTCGACGCGCTCGACGGCTTCGACTACTCCATCGGCACCGACCCCGAGTCGTACTCGGTCTGGGTCGGCCGGACCGAGGTGACCGCTGCGATCCGCGAGCCCCGGGTGACCGGTCAGGTCTCGGCCGTGGCCAAGGTCCCGGAGGTGCGCCGGCGGATCACGCTGCTGTTCCGCCGCATCATCGGCGAGACCCGGAAGGCGGGCATCATCGTCGAGGGGCGCGACATCACAACGGTCGTGGCGCCGACCGCCGGGGTGCGGATCCTCCTGACGGCGAGCGAAGAGGCTAGGATGGCGAGGCGTTCGCGCGAAGTCACCACGCAATCCGCTGAAGCGACGGGTCAGGCACTGCGGTCCAGGGACCGCGCCGACTCCCAGGTGGTGGACTTCATGAACGCCGCAGACGGAGTCACTCTTCTCGACTCCACTCACCTCGACTTCGAGCAGACCGTCGATGCGGTCATCGCCGAGGTCCGAACTTCGAGAGCAAGGGCCGATCATGGCACAGGACACGCACGTCGGTGACGACGAGCTGAACTTCGGAGACGACGACCTCGTCGAGCGCCTCGGCGACCTCGACGAGCAGCTCGCCTCCTCGCGCGCCCAGGCGCTGCGCAGCGGACTCGAGGACTACGACCTCGACGAGGAGGACCGCGACCTCCTCGAGTACGCCAGCGAGGACCCCGACGAGATCCGCTACCTCCCGGCGCTGCCGGTCGTGGCGATCGTCGGCCGTCCCAACGTCGGCAAGTCGGCGCTGGTCAACCGCATCCTCGGCCGCCGCGAGGCCGTCGTCGAGGACACCCCCGGCGTCACCCGCGACCGCGTCTCGTACAAGGCCGACTGGCTCGACCGCCAGTTCACCGTCGTCGACACCGGCGGCTGGGAGCCCGATGCCCGCGGCATCGACGCCTCCGTCGCGATGCAGGCCGAGATCGCGATCGACCTCGCCGACGCCGTCATCTTCGTCGTCGACGCGAACGTCGGCGCGACGGCGACCGACGAGCACGTCGTGAAGCTGCTCCGCAAGACCAAGAAGCCGGTCTTCCTCGCGGCCAACAAGGTCGACGACGTGCGCCAGGAGCCGAACGCCGCCTCGCTGTGGTCGCTCGGCCTCGGTGAGCCGTACCCGGTCTCGGCCGTGCACGGCCGCGGCGTCGCCGACCTGCTCGACACGGTGCTGGAGAAGCTGCCGCTCGAGTCGCTCGTCGCCAAGCGCGAGGTCGGCGGCCCGCGCCGCGTCGCGATCCTCGGCCGCCCGAACGTCGGCAAGTCCAGCCTGCTGAACAAGGCCGCGGGAGAGGAGCGGGTCGTCGTCAACGAGCTGGCCGGCACCACTCGCGACCCGGTCGACGAGCAGGTCGAGATCGCCGGCAAGATCTGGCGCTTCGTCGACACCGCCGGCATCCGCCGCCGCGTGCACCTGCAGCAGGGCGCCGACTTCTACGCGTCGCTGCGCACCTCGACCGCGCTCGAGAAGGCGGAGGTCGCGGTCGTCGTGATCGACGTCTCCGAGCCGATCTCGGAGCAGGACGTCCGCATCATCGACCTGGTGCTCGAGTCGGGCCGCGCGCTCGTGCTCGCCTTCAACAAGTGGGACCTCCTCGACGACGAGCGCCGCCGCTACCTCGAGCGCGAGATCGAGAAGGACCTCGCGCACGTGGCGTGGGCGCCGCGCGTCAACATCTCCGCGAAGACCGGGCGTCACCTCGAGAAGCTGGTGCCCGCGCTCGAGCTCGCCCTCGAGTCCTGGGACACCCGCATCCCGACCGGTAAGTTCAATGCGTTCCTCGCCGAGCTCACCGCGGCGCACCCGCACCCCCTGCGCGGCGGCAAGCAGCCCCGCGTGCTGTTCGGCACCCAGGCGTCCTCGCGCCCGCCGACATTCGTGCTCTTCACCACCGGCTTCCTCGACCCGGGCTACCGCCGCTACATCGCGCGCCGCCTACGCGAGATCTACGGCTTCCAGGGCTCGCCGGTGAACGTCAACATGCGCGTGCGGGAGAAGCGCGCGCGCTGACGCCTTCTGACGCGCGCGGCTTCGGCTCGTCGTTCTGCGTCCGGCTCGCGGGGATCCTCGGATCCTGCGAGCCGGACGCGTTTCTGCGTGCCGGACCATGCTGATCGAGTAGCCCGCGCAGCGGGCGTATCGAGATCCACCCCCGCCCGCACATCCGGCGATCGATCGGTCACGAACGGTCGTGGTCCGCGCGCCGACCCGACCACTCGTGACGGATCGATGCCCGCGCGCGTCAGTCCTGCGTGGCGAACGGCCACCAGGACGGCAGCAGCCGCCGGTACGCCGCGAGGTAGGTCTCGGGAGTGCGCGGCTCGGGGAGCCGCAGCCACGCCTCCATCAGACCCGTCGAACCGGCGGCGAGGAAGGAGGCGGTGCCGTCCGCGAGGAACGGGGTGATGTCGTCGCCGTCGGGCAGCTGGAGCGTCCCGGTCTCGAGCGTCGCGAGGACGGCCGCGCGGAAGTGCAGCGCGAGCATCGCCCGGACACCCGAGTCGCCCCCGGGAGCATCGAACGCGCGCAAGTAGAGGTCGCGGCGCGACTCGAGGTGACCGAGGATCCGCGCCGTGCCCTGGCGGATGGTCGAGTCGGTCGCCGCTCCGGCTCGGAGGGTGTCGAGATACTCGTCGCGGATCGTGTCGAGCTCGTCGGCGAGTGCCGCACAGAGCAACTCGGCGGCCGAGGTCGCGTGCGCGTAGAAGGTGGAGCGGTTGACGCCGGCACGGTCGGTGATCTCGGAGACCGTGAGGCTGGAGACGTCTCTGGCAGTCGCCAGATCGATGATGGCTCGGTGCAGGGCCACCTGCGATCGCTTCTGCCGCGCGTCCACTGCTGCTGCCTCCTGTAGGGCGCTCGCTCCGGTCCGCCCGGCGCGCACTGCCTCAGCGATTCTACGGGCGCCGAGCGTCGGTCGTTTTCACTCTCGGCCCCGCGATCCGCTAAGGTAGTCGAGTTGCCCGGGCCTCGGTCCGGACTGCCACGGGCTGTGGCGCAGCTTGGTAGCGCACTTGACTGGGGGTCAAGGGGTCGCAGGTTCAAATCCTGTCAGCCCGACAGAAAGCCCTGATGAGACCTCCGTTCGCGGACTGGTCCTCATCAGGGCTTCGTCGTTTCTCCGGCAGCTCTTCAGCGAGACGAGCTGCTCAGTGCAGCAGTGCCGCGACCTCCGCGAAGGCCGCCTCCCGCCGAGCCACTCGCGCCTCCCGCTCGAGCGGGTCCTTCGTGAAGAGGGCCTGCGGGGACGGGTGGAACGTGCGCACGACGGCCAGGCCGCGCTCGCGCTCGATGCCCGGGTGCAGGCGGAGCAGGCGGCGCCAGCCGTGGTCGGCGTCGGCGCCCTGCAGCAGGACGACCTCGATGCTCGGTGCGAGGTCGAGCAGGTGCAGGACCGTCGGGATCCCCGCGTCGAGCTGCTCCGCGGTCGGTACCTTGCCGATGTACCAGGGGTAGGCGTTCCAGGGCAGGAGATCGAACGGCGTGAGTCCGACGTCCGTGATGAGGCGCGACATCAGCTCGGCGGAGCCGTCGTCGTTCTCCGTGCAGAGGAACCCGCTGCCCGCGCCGTCCCGGGTGCCGGGGCCGGGGTCGCGCAGGATGCTGAGCACCCGCGCCTCGGTGCCGCCGTGCAGGGGAGCGATGTAGGGGAGCCAGCCGCGGTCGTACGGGTTCCGCAGCTCGTCGATCCAGCGGTTGATCGGGGCGACGTGGGGCGCGTAGCGCTGCTCCCACTGCTGGCGGCGGAAGTCGAGGTCGGCCATGGCGCGGGGCATGACTGCACCCTAGACCTCGGGTGCACGCCACGATCGGGCAGGCCTGGCGGACTCGAGGACGGCCCAGGCGAGACCGGAGGAGAGCAGGCAGGAGATCAGCAGGGCGCCGGAGAGGGTCAGCAGGACACGGAGTGCATCGTTCCCCTGGCCGTGGAGCGCAAGGCTGGAGGCGGCGCCGGCCACCGGCAGCATGGTGAGCGCGACCGCCGCGACCACCCGGCCGAGAAGCAGATCCGAGAAGGCGCGTGATCCGACGCCAGCGAGCGCAGCGGTTGCGCAGCAGAGTGCGAGAGGAAGGACTGCGAGCACACCCCAGCCGATCCCGTGCAAGTACACCGAGGCCCAGAGAACGACGGCGGGCAGCGACACGGCCGACGAGATGAGGGCGTGAAGGCCGACACCGGCGAATCCGGCTCGGGCGATCGAGACGTCCGCGAGCGGGAGGTGCTGGTGGTCGAGGTCCTGCGCGGTCGCCTGAGACGGACCCGGAAGCGCGAGGATCAGCACGAGGAGAAGTCCGCCCAACGGCATCGGCACGCTGCCCCGCAACAGGCTGGAGAGCACCGCCACGGCGAGGAGGGCGAGCGCAGTGCGGGGCTCCTGCCAGCGCCGGCGCCGAGTCTGCGCCAGGTGACTCGCGAGGACCGCGCCGACCGCGGAGTCGGGCCATCGCGTCCATGAGGGACGGCCGACGGCGTAGCCCCGGCCGGCAAGAGTCCGGTTCGACTCGCCGGAGAGGACCCGGGTGAGCTGGTTCGCGAGGATGCTCTCCTCGACCGCGGGTTCGACGAAGATTCCGGCTCGCCGGACGAGCAGGCCGACGGCGATGCTCGACAGCAGGAGAACGCCGATGGTGGCGGAGGCGTGCGCGAGTCCGCTCGCCTCGGGCGCGAGGATCACCTCGAAGAGGAGACCGGCGGCGCTCATCGCGGCCGACCCGATGGAGTCCTCGCCCACGAGCAGCGACTGCACCCCGAGGGCGATCCAGACCGCGCCCGCGGCGAGGACGCAGGTCAGCCCGATCCGGCGACGGTCCGGCCGGGCGATTCTTCCGAGGAGATGGCTGGTCAAGGACGTCGCCCGGATCAGGAGGAGGACGGCCGTCATCGCGCACCCCGAGAGCACGCCCCACGCGACCGGCTCTCCGCGGAGAAGCAGCGCCGTCGCCGACGCCGTGGAGGTGGTGACGAACGCGATCGCCGCGGTCCCGACCGCATGCACCACCACGACGATGCGCGGACCACTCGGGCTCTGCAGCACCCAGGACACGTCCGCGGGCTGCAACCGCAGCGGCGAACCCCGCTGCGCTGTCAGTGACACCAGGATCAGAGAGAGACCGAGGACGAATCCCGCGATCCGCGTGGAGGGCGCCTCCGTCGGAGACCCGCCGGCACCACCCTGAACCAGGAGCCAGACGCCGCCCGACGCAGCGATCACGAGGACGACGATCGCGAGGGGATTCGTCACGAGGGCCGTGGTGCTGCGGATGCGGATCCGCAGGTAAGCCCGGGAGAGAGCGAGCGCTCCTGCAAGGGGAAGACGCCGCGTTCGTTCAGTCGTCGTCATCGCGAAGAGCTCCCACGACACGGAGATAGACGTCCTCCAGAGGCGGCTGCCCCTCGAGATCGTCGCGCCCGAGACGCGCGATGTGCGCGATCCTCCCGGCGTGCAGGATCACCGCTCGATCGGCGATGCGCTCCAGCTCGGTCAGCCCGTGCATGGAGAGCAGCACGCCGCAGCCTTCCTCGGCCAGCCGCCGGACCTCGTTCCGGAGCTCGCGCACCGAGACGGCATCGAGGCCGTTGAACGGCTCGTCCAGCAAGAGGAGCTCGGCGCCCTTCAGCAGCGCAAGAACGAGAGCGAGCTTACGGCGCGTCCCCTGCGAGAGCTGATGGGGGAGGAGGTCGTGCTTGTCGCTCAGTCCGTAGCGCTCGAGGAGCGACGGTCCGAGCGACTCGTTCCGGGGTGAGCCGCTCAGCCGCTCGATCAGCCGGACGTGCTCCACAACGCTCAGACCCGGGTACAGGTCCGGTTCCTCCGGCATGAGGCTGAGGGCTCGTCGAGCCTCCGTCGTGCCGATCGCGTGACCGAGGACGAGGGCACTGCCATGCGTGGGCTCGTACAGTCCGGCGAGGGTGCGCATGAGGGTGGTCTTCCCGGCGCCGTTGGGTCCGACGAGTCCGACCACCTCGCCGGCGTCGATCGTGAAGGAGGCGTCGCGGAGCACATCGACTGAGCCCATGCGCTTCCCGAGGCTTCGGACGTCGAGGAGCAGGCGAGGAGTGTCGTTGTCAGGCATCGGTGGTCAGCCAGCGGGAGAGATCGCCGCCGGCCCGCTCGATCGCCTCCCGCAGCGGATCGAGACCGCCCTCTTTGAGAAGCGCTGCGAGCATCTTCCGGAGATCGGGAGATCCGCTCGCGGCGGCCCTCTCGACTGCCCGACGGACTGCGGGGTCGTACTGCACCGCTCGTCGATGACGAATGAGCCGTCGAAGGACGGGTCGTGCGGTGGTGCTCGCATCCCAGCGGCGCTCGTCGCCGAATGCCTGGATCACGCGTTCGGTGCTGTCAACCGGCGCGTGGCACGCGGCGTAGGCGAATGCGACGTGCAGCGCCGACACAGGCTCACTCTGCTGCTGGGCCACCTGTCCGGCGATGGTCATCACCCTGCGGAACTCTGCTGTGCGTTTCACGCTCCCCCTCCTCGACGTCATCGAGGAGCGTAGGTTCGCGCCCACCATCAGACAAGAGGAATCCTCGAAGTGGCGCGTTGCACACGATCTGACCGACTGCCGGCCTCGCGCCGGTCTACTTCGTGAGCTGTCCGAGCTTCGCGTGGGAGCGGGAGTAGGCGAAGTAGATCGCGAAGCCGATGGCCAGCCAGATCAGGAAGCGCAGCCAGGTCTCGATGGAGAGGTTGAGCATCAGGTAGGTGCAGATCAGGGCGGAGAGGCCGGGCAGCCAGGGGTTGAGTGGGACGCGGAAGCCGCGCTTGAGCTCGGGGCGCTTGCGGCGGAGGACGATGACGCCGACGGAGACCAGGACGAAGGCGGAGAGGGTGCCGATGTTCACCATCTCCTCGAGGACGCCGATCGGGGTGAGGCCGGCCAGCAGGGCGACGATGATCGTGACGACGACCGAGGTGACCCAGGGGGTGCGCAGGCGCGGGTGGACCTTCGCCAGGCGCTGGGGGAGCAGGCCGTCCCGCGACATCGCGAAGATGATGCGGGTCGCGCCGATGAGCAGGGTCAGCACGACAGTGGTGAGGCCGGCGACGGCGCCGGCGGAGATGACCGTCGCCATCCAGGTCTGGCCGTGATACGCGAAGGCGTTGGCGAGGGCGGCGGAGGGGTCGAGCTCGCGGTAGGGGACCATGCCTGTGACGACGAGGGCGACGGCGCAGTAGAGCACGGTGCAGATGATCAGCGAGGCGATGATGCCGATGGGCATGTCGCGCTGCGGGTTGCGGGTCTCCTCGGCGGTGGTCGCGACGACGTCGAAGCCGATGTAGGCGAAGAAGACCAGCGAGGCGCCGGCGATGATGCCGCCGACTCCGAAGGTCGCCGGCTCGATGCCGGAGAGGAACTGCAGCAGCGGCTGGGCGAGACCGGACGCGGCCTGCGACGCCTCCGCGGGCGGGATGAACGGCGAGTAGTTGCTCGCGTTGATGAACTGCAGCCCGGCGATGATGACGAACAGCACGATGAAGAGCTTCACGGCGACCAGCACCAGGTTGACGCGCAGGGACTCCTTGATGCCGAAGGTCATCAGGGCGCCGAGCACGAGCACCAGCAGGATCGCGGGGACGTCGACCACGCCGCCGTAGGAGATCGCCGCCGGCAGGACGATGCCGAGCTGCCCGAGGAACGAGCCGAGATAGGCGCTCCAGCCCTGGGCGACCACGCTCGCCCCGAGGAACAGCTCGAGGATCAGATCCCAGCCGATGATCCAGGCGAAGAGCTCGCCGAGCGAGGCGTAGGAGAACGTGTAGGCGGAGCCGGAGACCGGCACGGTGGAGGCGAACTCCGCGTAGCACATGGCCGCGAGCGCGCAGGCGAAGGCGGCGACGACGAAGCTCAGCACGATCGCGGGGCCGGCGATGTCGTGCGCGGCGCGGCCGGTGAGCGTGAAGATGCCGGCGCCGATCACGACGCCGACGCCGAAGACGGTGAGGTCGAGGGCGCTCAGCGACTTCTTGAGGCGGGTCTCGGGCTCGTCGGTGTCGGCGATGGACTGCTCGACGGACTTGGTGCGGAGGAGGCTCACGGTGGTTCTCTCTGGTGAGGTGACGCGGTGTGCGGCGGGTCGCGATGCGACGGCACTCCGGGAGGATAGCGGCGCGGCGGGCCCGTGCGGCAGCCCTCGCGCCGATGGCGGGAGGCGGGGGCCTTCGCGCGCTCCCGCGGCGGGGCCGGTGTCAGTCCGTCGTGAGCTCGTCCTTCTCCCGAGTGCTGATCGTTCCCGGAGCGGGCGTCCCGGGATGGGCGGGGCCGCCGGTGACCATCACCTCCACGTGTGCGCGCTGCGGAGGGTCGGAGTAGACGAAGGGGTAGGGCGCGCCACTCACGAGCGCTGCGACCTTCATGACACCGCCGATGCTGTAGGGGATCGAACCCGCGTAGGAGCCCGCGGGGATGAGGATGTAGCCGCCGCGGGGACCGACGCGGACGACCTGCGTCGACCCGAGGGTGAAGTCGTGATCCGTCCTGAAGTCCACCCTGCCCTCCTGGCGCAGCACGATCGGAGTTCCTGTGATCCCGTCTCCGTTCACGAACACCGAGATCTCGAAGCGCCGACGGGCACCCAGGTCGGTGGTCACGAGTCCGGCATCGATGACGCGCACCCCCAGGAAGGTCTCGGGGAGGACCGGGGAAGGGGAGACGGATGCCGCGGCACCGGGCGCCGCCGCGCAGGCGGCGATGACGGGCGTCGACCACGCGGCGGCGAGAGTGGACCGTCGGGCGACTCCCGGCCTCAGGGCGGAGTCGTGATCGTGCTGATCTCCGGTGTGCTCGTCGAACGGCATTCTGCGACCTCTCGTCGGTGAGTGGTGGTTCCGGAGCCGTCCTGCGGGGAGTCGGGGGATCGGCGCGGGACCGCTGAGAGTGTCCGGCAGCACCCCGCGGCGCAGCGAAGAAGTGACGCGAAGTGGGCGCACTGGCGGGTTCTATCTCTCATCGGGATCGGGCGAGGCCGACGCGAGCGAAGCGAGGACGGTGACGGGGGTTTGTCGTGATCAGCGCCCCGCGTGGTCAGAGCGCCCCGAGGCGATCGAGCGCGTACGACCAGGCGATCCGCTCCTGCTCGAGTCGGATGTTGCCCGCGGTGCTGAGGAGACTCAGAGCGTCGTCCTCGGAGCGGGTGAGCAGAGGAAGGGCTCCCAGATCGGGTGCCGGGTCGGTCCCCCAGAGGTCGCGGTGGGCGAGGAGGGTCTCCGTGTCCATCAGCGCAGATGTCGCGGCGACACCGAGCGCCCGCAGGCGGTGCAGGATCGAGAAGCCACGGGAGTCGAGATCACCCCAGTAGGTGACCTCGCGGGCCCAGGGCAGATGCGAGACCAGTCCCGCCCGGTCGCCTCCCCCGTGCAGGACGACCGCGCCCGGTACGTCCGGCATCGCCAGGACCGTGGCGAGGTTCTCGAAGACGAAGACCCTCGAGGGGTGGAAGGACAACCGGGCGAGATCGTCGATCGGCGCCGTCACGTCGGAGAGTCCGGACAGGGCGAGGGCGGAGTCCAGGATGCGCACCCGCAGGAGCGTCGACGGCTTCCTCAGTCCGAGATCGATGGCGCCGGTCGTGGAGCGGTGCAGTGCCGTCACGAGACCGAGGCGTCGCTCGATCCACTTCGAGTCGATGCCGCGAATGGGGAGTTCGCGGACGAACCGGTTCGAGACCGGATTGTCCCGCAGCCAGAGGAGGACGGCGACGAGCCGGTCGAAGTCGTCCTCGGTCAGTGCCGTGATGGTGCGCGCGTGGGTCTGCAGTGTCGCGACCGCGGCGTCTCCGCCACCGGTGAGGGATCGGAGCGCATCGATGCGGTGCCGCAGGCGCAGCCACTCGGGCTCCGCTCCCGCCGCACGCGCGATCGAGGTGGCCCCCCGGACGACGGCGCGCTCCGGTATCTCCTGTGATCCGACCCTCGACCAGCTCCGCACCGTCCAGGAGACCTCGATCTCGCCGGACTCCGCCGCGCGGCGCCAGGACTCCACCCAGGTCCGCGCGGCATCCAGATCGGTCAATGCATCGCGCTCGGTGGGCGGATGGAGCGGGAGATCGAGCATCGGCTCATGGTCGCCGCGCGCAGCCCATGAGCGCGATTCGCGCTGGAAGATCCGCTGGGCGCGGTCGCGGAGGTCGGCCACGGTGACAGGTGCCGTCATCGATGCTGTTCCTCTCCAGGCGTTCCGCCGGCCTCCTGCGGAGAGAACACCACGTCGGCGATCCTCGAGGCGTTGCGGTCCGGGTTGGACACCGCGGTGATGGCGCCAACATAGGGCTCGAGTGTCTGGAGGAGCTTCTGCGGCGTGGCGAGGACCATGTGGAACCCGAACGAGCGGAAGACGTCCATCGCGTTCCGCGTGTAACGGCTGTCGGCCTTGTCGAACGCCTCGTCGAGAATGATCGTCCCGAACCGGGGCAACTCCGCCTCCTCCTCGGTGAGCTGATAGCGGAGCGCGGCCGCGAGGCAGAAGATGACGAGCTTCTGCCGCTGACCGCCCGACAGCCCCTCGGCGGAGTCGTACACCCGGAGGACGGTCCCCGCGGCGTCCTTCTCGCGGGCGAGGAAGCTGACGTGCAGGCGGGTGTCGAGAACGCGAGCGCGCCAGTCCTGATCGACCCGGTCCCGCGAGCCCAGCCGACCCATCACCGTGCGCAGGACGGCGAAGCGCTGCTCGGCGCCCGCCGCGGACTCGTCGGCCCAGTTGCCCTCGACGATGCGGCGCAGATTCGCGAGGAAGTCCTCGACCTCGGGGGAGCGTGTCGTCCTGATGTCGATCTCGAGGAATCGGTCCCGTCCTTCGAACGGAGACCGTCCGAGAGAGGCGTTGACCGGCAGGATGCGCTCCCGGACGAGTCCCGGCGCATCCCGCAGATCGCCGAGGAGGTGGGCCACGACGTCCCGCGACCGCTCTCGAAGCAGGCGCCGGAAGTCGCTCTCCTTCTCCGGGAGCCCCCGGCTGAGGATGCCCTCGAGGAGAGCCCGGTAGCCGTACCTGTCTGCGATCTCGGCGGTCAGATCGGCGCCCGCCGCGGGCCAGGCGGCGCGGAACGCGGCGGCACCCGCGGCGAAGGCGGCCGCGGCGTCGCCACTGCGTCGCGCGGCGATGTCCTTCTCCCGGGAGAGTGCCGATTGCACGGCGCGCGCGATCGCGTCCACGGTCTCGAGGGTCAGCGAGCGCCTCTCGGCCCGGAACCGAGCGCCGAGGGCTTCGGCTGTGGAGTCGTCCAGGCTCGAAGGGGGTGCGGATTCCAGAGCAGCGAGCTGCGACTCGATCCGCTCGAGCGCACCCTGAGCGATCGCCTCCTCGCGGAGCGCCTGCTCGTTCCGGTGCGTGGCGTCCTCGAGCTGCGAGGCCGCCTGCTCCCGAGCCTCCTGCGCGTCGCGCAGCGATGACGACCGCGACGTCAGAGTTCTCAGCTCCGCGCGGTGCGCCGCACTGAGCTCCGCAGCCGCGGCGAGGTCGATGCGCTCCCACGAGACCGTCACGACCCTCTCGAGGACCGCTCGCTGACCGAGCGCTGATTCTCGTGCGGCGTCCGCCTTCCCGTCGGCTGCGGCGGCCGTCGCGCTGGCACGTTCGGCCTCCCGCTGCTGAGCGAGGAGCGCGTCCAGCCGCGCCTCCGTGTCACCGCCGAGAAGCCACCGGGTCGCATCGCCGACGGCGGAGCGGTCGTCCTTCTCGTATCGGCGCGAGGTGCGCTTGACGAGCCCGCCGATCGTCACTCCGCGGTCGACGTCATCGAGCTCGTCGGCGTCGGCCACGCAGGCGAAATCGAAGTCGGATGCGAGTCGCCGCCGGAGGAACAGGGTGAACGGGCCCTCACTCACCGTGACGCGATGGAGGAGTGAGCGGGGGTCGCGTGGTCGGCGAGGTGGCTCGCTCACCTCCGGGACGGCCTCCATCACCAGACGGACACCGAGATGTCGGGCGTCGGACGCCCGACGAGCTGCAGGGAGGAGGTCGTCGGGCACGAGGAGCGTCGTGGCGAGTGGTGCGAGCACCCGCTCGATCGCGCCGCGCCAGGCCGCGTGCTCGGGCAGGACGGCGACGAGCTCGCCGGCGAAGGGAACCGCAGCGTCCGGAACGCCGAGCGAGCGGGCGAGGAAACGGCGCGCGGCGAGAAGCCGAGGGTCGAGATTACTGCGATGCTCGCGCAGTGCGACGATCTGAGCCTCGACGGCTGCCAACCGCTTCCGGGTCTCGCTCGCCGCATCCCGGATGGAATGGGGCACAGGAGCCACGCGCTTCGTCAGCTCGGCGGCGGCCGTCGCAAGGAGGTCGGCGAACTGCGCCGCATCGGCAGGCAGCGGAACGCCGATCCGCTTCAGCTCACTCGACAGGCGATCTCGCTCCCGTGTCACCTCGCGCTCGGCCCGCTCGGCGGCGGTGATCCGCTCCTGCAGCAGCTCGACACGAGCGCCGCCCTCCTCCCGCACCCTCGCGACGGCAGTGTCGAGGGCACCCCGCGCGATCGCCTGCTGGCGCGAGGTATCAGACAACCGCGACAGGGCTCTGGCGAGTGTCGCGCGCGCGGGGCCGAGCGCCTCGTGCGCCAGCCGCCGCTTGACCGAATCGGTGTACGGCTCGACAGCGTCGTGCAGCTGGGCGACCGAGGACGACTCGGCGGAGGCGAGATCGAACGCCGTGATCGAGGCGTCGAGCGACCGCAGGGCGTCGGCCTGGCGCCGGAGATCGACGACGTGCGCGTGCGCCTGATCGAGTTCGACGAACTGCTCCACCGCATTGTCGGCCCGCGCGAAGGTCGCTGGGGACTCGAGCATGAAACCGCGGAAGAGGGCGTCGAGCGTCCCGAGATTCTTCGCGGACTGCGTCTTGTGGAGCAGCTGCAGCGTGGTGTCGCTGCGGAAGCCGAAGTGCCGGACCACCCGCTCGTGGAACCTGCCGTGCTTGCCTCCGGTCGTGATGAGCGCGTCGGGCAGCTCTGCCGACATCCGCCGCGCATCGATTCCGCTCGCGACGTGCGGCGCAAGGGCGACGATGTCGAGGTCGCCGCGCGTGAAGATCCGGGCGTCCTTCAGCGCGGTCGTCTCGGTGCGGGTGCCCGGCGCATGGAAGACACGAGCGAGCACGACGGGTTCGTCGTGCAGGTTCTCGTAGCGCAGCAGGACCCCGCTCCACGTGGCGCGGGACCGGAGGAAGGTCGTGGTCGCCCGGTCGGAGCTCTCGTCGACCTCCTTCGTCCAGGCTCCCCGCACGTAGCTCATCAGGGAGCGATCGCTCTGCCTGGAGGCGCCGTCCTGTGCCGCGGCGTTCAGCCTGAGCCAGCGGTCGGGAGTCACGACCGCGGCGATCCCGTCGAGCACGGACGACTTGCCCGAGCCCGACGCGCCGGTGAGGAGGTGGCCGGAGCGCGCGATGCCGATTCTCACCCGACCGGAGAAGGTGCCCCAGTTGAAGAGCTCGACCTCCGCCAGGCGCCACTGCCGGGTGGGCTCAAGCCCGGGCGTCACGTCGGAGGCGTCGTCGTCGAAGGTGAGCATCGTCATTCGTCGTCCTCGTCCTTCAGGTCGTCGTCGTCGCTCTCGTCGCGGAGGGCCTCGGGAGCGGCCGCACCCTGCCGAGAGATCCGTTCGTACTCGGCAGTGATGGCGCGGACCTGGTCGGCATCGACGATGAGCCGCAGCACCGGAGAGATCTCAGCGCGGTCGTCCTTCAGGGGGTGCAGGACACGCAGTTTGTTCTGCATCTTGTGCCAGGACGCGTTGAGGCGGCTTGCGAAGTCCTTCTCGTCGCGATCCTTCGTGCGGTAGACGGTCAGCTGCTCGAGCACCTCGGTCCTGCCCACGATCACGCGTCCTCGCCCCTCCTCGCTCAGCAGGGTCTGCCGAAGCACGAGCAGCATCGCGCTGTCGAGGAAGGTCAGGGCTTCTGAGCGCACCGCGCTCGGTGCGTCGTCGGAGGGCGCGTTCCGCACGAACGCGAACTCGCGGTCGCGGTCGAGGACCAGCTCGAGGAAGAGATCGGCGAGTCGCGAGCGGATCACTCTCTCGTCGCTCAGGAGCACGGCCCAGAGCTGCGGCTCCCGTGCTCCCGAGAGGTAGGGGCCCCGGATGAGCCGGAGCTGCACGCGCCGGGTGCGGTCGGGCAAGGTCCCGCTGTCACCCTGCCAGAGACCTGCCTCGTCGAGGTCGTCCGTTCCGTCGGAGGAGGGCACGGCCTGCTGCTCGCCGGTCACGAGACGGTCCCGATGAAGCGGTGCGCCGCGACGACGGCGGTCCGTGGGATCTCGTCTGTGCCGCGCCAGGAGAGCACCTCGAGCTCGTCGTCGACGGTTCCCTGCTCGGCTGCGAGGGCGAGCAGGCCGACGACGCTGCCGACGCCCTGCGTTGCGGGATGGACGTGCAGGACCTCGGCCACCGTGCAGGACCCTCGCGCGGCGAGCAGATCGTTCGTGTTGCGGATGAGCTCGTCGAAGTCGATCTCGGTCTCCCGGGCCAGAGCCCGGAGGTGCGTGAGGTCGGCGACCGCCGCGGGGTTCTCGTGGATCTCCGCGGTGGCGTCGAGCTCGGCCGGATCGTGCAGGTCGATCGAGCCGACGCTCGTCATCGAGACCGCGGAGAGGTCGAGAGACAGACCGACGGACGACCACGGCCGAGTGTGCGGTGCGGCAGTGATGCCTGCGTGCTGCGCGGTCCGGAGGAGCGAGCGCATCACCCGATCCTGCTGGTAGTCCTGGGACTGCACGTAGCGGCGGAGCGCCCGCGCGAAGAGGGTGATCACGTCGTGGATCTCCGCGCTGCGGCCCTTGAGCGTCGTCAGGAAGGAGCGCAGCGACCGGCGCTCCGCCGAACTGAGAGCGCTGGCGAACGAGCGGTCGAGGATCCGCCGGACATCCGCCTCGAACGCCGCGCCGAGCGCGGGATCGAGCACGAGCTGCGAGAACGCGGCGAAGCTGCGCCCCGCGTCCGAGTCGCTGATGTGGTCGATCCCGCGGAACACCTCGTCGACGACGGTCGCCTGGGAGGCGCCGGATTCGACGATCTTGGCTCGCAGTGACGCATTGAGTGCCTCGAACTCGCCGCGGACGCGGGCGAAGTCGTCGGGCACCTCGGCGGCCTGGGCGAGGAGGTCGCGCACCCTCTCGAGCGCGCGATCGGGGTCGAGCGTGGGGGCGTCTCCGGCCTGCAGGTCGCTGATGCGTCGTTCGATGCGATCGAGCTCCTCCTCGAGCAGCGCGACCCGGGTGTTCGTGTCGGGGTCGGTCTCGATCGCGAGGAGCCGGACCTGCGTCGCGAGACCGGTGAGCCGTGACTCCGTCACGCTCGAGCGCGGCGCGGCTCGCCCTTCCAGAAAGCGGATCGCGACGATGGCCTCGGGGGACAGCTCGAACGTCTCGCCGCGAGCCTCGGTCGACGGCCGACGCACGAGGTAGCCGGCCGAACGCCAGTCGGCGCAGTAGCCCTTCGCGCTCAGAGGGAGGTGCAGGCCCTGATCGCGCAGCCGCTCGAGGTCGCCGTCGAGGCGCTCGTACAGCTCCTCCGCGTCGACCCGTCGCTCGTCGGCGCCGAGGTGCGTGCCGAGGAGTCCCGCGATGACGGGGAGGTTGTCGGTCGAGAGAAGGCGCAGGGCGACGTCGTCATCGGCGAGCTTGCGGAGGTGATGAACCTGAGCGACGGCGGGCATGCCGTCATTCTCGTGCACTGCACCGACATCCCGTCGGTGAGCGGCGGAGCCTGCTCCGCCTGTCCGCTCCCTGCCGCTTCACTGGCGCGGAAGGCCGCTCCACGACGCCCACAGGAGCGCGTACGGCCCGCCGGTGGCGAGCAGCTCGGCGTGCGTGCCCTGCTCGGCGATGCGGCCACGCCCGCGGTCTACGCGGCGCGGGCTCGGGGCTGATCGGCGGGGTCCGCAGGGCGCGGCCTCGCCGTGGTCGGGGGTGCGGGGCTACCCTTCGACGCATGCACCGGATCTTCACGACGAGCGTCGCCTCCGTGTACCCGCACTACGTGGCGAAGGCCGAGCGGAAAGGGAGGACGAGGGCCGAGGTCGACGAGGTGATCGTGTGGCTGACCGGCTTCTCGGACGAGGAGCTGCACCGCCACCTCGAGGCCGGGACGACCTTCGAGGACTTCTTCGCCGCGGCGCCGATGAACCCGAGCGCGGCCCTGATCACGGGAGTCGTCTGCGGCGTTCGCGTCGAGAGCGTCGAGGATCCGCTGATGCAGCGGATCCGCTGGCTGGACAAGCTGGTCGACGAGCTGGCGAAGGGCAAGGCGATGACGAAGGTGCTGCGCGGCTGACGTCACCGCTGCTCGCGGCGCGGTCACCCTCCGGCGGCCCGGCTCCTTCCACTGCCTGCACTCTCGACCGTGCTTCCGTCGGCGCCCTCGCTCCGATCGGGGCCCGGCCGACCCGATGTCGGCGCGCCGGTGGGTGGCCCGCGACGACGGCGGACCGCCACCACGATGAGCGCGATCACGGCGACGACGGCGAGCCAGGGGAGGAGGAAGCCGAGGCCGATGAGGGCGCCGTTCGCGGCGACGACCAGACCGTTCCAGCCGGCGAGCAGGCCGTCGAGGAAGCCGGTGGGCTCTGCGGTGACGGGGGACGACTCCGGGAGGACCGTCACCGTGAGGGTCGCCAGCGATACCTGGCCCTCGAGGGCGGCGAGCTGCTGCTGGGAGGACTCGAGCGAGGCCTGGCGATCGGCGAGAGCGGACTCCGCGGCGAGGAGGTCGGCGAGGCTGCCGGCCTGGGCGATCAGCTCGGTCAGCCGGTCGACGGAGGCCTGGGCGGCGTCGACCCGCGCGCGGAGGTCGATCGCCTGGGTGGTCACGTCGCGCCGGTCGATCGACGAGCCGGTCACCGTGCCGAGGGCCGCCAGCGACTCTCGAGCGTCGGCGAGCCGGTCAGCGGGGACCCGGATCGAGACGCTCCCAGCGCCCTCGGGCAGGGGCGCGTACTGCGACGGGTCGAGAGCGGGGTCGGTTCCGGCCGCCGGTTCGGAGGTGCTGGAGCTGATGCTGGAGCTCTCGACGTAGCCGCCGAGCGCGGCGGCGGTCGCGCTGAGCGCGGCGATCGCGTCGGCGACGGAGCCGGCCTCGAGCGTCGCGTTCGCCGTGGAGACGACCTCCCTGCCGGTCCCCTCCGCGGACGCGTCGCCGGGTGCCTCCGCCGAGCCCTGTGCCGAGCCGTCGGTGAACTGCGGCGCGTACTCCGCGCCCGACTGCCCGGAGTCGGGACCGCCTGCCTCGCTCGAGGACCCTGCCGCGCTCGAAGCGGACCCCACTCCGACACCGCCTCCGATCAGGGGGCCGACGACGACGGCGACCACGAGGAGGCCCGCGGCGACACTCCCGATCGCGGCGACGCGTCGGCGACGGGCTCCTCTCTCGCGGCGCGCGGCGCTGATGGAGCGGAAGACCCGCGCCTCGAGTGCCGAGACGCGGTCCTCGTCGAGGGTGTCGAGCTCGGGCGCTGGGCGATCGGACGCGTGGATCTCGGCAGGCTGGAACTCGGAGGCCTGGAGCGCATTCACCCGCTCGTCGGTGGGTTCGGTCATGACGTCTCGGCTCCTCGGAAGTCGTCGACCACGAGTCGGAGGCGTCGACGGACGCGCGACAGGCGGTTGCGGACGGTGGCGTGCGAAACGCCCAGGGTGACCGCGGCCTCCTCGTAGCCGCGCCCCTCGGTGGCGCAGAGGCGGAAGATCGCACGGTCGAGCTCGGCGAGCCCGGCCGTCTCTCGGAGGATCGCCTCGGCGAGCGCCGCGGTGACGATCTGCTGCTCGAGGTCGTGGGGAGAGGGCGTCTCGTCGTCGGCCTCGACGGTCCGCTCCCGGTCGCGGAGGCGGGAGCGCAGGCGGTTGGCCGCTTGGAAGCGGCAGATCGTCGCGAGCCAGGGGAGGAGGGAATCGCTCACCAGCTCGAGCCCGCCGAGTCGGCTCCAGGCGAGGACGAAGGTCTCCTGCGCGACGTCCTCGGCGTCCCGGGGGTCGCGGAGGATTCCGTGCGCGAGCCAGTAGACGGGGCGGACGTAGGCGCGATAGAGGGAGCGGAAGGCGAGCTCGCTGCCCGCAGCCGCGCGGCGCACGAGCTCGGCGTCGGTCTCCTCCGAAACGGTGCCCGCCCCGCGAGGTGCGGTCGTCTCCTCCCGAGGCGTTCGCGCCTGAGGCGTGCTCTCCTGAGTGGGCGTCATCCACGGACCTCCTCTCCCTCTCACTCTGACAGTGTCGGGCGGGCGCGGATCGTCTCAGAATCCGATCCGGCCGCCGAGAAGAGCGCCCCCCGCTAGGACAGATCGGGGATCACGATCTGCTGCAGAGCCCAGGTGTTGCCGTCGGGATCGGCGAAGTACACGAACTCGCCCCAGGGCTGCGAGTCGACCTCGGACACCTCCGCGCCACGGGCCAGCAGCTCCTCCCGGGCCTTCGCCGCGTCCGCGACGACCATCTGCAGGCCCTTCTGCGAGCCGGGCACCATCTCGGTGATGCCGACGCCGAGGACGATGGAGCAGGCCGACCCGGGCGGCGTCAGCTGCACGAAGCGCAGCCCCTCGTGCACCGTGTGGTCGTGGTCGGCGACGAAGCCGATCCGCTCGACGTAGAACCGCTTGGCGCGATCGACGTCGGTCACCGGAACCGCGACGAGCTCGAGCTTCATGTCCATGGTGTCTCTCCTGCTCCGTGTCCTTCGAGTGCCCGGCCGGGCTCTCGGGGACGACGTTAGAGCGGCATCAGGTCAGTTCACGTCCTGATGGAGGAGCAGGATGTCGGCATGGCTGCGACCACCTCCCGCGCACTCGCTCTGCTCGCCCTGCTGCAGACCCACCGGCAGTGGTCGGGGCCGGTCCTCGCGGCGCGCCTCGGCGTGACGGAGCGGACTCTGCGCCGTGACATCGAGCAGCTGCGCGAGCTGGGCTACGCCGTGGCGGCGACCCGCGGCGCACTCGGCGGCTACCGGCTCGAGCCGGGCAGCCGCGTCCCCCCCCGCTGCTCCTCAGCGACGACGAGGCCGTGGCCGTGGCGGTCGGGCTCCGGCTCGCGGCCGACGAGGGGCTCGCCGACGGCGAGCGGACGACGCTGAGCGCCCTCGCGAAGTTCGAGCAGGTGCTGCCGAGTGCTCTGCGGGAGCGCGTCAGCGCGGTCGGTGGGGTGCTCCGGTCCGCCAGGCCGCGCGCCGCGTCGATCCCGCCGGAGATCCTCGGCCGGATGGCGCTGGCCTGCCGCGACCACGAACGGCTCCGCTTCCACTACGTCGCGGCGGACGGGGCCGAGAGCGACCGCGTCGTCGAGCCGCACGCGGTGGTGTCCACGCATCGCTCCTGGGTGCTGGTCGGCTGGGACCGGCAGCGCGAGGACTGGCGGACGTTCCGGCTCGACCGGGTGAGCCGGCTCCTCGAGACCCGCGTGCACTTCGAGCCGCGGCGGCTCCCCGAGGACGACGCCGCGGCGTTCGTGGCGTCGTCCGGGCGGACGGCGCGGTACGAGCTGGTCGTCGATCTGGCGATGCCGATCGACGAGGTGGTGCGGGTCTTCGGGCGATGGTCGGCGGGATCGGTCGCGCTCGACGCTCGGTGGACGCGCTGGCCGGTGGAGGCGGACACGGTGGCCGGTCTGCTCGCGGCACTGGTCTGGATCCCGGTGGGGGTGGAGCATCGGGTGGACGGGGATCCGGACACGCTCTCGGCGGTGCGCGCGGCTCTCGAGCGGATGCACGCCGCTGCGTCGAGGTGAGGCCGTCCCTCCACAGGAGAGGAGTTGCGGCGGCTCTCCACGGATCCGCCGACCGGCTCCCACGGCGGATGCGGCGACGACGACCGTAGCCGCATGACTCGTACCGATCGCCTCGCCACCGCCCGCCACAGCCCCTCCCGGGAGCCGGAGCTCCTCCGCGTGAGCGGGCTGCCCGACCTGCTCGCCGCCGTCCCCTCGATGATCGGCCTCCATCCGGAGGACGCCCTCGTCGTCGTCCCGTTCCTCGGGAACCGGGCGGGAGGCGGTTTCCGCTTCCCGATCCCTCACCGACTGCGCCGAGCGGAGATCGACCAGCTGGCGGGCCGGTGCGAGCGCTTCACGGCGTCGATCTCGCGGGCGACCGCGGTGCTGGCCATCGTCTACACGCGGCAGAGCTACGAGACCGCGCGCGGCATCCCGCTGCTCGACCTCGGCCGCACCGTCCTCCGGCGGCTCGAACGGACCGACCTCGGGATCGTCGGCGTGGCCTGCGTCGCCGCCGACGGCTGGGGGCGCTACACCTCGATCGAGGAGACGCGCGAGCCGCGCCCGCTCGCCGAGATCGAGGAGAGCCCGACCGGCGTCCTCGCGCGCGCGGCGGCTCCCGAGCCGCTCGACGTGACGGCGCTCGCCGCACTGCCGACGGTCTCGGACTCCGATCGTGCGACGGTCGAGGCGATCGTGCGTCATCCTGCCTCGGGGGCGCACGACGTGATCGGCCTGGTCGAGCGCTGGCTGCACGGCCCGCCGGCACCGCGTCAGGAGGCCACGCTCATCCGGGTGCTGCAGTCCCCGGCGTTGCGCGATCAGGCGACCCTGCAGATCGCGCTCGGCTGCGAGACGGCGTTCGAGGAGCGGCGGCGACAGAAGCGGCTCGAGGGGGAGCAGGCGCGCACCGGCCGCTCGATGGACGAGCTCATCGAGAGCGACGCCGACGCAGGACTCGAGGACGCGCACGACCTGCTCTCCGCGTCGCTGATGATGGGGACGGGGCCCGGCCCGGATCTCGAGCGGACCGAGCGAGCGACAGGTCGGCTCGCTCGTGCGGCAGCGCTCGCGCCCGTCGAGGCGCGGCCGCCGGTGCTGACCGTCCTCGCCTGGTGCTGGTGGGCGCTCGGCGTCTCCTCGATCGCCACCCGGCACCTCGAGGAGGCGCTCCGGATCGACCCGCACTACTCGCTGGCGAAGCTCCACCGGTCGGTGCTCGAGATCCGCGCCGTGCCCGACTGGGTGCTCGACTCCGCGACCCGGTCGCTGGACCGGGCGGCGGCACACGTGTGACCGGCGCGGAGAGCACGTGGTGACGCGGCTCCGAGCGCGGCCCTTGCCGCCTTGGACGAGCGCGAGTAACGTGCAACCACATGGTTGTACGAATCGAGGAAGAGAGCGATGTCGACCGGCTGTTCCAGGCGCTCGCCGACAGGACGCGGCGCGACATCGTCGCTCGGGTGTTGGAAGCGGAGCAGTCCGTGACGGTGCTCGCGGCACGCTACGAGATGTCCTTCGCCGCGGTGCAGAAGCACGTCGCGGTGCTGGAGCGGGCGGAGCTCGTCCGCAAGCGCCGCAGCGGGAGGGAGCAGCTCGTGAGCGGAGAGGTCGCTTCGCTCAGGAGGGCGGCGCGACTGCTCGAGGCCTACGAGCTGCTCTGGCGCGATCGCGTCGACCGCATCGCCGACGTCCTCGCCGAGGACGAGGTGCGACCACCGGAGGAACGAAGGAAGGGACGTGCAGGATGACCGTCGTGGAGTCCGTCAAGGACATCGAGAACCTGACCATGACCATCACCGCCGAGTTCGAGGCGCCCGTCGAGCGGGTGTGGCGGATCTGGGCGGACCCGCGGCGGCTCGAGCGCTGGTGGGGACCGCCGACCTGGCCGGCGACCTTCGAGACGCACGAGGCGGTGGAGGGCTCGCGAAGCCGGTACTTCATGACGGGGCCGGACGGGGAGAAGGCTCGCGGCTACTGGGTGGTGACGAAGGTCGAGGAGCCGACGCGGTTCGAATTCGACGACGGCTTCGCCGATGAGGAGGGGAGCCCGGACGACTCGATGGGGGTCACCCACGCGGTCGTCACCCTCGCCGAGGTGGACGGTCGCACCCGGATGACCGTCCGCTCCTCCTTCGAGACCCTCGAGCAGCTCGAGCAGATGGTGCAGATGGGCATGGAGGAGGGGATGAACCAGGCGATGGGGCAGATCGACGCGCTGCTCGCGGAGTGAGCAGGGCCGACGGCCGGCGGCGGTGGGCGCGCCGTCCGGCGACCGGCCGTCTCAGCTCTGCGGCGCCGAGTCGGTGAGATCGGCGGCGTAGGCGGCGACCGATCGGCGGTAGCGCGGCAGGGTCGGGGCGAGCGCCTCGAGGGCGGTCCGCAGCGCCTCGTCGGTGCGACCGGCACTGTGAAGGGCGAGTGCGAGGAAGACCTCGCGCGCCGCACCGATCGACGGGTGCTGCGGGGCGGAGGAGAGGAGGACGATCGCCTCCTCGGTCCGGCCGAGGTTCCGCAGGGTCGAGGCGTACTGGATGCTCAGCCGGGCGAGCCGCTCGTCGTCGAGACCGGCGGCGACGGCGCGCTCGTACTCCGCGGCCGCCTCCGCCTCGTGGCCCGCACTGTCCAGGGCGCCGCCGAGCTCGAAGTGCGCGACGCCGTCGGTGCCCGGGTAGCGCGCGGCGAGCACTCGCATCCGCTCGACGACACCGTCCGGATCCTCGAGGCCGTCGAGCCGATCGACGGCGCGCTGCCAGAGGAGGAGCTCGTCGTCCGCGTCGTCCTCGAACGCCGCTCCGAGCTCCTCGAACAGCGTCAGCTGCAGGCCGTCGGGGGAGCGCAGGCGGGAGTTGAGCGAGCGCCACGGCGTCTCCCGCGGGGAGGCGACGAGCGCGGCGCCCGCGTCGGCGAGGGCCGCGGTCGCTGCGGCGGCGTCGTCGACCTCGAAGGCGACGCGGAGGGGGTCGCTCGTGTCGCCGTCCGTCTCGAGGCCGTCGATCATCCGGACCTGCGCGGGGTTCGCCAGCTCGAGGGTGGCGACGCCGGCCTCGAGGATCGCGACGCGGGCGTCGCCGTCACCCTCGAAGGCGGCGCGCTCGGACAGACCGAGGGTGTCCCGGTAGAAGCGGAGCGCCGCGTCGAGGTCGTCCACCTGGACGACGAGGCGGAGCTGGCGGACGGCGGGAGGAGTGGAGGCGGTCACGTGCCGACGCTACCGGGTCTCGATACGCCCGCTGCGCGGGCTACTCGATCAGCAGGGGTGCGCTCATGCGGTGGCGGTGTCGCCCGACGCGGTGGGGGAGTCCGGCGCGGCCAGGGTGTCGCTGCCGGAGTCCTCGACCTCGGCGGGTGCGGCGCGGCGTCCGGCCTCGATCACGGCGGTGGAGGCGGCGGCGCCGGCGACCAGGGCGAAGAGCGCCCAGCCGGCCCCCCACTTCCGCTTCCCGACGAGGCCGTCGAAGGAGAGAGCGCCCGGTCCGTCCGCGACGATCGCGGTCGCGGCGGCCGCGAGCAGGCCGTTGTACTCCCAGCCCCCGCCGCTGTTCCAGAGGCCGTTCGACCAGTGCACCTTGCGGACGGCCGTGACCATCGTCGCGATGAGCCCGGCCGCCGCGACCGGCGTCGCCAGGCCCAGGGCGAGCGCGGCGCCCCCCGCGGTCTCGGTGACGGCGGCGGCGACCGCGTTCCGGCGCGCCGGGTGCAGCTCCAGGCTCTTCATCATCTGCTCGGTGCCGTCGAGGCCCGGGCCGTCGAACGAGCCGCGGAGCTTCTGCAGTCCGTGTCCGACGAACAGACCGCCGACGGCGAGACGGAGAACGAGCGAGCCGACCTTCATGGTGACCTCCGGGAGGGGTGGGGTGGTGCGGGACGTGTAGAGCGAGCGTCGCGGCTCGACCGGGCCGGGTCAAGGGGTCGCGCCGACCGCTGGAATCGAGCAGACACGGCCTAGGCGGTCAACCGGTTCGCCTCCTATGATCGGAGCAGATCGACTCGAAGGAGAGCACGCATGACCGGACGCCTCACTGGCAAGACCGCCCTCGTCACCGGAGCCGGCTCCGGCATCGGCCGGGCCGTGGCGGAGCGCTTCGCACGCGAGGGCGCCCGGGTCGCCTTCACCGACCGCGACCTCGTCGCGGCGGAGGACGCAGCGGCCGCCTTCCCGGACTCCGCCGCCGTCCGGCTCGACATCTCGGACGAGAGCAGCGTCGAGCAGGCCTTCGCCCGTCTCGCGGCCGACGGCTTCGCGGTCGACGTGGTCGTCGCGAACGCCGGCGTCCAGCTCTTCGGCCAGGACGCGAGGATCGCCGACCTCGACCTCGACGTCTGGCGCCGCACGATCGACATCAACCTCACCGGCACCTTCCTCACCGTCAAGCACGCCGTCCGTGCACTGCGAGGCCGCGGCGGCTCGATCGTCCTCACCGGCAGCCCGACCGGGCTCAACGGCGAGGGCCAGGACTTCACCGCCTACAGCAGCTCGAAGGCCGGCATGCACGGCCTCGCCCGCACCGTCGCCGCCGCCTACGCGGGAGAGGGGATCCGCGTGAACACGGTCGTCCCCGGCTACACCGAGACCCCGCTGGTCACCGCGATCTCGCGCGACGCCGAGGCCCGCGCCGCGATCACCTCGCGCATCCCGCTCGGTCGACCCGGCTCCGCGGCGGACGTCGAGGGCATCATGGTCTACCTCGCCAGCGACGAGTCGAGCTACGCCACCGGCGCGCTCTTCCGCGTCGACGGCGGCATGACCACCCTCTGATCGTGCCCGCGATCGAGATCCGGCCGGCCGCGCCGACGGTCCCGGCCGGGCTCCTGCAGACCGCCGAGCGCGACGAGCGGACGGTCCGCTGCGGCCCGTGGTCGCTCCTGTCCTCGGACGGCCGGCTCGACGACCTCCGGTTCGGCACGGTGCGGATCCTCCGCGGGGTCCGCTTCGTCGTCCGCGACGAGGACTGGGGGACCTTCGCGACCGTCCGCGCGGCCCTCGAGGTCGAGAACGGCACCCTCGTGGTCGAGGGCGAGAGCGCTCAGGGAGAAGCACGCGTCACCTGGACCCTCCGTGCCGACTTCTCCGGCGACTCGCTCACGATCGCACTCGAGGCACGCGCGAGCACGCCCTTCCTCCGCAACCGGATGGGGCTGATCGTGCTGCACGGCACGGAGAGCGCCGGAGCGGCCGTCGAGGCGCGCCACCCGGACGGCACCGCCGACCGCCTCGCCTTCCCCGAGCGGATCGCGCCCCATCAGCCCGCGCAGGACCTCGCCGGTCTCGCCTGGACCGCTGACGGCGTCCCGGTCGAGCTGACCCTGGAGGGCGACGTGTTCGAGACGGAGGATCAGCGCAACTGGACAGACGCATCGTTCAAGACCTACTCGACGCCGCTGAGCCTGCCGTTCCCGGTGCCGGTCGCCGCGGGGGAGATCGTCCGGCAGAGCCTGCGGATCGACTGCGGCGGCGCGCCGCCGACCGCCACGCGGGAATCGCCCGCGTCCCCCTCCGTCCTGCGGACCGGGAGCGCCGGGCACCCGCTCCCCGAGATCCGCACCTCCGCCGGGAGCGCGCCGACGGACCTCCGACCGGACGTGCGACCGGCGCTCGATCTGCTGGTCGAGTGTGACGTGCGCTGGGCGGGCTGGCGTCGCGCGTTGCGGCGCGCGCTCGAGGACGCCGACGGACGCCCTGTCGATCTGCGCATCGTCGCGTCAGGCCCGGAGGACGTCCGCGCGGTCCTCGACGAGCTCGGCGACGCGCCGCTCGCCCGCCTCGGCGTCTTCGCCGCCCGGGGCCACCGCAGCACGGCAGAGCTGTTCGAGGCGGCGCGACGGACGGCGGCCGAGCGCGGCGCCGAGGTCGTCGGCGGCGTCCGCTCGCACTTCACCGAGCTCAACCGCAACGCTGACGCGCTCGCGCACGTGGACGCGGCGCTCGCCTTCAGCATCACCCCCTTCATGCACGACCGCTCGGGGCACCAGCTCGTCGAGTCCCTCGCCGTGCAGCGCACGGTGGTGCGCGACGCGACGGCGCTCGCGCAGGGCCGCCGCCTGCACATCGGTCCGGTCACGCTCGGTGCGCGGATGAACGCGGTGTCGACCTCGCCGTTCGACCCCGGCGCCGTCGACGTCGACCGGTCCGGCTACGGTCCGCAGATCGTCCCGGGTGCGGACGACGTGCGCCAGCACGCGCCCGAGCTCGCGGCCTGGGTCGTCGGCAGCCTCGACGCGCTCGCGGCCCCGGGCGTCGCCTCCCTCGCCTACTTCGAGCAGTGGGGACCGCGCGGTGTCGCCGCGGCGGCCGGCGTCACGGCCGCCGGCGCGGTGCTGCAGTGGGCGGCGGCCCTGACCGGGACACCTCGTCTGGACGTGGACGCGCCGGGACTCGTCGCGCTCGGAGCCGTCGCCGCGGACGGCCGGGTGGTGCTGCTCGGCAACCCGGGCGGCGTCGCGGTGGCGGTCGATCCGACGGGGATCGAGCGCTGGGAGGCGGCCGGGGAAGCGGTCGGCGAGCCGTTCGTGCTCGAACCGGGCGGAGCCGCGCGGGTGCTGCTGACGCCGTAGCCGCGTCCGCGGACCGACGTCTCGCGCCGCCGGAACCGCTCGATGTGGGCGTCCCGCGGCGGGTCGACCGACGTGCGACGCCAGAGACCGCCCCGACCACACGGTGGTGAGGATCCGTCGGTATCGTCGTCGGCGGCGCGCGAGCGCGGGACCCCCGCCCGCGCCGCGCGCCCCCGAACGAGAGGGACCTCCGTGAAGCATCGACGCCGCGCCCATCTGACCACCGCACGCTCCGCACTGGCACTGTCCGCTCTGGCGCTGTCCGGCGTGCTGGCGCTCTCCGGCTGCTCCGCCCCTGCCGAGGACGCGAAGACCGCCGAGCCGACCTCTCCGCTGATCGACTACCTCGGTGCGCTCTCCGGCGGGGACCTCTCGCCGGAGGAGCAGGAGGAGAAGTACAGGGAGCAGGACCGCAAGCGCGAGGAGCTCGTCGCGACGTGCATGCAGGAGTCCGGCTTCGACTACACCCCGAGCGTGCAGTCGGCGTCGTTCTCGTCGTCCGACGCCGACGCCTACAAGCCGGACGATCGCGAATGGGTCGCGCAGTACGGCTACGGCGTCGTCGACTCTCCCGGTCGCTACGACTCGGCCGAGCCGGAGGACGAGTACGTCGACGCCAACTCCGAGTACTACGACAGCCTCTCGGAGTCCGAGAAGGCGGCCTACTCCGAGGCGCTCCACGGCCCGGCGGAGCCGGAGGACGCCGCGGCCTCCGAGGACGGGTCGTACGAGTACGACTGGACGACGGCGGGCTGCTTCGGTGCCGCCCAGCACGAGCTCGAGGGGGAGGACCCGGCGTCGGCGGAGACGCACAAGCCCGTGATGGACGCGCTGAACGACTTCTACGCCGATCTGCAGTCGGTCCCCGAGCTGGCGGATCTGGATGCGGCGTGGTCCTCCTGCCTGAGCGACGCGGGCTACCCGGGCTTCGCCACTCCCTACGACGCCGTGAACTCGATCAGCGACAAGCTGACGGCGGTCTACGACGCGGCCGGCGACCAGGTGGTCGAGCCGACCGACCCGAAGCTCGTCGCGCTGAAGGACGAGGAGATCGAGCTCGCCCTCGCTGATCTGGACTGCCGGGAGAAGACCGACTACACCGCGGTGCACAAGAAGGTCCAGGACGCGCTGGAGCAGCAGTTCATCGACGACCACCGCGCTGAGCTCGACGCGCTGAAGGCCGACGCCGAGCAGGGCGAGTAGATGCGCGTTCCCCGCCGCCCGGGCTCCGGCGATCCGACGCCGTCCGACTCGGAGCCGACCGGTCGACCGACCTCCGATTCGACGCCGACCGATCCGCTCGACCTCCTCGCGGTCACCGAGCCCGCCGACGGTCCCGACGACGGCTCCCAGGCTCCGCGACGCCGCGGCCGCTTCGCCGCGCTCGCCGCCGTCGCCTCGCGCAACCGCGTCCTCTGGATCGTGGCCGCCGCCGCGCTGCTGAGCCTCGTCGCGGGCCTGCTCGTCGGGAGGTTCGTGGTGTCGCCCGCCGAGGCCGCCGCGAACGCGGAGCCGCCCGCCCCCGGCCTGATCACCGCGCCGGTCGAGTCCGGCGAGCTGAGCAACGACGTGACCCTCCGCGGCGAGGTGCGCTACGCGGACGCCGTCGAGGTGACCGTCGACACGACCGGGATCCAGGGCGCGGCAGTGGTGACCGGTCAGGTCCCGGCGGCCGGCACCGAGCTGTCGCCGCTGTCGATCGCCCTGGAGATCGCCGGCCGCCCCGTCATCGTCCTCCCCGGCGATCTGCCGGCCTACCGGACCCTGCGGTTCGGGGTGTCCGGGCCGGACGTGGTGCAGTTCAAGACGGCGCTGCGCGGCCTCGGCATCGACGCCGGCGACCCGGCCGACGACGTCTTCGACGAGACGGCCGCGAACGCGGTCACCGAGCTGTACGCCCAGGCCGGCTACGCGCCGCCCGCGACGCAGGAGGACGGCGAGGACGTCGTCCGCGCCGCCCAGGAGACGCTGCGCTCGGCCGAGCAGGGACTCGTCGCCGCGCAGAAGGAGCTCGACGCCGCTCGGGCGGGCTCCTCGCCCGTCGAGGTCCGCGAGGCGGACAACGCGGTCGCGAGCGCACGACGCGAGCTGGAGGCCGCCCGCGCGGCCGAGCCGCCGGACGGCCTCCGCATCGCGGACCTCGACGACGCGCTCGGCCTCGCCGAGCTCCGGCGGGCCCAGCTGGGCGCGAGCACCGACACCGGTGCCCAGCGCGGCGCCGTCGAGTCGGCGCAGTCCCAGGTGACGCAGGCCCAGGAGGACCTCACTCGGGCCCGCCAGTCCGTCCTCCCGGCGCTCCCCGCAGGCGAGGTGCTGTTCCTAACCTCGCTCCCGCGGCGGGTGGACGCCGTCACCGCCAAGCGCGGCGGCGTCCTGTCCGGGGCGGCGATGACGGTCTCCGGCGCGCAGGTCGAGCTCTCCGGCTCCGCGGCCGAGGGCGACGCGCGGCTGCTCTCGGTCGGGCAGAAGGCCTCGTTCGAACTTCCCGACCGGTCGTCGCACGGCGCCACGGTGTCGGGCGTCGATCCCGCGAAGGACGGCAAGGGGCGCTGGACGGTGACGCTCACCCCCGACCCGCTCTCGCCCGAGCAGATCGAGCAGCTGCGCGACACCAACGTCAAGGTCACGGTCGCGGTCGGAGCGACGGAGGGCGCCGTGCTCTCGGTCCCGGTCGCCGCGCTGTCCGCCGGCTCCGGCGGTGAGAGCCGGGTCGAGGTCGTCGACGGCGATCCGCGCGATCCGGGCGCCGCCACCCGGCTCGTCGTCGTGACCACCGGTCTCGCCGCGAAGGGCGCGGTCGAGGTGTCGCCGGTGGACGGGACGCTCGACGAGGGCGACCTGGTCGTGGTCGGCCGGTGACCGCTCCGCTGGTCGAGCTGCGGGACGTCACCCGCTCGTTCCCGGGTCCGCCCGAGGTGCAGGCGCTCAAGGGCGTCAGCCTCCGGATCGACGAGGGGGACTACGTCTCGATCGTCGGCCCCAGCGGCTCGGGCAAGTCGACGATGCTGAACATCCTCGGGCTGCTCGACCGGCCGAGCGTCGGCGAGTACCGGCTCGACGGCGCGCTCACCGGGGCGCTCGACGAGGACACCCGGGCCGCCGTGCGGGCGCAGCGCATCGGCTTCGTGTTCCAGTCCTTCCACCTGCTGCCGCGGCGCACGGTGCTCGAGAACGTGATGCTGCCGATGCTCTACAGCGGGACGCCGCGCGCCGACCGCGAGGCGCGCGCCCGCGACGCCCTGCTCCGGGTCGGCCTCGGGCACCGGCTCGGCTTCCTGCCGACCACGCTCTCGGGAGGCGAGCGCCAGCGCGTCGCCGTGGCGCGCGCCGTGGTCGCCCGCCCGAGCCTCCTCCTCGCCGATGAGCCCACCGGCAATCTGGACGGCTCGACGACGGCGGACGTCATGCGGCTCTTCGAGGAGCTGACGGACACCGGACTCACCCTGGTCGTCATCACCCACGACCTCGCCGTCGCCCGGCGGGCGCGCCGGTGCCTCCGCATCGCCGACGGACGGATGCAGGAGGTGACCGCATGAGCCCGGCACTCGCGGCGCTGCGCCGGCGGCTCGGGCGCCGGCGACCGCGCTCGGCCGCCGCGTCCGCGCTGCTGCGGCCCGTCCGTCGCGCGGACCGCTTCACCGCCGCCGACCTGCTCGCCGAGGCCACCTCCGACATCGGCACGCGGCCGGCCCGGCTGGTGATGACCCTGCTCGGCACGGTGCTCGGCATCGGCGCCCTCGTCGCCACGATCGGCTTCGCCCAGACGACCGCCGATCAGCTCGCCCGCCGGTTCGACGCGTTCGCCGCCACCCAGGTCGTCGTGCAGCCGGCCGAGGCGAAGGACTCCTCCGGCGACAGCGTCGCCACCGGGCGCCTGCCCTGGGACGCCGTCGACCGGGTGCTCCGGCTCGCCGGTGTCGAGCAGGCGGCTCTCGTCGGCGAGGTGTCCCTCCGCGAGGGCGCGAGCGTCACCGCCGTCCCGGTCAACGATCCCTCGGCGCCCGCCGCCGCCCCGCCGCGGGTGTTCGCCGCCTCCGCCGATCTCCTCGGCACCCTCGAGGGCGACGTGACCACCGGGCGGATGTTCGACTCCGGACACGACGCGCGCGCCGACCGCGTCGTCGTCCTCGGCAGCCGCGCGGCGGAGCGGCTCGGTGTCGAGCGCGTCGACTCCCGGCCGTCGATCCTGATCGAAGGAGTCGCCTACTCGGTCCTCGGGATCTTCGCCGACGTCCACGCCCGCGCCGAGCTGCTCGACGCGGTCGTCCTCCCCACCGGCACCGCGCGGGCCGACTTCGCGCTCGCGACGCCGGGAGACCTCCAGGCGCGCATCGACATCGGCGCCGGCCCGCAGGTCGCGGCGCAGGCTCCGCTGACCCTCGCCCCGGACGCACCCGACTCCGTCTCCGTCTCCGCGCCAGGCGGCCGGTCCGAGCTGGCCGGCGACGTCCGCGCCGACGTGGACCTGGTGTTCCTGATCCTCTCGGTGGTGGTGCTCCTCGCGGGCGGCGTCGGCATCGCCAACGTCACCACGCTGTCGGTGATGGAGCGCGTCGGCGAGATCGGCCTGCGCCGTGCCCTCGGCGCCACACGACGCAGGATCGCGCAGCAGTTCATCGTCGAGTCGGCCGTGATCGGCCTCCTCGGCGGTCTGCTCGGTGCGGCGACCGGCGTCCTCGCGGTGCTCGCGGTCTCGCTCGCGCAGCAGTGGACCCCGGTGCTCGACCCCGGGGTGGCGTTCGGCGGCGCACTCCTCGGCGCGCTGATCGGACTGCTCGCGGGCAGCGTGCCGGCGCGGCGCGCGTCCCGCATCGAGCCGATCGCGGCCCTCCGCGGGACGTGAGCGCCGCCGCCGGTACCCGGGTCGCGATCAGGGCGTCGGCCCCGATCCGCTGCCCGGGTGCCGCCGGAAGCGGTCCGCCGCTCAGGCGTCGAGGGTCCAGCCCGGGCGCACCCAGTGGCAGGTGTAGCCGCCGGGGTGCTTCCGGAGGTAGTCCTGGTGCTCCTCCTCGGCGTCCCAGAACTCGCCGGCCGGCTGGACCTCCGTGACGACCGGGCCCGGCCAGCGGCCGGAGGCGTCGATCTCGGCGATCGTCTCGCGGGCGACGCGCTCCTGCTCGGGCGTCAGGGCCACGATCACGGAGCGGTAGCCCGTCCCGATGTCGTTGCCCTGCCGGTTCCGCGTGGTCGGATCGTGCGCCTGGAAGAAGAACTCGAGCAGATCGCGGTACGTGGTCTTCTCGTCGTCGAACTCGATCTCCACCGCCTCGGCGTGGTCTCCGTGGTGGCGGTAGGTGGCGTTCGGGGTGGTCCCACCGGCGTAGCCGGCTCGGGTGCCGAAGACGCCCGGCAGGTCCCGGATCAGCTCCTGCAGACCCCAGAAGCAGCCTCCGGCGAGGATCGCGCGCTCCTCGGCCATCAGACGGCGACCGTCACGAGCGAGTGCCCGCCGGAGCGGGCGGCCTGCACGGAGGGCAGGCGGGTGGACCGGGCGTGGGCGCCGGTGTCGTGCGGGGAAATGAGCATGGGTTCTCCTTGTCCGCGTCCATTCCATCACCTGGGCGCGGTCCTCGCGGGACCGGCTCAGGACCTAGCCGAGCAGCGTGTAGGTCGAGGCGTCCATGACCACGGTGCTGTCGGTGCAGACCTCGATCGCGGCGGGCGCGCGGACGGCGGCGTCGGCCGCGTCGATCACCTCGGCCACCAGGAAGGTCGACGTCGCGGTCGGGCAGCCGAAGGCGCCGGGGGAGTGCCAGGCGACCCGGACGTCCGCCTGCGCCGCCGGAGCGAGGGCGAGCAGGCCGGACGGGTTCGGGCCGTCGGCGGAGGCGACCGCGCCGAGGCGGCTGCCGTCGGCCCCGGCGGCGTAGACGCCGGGGATGCCGGCGAGGGTGCAGGCGCGGTCCGTCGTGTTCGTGAAGATCAGGTCGAAGGCGCTGCTGCCCGCGCCGGACGCGTCGGGGTCGGCGCGGTACTCGAGCGAGAGGTCGCTCCCGACGCAGCGGACGGTCTCGGGCTCGGGAGCCGGCGCGGGCGCGGGTGGCTGGGTCGCGGTCGGCACCGGAGCGGGAGTCTCCGGGGCGGCCGTCGGCGTCGGGGTCGGCTCCGCGGACGGAGCGAGCGATGCGGGCGCCGTCGCGGTCGGCGTGACAGAGGGCGTCGCCGTCGCCGTCATGCTCGGCCGCGGCAGTGGCGAGGTGGAGGAGGCGATGTCGGCGCGTCCCGCGCAGCCGGTGACGAGGAGGCCGACGGCGGCGAGGGTCAGGGCCGCCGCGGCACCGCGGCGCAGGAGGACGCTCATGGGCCGAGTCTGCCACCGCGGGGCGCGATCGGCAGCCCCGGATCGGCAGCCCCGGATAGGCAGCGCCGGATCGACGGCCCGGATCGACGGCCCGCGGATCAGCTCCCGGTGTCCGCCAGCCGCCGCGAGGCGGTGCTCATGTGCGCCTCCATCGCCCGCGCCGCGGCGGCGGGATCGCGCGCCTCGATCGCCTCGAGCACGGCACGGTGCTCGGTGAAGGCGTCGCGAGCCTGCTCCGGGCTGCTCAGCGCGCGCTCGACCCAGAGGCGCAGCAGCGAGCGGATGGTCTGCAGCAGATCGCGCAGCACCACGTTCTCGGCGCTGAGGGCGATCTGCAGATGGAAGCGCACGTCCGCCTCGACGAACGCCGCGATGTCGTCGAGGTGCGACTCCATCGCCGCCAGGTGCGCGCGCAGCCGGCCGAGGCCCTCGTCGTCGATCCGGAGCGCCGCCAGCATCGCGGCCTGCACCTCCAGGGTGCCGCGCACCTCGATCAGCTCGGCCGTGCGCCCCGCGGAGAGCATCAGCCCCCAGCTCAGCGTCGTCGGGAGCAGCTCGGAGGTGCTGTCGCGCAGGTAGGTGCCGGAGCCGGGCCGCACCGTGACGATGCCGAGGATCTCCAGCGCCGCGAGCGCCTCCCGCACCGCCGAGCGGCCGACACCGAGGCTCTCGGCGAGCTGGCGCTCCGGCGGGAGGCGGGATCCCGGGACGAGGTCGCCGCGGGTGAGCAGCGAGGTGAGCTGCTTGGCCACCTCGGCGACGGCGGTGCCGCGGGGGAGGACCTGCAGCTCCAGGCGCACGAGGGACGGGTCGTCTTCGGGGTACGCCGGCATGGTCCGACCGTAGCAACCGCGCCATCGACCGGCGCGCAGCGACGCGACCGGAGAACCGGTTGACAAGCGCGGCCTCGACACGGCATCCTCAGATTGGTCAACCGGTCAGCCAATTCCCCCGAAGGCGGCCCGAACCCCACCCCGCACCACCCAACACAGTCGTTGACACGGATCAGGAGATCGACGTGGACCTTCCCTCCCGCACAGGCGGAACCGCGACGGCGGACGCCGCCGTCGAGAAGAGCGCCATCAGGAAGGTGTCGATCCGGCTCGTGCCGTTCGTCGCCCTGATGTTCTTCATCAACTACCTCGACCGCACGGCCATCGGCTTCGCCGCGCCGAACGGCATGGAGGCCGACCTCGCCCTCTCGGCGGCCCAGTTCGGCTTCGCCTCGGGCGTCTTCTTCATCGGCTACATCCTGCTGGAGGTGCCGAGCAACCTCGCGCTGCACCGCTTCGGCGCCCGCCGCTGGCTCGCCCGCATCATGGTCAGCTGGGGCATCGTGGCGCTCCTCTTCACCTGGGTGCAGAACTTCGAGCAGCTCGTCGCCCTGCGCTTCCTGCTCGGTGTCGCCGAGGCAGGCTTCTTCCCCGGCGCGATCCTCTTCCTCAGCCTCTGGGTGCCGGCCAAGCACCGCTCGAAGATCCTCGCCCTCTTCTACCTGGCGCAGCCGCTCACCACGGTCGTCGGCGCCCCGCTCGCGGGCCTGCTGATCGAGCAGGACGGCCTCCTCGGCCTCGAGGGCTGGCGCTTCATGTTCCTCGGCGTCTCGCTGCCCGCGATCGTCATCGGCGTCATCGCCTGGTTCTACCTCAAGGACAAGCCCTCCGACGCGAAGTGGCTGACCCGCGAGGAGCAGGTCTGGCTGACCACCGCGCTGAAGCGCGAGGAGGACGTGAAGACCAAGGGCGTCACCACGCACCCCAAGATGTCCTCCGCCTTCAAGAGCGGCCGCGTCTGGATGCTGAGCTTCGTCTACTTCGGCTTCATCTACGGCCTCTACGCGCTCGCCTTCTTCCTGCCCACGATCATCGAGGGCTTCCAGGAGCAGTACGGCACCACCTTCGGCATCTTCGAGAAGGGCCTGATCACCGCGATCCCCTACGTTCCCGCGGCCATCGCCCTCTACCTGTGGTCGCGCGACGCCACCCGCCGCGGCGTCCGCACCTGGCACATCGTGATCCCCGCGATCGTCGGTGGCCTGAGCATCCCGCTCGCGCTCTTCGCCGGCTCCCCGGCGGCCACGATCGCCGTGATCACCGTCACCGCGATGGCGATCTTCTCGGCGCTGCCCAACTTCTGGACCTTCCCGACCCGGTTCCTGACCGGTGCGGCGGCCGCGGCCGGCATCGCGCTGATCAACACGGTCGGCAACCTGGCCGGCTTCTCGGCCCCGTACATCACGGGCGCCCTGAAGGACGCGACCGGCGGCTACGAGGTTCCGATGGTCATCGTCGGCTTCTTCCTGCTGCTCTCCGCGGTGCTGATGTCCCTCCTCGCGCGCCGCTACAAGGACGCGCCGCTCGACGCCCCGAGCGTCGACGTCATCGCGCACTGAGCACCCGCACGACCCGCCGACCGCCCGCCGACCCTCCTCGAACAGGACTCCTGATGACCCGGCTCTACAACGACCCGTCCGACTTCGCCGACGAGATGATCGACGGCTTCGTCGCCGCGAACCGCCGCTTCGTGCGGCGGGTGCAGGGCGGCGTGGTGCGCTCGACCGTGAGCGCGCCCGGCTCGGTCGCCCTCGTGGTGGGCGGCGGCTCCGGCCACTACCCGGCGTTCGGCGGTCTGGTCGGGCAGGGCCTCGCGCACGGCGCGGCGATGGGGAACCTCTTCGCCTCGCCGTCCGCGCAGCAGGTGCACTCGGTCGCCGCGGCGGCCGAGCACGGCGGCGGCGTGCTGCTCAGCTACGGCAACTACGCGGGCGACGTGCTGAACTTCGACGCGGCCGAGCGGCGCCTGCGCGACGAGGGGATCGACGTCCGCACCGTCACGGTGACGGACGACGTCTCGAGCGCGAGCGTCGCCGAGAAGCACAAGCGCCGCGGGATCGCCGGCGACCTGACGGTCTTCAAGGTCGCGGGTGCCGCCGCGGAGGAGGGCGCCTCGCTGGACGAGGTCGAGCGCATCGCCCGCCTCGCCAACGAGCGCACCCGCTCCTTCGGCGTGGCGTTCTCGGGCTGCTCGCTGCCCGGGGCGTCCGAGCCGCTGTTCACCGTTCCGGAGGGCCGGATGGCGGTCGGCATGGGCATCCACGGCGAGCCCGGCATCCGCGAGGACGACGTGCCCACGGCCGACGGCCTCGCCGAGCTGCTGGTCTCGTCGCTGCTCGCCGAGCTGCCCGACGGCGTCGACGCGGCCGAGGGCTCGCGCCTGGTCGTCGTGCTGAACGGGCTCGGCTCGGTGAAGTACGAGGAGCTGTTCGTCGTCTACTCCGGCGTCGAGCAGCGCCTGCGCGATCGCGGCCTCGAAGTGCTCGAGCCCGAGGTCGGCGAGCTCGTCACGAGCTTCGACATGGCCGGCGTCTCGCTCACCTTCTTCTGGGTGGACGACGAGCTGGAGCGGCTCTGGGCCGCTCCGGCCGAGGCGCCCGCCTACCGCAAGGGCTCGGTCCGCCCCGCCGAGCAGGCCGCGGTGACGGAGCAGGAGACGGCCGCGGTCGTCATCGGCGAGGCGAGCGACGACTCCCGCGACGCCGCCCGCACCGTGCTCGCCGCCCTCGAGGCGACGCAGTCCACGATCGACGAGAACGCCGACGAGCTCGGCCGGATCGACGCGGTCGCCGGCGACGGCGATCACGGCATCGGCATGCAGCGCGGCGTGCACGCGGCGGTCGCCGCCGCCCGGGCCGCGCTCGGGGCCGGCGCCGGGGCGGGCACCGTGCTCGCTCACGCCGGCGACGCCTGGTCCGACCGGGCCGGCGGCACCTCCGGAGCGCTCTGGGGCGCCGCGCTCGCCGCGGTCGGCTCGGCGCTCGGCGACACCGCCGCGCCCACGGCCGCCGCGGTGGTCGACGGGGTCGACGGCGCCCGCGCGGCGATCCTCCGCTTCGGCGCGACGCCGGGGGACAAGACGATGGTCGACTCCCTCGTCCCGTTCGCCGACGTCCTCGGCGAGGCCGTCTCCGCGGGGGAGGAGCTGCCCGCGGCCTGGACCCGGGCCGCCGAGGCCTGCACGGCCGCCGCCGCCGCCACCGCGCAGCTGTTGCCGAGGATGGGCCGCGCCCGGCCGCACGCCGAGAAGAGCCTCGGCACTCCCGACGCGGGCGCGCACTCGCTCGGGCTCATCGTCACCGCGATCGGCGCGGTGCTGCGTGCGGGCGACGCCTCGCCCGCCACCGCCCCCGGCTCTGTCGGCAGCGGCGCGTAGCGTCGACCCCGTCCCCACGACCGCTTCCAGCAAGGAGAGAACACCCATGAGCGCACCCCTCCGCCTCGTCGTCGGCTCCGACGACGCCGGTCTCGACTACAAGGAGATCGTCAAGGCCGACCTCGAGAAGGACTCCCGCGTCGCGTCCGTCGTCGACGTCGGCGTGGACGCCTCGTCGCACACGCCCTACCCGAGCGTCGCCATCGCCGCGGCCGAGATGGTGGCCCGCGGCGAGGCCGACCGCGCGATCCTGATCTGCGGCACCGGACTCGGCGTCGCGATCGCCGCGAACAAGGTGGCGGGCATCCGCGCCGTCACCGCGCACGACTCGTTCTCGGTCGAGCGCTCGATCCTCTCCAACGACGCGCAGGTGCTCTGCATGGGCCAGCGCGTCGTCGGCATCGAGCTCGCCCGCCGGCTCGCGAAGGAGTGGCTCGGCTACGAGTTCGACACGTCCTCCGCCTCCGCCGAGAAGGTGCGCGTGATCGAGGCGTACGAGGCCGGGAACCCGGTCGCCGACGACGCCGCCACGGTCGGCTCGTGCTGAGCCGCGCCGCCGGGGACGCCCCGGCGTTCACCGTCGGCGTGAGCCTCAAGATGTACTTCGGCCACGCGCGGACGCTCGAGTGGATGCAGCGCATCGCCGAGATCGCGCGGACGCACGAGGCGACCGCCTCCGGAGCCGTCGAGCTGTTCGTGGTGCCGACCTTCCCCGCGCTGGTGCCGGTCGGCGCCCTCGCCGCTGAGGCCGGTGTCGCGCTCGGCGCGCAGGACCTGTTCTGGGAGGACGCGGGAGCGTTCACCGGCGAGGTCAGCGGCGCGGAGCTGCGCGAGGTCGGCTGCCGGCTGGTCGAGATCGGCCACGCCGAGCGGCGCGCGCTCTTCGGCGACGACGACGAGCGCGTGCGCGCGAAGGTCGCGGCGGCGTTCCGCAACGACCTCGTCCCGCTGCTCTGCGTCGGCGAGACCGAGCGCGGCTCCGTCGAGGACGCCGTCGAGCTCGTGCTCGCGCAGATCGGCTCCGCCCTCGCGGATGCGGACGAGGCCGGCGCCGTCGGCCCGATCCTCGCCGCGTACGAGCCGGTCTGGGCGATCGGCGCGCCCGAGCCCGCCGAGCCGGCCTTCATCGCCGGCGTCGTCACCGCACTCGAGGCGGCCCTCGCCGAGCTGCCCGGCCGCGCCGGAAGCCGCGTCATCTACGGCGGCAGCGCCGGACCAGGGCTGCTGACCGCACTCGAGGGCCGCGTGCCCGGGCTGTTCCTCGGCCGCTTCGCGCACGATCCGGAGGCGGTCGGCGCGATCCTCGACGAGGCGCTCGCTCTTGTGCGCGCGGACTCGGAGGCTCGGTCGTGAGCCGCATCGGGCTGAGCAGCTACGCCTTCTTCTGGCGCTCCTCCGACCGCGTCCCCGAGCCGCTCGGCGTCGAGGACATGGTCCGCGAGACCGCCGCGCTCGGCGTCGACCTGCTGCAGCTCTGCGACGTGCCGGCGCTCGAGGAGTACTCGGACGAGCAGCTCGCCTCGCTGCGCGCGGTCGCGGACGCCGAGGGGGTCGCGCTCGAGCTCGGCACCCGCGGCACCGATCCCGCCCGCCTGCGCCGCTGGCTCCGCCTCGCCCGTGCGCTCGACGTCGTGCTGCTGCGCAGCATGTGGACGTCGGGGGAGGACCGGCCGGACCGCGCGGAGACGCTGCGACGCCTGCGCGAGATCGCGCCCGAGCTGGAGGAGGCCGGCGTCACGCTGGCCCTGGAGACCTACGAACAGGTGAGCACGGCCGACCTCGTCGACGTGATCGCGACGCTCGATCACCCGCGGATCCGGATCTGCCTCGACCCGGCGAACACCGTCGCGAACCTCGAGCTGCCGGAGGACGTCACCGCCCGCTGCGCCCCGTACGTCGCCAACTGGCACGTCAAGGACTTCGACTTCAGCCGCAATCCCGGCTGGGTCGGCTTCGTCTACACCGGCACGGCGCTCGGCGACGGCCGCCTCGACTACGACGGCATGCTCGCGCTGCTCCGGCCGGCGGAGCGCGGCATCACCCAGATCATCGAGTTCTGGCTCCCCTGGCAGGACACCGTCCCCGCCGCGGAGCAGGCGCTCGTCACCACCCGGCTCGAAGCCGAGTGGACCCGCACCACCCTCGACCAGCTCAGGAGAAGGAACTCATGACCGACACCACCGCCACCACCGCCCCGGGCACCGCCGCCTCCGCCCTCACCGTCGCCGTCATCGGCGCCGGCGGCAAGATGGGCATGCGGGTCTCGAACAACCTGCAGAAGTCCGAGTACAACGCCCTCTACAGCGAGGCCTCGCCCGCCGGCCAGGAGCGCACCCGCGAGGCGGGCCGCGAGATCACCGCGACGCCCGACGCCGTGAAGGACGCCGACGTCGTCATCCTCGCCGTCCCGGACGTCGTGCTCGGCGCGGTCTCGGAGGACGTGATCCCGCAGATGAAGAGCGGCGCGATCATCCTCACCCTCGACCCGGCCGCCGCCTACGCGGGGCTGCTGGCGACGCGCGAGGACATCCACTACGCCGTGGCGCACCCGTGCCACCCGTCGGTGTTCCTCGAGCGCACGACGCCGGAGGAGTGGGCCGACACGTTCGGCGGCATCGCCGCGCCGCAGGAGGTCGTCGCAGCCCTCGAGGACGCCGACGACGATGTGCGGGCGATCGCGGAGAAGGTCATCTCGACCATCTACGCGCCCGTCATCGCCGTGCACTGGGTGACCGTCAAGCAGCTCGCCGTGCTCGAGCCGACCCTGGTCGAGACCATCGCCTGCATGGTCGGCGAGTTCCTCAAGGAGGCGCTCGACGAGACCGTCAACGGCGTCGGCGTGCCCTACGAGGCGGCCCGCGCGATGCTCTACGGCCACACCTGGATCGCGCTGACCAACGGCCTGCGCGGCTCGAACCCGTTCTCCGAGGCGTGCCACATCGCCATGGGCTACGGCCGCGAGGCGCTGATCAAGGACGACTGGAAGAAGATCTTCGACGACTCCGAGCTCGACTCGGTCATCGCCAAGATGCTGAAGATCGACGCCGTCAAGCGCTGAGGCGTCGGGCGGGGGCACTGCCTGCTGATCGAGCAGCCCTCGGAGAGGGCTGCGCTCATGCTGATCGAGTAGCCCGCGGAGCGGGCGTATCGAGATCCACCACCGTCAGGACGCTGAGTCTGCAGACCCGCCCTGCTGGTGACGGTGGGTCTCGATACGCCCCTGCGGGGCTACTCGACCAGCATGGGCCGAGCGAGGCGTCCCCGGACGGTCGAGACAGCCCGCAGTAGCGGGACGTCTCGACGGTCCGGGGACGCCTCGGCGTCGCACTAGAGGCGGACGACCATCTTGCCGGTGTTGCCGCCGCTCATCATGGAGAGGAAGGCGTCGACCGCGTGGTCGATGCCGTCGACGACGGTCTCGTCGTAGGCGATGCTCCCCTCCTGGAACCAGCCGCCCATCAGGCGGTTGAACTCCGGGGCGTGGTCGAGGTACGCCGAGAGGGTGAAGCCGCGCAGGGTCAGCCCGCGGGTGATGATGTTGGCCATGTTGTCGGGGCCGGCCGGCTTCTCGGTGCTGTTGTAGCCGGCGATCGCGCCGCAGAGCGCCGCGCGTCCGCCGTCGTTGAAGGCGTCGAGCGCCGCCTCGAGGTGGTCGCCGCCGACGTTGTCGAAGTACACGTCGATGCCTTCGGGCGCCGCGGCAGCGAGCTGCTCGCGGATGGGGCCGGCGTGGTAGTCGAACGCGGCGTCGTAGCCGTACTTCTCCGTCAGCAGCGCGACCTTCTCGGCCGAGCCGGCGGAGCCGATGACGCGCTTCGCTCCGAGCAGGCGGGCGATCTGGCCGGCGGCCGAGCCGACGGCTCCCGCGGCGCCGGAGACGAAGACGGTGTCGCCCTCCTTCAGCCCCGCGATGGTGGTGAGGCCGACGAAGGCGGTGAGGCCGGTCATGCCGAGGACGCCGAGCCGCAGCGAGAGCGGGGCGCCGGGGATCTCGGGGACGACGCGGAACGCCGAGATCTCGGCCTGGACGATGTCGCGCCAGCCGAGCTGGTGCAGCACGACGGCGCCGACCGGGAAGTCCGGGTCGCTCGACACGGTGACGCGGCCGATCGCGCCGCCGGTCATCGTCTCGCCGAGCGCGTACGGCGGGGTGTAGCTCTTGACGTCGTTCATCCGGCCGCGCATGTAGGGGTCGACGGAGAGGAAGGCGTTCTCCACGCGGATCTCGCCGGCGGCGGGCTCGTCGTACTCGACCTGCGCGGTGCGGAAGTCCTCGGCGACGGGCCAGCCGACGGGGCGGCGGACGAGCTGGATCTGGGTGCTGGTGACGGTGGTCATGGAGCCTTCCGAGGGGTCGTGGGGGTGGGGATCAGGAGGCGGCGAGGCCGATGCCGAGCGCGAGGACCGCGAGCAGTCCTGGCGCCATCTGGGTGAGGGCCGCGTGCCGCTTGCCGGGGGAGGAGAGCAGCAGCACGAGGGCTGCGGCCACCATCGATCCGGTGCCGGTGAAGACGAGTGCGGCGCCGACGGCCATCGCTCCGGAGGCGAGGACGATCACGCCGACGATCGTGACGATCGCGAGGAACAGGTTGTAGAAGCCCTGGTTGAACGCGAGCTCCTTCGTCGACTCGGCCTCGCCGGCCGTGGTCCCGAAGGTGGAGCGGGCGCGCGGGGTCGTCCAGAGCAGCGACTCCAGCACGAAGATGTAGACGTGCAGCAGCGCCGCGAGGACGGCGAGAACGAGTCCGATGACGATCACGGCGGGGCCTCCTGATTGTGTATCGCTCGGTTCACTACCGAACGGCCTCACTCTATACTGGAACGACCGGTTCACAACAGTCCGGTTCTTTTCGCCAGTCAGCAGAGGGAGTCGCCGTGGGACGCACGCAGAGCTTCGACACCGACCAGGTGGTCCGGTCGGCGCGCGCCGTCTTCTGGGACCGCGGCTTCGAGGAGGCGTCGCTGCCCGAGCTCGAGGCGGCGACCGGACTCGGCCGCTCCAGCCTGTACCACGCGTTCGGCAGCAAGCGCGGGCTCTTCGACGCGGCGGTGCAGAGCTACCTCGACGAGATCGTGCGGCCTCGGCTGGAGCCGCTCACCCGGGTCGACGTCTCACCGACGGCCCTCGGGGACTACTTCTCGGGGCTGCGGGATGCGCTCGCGGATCCGCGGACCGTGTCGGCGCAGAGCGGGTGCCTCCTCCTCAATGCGGCGGGGGCGCCGATCGCGCGCGACGACGCGGTGCGCGAGGTGATCGCGGAGTACCGGGCGGAGCTGCAGCGGGCGATGCTCGCGGGGGCGGCGGCGCGGTGGCCGGGGGAGTCCGCCGAGTGGCGGGGGCGGCAGGCGGGGGTGCTGGTGTCGCTGCTGGTGACGGCGCTGGTGCTGGCGCGGGTCGATCCGGGGCAGTCGGTGGCGACGGCGGAAGCGGCGCTGGGGCTGGTGCGGGGGGACTGACGGCCCGGGGCGCTGACTGCTGGAGTGCTCGTCGCTTCGCGACGTCGCGCTCGGTGCGAACGGGGTGGACGCGGTGCCTCGTCGCGGCTCCTTCCCGCGCGCCTGCGGCGCGCCCGCCAGACCCGAGCCAGGAGCCGCGACGAGGCACCGCGACCACCCCTCCGGTCGGAGGAGGTGGCGGCGGCGGGCGTGGGACGCAGAGCGGATGTCCGTGTCCGCGGCGGTGAGGGCGGTCCGACGAGCGGACGTCCGGCTCGCGGAACCGCTTCGGGTTCGCGGGATCGGGCCGTTCCGGCGTGCCGAGGGTCGTTTCGCGTGCCGGAGGTGGCGGGGCGGGAGCTTCGGCTCGTGAACTGACGTTCGGCTCGTGGAATCGGGCCGTTCCGGCGTGCCCGGGACGGTCTGGCGTGCCGGAGGTGCGGGGCGGGCGGGTTGGGCTCGCGGGATCACGTCCGGCTCGAGGAATCCGGGGGTTTCGGCGTGCCGGGGGGTGGGTTCGCGTGCCGGAGGTGGTGGGGCGGAGTCCCGGCACGACGAAGGGCCGGCGGGGGAGTCCCCGCCGGCCCTCAGGAGGGGTGCGTCAGTCGGTGCCGGCGTCGAAGGCGGCGCCCTCGGAGGCGAGGTCGGTGGCGCGGCCGAGCGCGTCGGCGGCGGCGGAGCCGTTGCCCTCGGTGATGGCCTCGGCCTCGCCGATCTCGAGGTGGCCGACCAGCTCGGCAGTCGAGCCGCCGACGAGGCCCGCGGCGGCGTACTGCTCGAGGCGCGAGCGGGAGTCCGCGATGTCGAGGTTGCGCATGGTCAGCTGGCCGATGCGGTCCTCGGGTCCGAAGGCGGCGTCGCCGACGCGCTCCATCGAGAGCTTGTCGGGGTGGTAGCTCAGGGCGGGGCCGGTGGTGTCGAGGATGGTGTAGTCGTCGCCGCGGCGCAGGCGCACGGTGACCTCGCCGGAGACGGCGGAGCCGACCCAGCGCTGGATGGACTCGCGCAGCATCAGCGACTGCGGGTCGAGCCAGCGGCCCTCGTACATCAGGCGGCCGAGGCGGCGGCCCTCGGAGTGGTACTGCGCGATGGTGTCCTCGTTGTGGATCGCGTTGAGCAGGCGCTCGTAGGTGAGGTGCAGCAGCGCCATGCCGGGCGCCTCGTAGATGCCGCGGCTCTTGGCCTCGATGATGCGGTTCTCGATCTGGTCGGAGTTGCCCAGGCCGTGGCGCCCGCCGATCGCGTTCGCCTCGAGGACGAGGGCGACCGGGTCGGAGTACTCGACGCCGTTGAGGGCGACCGGACGGCCGGCCTCGAAGCGGACGCTGACCGTCTCGGCGGCGATCTCCACGTCCTCGCGCCAGGCGGCGACGCCCATGATCGGCTCGACCAGCTCCATGCCGCTGGAGAGCTCCTCGAGGCGCTTGGCCTCGTGGGTGGCGCCCCAGATGTTGGCGTCGGTGCTGTACGCCTTCTCGGTGGCGTCGCGGTACGGGAAGCCGCGGGCGACGAGCCACTCCGACATCTCGGTGCGGCCGCCGAGCTCGTTGACGAACTGCACGTCGAGCCACGGCTTGTAGATGCGCAGGCGCGGGTTGGCGAGCAGGCCGTAGCGGTAGAACCGCTCGATGTCGTTGCCCTTGTAGGTGGAGCCGTCGCCCCAGATGTCGACGCCGTCCTCGCGCATCGCGCGGACCAGCAGGGTGCCGGTGACGGCGCGGCCCAGGGGAGTGGTGTTGAAGTAGGTCTTGCCGCCGGAGCGGATGTGGAAGGCGCCGCACTGCAGCGCGACGAGCCCCTCCTCGACCAGGGCGCTCTTCGCGTCGACGAGACGCGAGATCTCGGCGCCGTACTGCGCGGCGCGCGCGGGCACGCTGTCGATGTCGGGCTCGTCGGCCTGGCCGATGTCGGCGGTGTAGGTGCAGGGCACCGCGCCCTTCTCGCGCATCCAGGCGACCGCGACCGATGTGTCGAGCCCTCCCGAGAATGCGATTCCGACGCGCTCGCCCACGGGCAGACTGTTCAAGACCTTCGACATGGCTCCGATTTTAGGAGACTCGCGGGGATGCTCGTGACGCGGGCGGCCGCGGGAGCGCCGGCCGGCGCCGCAACACCACCGCGATGTCGGGCCGGAGTCTCAGCCTTCTCCGCGAGCACATCACCGTGAGTGACGACGCGATGAGCCTCGACGGGTCCCACCGGTCGCGCCGAGAGGAAGCACAGCCCTGATGAGGAGCACTTCTGCTTCCCCGTCGGGGAAGCCTGCGAGCCCCGATGCGAGGAGCCCCGCCGATCCGGAGCACACTCCGCCGGACGTTAGGCGATCTGATCCGAGCGCCTCCGAGCACCGTGGCAAGGGAGGAGTGGGGCTGCTGCGATCCGACCTGGAACCGATACCGTGCGAGCGGGATCGTCGCGCCTGTGCGACGGCCGTGAGAGGGGAATCACATGCTCCGACAGTCCAGCCGCCGAGTACGCATGACATCCATCGGCATCGCCGCCATGACCTTCGCCACCGCACTGACGGTCGGTGCCGCCGTGCCGGCACGAGCCGACGTGGCGTACGGGACGCTGGAGGGAACGGTGAGCGGAGCCGGAGCCGGTCCGGTCGCCGGCGCGAACGTGATCCCCATCAGCGAAGAGGGGTACCAGGTCGGGGACGGTGCGACGAGCGACGCGCAGGGCCACTACTCCGTGCGCGTCGAGACCGGCACCTACCAGTTGGCGATCCAAGCGCCGAGGGGGACTCAGTGGGCGTCGCAGATGTGGGACGGGGTCCTCACCACCGCGGAAGCGACCGAGGTCGACATCACTGCCGGTACCGTCGCGACGGCCGACGCGACTCTGATCCTCGGCTCGACCGTCTCCGGCCGGGTCACCTGTGACGGCGTCCCGACCGGGGGGATCACCGTCGTCGCGGTGAACCGCATCAACCTCTTGCTGGGGCGTTCCGAGGTGACGGAGCCGGACGGCACCTACGCGATCACCGGCGTCATCCCGGGCGACGTCGAGATCTCGTTCCAGCCCTTCCCCGCCGATTGCATCGGGGAGTTCTGGAAGGACGTCCCCCTCGAAGGGACTCCCACGCCTCTCCTCGTGACCGCAGGAGAGGACCGCACCGGCATCGACGGTGAGCTCTCGAGCACCGAGGCACCCCAGCCCGCCGTCCCGGCGAAGGTCGCCGCGGTCCTCAAGCGCCTGGGCATCGACGCGACCGACCCGCGCATCGCCGCCGCCTGCACGACCAGGACCGACTCCGCCCTGCAGCGCAGGATCGAGCGCCTCGGCGCGAACGTGTCGCTGTCCACCATCCGCCAGGTGCGCGCAGCGCTCTGCTGACCCCGCACCGGCCGACCATCTCGATGAGACGGATGACCAGCCGCTGAGAGAAGCGGTCGTCGGCGAATGCCGGCGGCCGCTTCTCCTCGTTCCGAGCGCGACCACGCAGTGCAAGCGCAGCACCGCGATCGTCCGGCCACGAAGACCGGTAGCGTCCGCAACGCACCGGCCTGCGGTCGTTCCGCGGTCGGCTGCACCGAGGCCGGACATGCCGCAACACCTCCCCGCTGACTGCCGGGCATCGACGGTTGATCGAGGTCAGCGTCGGCGTTGGAGGATCCGCTCGCGGAGTCGTGCCGGGATGCTCCGGTCGCCGCGGAGGAATCGGCTGAGCAGGGCGGACCCGCGGGGCGCGTCGAGCCCCGTCGTCCCCAGCAGGGTGGGTCTGCAGGCCCGTCCGTCGGGCGGTGGTGGATCTCGATGCGCCCGCTGTGCGGGCTACTCGATCAGCACGGGCCGCGTGGCCCCGCCGCGCAGGCCGACCGCGGGCAGGAGCACGTTGTCGACGAGGGAGATCAGGTAGTCGCGGTCGACGGGCTCGCGCATCAGGAGCACGCGGTAGGAGACCATCGAGGGGGTCAGGACGGCGAGCATGTCGACGTCGACGTCGGCCGGGATCTCGCCGCGGTCGATGGCGCGGCGCAGGAGCGTGCGGTTGGCGCGGGCGCGCGGCTCGACGATGGCCTGGCGGACGGCGTCGGCCAGCTCGGGGGCCTTGGAGATCATCGCGACGACGCCGGACATGATCCGGAGCTTCCGCTCGGCGTCCTCGATGGCGCGCGGGCGGATCAGGGCGACCAGGTCGCCGCGCAGGGTGCCGGTGTCGGGGAGCGCGTCCTGGTCGATGTCGGCGCCCTTCAGGCAGGCGACGGCCTCGAGCACGAGCTCGGCCTTCGACTCCCAGCGGCGGTAGAGGGTGGCCTTGCCGGCCTTCGCACGCGCGGCGACCATGTCGATGGTCATGCCGTCGTAGCCGGTCTCGGCGAGCACATCGAGGGCGGCGGTGAGGATCTCGCCGTCGCGGTTCGGATCGCGGCGGCGGCCGGGGCGTGCCGGGGCGTCGCAGGTGGCGGCGGGGGGAGTGGGCGGCGTCATCGCGGCTTCTCCAATCGGTTCGGGAGGGCCGCGCGAACGGCCCGTGTGAACACCATGCTAATTGAAGAACTCCGCAGTTCCGAAACTGGCGAGTCTCGTATATGGTCTCCTCCATGTCGCAGACCACATCACTGCCGGACTCCGCCGCCCCCGCGGTTCCGGCCCCGTCCTCCCGCCGCTGGTGGACGCTCGTCGCCGTCGGGCTCGCCCAGCTCATGGTCGTGCTCGACTCCACCGTCGTGAACATCGCCCTCCCCGCCGCCCAGGCCGACCTCGGCTTCTCGGACGGCGACCGCCAGTGGGTCGTCACCGCCTACTCGCTCGCCTTCGGCAGCCTCCTGCTGCTCGGCGGGCGCCTTTCCGACCTGATCGGCCGCAAGCGCACCTTCGTCATCGGCCTGATCGGCTTCGCCATCGCCTCCGCGCTCGGCGGTGCCGCCCCGAACTTCGAGCTGCTCATCGCGGCCCGCGCCCTGCAGGGCGTGTTCGGTGCCCTCCTCGCTCCGACCGCCCTCGCCGTGCTCACCACCACCTTCACCGTCCCGAAGGAGCGAGCGCGCGCGTTCGGCGTCTTCGGCGCGATCGCCGGGGCCGGCGGTGCGGTCGGCCTCCTGCTCGGCGGCGTGCTGACTGAGAGCTTCGACTGGCGCTGGAACCTCTACATCAATGTCGTGATCGCGGTCGTCGCGGTCATCGGCGCCATCGTCTTCGTGCCGACGATCGACCGGGTCGGCCCGCGGCCGCGGCTCGACGTGCCCGGGACGATCCTCGTCTCAGCCGCCCTCTTCGGCCTGGTCTTCGGCTTCGCCAACGCGGAGACCGACGGCTGGGACTCGCCGATGACCTGGGTGCCGCTCGCGGCGGCGGTCGTGCTCCTGGTCGGCTTCGTGCTCCGCCAGCGCAGCACCGAGCACCCGCTGCTGCCGCTGCAGATCGTGCTGGACCGCGACCGCGGCGCCGCGTACCTCTCGGTGCTGATCGCCGGCGCGGGGATGTTCGGGATCTTCCTCTTCGTCACGTACTACCTGCAGGTCTCGCTCGGCTACTCGCCCATCCAGACCGGCCTGTCGTTCCTGCCGATGATCGGGATGCTCGTGCTCGCCGCGCAGCTCTCGACCAACCTGCTCCTGCCGCGCCTCGGCCCGAAGATCATGGTGACCTTCGGCATGCTGCTCGGCGTGGTCGGCATGCTGCTGCTCACCCGCCTCGACCTCGACAGCGGCTACGCGGCGGACGTGCTGCCGGCGCTGATGGTGCTCGGCTTCGCGATGGGCTCGATCATGCCCGGCTCGATGCAGACCGCCACCCGCGGAGTCGACATGCGCTTCGCCGGCGTCGCCTCGGCGATGGTCAACACCAGCCAGCAGGTCGGCGGCTCGATCGGCACCGCGCTGCTGAACACGCTCGCGGCAACCGCCGTGACCGACTACCTCCTCACGCACACCCCGACCACGGCGGCGACGGCGGCAGAGGCGGCGGTGCAGAGCTACGCGGTCGCCTACGGCTGGGGCGCGGGCTTCTTCGCCCTCGGCGCGGTGCTCTCGGTGCTGCTGTTCCGCCGCCGCTCGGCGGGGCTCGCGGTCTCGACCGGAGCCTCCGCGGAGCCGGTGCTCGCGCACTGACCGGCGGACTCCGGTCCGATCGGCGCACTCGTACGGCCGGGACTCCCGCATCAGCGTGGGCCCCGGCCGTTCGCCGTTCCCCGGACGTGTCGGCGTGTTGCGCCGCGGGTCGCCCCGGGTCGGGCGCGTGCGTAGCGTCGGGGGATGCCCGAGACCCTCGACATCGTCCACCTGCGCACGCTCGTGGCGATCGCCGACTGCGGCGGATTCGGCCGGGCGGCCGTCGCCCTGCACATCAGCCAGCCGACGGTCTCGCAGCACGTCCGCACCCTCGAGCGGCGGCTCGAGCGCACCTTCATCGAGAAGGTCGGGCGCAGGGCCCGCTTCACGTCGGCCGGCGAGCGCCTCCTGGTGCAGGCCCGCCGAATCCTGGCGGTGCACGACGATGCGCTGGAGCTGCTCGACGCGGCGAGCGAGAACCCGCTCGCCCTCGGCCTGACCGAGCCGGCCGCGGAGCAGCTGCTGCCCCGGCTGCTCGAGACGCTGCACCGCGCCTTCGACGACCGCCCGCTCACCTTTACACTCGACCGCTCCACCCACCTGGCGGAGGCGGTGGCCCGCGGCGTCGTCGATCTCGGGGTCATCCTCGGCGTGGGCGGCGACCTGCCGGGCCGCCAGGTCGCGACGCTGCCGCTCGACTGGTACTCGGCACCCGGCTGGCAGCCGCCGGAGGACGCGCCGATCCCGCTCGTCGCCTACTCCGAGCCGTGCGGGATGCGCCAGCGCGCGTTGCAGCAGCTCGGCGCCTTCGGTCACGAGGTGCGGGTGGTCGCCGAGTCGACGGGGCTGGAGGGCGTGATCGCGGCGGCCCGCGCCGGTGTCGGAGTCGCGGTGCTGCCGACCGCGCACCGCGGCACGGTCGCCGAGGGACTCGTCGAGCGGCACGACCTGCCGGCCCTGGGCTCGGTCAACCTCCGCCTCGTGTCGCGGCGCGGCCTGGCCCCGGACGTCGAGGACACGGCGCTCGCCGCCCTCGCCGGGGTCTTCGGCACGGTGCGCGCGAGGCCGGTCGCGGTGCCCGCGGGCGCGCGAGTGTGACCTCCGTCGCCGGCCGCCAGCGCGGGTGTGACGAATCGTTACCAACGATCGGGATCGCCGATCGGAACGCATCCGGAATCATCGTTGGACGCCCGGAGCACCCCGGCCGTAGCGTCGGAGCCATGACCTTCCCGCCCGCCCTCACCGCCGCTGCGCCGCTCGGCGCGACCGGTGCAGCGAGCCGCGGGAGCGTCGGCACTCGAATGTCCTCGGACGGGAACCCCTTCGCGCCGGTGCGCGGATGTTCCTGTCCGGTCTCCCGCTGACGCCTCCGCGTCGCCCGACTCCTCCGCCCGACGGCCGGCCCTCGCCGCTCCCGTCCCGGCCTCTGCGCGCCGCCGCCCGCCTCCGCGGCCGCCGCGTGTCCCTCTCTCCGCGCCGTCCCGCGCTCCTCCGGCGTGCCCGCGCGCCTCCGATGCGCCTCCGCACCCTCTCGAAAGGACCTCCCATGACCGTCGAGTTCATCTCCGCGATCAACGTCAACCACTCCAACGAGGTCAACGGCCTCGCGGACCCGGCCATCGACGTGGCCTACCTGCGCCGCTACTCCCGGATCCTCGAGGACGGCGGCTTCGACTACACGCTGGTGCCCTACGGCTCGGCCGGGCACGACCCGTTCACGATCGCCGCCGCCGTGACCCAGTACACCGAGCGCCTGAAGCCGATCGTCGCGCTGCGGCCCAACACCGTCTACCCGACCGTCGCGGCGAAGGCGCTCGCCACCCTCGACCAGCTCTCGGGCGGACGGGCCGTCGTGCACTTCATCGCCGGCGGGAACGACCACGAGCAGGCCCGCGAAGGGGACCGGCTGAGCAAGTCCGAGCGCTACGCGCGGCAGGAGGAGTACCTCCGCATCCTCCGGAAGGTCTGGTCGGCGACCGAGCCGTTCGATCACGAGGGCGAGTACTACCGCTTCGAGGACTTCGTCTCGCGGGTGCGGCCGGTGCGCGGCACCATCCCCATCTCGGTCGGCGGCTCGAGCGACGAGGCCTACCGCCAGGGCGGCGCGCTCGCGGACATCTTCGGCCTGTGGGGCGAGCCGCTGGCCGACACCCAGCAGCAGATCGACCGGATCGCGGACGCGGCGCTCGCCGCCGGCCGCGCCGACACCCCGCGCACCTGGGTCACCTTCCGGCCGATCCTCGCGCCGACCGAGGAGCTCGCCTGGGAGAAGGCGCACCGGATCCTCGGCATCCTGCAGAGCCGCGGCGGCACGACGAACCCGCGGAAGGGCGAGAAGGGGCTCTGGGTGCAGACGCCGAGCGCCACCGGCCCGGCGAACGTCGGCTCGCAGCGCCTCCTCGACATCGCGCGGCGGAAGGACCTGCACGACCGGGCGCTCTGGACGCCGACCGCGACCGCCACCGGGGCGGCCGGCGCCTCCACGGCGCTCGTCGGCACGCCGGAGACGGTCGCCGCGGCGATCCTCGACTACGTCGACCTCGGTGCCGACCTGATCTCGATCCGCGGCTACGACAACCTGAACGACGCGGTCGACTACGGCCGGTACGTCATCCCTCTGGTGCGCCAGGAGCTCGCGCACCGCGAGGCGACCGGGCGCCGCGGCGAGATCGTCGCGCAGCCGCCGCTCGAGGCCGAGCTCGCCGGGGCGATCGCGTGACGCTGCTCACGGGACAGGCCGCCACGGTCCGCTCCGCCGCCGCGGTCCTGCCCGCGCCCGATGTCTCCGACCGCGCGCTCGCCCGGGTCACGGCTCGCCTGGCCGAGACCGCCGAGCACTACGACCGCACCGCCGAGTTCCCCTGGCAGGGGATCCAGGCCGTGCACGAGGCGGGACTGCTCTCCCTCGGAGTCGGTACCCGCTACGGCGGCACGCCCGCCTCCACCGTCGACCTCGTGCGCGTCTTCGGCGCGCTCGGCCAGGGCGACCCGGCGGTCGCGCTGATCTCGGCGATGACCGTGCTGCAGCACGCCGCGCAGGACCGTGCCGCGCTGTGGCCGAAGGAGCTCTACCGCTCGGTGCTCGCCGACTCCGCCGAGCGCCCCGTGCTGCTCAACGCGGTGCGCGCCGAGCCCGAGTGGGGCGCTCCGGCCCGGGGCGGCCTGCCCGCAACGACGATCCGCCGCGACGGCGACGGCTGGCTGCTCGAGGGCCGCAAGGGCTTCGCCACCGGCTCGGAGGGGCTGGCGTACCACCTGGTCTGGGCGGTCGATCACGGCGGGGCGTCGGGCGAGCCCGAGCTCGCGCACGCGATCGTGCCCGGCGACGCCCCGGGCGTCCGGATCGAGCGGACCTGGGACCACCTGGGCCAGCGGGCCACGAGCACGCACGACGTGCTCTACGAGCAGGTGCGCCTGCCGTTCGAGCACTTCCGCGGCACGCCCCGCTCGCAGCTCGCGCCCGAGGCCGGGGCGGCCGGCGGCTTCGGTCTCGCGGTCGCGGCGCTCTACGTCGGCGTCGGACGGGCGGCGCAGAGCTTCTTCGTGCGCTTCGCGAACGAGCGGATCCCGACCTCGCTCGGCCGGCCGATCGCCACGACGGAGCGGATCCGCTCGGTCGCCGGCGAGATCCAGGCGCAGCTGGTGCAGGCCGAAGAGGTGCTGCTCTCGCTGGCCGCGCGAGTGGATGCGGGCGATCCGCGCGCCGCCGAGCGCCTCGTCGTCGGCAAGCTTCTCGCCACCCGCTCGGCCGTCACCGCGGTCGAGACGGCCGTCGCCGCGCTCGGCAACCCCGGCCTCACCCGGCACCACCCGCTCGAGCGGCACCTCCGCGACGTCCTCGCCTCCCGGGTGCACCCGCCGCAGGACGACGCCGCCCTCCTGATCGCCGGCACGCGCTCGCTCGCGGCCGCCCTCTGACACCCCCGCACTGGAGACCACCGCCATGACTCACCGACCCTCCCCTCGATCACGCGCCACTGCCGCTGTCGGCCTGGCGCTCGCCTCCGCGCTGGCCCTCTCCGCCTGCTCGGGCGCCTCGGGCGCGGGCGCCGTCTCCGACGACGCGACCCCCGTCGACGGCGGCCGGCTCTCGCTCGCCTTCTTCCCCGACAACGCCGCGTTCTCCTGCGTCGACCCGTTCCAGACCTACTGGATCGAGCACCGCACGGTGATCCGCAACGTCGCCGACTCGCTCACCGACCAGGACCCGGAGACCGGCGAGATCCAGCCCTGGCTCGCGACCGACTGGAGTGTCAACGACGCGGGCACGGAGTACACCTTCGACCTGCGCACCGACGTCACTTTCTCGGACGGCACGCCCTTCACCGCGGAGAGCGTGAAGACCTCGTTCGACAACGACAAGGCGACCCTCGCGCAGCTGCCCTCGGCCTACGGCGGCGTCTACCTCGCCGGCTACTCGGGCACGGAGGTCGTGGACGCCGACACCGTGAAGGTCGTCTTCTCCACGCCCAACGCCGCGTTCCTGCAGGGCACCTCGACCACCAACCTCGCCATCCTCGCCGCCTCCTCCTACGAGAGGACGCCCGAGGAGCGCTGCCTCGGCGGGATCGTCGGCTCCGGCCCGTTCACGCTGACCGAGTACACCCCCGGCACCGGCATCACGCTGGACAAGCGCGACGGGTACGCCTGGGGCTCGGCCCTGCGCGAGAACACGGGGGAGGCGCACCTCGACGGGATCGACATCAGCTACGTCGCGGAGGACAGCGTCCGCGTCGGGCAGCTGACCAGCGACGAGATCGACATCGCCTGGCCGCGGAACCCGATCTCGGAGAACGACCAGGCCGTGATCACGGGCTCCGGCGACACGGTCGAGAGCCGCTCGCTGCCGGGCCCCGCGAGCAACTACTACCCGAACGTCGCCGAGGGGAAGATCCTCTCGGACGAGAGGGTGCGGCAGGCCGTGCAGAAGGCGATCGACCGCGACACCTACGCGACGACGGTCTTCGGCTCCGGCTACCCGGCCGCGACCAGCATCTACAACACGACGACTCCGTTCTACGAAGACAAGTCGTCGAAGCTCGCCTTCGACGCCGAGGGCGCGGGCGAGCTGCTGGACGAGGCGGGCTGGAAGCTCGGCGACGACGGCTACCGCTCGAAGGACGGGCGGCGGCTCACGCTCTCGGTGCCGATCGTCACCCAGTTCGGTGCCGGCGATCAGCTGATCCAGGACCAGCTGAAGCAGGTCGGCATCGAGCTCGAGCTGAACGTGATCACCAACGCCCAGCGCGCCGACGTGCTGAACAGCGGCGACTACGACCTGATCTCGACCTACTACACGCGGGCCGACCCGGGAGTGATCCAGTGGATCATCGACTCCCGCTACGCCGGCTCGAAGGCGCAGGCGACGAACGGCCTCGACGCCGAGCAGGCCGCGACCGTGCAGGCCCTGCTCGACGAGGGCGTGCAGACGGTCGACACCGCGGCGCGCGCCGAGGTCTACGGCGAGCTGCAGGACTACCTGATCGACAACGCCCTGGTCTTCCCGTTCGCCGAGCGGGTGCAGCTGGCGGGCGTCTCGTCGGCGGTGCACGGCTTCCGCTTCACCTCGGAGGCGTTCGGCGACTTCGCCGACGCCTGGATCCAGCCGTGACCGCGCTCGGCTCGGCTTCGGCCCCGGCTGCGGCACCGGGGATCGCACCGGGGAGGCCGGGCACCCGCTCGGCCCCCTCGGGCCTCGGCCGCTACCTCCTCGGCCGGCTCGGCCAGGCGGTGCTGGTGCTCTGGGCCGCCTACACCGTGACCTTCGCGGTGCTGTGGCTGCTGCCGAGCGACCCGCTGGCGCTCCTCCTCTCGGCCAACAACGTCGAGGTCGACTCGCTCACCCCGCAGCAGCTCGCCGAGGCTCAGGCGCGCTACGGACTGGACCAGCCGGTCTGGCAGCAGTACGCGACGATGCTCGGCAATGCGCTGCGGGGCGACTTCGGCACCTCGATCACCAAGGGGATCCCGGTCACCGACCTGATCGCCGAGAAGCTGCCCGGCACCCTGCAGCTCAGCGCCCTGGCGATCGGCCTCGCGCTGATCGGCGGCACCGTGCTCGCCTCCCTCGCGGCGTACGTCCGCTGGGCGCCGCTGAAGACGGTGCTCGGCCGGCTGCCCTCCGCGGGTGTGGCGTTCCCCGGCTTCTGGATCGGCCTGCTGCTCATCCAGTTCTTCGCCTTCTCGCTGCACCTGCTGCCCTCCACCGGCAGCGCGACCCCGGCGAGCCTGATCCTGCCGGCGGTGACCATGGCGATCCCCACCTCGGCGATGCTCGCCCAGGTGCTGATCCGCAGCTTCGCGGACGTCGAGGCGGAGGCCTACATCACCACGGCCCGCGCCAAGGGCCTCTCCCGCGGCGCGGTGCAGTGGCGGCACGCCTTCCGCAACGCCTCGCTGCCGACGCTGACGATCCTCGGGATCCTGGCCGGCAACACCGTCACGGGAGCGATCGTCGCCGAGACGATCTTCGCCCGGCAGGGCATCGGCACGCTCGCCCAGGAGTCGGTGCTCACCCAGGACGTGCCGGTCGTCCAGGCGATCGTCGTGCTGGCGGCCGTCGTGTTCGTCGGCATCAACCTCCTGGTCGACCTGCTCTACCCCCTCCTCGATCCGCGCATCACCTCGACACCGAAGGCGAGCCGACCATGACTCTCGAACTCACCCGGCCCGAGGCGCTCGTCGTCCCCGAGCCGCTCACCCGCGCGGCGCACGGCCGGGGCGCCCGCCGCGTGCGGATCCTCCGCCTGCTGCTGCGCCGCCCGGGCTTCGTCCTGGCGCTGGTCTTCGTGCTGTTCGTCCTGGCCTCGGCGATCGCTCCCGCGCTCTTCACCGGCGCCGACCCGACCGCGACCGCGCCGGCCGACAAGCTGCAGGCGCCGAGCCTCGTGCACCTCTTCGGCACCGACGAGCTGGGCCGCGACCTGTTCGCGCGGGTCCTGCACGGCGGGGCGCTGACGGTGCAGGCGACGGTGATCGCCCTCGCGATCGCCCTGGTCGGCGGGCTGACACTCGGCGTGGTCTCCGGCTCCGCGGGCGGCGCGGTGGACGCGGTGATCATGCGGATCGTCGACGTGCTGCTCGCGATCCCCGGGCTGCTGCTCGCCCTGGCGATCGTGACGGCGATCGGCTTCGGCACGCTGCCGGTGGCGCTCGCCGTGGGGATCGGCATCCTGCCCGGCTTCGCGCGCACCACCCGCGCCGAGGTGCTCCGGGTGCGCATGCTGCCCTACGTCGAGGCCGCGCGCACCGGAGGTGCGAGCCGGCTGCGCGTGCTCGTGCGGCACGTGCTGCCCAACTCCTGGGGGCCCGTGGCCGTGCTGGCCGTGCTCGATCTGGGCACCGCGATCATCGCGATCGCCGCGCTGAGCTTCCTCGGCTTCGGCGCGGCGCCGCCCGCAGCGGAGTGGGGGACACTGATCTCCAGCGGCCGCAACTACCTCGTCACCAGCCCGTGGCTCTCGCTGCTGCCGGGGCTCTTCGTCGGGCTGCTGGTCTTCGCGCTCAACCACGTGGCCAAGAGCCTCGAGGAGGTGCAGCGATGAGCGCCGGCGTGGTCCCCTCCGCAGGGCCCGCCGCGGCCGGCCCGCTCGTGCGGCTCGACCGGCTCAGCGTCGCCTACGGCGAGCGCACCGTCGTGCACGAGGTCTCGCTCGAGATCGCGCCCGGCGAGATCGTCGCCGTGGTCGGCGAGTCCGGCTCGGGCAAGTCGACGACTGCGAACGCCGTGCTCGGCCTGCTGCCCTCCGGCGGCCGGATCACCGGCGGCTCGATCGCGCTCGCCGGCGAGGACGTGACGCACGCGGCGGAGAAGCGGCTCCGGCACCTGCGCGGGCGGTTCGTCGGCCTCGTCCCGCAGGACCCGATGGTCGGGCTGAACCCGACGCTGCGCATCGGCGCCCAGGTGGCGGAGGCGGTGCGCCTGCGCGGCGTCGACCGCCGCTCCGTCGACGCCGAGGTGCTCGAGGCGCTGCGGCAGTCGGGCATCGACGATCCGGAGCTGCGCGCCCGGCAGTACCCGCACGAGCTGTCCGGCGGGCTGCGCCAGCGGGCGCTGATCGCGATCGCGCTGGCCGGCCGGCCGCGGCTGATCATCGCCGACGAGCCGACCTCGGCCCTCGACGTCACCGTGCAGAAGCGCCTGCTCGACCACCTGCAGTCGCTCGTCCGCGAGCAGGGCATCGCGCTGCTGATCATCACCCATGACCTCGCCGTCGCCGCCGACCGGGCCGACCGCGTCCTCGTGCTGCGCGAGGGACGGGTGGTGGAGCAGGGCCCGCCCGCGCAGATCCTGGTCGCGCCGAGGGAGGAGTACACCCGCGAGCTGCTCGCGGCGGCGCCCGGACTCGGCGGCGAGCTCGTGCCGCGCTTCGAGCACGTCGAGCCCGCTCCGGAGATCGTCCGGGTCGAGAACGTCGTCAAGGACTTCGCGCTGCCGGGCCGCCGCCCGCCGTACCGCGCGCTCGACGACGTCTCCTTCTCGATCCGCGCGGGGCAGACCCTCGCGCTGGTGGGGGAGTCGGGCTCGGGCAAGACGACCGCGCTGCGGATCGCTCTCGGCCTCGAGCGGGCGTCGAGCGGCCGGGTGCTCGTGGAGGGGGAGGACCTCACCGCGGCGAGCGACCGGCAGTGGCGGCCGCTGCGCCGGCGGATCCAGCTGGTGCAGCAGAACCCGTTCGCCGCGCTCGACCCGCGCTTCACGGTGCTGGAGTCGGTCGTCGAGCCGCTGGTCTCCTTCCGGATCGGCGACCGCGCCTCGCGGCTGGAGCGCGCCCGCGAGCTGCTCGACCGGGTCGGGCTGCCCGGCTCCTTCCTCTCCCGGCTGCCGGCCGAGCTCTCCGGCGGTCAGCGCCAGCGCGTCGCGATCGCCCGCGCGCTCGCCCTCGGGCCGGATCTCGTGCTCCTCGACGAGCCGGTCTCCGCGCTGGACGTGTCCGTGCAGGCGCAGATCCTCGAGCTCCTGGTCGAGCTGCAGCGCGACCTCGGCGTCGCCTACCTCTTCGTCTCGCACGACCTGGCCGTCGTCGCCGAGGTCTCGCACGAGGTCGTCGTCCTCGACCGCGGGCGGGTGCAGGAGGCGGGGACCACCGCCCGCGTCTTCGGCTCGCCCGCCGCGGAGTACACCCGCACCCTGCTCGCGGCGATCCCCGGCCGAGCGGCGGTGCGCCCGTGAGCGGCCGCTTCCTCGTGATCGGCGGCGGGGCCGTCGGCTCGGTCCTCGCCGCGCAGCTGCACCTGGCAGGGCAGCCGGTCCTGCTCGTGGCGCGCGGGGAGCACCTGCGGCTCCTCCGCGAGAACGGGCTGCGCGTGCGCCGGCCCGCGGGCGACGAGATCGTGCGGCTGCCCGTCGCCGGTGGCCCGGCGGAGGCGGCGCCCGCGCGCGGCGACGTCCTCGTGCTCGCGGTGAAGGCGCAGGACGCGGAGGCGGCGCTCGCCGAATGGGCCTGGACCCCGCTCGCCGGGGGCGGGGCCGGCGCCGGGCTGCCGGTGCTGACCCTGCAGAACGGACTCGCCACCGAGGACAGCGCGCTGCGCCGCTTCGCCACGGTCTACGGGGTGTCGATCGGCATCGCCGCCAGCTTCCTGGTGCCCGGCGAGGTCGTCTCGCCCTCCTTCCCGACGGTCGGCGTGCTCTGGATCGGCCGGCACCCCGACGCCGCCGACCCGCGGGCGGAGGAGTACGCCGCGATCCTCCGCGGTGCCGGCTTCGCCGCCCGCGCCGTGCCCGACATCGGCGCCTGGAAGGCCCGCAAGCTGCTGGCCAACGCGGCCAACGGCCTCGACCTGTTCGAGGGCCCGGCCGAGCAGCACGCCGCCGCGCGCGAGCTGCTCGTCGCGGAGGCGCGCGCCGCCCTCGCCGCGAACGGCCTCGCGGTCGCTCCCGACGACGGCACCCGCCTCGCCGTCGATCCCGTGCCCGGCCACACCGCCGGCCGGCTGTCGACCTGGCAGAGCGCCGCCCGCGGCACGAGCAGCGAGATCGACCACCTCACCGGCGAGATCGTGCTGCTCGCCCGCCGCGCCGGCGTGCCGACCCCTCTGAACGAGCGCCTGCAGCTCCTGCTCGGCCTGCACGGCCGCGCCGCGGCCGCCGCGCCCCTCCCGCTCGCGGATCTGCTCGCCCCCGTCCCCGTGCTCGTCGAGTAGCGCCGTCCTCCTGCTGGTCGAGCAGCCCGGTCCTCATGTTGGTCGAGTAGCCCCGCAGGGGCGTATCGAGACCCACCCCCCTCCGAACACTCACCCGCCCGTCCTTCCGCCTTACCAAGGAGCCCCCCCATGCCCCTCACCCACCCGCCCACCGCCGCCCGCGCCTTCGACGAGCCCGAGGGCATCGCCCAGCGCGGCACCCTCGTCGTCCTCGGCGGCCGCGGCGAGACCCCCGCCGTCTACGAGCGCTTCGGCACCCGCATCGCCCGCGACGCCTATCGCGTCCGCGCTTTCGGCGATGCCACGGCCCCCGGCGTCCGCGACGCCGCGCTCGCCGTCCTCCGCGACCCCGCGACCATCGCGCCGCTCGTGCTCGTCGGCTCCGACGCCGGCGCGGCGGTCGCCCTCGAGCTCGCCGCGACGGAGCGTGTCGACGCCGTCGTCCTCGCCGGTCTGCCCGTCCGCGCCGAGGGCGGCGAGGGGATCGGCGAGCGGACCGCCTGCCCGAACCACGCCGGCGTCCTCGAGCGCGAGACCGACTCCGCCGCGCGCAACGCCGCACTGCCGCCCGAGCTGCTCACCGTCGCCGCCAGTGCCATCACCGTCCCGCTGCTCGCGCTGCACGGCGCGGCCGACGCGATCAGCCCGCTCGCGGAGGCGGTCGCCGTCTACCGCACCGCCCCGCGGGCCGAGATCCACGTCCTCGCCGACGGCCGCCACGACGCGCTCAATGACGCGACGCACCGCTCGGCCGCCGCGACGGTGGTCCTCTTCCTCGAGCGGGTGAAGGCGTCGGCCGCCGCCGCGCCGATCATCGAGCGGATCGCGGAGTGAGCGCGCTCGCCCCCGCCGCGGATTCCACCGACGACACCGCCGTCGACCCCACCCCCGTCGAGATCACCGCCGACGTCCCCACCGCCGACCGGTCCGGCTTCTCGCCCGGCGGCACCCCGCTCGGCGTCGTGCGCGCGCGCTCGGTCGACGACGTCCGCGCCGCGCTCCGGCACGCCTCCGCCCACGGCATCCCCGTCGTCACCCGCGGCGCCGCCAGCGGACTCGCCGGCGGTGCCAGCGCGGGGGAGGGCGTCCTCGTCCTCGACGTCTCGGGCCTGGACCGCATCCTCGAGATCGACCCCGTCGACGGCGTCGCCCGCGTCGAGCCGGGCGTCATCACCGCCGATCTCGACCGCGCCGCCGCCGTGCACGGCCTCCTCTATGCTCCGGACCCCGGCAGCGTCGAGATCGCGACGATCGGCGGCACCATCGCCACCAACGCCGGCGGCCTGCGCGGCGCGAAGTACGGAGTCACCCGCGACGCCGTCCTCGCGCTCGACGTCGTCCTGGCCGACGGCTCGCTCGTCCACCTCGGCCGCGACACCGTGAAGGGCGTCGTCGGCCTCGACCTCACCGCGCTCGTCGTCGGCTCCGAGGGCAGCCTCGGCGTGGTGGTCGGCGCGACCCTCCGCCTGCTGCCCCGGCCGCGGGCGACCGCGACCGCGGCCGCCTTCTTCGCCGACGTCGCCGCGGGCGCCGAGGCCGCCGTCGCCCTCGCCCGCGCCGGCCTGCGCCCGAGCGTTCTCGAGCTGGTCGACGACCGCACGCTCGAGGCCATCGACGCCCTGCGCGGCTCCACCCTGGCCGGCCGCGGCGGCGCCTTCCTCCTGGTGCAGACCGACGGCTTCGGCGCCGCCGAGGAGATCGCCGAGGTGCGCGCGGTGCTCGCCGCGACCGCGCTCAGCGTCGAGACCACCCTCGACCCGGCCGAGGGTCTCGCTCTCGCGAGCGCCCGCCGCGACGCCCTGCCCGCGATCGAGGCCCGCGGCCGCGTGCTGATCGAGGACATCGCCGTGCCTCGCTCCCGCCTCGCCGAGGCGATCCGCCGCGTGCACGCCATCGCCGCGGACACCGGCGCCGACGTCTACGTCTTCGCCCACGCCGGCGACGGCAACCTGCACCCGATCATCCGCCTGCGCGACGACTCGGAGCAGTCCCGCCGCCAGGCCGACGCCGCGGCCGAGGCCGTCTTCGCCCTCGCCCTCGAGCTCGGCGGCACCGTCAGCGGCGAGCACGGCGTCGGCGCCCTCAAGCGCGAGTGGGCCCGCCGCGAGCTCGGCCCCGACGTCGTCGCCCTGCAGCGCGCGGTGCAGCGGGTCTTCGATCCGCAGGGCATCCTGAATCCCGGTACCGCGCTGTGAGCGCACCCCTCGAGAGGACCGACATGACCACCACCCTCCGCTCCCACGTGCTCGTCACCCCCGACGAGCTGGAGGCGGCGCTCGCCTCGCCCGAGCCGCCGCTCGTCCTCGACGTGCGCTGGCGCCTCGACCGGCCCGACGGCCGCCCCGCCTTCCTCGAAGGGCACGTCCCCGGCGCCGTCTACGTCGATCTCGACCACGAGCTCGCCGCCCACGGCGTCCCCGAGGACGGCCGCCACCCCCTGCCGCCGGTCGAGGCGCTGCAGGAGTCGGCGCGCCGCTGGGGCCTGCGCCAGGGTCAAGCCGTCGTCGTCTACGACGACCTGAAGAACCTCTCCTCCGCGCGGGCCTGGTGGCTGCTGCGCGCCGCCGGAGTCGCCGACGTGCGCCTCCTCGACGGCTCGCTCCGCGCCTGGACCGCCTCGGGCCGCGCGCTGGAGTCGGGCCCCGTTTCGCCGGTCGTGGGCGACGTCGAGCTGGCCTACGGCGCCCTGCCGGTGCTCGACATCGACGAGGCCGCCGCGCTCCCGTCCGCCGGCGTCCTGCTCGACGCCCGCGCCCCCGAGCGCTACCGCGGCGACGTCGAGCCGATCGACCCGCGTGCCGGCCACATCCCCGGCGCTCTGAACGCCCCCGCGACCGGCAACGTCGACGCCGACGGCCGCTTCCTCGACGCCGCCGCCCTGCGCGCCCGCTTCGAGTCCCTCGGCGTCCGCCACGACGCCCCCGTCGGCGTCTACTGCGGTTCCGGAGTGACCGCCGCCGCCGACGCCGTCGCCCTCACCCTCGCCGGCTTCGCCCCGTCCCTCTACCCCGGCTCCTGGTCCCAGTGGTCGAACACGGCCGACCGCCCCGTCGCCACCGGCCCGGACGCCTGACCGGCCTCGGCATCTCACGCGCAGCCCCCACCACGCCGGTCGAGCAGCGCGCAGCGCACCCCATGCTGGTCGAGTAGCGCGCAGCGCGTATCGAGACCCACCCTCCGCGGGACCACCGACACCCGCGAGCACGCCGACACCGCGACGAGCCGACACGGGATCTCGATACGCGCCCTGCGGGCGCTACTCGATCAGCATGAACTCCCTGCGCGTGGGCGTCGGCGTCGGGCGTCGCGCTTCTACAAGGCCGCGGGCGCCCCGTGCTGGCCGAGGACGCGGCCGCCCCATGCTGGTCGAGTAGCGCTCTGCGCGTATCGAGACCCGCCCCCGACCAGAACATCAGCCGAGAGCCCTGCTCACCGGTCATCACTCCGCAGAACTTGTCGCAGCGGCCGCTCGAGGACGACGACTTCTGCGCACTCGCGGCCGCGGGCGCGGTGAGCGCCGCCGACTCCTCCGAAGTTGCGGTAGTCGCGCCGGCTACCGCGACTTCTGCGTACTCGCCGGCCCCGCGTACCCGCGTCGAGCCGGCTCCGCCGTCGACTCCTCGAAAGTTGCGGTAGTCGCGCTCGACTACCGCAACTTTTGAGGAGTGGGATGGGGCGGCGCCGCCCGGCGTCAGCCCAGGCGGGAGTGCTCGCCGAGGTGGTGCCAGGTCCGGTTGTGGTACACCAGCGGCGCGGTGGCGTCGGAGTCGTCGGGGACGTGCGCCTCGAGGGCGTGCACGGCGACGATCGTCGACGAGCCGGCCTCCATGCGGTTGATGACGGTGCCGCGGATCCACGCGGACGCGCCGGGGAAGTACGGCTCGCCGGTGGGCAGCCGCGACCAGATCGAGGTGTCGGCGAAGCGGTCGATGCCGCTGGTCGAGCCGAGGCGGGCGAGGTCGAGCTGCTCGGCGCCGAGCAGGTGCACGACGAGGGTCTCCGACGCCTGGATGGCCGGCGAGCTCGACGAGGCCGAGGACAGCGAGAACACGAAGAGCGGCGGCTCGGCGCTCACCGAGAAGACGGAGGTCGCGGTCAGCGCGACCGGTCCGGTGCCGGGATCCGCGGTGATCAGCGCCACCCCCGCGGCGTGGTTGCGGAACGCGAGCTTGAAGTCCGCGGGCGAGAGCCCGGCGAAGGCGGCGTGCGGCCGGCCGTCGGCAGGTGCGGACCCGACGGACGCGGCGAGCTCGGACGCGGCGGTGTCGGACGCGGTGGCGAGGTTCTCACGGCTCATCGGAGACTCCAGATCGATCGGGGATGCGGCGCGGAACGGGCCCGTCATCGCGCCGCAGCACGGCCCCTCCAGCCTGTCGCACCGGGCGGAGTCCGTTCGCCTCATTGCGGAGTATGACACTCCCGCCTCCGCCCCCCGAAGCCCGCACCGCTCGTCCGATCTGCAGGCGACGCGACGGCGAGAGCCCTCCCACCCGCGCACGGGGGCGGCACAACCCCCGGATCGCCTGCAGATCGAACACCCACCCCCGCGTCCGCTCCCCGCGCAACCCGTGGCACCCCCGCCCGCACGCGCGCAGACTCGACACCATGGCCCACCGCCCCCGCGAATCGAGCACCCGCCCCGAGAACAAGACCTGCGCCTCCTGCGGCCGCGAGATCGAGTGGCGCGCGAAGTGGGCGCGCGACTGGGAGAACGTCCGCTACTGCTCCGACGCCTGCCGCCGTCGCGGCGTCGGCCCGGAGGAGGCGCGCCTCGAGGAGGAGATCCGCACCGTCCTCCTCGCCCGCGCCGCGTCGTCCACCGCGTGCCCGTCCGAGGTCGCCCGCCGCGTCGGGGGAGAGGAGTGGCGGCCGCTGATGGAGCCGGTCCGCCGCGCCGCGCGCCGCCTCGTCGACCGCGGCGAGATCGACATCGTCCAGGGCGGGCAGATCGTCGATCCGTCCCGCGCGAAGGGCCCGATCCGCCTGCGCCGCCGACCCGGGGGACCGCTGTCGCCCGACGGCGGCGCCCGCTAGCCTCGCTGACATGCCCAGCAGCGACGCCGTCGTCCTCACCGTCCCCGGACCGCACGGCGACCGGGAGGTGCGCGTCTCCAGCCCGGGCCGGGTGCTGTTCCCGGAGCCGGGCATCACCAAGCGCGAGGTGGCGGAGTACCTGATCGCGGTCGGCGAGGCCTTCGTCGCCGCCAACGGCGACCGGCCGATCTCGCTGCAGCGCTTCTCCTCCGGCATCGACGGCGACCAGTTCTTCTCGAAGAACCCGCCCAAGGGCGCGCCGGAGTACGTCCGCTCCGTCCCCGTCACGTATCCGAGCGGCCGCGTGCACCCGCAGCTCGTGATCGACGAGCCCGCCGTCGCCGTCTGGGCCGCGCAGATGAACACCCTCGTCTTCCACCCGTGGGCGTCCCGGGCCGAGGACTCCGACCGGCCCGATCAGCTCCGCATCGACCTCGATCCGCAGCCGGGCACCGATGTCGCCGACGCGGTCGTCGCGGCCCACGCGCTCCGCGAGGTGCTGCGCGAGGCGGGCCTGGAGTCGTTCGTGAAGACCTCCGGCAATCGCGGGCTGCACGTGTTCGCGCCGATCGTGGCCGAGCACGAGTTCCTCGACGTGCGGCACGCGGTGATCGCCGCCGGCCGCGAGCTCGAGCGCCGGATGCCCGAGCAGGTCACGACGGCGTGGTGGAAGGAGGAGCGCGGCGAGCGGATCTTCGTCGACTTCAACCAGGCCAACCGCGACCGCACGATGGCCGGCGCCTACAGTCCGCGTCCGCTCGCGCACGCTCCGGTCTCCTGCCCGGTGGAGTGGGAGGAGCTCGACGGGATCGATCCGACCGCGTTCACGATCCGCACCGTTCCCGAGCGCCTGAGCACGACCGGCGACCCCTGGGCGCGGATGCACGACGCCCCCGGCCGCCTCGACGCGCTGCTCGGCTGGTGGGAGCGCGACCTCTCCGCGGGCCTCGGCGAGCTGCCCTTCCCGCCCGACTTCCCGAAGATGCCGGGCGAGCCGCCCCGCGTCCAGCCCAGCCGCGCGAAGAAGCCGGCGGCGGAGTCCGGGGAGGACGCCGCCGAGTAGCGTCAGCCCAGCACGTCGCCCAGGTCGTACGCGGTCGGCTGCTCCAGCTGCTCGAAGGTGCACGAGCCGGCGTCGCGGTCCGGCCGCCAGCGCTCGAACTGCACGGTGTGCCGGAACCTCGCCCCCTCCATCTGGTCGTAGCGCACCTCGAGCACCGTCTCCGGCCGCAGCCGCACGAACGAGGTGTCGCGGCTCCCGGAGAAGCGACTGCGCTCGCCGTCGCCGCGCACCGCCTCGCCGTCCGCGTCGCGCTCGACGACGTCGGCGAGCTCCTCGATCAGCTCGACCCGCCGGGCGTCGGTGAAGGCGGAGGCGCCGCCCACCTGCCGCAGCGTCCCGTCGGTGTCGTACAGGCCGAGCAGCAGCGAGCCGAGCCCGGGCTTCGAGGTGTGCTCGCGGTAGCCGATCGCGATCACGTCGGCCGTGCGGTGGTGCTTGATCTTGAGCATCGTCCGCTTGCCCGGCGCGTAGGGCGCGGCCAGCGGCTTGGCGATCACGCCGTCCAGCCCCGCGCCCTCGAACCGCTCCAGCCAGTCGCGGGCGAGCGCCTCGTCGGCGGTGGTCCGGCCCAGGTGCACCGGCGGAGTCACTCCGTCCAGCAGTGCGGCGAGTGCCTCGCGCCGCGCCGAGTACGGCTCGTCGAGCAGGCTCCGGCCGTCCACGGCGAGCAGGTCGAAGGCGACGAGCATCGCCGGGGTCTCGGCCGCGAGCGTCGCGACGCGGCTGGCCGCCGGGTGGATGCGCTGCGAGAGCAGCTCCCAGTCGAGCCGCTGCGCGCCGCCGGGCCCGGTCGCCAGCACGATCTCGCCGTCGAGGACGCAGCCGTCGGGCAGCAGCCGGAGGAACGCCTCGACCAGCTCGGGGAAGTAGCGCGTGAGCGGCTTGGAGCCGCGGCTGCCGATCTCGCAGACCCCGCCGGAGACGGAGACGATCGCCCGGAAGCCGTCCCACTTCGGCTCGTAGGAGTAGCCGCCGTCGACCGCGTCCTGCGCGGGCACCGCGGCGACCGCCTTGGCGAGCATCGGGGCGAGGGGGAGGGGGAACGGGAGGTCCATCCTGCGATCATCCTCGCCGCGGCCGCCCCGGCGCACCCCTCCCGCAGAGGCTCCTCCCCAGGGTCGACCGCGTGACGAACAGATCACAAGCGCCACTCCCGGTACCTCTCGCGCCAGCGGATACGGAAGACTGCGCCTCATGAGCATGTGGGGACAGCACTCCGGAACGCGCGCCAGACCAGACCGATCGGCGCGTCCGCTCCGAAGAGGAGCTGTGACCCTCGAATGTCGGAACGACGCCGGACGGAGCCGCCGCTGATGGCGCGCACCGCCGTCTCGGCCGCCCGGCAGCTGTTCTCGCGCTCGCGGCGCAGCGACTCCCCCGGGGAAGGGGAACCCCCGTACGGAGTCGAACCCGACGTGACCGAGTACCTGCCGGCTCCGGCGCGCGACGAGGAGGCTCCCCGCCGGGACGCCCTCCTCGAGCAGCACGCCCCTCCGGCGCACGCGGATGCCGGGTACGTCTTCGACGTGCCCGCGCCCGCGATCGGCGAGTACTGCGAGCTCGACGCGGACGCTCTCGAATTCCCCCATCCGGGGGTCGCCTCCTTCGTCCCCGATCTCTCGCGCCCGGTCCGCGGCGGAGGATCGCACAGCGCGTTCCGCAGCCCGCCGCCGCCCGCCCCGGCGCCCGCCGCGCCGTCGCCGATGATCGACCTCCCGCGCGACTTCGCGCCCTCCGAGGAGATCGAGGAGTCGCACACCCACGAGCAGCAGGCCGAGGAGTTCGCGCCGCCGGCCCCGCCGTCGCGCTTCGAGCCGCAGCCCGTCGACGCGCAGGTCTTCGACGCGCCGCCGGCACCGCCCGCACCCCCGGCCCCGCCCGTCCTCGCCCCGCCCCTCGCGGAGCAGCCGGTCGAGCCGGCCGCGGAGGAGACCGACGAGACCGAGTGGTCCGGGACCGAGGAGCCCGCGGACCTCGAGTTCGACGGCACCCGTCTCGCCGCTCCCCGGCCGCCCGCGGCTCCGCCCGCCGACGCGCAGCCGGTCGACGCGCAGTTCTTCGAGCCGCCGACCTCCGCGCCGTCCGCCCTCCAGCCGCCGGCCCCGGTCGATGCCGCACCGCCCGTCGCGCCTCCGCTCCCTCCGGCACCGCCCGTCGCACCGCCGCTCCCTCCTGCACCGACCGTCGACGCCGCGCTCCTCCGCGGATTCGCTCTCGCGCCGACCGATGCCGGCGGCCCCGCCCTCGCGCCCGTCATCGGCGAGGTCTGCGAGCTCGACACCGAGCACCTCGAGTTCCCGCACCCGAACGCCGCCTCCTTCGTGCCGGTCCAGGGCCGCAGCCGCGGCGCCTTCGGGCTGCTCCTGCCCGATCCGGCCCGCCGCTCCGCGCCCGTCGAGCCCGAGCAGCACGTCGAGCCCGAGCAGTACGTCGAGCCCGAGCAGTACGTCGAGCCCGAGCAGTACGACGAGCCCGCGCAGTACGGCGAGCCGCAGCAGTACGACGAGCCGGAGCAGTACGACGCACCCGAGCAGTACGCGCAGGAACCCCTCGGCGGACCCGAGCTGCACACCGCCCCGCAGCATCGCACCGAGGACCCAGCCCAGGACCTCTTCGGCGAGCGCTTCCTCGCTCCCGCGCCGTTCCCCGGCCGCAGCGACTCCGACGGTGACGGCCGCGACGACGCCGACCTCTTCCTCGCGCCGCCCGTGCCCGCCACGGCGCACCAGTGGCACGGCGCTCCCGTCTCCGCGGAGGCCGCGGACGACGAGGGCAGCCCCCGCCCCCGCCGGAAGACCGTCCTGATCGTCGCCGGCATCGGCGCCGCCGTGCTGCTCATCGGCGGCGCGCTCGTCGCCGTCCCGCTGATCACGAACGGCGGCGGAGACGGCGGCAGCGCCACCGGCCCCGTCGCGGCCGCCGCTCCCGGCACCACCGAGGCCGCCGTCGCCTGGGTCGCGGACACGATCGACCCCGCCTCGGTGCTCCTGGTGCAGGACGACCTCGTCGGCGACGTCACCGACGCCGGCTTCCCCGCCGACACCGTCGTCTCGGAGTCGACGCTCTCCGCGGCGGCACCCGACTCGGCCTGGCGCGCGGCCGACTACATCCTCGTCACGCCGAGCCTGCGTGCGAGCGCGACCGGCGAGACCGAGACGGCGCTCGACAACTCGGAGGCCGTCGCGAGCTTCGGCAGCGGCGACACCGCCGTGGAGGTGCGCCGCGTCCTCGACCAGGGCACCGACCAGGCCGCCGCCGCGGCCACCGTCCTGACCGCCGCGCGCGCCTCGGCCGGCGGCCAGCTCGCGGCCAACCCCGCGCTGACCACGACCGACGCCGCCCGCGCCCTGCTCGAGGGGGGCCGCGTCGACTCACGGCTCCTCCTCCTGCTCGGCCAGCAGCTCGCCTTCACCCCGCTCTCGGTCGCCGACTTCCCCGTCGGCACCAGCGAGGTCGACGGCGTCCGCCACCGGATGATCCTGTCCGGCTACAACGGCGCCGCGCTCCCGGCCGACGCCGCCGCGCTGCAGAGCGCGACCACCTGGCTCGGCAGCCAGTCGGGCGACTTCGTCCCGACCTCCGTCGAGTCGACCCCCGAGGGTCTCCTCGTCACCCTCGACCTCGATGAGCCGACCGGGCTGCTCCCGGGCGCTCAGTAGCACGACCCACCCGAAGGACCCGCCATGAACCCGATCCGCCCCCTCCGTCTCGCGCGCGCCGCGCTCGCCCTCGCCGCGGTGTCCGCGCTCGCCGCCCTCGGCGCCGCGCCCGCCTCGGCGGCCGAGGCGCCGCCGGCCACCGGCTGGGTGCGGGTCGCGCACCTCTCGCCCGACACCAAGTCGGTCGACGTCACCCTGACCGCCCTCGGCGGCGGCGGGGCGAGCTTCGAGCTCGACGGCGTCGCCTACGGCGCGGTCTCGCCCTACTGGACCCTGCAGCCGGGCACCTACGTCGTTGCGATGGTCCCCTCCGACGCCCCCGAGGGCACCGCCCCGGTCATCGAGCAGTCCGTCGACGTCTCGGCCGGCACCCCGCTGACCGTCGCCGCCCTCGGTCGCAACGCCGTGCTGCGCACCACGGTCTTCACCGACGACCTCACCCCGCCCGCCGACGGCCAGGCCCGGGTCCGCGTCGTCCAGGCGTCGACCACCGCGAGCCAGGTGGACGTCGCCACGACGACCGGCACGCTGCTCGCGACCGGCGCCGCCCAGGGCACCGCCACCGGCTACACCAGCGTCCCCGCCGGCCCGTGGAGCCTCGACCTCTCGGCCGGAGCCGTGACCGCGAAGGCCGACCTCGACCTCGCGCCCGGCTCCGTCGCCTCGCTCTTCGTCCTCGACGACGCCTCGAACGGCCTCGTCGTCTCGCCCGTGCTCGACTCGGCCGCCATCGGCGACCTGCCCACGGGCGGCATCCAGACCGGAGGCGGCGCCACCGCCGTGCACGTCGCCTCCACCACCTCCGCCGCCGCGCCGCTCGTCGACGGACTCCTCGGCGTGCTCTCGGTCCTCGGCGTCTTCGCCGCGGTCGCCGGTGCCCTCGCCCTGATCGCGCGCCGCTCCTCGGTCGGCACCGGCCGAGCGAGCTGATGCGCCGCCTCGCCGGAGCGGGAGCCGCCCTCGCGGCGCTCCTGCTCCTGGCCGGCTGCGCCACCGCGGGGGAGGAGGCCGCCCCCGCGGCGACGCCCGCCTCCTCCGCCGCCCCCGCCACCACGGCGCCGGCCACCCCGTCCCCGGGTGACGCGGGCGCGCTGCAGAACCCGGTCGCCGCCGCCGCTCCCGCCCGCTCGGCGGTCACCCCGGTCCGCGTCGTGATCCCCGCGATCGGCGTCGACTCCACCCTCGAGTCGCTGACCCGCGACGACACCGGCTGGATCCAGCCGCCCGTCCAGGTCGACGAGGCCGGCTGGTACCGGGACGGCGTCGTCCCCGGCGACGTCGGCCCCTCCGTCATCGCGGGTCACGTGGACTCGCGGATCGGCCCCGGCGTCTTCCTGGACCTCACGGCCCTCGTCCCCGGCGACACGGTCGACGTGATCCTGTCCGACGGCAGCACGCGCACCTTCTCCGTCACCGGCTCCGTCTCGGTGCCCAAGGAGGACTTCCCGACCGAGGACGTCTACGGCCCGAGCCCCACTCCGCAGCTGCGGCTGATCACCTGCGGGGGAGTGTTCGACGACTCCTACGGCCACTACGTCGACAACGTCGTCGTCTCGGCCGACCGCATCGCCTGACGGTCCGCCGTGACGGCGCCCGACTCGGAGGCGGCGTGCCGTTTCGAGGCGTAGCGTCGAAGACTATGAGCACCTCTTGGAAGCGCTGGGTCCCCGCCGCCGCCGTCCCCCTGGTCGTCGTCGCCGCGGCCGTCACCCTGCCCCTGTCCGCGAGCGCGGCCGGGGACCTCCCGGAGAAGTCCGCCGCCGACCTCCTGACCTTCGTCGCCGAGAGCGACACCACCGCCTTCTCAGGCGAGGTCCAGCAGACCTCCGCCCTCGGGCTCCCCGACCTCTCCGCGCTCGGCAGCACCGGCTCCGGTGCGCAGGGCGCGGACGACGCCTCGGCGACGAGCGCGCTGATGGAGATCGCGACCGGCTCGCACCAGGCCCGCGTCTTCGTCGACGCCGAGCACGGCGCGCGCCTGCAGGTCCTCGACCGCCTCGCCGAGCGCGACGTCGTCGCCACGAAGGCCGACGGCCTCTGGATCTACGACTCCGCCGAGAACTCCGCGACCCACCTGCTGCCGCCCACCGGCGACACGTCCGCGCCGCCGACCGAGGCTCCCGCCGGCGAGATCCCGACCCCTTCCTCGGTCGCCGAGCAGCTGCTCGCCTCGATCGACCCGACGACCACCGTCGCCGTCGGCTCCGACGTCCGCGTCGCCGGCCGCGACGCCTACGAGCTCGTGCTCACTCCGCGCGACAGCAGCACCCTCGTCGGCTCGGTCACCGTCTCGATCGACGGCGAGACCGGCCTGCCCCTCGGCGTGGCCGTCACTCCCGTCGGCGGTACCGCGCCCGCCTTCAGCGTCGCCTACACGAGCATCGACGTCTCGGCGCCCGACGCCGCGATGTTCTCCTTCACGCCGCCCGTCGGCGCGGAGGTCACCGAGAAGGCCGCACCGACGCACGAGGAGGACGCCTCCGCCGACGCCACCGACGTCCCGGCCGCGCCCGAGGGCGACTCCGGCGTCACCACCACCGGCACCGGCTGGGGCTCGATCGTCGAGCTGCCGTCCGGCGACGCCGAGTCGCTCGCCCAGCTGAACGCCGTGACCACGGCCGTCGACGGCGGCCGGGTGCTCTCCTCCGCCCTGTTCACGGTGCTCTTCACCGACGACGGTCGCGTCCTCGCGGGCGCTGTCCCGGTCGACGCGCTGACCGCCGCCGCCGGTCGGTGACGACCGGAGAGCTCGCGGTCGAGACCCGGGGCCTCACCAAGCGCTTCGGGCGCCAGGAGGCGGTGTCGGGTCTCGACCTCGCCGTCCCGCGCGGCGCCGTCTTCGGCTTCCTCGGGCCCAATGGCTCGGGCAAGACCACGACCATCCGGATGCTCCTCGCCCTGGCCGCACCGACCGAGGGCGACATCACCGTCCTCGGCACGGCGATGCCGCGCGGCGCCGCGGAGGTGCTGCCGCGGGTCGGCGCGCTCGTCGAGGGGCCGGGCTTCTACCCGTTCCTCTCCGGCCGTGCCAACCTCCGCCGCTTCGATGCGGCCGAGGCCGGCACCTCCGCGCTCAGCCGCGACAGCCGGGCGGAGGAGGCGCTCGCCCGCGTCGGCCTCTCCGCCGCGGCCGGCAAGAAGGTCGGCTCCTACTCGCTCGGGATGAAGCAGCGCCTGGGCATCGCCGTCGCCCTGCTCTCGCCGCGCGACCTGATCGTCCTGGACGAGCCGACCAACGGGCTCGACCCGCAGGGCACCCGCGAGGTCCGCTCGCTCGTGCGCAGCCTCAACGCCGACGGCACGACGGTCCTCGTCTCCAGCCACCTGCTCGCCGAGATCGAGCAGCTCTGCACGCACGCCGCCGTGATGCGCACCGGACGCCTCGTCGCGCAGGGCGGGCTCGACGAGCTCCGCGGCGATGCGGCCTCCCTCGAGCTGCTGACGCCCGATGTCGTCGACGCGCAGCGCGCCCTCGTCGAGCTCGGGCTCGCGCCGCGGCTCATCCCCGCCGAGCACCCGATCGATCCGCCGCTGGTGGTCGCCGCGATGCCCGCGAGTGCCGCTCCGGAGTCCGTGGTCGCGTCCCTCGTCACCGCGGGCGTCCGCGTGCGCGGCTTCTCCGTCCGCCGCCCCTCGCTCGAGGAGCGCTTCGTCCAGCTCACCGGGGAGGGCTTCGATGTCGAGCGCTGAGACCACCGCCGCCGCCGCCCCCGCCCGCACCGGGCGCAGCCTCGGCATCGGCTCGCTCCTCGTCTCCGAGCTGGCGCTGCTCTTCCGGCGCCGCCGCACCTGGGCGCTACTCGCCGCCCTCGCGGCCATCCCGATCCTGCTGGCGGTCGCCGTGCGGCTGTCCGGCGGCGACGGCGGCGGCCCCTCGTTCGTCGGCGCGATCGCCGGCAACGGCCTGTTCACCGGCTTCGCGGCGATCACGGTCGCGGTCCCGCTCTTCCTGCCGCTGACCGTCGGCGTCGTCGCGGGCGACGCGATCGCGGGGGAGGCGTCGCTCGGCACCCTGCGCTACCTGCTGGTCAGCCCGGTCGGCCGGATCCGGCTGCTCGCAGTCAAGTTCGCCGCCGCGATCGCGTTCTGCCTCGCCGCGGCGCTGACCGTGATGGTCGTCGGCATCCTGATCGGCCTGGCGCTCTTCCCGGCCGGCCCGGTCACCCTGCTCTCGGGCACGACCGTCCCGCTCGCGGACGCCGTCGGCCGCGCGCTCGCGATCGCGGTCTACGCGGCGCTCTCGCTGGTCGGCCTCGCGGCGATCGGCCTGTTCATCTCGACCCTCACCGACGTCCCGGTCGGCGCGATGGCCGCCACGGTGGTCGTCTCGATCGCGGCGCAGATCGTCGGCTCGCTCTCGCAGCTCGACGCCCTGCACCCGTTCCTGTTCACCGACCGCTGGTTCGACTTCGCCGACCTGCTCCGCGATCCGATCGCCTGGAGCTCGTTCGGCGAGAACGCGCTCCTGCAGCTCGCCTACGTCGCCGTCTTCGGCTCGCTGGCCATCGCGCGCTTCACCACCCGCGACGTCCTGTCCTGAGCCGCGCCGTCCACGGCGATCCGCCGCAGCTCGAACGACCGAGGCCGCCCGCCCGCTGAATGCGGGAAGGGCGGCCTCGGTCGTTCCGGCGGCGGGCGTCAGGCCTGCGGCGTGATGCCGAAGGTGACGGAGCCGCCCTCGTCCACCTGCGCGTCGAGCACCTTGTCGCCGAGGGCCACGGAGGCGGCGACGTCGAGGAAGACCCGCGCGCCGTCCTGCTCCACGACCGCATCGGTGGTCTCCGGGGCCGGCGCGACGGCGACGGCGAAGTTGCGGGCGTCGAGGTCGTCGCCGCTGATGCGGAGTCCACCCTCGACGGGGGTCTCGGTCTGACCGGTGATGGTCTTGACGACGGTGCTGGCGTTGTCGGTGAGCGTGAGCATCGGGTCGTTCCTTCCGTCCGTGATCGATGAGGGAGCCACGATGCCGAGATCATCGGCCCGTCTCAACCCGGAGCCGCGGACGTGGAGGGGATGCACACCTCCGCGCCCGTCGCAGCAAGCTGCGGCAAGTTTTGCCTTGACGCGGAAAGTTGCCGCAAGCTACCGTGGCCGTCACGCGCAGCCGCGCTCTCGACGACGAGAAAAGGACGACCCCGATGAGCTTCCCCGCCCGCCGCGTCACCCTCAGCGACGTCGCCGCGGCGACCGGCGTCTCCGTCGGCACCGTCTCGAAGGCGCTGAACAACCGCGGCCAGCTGAGCGGCGACACCCGCGGGCGGATCCTCGCCGCCGCCGCCGAGCTCGGCTTCGCGCTGCCGGCCGCCGCGAGCGGGCCGGTCCCGGAGCAGCGGGTGCTCACCATCGGCCTGGTGACCTCCGACGACATCGGCCGCTTCAGCATCCCGGTGATGTGGGGGCTCGAGGACGCCTTCCCCGCCGAGCAGGCCTCGGTGCTGCTGAGCAACTCCCGCGGCGACCGGGTCCGCGAGCGGCACTGCGTCGAGATCCTCGCGGCCCGCGGGGTCGACGCGATCGTCGTGATGACCAACCTCACCGGTCCGCGACCGGCGCTGCCCGCGACCAGCGTGCCGATCGTCTACGTGATGGGCTCCTCCGACGACTCGGCCGACATGTCGGTCGTCGTCGACCAGACCCAGGGCATCCTGCTCGCCCTCGAGCACGTCGCCGCGCTCGGCCGCCGCGACATCGCCTACGTCGCCGGGCCCCGGCTCGACTACTCCGCCCGGATCCGCGCCGAGGCGGTCCAGGAGCACGCGCCCTCCTTCGGCCTCCGCCTGGTCGGCGACCGCTCGCTCTACGGCAACTGGACCGAGACCTGGGGTCGCCAGGCCGCGCAGATGCTGCGCCAGCGGGTCGAGCCGGTCGACGCGGTGCTCTGCGGCAGCGACGAGATCGCCCGCGGCGTCGCGGACGGCCTGCGCGAGGCCGGCGTGAGCGTGCCGCACGACGTCGCGATCGTCGGCTTCGACAACTGGGCCGCCGCGGCGTTGAACTCCCGCCCCGCCCTCACCACCGTCGACATGAACCTCGAGGAGCTCGGCCGCGCGGCCGGCGCCCGCGCGCTGGAGGCCATCGACGGCCGCCCGCGCGCCGGGATCGAGGCGCATCCCTGCCAGCTGATCGTGCGCGACTCCACCTGACCCGCCGCACGCACCCGACCGCCCGCACCGACCGCCCGCACCGACCAATGACGAGGGACCGACGATGCACTCTCCTCTCCGCCTGCTCGACCCGCACCTGCCCGACCTGACCCGCCGCCGCGCGCTCGCCCTCGGCGGCGCGGGTCTCGCGGCCGCACTCGGCCTGACCGGCTGCTCCGCCGTGCTGCCCGAGGCAGACGTCTCGGCGCCCTCGTTCGCCGCCGCCCCGAGCGGCACGATCCGCTTCTGGTGCCGCAGCGTCGCCTTCACGCCCGCCCAGGCGATCGTCGAGAAGTACCACGCGGCGCAGAGCGCGGTCCGGGTCGAGCTGACCGTGCTGCCCGAGGGGCAGATGGTCACCAAGCTCGCCACGGCGATCCGCGCGAACGCCGTGCCCGACGTCGTCGCTCCCGACTCCGTCACCACGCCGGTCTTCAGCTCCCGCGAGGCGCTGACCGACCTCACCCCGCTGATCGAGGCGCTGCCCTACGCCGACCGGCTCAACCGGCCGCTGCTCGACGTCGCCTCCTTCGACGGCAAGGTCTACGGCCTGCCCGCGCTCTCCAACGTCTCGCAGCTGTTCTGGAACAAGCGGCTCTACGAGCAGGCCGGCCTCGACCCGGAGCAGGGCCCGACCGACTTCGACCAGTACCTCACCCACGCGCGGGCGCTCCAGCAGCTCGACGGCGTCTCCGGAGTGACCTTCACCGGCAACTCCGCCGGCATCCTCGGCTACGTCGTCCAGCCGCACTTCTGGGCCGATGAGAGCCCCTTCTACGACGGCGTCGTCGGCCGCCAGCGCGCGACCGTCTCCGGCAACGAGCCGCTGCGGCGCACCCTCGAGCTCTACCGCACCTTCGCGCAGGAGGGCCTCGCCCAGCCCGGCGTCTCCGCCGACAGCGGCACGGCCTGGGGCAAGGACTTCCTCGACGGCACCGTCGGCCTCTTCCCCGGCTCCTACGACCTCATCGTCGGCGGAGCGACCCCGGAGTTCCTCGGCGACCTCGGCGTCAGCGCGTTCCCCGGCCCTGACGGCGGCGTCTCGCAGTTCTCCGGCGGCGCGGTGCTCTCCATCCCGCGCGGCGCGCGGAACCCCGAGGCGGCCTGGGACTTCATGCGCTTCGTCACCGAGCTCGAGCAGCAGTCCGAGCTCGCCGCGCTCGGCTGGTACCCGGTGCGCGACGACGTGCTCCAGACCGGCTTCGTCGACGACTTCCCGCTGATGGTCCCCGGCATGGAGCGGATGAACGAGGGCTTCGCCGCCCCGACCACCCTGTACACCCAGCTCACCAACACCGTGCAGTCCCCGTGGCTCGCGATGTTCCGCGGCGCGGTCTTCGGCGACGACGACCTCGACGCGGTCCTCGACCGCGGCCAGGAGGAGACGGCCCGCGTCCTGGAGGTGAACCAGGCATGAGCGTCGCCCTCGGCACGAAGGACGCCCGCACCGGGCTCCTGATGATCCTGCCCGCCCTGGTCCTCGTCGTCGTCTTCGTCGTCGTACCGCTGATCTTCGCGGTGGTGATCTCGGTGACGGACTGGCCGCTGGTCGGCACCGTCGGCTTCGTCGGCTTCGACAACTACGCGACCGCCTTCTCGGACACCACGTTCTGGGCGTCCGTGCTCTACACGCTCGGCTTCGCCGTCGTCTCGACGCTGCTGGGCATCGTCGTCGGCTACCTGCTCGCCGTGCTGGTGCGCTCCAACCGGCGCGGGGCGGGGATCATCCGCACGGCCGTCTTCGTGCCCTACGTGATCGGCCTCACCTCGCTGAGCTTCGTCGCCCTGCTCGAGTTCCGCCCCGACAGCGGCGCGCTCGACCAGGTGCTGATGGCCGTCGGCCTGACCGACGCGCCCACCGCCTGGCTGCTCGACGCGACGAGCGCGACGACGCTGATCGTCCTCCTCGGCGCCTACGTCGGCTCCGGCTTCACGATGATCGTCCTGATGTCGGGCATGCAGGGGATCGACGACGCGCTCTACGAGTCCGCGGCCATCGACGGCGCCGGCCGCTGGAAGCAGGAGTTCCTGGTGACGGTGCCGCTGGTGAAGCGCTACCTCGGGCTGCTCAGCGTGCTCGGCTTCGTCGGCGCGATCCTCGCCTTCACCCAGTTCTACGTGATCACGGGCGGCGGGCCGGGCACCGGCACCCTCACCGTGATGCTCTACGTCTACAACAAGGCCTTCGGCGATCTGCAGGTCGGCTACGCGACCGCGCTGTCGTTCGTGGTGGTCGTCATCGCCGCCGCGCTGACCCTGCTCCAGTTCCGCGTGATGAAGGACGACTGATGCCCACCCGCACTCCGACACCCACCCGCACTACGACACCCACCGCGGCCCCGGTGCCGGCCCGCCGCCGCAGCACCCCCGCCGCCCGGCTCCGCACCGTCCTCTACGTCGTGCTCGGCACGCTGGTCTCGGTCGCGTTCGTCGCGCCCGTCGCCTGGTCGATCCTGCGCTCGTTCCAGCCCGGCGCGCAGATCGTCGCGCCCGCCGCCGAGCAGTCCTTCTCGGACCTGACCCTCGACAACTACACCGGCCTTCTCGGCTCGATCGGCGCGGGCACCTACATCGTCAACTCGCTGATCATCGCCCTCGGCACCGCCGTGCTCAGCGTGGTCGTGACCACCCTCGCCGCCTACGCGCTGGTGCTCTTCCCGTTCCGCGGCTCGAACGTCGCGTTCGGCCTGATCCTGCTGACGATGATGGTGCCGTTCCAGGCGGTGCTGACCCCACTCTTCCTCGAGATGAACGCGCTCGGCCTCACCGACACCCACCTCGGGATCATCCTCTTCTACCTCACCTTCAACCTGCCGTTCGGGGTGTTCCTGATGCGCAACTCCTTCGCGCAGATCCCGCGCGAGGTCACCGAGGCCGCGCGGATCGACGGGGCCGGGCCGTTCCGCATCCTCTTCTCGGTGCTGCGGCCGATGATCGTCCCGGGCGTCGCGACGGTCTTCCTCTTCGCCTTCCTCGGCGCCTGGAGCGACTTCCTCGGCGCGCTGACCTTCCTCACCCGGCAGGACCTCTTCACGCTGCCGGTCGCCATCCAGAACATCTCCTCCGGCGCCTTCGGCCAGACCGACTTCGGCTACGTCATCGCCGGCGCGGTGCTGCTGATGATCCCGTGCCTGCTGCTCTACGCCGCCATCCAGAAGTACTACGTCCGCGGTCTCGTCGCGGGCGCCGTCAAGGGCTGAGAGGTCTCCCGTTGCCCCGCACCGCCCCCGCCGTCCGCCCCGTCCGCCGCTTCCCGCTGCGCTCCGTCCGCCTGCTGCCGAGCGCCTTCGCCGACGCCCAGGCCACGGGCCTGCGCTACCTCCTCGCGCTCGACCCCGACCGCCTGCTCGCGCCGTTCCTGCGCGAGGCCGGCCTGCCCGCGGCGGAGGGCTACGGCAACTGGGAGGCGGACGGGCTCGACGGGCACGTCGGCGGTCACGCGCTCTCGGCGAGCGCCGTGATGCTCGCGGCCACCGGCGACGAGGCCGCGCGCGAGCGGATGGAGACCCTCCTCGACGGATTCGAGCGGGCCCAGGACGCGGTCGGCACCGGCTACCTCGGCGGCGTGCCCGGCGGAGGCGCCCTGGGCGAGGAGCTGGCGCGCGGCGAGGTCGACGCCGACCTCTTCACCCTCAACGGCCGGTGGGTGCCGCTGTACAACCTGCACAAGACGCTCTCGGGCCTGCTCGACGCCGCGTCCTACGGCGGCTCGGAGCGGGCGCTCGCGATGGCCGTGCGCTTCGCGGACTGGTGGCTCGGCGTCTCCGCCGGGCTCGACGACGAGGCGTTCGAGGCGATGCTGCACGCCGAGTTCGGCGGGATGAACGAGGCGTTCGCCGATCTCGCGGAGCAGGTGGTCGCCGCGGACCCCGGCGACTCCGAGCGCGCCGCCGCCTACCGCGCCGAGGCCGCGCGCTTCTCGCACCGCGCGCTGCTCGACCCGCTGCTCGAGCGGCGCGACGCGCTCGACGGGCTGCACGCGAACACCCAGATCCCGAAGGCGGTCGGCTACGCGCGCCTCGGCGGCGAGCAGCTGCCGGCGGCGCGCTTCTTCTGGGAGCGGGTCACCGGCGAGCGCACCGTCGCGATCGGCGGCAACAGCGTGCGCGAGCACTTCCACCGCGCGAGCGACTTCACGCCGATGATCCTCGACCGCGAGGGCCCCGAGACCTGCAACACCGCCAACATGATCGAGCTGAGCGGCGTCCTCTTCGAGGCGGACGGCGACGAGCGCTACCTCGACTACGTCGAGCGCGCGCAGTGCAACCACCTGCTCTCCTCGCAGCACCCCGACGGCGGCTTCGTCTACTTCACCCCGCTGCGCCCGGCGCACTACCGGGTCTACTCCGCGCCGCACGAGGGCATGTGGTGCTGCGTGGGCACGGGGCTCGAGAACCACGCCCGCTACGGCGAGCTGATCTACGCCCTCGTCGGCGACGAGGCGCGCGACGGTGACCGCGCACGGACCGATGACGACCTGCTGATCGCCCTCTACCTGCCCTCGACCCTCGACGACCCGGAGCACGGGCTGCGCGCGCGGATCGACACCGCCTTCCCGCACGCCGACGACGTGACGATCACCGTCGACCTGGAGCGCGCCGGCGCCGTGCGGCTCCGTCGGCCGTCGTGGGCGGAGTCGATGACCGTGACGGTCGACGGCGCAGCGCTCGACACCGTCGCCGTCGAGGGCTTCGTCCGCACCGCCGTCCTCGAGCCCGGCCGCCACGAGATCCGGGTCGTCTTCGCGCTCGGCCTCCGCGCCGAGCCGCTGCCCGACGGCTCCGCCTGGTCGGCGTTCTCCTACGGCCCGGTCGTGCTCGCGGCCCGGACCGACGACGCCGACCTCGACGGGCTGATCGCCGACGGCCGGCGGATGGCGCACGTGGCCGCGGGCCCGCTCCGCGACCTCGCCGCGACGCCGGTCGTGACCGGGGGAGTCGGCGCCGTCGTCCTCCTCGACCGCGCGACCCTGACCGCGGAGCTCCGCACCGACGCCGGCCCGGTGCGCCTCGAGCCGTTCTCCGGACTGCACGACAGCCGCTACACGCTCTACTGGCCCACCGGCTCCGACGCCGCCGCGCGCCGGGCCGAGCTCGCCGCGCTCGACCGCGAGGCCGCCTCCGCAGCCGCGGTGATCGACTCCGTGACCGCGGGCGAGCAGCAGCCCGAGTCGGACCACGCCTTCGTCGGGCACCGCAGCCGCGCGGGCGGCGCCGACGGCGTGCACTGGCGCAGCGCCGAGGGCCCGGACGGCTGGTTCGGCTACACCCTCGTCGATCCGTCGCAGCGCGCCGCGGTGCTCCGCGTCCTGCTGCGCGACCGCGACGGCGGCGGCGAGCACGAGCTCCGGATCGACGGCCGCCCGCTGGGTGAGCCGCTCGCCGTCCGGACGCTCGACGACGCCGTCGAGGTGGAGTACGCGATCACCCCGTCGACGGGTGAGGACGGCGTCGTCGAGGTCACCCTGCACGCCGTCGGACCCGGGCCGACGGGAGCGCTGCTCGCGGTGTCCCTGCTGGCGGGGTCTGCGGCAGCGGGGGAGTAGAGCGATCCGGCGCGTCCGCGCCCTGCGAGACTGTCCGGATGCACCCCGCCGATGCCTGCCCGTGCGGAAGCCGCCGCCACTACGCCGACTGCTGCCGCCCCGCCCACCTCGGCGAGACGCCCTCGCCGACCGCGGAGCGCCTGATGCGCAGCCGCTACAGCGCGAACGTCCTCGGCAGCGCCGGCTACCTGCTGTCCAGCTGGCACCCGTCCACCCGCCCGAAGCGGGTCGATCTGGACGACGACGTCCGCTGGCGGCGCCTGCAGATCGTCGACACCTCCTTCGGCGGCGAGGACGACGCGGAGGGCCTCGTCGAGTTCCGCGCCTCCTACCGCTCGTCCGAGGGGCCGGGGCTCGTGCACGAGCGCAGCCGCTTCCTCCGCGAGGACGGCCGCTGGTACTACGTCGACGGCGATCTGCTCGGCGACGGATCCTGACCACCCCGGCCGTTCGGAGCGCGAGCGGCCTACCCTGGGGAGATGGCCAAGGACTTCCGCCGGGCGGACCACGCGTCCCGCTACGAGCTGCACCAGGACGGGGCGCTCGTCGGCGTCCTCGACTTCCACGAGAACGACGAGAGCGTCTCGCTCGTGCGCTCCTTCACCTCGCCGCCGCACCGCGGCCAGGGGCTGGCCGGCGAGCTGGTCACCTTCGCCGTCGACGACATCGAGGCGTCGAGCGGCCGCAGCATCGTGCCGATGTGCTGGTACGTCGGCCAGTGGTTCGACCAGCACCCCGAGCGGGCGCACCTGCTCACCCGCGGCGCGCAGGCGTAGGCCGAGGCTCTAGGTCCTGACGATCGGCTCGACCCCGGCGAGGTCGGGCCCGAGCCCGATGTCCACGAGCCGGATCCGGCCGACGTAGGACCGCGCGGGCTCGAGCAGCAGCCCTGCCTTGATCGCCCCGAAGGTCACGGTCACGTCGGCGGGCAGGACGGTCTCGTCCGGTACCGCGCCGTCGTCGGGCCCGATCCCGCTCGGCAGATCGACGGCGACCACGACGGGCGCGTCCTCGCGTCGTCCGAGCGCCTCGATCACCGTCGCCACCACCTCGCGCGGCCGCCCGCGCAGCGCCGGCTCCGCCGTGCCGATGCCGAGGATGCCGTCCACGATCACGTCCGCGCGGGCGACCGCCGCTGCGAGGGCGGCCGGATCGTCGGCGGCCACGCGGCCGCAGCCGTCGTCCAGCGCGACGGCGAGTCCGCGCTGATGCGCCCGGTCGGCGGTCAGCACGAGCGACACGTCGCTGCCGGAGGAGGAGATCTCGGCCGCCGCGTACAGGGCGTCCCCGCCGTTGTTCCCCGGCCCGACCAGCACGAGCACGCTGCCCGCGCCGCGCCTGTCCCTGCGCGCGCCGAGCGCGGCCCGCAGCTCGCGCGCGAGCCCGTCCGCTGCCCGCTGCATCAGCGGCTCGCGTCGCGCCAGGTGCGGCGCCTCGGCGGCCCGCACCTGCGCGGAGGAGTATCCCTCGGCCATCCCTCCACTGTGCGCCCCGCCCGCCCCCACGGCAACCGCCCCCACCTGATTCGGAGCCCCGCCCGAGGCGCGCAGGGTGTCCGCCTCACGCTGGTCGACCAGCCCGAGTCGTGCTGGTCGAGCAGCCCGAGTCATGCTGGGCGAGCAGCCCGACCCATGCTGGTCGAGTAGCCCCGCGGGGGCGTATCGAGACCCACCGTCACCAGAAGGACGGGTCTGCAGACAGATCGACTGACGCTGGTGGATCTACTGGGAAGAGGCGCCCGCAGACATGCTGGTCGAGTAGCCCGCAGGGCGTATCGAGACCCGCCCGCCGCGACCCGCCGCCGCGCTCACCCCGCCTGTACCGCCCGATCCGCCTCCTCGACGATCGCGCGCATCGCCGCCTCCGCCGCCTCGCCGTCGCCCTCCGCCACCGCGGCGGCGACCGCCTGGTGGAGCCCCACCGCCTCCGAGTCCGCCTCCCGCGGCATCAGCGCGTGCCGAGTCCGCCCCGCGAGCACCTCCGCGACGAGATCGCCCAGCTGCGCGAGCAGCGGATTCCCGGACGCGGCCAGCAGCGTCCGGTGGAAGGCGGTGTCGGCGGCGAGATACGCCTCCCGATCGGCCGCCCGCGCGTGCTCGGACATCCCGCCCGCCGCCGCCACGAGCGCCGCCCTCTGCTCGCTCGACGCGTGCTCCGCCGCGAGCCGCGCCGCCAGCGGCTCCACGCCGAGGCGCAGCTGGCTCAGCCGGTGCAGCTGCGCCTGCCGGTCCGGCCCGTCGAGGCTCCAGCCGATCACCCGCGGATCCAGCGCGTTCCAGCACTCCGGCGGCTGCACCCGCGTCCCCGCCCGCCGCCGTGAGACCACCAGCCCGAGCGACTCCAGCACCCGCACCGCCTCGCGCATCACCGAGCGGGAGACCCCGCGGCGCTCGGCCCGGTCGTCCGCGCTGAAGGCGCTTCCGGGGGCCAGCGCGCCCTGCACGATCTGCGCCCCGAGCTCGTCGAGCACCGCCTCGTGCAGCGAGCGCGGTTCGTCCATGCCCTCAGTATTCCGGCGCACGCCTCGCCCGACCAGCTATTCGTCGGACATAATCGAGGTCATGACCGCATCGGCCAGTCCCTCCGCCACCCCCGTCCGCGCCCTCGTCGTCATGGGCGTCTCCGGCAGTGGCAAGTCCACGATCGCCACCCTGCTCGCCGACCGCCTCGGCTGGACCTTCGTCGAGGGCGACGAGCTCCATCCCGCTGCGAACGTCGCGAAGATGGCCGAGGGCGTCCCGCTCGACGACGAGGACCGCGCCCCCTGGCTGGCGACGATCGCGGCCCGCCTGGACGCCCTCGTGAGCGGCGGCGACTCCGTCGTCGTCACCTGCTCCGCCCTGCGGCGGCGCTACCGCGACGTGCTCCGCCGCGACGACCTGGTCTTCGTGCACCTCGCCGGCACCCGGGAGCTCATCGCCGACCGCCTCGGCGCGCGCACCGGCCACTTCATGCCGCCCGCCCTGCTCGACTCGCAGTTCGAGGCCCTCGAGCCGCTCGGCGACGACGAGCGGCACGTCACCGTCGACCTCGCGGCTGCTCCCGAGGACGAGATCGCACAGATCGTCGAGACACTGGGCCTGCAGGCCGCCTAGCCCAGCAGCGCCTCGAGGCTCGCCGCCGGCAGCCCGAACGCCTCGGCGACCGCCGCGTTCACGACCTGCCCGTCGTGCGTGCTGAGCCCCTTCGCGAGCGCCGGATCCGCTGCGAGCGCCGCCTTCCAGCCCCGGTCCGCCAGGGCGACCACGTAGGGGAGCGTCGCGTTCGTCAGCGCCCGCGTCGACGTCTCCGGCACCGCGCCGGGCATGTTGGCGACGCAGTAGTAGACGCTGTCGTGCACCGCGAAGACCGGGTCGTCGTGGGTGGTCGGCCGTGAGCCCTCGAAGCAGCCGCCCTGGTCGATCGCGATGTCGACCAGCACCGAGCCCGGCTTCATCGTCGCCACCATCTCGTCCGTGACGAGCTTCGGCGCCCGCGCGCCGGGGATGAGCACCGACCCGATCACCAGATCGGCCTCCGCCATCTGCGCCGCGATCTCGTAGGCCGAGGAGGCCCGCGTCTGGATCCGCCCGTCGAAGCGCGCCTCGAGCTCGCGCAGCCGTGGGATCGACAGGTCCACCACGGTCACGTCGGCGCCCATGCCGAGCGCGTTCGCGGCCGCGTGCTCGCCCGCCACGCCGCCACCGATCACGACGACCTTCGCCTTCGGAGTCCCGGGGACCCCGCCGAGCAGGGTGCCGCGCCCACCGGCCGCCCGCATCAGGTGGTAGCCGCCGACGGTGATCGAGAGCCGGCCGGCGACCTCGCTCATCGGCGAGAGGAGGGGGAGGTGGCGATCGGGCAGCTGCACCGTCTCGTAGGCGATCGCGGTGGTGCCGGCGGCGAGCAGCGCGTCGGTGCACGGCTGGGAGGCGGCGAGGTGCAGGTAGGTGAAGAGGACCTGCCCGGAGCGCATCCGCGGGTACTCGGCCTCGATCGGCTCCTTGACCTTCAGCACCAGGTCGGCTTCGCCCCAGACCTCGTCCGGGCCGGCCGCGATCCGGGCGCCGGCGGCGGCGAAGTCCTCGTCCGAGACCCGCGAGCCCAGCCCCGCACCGGCCTCGACCAGCACCTCGCACCCTCGTCGCACGAGCTCGTGCACTCCGGCGGGCGTCGCGGCCACGCGGTTCTCGTTGTTCTTGATCTCGGTGGGGATGCCGATGCGCATGACTGCTCCTTCGCGGTGGACTGCCCCTATCGTGCGAAGATCGTGTTTCGAACGGGAGAACATCCGCAGGATCGTCGAGAATCGGAGTGTTCACCGCAGGATCTGCGAACAGAAGGAGTCGGGCCGCCATGAGACCGCAGGATCTGCACGACCTCGGCGACCTCGATCCGATCGACCGCACCCTCGTCCGCCTGCTCCGCGCGGATGCGCGCACGCCGAACAGCCGCCTCGCCGAGAGGGCGGGCATCGCGCCCTCCACCTGCGTCTCGCGGGTGCGCTCGCTCGTGGACCGCGGCATCATCACCGGCTTCACCGCCGAGCTCGACCCCGCCGCGCTCGGGCTCACGCTGCAGGCGCTGATCAGCGTCAACATCCGTGCCGGTCAGCGCCAGGCGATCACCCGGTTCGCGGAGGAGATCCGCGCGCTGCCCGAGATCGTCCAGCTGTTCTTCCTCGGCGGCTCGGAGGACTTCCTCCTCCATGTCGCCGTGCGCGACTCGAACGACATCCGCGACTTCGTGGTGTCGAACCTCTCGGCGCATCCGGCGGTCGCCTCGACCCGGACGAGCCTGGTCTTCGACCACCACCGGAAGGGCCCGGCGCTGCCCGAGTGAGCCCGCTGCCGGAGCGGGCGCCGGAGCGACCTCAGTGCGCCCCGGGGCTCAGGTCGCCGCCGCCGCGCTGGGTCAGCCCGGGGATCCGCCGCGCGAGCCCCGCGATGTGCTCCTCCGCGATCTCGATGCGGGTGTCGCGCAGGCGCTGACGCAGCAGCGCCTCGACGTCCTCCTCGGGCCGCAGCTCGGCGTCGCCGGCGACCTGCAGCAGGATGCCGCGGAGCTTCTCGTCCAGGGGTGCGTCGTCGCTGCCGTGCTGAATCGGGTGGTCCTGCGATGCGTTCGTCATGCCCCCATGCTGCCACCGTCCGCCGGGCACGCGAGGCAGGCGACCCGCACGGCAGGATGGCCGCATGCCGTTCTCCCGCGCCGAGCTCGCCTCGTACCGCGACCGCACCGTCGAGGACCTGCTCGACGGTGACGTCCGCCTCCTCTTCGTCGGCATCAACCCCGGGCTCTGGACGGCCGCGACCGGCGCGCACTTCGCGCACCCGGGCAACCGCTTCTACCCGGCCCTCGCCGCCGCCGGGATCCTCGACCGCGTGCTCCGCGTCTCGGAGGGGATGACCGCCGAGGACCGCTGCGCCCTCGCCGACCGCGGCGTCGGCATCACCAACCTCGCGCCCCGCGCCACCGCCCGCGCCGACGAGCTCACGCCGGAGGAGCTGCGCGCCGGCGCTGAGCGCCTGGTCCGCACCGTCGAGCGCGTCCGCCCCGCCGCCGTCGCGATGGTCGGCATCACCGCCTACCGCGCCGCCTTCGGTCGGACCAAGGCGCGCCAGGGCCGACAGGAGGAGCCGATCGCCGGCGCCCCGCTCTGGGTCCTGCCCAATCCCAGCGGCCTGAACGCGCACGACACCGTCACGTCGCTCGGGCTGGCCTACCGCGAGCCGGCCGTCGCCGCCGGAATAGTCCCCGACCCTCGGAGGTTGCAAAGTCCATGAGTACGCATGAAATCAAGTTCGGTGTCGACACCTTCGGCGACGTCACGGCCGCGGCCGACGGCACGCTCCTCTCGCACGGCCAGGTCCTGCGCGACGTGGTGGAGGAGGGCGTCCTCGCCGACGAGGTCGGCCTCGACTTCCTCGGCGTCGGCGAGCACCATCGCGCCGACTTCGCCGTCAGCGCCCCGGACGTCGTGCTCGCCGCGATCGCCGCGAAGACCGAGCGCATCCACCTCGGCTCCGCGGTCACCGTCCTCTCCTCCGACGACCCCGTGCGCGTCTACCAGCGCTTCGCCACCCTCGACGGCCTCTCGAACGGCCGCGCCGAGGTCATCCTCGGCCGCGGCTCCTTCACCGAGTCCTTCCCGCTCTTCGGCCTCGACCTCTCCCAGTACGAGGTCCTCTTCGAGGAGAAGCTGGAGCTGTTCCACGAGCTCGTGCAGGGCGGCCCCGTCACCTGGCAGGGCACCGTCCGTCCGGCCCTGACCGAGCAGAGCGTCTACCCGACGATGGAGGGCGACCGCCGCCTGCGCACCTGGATCGGTGTCGGCGGCAGCCCCGAGTCGGTCGTCCGCGCCGCGCGCTTCGGCTTCCCGCTGGTCCTCGCGATCATCGGCGGTGCTCCCGCCCGCTTCCGCCCCTACGTCGACCTCTTCGGCCGCGCCCTCGACCAGCTCGAGCAGCCGCGCCTGCCGGTCGCCGTGCACTCGCCCGGCTTCATCGCCGACACCGACGAGGAGGCGCACGAGCTGTACTTCGGCCACTACAAGGGCATGCTCGACTCGATCGGCCGCGAGCGCGGCTGGGCCCCGCTCACCCGCGAGCGCTTCGCCGAGGAGGCGGGCCCCGAGGGCGCCCTCCACCTCGGCTCTCCCGAGACGGTCGCCCGGAAGATCGCGAACACGGTCGGAGCCCTGGGCATCGACCGCTTCGACCTCAAGTACAGCGCCGGCACCCTGCCGCACGCCGCGATCATGCGGAACATCGAGCTCTACGGCACCCAGGTGATCCCGCGCGTCCGCGAGCTGCTCGCGGAGCGCTGACCCGGGTCCGGGCACCGACCCGCGGCCGGGCGCCGTGGAGCGAGCGCACTGCGCGCTCCCACCGGGCGCCCGGGCGGCGTCGATATGCTCGGAGACCGGGCGTTCACCCGCCGCCCCCGACCCTCCGGAAGCACATGCCAGACAGCCACGCCGCCCGCACCCCCTACGAGGTGCTGGGCGTCCCCGCGAGCGCGTCGGAGGACGAGCTCAAGCGCGCCTACCGCCGCCTGCTCCGCGAGACCCACCCGGACACCGGGGGAGACGCGGCCTCGTTCCACGCCGTGCAGGTCGCCTGGGAGCGGATCGGCAGCGCCGGCGCCCGCGTCGACTACGACCGCGGAGCGCCCGCCCCCGGAGCCTCCTCGCACGCCCCGTATACCGGCTCACCCCGGCAGCAGACGGCGTCCTCGGTGCGCGCCCGCTCCTACGGCCACCCGGGTGGCGCCGCCCGCGAGTACTACCTCCGCCTCGTCCGCGAGTGGGTCGGCCGCGGCGTCGAGATCGACGACCCCTTCGACCCTGTACTGGTGCGCTCCGCCCCCCGCGAGGTCCGCTCCTGGCTGGCCAAGGCCCACGCGGAGGAGGCGACGGCCTCCCTGGTCGGCGCCCTCGGCATCGCCTTCACGATCTGGAACGACGTCGCGGTCGGCGACGGCGGAGTCAAGATCGACCATCTGGTGCTCGGCCCGTCCGGTCTCCTCGCCCTGACCTCGGCCGACTGGGGTGAGCCCGTACGCCTGCGTAAGGGCGAGGTCGAGGGTGTGGGCCTCGCCGAGGACGAGAAGCCGCTCGCCTCGCTCTCGAAGGCCGCCCGCCGCCTCGGCCGCGAGCTCGGCGTGCGCTTCTCCGCGAGCGTGATCGTCGTCCCCGACGACGCGCTCGAGCAGCCCTACGAGCAGGTCGAGCGCGGTCGCCACGCGGGCGACGTGCTCATCCGCCGCTCCCTCCTCCCGCAGCTGCTGCGCTCCGGCACCGACGACCCGCGCCTCGGCGGCTACGGCGAGTCCTTCGAGGTCCGCACCCGCGTCCAGAACCGCGTCCGCTTCGTCTGACGCACGGCGCCGCTAGCCCGCCCCCGCCCGGCGGGCAAGGGGCTGTCGGTGCCACCCGTCCCCGCCCGACGATGGAGCCGAACGATTGACGCCTGCCCTCCGGCACGGCGACGACGACGAGCGGAACGAGGCGGACGATGGTGCGATTCGGCTACACCCTGATGACCGAGCAGAGCGGCCCGAAGCAGCTGGTGGGCTACGCGGTCGATGCCGAGAGGCACGGCTTCGAGTTCGCGGTCTCGAGCGACCACTACTCGCCCTGGCTGACCGAGCAGGGCCACGCCTCCTACGCCTGGACCATGCTCGGAGCGGTCGCGCAGGCGACCTCGACCATCGAGCTCGCCACCTACGTCACGGCGCCGACCATCCGCTACCACCCCGCCGTGATCGCGCAGAAGGCCGCGACCCTCGCGATCCTCTCCGACGACCGCTTCCTGCTCGGCCTCGGCTCCGGCGAGAACCTCAACGAGCACGTGGTCGGCGAGGGCTGGCCCGCGGTCTCCGCGCGCCAGGACATGCTGGAGGAGGCGGTGCGCATCATCCGCGCGCTGCACACCGGCGAGCTGGTCACCTGGGAGGGCGACTACTTCCGCGTCGACTCCGCCCGGATCTGGGACCTCCCGTACAAGCCCGTGCCGATCGGCCTCGCCGTCTCGGGCGAGAAGTCGATCGAGCGCTTCGCCCCGCTCGGCGACCACCTGATCACCACCGAGCCCGAGGCCGAGCTGATCTCGCAGTGGACCGCCGTCCGCGGCGCCGACGCCGCTCCGTCGCGCTCGATCGGGCAGATCCCGATCTGCTGGGCGCCGGACAAGGAGCAGGGGATCGCCCTGGCTCACGAGCAGTTCCGCTGGTTCGCGGGCGGCTGGTCCGTCAACGCCGACCTGCCCACCCCGGCCGGCTTCGCCGGCGCCAGCCAGTTCGTGCGCCCGGAGGACGTCGCCGAGTCGATCGCCTGCGGCCCCGACCTCGACGAGCTCGCCCAGAGTGTCGTCCCCTTCATCGAGGCCGGCTTCACCGACATCGCCTTCGTCCAGGTCGGCGACGCCCTGCAGCAACGCTTCCTCGACGAGGTCGCGGAGGACCTCCTCGAGCGGGCGCGCGCGCTGGCACCCTGAGCGCCGCGGCTCCCTCTCCCTGCTGATCGAGCCGCTCAGGCAGCGGCCCGCCTTCATGCTGATCGAGTAGCCCGCGCAGCGGGCGTCTCCGTGCTGATCGAGTAGCCCGCGGAGCGGGCGTATCGAGATCCGCCACTCCGTCGACGTCACCCGGTGACGACGATCGTGACGGTGCGGACGGTGTTCGTCGTGCCGGTGTCGCTCGCGATGAGGGTGTGGCTGCCCGGCGTCGCGAGCGCGGCAGGAAGAGTGACCTCGGTGACGAAGGCGCCGTGCTCGTCGGTGACGACGGAGGTGAAGCGTCCTCCGCTGTCGAGCCGGAATCCGACGCTGGTCATGATCGGCCAGCCTGCGCCCGTGAGGGTCAGCGTCGGACTCCCGGCGGAGACCGTGGTGCGCAGAGCGGTCACGGAGGGCCCTGAGGCCGGCGCGGGCGCGGCGGGCCGATCGAGATCGACGGCGAGGCTGATCACCTCGCCGTGGCGGGCGGCGACGATCTGGGTCCGTCCGCCGGCCGCCTCCGGGGAGAGGGTCAGTGTGAAGGCGCCGTCGGCGCCGGTGGTGACGGGGTCGGAGAGGTCCGGACCGTCGCCGTACCCTTCGGACATCCCCGGAGGCAGATGCCGCAGGATCACGGATGCTCCTGCGGGCACGGTTCCGGTGACGGTGCGTCCGCTCACGTGGAGGTCGTCGAACGCGAGTGGGACGGTCGTCGCGGCACCGGCGGTGCTGATGCTGAGCAGGTGCTCGCTGCGCGTGTACTCCCCGCTGTCGGTCGGAGACGTCCACAGCCGGTACTCGCGGGTCGTCCCCGGTCCCTGGAACGGGGTCGGCCCGGAATCGCAGCGCCAGAGGCCCTCCTGGTCGACCTTCTGCGCACCGCAGACGAGGGCGCCCGTCGCCTCGTCGGTGACCCTCACGAACGTGACCGCCGTCCCCGTGCCCTTCAGCAGGGACACCGTCTGCTCCGCCGAGCGCCCGCCGGTGGTGGTGAACGCGGTCGGCAGGTCGGTGCGGGTGATCGCGTGGACCACCTCGACGGGGTCGACGGAGGGGACGACGAGGGCGTTCTTCGACGGGTCGAACAGGCGCAGGCTGTTCTCGGCGTGCTCGTACAGGTCCAGGGTCTCGTTCGTGATCGACCCGAACTGCGCCTCCGCGGCGCCGTAATAGGCGTCCGGGTCGATCGGACGCGTGTTCACCGAGGGCAGCTCGTCCACCGAGACCGTGTGCTTGACGGACCCGCACTGGGTCAGGCCTCCCTTCTCGTTCACCGACGCGACCCACTGCGCACGGAAGTCGGTGAAGGTCTTCCCGGCGTTGACCTCATCGGTGAGCACGCGGATCGTCTTGCGCAGGTCCTGGAGGCCCGCCTGCCAGGTCAGCTGAAGCGCCTCGTTCGCGGAGACCTGGATGTCGTCGATCGCGCCCTGCACGGACGGCGGCAGCGTCTCCGCGGTGTACCCCTGCGCGACCGCGTCCAGCACGATCCGCGACTGCGCGAACCGGGCCCGGTAGGCGATCTGGTCCTGCGCCAGCCGCACCGCGGTCAGCTCCTTCTCGGCCGCGACCCGCGTCATCCGCGACAGCGCCTCGTGTGCCGGCCACTGGAACGCGTCGATCAGCTTCTGCCCCGGTGACTCGCACTCCGCGGGGTCCGACCCGCGCAGCCACAGATCGAGCATCGCGATCACCAGCGCCACCGGACCCAGCTCCGGGAACGCCAGTGCCACCAGACCCACGACCGCCTCCGCCAGCTGGAACCCGTCCTCCGTCTCGGCGAAGTTCCGCAGGTTCAGCACCGTCCCCAACCCCACCGCGAGCGGACCCATCTCCGGGACCACCACCGAGGCGACCCCCGAGACCGCGACCGCGTCCGTCAGCGCGTCCGAGTCCCCGCTGAACGCATCGACCAGTCCCTTCACGGCGAACACCGCGTTCGCGATGCCCTCGCCGCTCCCGACCGAGCCCCGCATCAGCTCGGACGCCGTCGCCTCGAACCCCTTCCACACGCTCGCCCGCGCCTCAGCAGGCACGTACTCCCCGCCGAACCGCTCCGCCAGCGCCGCCATCCGCGCCGCCGCAGCGTCGTCCGCCAGACCCGCCTCCGGCGCCAGGGGCCTCCCGGAACCCGGCAGCTCCCGCCCGGGCGGGCCCGTCTCCGCAGCCGGTCTCTCCTCGGGCGACGGTTCCTCCTCCGGCGCGGGACCCTCCGGAGCGGGACCCGGGACCGTCCTCGGGCGGGCCGCGGTCGAGCCGGCGCCGTCGACGGCGCTCGGGCTCAGGTCGCAGAGGACGCACAGGGCGTCCGCGGCCGCCGGTGCCGGTTCCTCGGGGCTGTTCGTCCGCGACCAGACGGCGGCGAGGGTCGTCTCCCATCGGAGGTAGGGGGACCTGAGCGGATCCATGAGGTCGATGTGCCCGATCGGCCCGGCCTTCTCGAACGACCCGACGTTGTTGAGGAGCGTCCCGGCGCCGTTCCTCCGCACCATCGGCTCGTATTCGGCGCGGGCCGGGATGTGCAGTTCCTCGGCGATCCTGATCTCGGTGGGGTGCTGCGTCACGAGCCGGTCGAGGGCTCGCGTTCGACGCCCGAGAGCATCGCGGACGTGTTCGGGTCCGCTCTCCGCGCCCTGCTCCTCCGTCGTCGCCCGCATCAGTGCGAAGTTCAGGAACGGATTCGGGCCCCGCGCGAAGTGGGCCTCCCCGTAGGAGTCGTCGCGCCCCGACTCCGCTGCAGCCTCCTCCCCGGGATCTGCGGGGTCGGGACTCAGGAGCCAGTCCTTCACCGCCGCGAGACCGCGCGGTCCCCCCTGCGTCACGAGCTCGTCGACCAGGCTGAAGACCCGCTGATCCTTCTCCGGAGTGCCGGGTGTCCCCAGATCGCCACTGCGCACAGGGGTGGGGATCGAGAGCTCGTACTCCTTGCCGACCTGCGAACCGGCGAGCGCCTGGACCGAGTGGTACAGCTCGTGGGCGAAGGTCGCCGTCGGTGAGAAGGCGCGGATCTGCCCGGTCTCCTCATCGAAGTACGACGAGATGCGGTCCGGGTCGAAGGTGAGGAACGAGTCGGACCCGGTTCCTGCGATGGCGTGCTCCCTGCTCAGACGGGACGACGACCAGCTGTCCCCCGGGACGACGAGGACCCGGATGTCGGAGACGTCGCCGTTGACCTGCAGGAACCTGTTGCCCTTCACCTCGCTCGCCCCGAGGAGGTCCGGGACCACCTCGACGAGGCTCTTCGACGGCTCCGCCGTCAGGAGCTCGGACAGCATGGAGCTCACGAGCCGCTGGGTCCGCAGGCCCTTCGGCGAGATCGCCATCCCCCCGACACCGCTCGGCTGAGTGGCGACCGCGATCCCCGGAGCGACCTCCCACGCCTTGTAGACGAGACCTGTCCTCGGACTCTTCACGAGGCTGAAGGAGGCGGGCGGCAGCTCGCTGCCAGCCGGCGAGCCGCCGCCGGGCGCGGCCGACGCCCCGCTCCCCGAGATCAGGACGCTGACGACCGCGATCGCCGCGACGGCTGCGCTCAGTCGCCCCGTTCGTCCACGGTCCCGCCGCGTCGATCGGGGGAGGGGGATCGATGCTGCCAGACGCAGGATCGGAGCTGAGAGAACTGACATGCCCTCATCATAAAAATCCGCCGAGCCGCCGCGCAGAGCGGTGGCGCGCGATCACGGGCCGAGCGCGAGACCGGTGAGCAGGTGCCGTCAGAAGCCGCGGAGCCGCTCGATCTCGCGCCGATCGCGCTTGGTCGGGCGGCCGGCGCCCCGGTCGCGCTCGATGATCGCGGGTGCCGCCTCGCGCGGCGGCGGCGGCGGGGGAGTGCGGTCCTCGAAGCACTCGGCCGCGACCGGTGCGCCGACCCGCTTCACGATCAGGCCGCGGACGACGAGCTCGCGGTCGAAGCCGCCGATGCGGGCGCGGACCTCGTCGCCGACCTTCACGGTCTGCGCGGCCTTGGCCCGCTCGCCGTTCACCCGGACGTGACCGGCCCGGGCGGCCGTCGTGGCGGCGGAACGCGTCTTGTACACGCGGACCGCCCACAGCCAGGCGTCCACGCGGACGAAGCCGGTCACCGGGATCTGCATCCGTCCAGTCTACGAAGCCATGATGGGGGTGGTCCCATCGACGAGGGATCCGCGGCCCCACCGGCCGCCGACCGAGGAGGTTCACCATGAGCACGTACCACAGCTACGGCGAGGACACCGGCGAGGGCGTCCCCACCCGCGGAGCGCCCGAGCACAGCGGCTCGCCGTCCGAGCTGCGCGAGAGCCCCTTCCCGCACGCCGGACTCGAGTTCCTCCTGGTCCCGTCGGGTCACGAGGAGTGGCAGGTCCGCCACCCGGACGGCCGCGCGGTCGGCGTCCTCGCGATCATCTCGCACAGCGGCGAGGAGGGCGAAGCGGTCTTCGTCACCCGCCGTGTCGGCTCCGACGAGGCCGTCGCCGAGGGCACCGACTGGCGGGGCATCGTCACCGCCGTGATCAACGACGAGGCGGCCGACGAGCGCGTCCAGGGCAGCCTCGACCCGGCGCTGGACTACACGCGCGGCGGCCTGCTGCACCGCGGTGCGGCCGACGTCGAGGACCAGGTCTGAGCGGTCGCGGCTGAGCGGGCCGGTCCGAGCGACCGCCCCTAGCGCGCGAGGAGCGCCGCGTTGATCCGGGCCGTGAGCTCGTGGTCGACGCGGCGCTCCTGCGCGTCCACCGCGCGGATCGGCGCGGCGTTCCGCGCGCTGGAGACCAGCCAGGCGGCCTCGGCCGACGCGAGGTCCTCGGCCCGCAGCGGGCGCTCCGCCGTGCCGAGCCCGAGCCCGCCTGCCAGCTCGAAGAGGTCCGCCTGCGTCGTCCCCGGCAGCAGCCCCAGGCTCGGCGGCGGAGTGACCAGCTCGCCGCCCGCGAGCAGCACCAGGTTCGAGGTCGGCCCCTCCAGCAGGAAGCCGTCGCTGGAGACGAACAGCGCGTCGTCCGCTCCGCGCCGCAGCGCCTCGCGCGAGGCCGCCCGGTTGACCGCGTAGGAGAGCGTCTTCGCGCCGGCGAGCAGCCACGGCGACGTGTGCTGCACATCGGAGCGCAGTCCGCGGTCGAGCAGCACCACCCGCACGCCGTCCCGGCGGGCCGGCCCGAAGTCCGGGCTCGTCTGCACGAAGACGACGCCGGTCGGCCGTCCGTCGCCCTCGACCCCGCGGCTCAGGATCGTCTTCACCATCGCCTCGGGCACCCGCGGGTGGGCGGCGACCGCCTCGTCGATCGCCGTCCGCCAGGCGGCGCGGTCCGGGCGGGGCAGGTCCAGCATCCGCGCCGAGTCCTCGAACCGGTCGAGGTGCGCGTCGAGCGCCTGCAGCCGCCCGTCGACCAGGTTGATCGTCTCGAAGACCCCGTCGCCGCGGGTGAAGCCGAGGTCGGTGACGTCCAGCCCGCCCCGACCGGTCGCATCGAGCACGGGTGCGGAGCCTGCGTCGTGCGCCGGGGCGTCGAGCGAGGGGCGGCCGAGGACGACGAGGGTGTCAGCGGGCATGGGCGGTGCGGTCCTTCCGGGGGCGGAGCGGGAGACGGGCGAGCACGACGACCAGCAGCGCACCGAGGAGCGCCCCCGTGCCGTTCGAGACGAGGTCGCGCACGTCCGCGACGCGCGAGGGCAGTGCGAGCAGCTGGATCGTCTCGACGAGCACCGAGACGCCGAGGCCGATCGGCGCGGCGAGCAGCCGGCGCCGCCGCGGCATCTGCAGCGCGACCAGCGCGCCGAGCGGCACGAACATCAGCACGTTGGCGACGAACTCGGCGACGTCGAAGGTGAACCAGGCGGTCAGCGGCGTGGAGGCGAGGAACGCGATGATCCCGCGGACGAGCGCCGAGGGCTGACCGGCGGGGTACGGCGCCGGCGTCAGGGTGATCAGCGCGATCACGCCGAGCCAGGCGAGCGTCGCGGGCAGGAGGATCCTCGAGCGGCGCATCCGTCGATTCTGCCAGGTGCTCGATTCGACCCGGTGAGCGACTCGGTGCTGTGCGGCGGGCGGTCCGGGACGGTCGGCGCGATGTGGAAGGCTGGAGCGCATGACGAGCGACGGCCCGGCCGACGGCGGAGCGCTTCCGCGCCACCCCTTCGACGCCGCGCTCGGTGACGGCTGGGTCGAGATCGGGGACGGGCGCCGCTTCTGGGGCCGCTTCGGCGCCGCCGGTCTGCTGCTGCGCGACCCGGACGGCCGCGTCCTGCTCCAGCACCGCGCCACCTGGAGCCACTTCGGCGACACCTGGGGACTGCCGGGCGGCGCCCGCCACCCCGAGGAGACCGCCTTCGAGGGCGCCCTGCGCGAGTCGGTCGAGGAGGCCGGAGTGCCCGACGGGATCGTCGTGCCCGTCCTCTCCCGCGTCGTGACCATCGGCCCCTGGAGCTACACCACCGTCGTCGCCCGGGCCCTCGAGCACTTCACCCCGCGGATCGCCGACGCCGAGAGCCAGGAGCTGCGCTGGGTCCCGCCGGCCGAGGTCGACGCGCTCCCGCTGCACCCGGGCTTCGAGGCCTCCTGGCGCGAGCTGCGCGCCCTCGGCACCGAGCCGTGCGTCCTCGTCGTCGACGCGGCCAACGTCGTCGGCTCGCGTCCGGACGGCTGGTGGCGCGATCGCGCGGGTGCTGCGGAGCGGCTCGTCGCGGCGCTCGGGCGCCTCGCGAACCGGGGTGTCCCCGGCTCCTTGTTCGCCGTCGAGGCCGACACGGTCTGGCCGCGGATCGCCGTCGTCCTCGAGGGCGACGCGCGGGCGGCACGCACCGCCGACGCGGTCGGCGCGGCTCCGCGCGGGCGGCTGAGCGTCGAGAGCGCCGCCGGCTCGGGAGACGACGCGATCGTCGAGCACGTCGCGGCGATCGGATCGACCGCCCGCGTGGTGACCGCCGACCGCGGCCTCGTCGCCCGGATCGAGGAGCTCGGCGCCACGGCTCTGGGCCCGCGCACCCTGCTCGACCTGCTGGACTCCGCGGCGCCGACCACCCCTCCCGCAGCCCGGGAATAGCGCGCGGATCGGGTCGGTTGCATCCCTCATGGCCACGACAGCGATGACTCTCGACACCCACGACCAGACCGTCTCCGACGGCATCGTCCTCATCGACTTCTGGGCGGAGTGGTGCGGCCCGTGCCGCCAGTTCGCCCCCGTCTTCGAGGCGACCAGCGAGAAGAACCCGGATGTCACCTTCGCGAAGGTCGACACCGAGGACCAGCAGCAGCTCGCCGGCAGCTACGGCATCTCCTCGATCCCCACCCTCGTCGTCTACCGCGACGGCATCCCGCTGATGGCGCAGCCCGGCGCCCTGCCCGCCCCGGCCCTCGACTCCCTGCTCGAGCAGGTCCGCGGCCTCGACATGGTCGCCGTCCGCAAGCAGTACGAGGAGGCCAAGGCCGCGCAGGAGTCCGGCGCCCCGCAGAAGTTCGACCACGGCGCGCAGATCTGATCCGCACCACCCGCACCACGACGGAACCCCCGGCAGCCGCTCAGGCCACCGGGGGTTCCGTCGTTCGTGCGGGAGTCCCGCGGCGAGCGGGATCAGCCCGTGTTCTGGAGGCCGGCGGCCACGCCGTTCACGGCCAGCAGCAGCAGCCGCTGGTTCTGCTCGGTGCCCGAGCCGCCCGGATCCGTGCGCAGCGCCCGGAGCGCGCGCAGCTGCAGCAGCGACAGCGCGTTGACGTAGGGCGTCCGCAGCCGCACGGCCCGCCCGAGCACGCGGTGCCCGGTGAGCAGGCTCTCCTCGCCGGTGATCGAGAGCACCCAGCGGCGCGTGAGCTCCATCTCGTCCAGCACGAGACCGGCGAGGTCGTCGCGGGAGTCGAGCGCCAGGTAGCGGCGAGCGATGCCCTCGTCGGTCTTCGCCAGCGACATCTCGACGTTGTCGATCATCGTGGTGAACAGCGGCCAGGTCTCGTAGGCGGTGCGCAGCTCGTCCAGGTCGCCGACCGCCTCGAGGGCGCTGCCGAGTCCGAACCACCCGGTCAGGTTGACGCGGGCCTGGGTCCAGGCGAAGACCCACGGGATCGCGCGCAGGTCCTCGAGCGACTCGACCGAGAGGCCGCGGCGGGCCGGCCGCGAGCCGAGCGCGAGCAGGCCGACCTCCTCCTGCGGGGTGACTCGGGCGAACCAGGGCGCGAAGCCGTCGGCCTTGACCAGCTCGAAGAAGCGGCGGCGCGACTCGCGATCCATCGTCGCGGCGACGTCGCGGAAGCGGTCCGCGGCACCGGCGTTGCGCTCGCCGATCGAGGGCGAGGAGGCCAGCAGCGTCGCGCCGGCGACCTGCTCGATGTGCCGGGTGGCGATGTCCGGGTTGCCGTAGCGCGCGAAGATGACCTCGCCCTGCTCCGTCAGCTTGAAGCGGCCGTCGACCGAGCCGGGCGGCTGCGCGAGCACCGCGCGGTTCGCCGGTCCGCCGCCGCGCCCGAGGGCGCCGCCGCGGCCGTGGAAGAGCGTGAGAACGATGCCCTCGTCCTCGGCCCACTTCGCGATGCGCGCCTGCGCGTCGTAGAGCGCGAGCGTCGCCGAGACGGGGCCGACGTCCTTCGAGGAGTCGGAGTAGCCGAGCATGACCTCGAGCCGGTTCCCGGTCGCCGCGAGGCGCGCGCGCACCTGGGGCAGTTTGATCATCTCGGCCAGGATGTCCGTCGACGCGTCGAGGTCGGCGAAGGTCTCGAAGAGCGGGACCGCGTCGATGATCGGCGGGTTCCCGTCGGTCGCCGCCTCGGCCAGGTCGAAGACCGTCTTGAGGTCCTCGGCCGACTGGGTGAACGACACGACATAGCGGCGGGCCGCGTCGGTGCCGAAGCGCTCCTGGATCGTCGCGATCGCACGGTAGACCGAGAGGACCTCGATGCTGCGCTCGTCGAGCTCGCCGCCGGCGCGGACCGCCGCGAGGGTCTCGCGGTGCACCTTCGAGTGCTGCCGCACCTCGATCTCGGCGAGGTGGAAGCCGAAGGTCTCCACCTGCCAGAGCAGGTCCTGCAGGTCGCCGTAGGCCGAGCGGACGTCGCCCGCCTCGATCAGCGAGTCCTGCAGGGTCCGCAGGTCGGCGAGCAGCTCGGCCGCGGAGCCGTAGGCGAGCGGGCCGCCGGAGCGGGTCGCGGCGAGCCGGTCCGCCGTGAAGAGCAGGACGCGGCGGTGGGTCTCGCTCGGCGAGCGCTCGGCGATGACCGCGGCGAGCTCGGGCGCCTTCTCGACCCCTGCGGCCCAGAGCGCCTCGACGGCCGCCGACGGGGGAGTGGTGCCGGCGTCCAGCGTGAGGGAGCGGCCGACCCGGCGGGCGACGCGCTCCAGCCCGATCAGGACGTGCTCGGCGGCGATGTCGACGGCCTCGAGGGTCGTCTCGGCGGTGACGAACGGGTTGCCGTCGCGGTCGCCGCCGATCCAGGTGCCCAGGCGCACGAACGCGGGGGCGATCGGCTTGCGGGTGCCGGAGGCGTCGCCGAGCAGCGCGTCGTCGAGCCGGCGGTAGACCCGCGGAAGGACGGAGAACAGCGACTCGTCGAACACGCTCATCGCGGTCCGGACCTCGTCGAGCGGGCTGGGCTTCGACTCGCGCAGCGGCGCCGTGCGCCAGAGCGTGTCGACCTCGGCGAGCAGGCGCCGGCGGTTCTCGACCAGCACGACGCCGCCCGTGCGCGGGTCGTCCCGCTGCTCGAGCAGGGCGCTGATCCGGCGGATGGTGGAGGAGACCGCGCGGCGGCGCGCCTCTGTCGGGTGCGCGGTGAGGACCGGGCGGAACTCCAGGCGCGAGAGGCGCTCGAACGCCTCCTCCTCGCCCAGCTCGTCGGTGAGGGTCGCCATCGACGCGATGATCGAGTCCTCGGGCCGCTGGGCGCCGGCGTCGGCGTCGCGACGGCGCAGGACCCGCACGCGGTGGAACTCCTCCGCCACGTTCACGAGGTGGAAGTAGCAGGTGAACGCCCGAGCCACCTCCTCGGCGCGCTCGGCGGTCAGCGACGCGACGAACTCCTCCGCCGCGGCCAGCTCGTCCGGGTGCCCGCTGTCGTAGGCGCCGATCGTCAGGGCGCGGAGCCGCTCGACGTCGGTGTAGAGGCTGTCGTCGCCCGATTCCCGCAGGACCTGGCCGAGGAGCTCGCCCAGCAGATGGACGTCGCCGCGGATGCGGTCGTCCATCGGCGGAGCGACGGTCCCGTCAGCGGAGGAGGCGGAGGAGGCGGGTGCTGCGGTCGCGGCTGGCGCGTCGGAGATCGGAGGCACGGCACGACCTTAGCGGCGGCGCGTGTCCGGCGGATGACGCCACTGTCACGCGGCGGAATGGAATGATCGAAGGGTGACCGTGACCCCTGCACCTCCCGCCCCCGCCGTCCAGACCGAGCAGGCCGCCCCTCACGTCGTCGTCCTCTTCGGGGCCGTGGGCGACCTGTCCCGCCGCAAGCTCATCCCGGGCATGGCGCACCTGGCGCTGTCCTCGCTCGCACCCGACCTGCAGATCGTCGGCACCTCGCTCGAGGAGCACGACGACGAGTCCTTCCGCGCCTTCGCCAAGCTCGCCTACGACGAGTTCGGCAGCCGCTCGCTGACCCCCGCCCAGTGGGACGAGTTCGCCTCCAAGCTCCGCTACGTCCCGCAGTCCGCCGGCCCCGCCGCGCTGGCGAAGGCGGTCACCGACGCGGAGAAGGTGCTCGGCCCGGACGTCAGCCGCCTGCACTACCTCAGCGTCCCGCCGCGCGCCGCCCTCTCGGTCGTCCGCATGCTCGCGGAGGCCGGCCTCGTCGAGCGGTCGCGGATCATCATGGAGAAGCCCTTCGGCGTCGACCTCGAGAGCGCCGTCGTCCTCAACGCCGAGCTGCACGAGACGTTCGACGAGGAGCAGATCTTCCGGATCGACCACTTCCTCGGCAAGGAGCCGGCGCAGAACATCCTCGCCTTCCGCTTCGCCAACGGCCTCTTCGAGCCGATCTGGAACCGTAACTTCATCGACCACGTCCAGATCGACATCCCCGAGAAGCTCACCCTCGACCGCCGCGCCGAGTTCTACGAGTCGACCGGCGCCTACAAGGACATGGTCGTCACCCACCTCTTCCAGGTCCTCGCCTTCATGGCGATGGAGCCGCCCACGGCCCTCGAGCCGAAGGCGATCAGCGAGGAGAAGAACAAGGTCTTCCGCTCGATGCGGCTGCTCAACCCCGAGAACGTCGTCCGCGGCCAGTACATCGGCTACCGCGAGGAGCCGGGCGTCGCCCCCGACTCCGAGACCGACACCTTCGTCGCCCTCAAGTGCGAGATCGACAACTGGCGCTGGGCCGGAGTGCCGTTCTACCTGCGCACCGGAAAGCGGATGGCGGAGGGCCAGCGGATCATCTCCATCGCCTTCCGCGAGCCCCCGAAGAGCATGTTCCCGCAGGGCTCCGGAGTCGGCGCGCACGGCCCCGACCACCTCACCTTCGACCTGGCCGACGCGTCCAAGGTGTCGCTGTCCTTCTACGGCAAGCGCCCCGGCCCGGGCATGCGGCTCGACAAGCTGAGCATGCAGTTCGCGCTGCAGGAGACCGACCGCGCGGGCGACGCCCTCGAGGCCTACGAGCGGCTGATCCTCGACGCGATGCGCGGCGACCACACGCTCTTCACCACCGCCGAGGGCATCGAGCGCCTCTGGGAGGTGTCGGCGCCGCTCCTGCAGGACCCGCCGCCCGTGCGCCTCTACGCGCCGGGCTCCTGGGGCCCGAACGCGATCCACCAGCTGATCGCCCCGCACGCCTGGCGGCTCCCCTTCGAGCGGGTCTGGCGCGACAAGCGCTGACGAGGGCTCCCGGCATGGCGCGCGCGGCGGAGGACCGCATCTGGACGGTCCCGAACATCCTCAGCATGGTGCGGCTCGCACTGGTGCCGGTGTTCCTCGTGCTCATCATCGAGGGCGAGGACGCGCTCGCCCTGCTGACGCTCGTCCTCTCCAGCCTCACCGACTACCTCGACGGCTGGATCGCGCGCCGCTTCGACCAGATCACGCGCCTGGGCGCCGTCCTCGATCCGGCCGCCGACCGCCTCTACATCTTCGCGACGGTGATCGGCCTCGCCGTCCGCGAGCTGGTGCCGTGGTGGCTGGTGGCCGTGCTGGTCGCGCGGGACCTGATGCTCGTCGTGCTCGCGGTCGTCCTCGCGAACCACGGCTACGGACCGCTGCCGGTGCATCACCTGGGCAAGTTCGCCACGTTCTGCCTCTTCTACGCGCTGCCGCTGATCATGCTCGGGCAGGCCTTCCCGGCGCTGGCCCCGGCGTCCCTCCCCGTCGCCTGGGCCTTCGCGCTCTGGGGCGCGTTCCTCTACTGGTGGGCGGGGATCGTCTACGCGGTGCAGACCCGAGGCCTCGTCCTGGGGGTCGACGGAGCGTCAGGGGCGACCGGCGGGCCCTCCGATTCCGATACGCTGAGGGGATAGCGAGGAGGTACGTCTTGGTCGAGTCCGTGCGCGGAGCGTCATCCGCAGATCCGTCCGTTCCCGTCGAGCCGTCGACGGAGACGACCCTCACGTTCACCGACGACATCGGCGCCCAGCTGGCGGCGCTCGACAACCGGGCGTCCCGCGAGGAGGCCGAGGCCGTCGGCGCTCTGCCCTCCGGCTCCGCCCTGCTCGTCGTCCGTCGTGGGCCCAACACCGGGGCCCGCTTCCTGCTCGACATCGACTCGACGACCGTCGGCCGGCACCCGGATGCGGGCATCTTCCTCGACGACGTCACCGTCTCGCGTCGGCACGCCGAGTTCGTGCGCCGCGGCACCTCGTTCGAGGTCCGCGACCTGGGCTCGCTGAACGGCACCTACTTCGACGGTGTCCGGATCGAGTCCGCGATCCTCACCGACGGCTCCGAGGTGCAGGTCGGCAAGTTCCGCCTCACCTTCTACGCGTCCCGCGCCGACCTCGTCGCCGCTCCGGACGCGTAGCCGTGGGTCGTTCGACCGCTCGCGCACTCCCGTCCGGCCCGGCCGCTCTCCTGAGCATCGGCCAGGTCCTCTCGCACCTCACCACCGAGTTCCCCGACGTCACGCCGTCGAAGCTGCGGTTCCTCGAGGAGCAGGGGCTCGTCTCGCCCGCTCGCACCGACTCGGGCTACCGCAAGTTCTCCACCGGTGACGTCGAGCGCCTGCGGATGATCCTCGCGCTCCAGCGCGACCACTACCTGCCGCTCAAGGTGATCCGCGGCTACCTCGACGACGTCGACGCCGGCCGTGAGCCGTCCCTCCCCGCCGGTGCCGGTGGCGCCGCCCCGTCCCTGCTGGCCCCCGCCACCCGGCTCACCCGCGACGGCCTCGCGATCGAGTCGGGAGCGAGCCCGGCGCTGGTGCGCGAGGCGATCGCCGCCGGGCTGGTCCGCGGTGGGGACGTCTTCGGCGAGGAGGCGGTCACGACGCTCAAGGCGCTCGTCGATCTCGGTCGCTCGGGCATCGAGCCGCGCCACCTCCGTCCGCTCCGCATCGCCGTGGAGCGCGAGATGTCGCTGATCGAGAGCGTCGTCGCCTCGAGCACCCGCCGCGGCGACGCGTCCGGATCGGCCGGCGCCGCTGAGAACGCGATCGGCCTCGCCGCGCACCTCGGCACCATCCGCGAGGCGATGGTGCGCAGCGCCCTCTCGCGGATCGCGCGCTCGTGATCCGCGGCCGAGGCGGACGACACGCCCCCTCGGAAGAGCGGATGTCGTTTACTCGGCATCCCCGGGTCGGTAGCTTAGGGAGCGCGTTCGGAGCGACCGGCGTTCGTATCCGGAAGGCACAGGGATGAGAGAAGTCAGCCGCGACGTCAGCGGCCAGCGCGACCTCGTCCTCTTCACCGACGGACTGCCCGACCTCGACGCCGACGCGGGCTACCGTGGAGCCGTCGCTGCACGGGCCGCCGGGATCACCTACCGCCAGCTCGACTACTGGGCGCGCACCGAGCTCGTCGAGCCGACCGTCCGGGGCGCCTCCGGCTCCGGCACCCAGCGCCTCTACGGCTTCCGCGACATCCTCGTGCTGAAGCTCGTCAAGCGCCTCCTCGACACCGGCATCTCCCTCCAGCAGATCCGAACCGCCGTGAACCAGCTCCGCGAGTCCGGCGTCGACGACCTCGCGCAGACCACGCTGATGAGCGACGGCGCGAGTGTCTACCTCTGCACCTCGAACGACGAGGTCATCGACCTCCTCAGCCGCGGCCAGGGCGTCTTCGGCATCGCCGTCGGCAAGGTCCTCCGCGAGGTCGAGACCAGCCTCGTCGAGCTCGACCACCAGTCCGTCGACCCGTCCGACGAGCTCGCCCGCCGCCGCGCCTCCCGCAAGGTCGGCTGACCCGCCCCTCTCGCCGGTCGATCGCCGCACGCCAGCGCTGCGCGCACACATGCTGGTCGAGTAGCCCACGGACGGCGTCACTCGTGTTGAGTAGCCCACGGACGGCGCCACTCATGTTGGTCGAGTAGCCCCGAAGGGGCGTATCGAGACCCGCCGCCCCCAGCACGCCCCGCGGGCAGACCCGCCGTCCGACGCCGGCGTCTCGGCGTGATCCGCTCCCGCACACAGCGACGGCGCCGCAGCCGAGGCTGCGACGCCGTGCGCGGACCTCGCCGGACTAGCTCGTCGCCGCCGGGACCGCCTGCTCGCCGATGCGGCCGGTGCGGATGACGCGGTCGAGCAGCAGGTCGAAGTTGTGCGCCATCTCCTGCGCGCTCTCGCCCGGCCAGACGTGCACCGGCTTCGCGGCACCCTGCGCCTGCTGGAGCGAGGTGCGCTCGGGCAGCTGCGGGCTGAGGACCAGCGGGCCGAACATGTCGCGCAGCTCCTTGATCCGGAACTGGTGCTCGAGCGACTGCACGCGCGCGCGGTTGACGATGATGCCGAGCGGCTGCAGGCGCGGGCTGAGACCGCGGCGGATCTCCTCGATCGCGCGCAGCGCGCGGTCGGCGGCGGCCACAGAGAACAGGCCCGGCTCGGTGACCACGGCGACCCGGTCGCTCGCGGCCCAGGCCGTGCGGGTGAGCGCGTTCAACGAGGGCGCGCAGTCGATCAGGACGAGGTCGTAGTCGGCCTCGACGCTCGCGAGCGCCTCCTCGAGCTTCCAGATGTCGCGGATGCTGGGGTGCGGTCCGTCGAAGTTGATAGCGGACGGGCTGCCGATCAGGACGTCGATGGTGCCCTGGCGCTCCTTCGTCCAGCCGGAGGGGGCGATCGCCGAGCGGACGATCTTCTCCTTGGGCGACGTGAGGACGTCGGCGATGTTGAGGTGACCGGCGACGTTGATGTCCATGCCGGTGGAGACGTCGGACTGCGGGTCGAGGTCGACGACCAGCGTTCGCAGGCCCTTCGAGAACGCCGCGGATGCAAGGCCGAGCGTCACGGTGGTCTTGCCGACGCCGCCCTTGAGGGAGCTCACGCTGAGTACATGCATGGCTGAGTACTTTACTTTCCCTCGGGTGGGAGAACCTAACCGTTCCCTGCACACGGTTCCACTCGGCGCCTAGCAGGCGCGAGGACGGGAGCAGAGCCCCCGTGCGCCGCCGGGCCCGTCGGTACACTGGCGGCAAGCGGAAGGAGGCTCGTTCGCATGGATGAGCGCAACGACGACCAGCCCGATCTCGACACCGGCCCGACTCCGCGGACGGCGCTCGACGCGGCGCGGGACTCCGAGCAGTACGCCCCGCGCGCGAGCGACACCGCTCCGACCCGCATCCCCGACGGCATCCGCCTCGACTCGCCCGCTCCGGCGCGCCGTCGGTCGAGCGCTCCGGCGCCCGTGGAGGACCCGACGATCGACGTCGGACGCCTCGGCATCCCGGACGCACCGGGCGCCGTCCGGCCGGTCTCGGCCGGCATCGCCTCGCGCGACGAGGTGTCGGTGCTCCCCGAGGACTCGGGCGAGCGACCGCGCGGTCGCGGCGAGCTGCGTCCTGCCGAGCCCGCCCCGGAGATCGAGCGCGAGTCCGAGACGGCTGCTGCGGATCCGGCTCCCGGCGTCACCCGGCGCGACCGCCTCCGCGCCGAGTCCGGCACCGGCGGGTCGTCCTCCGCTCCTGAGTCCGCGTCGATGCTGACGCCCGACCGGCTCCTCGAGGTCAACCGCAAGACCCGGCCCGCGCCGACCGGCGGCTGGAACCGCTTCGTCTACGGGCTCACCTTCCACACCGTCAACCTCGGTGACTCAGCGAAGGTCCAGGCCTGGAAGGCGATGGACGAGCGGATCGGCCGCCAGTTCGAGGGCGGCACCCGCTTCGTCCCGGTGATGACCCGCAAGGGCGGCGTGGGCAAGACGACGGTCACGACCCTGCTCGGCATGGCCCTCGCCGACTCGCGCGAGGACCGCATCATCGCGGTCGACGCCAACCCCGACCGCGGAACCCTGGCCGAGCGCGTCCCCAAGCAGACCCGCTCGACCGTCCGCGACGTCGTCAACCGCGCCGCCGGCGTGACCGGGTTCACCGAGTTCTCGACGATGGTCTCGCGCGACGAGACCCGGCTCGACGTGCTCGCCTCGGACACGGACCCGCAGCTCTCCGAGGCCTTCGACGAGGACGACTACAACGTCGTCGCGGACCTCGTCGAGCGCTTCTACTCGATCATGCTCACCGACTGCGGCACCGGCATCGTGCACTCCGTGATGCGCGCGACGCTGCAGCGCGCGGACAGCGTCGTGATCGTCTCCGGCGGCAGCGTCGACGAGGCGCGCCTGGCCTCCGAGACCCTGACCTGGCTCGACGCCAACGGCTACGGCGATCTCGTCCGGAACGCCGTCGTCGCACTGAACACCGCGACGCAGGGCACCAGCCTGGTGAAGCTCGAGGAGATCGAGTCGCACTTCCGCTCGCGCGTGCGCGACATCGTCCGCATCCCGTACGACCCGGTGCTCGCCGCCGGCTCGGTCGTCAAGTGGGAGCAGCTGCGCCCGGCGACCCAGGAGGCGGCGCGCCTGCTCGCCGCGCTCGTCGTCGAGGGCATCCCGGTCCGTCGTGCCTGACGCGGTTCTGCAGGACGCCGTGGCGGTCGACTCCACGGAGACCCTGACGTTCGATCTGATCGTGCTCGGCGCCGGCTCCGGGAACTCGATCGTCGGCGAGGAGTGGGCCGGCTCCCGCGTCGCGATCCTCGACGACGGCGAGTGGTTCGGCGGCACCTGCCTCAACGCCGGCTGCATCCCGACCAAGATGTTCGTGCACGTCGCCGACATCGTGACCGACGTCGACCAGGGCGACCGGGTCGGCGTGCACGGCCGCGTGGCCCGGCCGGAATGGGCCGAGGTGCGCGACCGCGTGTTCGGCCGCACCGACGCCATCAGCGCCGGCGGCCTCGACTACCGGGCGAACCGGTCCGAGAACGTCACCGTGCTGCGCGAGAGCTTCGGCTTCGAGTCGCTCGGCGACGGCGACCGGCCGCACGTGCTGGTCAGCGCGAGCGGGGTCCGGATCAGCGCACCGCAGGTGGTCGTCGCCGCGGGCTCGCGTCCGCGTCCGCTCCTCGCGGCCTACGAGCCCGACCCGCGGATCCACGACTCCGACTCGATCATGCGGATCGACGAGCTCCCCGCACGGATGCTCGTCCTCGGCGGCGGTGCGGTGGCCGTCGAGTTCGCCCACATCTTCTCGGCCTTCGGCACCGCGGTGACGGTCGCCGTCCGCGGTGACCGTCTGCTCCGCTCGCTCGACGAGGGCATCGCCCGCGGCTTCACAGCGCTGGCGCGCGAGCGCTGGGACGTCCGCACCGGCGTCTCCGCCGAGAGCGTCGAGGCGACTCCGGGCGGGCTCGTCACGACCTTCGACGACGGCTCCCGCGTCGAGACCGACACGATCCTCGTCGCCACCGGGCGCGACCCGAACAGCGACACCATCGCCGCGGCCTCCGTCGGCATCGACCTGCACCCGGACGGCCGTGTCGTCGTCGACGACGAGCAGCGGGTCCTCTCCGGTGGGCGCGTCGTCCCCGGGCTCTTCGCGCTCGGCGACGTCTCCTCGGAGTGGCAGCTCAAGCACGTCGCCAACCACGAGGCGCGGCTCGTCGCGCACAATCTCCTGCACCCGGGCGAGATGCTCTCGAACACCCTCGCCCCCGTGCCCGGCGCGATCTTCGCGCACCCGCAGATCGCGCACTTCGGCCTCACCGAGAAGGAGGCGGGGGAGCACGGCATCGACGTCGTCGCCGTCACCCAGGAGTTCGGCTCCACCGCCTACGGCTGGGCGATGGAGGACGACTCGAGCATCTGCACCCTCGTCGTCGGACTCGACGGCGAGCTGCTCGGCGCGCACCTGATGGGCCCGCAGGCGAGTATCCTCATTCAGCCGCTCGTCCAGGCCGCCAGCGCGGGGGTCGGGATCCGCGGCCTCGCCCGCAGCCAGTACTGGCCGCACCCCGCGGCGAGCGAAGTCGTCGAGAACGCCCTCCTCTCCGCCGAGGAGGCACTGAGGGAGCGCACCGCATGACCGAACGCCAGATCCGGATCTTCGGCGATCCCGTCCTGAAGACGGTGTCCGCCCCGATCGAGACCGTCGACGACGGGATCCGCGGACTGGTCGAGGACCTCGTCGACAGCGTGCGCACCCCCGGCCGCGCCGGCGTCGCCGCCCCGCAGATCGGCGTCAACCTCCGCGCCTTCAGCTACAACGTCGACGGCGTCGTCGGCTACATCCTCAACCCCGAGATCGTCGAGCTGAGCGGCGAGCCGGAGCCCGTCGACGAGGGCTGCCTCTCCGTGCCGAACCTCTGGTACCCCGCGATCCGCTACCCGCACGCCAAGGTCCGCGGCACCGACCTTGACGGCAACGAGGTCGTCCTCGAGGGCGACGGCCTGATGGCCCAGGCTCTCCAGCACGAATGCGACCACCTCGACGGCCGCCTCTACCTCGACCGCCTCTCCAAGGACGACCGCCGAGCCGCCATGAAGGAAGTCCGCGAGAGCTCCTGGTTCTGAGTTCGTTTCCGAGCCGGTCCCTGCCCGGCTCGGCGCGGTCGGCCTCCTGGGGTGGTCCCGTTCTGCAGAGCGTCGTGCGTCCGCCGACGGCGAAGCGCTGGAACGCGCTTCGCCGGATACGGCTGTGCTGACTCCGAGCCGGTCCCTGCCCGGCTCGGCGCGGTCGGCTTCCTGGGGTGGGCGCGTTCCGCAGAGCGTCCTGCGTCCGCCGACGTCGAAGCGCTGGAACGCGCTTCGCCGGATACGGCTGTGCTGACTCCGAGCCGGTCCCTGCCCGGCTCGGCGCGGTCGGCCTCCTGGGGTAGGCGCGTTCTGCGGAGCGTCGTGCGTTCGCCGACGGCGAAGCGCTGGAACGCGCTTCGCCGGATACGGCTCGGCCTTCGGCCATCGCCCTTCGGCCATCGCCCTTCGGCCGTCACCCTCCGGCAGGCATCCATGCTGATCGAGTAGGCCGCGGAGCGGGCGTATCGAGATCCGCCGTCATGCAGACGGTGGGTCTCGGTACGCCCTTCGGGCTACTCGACCGGCGGAGGACCTGCGGTCTCCGCGCTAGGGCAGCATGGGCCTCGATGAGTGCTGCTGTTCATGCTGATCGAGTAGGCCGCGAAGCGGGCGTATCGAGATCCGCCGTGGTGCAGACGTGGACGCGTCAGCGGAGGCTGATGCCCTCGGTGGCCGGGGCGGCGCTGTAGACGCTGCTGATGGTCGCGGCGAAGTCGTCGAGGATGACGTTCCGCTTGATGCTCATCTTCGGGGTGAGGTGGCCGCTCGCCTCGGTGAACTCGGTGGGCAGGATCACGAACTTGCGGATCGACTCGGCGCGCGAGACGCGGGCGTTCGCGGCGTCGACGGCGCGCTGCACCTCGGCGAGGACGGCCGGATTCACGGCCGCCTGCTCGAGCGAGAGCTTCGCATCCTGGCCGTTGTTCGCGAGCCAGGTAGGCAGCATCTCGGGGTCGAGGGTCACCAGCGCCGCGATGAACGGGCGCTGGTCGCCGACGACCACGACCTGGCCGACGAGCGGGTTGGCGCGGATCGGGTCCTCGAGCGCGGCCGGCGCGACGTTCTTGCCGCCCGCGGTCACGATGATCTCCTTCTTGCGCCCGGTGACGCGGAGGTAGCCCTCCTCGTCGAGCGAGCCGAGGTCGCCGGTCTTGAACCACTCGCCGTCGAAGGCCTCGGCCGTCGCCTTCTCGTCGTTCCAGTAGCCGCCGAAGACGTCGATGCCGCGCACCTGGATCTCGCCGTCGGCGGCGATCCTGATGGAGCAGCCGGGCATCGCCGGGCCGACCGATCCGATCTTGAACCGCTCCGTCCGGTTGACCGTCGCGGGCGCCGTCGTCTCGGTGAGCCCGTAGCCCTCGAGGATCTTGATGCCGAGGCTGTGGAAGAAGTGGCCCAGCCGGTCGCCGAGGGGCGCGGACCCCGACACGGCGAAGCGGACGTTGCCGCCCATCGCCGTGCGCAGCTTCGAGTAGACGAGCCGATCGAACAGCAGGAACTGCAGCTTCAGCGCGAGCGGCACCGAGCCGGCCTCGACGGCGATCGAGTGGGCGACGGCGACGTCGGCCGCGCGCCGGAAGATCTTGCCCTTGCCGCCGGCCTCGGCCTTCTGCTCCGCCGAGTTGTACACCTTCTCGAACACGCGCGGCACGGCCAGCAGGAACGTCGGCTTGAACGAGCCGAGCGAGGGGAGCAGCTGCTTCGTGTCGGCCTGGTGGCCGACCTTGACCCCGCCGTGCACGCAGAGGATCGCGATGAAGCGGGCGAACACGTGCGCGGTCGTGATGAAGAGGAGCGTCGAGGCGCCCGGCTGGTGGATCAGCTCCGTGAGCGCGACCGCGGAGTTGCGGCTGAGCTCGACGAAGTTGGAGTGCCGGATGATGCAGCCCTTGGGTCGGCCGGTCGAGCCCGAGGTGTAGATGATCGTCGCGATGTCGGCGCCGGTGGCGATCGAGCGGCGGCGCTCGATCTCCGCGTCCGGCACGTCGACCCCGCGCGCGGCCAGCTTGTCGAGGTCGCCCAGGCCGATCTGCCAGGCGAGCCGGACGTCCGGGAGATCCGGGCGGACCTCGTCGAAGCGGGCGAAGTGGTCCGCCGTTTCGACGATGACGGCCCGCGCTCCGGAGTCGAAGAGGTTCCACTGGACCTGGGCGGGGGAGGAGGTCTCGTAGACCGGCACGAGCACGCCGCCGGCGAACCAGACGGCGAAGTCGATCAGCGTCCACTCGTAGCGGGTCTTGCAGATCAGGCCGACCTTGTCACCGGGCTCGATGCCCGCCGCGACGAGGCCCTTCGCGAGCGCGGTGACCTGGTCGAGGAACTCGCGGGCGGTGACGTCGCGCCAGCCGCCGGCCTCGGGGAGGGCGAAGAGCGCCCGGTCGGGCGTCTCCCGCACACGGTCGAGCAGCAGCGCCGTCGTGTTGGCCTGCGGATCCGGCGCGACCACGAGGGGGGAATCGAACTGCTCCACGGCAACTCCTTCGGTACCTGAATGATTGTCGGATCCAGCCTACCTGCGCTTCCCGACTGTGTATCCACTCAGGATAACGATCCGCACGTCGGTTCTCAGCGGGTCACTACACTCGATGTGGCCGCCGCTCCAGGGCGGACCCGCGGCGCAGCGGCGCCGGAGGCTAGCGGAAGGCGGTTCGCGTGCACGCGATCGGTATCGACATCGGCGGCACGAAGATCGCGGGAGCGCTGGTCGACGAGTTCGGCGGCATCGTCCGCGAGGACCGCCAGCCGACGCCCGCCGGTCACCCCGAGCTCATCGTCGACGTCGTCGTGGAGATGGTGGCGCGCCTACGCGAGGGCCTCCCCGCGGGCGACGTCTCCGCCGTCGGCGTCGCCGCGGCCGGCTTCATCGACGCCTCGCAGTCGATCGTCTACTACGCCCCCAACATCAACTGGCGCAACGAGCCCTTCCGCGAGAAGCTCTCGGCGCGGATCGACCTGCCGATCATCATCGAGAACGATGCCAACGCGGCCGGCTGGGCCGAGTTCCGCTACGGCGCCGGCCGACTGGTGAGCGACATGCTGATGCTCACGATCGGCACCGGCGTCGGCGGCGCGATCGTCATCAACGACCGGCTCCTGCGCGGCGGCTTCGGCGCGGCCGCCGAGATCGGCCACATGCGGGTCGTCCCCGGCGGGCTGCCCTGCGGCTGCGGTGCGCGCGGCTGCATCGAGCAGTACGGCTCCGGCCGCGCACTGCAGCGCTTCGCCGCCGAGCTCGCCGACGCCGGCGGGATCGGCCAGGGCATCGCCGACGCGCGTGCGAGGAACGGCGGCGAGCTCGACGGCGGCGTGATCGCCGAGCTGATCAGCGCGGGCGACCTGGGCGCCCTCGCGGCTCTCCGCCAGCTCGGCCACTGGCTCGGCGAGGCGGCGGCGAGCCTCAGCGCGGTCCTCGACCCGCAGATGTTCGTGATCGGCGGGGGAGTGGCGCAGGCCGGCGACCTCCTGCTCGACCCGATCCGCCAGGCCTACCTCGACAACCTGCCCGCCCGGGGGTACCACCCCGAGCCCGAGTTCCGCATCGCGGAGCTCGTCAACGACGCGGGGGTCGTCGGCGCCGCCGACCTCGCCCGCCTGCACGCGAGCTCGCTGTGACCCCGGTCGCGGACCGCTGAGGAGCGCCCCTTGTTCTACTGGTTCATGAAGCACATCGTCGCGGGGCCCCTGCTCAAGACGATCTTCCGGCCCTGGGTGGTCGGCGCCGACCGCGTCCCTGCCACCGGCGGCGTCATCCTGGCGAGCAACCACCTCTCCTTCATCGACTCGGTGTTCCTCCCGCTGGTGATCGAGCGCAACATGGTCTTCCTCGCCAAGAGCGACTACTTCACCGGCAAGGGCCTGAAGGGCTGGGCGACGAAGCTCTTCTTCACCGCCACCGGCATGCTGCCGATCGACCGCTCCGGCGGCAAGGCGTCCGAGGCGTCGCTGAACACGGGGCTCCGCGTCCTCGCCGGCGGTGAGGCGCTCGGCATCTATCCCGAGGGGACCCGCAGCCCCGACGGGCGGATGTACCGCGGCCGCACCGGCGTCGCGCGGATGGTCCTCGAGGCGCGGGTGCCCGTCGTCCCGGTGGCGATGATCGACACCGCACGGATCATGCCGATCGGCAGCCGACTCCCGAAGCTCGGGCGGATCGGCATCGTCTTCGGCGAGCCGCTGGACTTCAGCCGCTTCGAGGGCATGGAGGGCGACCGCTTCATCCTCCGCTCGATCACCGACGAGATCATGTACGAGCTGCTGGCATTGAGCGGCCAGGAGTATCTCGACGTCTATGCGACCTCGGTCAAGGAGAAGCGCGCGGCCCTGCTGCGCTGAACCTCACGACTCGGCGCACCTCCGCTGAGCGTCCTGCCGAGCCGATAAGCTCGTCAACCGTCGCCGTCCGACCGGGCGGCGATCACTGCGCGCGCCGCGCGCCCGTCAGAACCAGGAACCCTCGTGGTCATCGATCCGAACGAACCGTACGTCCTCGCCGCCCCCTCCGTGGTCGCCGGCCTGGACTATTGGCGTGAGCTCGAGGTCAAGCAGCAGCCGAACTGGCCGGACGCCGCCGCGGTCGCCGCCGCGTCCGCCGAGGTCGCCGCGCTGCCGCCGCTCGTCTTCGCGGGCGAGGTCGACCAGCTGCGCGAGCGCCTGGGCGCCGCGGCCCGCGGCGAGGCCTTCCTGCTGCAGGGCGGCGACTGCGCCGAGACCTTCGCCGGAGCGACGGCCGACCAGATCCGCAACCGGGTGAAGACCGTGCTGCAGATGGCCGTCGTGCTCACCTACGGCGCGAGCATGCCCGTCATCAAGATGGGCCGCATGGCGGGCCAGTTCGCCAAGCCTCGCTCGAGCGACCTCGAGACCCGCGGCGACGTGACGCTGCCCGCCTACCGCGGCGACATCGTCAACGGCTACGACTTCACTCCGGAGTCGCGGACCGCCGACCCGCGCCGCATCGTGCAGGGCTACCACACGGCCGCCTCGACGCTGAACCTCATCCGCGCCTTCACCCAGGGCGGCTTCGCCGACCTGCGGCTCGTGCACTACTGGAACAAGGGCTTCACCGAGAACCCGCAGAACCAGCGCTACGAGCAGCTCGCCCGCGAGATCGACCGCGCGGTGAAGTTCATGGTGGCCTGCGGCGCGGACTTCGAGGGCATGAAGCGCACCGAGTTCTACACCGGCCACGAGGGCCTGCTGATGGACTACGAGCGCCCGATGACGCGGATCGATTCGCGCACCGGCACGCCGTACAACACCTCCAGCCACTTCATCTGGATCGGCGAGCGCACCCGCGAGCTCGACGGCGCGCACGTCGACTTCCTCTCGCGCGTCCGCAACCCGATCGGCGTGAAGCTCGGCCCGTCGACGACGCCCGAGACGATGCTCGAGCTGATCGACAAGCTCGACCCGGACCGCGAGCCCGGTCGCCTCACCTTCATCACGCGGATGGGTGCCGGCAGGATCCGCGACGCCCTGCCGCCGCTGCTGGAGGCGGTCAAGGCGAGCGACGCTCTGCCGCTGTGGGTCACCGACCCGATGCACGGCAACGGCCTGACGACGCCCACCGGCTACAAGACCCGTCGCTTCGACGACGTGGTCGACGAGGTCAAGGGCTTCTTCGAGGCGCACCGCGCCGCGGGCACGCACCCGGGCGGCATCCACGTCGAGCTCACCGGCGACGACGTCACCGAGTGCCTCGGCGGCTCGGAGCACATCGACGAGGCGACCCTCGCGACGCGCTACGAGTCGGTCTGCGACCCGCGCCTCAACCACATGCAGTCCCTCGAGCTGGCCTTCCTCGTCGCCGAGGAGCTGCGCGAGCGCTGAGCCGGCCGCTGCCCGCCGGCGGGCCCTCGCTGCTGATCGAGGAGCCCGCTGGGCGGGCTCGTCATGCTGATCGAGCAGCCCGCTGGGCGGGCCCGTCATGCTGATCGAGGAGCCCGCTGAGCGGGCGTCCACATGCTGAGCGAGTAGCCCGCGGAGCGGGCGTATCGAGATCCACCGCGGTCAGGTTGGTTGGTCTCGATACGCCCCTGCGGGGCTGCTCGACCAGCATGCATTCGCGGCATGCCGACTCGGCATGCCGATACGGCGTACCGACCCGGCCGCAGTGCTCCGCGGTCAGATCGTGATCGTGATCGAGAGCTGGATCGTGGTGCCGCGCTGCACGAGGGCGCCCTCCTTGTCGGACTGGTTGGTCACCTTCGTCACCTCGTCCGGCACCTGGTCGATCAGCGGGGTCGTCAGGCCGTAGCTCCACTTCAGGTCGACGGCGCTGAGCGCGGCCTTCGCCTGGTCGCGCGTCATCCCGACGACGTTCGGGACGGCGACGGGCTGCGGGCCCTTGGAGACGACGACGGAGACCGTGTCGCCGGTGGTCGCGGGCGCCTCCGGGTTGATCTGGGTGAGGACGACGCCGGCGGCGACCGTGTCGCTCCAGTCCTCGCGCTCGCGGTCGAGGGCGAGCCCGGCGTCCTGCGCCGCGGCGGTCGCCTCGTCGACAGTCAGCCCGACGACGTTGGGGATCGCCCCGAGGCTGACCGTCATCGCGATCGTGCTCGTCTCGGACATCGTCGTGGGCAGCTCGCCGCCGTCGGGCAGCGCCGCCGAGACGACGACGCCCGCGGGGACGTCGGCGTCGAAGATCCGCGTCACGTCGCCCACGGTGAACGGCGCGGCCTGGATCGCGGCCGTCGCCTCCTCCTCGGAGACACCGGCCAGTGCGGGCACCTCGATCTGCCGCGGGCCGCTGGAGACGACCAGCGTCACGACCTCGCCCTTGTGCAGCCCCTGACCGCTGGGCGGGTCGGTGCTGAGCACCGTGCCGGCGGGCACGGTCAGGTCGTTCGCCTGCTGTGGCGAGACCTCGAAGCCCTGGCTCACCAGCGCGGCCGTCGCCTCGTCCTGCGAGCGGCTCACCACGTCCGGCACGTTCACGATCGCGCCCGGGCCCTCGCCGTACCACCACGCGGTCCCGCCGCCGATGAGGGCGAGCAGCAGCACGATCACCGTGAGCAGCACGCCTCGGCGACGCCGCGTGCGGCGCTTCGTCGCGAGCCGCGCGACCGCGTCGTCGTCGTCGCTCTGCTCGAGCTCCGCCGGCGAGCCCTCGATCACCGAGGTGTGCCCGGTCACCGCCTCGTCGAACAGCAGCGCGGTCGCGGGCTCCGCCACCGGAAGGGGGGTGACGGCCTGGGTGTCCGCGCCGCGGCGGTCGGTCGGAGTGATGCCCATCAGACGCTCGGCCTCGAGCAGCTGCGCCAGCATCACGCCGGCGTCCCGCGGGCGCATGTCCGGGTCGCGCTCCGTCGCCCAGAGCACCAGCTCGTCGAGCGAGGTCGGCACCGAGGGCACCTTCGCGCTGGGGTAGGGGACCGAGTCGTTCGCGTGCTGGTAGGCGATCTGCATCGGCTGCTCGCCCGTGAAGGGCTGCTCGCCGGTGAGCATCTCGTAGATCATGATGCCGATGGCGTAGATGTCGCTGCGGGTGTCGGCGGTGCCGCGGGTGACCAGCTCGGGGGAGAGGTACGCGATCGTGCCGAGCAGCGCCTGACCCGACGCGGTGTTCGCGCTCGCCGCCCGGGCGAGGCCGAAGTCGCCGATCTTGATCCGGCCGTCGTCGGCGAGCAGCACGTTCTCGGGCTTGAGGTCGCGGTGCAGGATCCCGGCCCGGTGCGCGGCCGCGAGGCCGGACAGCACCGAGTGCATGATGTCGACGACCTGCTGAGCCGTCAGCCGCCCGCGCTCCTTGAGCAGGTCGCGCAGGGTGATCCCGGGGAGGTACTCCATCACCAGGTAGGCCATGTCGGAGTCCTGGCCCTGGTCGAAGACGCTGACCACGTTCGGGTGGGCCAGGCGGGCGGCGGAGCGCGCCTCCTGGACGAAGCGGTTCTTGAACGTCGCGTCGTCGGAGAGGTGCCCGTGCATCACCTTGATGGCGACCCGGCGCTCGAGGCGCTGGTCGTGCGCCAGGTAGACGGTGGCCATGCCGCCCCGCGCGATGCGGGAGCGCACCTCGTACCGGCCGTCGACGAGACGGCCGAGGAGAGGGTCGAGCTGGCTGGTGGTCACGCGACGAGTCTAGGCAAGACCCTCCGGACAACCGGCGTGCAACGCGGAGGCGGCTCGTGGCACTCTTGACGGGTGACCGACTCGTCCGCTGCCTCCGCCTCCCCGTCCGCTCCCGAGATCGAGTGGCTGACCGTCCCCGACCTGGTCGAGGTCACCGGTCTCGGCGTCAGCCGAGTGCGCCGGCTTCTGGAGGAGCGCCACCTGCTCGGCACCCGCCGCGACGGCAAGCTCGTCGTCCCCTCCGTCTTCCTCCGCGACGGCGAGCCGCTCAGCGAGATCCGCGGCACGGCGATCCTGCTGTCGGACCAGGGCTTCTCGGACGACGAGGCGATCGACTGGCTGCTCTCGGACGAGGACAGCCTCGGCACCAGCCCGGTGCAGGCGCTGCTCGCCGGCCGCAAGGCCGAGGTGCGCCGGGTCGCCCAGGCGCTCGCCTGAGCCGAGCCGGCGCGCAGCCGGCTCGGCACTGAGCCGGTCCGGGCCGAGCCGCCCTAGGCCGTCCGCGCGGTGACCCGGTCGGCGAGCTCGCGGAGCTCCGCGACGCCCTCCTCGCGCAGCGGCGCGTCCGGCAGCACGGCCAGCGCGGCCTCGACGTCGCGGGCGATGCGCTCCTCGAGCCGGTCGAGCGCCCCGGAGCCCGCCACGATCTCCTGAGCGCGGGCGATGTCGTCGGCGCTCGCATCCGCACGGCCCACCACGGCGTCGAGCTCGTCGCGCTCGCCGGCCGAGGCGGCCGCGCGGGCGAGGCCGAGCAGCACGGTCCGCTTGCCCTCGCGGAGGTCGTCGCCGGCGGGCTTCCCGGTCACGGCCGGATCGCCGAACACGCCCAGCACGTCGTCGCGCAGCTGGAAGGCGATGCCGAGCGGCAGGCCGAAGCGGCGCAGGGCGTCGATCTGGGCGTCGTCGCCGCCGCCGAGCGAGCCGCCGATGGTCAGCGGCGCCTCGATGCTGTACTTCGCGCTCTTGAAGACGACGACACGCTCCGAGCGCTCGAGGTGCTCGTGCTCGGGGTGCCGCACCCAGGCGCTCTCCTCGAGGATGTCGAGGTACTGGCCCAGGGTCACCTCCGTGCGCATCAGGTTGAACTCGGCTCTGGCCCGCGCCGCGGCGGTGCGGTCCTCGAGCGCCCACTCGGCGTCCGCGAAGATCTCGTCGGACCAGACCAGCAGCAGATCGCCGAGGAGGATCGCGGAGGAGCGGCCGAACTCGTCCGCGTCGCCCGACCAGCCGCCGCCCGCGTGCAGCGACGCGAAGCGGCGGTGCGCCGAGGGGGCGCCCCGGCGGGTGTCGGAGTTGTCGATCACGTCGTCGTGGACCAGGGCCGCGGCGTGGAACAGCTCCAGGCTCGCGCCGACCCGGGCGATCGGATCCGAGGCGCTCCGGTGCGCGTCGCTCGGGACCGCGGAGACCGCCGTCCAGCCCGCCTCGCAGAAGCGCGCCCGGAAGCGCTTGCCCCCGCTGAGAAAGTCCCGCGAAAGGTCGCCGAGGGCGGAGACGTCCTCTCCGATGGAGCGCAGAATTGGCGTGCGCCCGGTGAGGAATTCATCGATTCGGAACTGGACGCGATCGACCAGACGAGTGCTGTGGTTCACCCGACCAGCCTATGCACCGATGGCGCCTGGCGCCTCGGCGGGCCGCGGTCTACACTGAAGCGCCACCAGCCCGGTCGAGCAGACCGCCCGCCCACCCTCGGTGCCGTCCCCGCCGGGTCGACGCCACACCCTGAAGGGGTCCCGATGCCGCTTTCGGAACACGAGCAACGGCTCCTCGACGAGATGGAGCGCAATCTCTATCAGAACGACGCCGACTTCGTCGCGGCGGTCAGCAAGGGCCGGGGCGGCACCAACTACCGCGCGCTCGTGCTCGGCATCCTCCTCGCCATCGTCGGCCTGGGAGTCCTCGTCGCCGGCGTGATCGTCCGTCAGCCCCTCGTGGGCGTCGCCGGCTTCGCGCTGATGCTGGCCGGCGTGGTCGTCGCGATGCGCCCCGCGCCCGGCGGCTCCACCACCTCCGGAATCCCCGAGGCGGGCCGGCCCTCGAAGCCGCGCTCCGCGAGCGGACGCCAGGGGTCCAACTTCATGGACCGTCTGAACGACCGGTGGGACAACCGCGGCGACGGCCGCTCCTAGCGCTCCACGGCGCGGGTCCTCCACCCCGCACCACCCACAGGGTCGATCCTCACGGATCGGCCCTTTTTTCGTGCCCGGACGCTCCCCGGGAGTGCGATTCCCCTCCACTGCGCTCCACCGCTGCGGATCCGCGGAACGACGCGGATCGACGGGGTGACTGCGGCGCGCCGCGGCGGATCGGAGGGTTGTGGGTGGGGGGAAGTGGAGTACTGTGGGGCCCACACCAACCTTGGCCGGAGAGAAGTGGGGGCAGTCCGTTGTTCCTCGGCACTCATTCCCCCAAGCTCGACGAGAAGGGCCGCGTCATCCTTCCCGCCAAGTTCCGCGACGAGCTCTCCTCCGGAGTCGTCGTCACGCGCGGCCAGGAGCGGTGCCTCTACGTCTTCAGCCAGCGCGAGTTCGAGGCGATGCACGAGAAGATCCGCCAGGCGCCGGTCACCAGCAAGCAGGCCCGCGACTTCCTCCGCGTCTTCCTCTCCGGCGCCAGCGCCGAGACGCCGGACAAGCAGAACCGCATCACCCTCCCGGCGCCGCTGCGCGCCTACGCCGGTCTCGACCGCGACCTCACCGTCATCGGTGCGGGCAATCGCGCCGAGATCTGGGCCCAGGACGCCTGGGACAGCTACCTCACCGAGCAGGAGTCCGTGTTCTCCGACACCGAGGAGGAGGTGATCCCCGGACTGTTCTAGCTCCTGCCGCGCGACTCCCAGCCACTCGGCGCCCGGACGCACCTTCCCCGGTGTCCGGTCGTGAGCTGGATGGGGATCGGACGGCAGGAACAGGACGGCGGGACCGCCATGGCAGAGAGCACCGAGAGCACCCCTGCGCACCGCGCGGACGTGAGCGCGGACGACGCGACCAGCGCCGACGCAGCCCGCCCCGGCGTGCGCCCGACCGAGGAGCGGCACCTCCCAGTGCTCCTCGAGCGCTGCGTCGAGCTGCTCGCTCCGGCGCTCGAGCGCGACGGCGCCGTGCTCGTCGACGCGACGCTCGGCATGGGCGGCCACTCGCTCGCGCTGCTGGAGCGCTTCCCGCGCCTCCACCTCGTCGGCCTCGACCGCGACCGGGAGGCCCTCGAGCTGGCGGGTGCCCGGCTCGCCGCGCACTCCGCGCGGATCGACCTCGTGCACGCCGTCTACGACGAGCTGCCCGACGTCCTCGACGAGCTCGGCATCGACACGATCGACGGCGCCCTCTTCGACCTCGGTGTCTCCTCGCTGCAGCTCGACGAGACCGAGCGCGGCTTCTCCTACTCCAAGGACGCCCCGCTGGACATGCGGATGGACGCGTCGGCGCCGCTCACCGCGGCGAGCATCCTCGCGGACTACGACGAGATCGCGCTCCGGCGGATCTTCCACGAGTACGGCGAGGAGCGGCTCGCGGCGCGCTACGCCAAGAAGATCGTCGAGGCCCGCGCATCGGCGCCGATCGTGCGCTCCGGCCGGCTCGTCGAGATCATCCAGGCGGCGACCCCGGTCGCGATCCAGCGCAACGGGCACCCGGCCAAGCGCGTCTTCCAGGCGCTGCGCATCGAGGTCAACCAGGAGCTCTCCGTGCTCGAGCGGGCGATCCCCGCTGCACTCGGCCGCATCGCCGTCGGCGGGCGCCTCGTCGTCGAGGCGTACCAGTCGCTCGAGGACCGCATCGTCAAGCGCGCCCTGCAGGCCGCCTCCTCCTCCACGGCGCCGGTCGGCCTGCCGATGGAGCTGCCCGAGCACCGACCCGAGTTCCGGCTCGTCATCCGCGGCGCAGAGCTCGCCTCGGACGACGAGAAGGCCGCCAACCCCCGAGCGACACCCGTGCGACTACGCGCGGCCGAGAGGATCAGGAGCACCGCATGAGCGCGACCGCCGTCATCGACCCCGTCATCGACCGCAGCACCGCACGACCGGCGCAGCCCGCCGAGCCGGCCCAGCGACCCCGCATCGAGGCGGTCCCCACTCCGGCGCGCCAGGCCCGGCCGAAGCTCGTCTACGGGATCGTCGCCGTCGCGGGGCTCTTCGCGATCATCGTGATCCAGCTCCTGGTCAGCGTCGGCCTCTCCGAGGGCGCGTACCAGATCGCGACGCTGCAGGGCGAGCAGAAGACGCTGACCCGCGGCAACGCCGAGAAGCAGGACGCGGTCGACACCCTCAGCTCGCCGCAGAACCTCGCGACCGCCGCGCAGGGCCTGGGCATGGTCGCGAACACCGCGCCCGTTTACCTCCGCCTCTCCGACGGCGCGGTGCTGGGCGATCCCGCCACCGCCGCCGCGAGCGAGGTCGGCACCGCCGCGACCGCCTCCGCCGTGCCGAACGCGCTGATCGCACCGCCGGCCGCCGCGGCCGCACCCGGCTCCACCACGGCGGTCGCACCGCTGCAGGGCGAGCTGCCCGCCCCGATCACGCACTGACTCCGCCCAGCACGCACCGAGCCGCTCCGACCACGCACCGAAGGGCCCCTAGCGCCGTGAGACACCACCGTTCGAGCAGGCGACGCACCGCCGTCACCTTCCTCGTCATCGCCGCCGTCGTCGGACTGTTCATCGGCAAGCTGGTCGACATCCAGGTCGTCCGCGCCAACGAGCTGACCGACGAGGCGGCGCAGAACCAGTCGAACAGCGTCATCACCTACGGCACCCGCGGCTCGATCGTCGACCGCTCCGGCACGGTGCTCGCCGACGCCACGACCCGGTACCGGCTGACGACCTCGCCGAAGAACGTCGCGGAGTTCCTGCGCGAGATGCCCGACGGCCAGGAGGTGATGGTCAGCGTCGAGCAGGCCGCCTCCGAGATCGGCGCCATCACCGGGCAGACGGTCCCGCAGATCGTCACGGCCGTGAGCGACGCGGTCGCGAAGGACCCGAAGGCGAACTACCTGATCCTCTCCGAGGGCCTCGACCTCGAGGCGTACCAGAAGCTCGTCGCCCTCGACATCCCGTGGACCTACTTCGAGACGCAGCAGGGCCGGACCTACCCGAACGGCGCGGTCGCCGGCAACCTGGTCGGCTACGTGGGCGGCGACGGCGCCGCCCAGGAGGGCATGGAGTACGCCGAGAACGCGTGCCTCGCCGGGGCCAACGGCTCCGAGAGCTACGAGCGCAGCGCCGACTACGTCCGCATCCCCGGCAGCACCGTGGCGGAGACCCCCGCGGTCGACGGCGGGACGCTCGAGCTGACCATCGACGCCGACCTGCAGTACTACTCGCAGCAGGTGCTCGCCCAGCGGGTCGCCGAGGTCGGCGGCAGCTACGGCATCGTCGTGGTGCAGGAGGTCAAGACCGGCAAGCTCCTGACCGTCGCCGAGACCCCGACCGTCGACCCGAACAACGTCTCGGCGAGCGCTCCGGCCGACCGCGGCTCGCGCGCCTTCCAGAGCCCGTTCGAGCCCGGCTCGACCTTCAAGCCGATGACGGCGGCGATGCTGATCGACCAGGGCCTCGCGAGCCCGACGAGCCAGGTCGTCGTCCCCGACACCTTCGAGAAGGACGGCGCCTCCTTCAGCGACGACTTCGCGCACACGCCCACGAACTACACGCTGACCGGGATCCTCAAGGACTCCTCGAACGTCGGCATCGCGATGATGGGCTCCAAGCTCTCCGCCTCGCAGCGCTACGACTACCTCAAGAAGTTCGGCCTCGGCGCCTCGACCGCCGTCGACTTCCCCGGCGAGACCGGCGGCCTCCTCGCCGATTCCGAGGACTGGGACAACCAGACCAACTACACGACGATGTTCGGGCAGGGCGTCTCGGCGACCGCGGTCCAGGTCGCGAGCATCTACCAGACCCTCGGCAACGGCGGGGTGCGCCTGCCCGCGCAGCTGGTCGAGGGCTGCACCACGCCCGACGGCTCCGTGATCGACGTGCCCGACAGCACCGGGACCCCGGTGGTCTCCGCCGGTGCCGCGAAGGACGTCGTGGACATGCTGCAGACCCACTACAACGAGGGCTGGCTGGCGAACGACATCCACGTCGACGGCTACAACATCGCCACCAAGACCGGCACGGCGCAGCAGCCGGACGGCAACGGCGGCTACTCGAAGAGCTACACCGTCTCGCTGGCCGGCCTCGCGCCCGCGGAGGACCCGGAGTACGTCGTGACGGTCACCATCGCCGATCCGGTTAAGATGAACACGTCCCAGGCGACGGCCCCCGTGTTCCAGCAGGTCATGACCCAGGTGCTCAAGACCAACCGGGTGGAGCCGTCCACGGTCCCGCCGGTCGAGTACCCCACCACGTGGTGACCGCCCTCCCCCGGACACGACCCAGCAGACCAGAACCAGCACGAGCACCAGCACGAGAGAAAGAGCGGGCATTGCACGACACTCGCCCGCAGTCCTCCCTCCGGCCCGAGCACCCGGCGCCCCGCGCGCTCGCGCAGCTCGTCGCCGAGTTCTCGCTCGGGCCCGTCCGCGGGATCGACGGCGTCGAGGTCAGCGGGGTCACCCTCGACTCGCGCTGCGTCCAGCCGGGCGACCTCTACGTCGGCGTCGCCGGCCGGGCCGCGCACGGCGCCGCCTTCGCGACCGGTGCCGCCGCCGCGGGAGCGGTCGCGGTGCTGACCGATACCGAGGGCGCCGAGCTGGCCGCCGGCAGCGGCCTCCCCGTGCTGGTCACGCCCGACCCCCGTGCCGCCCTCGGCGACGTCGCGGCCTGGATCCACCGCACCCGCGAGGACGCGCCGACGCTGTTCGGCGTGACCGGAACCAACGGCAAGACGAGCGTGGTCTACCTGCTCGACGCGCTGCTGCGCCGCCTCGGCGTCGTCTCCGGTCTCAGCTCGACCGCCGAGCGCCGCATCGGCGACGTGGCCGTCGTCAGCTCGCTGACCACTCCGGAGGCGAGCGAGCTGCACGCGCTGCTCGCCCGGATGCGCGAGTCGGCGGTGCGCGCAGTCTCCATCGAGGTCTCCGCGCAGGCGCTCACCCGCCACCGCATCGACGGCCTCGTCTTCGACGTGGTCGGCTTCACCAACCTGACGCACGACCACCTCGACGACTACACCGACATGGCGCACTACTTCGAGGCGAAGGCCGACCTGTTCGGTCCGGACCGCGCGCGCCGCGGCGTGGTGACCGTCGACAGCAGCTGGGGCCGCGAGCTCGTCGAGCGCAGCCGCATCCCCGTGACGACGCTCGCCAGCTCGCCCGTCGTCGGAGTCGCTCCGAGCACGCCGGCCGACTGGTCGATGACCGTCGTCGAGAGCACCGCCGACGGCACGACCTTCCGCCTCGAGGGGCCCGAGAACCGCTCGGTCGTCGTGAGCATCCCGCTGATCGGCTGGTACATGGCGGCCAACGCGGCGCTCGCGATCGTCATGCTCGTCGAGTCGGGCTTCGACCTCGAGGCCATCGCGCACGCTCTGGGCGAGGGCGCGCTCGACGTCTACATCCCCGGGCGCGCCGAGCGCGTCTCCGGGGACCGCGGTCCGCGCGTCTACGTCGACTACGGGCACACCCCGGACGCGTTCTCGAACGCGCTCGAGGCGCTGCGGGCGCTGACGCCCGGCCGGCTGATCATGGTCTTCGGCGCCGACGGCGACCGCGACACCACGAAGCGCGCCGACATGGGGCGCATCGCCGCCGAGCTGTCGGACGTCGTGATCGTGACCGACTTCCACCCGCGCTGGGAGGACCCGGCGGCGATCCGCGCCGTCCTCGTCGGCGCGGCGACCGAGGCCGCGCCCGGCCGGGAGATCCACGAGATCCCCGACCCGCGGGCCGCCGTGCGGGCGGCCGTCGCCCTCGCGGACGAGGGCGATGCGATCCTCTACGCCGGACCCGGCCACGAGGACTATCAGGAGATTGCAGGAGTGCACATGCCGTATTCGGCCAGAGACGACGTCCGGCAGGCCCTGCGCGAGGCGGGCTGGCTCTAGATGATCGCCCTGACCCTCACCGAGATCGCCGCGGCCGTCTCCGGCCGGCTGCACCTCGCCGGCTCCTCCGCGAACGCGAGCACCGTCGTCGACGGCGCGACCGAGACCGATTCGCGCGAGATCGCGCCCGGCGGGATCTTCGTCGCCAAGCGCGGCGAGCACACCGACGGCCACCTCTTCGCTCCCGTCGCCGTCGCGCGCGGCGCCGCCCTGCTGATCGTCGAGCGGCCGCTCGACCTCGACGTGCCGCAGGTGCTCGTCGACGACTCCGTCGAGGCGCTGGGCGCCCTGGCGACCGAGGTCGTCCGCCGCGTGCGCGCGCTCGGGAATCTCACCGTCCTCGCGGTCACCGGCTCCAACGGCAAGACGACCACCAAGAACCTCCTCCGCACGATCCTCGAGCGCGAGGGCGAGACCGTCGCCCCGCAGGGCTCGTTCAACAACGAGGTCGGCGCGCCGATCACGATGCTGAAGGTGTCGCCCTCGACGCGCTTCCTGGTGGCCGAGATGGGCGCCAGCGCGGTCGGCGAGATCCGCCGCCTCGTCCGGATGGCGAAGCCCGACGTCGGGATCGTCCTCGCGGTGGGCCTCGCTCACGCCGGCGAGTTCGGCGGCATCGAGCGCACCCTCGAGGCGAAGACCGAGATGGTCGCCGACCTGACGGCCGACGACGTCGCGGTGCTCAACGCCGACGACGGCCGCGTCGCCTCGATGCAGGCGAAGACCGCCGCCCGGGTGCTGTGGTTCGGCCACGGCGAGCAGGCCGACGTCCGCGCCGTCGACATCGAGCCGACGGCCGAGGGCACGCGCTTCACCATCGAGATCAGCGCGGGGGAGGGTCGCGAGGCCGCCCGCGCCGAGCTCTTCCTCCGCGTCCTCGGCGAGCACCACGTGATGAACGCGCTGGCGGCCACCGCGGCCGCGCTCTCCGTCGGCGTCCCGCTCGATGCGATCGTCGACGCGCTCGGCACCGTCACGCTCGCCGAGCGCTGGCGCATGCAGGTGCTCGGCGGAGCCGACGTCACGGTCGTCAACGACGCGTACAACGCCAGCCCCGACTCCACCGCCGCCGCCCTGCGGACCCTCGCCCAGATCGCGAAGCCGGAGGGGCGCACCGTCGCGGTCCTCGGCGAGATGAGCGAGCTGGGGGAGTGGGCCGACGAGGAGCACGACCGCGTGGGCCTGCTCGCCGTCCGGCTCAACATCGCGCAGATCGTGGTGGTCGGCGCGAAGGCGCGACGGATCCACGTCGCCGCCGAGCGCGAGGGCTCCTGGAGCGGCGAGTCCGTCTTCGTCGAGACCGCCGACGAGGCCTACGACCTGCTCGACGGCTATCTTCGGAGCGGCGACACCGTCCTGGTGAAGTCGTCCAACTCCGCCGGGCTGCGATTCCTGGGCGACCGACTGGGAGAGCGCCACCGATGAGAGCACTCCTTCTGGCCGGAGCCTTCTCCGGCGCCTTCACGCTGCTGCTGACGCCCCTGTTCATCCGGCTGTTCCACCGCCTGCAGTGGGGCCAGTTCATCCGCGAGGACGGACCGAAGTCGCACCACGTCAAGCACGGCACGGCGACGATGGGCGGCATCGTCATCATCATCGCCACCGTGGCGGGCTACTTCCTCGGCTCGCTCTTCGGCAACCGGGCGCTCGCGCCGTCGGCGCTGCTGGTGCTCTTCATGATGGTCGGGCTCGGCTTCGTCGGCTTCATCGACGACTTCCTGAAGACCCGCAACCAGCGCAGCCTCGGGCTCGGCGGCTGGGCGAAGATCGCCGGGCAGATCATCGTCGCGGCGGCCTTCGCGGTCATCGCGATCATGGTCCGCGACTCCAACGGACTGACGCCGGCCTCGACGTCGATCTCGTTCATCCGCGACCTGCCGTTCGACTTCGCGACGCTCGGCTGGATCGGCATCGGGCTGTTCGTGCTCTGGATCTGCGTGATCGTGACCAGCACGTCCAACGGCGTCAACGTCGCGGACGGCCTCGACGGCCTCGCGACCGGCTCCTCGATCCTCGCGATCGGCTCCTACGTCATCATCGGCTTCTGGCAGTCCAACCAGTGGTGCTTCGATGCGCAGCTCAACCCCGAGGTGGCCGACAAGTGCTACCAGGTGAGCGATCCGTTCGACCTCGCGATCATCGCCGCGGCGATCTCCGGCGCGCTCGTGGGCTTCCTCTGGTGGAACACCTCGCCCGCTCAGATCTTCATGGGCGACACCGGCTCGCTGGGCCTCGGCGGCGCGCTCGCGGCCCTCGCGATCCTCACCCGCACCGAGCTGCTCGTCATCCTGATCGGCGGCCTGTTCGTCATCGTCACCGGCTCGGTGATCGTGCAGCGGATCTACTTCAAGCTCACCCGGGGCAAGCGCATCTTCCTGATGAGCCCGCTCCATCACCACTTCGAGCTCAAGGGCTGGGCGGAGATCACGGTGGTGGTCCGCTTCTGGATCATCGCCGGCATCTTCGTCGCGGCCGGTGTCGGGCTCTTCTACCTCGAATGGCTCTCCCTGGCATGACCGATCCCGCCTCGTCCGCCCGCCCCGAGTCGCTGACCAGCTGGCACGCGGACTGGCGCGGTCTCCGCGTCGCCGTGCTCGGCCTCGGCGTCACCGGCTTCTCCGTCGCCGACACGCTGACCGAGCTGGGCGCCGAGGTGCTCGTCCTGGCCGACCGCGCCGACCAGGAGCGCGAGCGCCTGCTCGAGGTGATCGGAGCGCGCCTGCACCGCGCCGACCGGCTCGACCGCGTTCCGGAGGAGCTGGCGTCGTTCGCCCCCGAGCTCGTCGTCGTCTCGCCCGGCTTCGCGCCGACGCATCCGATCGTCGAGTGGGCGGGGGAGTCGGGCATCACGCTCTGGGGCGACGTCGAGCTCGCCTGGCGCGTGCGCGACAAGGTCGTCCGCGCCGACGGCAGCCCGGCCGATTGGGTGCTGGTCACCGGCACGAACGGCAAGACGACGACCGTGCAGCTCACCGCGACGATGCTCGTCGCCGGCGGACTGCGGGCCGCCCCCTGCGGCAACATCGGCATCCCGGTGCTCGACGCGGTCCGCGACCCGCAGGGATTCGACGTGCTGGTCGTCGAGCTGTCGAGCTACCAGCTGCACTACCTCGGCCGGATCGAGCCGCTCGCGAGCACCTGCCTGAACATCGCCGACGACCATCTCGACTGGCACGGCACCTTCGAGGCCTACCGCGCCGCGAAGGCGAAGGTCTACGCGAACACCCGGGTCGCCTGCGTCTACAACCGCGCCGACGCCGCCACCGAGCAGATGGTGGTCGACGCCGAGGTGATCGAGGGCGCGCGCGCCATCGGCTTCGGCCTCGGGGTCCCCGGGCCGAGCGACTTCGGCGTCGTCGACGGCATCCTCTGCGACCGCGCCTTCCTCGAGGACCGCGCGACGAGCGCGATCGAGATCACGACCGTCGACGAGCTCGCCGCCCGAGGCCTCGCCGCCCCGCACATCGTGCAGAACGTGCTGGCGGCCGCGGCGCTCTCGCGGGCCTGCGGCATCGAGCCCGCAGCCGTCCGCCGCGCCCTCGCGACCTTCGAGCTCGACGCGCACCGCATCCAGGTGGTCGCGGAGAGCTCCGGCGTGGTCTGGGTGAACGACTCCAAGGCCACCAACCCGCACGCCGCCGACGCCTCGCTCCGGGCCTACCCGTCCGTCGTCTGGCTCGTCGGCGGGCTGCTGAAGGGCGTCGACATCGACGCTCTCGTGGGCGCCCACGTCGGCCGCCTGCGCGGCGCGGTGGTCATCGGCGCGGACCGCGCGGAGGTCCTCGAGGCATTCCGGCGACACGCGCCCGCCCTCCCCGTGACCGAGGTGGTCCCGGATGACACTGGGGCGGTGATGCAGGCGGCCGTCGAGGCCGCCGCGGTGCTCGCCCGCACGGGCGACGTCGTCCTGCTCGCACCCGCCGCGGCGTCGATGGACCAGTTCCGCGACTACGCGGAGCGGGGCCGCTTCTTCGCGGCCGCCGTGGCGACGTATCTGGGAGGGGGAGCCGATGACCGCTCCGACGACGAACCGCAGCCCGGGCCGCTCGCGCACTGACCGCTCGCGCGCCGAGGCGACCGAGGGCGAGCAGCACAAGGAGCGCGGCGGACTGCGCACCGCGCGGATCGTGCTCGCCCGCGTCCTCGCCTCGGGGTCGCCGAACTTCTTCCTGCTCTTCGGCACGACGCTCTTCCTCGTGCTCTTCGGGCTGACGATGGTGCTCTCCTCCTCGTCGGTCACCTCCTACGTCCGGAGCGACGACTCCTTCGGCGGCTTCTTCCGCCAGGGCGGCTTCGCCCTGCTCGGCGTGCCGCTGATGCTCGTGGTGTCGCGCGTGCCGATCCGGTTCTGGAAGAAGGCCACACCCCTCCTGCTCGGGGCCGGCTGCGTCCTGCAGCTGCTCGTGCTGTTCTCGCCGCTGGGCTGGGAGGTCGGCGGCAACCGCAACTGGCTGCGGATCGGCGGCTTCACGATGCAGCCGTCCGAGATCATCAAGCTCGCGCTCGCGCTCTGGCTCGGCCTGCTGCTCGCCCGCCGCTATCGCGGCCCCAAGGACTGGAAGGACGCGCTGATGCCCGTCCTGATCGTCGCGGGCGGCTCGATCGGCCTCGTCCTCGGCGGCGGCGACCTCGGCACCGTCCTGATCCTCGCCGGGATCGTGCTGGCCGCGCTCTTCTACGCGAACGTGCAGATGAAGGTGCTGATCCCGATCGTGCTCGTCGGCGCGGTCGGCGCCGTGCTCTTCGCCGTCTCGAGCGAGAACCGGCTGACCCGGATCATGTCCTTCCTCGGCGACTGCTCGGGCTCGGAGCAGTACGAGACCTCCTGCTGGCAGCCCGTGCACGGCACCTGGGCGATGGCCTCCGGCGGCATCTTCGGCGTCGGCCTCGGCAACTCCAAGGCCAAGTGGTCCTGGCTGCCAGCGGCCGACAACGACTACATCTTCGCCATCATCGGCGAGGAGCTCGGCCTGATCGGGGCGATCGTGGTCCTCGCGCTCTTCGTCGTCCTCGCGATCGCGTTCTTCCGCATCATCCACGCGTCCACCGACCCGTTCGTCCGCATCACCACGGGCGCGGTCATGGTCTGGCTGATCGGCCAGGCGTTCGTCAACATCGGGGTGGTGCTCGGGGTGCTCCCGGTGCTCGGAGTGCCGCTGCCGCTGATCTCCTCCGGAGGCACCGCCCTGCTCAGCTCGCTCCTCGCCATCGGCGTCGTGCTCTCCTTCGCGCGCCACCAGACCTCGCCGAGCGACGGCGCCGCCGCGCGCGCCGCCAAGAAGGCCGCCGCCCGATGACTCGCTTCCTGCTCGCCGGCGGCGGCACCGCCGGCCACGTCAATCCGCTGCTCGCCACGGCCGACGAGATCCGGGCGCGCCACCCGGAGGACGAGGTCCTCGTCCTCGGCACCGCCGAGGGGCTCGAGGCCCGCCTCGTCCCGCTGCGCGGCTACGAGCTGTCGGTGATCCCGCGCCTGCCGTTCCCGCGCCGCCCGAACGGCGCCGCCCTGCGCTTCCCCTCCGCCTTCCGCGCGACGATCGACGGCATCGTCCGCACCCTCCGCGAGCGCCGGATCGATGCGGTCGTCGGCTTCGGGGGCTACGCGGCCGCGCCCGCCTACCTCGCCGCCCGGCGCGCCGGGATCCCGTTCGTGGTGCACGAGGCCAACGCCCGGCCGGGTCTCGCCAACAGGCTCGGCGCCCGCTTCACTCCGTACGTCGGCGTCGCCTTCGAGGGGACGCCACTGCGGAACGCGCAGGTCGTCGGCATGCCGCTGCGACGCGAGATCGCGCAGCTGGACCGCGCGGCCGTGCGCGACGAGGCGATGGCCGCCTTCGGTCTCGATCCCGCGCGCCGCACCCTTCTCGTCACCGGCGGCTCGCTCGGCGCCCGGCGGATCAACGCGACCGTGCACGCGAGTGCCGCCGCGCTCGTCGCGACCGGGTTCCAGGTGCTGCACATCACCGGCGACCGCGCCGAGATCACCGACCCCGGCGTCCCCGGCTACCACCTCCTCGCTTACTGCGACCGGATGGACCTCGCCCTCGCGGCGGCGGACGTCGCCGTCTCCCGCGCGGGGGCGGCCACCGTGAGCGAGCTCAGCGCGCTCGGCCTGCCGGCGGTGTACGTGCCCTACCCGGTCGGGAACGGCGAGCAGCGCTTCAACGCGCGCGGTGTCGTCGACGCGGGCGGCGCGCTCCTCGTCGAGGACGCGGCGTTCACCCCGGCGTGGGTCTCGAGCGACCTGGTGCCGCTCCTGCACGACGCTCCGCGCCTCGCCGAGATAGGTCGCCGTGCCGCGTCCGTCGGCGTGCGCGACGGCTCCGGCCGGCTGGTCGACCTCATCGGGTCCGGTCTCCGTCCGCACTGATCGCTCCGCGGTTAAACTGATCCCTTCGCCCGGCCTGCGGCACCCCGCATGCCGCGCCGACCACCCGAAAGCGAGAGCCCCGTGATCAAGCCCGACCTCGGCATCACCGTCCCCGACGAGCTCGGCTCGGTCCACTTCATCGGCATCGGCGGCTCGGGGATGAGCGGGATCGCGCGGCTGTTCCACCGCGCCGGTCACCGCGTCACCGGCTCCGACGTGCGCGAGTCGCACCCGATCGAGCAGCTCCGCGAGCTCGGCATCCCGGTCGCCATCGGGCACGACGCGGCGCACCTCGGCGACGCCGAGGCTGTCGTCGTCACGTCGGCGCTCTGGCCGGACAATCCCGAGTACCTGCTGGCGAAGGAGCGCGGCCTGCCCGTCCTGCACCGCTCGCAGGCGCTCGCCTGGCTCGTCCGCGGCAAGCGCCTCGTCGCCGTCGCCGGCGCACACGGGAAGACCACCTCGACCGGCATGATCGTCACCGGCCTGCTCGGTCTCGACGCCGACCCCAGCTTCGTCAACGGCGGGATCATCGAGGGCCTCGGCACCTCCTCCGCGGCCGGCTCCGGCGAGGTCTTCGTCGTCGAGGCCGACGAGTCGGACGGCAGCTTCCTGCTCTACGACACCGCGGTGTCGCTCGTCACCAACGTCGACCCCGACCACCTCGATCATTACGGCTCGCTCGAGGCGTTCGAGGAGGCGTTCGTCACCTTCACCTCGAGCGCGCGGGAGTTGGTGGTCATCTCCTCCGACGACCCCGGCGCCGTCAGCGTCACCCGCCGCATCGACGGACCGAAGGTCCTGACCTTCGGCGAGGCGGAGGGCTCGGACGTCCGCGTCGTCGACCTCGAGCTGGTCGGCCCGGTCGGCTTCACCGTCGAGTACGAGGGCCGCCGCTACACGACGCGACTGCGCATCCCGGGCCGCCACAACGCGATCAACGCGGCGGGCGCCTTCGCCGTGCTCGTCGGCCTCGGCTTCGAACCGGCTCCCGCCCTGGCGGCGATCTCCGAGTTCGGCGGCACGGAGCGCCGCTTCGAGCTGCACGGCGCCGTGCGCGGCGTGAGCGTCTACGACGACTACGCGCACCACCCCACCGAGGTCGCCGCCGCCCTCTCGGCCGCGAGGACCGTCGTCGGCTCCGGCCGGATCATCGCCGTGCACCAGCCGCACCTCTACAGCCGCACCCGGCTCTTCGCCCGCGAGTTCGCCGAGGCGCTGGAGACCTACGCCGACGAGACGATCGTCCTCGACGTCTACGGCGCGCGCGAGGACCCCGAGCCCGGCGTCACCGGCGCGCTGGTGAGCGAGAAGTTCGCCGACCCCTCGCACGTCTCGTTCCTCGCCGACTGGCAGGAGGCGTCCCGCCGCACCGCGGAGATCGCGCGCGAGGGCGACTTCGTGATCACCCTCGGCTGCGGCGACGTCTACCGGATCATCCCGCAGCTGCTCGAGTCGCTCGGCGCGAGCGAGGTCGCACCGGTCGCGCGATGAAGCGGCCGGACGGCGTGCGGCCGCCGAGCGGAGTGCGCTCAGCACCCGCTCGTCCGGCGGGCCCTCCGCCGGTGGAGCCGCGTCCGTCCACTGACGACGAGCACCCCACCGAGCCGATCCGGCTGACGACGCCGGCGTCGCTGCGGGTGCCGCCCGCTCCCCGGAGTGCGGCGGGGAAGCTGCAGGCCGAGCGGCTGAAGGCGGAGAAGGCGGCGGAGGCGGGGAGATCGGCGAAGGCCGCGAAGGCCGCACCTGAGAAGCTCGCACCTGAGAAGGTCGCACCTGGAAAGGTCGCACCTGGGAAGGCGAAGTCCGATAAGGCGGTACCCGCGAGTGCCGAGTCCACCACGGCCGAGTCGGAGAGGACTCCGCCCGAGACGGCGGCCGAGTCGCGGAGGACGCCGCTGTCCCGGCTCCGGGGACTCCCACTGCCCGGGTCGGAGGGCCGCGCGCTCGCGAAGGCGGCTCGGGAGCGCCGGCGCTTCGAGCGCGGCGAGGTCCGCCGCTTCACCAAGCGCGCGCGCCGCCGCCGCACCATCGCCCTGGTCACGGCCGGCTCGCTCGTCCTCCTCGCGCTGGTCGTCGCCGCGGCGGCCTACTCGCCGCTGATGGCCGTGAAGACGATCGAGATCACCGGCACCCAGCGCGTCAGCGCCCAGGACATCCAGGACTCGCTCGCCGACCAGGTCGGGGTGCCGCTCACGCTGGTGGACCGCGCCGCCGTCGGGCGGGTGCTCGGCAGCTACCCCCTGGTGCGCAGCTACTCCGTGCAGACGCGACCGCCGAGCACGCTGATCGTCAGCGTCGTCGAGCGGACCCCGGTCGGCGTGATCGCCGACGGCGCCGAGTTCGACCTCGTCGACCCGGCGGGCGTGGTGATCGAGACGGCGCCCGCCGCGCAGGAGGGCTACCCGCTGCTCAGCACGCCGACCGGCTCCGCCTCGGGAGCGGCGTTCCGCGCGACCGCACGGGTGCTGCTCACCCTGCCGGAGTCGCTCGAGAGCCAGGTCGCCTCGGCGGCCGCGACCACGGGGGACGACGTCTCCCTGACCCTCGCGGACGGCGCCGTCGTCTTCTGGGGCGGGTCGGACGACTCCGCGCTCAAGGCCGTCGTCCTGGAGAAGCTGATGGCGGCGACGGACCCCGCGGCGGTCGCCTCCTACGACGTCTCCTCGCCCGAGGCCGCCGTCGTCGCCCGGCGGTGAGCGGCGCGCCGGACGGATCCGCACGGCTCTTTTCCGATTGCGGGCGTGTCTGTCGCAGCGCGGCGCGCACTCCGCCTACCGTCGAGCCCACACCCCAAATGCATACTCAGCATAACTTTAAGCCTCAACTACAGGTTTAAGGTTCAGCCCGGAGGCCGGACACGTGACTTCAAACCAGAACTACCTCGCCGTGATCAAGGTCGTCGGCATCGGCGGTGGCGGCGTCAACGCCGTCAACCGCATGATCGAGCTCGGCCTCCGCGGCGTCGAGTTCATCGCGATCAACACCGACGCGCAGGCGCTGCTGCTCAGCGACGCGGACGTCAAGCTCGACGTCGGCCGCGAGCTGACCCGCGGACTCGGCGCCGGCGCCGACCCCGAGGTCGGCCGCCGCGCCGCCGAGGACCACGCGGAGGAGATCGAGGAGGTGCTCGCGGGCGCCGACATGGTCTTCGTCACCGCGGGCGAGGGCGGCGGCACCGGCACCGGCGGCGCGCCCGTCGTGGCGCGCATCGCGAAGTCGATCGGCGCGCTCACCATCGGTGTCGTCACGAAGCCCTTCGGCTTCGAGGGCCGCCGCCGCCAGACCCAGGCCGAGGCGGGTGTCGCGACCCTGAAGAACGAGGTCGACACCCTCATCGTCGTCCCGAACGACCGCCTGCTCGAGATCAGCGACCGCGGCATCTCGATGCTCGAGGCCTTCGCCACGGCCGACCAGGTGCTGCTCGCCGGTGTCCAGGGCATCACCGACCTGATCACCACCCCCGGTCTGATCAACCTCGACTTCGCCGACGTCAAGTCGGTCATGCAGGGCGCCGGCTCCGCGCTGATGGGCATCGGCTCGTCGCGCGGCGCGGACAGGGCGATCAAGGCGGCCGAGCTGGCCGTGGCATCGCCGCTGCTCGAGGCGAGCATCGACGGCGCGCACGGCGTGCTGCTCTCCATCCAGGGCGGATCGAACCTCGGCATCTTCGAGATCAACGACGCGGCGCGCCTGGTCCAGGAGGCCGTGCACCCCGAGGCGAACATCATCTTCGGCGCCGTGATCGACGACACCCTCGGCGACGAGGTGCGCGTCACCGTGATCGCGGCGGGCTTCGACGGCGGTGAGCCCGGCGCGACCGGTCCCGCGGCCGTCGCCGCGCCGCGCCCGCAGCAGAGCCTGCCCGCGGAGGCGTCGTCCGAGCCCGCCCCGGCCCCCGCCGCCGCTCCGTCGGCCGGGTCGATCTGGTCGAGCACCCCCGTCGCCGCGCCGGCTCCCGTCGCCGACCCGTCGTTCGACGACGACGAGAGCGACCTCGACATCCCCGACTTCCTCAAGTAGTCGCCGCCGTGGTGGATCGCGAGCTGGCCGAGCGCTGGGCGTCGGTGACCGAGCAGGTCGCCGACGCCGCCCGCTCGGCCGGTCGCGACCCGTCGGAGCTGACCACGATCGTCGTCACCAAGTACCACCCCGTCTCGCTCCTGCGCGACCTGCTCGAGCTCGGCGTCGCCGACTTCGGCGAGAACCGCCACCAGGAGGCGCAGGAGAAGTCGGCCGAGCTCGCCGGCACGGCCGCGCGCTGGCACTACATCGGCCAGCTGCAGAGCAAGAAGGCGCGCCAGGTGCGCCGCTACGCGAGCTCGATCCACTCGGTCGACCGGCTCGCTCTCGTCCCGCTGCTCGACGCCGGTGCGCCGGAGCCCGGTCAGGCCCCGCTCGACGTCTTCCTGCAGGTCAACCTCACCGACGACCCCGACCGCGGGGGAGCGGCCCCCGACGAGGTCGAGCCGCTCGCGGAGGCTCTCGCCGCCGCCCCCGGGCTCGCCCTGCGCGGCGTGATGGCCGTCGCTCCGCTCGGCGAGGAGCCCCGCCCGGCCTTCGCGCGGCTGCGCGCGATCTCGGAGCGGGTCCGCTCGATCGACCCCGGAGCGACCGGCATCTCCGCCGGCATGTCGAACGACTTCGCCGAGGCGATCGCCGAGGGTGCGACACACCTGCGAATCGGGTCGGCAATCACCGGCAATCGGCCCGCCCGCCCGTAGCCTCGTCGTGACCCAGCTGTGGGTGAGACGACAACACGGAGGACACTGATGGCCAACCCGCTGAAGAAGACGATGGTGTACCTCGGACTCGCCGACGAAGAGGTCGAGTACGAGCGTGCCGAGACCGTCGAGGCGGCCCCCGCGACAGCGCACCGCGCCCCGGTCTCCCCGGTCCAGCCGGTCCCGCCGGTCGAGCCGACCCCGCAGCAGCCCCGCGCGACGGTCACCCCGCTCCGCAAGCCCACCCCCCAGACCCCGAAGGCGACGGCACACGCTGAGATGAACGAGATCCTCACCGTCCACCCCAAGCAGTACCGCGACGCTCAGGTGATCGCGGAGAACTTCCGCGACGGCATCCCCGTCATCATCAACCTCTCGCAGATGAGCGACGCCGACGCGCGCCGCCTGATCGACTTCGCCAGCGGCCTCTCGCAGGGCCTCTACGGCCGCATCGAGCGCGTCACGAGCAAGGTGTTCCTCCTCTCCCCGTCGCACATCACGGTCGCGGGCGATTCGGCCTCCGCCGAGAGCGACGCCGACGCGTCGTTCTTCGCGAAGTCCTGATCCCGGGAGCCCTGTCGTTCGGTGAGCTCCGTCATCTCGCTCTTCGCGAGCGTCCTCTACTTCGCGCTCCTGCTGTACTTCTTCGCCATGTGGGCGCGGTTCGTCCTGGATCTCGTCCGGGTGATCCGCCGCGAATGGCGCCCCCGCGGCGTGGGACTCGTGGCGGCCGAGACCGTCTACACGGTCACGGATCCGCCGATCTCCTTCTTCCGCCGCGTGATCAAGCCGGTCTCGATCGGCCCGATCGCCCTCGACTTCGGCTGGAGCCTCACCATGCTCTGCGTCATCGTGGGCATGTACATCGCCACCTGGCTCCAGCGCGTCTGATGCCCGGCGGTGCACGGGTCGCCCGCGTCCCCTGTATCGTTGGCGTCGATCGGACGTGCTCCGCTGTGCCCGCACTGCGCCGCGCGCTCCCAGTTGCTAGCTTTAGTCGTTGCTAGCTCCAGCCGAACGTTCTTGAACGTGTACCTACTTGAAATCGAAGGTGGAAAGCCATGGCGCTCACTCCCGAAGATGTTGTCAACAAGCGGTTCCAGCCGACGAAGTTCCGCGAGGGATACGACCAGGACGAGGTCGACGACTTCCTCGACGAGGTCGTCGTGGAGCTCCGCCGCCTGAACCAGGAGAACGAGGAGCTGCGCCAGCGCCTCTCCTCCGGTGACTCGCGGCCGACGGACGCCCCCGTCGCGTCCACGTCGGCCCCCGCTCCCGTGGTCGACGAGGCCCCCGCTCCCGAGCCGGAGCCCGAGCCCGAGCCGGAGCCCACCCCGGCTCCCGCCCAGGCCGCTCCCGCCGCCTCGCAGTCGGCTCCGGTCGACGAGGCCGAGAGCTCCAGCGGACTCCTGCAGCTCGCGCGCCGTCTCCACGAGGAGCACGTCCGCGAGGGTGCCGACAAGCGCGACGCTCTCGTCGCCGAGGGCCGTGCCACCGCCGCGCGCATCGTCGCCGAGGCCGAGGCCAAGCAGCGTGCCCAGGTCGCGAAGCTCGAGGAGGAGCGCGCGACGGTCGAGCACCGCATCGACGAGCTCCGCACCTTCGAGCGCGAGTACCGCCAGAAGCTGAAGAGCTACATCGAGGGCCAGCTCCGCGACCTCGACACCCAGCCGGTGTCGGCCGAGTCGTCCTCGTTCCCCGGCTTTGGGGCGTAGCACCACCGCAGCGAACGTCAGGCCGAGGGTGCTCGTCACCCTCGGCCTCGTTGCGCTCGCGGTGTTCGCGATCGACCAGACCGCGAAGCACCTCGTCAGCACCCGACTCACGCTCGGTGAGGACGTGCACGTCCTCGGCGACGTGCTGATCCTGCACTACGTGAAGAACCCCGGAGCCGCGTTCTCGCTCGCGAGCGGCTCCACCTGGATCTTCTCGATCATCGCCGCGTGCGTGGTCGTCGCCGTGGTGTGGTTCTCCCGGCGCATCCGCTCGACGGCGTGGGCGCTGTTCTTCGGCCTGCTGCTCGGCGGCACGCTCGGCAACCTGTTCGACCGGCTCTTCCGCGAGCCGTCGTTCGGTCTCGGCCACGTGGTCGACTTCCTCTACACGCCGTGGCTGCTGCCGGCGATCTACAACGTCGCCGACATCGCGATCTGCACGGCGATGGGGCTCTTCGTGATCCTCAGCCTGCGCGGCGTGAACCTCGACGGTACGCGCTCCTCGCGGAAGGCCGAGCAGGCCGCCGCAGAGGACGGTCCGGACACCGACAGCACCGCGGCGATCGACTCCGAGCCGCGCGGCGGCGCCTGATGGTGCAGTCCCGCGCGCTGCCCGTCCCCGACGGACTCGCCGGCCTGCGCGCCGACGCGGCCGTCGGCAAGCTCCTCGGCTTCTCGCGCACCTTCGCCGCCGAGGTCATCGACGCCGGCGGTGTCACCGCCGACGGCCGGGTCCTCGACAAGAGCGACCGCGTCGCCGCGGGCGCCTGGCTGAGCGTCGAGTGGAGTCCCCGCGAGGAGCCGCGCATCGTCCCGATCGCGGTCCCCGACCTCGGCATCGTCCACGACGACGACGACATCGTGGTGATCGACAAGCCCGTCGGGGTGGCGGCGCACCCGGCCGTCGGCTGGGAGGGCCCGACCGTGCTCGGCGCCCTCGCCGCGGCCGGCTTCACCATCTCGACCTCCGGCGCCGCCGAGCGGGCGGGCATCGTGCACCGGCTCGACGCCGGCACGAGCGGCCTGATGGTGGTCGCGAAGTCCGAGCGCGCGTACACGCATCTCAAGCGCGCCTTCCACGACCGGCTGGTCGAGAAGATCTACCACGCCGTCGTGCAGGGGCACCCCGATCCGCTGACCGGCACGATCGACGCGCCGCTCGGACGCCACCCCTCCTCGGACTGGAAGTTCGCGATCCGCGCCGACGGCAAGCCCTCGGTCACGCACTACGAGACGATCGAGGCGTTCCCCTTCGCCTCGCTCCTCGAGATCCGGCTGGAGACCGGCCGGACGCACCAGATCCGCGTGCACATGGCGGCCCAGCGCCACCCCTGCGTGGGCGACGCGATGTACGGGGCCGACCCCACGCTCTCGAAGCGCCTGGGCCTCACCCGGCAGTGGCTGGACGCCGTGCGGCTGGCCTTCACCCACCCGGGCACGGGGGAGTGGGTGCAGTTCGAGGCGACCTACCCGGACGACCTCGCACACGCGCTGGACGTCCTCCGCGGGGAGTGACGCGGGTAGACTTTCGGTCTCCCTGCCCGCAGTCCGTCGGAGGCGCATCCTTTGCCGAGTAACGATTCCTTCGTCCACCTGCACGTGCACAGCGAGTACTCGATGCTCGACGGTGCCGCCCGGGTCAAGCCGCTGATCGACGCGGCGGTGGAGGAGGGCATGCCGGCGATCGCCGTCACCGACCACGGCAACGTGTTCGGCGCCTTCGACTTCTGGCGCACCGCGACGGCGGCGGGGATCAAGCCGATCATCGGCACCGAGGCGTACATCACCCCCGGCACGCACCGCTCGGACAAGACCCGGATCCGCTGGGGCGACGGCGGCGGCGACGACGTCTCCGGCTCGGGTGCCTACACCCACATGACGCTGCTGAGCTCGACGACGACCGGCATGCACAACCTCTTCCGGCTCTCCTCGCGCGCCTCGATCGAGGGCTACTACTTCAAGCCGCGGATGGACCGCGAGATCCTGGCCGAGCACTGCGAGGGCCTCATCGCGACCACCGGCTGCCCGAGCGGCGAGGTGCAGACGCGCCTGCGCCTCGGGCAGTACAAGGAGGCGCGCCAGGCGGCCGCGGACTACCGCGACATCTTCGGCAAGGAGAACTACTTCGCCGAGATCATGGACCACGGCCTCGAGATCGAGCGCCGTGTCATCGGCGACGTGATCCGGCTGGCGAAGGACCTCGATCTGCCGCTGGTCGCCACGAACGACCTGCACTACACCCACGCGCACGACGCCACCTCGCACGCGGCGCTGCTCTGCGTGCAGTCGGGCACCACGCTCGACGACCCCAAGCGCTTCAAGTTCGACGCGGACGAGTTCTACCTCAAGTCCCCGCGCGAGATGCGCCAAGTCTTCCGCGACCACCCGGAGGCCTGCGACAACACCCTGCTGATCGCCGAGCGCTGCGACGTGCAGTTCGACACCTCCGCGAACTACATGCCGCGTTTCCCCGTCCCCGAGGGCGAGACCGAGGACACCTGGTTCGTCAAGGAGGTCGAGGCCGGGCTGAACGAGCGCTACCCGGACGGGATCTCGCAGGAGGTGCGGGACCGCGCCGACTACGAGACCCGCGTCATCCTGCAGATGGGCTTCCCCGGCTACTTCCTCGTCGTCGCCGACTTCATCAACTGGTCCAAGCGCAACGGCATCCGCGTCGGCCCGGGCCGCGGCTCCGGTGCCGGCTCGATGGCCGCCTACGCGATGAAGATCACCGACCTCGACCCGCTGAAGCACGGCCTGATCTTCGAGCGCTTCCTCAACCCCGACCGCGTCTCGATGCCCGACTTCGACGTCGACTTCGACGACCGTCGCCGCGGCGAGGTCATCCGCTACGTCACCGACAAGTACGGCGACGAGCGCGTCGCCCAGATCGTCACCTACGGCACGATCAAGGCGAAGCAGGCGCTCAAGGACGCCTCGCGCGTGCTCGGCTTCCCGTTCGGAATGGGCGAGAAGCTCACCAAGGCGATGCCGCCCGCGATCATGGGCAAGGACATCCCGCTCACCGGGATCAACGACCCCGAGCACCCGCGCTACAAGGAGGCGCTCGACGTCCGGAACGTCATCGCGGAGGACCCGCAGGCGAAGCTCGTCTTCGAGACGGCCCTCGGCCTGGAGAACCTCAAGCGGCAGTGGGGCGTGCACGCGGCCGGCGTGATCATGTCGAGCGACCCGCTCAAGGACATCATCCCGATCATGAAGCGGGAGCAGGACGGCCAGATCGTCACGCAGTTCGACTACCCCGCCTGCGAGTCGCTCGGCCTGATCAAGATGGACTTCCTGGGGCTGCGGAACCTCACGATCATCGACGACGCGCTCGACAACATCCGTGCCAACCGCGGTCAGGACCTCGTCCTCGAGGACCTCGCGCTCGATGATCCGGCCGCCTACGAGCTGCTGGCACGCGGCGACACGCTCGGCGTCTTCCAGCTCGACGGCGGGCCGATGCGCGGTCTCCTGCGCCTGATGAAGCCCGACAACTTCGAGGACATCTCGGCGGTCCTCGCGCTCTACCGGCCGGGCCCGATGGGCGCCGACTCGCACACCAACTACGCGCTGCGGAAGAACGGCGTGCAGGAGATCACGCCGATCCACCCGGAGCTCGAGGAGCCGCTCGCCGAGGTGCTCGGCGGCACCTACGGGCTGATCGTCTACCAGGAGCAGGTGATGTCGATCGCGCAGAAGCTCGCGGGCTTCACGCTGGCGCAGGCAGACCTGCTCCGCCGCGCGATGGGCAAGAAGAAGAAGTCCGAGCTGGACAAGCAGTTCGAGGGCTTCTCCGGCGGCATGGCCGACAACGGCTACTCGATGGCCGCGGTGAAGACCCTCTGGGACATCCTGCTGCCCTTCTCCGACTACGCGTTCAACAAGGCGCACTCGGCCGCGTACGGCGTCATCTCCTACTGGACCGCCTACCTCAAGGCGCACTTCCCCGCGGAGTACATGGCCGCGCTGCTCACCAGCGTCGGCGACTCCAAGGACAAGATGGCCGCCTACCTCAACGAGTGCCGGCGGATGGGCATCAAGGTGCTGCCGCCGGACGTCAACGAGTCGATCGGCTTCTTCACCGCCGTGGGGCCCGACATCCGCTTCGGCCTCGGTGCCGTCCGCAACGTCGGGACCAACGTCGTCGAGGGCATCCGGGTCGCCCGGGAGGAGAAGGGGCGCTTCGAGTCGTTCCACGACTTCCTCCGCAAGGTGCCGCTCCCGGTCGCGAACAAGCGCACCATCGAGTCGCTGATCAAGGCGGGCGCGTTCGACTCGCTCGGCTCGACCCGGCGCGCGCTCGTCGAGGTTCACGAGGACGCGGTCGAGGCCGCCGTCGGCGAGAAGCGCAACGAGGCCAACGGCCAGGTCGGGTTCGACTTCGACAGCCTCTGGGACGAGCCGCAGGCCGCGATCCAGGTGCCGACCCGGCCGGAGTGGGCCAAGCGGGACAAGCTCGCCTTCGAGCGCGACATGCTCGGCCTCTACGTCTCCGACCACCCGCTCGCCGGGCTCGAGACGGAGCTGGCCAAGCACTACAGCACGACGATCGCCGACCTCCTGGTCTCGGAGTCGATCGGCGACGGCGAGACGGTGGTCGTCGCCGGACTCGTCACGAGCGTGCAGCACCGGATGGCGAAGGCCTCCGGCAACCAGTACGGGATGATCCAGGTCGAGGACTTCGGCGGCGAGATCACCTGCATGTTCATGGGCAAGGCGTACCAGGAGTTCGCTCCGGCGCTGACGAACGACTCCATCGTCGTCGTCCGCGGCCGCGTCAGCATGCGCGACGACGGCATGAACCTGCACGCGTTCAGCCTCTTCGCCCCCGAGATGAGCCAGGACGGCGACTCCGGGCCGCTGACCGTCTCGATGCCGGAGTCGCGCGCGACGACCGACACCGTCTCGCAGCTCAGCGACGTGCTCATCCGCCACTCCGGCCGCACCGAGGTCCGCCTGAAGCTGATCAAGGGCGACACCGCCCGCGTCTTCGAGGTCCCGTTCCCGGTCCGGATCACGCCGGACCTCTTCGGCGAGCTGAAGAGCCTGTTGGGTCCGAACTGCCTCTACTGAGACGCGCCGACGCGGCGCGCGCTGCACATGCTGGTCGAGCAGCCGCGCAGCGGCGTATCGAGACCTGGTGACCGGCGTGCGGGCGGTGGTGGATCTCGATACGCCCGCTGCGCGGGCTACTCGATCAGCATGAAGCGGGTGGGCCGCGTGCGCTGCCCATGCTGGTCGAGCAGCCGCGCAGCGGCGTATCCAGACCCGGCGACCGGTGCGGGGCGGCGTCTCGAGATCGCGCTCGGACGGCGCGGGAGGCGCCCGCGGGGGAGCGGCGCGAGCGCGGCCGGTAGGCTGGGGCGGCCATGATTCAGACTCTCGATCTTCGGGGGCGGCGTCCGTCCGCCGCCGAGCTCCTCGCCCTCGTTCCGCGCAATCCGGGCACGTCCGCCGCCGTCGGGCCCGTCGTCGCCGAGCTGATCGCCGACGTCCGCGCGCGCGGCGCCGAGGCGCTGCTCGAGCAGGCGGAGCGCCTCGACGGCATCCGCCCGCCGCACCTGCGCGTGCCCGCCGAGGACATCGCCGCGGCGGTCCGCGACCTCGATCCCGCGATCCGCGCGGCCCTCGAGGAAGCGATCACCCGCGTCCGCAAGGCCAGCGCGGCGCAGATCCCCCCGGCGCGCACCACGGTGCTCGACGACGGCGCCACCGTCACCCAGCGCTGGCAGCCCGTCGGCCGCGCCGGCCTCTACGTCCCCGGCGGCAAGGCCGTCTACCCCTCCAGCGTGATCATGAACGCCGTGCCCGCCCAGGTCGCCGGCGTCGGCTCCGTCGCGCTCGCCTCGCCGCCGCAGAAGGCGTTCGGCGGCTCCGTGCACCCGACGATCCTCGCCGCCGCCGGGCTCCTCGGCGTCGACGAGGTCTACGCCATGGGCGGCGCGGGAGCGGTCGCCGCCCTCGCCTACGGCGTCGACTCCCTCGGCCTCGACCCGGTCAGCATCATCACGGGCCCCGGCAACGTCTGGGTCACCACCGCCAAGCGCCAGGTGCTCGGCCAGGTCGGCATCGATTCCGAGGCCGGACCCACCGAGATCCTCGTCATCGCCGACTCCAGCGCCGACCCGCGCCTGATCGCCGCCGACCTGGTCAGCCAGGCCGAGCACGACGAGGCCGCCTCCGCCCTCCTCGTCACCGACGATCCGGCCCTCGCCGAGGCCGTCGGCCGCGAGATCGTCGAGCAGGCCGCGCGCACCCAGCACTCCGAGCGCGTCGGCATCGCCCTCTCCGGCCCGCAGTCGGCCCTCGTGATCGTCGACGACCTCGAGATCGCCTGCGCGTTCAGCGACGCCTACGGCCCCGAGCACCTCGAGCTGCACACCGTCGACCCCGAGGCCACCGCCGAGCGGATCCACGACGCCGGTGCCGTCTTCCTCGGCCCGACCACCCCGGTGAGCCTCGGCGACTACCTGGCCGGTTCCAACCACGTGCTGCCGACCCTCGGGCAGGCGCGCTTCTCCTCCGGTCTCGGCGCGCACACCTTCCTCCGCCCGCAGCAGCTCGTCTCCTACGACCGCGCCGCCCTGCAGCGGGTCGCCCCGCACATCCGCGCGCTGAGCGACGCCGAGGCGCTCCCCGCGCACGGCGACGCCGTCGACGCCCGCTTCGCCTGACCTCGAGAGGCACCCGAGATGTTCTGCCCCTTCTGCCGGCACCCCGACTCCCGCGTAATCGACTCGCGCACCAGCGACGACGGCCTCTCCATCCGCCGCCGCCGCCAGTGCCCGTCCTGCGGCCGCCGCTTCTCCACCACCGAGACGGCGAGCCTCGTCGTGATCAAGCGCAGTGGAGTCGTGGAGCCGTTCAGCCGCGAGAAGATCGTCAGCGGCGTCCGGAAGGCCTGCCAGGGCCGCCCGGTGACCGACACCGACCTCGCCGTGCTCGCCCAGCGGGTCGAGGAGAACCTCCGCTCCACCGGCGCCTCGCAGATCGACGCGAACGACATCGGGCTCGCCATCCTCGTCCCCCTCCGCGAGCTGGACGAGGTCGCCTACCTGCGCTTCGCGAGCGTCTACCAGGCGTTCGACTCCCTCGACGACTTCGAGTCGGCGATCGCCCTGCTGCGCGCCGAGCGCCCCGCCGCCCTGCACACCGCCGACGAGCTGTGAGGGCCGCCGTGTACCCTCTGCTGTTCTCCACCGTGCTCAAGCGCCTCGATCCCGAGCGGGCCCACCACCTCGCCTTCCCGGTGATCCAGGCGCTCGGCCCGGTCGCCCCGCTCGTCCGCCGGCTCACCGTGCCGCGCGCCGATCTCTCGGTCGAGGCGCTCGGCCTGCGCTTCCGGACGCCGTTCGGCGTGGCCGCCGGCTTCGACAAGGACGCGACCGCCGTGCTCGGTCTCGGCGCGCTCGGCTTCGGCCACGTCGAGGTGGGCACGCTGACCGCCCGCGCCCAGCCCGGCAACGACCGCCCGCGGCTCTTCCGGCTGATCGCCGACCGCGCGCTGATCAACCGGATGGGCTTCAACAACCACGGCGCCCGCGCGGCGGCCGGTCGCCTCGCCCGCCTGCGCAGCGCCCGGGGCCGCCCCGTGATCGGCGTCAACATCGGCAAGAGCCGGGTGGTCGACGTCGACGATGCCGTCGAGGACTACCTGGTCAGCGCCCGGATGCTCGCGCCGCTCGCCGACTACCTGGTCGTCAACGTCAGCTCGCCGAACACCCCGGGCCTGCGCGGCCTGCAGGAGATCGACAAGCTCGAGCCGCTGCTCGCCGCGGTCGCCGAGGCGGCGGACACGACGCCGCTGCTGGTCAAGATCGCGCCGGACCTCTCGGACGAGGAGGTCGTCCGCGTCGCCGAGCTCGCGGTGCGCCTCGGCCTCGCCGGTGTCATCGCCACGAACACCACCCTGTCCCGCGAGGGCCTGCGCACCGACCGCGCCGTCATCGAGCGTGCGGGAGCGGGCGGGCTCTCCGGCGCTCCGCTCGCCGCGCGCGCGCTCGAGGTGCTGCGGGTCATCCGCGGTGTCGTCCCCGCGGAGTTCTGCGTGATCTCCGTCGGGGGAGTGGACACAGCGGAGGACGTGCAGGAACGGCTCGAGGCCGGCGCGACGCTGGTGCAGGGCTACTCGGCGTTCGTCTTCCGTGGCCCGCTCTGGGGCCGTCAGATCAACCGCGGGCTCGCCAGGCTGCGTGCCGCGTAGTCCGACACCGCCGGGACCGGTCCGGCCTCTGCCGGCCCGGTTCGTGCCGCCGGGTCAGGCCGGGAACGCTCCGCGCTTGACCTGAGGCTTGGGCAGGCGCATCACGCGCAGCTGCAGGGCGCGCATCGCGGCGTACCACGGGATGCCCTTCTCGACCTTGTCGGCGCCGCCGAAGCGCTCGGCGAGCTTCTTCTTCAGGCGACGACCCAGCAGGATGCAGTCGAGGACGGCGAGCAGGAAGAACGCCCACAGGATGATCAGCGTGAGCGAGGCGAGCTCGGGCTGCGGGAAGAAGCTGATCAGCAGCACGACGACCATCACCGGGATGAGGAACTCGCCGAAGCTGAAGCGCGCGTCGACGTAGTCGCGGACGTACTTGCGCTGCGGGCCCTTGTCGCGCACCGGCAGGTAGCGCTGGTCGCCGGCGGCCATGCCGACGCGGGCCTGCTCGCGCAGCTCCGCGGTCTTCACGCGGGCGTCCCGCGCGGCCTGCTTGCGGTCGGTGACGACCAGCGGACGCTTGCGGGCGAGCTCCTGCTCGCGGCGCGTCGGGGTCGGCCGGCCCTTCCCGATGGCCGTCACGTCGGCGTCGTCGGGGGTGTCGGGTGCGATCGGGTGCTTGGCCACAGGGGAACGTCCTTGGAATCGAGGGTCTCTTAAGATTACCTCCATGGCTCACGACGCTCCGACTCCGTCCTCCACCCTGTCCGCCGCCGAGGAGGAGGTGCTCGCCGCCGTGCGCGACGACCTGCCCCGCTCGCTCGGCGAGCTGGGCCGGCTCGTCCGGATCCCCTCCGTCTCCTGGGACGGCTTCGACGCCACCCGCGTCGCCGCGAGCGCCGAGGCGATCGCCGAGCTCGCCCGGGAGACGGGTGTCTTCGACGAGGTCTCGATCCGCAGCTCCACCATCGGCGACTCCGACCTCCTCGGTCAGCCCGCCGTCCTCGCGACGCGGGCCGCCCGCAACGGCGCACCCACCGTCCTGCTCTACGCCCACCACGACGTCCAGCCGCAGGGGGCGGAGGAGGCGTGGGAGACGCCGCCGTTCGAGCCGACCGTGCGCGGCGACCGCCTCTACGGCCGCGGCGCCGCGGACGACAAGGCCGGCGTGGTCTCGCACCTCGCCGCCGTCCGGGCCCTGCGCCGGGTGGCGGGCGACGACCACGACCTCGGCCTCGTGCTCTTCATCGAGGGCGAGGAGGAGTTCGGCTCCCGCTCGTTCCCGACCTTCCTCCGCGAGCACCACGACGCGCTGCGGGCCGACGTGATCGTGGTCGCCGACAGCGACAACTGGGACATCGACACCCCCTCGCTCACCGTGGGCCTGCGCGGCAACGTCACGCTGACCCTCACCGTCCGCACCCTCGACCACGCCTCGCACTCGGGCATGCTCGGCGGCGCGGTGCCCGACGCGATGCTCGCGACGATCCGCCTCCTCGACACGCTCTGGAACGAGGACGGCTCGGTCGCCGTGGCCGGGCTCACCGAGCACGACGGTCTCGTCCCCGAGACCACCGAGGAGGACCTGCGCCGCGACTCCGGCCTGCTCGACGGCGTCTCGCCGATCGGCTCCGGACCGCTCCTCTCCCGGATCTGGTCGAAGCCGTCGATCACGGTCACCGGCATCGACGCACCCAGCGTGGTGGACGCCTCCAACACCCTCAGCCCGTCGGTGCGGGTCAAGATCAGCGCCCGCATCGCTCCCGGGCAGGAGGCGCAGGAGGGCTTCACCGCCCTCGAGCGGCACCTGCGGGCGCACGCTCCATTCGGCGCCCACCTCGAGATCGCCGACGTCGACACGGGGGAGCCCTTCCTGGTCGACACCTCGGGCTGGGCCGTCGGCCTGGTCGAGCAGGCGATGGCCGACGCCTGGGGCCGCGCGCCGCTGGAGACCAGCGTCGGAGGCAGCATCCCCTTCATCGCCGACCTCGTGCACGAGTTCCCGGACGCGCAGATCCTGGTCACCGGTGTCGAGGACCCGGACTCACGCGCGCACAGCCCGAACGAGTCCCTCCACCTCGGCGTCTTCCAGCGCGCGGCGCAGACGGAGGCGCTGTTCCTGCTGCGCGCCGCCGAGCACCGGGCCTGAGCGATTCGGAATAGCCCGGCCCGCGCCCGGGTTGCCACCGTAGAATCGTCGACAGCACGCCGTCCGATCCCGCCAGCTCTGTTCCCGCTCGGCTCCGTTCCGACCGATCCCACCGAGGAGTGACATGTCCGACACGACACTGACCGCCAGCACCACCACCGCGGCGCACGGCGTCTCGATGACCCCCGTCGCCGCCGCGAAGGTGAAGAGCCTCCTCGAGCAGGAGGGCCGTGACGACCTGCGGCTGCGCGTCGCCGTCCAGCCCGGCGGCTGCTCCGGCCTGATCTACCAGCTCTACTTCGACGAGCGCACGCTCGACGGCGACGCGGCGGTCGAGTTCGAGGGCGTGGGCCTGGTCGTCGACAAGATGAGCGTCCCCTACCTCGACGGCGCCTCGATCGACTTCGAGGACACCATCCAGAAGCAGGGCTTCACCATCGACAACCCCAACGCCGGCGGCAGCTGCGCCTGCGGCGACAGCTTCCACTGATAGACCGCGGCGACACGCCGCACGGCCCGCTCGCACGGCGCCCGACTCCCCGCTCCGGCGGGCGGCCGGGCGCCGTTCGCCGTTGCAGCACCACTTCGGCGAGAGGTCAAGAGCGGGTGCCGGTGCACTCCCTGCCGACGACGGCGGGTAGGCTAGGGCCGGTCTAATACAGTTTCGTGTGAACTGGTCCCCAGTCTTCCGAAAGGTCACCGGTGCGCTTCAATCGCCGTCTCCGCCGATGGGTCGCAGTACCCGTCGCAGGAGCTCTCGCCCTCGTCCTCGCGGGCTGCACGCAGGAGCAGCTGCAGGGCTGGCTCCCCACTGAACCCGGCACGACGAACCACGTCGACCGGGTCATCGGACTCTGGGTCACCTCCTGGATCGTCCTGCTTGCCGTGGGTGTCATCACCTGGGGCCTGACGATCTGGGCGGTCGTCGTCTACCGCCGCCGGAAGGGCCAGACCGGCCTCCCGGTGCAGCTGCGCTACAACATGCCGATCGAGATCTTCTACACGATCGTGCCGCTGATCCTCGTGATCGGCTTCTTCGCCTTCACCGCGCGCGACCAGGCCGCCATCGAGCAGGCCTACGACGACCCGGACGAGACCATCCAGGTCTACGGCAAGCAGTGGGCGTGGGACTTCAACTACGTCGACGAGGACGTCTACTCCGCGGGCATCCAGGGTCAGTACGAGGACAGCGCCGACGGCGCCGGCTCGCTGGTCGAGTCCGAGGTGCCGACGCTCTACCTGCCGGTGAACCAGAAGATCAAGATCCAGCTCGACGCCCGCGACGTCATCCACTCCTTCTGGGTCGTCGACTTCCTCTACAAGAAGGACATGATCCCCGGCAAGACGAACTACATGTACGTCACGCCGCTCAAGGAGGGGACCTACGCCGGCAAGTGCGCCGAGCTCTGCGGCGAGTACCACTCCGCGATGCTCTTCAACGTGAAGGTCGTCTCGCAGGGCGAGTACGACGACTACATCCAGTCGCTGCGCGACGCGGGCCAGACCGGCCAGCTCGGCGCCGAGTACGACCGCAACAGCAACCTGCCCGGCACCGGCGCGCCGGCCCGCACCGAGAACGAGGAGTAGAGGGAGCATGAGCACCGCCACAGCACCCGCCCCGTCCCGCTCATTCGGCACACCGCCGGTCGAGCGCAAGGCGAACGTCCTCGTTCGCTGGATGACGTCCACCGATCACAAGGTCATCGGGTACATGTACCTGATCACCTCGTTCATCTACTTCTGCATCGCGGGCGTGATGGCCCTGGTCATCCGCGCCCAGCTCTTCGAGCCCGGCCTCGCCGTGGTCGAGACCCGCGAGCAGTACAACCAGCTCTTCACGATGCACGGCACGATCATGCTGCTGATGTTCGCGACGCCGCTCTTCGCGGGCTTCGCCAACGTCCTCATGCCGCTGCAGATCGGCGCTCCGGACGTCGCGTTCCCGCGACTCAACGCGTTCGCCTACTGGCTCTACAGCTTCGGCTCGCTGATCGCGGTCGCCGGCTTCATCACCCCGCAGGGCGCCGCGTCCTTCGGCTGGTTCGCCTACGCGCCACTCTCGAGCACGACGTTCTCGCCAGGGCTCGGCGGCAATCTCTGGGTCTTCGGCCTGGCGCTGTCCGGCTTCGGCACGATCCTCGGTGCGGTGAACTTCATCACCACGATCATCACGATGCGCGCGCCCGGCATGACGATGTTCCGCATGCCGATCTTCACCTGGAACATCCTGGTGACGTCGATCCTCGTGCTGCTGGCCTTCCCGGTCCTCGCCGCCGCGATGTTCGCCCTCGGTGCCGACCGCGTGTTCGATGCGCACATCTACGACGCGGCCAACGGCGGCGTGCTGCTCTGGCAGCACCTGTTCTGGTTCTTCGGGCACCCCGAGGTGTACATCATCGCGCTGCCGTTCTTCGGCATCGTCTCCGAGGTCTTCCCGGTCTTCAGCCGCAAGCCGATCTTCGGCTACAAGACGCTGATCTACGCGACCATCGCGATCGCCGCCCTGTCCGTGACCGTGTGGGCGCACCACATGTACGTCACCGGCTCGGTCCTGCTGCCGTTCTTCTCGCTGATGACGATGCTGATCGCGGTCCCGACCGGCGTGAAGATCTTCAACTGGATCGGCACCATGTGGCGCGGATCCGTGACGTTCGAGACCCCGATGATCTGGGCGATCGGCTTCCTGATCACCTTCACCTTCGGTGGCCTCACCGGCGTCATCCTCGCGTCGCCGCCGCTGGACTTCCACGTGTCCGACTCGTACTTCGTGGTCGCGCACTTCCACTACGTGGTGTTCGGCACCGTCGTGTTCGCGATGTTCTCGGGCTTCTACTTCTGGTGGCCCAAGTGGACCGGCAAGATGCTGAACGAGACCCTGGGCAAGTGGCACTTCTGGCTGCTGTTCATCGGCTTCCACACCACCTTCCTCATCCAGCACTGGCTCGGAGTCGTGGGCATGCCCCGCCGCTACGCGAGCTACCTGCCCGAGGACGGCTTCACCTGGATGAACCAGCTGTCGACGATCGGCGCGATGATCCTCGCGGTCTCGCTCATCCCGTTCTTCCTCAACGTGTACATCACGGCCCGCAAGGCGCCGAAGGTCACGGTGAACGACCCCTGGGGCTTCTCGCGCTCGCTCGAGTGGGCGACCTCCTGCCCGCCGCCCCGGCACAACTTCACCTCCATCCCGCGCATCCGCAGCGAGGCTCCGGCCTTCGACCTCAACCACCCCGAGGCCGGCATCCCCGTCGGCATCGGTCCGGCGAAGGACGCTCCGGACGCCCCCACGTACGACAAGTCCGAAGGCACGGTGAAGTAGGGCCATGCGCGCGAACGTCAATCTGTTCTGGCTGCTCGCCGGGTTCTTCCTCCTCGCGGACGTCACCTACATCCTCTGGTCGCTGATCGACACCGGCCAGGTCGAGTGGGTCGGCACCGTGGGCATCGCGCTCTCGTCGGTGCTGGGCGGCTTCATCGCCTTCTACGTCGGCCGGGTGCACAAGGCCCAGGGCGCCGAGCTGCCCGAGGACCGCCTCGACGCCGACATCGACGACGGCGACCCCGAGCTGGGCTTCTTCAGCCCGTGGAGCTGGTGGCCGCTGATCCTGGGCGGTTCCGCCGCACTGGCCTTCCTCGGCCTCGCGGTCGGCTTCTGGATCACCTACATCGCGGTCGGCCTCTTCCTGGTCGCGATCGCCGGCTGGGTGTACGAGTACTACCGCGGGTACTTCGCCCGCTAGTCGGACTGCACGGCTCCGAGGGCCGGGTGCAGGAGGTTTCGACCTCCGGCACCCGGCCCTTTCGCGTGGGGCGAGGGAGTCCGCAGAGCGGGCCCGGGCCTCTGCAGTCCCCTCGGAGTGCGGACACTCGCGAACGGACGCGAAACGGGCTCGGATGGGCCCCTGGAGGCCGCTCCGGGTCCACTCGCGCGGCCACTGGGCTTCGAGCGGACCCGTAACGGGACTCGGCCGGCGGCGTGCGTCCGTTCCGGGGAATCTGGAGGGGCAGAGCTCCCTTCATGCAGGTCTAGCAGCCGCACAGGGGCGGATCGAGACCTGGCTTAATCAGCAGGGCGTGTCTGCAGGCTTCTGTTCTGAAGGTGGTGGATCTCGATACGCCCGTTTCACGGGCTACTCGATCAGCAAAGTCGACTCCACGCCGACCGTCCGACAGAGGTACGCCGACATGGGGGTCATGGAGACCCGGTCCCTTCCGCGGGGCGGATCTACGAACTGCGTCTTCTGGCGTGGGTGGATCTGCTTGGAAGACCCTTCGCAGACATGCTGGTCGAGTAGCCCTGCTGGGGCGTGTCGAGACCCGCCCACCGCAAGGACGTCGGTCTCTTCCCCGCCCTGCGATGGCGCGGAAGGCGCCCCCTCCGCTCGATACGCGACCTGCGGTCGCTACTCGGGCAGCAGGGGTCCGGCCCGGTGGGAGCCGTCCGAGCCACTGCGCGGCGTCTCGGGAGGTGGTGCCGCGTCGCCCGCTCATGGTGCGTGGGGGAGGAGCCGCGCTCTCTCCCTGCTGGTCGAGGAGCCTCGCAGGGGCGTATCGAGACCAGCGGTCCTCAGCGGGGCGGGTCTGCAGACTCGTGTTCTGACGGTGGTGGATCTCGATACGCCCGCTGTGCGGGCTACTCGATCAGCATGTGCGGGGCGGTGCTGTCCATGATGGTCGAGGAGGCCCGCAGGGGAGCGTCGAGACCGGCCGTCCCCAGACGTGCGGGTCTGCAGTCTCGTGTTCTGACGGTGGTGGATCTCGATACGCCCGCTGCGCGGGCTGCTCGATCGGCAGGAGGGGGCGGGCTCTGCTGTGCGGGGGTGCCGCTCGGTCAGTGGTGTTCTGCGCTCTGTCCGGGATGGTCGAACAGGGGACGACGAAGGGCCCGGACGCTGTGCGTCCGGGCCCTTCGGGGGAGGGGGTCAGTGCTCGCTGTGCGAGCTCTCGAGCTCCTTCTGGGTGACGGGGGTGATCCGGTCCTCGAAGAACCAGCGGGAGAGGCCGGCGCGCACGCGCTCCGGGGCGGTGATGCGACCACGGGAGTCCGGGCGGATCATGAGGGGCTCGTACTCCTCCTGGCCGACCAGCTTCCAGCGCTCGTACGCGTCGAGCTGCTGGTGCACCTCGATGAACTCGCCGCCGGGGAGGCGGACGATGCGGCCGGACTCGAAGCCGTGCAGGGCGATCTCGCGGTCCTTCTTCTGAAGGGCCAGGCAGATGCGCTTCGTGACGAAGTACGCGATGACCGGACCGGCGAAGAGGAGGAACTGCAGGGCGTGGATGACGCCCTCCATCGTGAGGTGGAAGTGTGTCGCGATGATGTCGGAGGACGCCGCAGCCCAGAGGACGGCGTAGAACGTGACTCCGGCGGCACCGATCGCGGTGCGGGTGGCGGCGTTGCGCGGGCGGTCGAGCAGGTGGTGCTCGCGCTTGTCACCGGTGATCCAGGCCTCGAGGAACGGGTAGAGCAGGACGACGACGATGAACAGGCCGACCACGGAGAGCGGTAGGAGGATGTTGAACGAGATCGTCCCGAGGCCCGGGATCGCCCACTCGAGTCCCGGCGGGACCAGACGCAGGGCACCGTCGGCGAAGCCGATGTACCAGTCGGGCTGGGTGCCGGCGGAGACGGGGGAGGGGTCGTACGGGCCGTAGTTCCAGATCGGGTTGATCGTGAACAGCGAGGCGATGAGGACGACGACACCGAAGACGATGAAGAAGAATCCACCGGCCTTCGCGGCGTAGACCGGGAGCACCGGGTAGCCGACGACGTTCTGCTCGGTCTTGCCCGCACCGGGGAACTGGGTGTGCTTGTGGACCACCACGAACACGAGGTGCAGGGCGATGAACGCGAGCACCAGTGCCGGCAGCAGCAGGATGTGCAGGGTGTAGAGGCGGCCGACGATGTCGGTGCCGGGGAACTCGCCGCCGAAGAGGAGGAACGAGACCCAGGTGCCGACGATCGGGATGCCCTTGACCATGCCGTCGATGATGCGGAGGCCGTTGCCCGAGAGCAGGTCGTCCGGCAGGGAGTAGCCGGTGAAGCCCTCGGCCATCGCGAGGATGAAGAGGACGAAGCCGATGACCCAGTTGATCTCGCGCGGCTTGCGGAACGCACCGGTGAAGAAGATGCGGAGCATGTGCAGGCCGATCGAGGCCACGAACAGCAGGGCCGCCCAGTGGTGGATCTGGCGCATCAGCAGGCCGCCGCGGATATCGAACGAGATGTCGAGCGATGAGGCCATCGCCGCGGACATCTCGATGCCCTTGAGCGGCAGGTAGCTGCCCTCGTAGTGCGTCTCGACCATGGAGGCCTGGAAGAAGAAGGTGAGGAAGGTGCCCGAGAGCAGAATGATCACGAAGCTGTAGAGCGCGACCTCGCCGAGGAGGAACGACCAGTGGTCCGGGAAGATCTTGCGGCCGAACTCCTTGACGACCGCCGAGATGCTCGTGCGCTCGTCGATGTAGTTGGAGGCCTTGCCGACGTATCCCTTCTGCAGCTTGCCGCTGCCGAGGATGACGCCGTCGCCGGGCTCCGCGGGCGATGCCGCGGGGCGGGAAGGTGTGGTGGTGGACATGTGTGTCATCGCTCCCAGAAGGATGGTCCGACCGGCTCCGTGAAGTCGCTGCGGGCGACCAGGTATCCGTCGGCGTCGATGGTGATGGGGAGCTGCGGAAGCGGGCGCTTCGCAGGACCGAAGATGACCTCGGCCTCGCGCTTGATGTCGAACTGCGACTGGTGGCACGGGCACAGGAGGTGGTGGGTCTGCTGCTCGTACAGCGCCACGGGGCAGCCGACGTGCGTGCAGATCTTGGAGTAGGCGACGATGCCGTCGTAGTTCCAGGTCTCGCGACCCTCGCTGACGGTCAGGTCCTCGGGCTTCAGGCGCATCAGGAGGACGGCGGCCTTGGCCTTCTCCTCCAGCTTGCCCTCGACCTCGTCGAGTCCCTCGGGGATGACGTGGAAGGCGGAGCCCAGCGTGACGTCCGATGCGAGGATCGGCGCTCCGGAGGGGTCCAGGGTGAGCCGCGTGCCCTCGCGCCACATCGTGGTCTTGAGGAGGGCGACGGGGTTCTGGTCCTGCGGTCCGAGGCCTCGGAACAGGATCACGGCGGGCAGCGGGAAGACGATCAGCGAGCCGATGAGGCTGTTGCGGATCAGCGAGCGCCGGCCGAAGCCGGACTCCTTGTCGGACTGGTCGAAGATCTCGAGCGCGCGGGCACGGGTGTCCTCGGCGCTGCGGACGGGGTGGCGGATGTCGATGCCCTCGTGGTCGGACATCAGCTGCTTGCCCCAGTGGACGGCGGCGATGCCGATGCCCAGGAGTGCCAGCGACATGCCGAGGCCGATGAACAGCGTGTTCAGCCGGACCGACTCCATGCTCTCCGTGATCGGGAACGCCATGTAGGCGGCCACCGCGAAGATCGAGCCCGCGAAGGAGAGGTAGAAGAGCGTGTAGACCGTGCGCTCGGCCCGCTTCGCGGCCTTGGGGTCGACGTCTGTCATCCGGGGGCGGTGCGGCGGGAGGCCCGGGTCCTGGACGCGGTCCCGCGTCACGACCGCGGTGCCGGCCGGAGCACTCCCGTGCCCGGTGGCCGACGAGGTGGCGAGGTCGGTGCCACCCTCATCGTGCTCTGCCATGGTTCTCCTTTTCACGCCGTGTCGACGCCGCTCGGCGTCGTGGGGGTCGAGCGCCCGCCAGGGCGCCGGTGTCTGCTAGTTGGATCGTGCGGTGATCCACACCGTCAGGGCGACGATGGAACCGAGTCCGAAGATCCAGAGGAAGAGGCCTTCGGCGACGGGGCCGAGGGAGCCCAGGGCGAATCCGCCCGGGGAGGGGTTGGCCTCGATGTACTTGAGGTAGGAGATGATGTCGCGCTTGTCTTCCGGCGAGATGTTGAGGTCGTTGAAGACCGGCATGTTCTGCGGGCCGGTGACCATCGCCTCGTAGATGTGCGCCTCGGTGACGCCGCCCAGCGGGGGAGCGAACTTGCCCTCGGTCAGCGCGCCGCCGGCGCCGGCGACGTTGTGGCACATCGCGCAGTTGATCCGGAAGAGCTCGGCGCCGTTGGCCGAGTCGCCCTGGGCGTCGAGGACCTCGCCGGTGGGGATGGCGGGGCCGGGCGCCAGCGAGGCGACGTACGCCGCCAGCTCGGCGACCTGGTCGTCGGTGAACTGCACCGGCTTCTCGAGGGCCTGCGGGCCGTGCATCTGCATCGGCATGCGGCCGGTGCCGACCTGGAAGTCGACCGAGGCGGCGCCGACGCCGATCAGCGACGGGGCGTTGTCGGTGCCCGCAGCGTCGAGGCCGTGGCAGGTGGCGCAGTTGGCGGCGAAGAGCTTCGAGCCCTCGTCGATCGTCTGCTGGCTGGTGGCCGAGGTCTCCGCGGAGGCGGAGGTCGCGACGCCGACGGCCGCGTAGGTGCCGCCGGTGAGGCCGAGGCCGATCGCGATCAGGGCCAGCGTGGCCAGGGGGTGACGGCGACCCTTCTTGGCGCGGCTCTTCGTCTTCGGGGAGGCCATCGAGGCAACCTTCCTGCGGGGTTCGGGAGTGTGGTGGGGCATGGAGGCGGCTGGCCTCACTTCAGGAAGTAGATGACGACGAAGAGGCCGACCCAGACGACGTCGACGAAGTGCCAGTAGTAGGACACGACGATCGCGCTGGTCGCCTCCTTGTGGCCGAAGTTCTTGACGGCGAAGGCGCGGCCGATGACGAGGAGGAAGGCGATGAGCCCGCCGGTCACGTGCAGGGCGTGGAAGCCGGTGGTGAGGTAGAACGCGGAGCCGTAGGCGTTGCTCGAGAGCGTGACGCCCTCCGAGACGAGGGTCGCGTACTCGAGGACCTGACCGCAGACGAAGACCGCGCCGAGGGCGTAGGTGAGGAAGAACCACTCGACCATGCCCCACTTGAACGGGCTGAGCCCGGTGGAGCGCGGCTGCAGGCGCTCCGCGGCGAAGACGCCGAACTGGCAGGTGAACGACGAGGCGACCAGGATCACCGTGTTCACGCTCGCGTAGGGGACGTTCAGGATGCTGGTCTCGGCCGACCACAGCTCCGGTGAGGTGCTGCGGAGGGTGAAGTAGATCGCGAACAGGCCCGCGAAGAACATGACCTCGCTGCCCAGCCAGACGATCGTTCCGACCGCGACCGGGTTGGGTCGGTTCACTGCGGGCACGGTGGCCGTGGGGGAGAGAGAGGTGCTCGTCACACAGACCATTATGGACGATCGCAAGGGGGGGAACTCGCACTTCCCGTGGGGCCTTCGTAGTCGCATAATCTGAGAGCCATGTCGGAAACCCTGTCCTGGCCGCTCATTCTCGGCTCCCTCCTCGACTCCTCCGATCTCTCGGTGTCGGAGGCGACCTGGGCCATGGAGCGGGTGATGCAGGGCGAGGCCACGCCGGCGCAGCTCGCGGGTCTGCTGATCGCGCTGCGCGCGAAGGGCGAGACGGTCGACGAGATCGTCGGCTTCCGCGACGCGATCCTCGAGCACGCGGTGCCGCTGGACGTGGATCCGATGGCCCTCGACATCGTCGGGACCGGAGGGGATCGCTTCGGCACGGTCAACATCTCCTCCACCGCGTCGATCATCGCGGCGGCCGCCGGAACGCCGGTGATCAAGCACGGGAACCGCGCGGCGTCCTCCTCGTCGGGCTCCTCGGACGTGCTCGCGGCGCTCGGCGTCGATCTGTCGCTCTCCGCCGACCGGGTGGCCGAGGTGTTCCGCCGGACGGGGATCGCCTTCGTCTTCGCCGCGATGTTCCACCCCGGGTTCCGCCACGCGGGGCCCGTGCGGGCCGAGCTGGGCGTGCCGACCGTCTTCAACTTCCTCGGGCCACTCTGCAACCCGGCGCGGCCGGAGGCGTCCGCCGTCGGGGTCGCGCACCTGGACCGGGTCCCGCTCTTCGTCGGGGTGTTCCAGACCCGCGGCGCGACGGCGCTCGTCTTCCGCGGCGACGACGGCCTCGACGAGCTGACGACCACCGGGCACAGCCACATCTGGGAGGTCTCGCGCGGCTCGGTCGTCGAGCACGACCTCGACCCGCGCGACCTCGGCCTGCGCCGCGCGAGCATCGACCAGCTCCGCGGACGCGACGCCGCCTACAACGCGCAGGTCGTCCGCTCGGTCCTGGCAGGCGAGAAGGGGCCGGTGCGGGACATCGTGCTGCTGAACGCGGCGGCGGGACTGATCGCGTTCGATCTGGCGCGCGACCCGGGGCTGATCCGGACGGCGATCCTCGACCGCCTCCGCTCGGCGCTCGACCGCGCCGCGCAGGCGGTCGACTCGGGTGCCGCGACGGCGAAGCTGGACCAGTGGGTCGAGGAGACCAGGCGCGGCGCCTGAGCCGCGATGCCGGGCCTGCGCGAGCCGGGACGGCGGGCGTAACGTGGAGCCGCTGTCCGCGACGGAGCGGAGCGCCCTGGAGGAGACCTCGATGAAGAAGCTCATCAACGACCCGAAGAACGTCGTCGCGGAGTCCGTGGCCGGATTCGGCCTCGCGCACGCCGACCTGGTGCGGGTCGAGCCCGATCCGCTGTTCGTGGTGCGCGTCGACGCTCCGCGGCAGGGGAAGGTCGGCATCGTCAGCGGCGGCGGCAGCGGGCACGAGCCCCTGCACGCCGGCTTCGTCGGCGTCGGCATGCTCGACGCCGCGGTGCCCGGGCCGGTGTTCACCTCGCCCACTCCCGATCCGATCGTCGCCGCCACGAAGGCGGTCGACGGCGGTGCGGGCGTCCTGCACATCGTGAAGAACTACACCGGCGACGTGCTCAACTTCGAGACGGCGGCCGACCTGGCCCTCGCCGACGACGTGGAGGTCCGCTCGGTGATCGTCGACGACGACGTGGCCGTCAAGGACTCCCTCTACACGGCGGGGCGCCGCGGCGTGGCCGGGACGGTGATGGTGGAGAAGATCGCCGGAGCGGCGGCCGAGCGCGGCGACTCGCTGGACGAGGTGGCGGCGATCGCCGAGACGGTCGTCGCGAACGTCCGCTCGATGGGCGTCGCGCTGCGGCCCTGCACGGTGCCGCACGCGGGGGAGCCGAGCTTCGAGCTGGCCGAGGATGAGATCGAGATCGGCATCGGCATCCACGGCGAGCCCGGCCGCGAGCGGATCCCGCTCGAGCCGGCCGACCGGATCGTCGACCGCCTGCTCGCGCCGATCCTCGAGGACCTCCCCTTCTCCTCCGGCGACGACGTGCTCCTCTTCGTCAACGGACTGGGCGGCACCCCGCAGGTCGAGCTCTACCTCGTCTACCGCCGGGCCGCGGAGGTGCTGGCCGAGAAGGGCGTGACGGTGCGGCGCAGCCTGGTCGGCAGCTACGTCACCTCGCTGGAGATGCAGGGCGTCTCGATCACGCTGCTGAAGCTGGACGACGCGCTGACGGAGCTCTGGGACGCACCGGTGCAGACCGCCGCGCTGCGCTGGGGACGCTGAGAGGCCCCGAGCAGAGGGCGGGCGCCCGGCCCGGACAGCGGCGCGCACACGACGACACGACCGCACGACGACACGACGGTCGCAGAGGCGACACAGGGAAAGAGGACGGATCGATGCAGGACGGACAGGGAGCGCAGGAGCTCGACGCGGCGTGGGCGGTGGCCTGGATCCGGGCCGCGGCGCAGGCGGTCTCGGAGCACCGGGTGGAGCTGATCACGCTCGACCGCGCGATCGGCGACGGCGACCACGGCGAGAACATGGACCGCGGCTTCCAGGCCGTGGTGGCGAAGCTCGACGCGGCTGCCGAGCTCGCGACTCCGGCCGAGGTGCTCAAGCTGGTGGCGACCACGCTGATCTCGACGGTGGGCGGAGCCTCCGGGCCGCTGTTCGGCACCGCGTTCCTCAAGGCGGCCGGCGCGGTCACCGGGCAGGAGTCGCTCGACGGTGCCGCGGTCGCGGCACTGCTCGCGGCGGCGCGCGACGGGATCGTGCTGCGCGGCAAGGCCGAGGTCGGCGACAAGACGATGGTGGACGCGTGGACGCCGGCGGTCGAGGCCGCGCAGGCCGCCTCGGCCGACGGCTCCTCGGCGGCCGCCGTGCTCGCCGCGGCAGCGGACGCCGCGCAGGGCGGAGCGGAGTCGACCGACCCGATGGTCGCGCGGAAGGGCCGAGCGAGCTACCTGGGCGAGCGGGCGGTCGGGCACCGCGATCCGGGCAGCGTGTCGAGCGTCCTGCTGCTGCGCGCCGCGGCCGAGGCGGCGGCGTGAGCGTCGGGCTCGTCCTCGTCTCGCACAGCGCGCGACTGGCCGAGGGACTCGTGGAGCTGGCGGCGCAGATGGCGCCCGACGTCGCGCTGATCGCCGCGGGCGGCACGGACGACGGCGGGATCGGGACGAGCTTCGAGCGGATCACCGCGGCGCTGGCCGAGGCCGACTCCGGCGAGGGCGCCGTGGTGCTCTGCGACCTCGGCTCGGCGATCATGACCGCGGAGACCGCGGTGGAGTTCCTGGACGACGAGGCGCGGGAGCGGGTCCGGATCGCGGACGCGCCGCTCGTGGAGGGCGCGGTGGCGGCGGCCGTGGCGGCGGGCACCGGTGCCGCGCTGGCGGACGTGCTCGCGGCGGCGGAGTCGGCGCGGGGTGCACTCCTCGCCGAGTCGCCCGCGGCGCCCGCCGAGTCGGCGAGCGTGCGGCGGACGGTGCGGCTGATCAACCCGAACGGGCTGCACGCCCGGCCGGCGGCCGACTTCGTCACCCTCGCCACCCGCTTCGACGCCCGGATCGACGTGAACGGCAAGGACGCGACGAGTCTGCTCGGTGTGATGTCGCTCGGGCTGGATCGCGGCGACGAGGTCGCGATCTCGGCGACCGGCGCCGAGGCGGAGGAGGCCGTGGGGCGGCTCGCCGACCTGGTCGCGTCGGGGTTCGGCGAGGTCTAGCCGCCCAGGGCTCAGGGAGTCGCGGAAGGCGCCTCCTACCCTGGAGGCATGCCTCTGCGTGGAACCCGGCCCCCGTCCGTCCTGCTGCGGCGCGTCCTCGCGGTGCCGCGCGCCGTGCGCCGGGCCGATGCCCGCGCCGCCCGGAAGCTCAACGCGCGCCGTCCGGTGCCGCTCGTGGACGGAGCGCTGGTCGGGCTCTCGCGCGCCGCCGATCACGGGGTGCTCTGGTTCGGGCTCGGGGCGCTGCTGCTGCTGGCCGGCCGGCCTCGGGAGGCGGCGCGCGGCGCGGCCTCGCTGGCCGTCGCGAGCGCCGCGGCGAACCTCGTCGGCAAGCAGCTCTTCGGCGGCGTCCGGCCGCTCGTGGTGGACGTGCCGGTGGGGCGGCGGCTCGCCCGCGTGCCCACCTCGCCGAGCTTCCCCTCCGGCCACGCGGCGAGTGCCGCCGCCTTCGCCGCCGGGGTCGCGCTCGAGAACCCGCGGGTGGGACTCGCCGTCGCGCCGCTCGCCGCGGCCGTCGCCTTCTCGCGCCTGCACGTCGGGGTGCACTGGCTCTCCGACGTGGTCGGCGGAGCGGCGCTCGGCGCGGCCGTCGCGGGCCTCGGGAAGGTGCTGGTGCCGGCGCGCCCGCGGCACGTCCCCGTCTCGGAGCGGACGAGCCGGCCGCCGGTCGACGTGCGTCCGCTCGGCGACGGTCCCGGCCTGCTGGTGGTGCTCAACCCGAGCGCCGGGCGCGACTCGCACCGGCCGGATCCGGAGCCGCTGATCCTGCAGCGCTTCCCCGCGGCGCGGGTGCACCGGCTGGCCGAGGGCGAGGACCTGGGCGAGGTGGTGCGCTCGGCGCGCGCCGGCGACGCTCCGCCCGAGGTGCTGGGCGTCTACGGCGGCGACGGGACGATGGCGGTCGGCGCGGGGCTCGCGCGGGCCGAGGGGATGACGCTCCTGGTGCTGCCGGGCGGGACGATGAACCACTTCGCCAAGGCGCTGGGCCTGGTGACGATCCAGGACGCGCTCGACGCGGCGGCGCACGGCGAGCGCCGCGACGTCGACGTGGCCGAGGTGACGGCCGGAGACGCCGAGCCGGTCACGGTGCTGAACACCGTCTCGATCGGGCTGTACCCGGAGTTCGTGGCCGCGCGGGAGAAGCGCGAGAAGGTGATCGGCAAGCCGCTCGCCGCGGTCCTCGCCGCCTTCGAGGTGGTGCGCTCGACCGATCCGTTCGAGCTGCGGCGCGACGGGCGGACGGAGCGGGTCTGGTCGTACTTCGTCGGGGTGAACCGGGAGCACCCGCGCACCGCGACGCCGCTCGCCCGCCGGCGCCTGGACGACGGGCAGCTCGACATCCGCGTGCTGCACTCGGGCCGGACGCCCCGGACCCGCGGCGCGGTGTCGCTGGCGCTCGGGCGGGGCGCGACGCCGGTGGTCGGGCGGGTGCCCGGCTGGCGCGCGCCGGTGGTCGAGTCGGCCAGCACCGCAGGCGTCGTGGTCGGCGCGCGGCGACCGGCCGGCGTGGACCCGGAGTGGGCGCACGACGGCGAGAGCGAGGTGTTCGACGGCGAGCCGGACGGGTTCCACGAGGCGAGGGTCCGGATCGTGCCGCTGGCGCTGCGGGTCTACTCGGCGGCCGACGACCGCGGGCACGGCGAGGGCGGGGCCGGGAAGTAAAGCCCCCGGCGGATGTCCGCCGATCCGCCTGCGCGCCGGGGAGCGCGTGCCACCCTGGGGAGGGAGCCGGCCGGGCTCTCCTGCAGCCGGCCGCTCCGCCGACTGAAGGAGTCCGCCGTGCGACGCATCCACTACGCCGAGGGGAGCGTCCTCACCGGGGACGACATCGCGGACGCGGTGCTCGAGTACGCCCGGATGCTCGCCTCGACGGCGACCGCGGCCACGGTGGAGATCCCCGTCCGGCGCGGTGAGGGCGTGCTGACGGCCCGGCTGCTGCTCGGGCCGTCGAGCCAGATGCTGGTCGAGGACGAGCCCGAGGACGCCGCGGAGATCGTCGACGAGGCGCTGGTCGCGGACCTGGCCGACCGCGCCCGCCGGCTCGGACGGCCCGTGCCGATGGCGACCGACGACGACCTGGCGATCCCGCTGGACGTCCTCGACTACTGAGCGGAGTCCCGCGCTTCCGGGCGCCGGGCCGCCGGTCGGTCCGCGGCGGTCAGGGCCCGCTCGAGATCGTCGAGGGCGGGCACCTGGCCGGCGGTGATCTCCTCGCGGGCGCGCTCGAGCGGCAGCCACTCCGCGCGCTCGATCTCCGGGTAGTCGCGGAGCACTCCGGAGCCGCGCGGCCACTCGAGCTCGAAGGTGTTGCTCGCGACGAAGGTGATCTCGACGGCGCACTCGGCGGCGTAGACGGTGACGGTCTTCCCGGAGCGCTGGCGGTAGGCGCCGAGGAGCGCGTAGTCGAGGTCCGGGGCGGCGACGCCGATCTCCTCCTCGAACTCGCGCCGGGCGGCGTCGAGCGGCGCCTCCTCGGGCGTGTGCAGGCCCTTGGGGATCGACCAGGCCCGCGGGCGGCGCGTCCACAGCGGGCCGCCCATCCGGCCGAGGAACACCTCGCGCTCGCCGCCCCGCAGCCGGTGCAGGAGGATGCCCGCGCTCGTGGGTCCCGTCATCGCTGCGCTCATCCGCCCATCCTGCCGCCTGCCCGGGCCGCCGTGGAAGGATCGAGGGGCCGACCCGAGATCCGCCCGGAGTGACCCGCATGAGCAGCACCGAGACCAGCCGCACCGAGACCAGCCGCACCGAGACCAGCGGCGCCGTGACCAGCGGCGTCGAGACCGTCCGCACCGGGACCGGCATCGGAACGAGCACCGGGACGACCGGCCGTGCGCTCGTCCTCCGGAGGCTGCGCGAGGAGCTCGGCGCCGCGGTGACGACCGAGGGGCCGGACTTCGAGTCCGCGCACACCGACAAGTCCGGCTGGACCGCCGGCGGTCGCGCGCTCGCGCTGGTCCGCGCGCGCTCGGTCGCCGACGTGCAGGCGACGCTCCGGCTCGCCACGGAGCACCGGGTGCCGGTCGTCCCGCGCGGCGCGGGGACGGGGCTCGCGGCGGGCGCCGTCGGCCGGGACGGCGCGATCGTCCTCTCGACGGCGGCCATGGACCGCATCCTCGAGATCTCGCTCGAGGACGAGCTCGCGGTCGTGGAGCCGGGCGTGCTCAATCAGGCGCTGTCCGACGCGGTCGCCGCGGACGGGCTGATCTTCTCGCCCGACCCGGCGAGCAAGGCGATCTCGAGCATCGGCGGCAACATCGCCACCAACGCGGGCGGGCTGCTCTGTGCGAAGTACGGGGTCACCCGCGAGGCGGTGCTCGGTCTGGCCGTCGTGCTGGCCGACGGGCGCCTGGTGCGGACCGGGCGGCGCAGCGTGAAGGGCGTCGCCGGCTACGACCTCACGGCGCTGCTCACCGGCTCGGAGGGGACGCTCGGCGTGATCGTCGAGGCGACGGTGAAGCTGCGGCCGATCCCCGCGGGCCGCGTGGTCACCGTCGGCGCGTACTTCCCGAGCGTCGTGGCCGCGGCGGCCGCCTCCGCCGCGATCACCGCCGCGCGCCTCCGACCGGCGGTGATGGAGCTGATGGACGAGGGGGCGCTCGCCGCGATCGGCCGCTACACGGGCGCGCCGCTCGACCGCGGCGCCGCCTACCTGCTCGTGCAGACGGACGGCGGGGGAGCGGAGGACGAGGCGCGCCGGATCCTCGCGATCGTCACCGGGGCCGGCGGGGACGCCGAGTCGACGGACGACCCGGTGGCGGGCGAGGCGCTGCTCGCGGTGCGGCGGGCCTTCCATCCCGCGCTCGAGGCCGAGGGCGAGGTGCTGATCGAGGACGTCTGCGTGCCGCGCTCGGCGCTGCCCGCGATGTTCGCCGCGATCCGCGGGATCGAGGAGCGCACCGGGCTGAGCATCCCGACCGTGGCCCACGCGGGCGACGGCAACCTGCACCCGAACTTCGTCGTGCCAACAGGGTCCGACGGGGTCGGCGAGGAGGTCTGGGCGGCCGCGGGCGAGCTGTTCCGCACGGCGCTCGCGCTCGGCGGCACTCTCACGGGCGAGCACGGGGTGGGGCTGCTGAAGCGGCGCTGGCTCGCGGAGGAGCTCGGCGAAGACTCGATGGCGCTGCAGCGCGGGATCAAGGCGGTGTTCGATCCGCTGGGGATCATGAACCCGGGGGCGGTGTACTGAGGGCTCCCGCCCGGGGTCAGAGGAGCTCCTCGGCGAGCAGCCAGGCCGTCAGCACGATCGTGGCGGCCGACATCAGCCAGTAGAGGATCGTCTCGCGCCAGGAGCCGGCCGAGCCGAGGACGGGGATCGCGGCGTAGCCTCCGGACGTCCAGAGCCGCCGCAGCACGGGCGCGCGGCGCACCCAGCGCGGAGAGCGGATCCGCAGCGGCCAGAGCCAGTTGATCCCCTCGGTGGTGAGGGCGTCGCCGGCGACGTGCACGAGGTAGCCGAGGGTCGCGGCGACCTGCAGCCAGGCCCAGGTGCCGTCGGCGAGGGTGACCAGGAGGACGGTCACGACGAGCGCTCCGGCCCAGGCGATCGGCCAGGAGGGCGCCGCCCTGACCGCCTTCGCGGCGAAGGCGATCGCCGGCAGGGTGAGCACGGCGGCCAGCGAGACCGGGCCGACCAGCGGCACGGGGAAGCGCAGGGCGACCAGGAGCGGGATCAGGTACCAGACGACGGCGACGGCGAGCAGGGAGTGCATCCCGTGCCGGTGGCCGCCGCTGATGCGGCCGGCGGTCGCGGTGAGGAGGGACGCGCCGGGTGCCGAGCGCGAGATCGTCGCCCGGGCGTGGTCGGCGTCCGGGACGAGCGCCCAGCCGGCGGCGACGCCGAGACCGACGAGCCGCAGGTCGAGCGGCAGGCCGGCGAGACCGAGCGGCGCGGCGAGGGCCGGGACGGTCGTGACGACGGACCAGGCGAGCGCGCCGGAGACGGCGTGGGAGCGACCCATCACGAGAGTGCCTCCGCGGGGTGGATCTTCAGAGCGATGAGAGCCGAGTCGCCACGCAAGAAACCGAATCGATCACGACTCCGGTCTGCAGAGTTGACCTCGCCGACTGCGATCGTAGCTCGACGCGATCGATCGGCTCGACGCACCGCGCCATCATGCGAATATCGGCGATATCGGTACCGCGCGGGCCACTGATGGCAGGAGCAGGGTCCCAGAGAGGGTCACTCGGCGGCGAAACGTCCGAGAAGATCGGCTTCTCGGGCGATCAGACGCTCGACCAGTGCTGCGGCATCGCCGTCCGGAACGACTGTGAGGCCGGCGACCTCGACGGTTGGAAGCTCCCGCAGGACCAGGGGCCGGTTCGCATCCTCCGCCGCACTCATGGGATCAGGCTAGGCCGGAGCGCAGCGAACTCGCGATTCCAGTCGCGTCCTCTGGCACGGCGTCAGCGGCACGGGCACGGCGTCTCTGGCACGGCCGCCGCACGCTTGGTGATGGACATCGCCGGAAATGCGAGAACCCCCGGCGGACCGGGGGTTCTGGTGGTGGGCGATACCGGACTCGAACCGATGACCTCTTCCGTGTGAAGGAAGCGCGCTACCAACTGCGCCAATCGCCCTGACGGCCGTCTTGTGGACGACCCGAGAAACGATCGTAGCGGATCCGCGGCGCTCGGATGCACCGGGAACGGCGCGCCACGCCCGGGTGAACAGCGGATTGCGGGGCGGTTTCGCGCGGAAAGACGCGGGTCCGGCGTCGCGGTGCGCGAATCGGGCCGCCGTCGATTTGGAAGTTCGCGCGGCGTTCGGATACAGTCTTCTAGGTCGAGCCGGGCAGCGAAAGCGCCGGGGAGACAGGCAAGACAAGCAAGTGGCAGCAAGACCGTGTGGCAACACACACATCATGCGGATGTGGCGCAGTGGTAGCGCATCACCTTGCCAAGGTGAGGGTCGCGAGTTCGAATCTCGTCATCCGCTCGAAGAACCGGCCCCCGGGTCGGTGTTTCACCTGGTCGGCCCGAGGAGATCACTCTCCGAGGGGCCGCCGACACCGAATCCCGTACACGGTGGATTGGCCGAGAGGCGAGGCAGCGGCCTGCAAAGCCGTATACACGGGTTCGAATCCCGTATCCACCTCGATCGTTCACCGAGCGAGGCGCTCCTCCGGGAGCAGCGGGCGATTGGCGCAGCGGTAGCGCGCTTCCCTGACACGGAAGAGGTCACTGGTTCGATCCCAGTATCGCCCACCACGACGACACCCCCGGCTCCGGCCGGGGGTTCGTGCGTTAACGGGGCGGATCGTCGAGGACCACGTGCGTCGGCGGGTCCGCTCGGTCTAGCCTCGCAGGGTGTCAGCCTCGATCGCCGTCGGCCACGGCACCGTCCTCCGCCTGGTCACCCGGGAGGACGGTCCCGCGCTCGCCGAGGCGTACCGCCGCAACCGGCGCCGCCTCGCGCCCTGGGAGCCGCTGCGGTCGGCGCGGTTCTTCGAGGCCGGCGGGCAGACCGACGCGATCGCCGACGCGCTGCACGGGCACCGGTCCGGAGCGCTCCTCCCGCTGGTGCTCGAGCGCGGCGACGAGCTCGTCGGGCGAGTGACCCTCTCGAACGTGGTGCGCGGCGCCTTCGACAGCGCGGACCTCGGCTACTGGGTCGACGGCGAGCTCGAGGGCCGCGGGGTGATGACCCGGGGGGTCGGCGCGACACTCGGCCTCGCCCGCGACGAGCTGCGCCTGCACCGGGTGCAGGCGGGCACGCTGCTGCACAACGTTGGCTCGCAGACGGTGCTCGAGCGCAACGGCTTCGAGCGGATCGGCGTGGCCCGCCGCTACCTGCGGATTGCGGGGGAGTGGCAGGACCACCTGCTCTTCCAGGTGCTGCTCGAGGACGCCGCAGCGACGCCGCTGCTGCCGCCGCAGCCGTCGCCGATGCGGCTCGTCTAGGGTGAGCGCGCCGACGCTCGCTCGGCGCAGGCAGCCGGAGGGACGACGGACGATGAGGCGCACGATCGGCGGACGCGGGTTCGACTTCGAGCGGGAGGTCGCGGTGATGGCGGTCGTGAACCGCACGCCCGACTCCTTCTACGACAAAGGGTCCACCTTCGCGCTCGACCGAGCCGTCGACGCCGCGGTGCGGGCCGCCGAGCAGGGCGCCGACTGGGTCGACATCGGCGGCGTCCCCTTCGGCCGCGGGCCCGCCGTCTCGCTCCAGGAGGAGCTGGACCGGGTGGTGCCGGTGGTCGCGGCCATCCACGGGCGCAGCGACGTGGTGATCTCCGTCGACACGACGCGCGCCGAGGTGGCCCGGGCGAGCATCGCCGAGGGCGCCTCCGTCGTCAACGACACCAGCGGGCTGCACGATCCCGGGATGCTCGCGGTGCTCGCGGACTCCTCCGCCCAACTCGTCGTCACGCACAGCGTCGGGGCGCCGCGCAGCGAGCCGGTCGCGCCGCAGTACGACGACGTCGTAGCGGAGGTGATCGAGCACCTGCGCGTGCGCGTCGACCGGGCGCGGGCGGCGGGGATCCCCGACGACCGGCTGATCGTCGACCCCGGGCACGACCTCAACAAGAACACGCTGCACACGCTCGAGCTGACGCGGCGGCTGGGCGAGCTGGCGGTGCTCGGGCTGCCGGTGCTCGCGGCGGTGTCGAACAAGGACTTCATCGGCGAGACCCTCGATCGGCCGCAGGGCGAGCGGCTCGAGGGGTCGCTGGCGGCGGCGGTGATCTGCATCCTGAACGGGGCGCGGATCGTCCGGATGCACGATGTGCGGCAGGCGGTCGACGCGGTGCGGCTGACCGAGGCGGTGCTGGGCTGGCGGGCGCCGGCGTATCTGCGGCACAACGTCGCGGCCGACGAGACGGCGGGTCGCGCGTGAGCGCGGCGATCGACCGGCTCCGGCCGGCGCCCGCCCAGGACCTCGACGACGAGCAGCTGCTCGCCGCCTACGCGGACGGCGCGGGTGACGCATGGCTGCGGGTGAACTTCGTCTCGAGCATCGACGGGGCGGTGACCCGCGAGGGCGTCTCGGGGGCGCTGGGCGGCGAGGCGGATCTGCGGGTCTTCGATCTGCTGCGGCGCCTGGCCGACGTGGTGCTGGTCGCGGCCGGCACGGTGCGGACCGAGGGCTACGGGCCGATGGTGCTCGGCGACGAGGCCGCTGCGGCGCGGACGGCGGCCGGGCTGCCTCCGCATCCGGTGTTCGCGATCGTGTCGGGGTCGCTGGACCTCGATCCCGGGTCGCGGATCTTCACCGAGGCGCCGGTGCGGCCGATCGTGGTGACGACCGGGGCGTCGCCGGAGCGGCGGCGCGCGGAGCTGGCCGAGGTCGCCGACGTGCTGGTCTGCGGCGAGAACGCCCTGGACGCGGGACGGATGCGCGCGGCACTCGTCGAGCGCGGGCTCGGCCGGATCCACTGCGAGGGCGGCCCGGGCCTCCTCGGCACACTGCTGGCCGCGGACGCCGTCGACGAGCTGTGCCTGACGATCAGTCCGTCGCTCGAGTCGGGCGACGCCGGCCGCATCGCCCGGGGCACTGCGACTCCGCGTGACCTGCGCCTGGCTCACGTGCTGGCTGCCGGCGACACCCTCCTCCTCCGCTACCTGCGCTGACCGTTCGCGAGATGCCACTTGTGCACGCGACACGCCGAGGAGAGCGTGCACAAGTGGCATCTCGCGGGAGGGTGGAGGGATGAGCGGGCCGGATCTGAGCAGGCAGACGTCGATGGCGGGGGTGCGGGTGCCCGAGGTGGCGATCGCGCTCAACGGGGGAGTCGCGCCGGAGCTGGTGTGGCGGAACCAGCTGGACGGGCTGACCTTCCGGGTGCGGGACGGGTACCTCAAGTGGAATCCGCGGGCGAGCGGTGTCGACCTCGGGCGGGAGGCGGCGCGGCTCGAGTGGCTCGCCGGACGGCATCCGGTGCCGCGGATCCTCGAGCGCGGGGAGGACGATGAGGCGCAGTGGCTGCTGACGGCGCCGCTCGATGGCGCGAGCGCGGTCGCTCCGGAGTGGATCGCGCGGCCGGAGGAGGCGGTGCGGGCGATCGCGGCGGGGCTGCGGGCGGTGCACGCACTGCTCGTGGCCGAGGTGCCCGCGGCGCTGCGCGGCGACTCGTGGTTCGATCGGCGCCCCGCGGCGCTCGGTGCGGCTCCGGCGCTGGACGAGCCCGTCGTCGTGCACGGGGACGCCTGCGCGCCGAACACTCTGATCGGCAGCGACGGCCGCTGGTGCGCCTCCGTCGACGTGGGCGATCTCGGCGTGGGCGATCGCTGGGCGGATCTCGCGGTCGCGGTGGTCAGCCTCGGCTGGAACTACGGCGAGGGCTGGGGGCCGCTGCTGCTCCGCGAGTACGGGATCGGGCCGGACGAGGAGCGGGCGCAGTACTACCGGGAGCTGTGGCGGCTCGAGTCGTGAACCGAGCGCGACTCGGGAGCTCGGCCATGGTGATCGAGTAGCCCGCGGAGCGGGCGCATCGAGATCCGCCGGCGTCAGAACAGGGGTCTGCAGACCGGCCGTGCTGACGATGGTGGGTCTCGATACGCCCCTCCGGGGCTACTCGACCAGCATGGGGGGCGCTGCTGCGTCCTTTTCCGGGTCAGTCCTTCGCGGCCGCCTTCTCGGAGTCCTTCGCGGCCTCGTCGTCCTGGGAGGGGCCCTTCCGGCCGCGGTTCTCGCTGGAGAGGCGCAGCCAGCGGCCGTCGCGGACGTCCTTCTCGTGGACCGCGGCCTTCTTGTCGCTCGCGGCGGTGTCGCGCGGGGGCAGCTGGATGGTCTCCTCCGCCTCGATGCCGGCCTGGAGCTCACGGCCGCGCTCGAGCTCGGCGTCGAACTCGGCGCCGAAGAGCAGAGCGATGTTGGTGATCCAGATCCAGAGCAGGAAGACGATCACGCCACCGAGCGAGCCGTAGGTCTTGTTGTAGTTGGAGAAGTTGGCGACGTAGAACGCGAAGCCGACCGAGGCGAGCAGCCAGATGGCGAGCGCCAGGATCGACCCGACGCTGATCCAGCGGAACTTCGGCTGGCGGATGTTCGGCGCCCAGTAGTAGAGGATCGCGATGGTCAGCACCGCGATGATCACCAGCACCGGCCACTTGGCGATGTTCCAGACCGACAGCGCGGCGGGGCCGAGACCGACGACGTCGCCGACGGCGCTGGCGACCGGGCCGCTCAGCACCAGGATGAGCGCGGCGACGACGATCAGGATCACGGTGACGACGGTGACGCCGAGCATGGTCGGGCGCAGCTTCCAGAACGGGCGGCCCTCGTCGATCTCGTAGACGCGGTTCATCGCGCGGCCGAAGGCGCCGACGTAGCCGGAGGCGGACCAGAGCGCGCCGACGAGACCGGTGACGAAGGCGACGCCGGCGGCCGGGGAGTTCACCAGCGACTGGATCGGGTCGCGGAGCAGGTCGACGACCTCGGCGGAGGCCAGGTTGCCGACCAGGTCGAGCACGGTCTGCGTGGTCGCCTGCGCCTGGCCGAAGAGGCCGAGGACGGAGACGATGGCGAGCAGCGCCGGGAACAGCGCCAGGACGGCGTAGTAGGTGAGCGCGGCGGCGAGGTCGGTGCACTGGTCGGCGCCGAACTCGCGTCCGGTCTTCTTCAGGACGTAGAACCAGGAGCGCTTGGTGATGTCGGTGACGTCGTCGGGCTTGCGCGCGTCGTCGGGCTCGGGCGCGGTCTTCTCGCGGGTCGTGCTCTTCTCGGCCATGCCGCCACGCTATTGCCCTGGGCGAGAGAACGGTGGCCCCTTGACGCCGAGCCGCCCGATCCGGGAGGGGAGCGCTCTCAGACAGCGCCGTCGACCCGGTGCCCGCGGGCCGTGCTGCCGCGCCGGCGCCTCGGACGGTGCCTCAGGCGGTGCCTCAGGCGCTGCGGCCCTGGCGGCTCGCGGCGAGGATCCCGAAGGCCAGGAAGGAGCAGGTCGCGGTGAGCACGATCAGCAGCGGGGCGTCCCAGCCGCCGCTGACGTCGTGCGCGAGGCCGACCACGGTCGGGGCGGTGGCCGCGACGGCGTAGCCGAGGCCCTGCACGGTGGCGGAGAGCCGGGAGGCGTGCCGGTCGGAGCGGGAGAGGCGCACGAGCAGGACGAAGACGACGGTGATGCCGCCGCCCTGCGCCGCGCCGCCGAGCAGGCACCAGAGCGCCCAGAGCTGCGGGGCGAGCAGCAGGCCGAGCGGGACGGTGCACCAGAGCAGGCCGATCAGGACGATGCTGCCGAGCGGCCGGAGCCGGCGCACCACCAGCGGGACGCCGATCGCGCCGATGATCGCGGCGATCTGGAAGACGGAGGAGCTCGCTCCGGCCGCCTCGATCGAGAAGCCGTTGCGGTCGACCAGGAGCGAGGGCAGCCAGGCGGTGACGCCGTAGTAGGAGAAGGCCTGGCTGGCGAAGCAGACCGCGAGTGCGAGCACGGTGGCGCTGCGCCAGATCCGGGGCGCCGGCTCCTGCGGTCCGCGCGCGGCCGGCGGGCGCGGGGCGGGGCGGAGGGCCCGCGCGGGGCCGCGGGCGAGCAGCCAGCCGGCGACGGCCAGGACGTTGAGCACCAGCCAGGCGAGCAGTGCGCCGCGCCAGCCGAGGACGAGGGCGAGCGGCGCGGTGCCGAGCGAGGTGATGGTCGAGCCGATGTTGAGCGCGGCGGTGTAGACGCCGGTCGTGAGGTCGACGCGCTCGGGTGCGACGTCGCGGCGGATGACGACGGGGACCACGACGTTGCCGATGGTGATGAAGACGCCGATGAGGATCGTGCCGGCGACCACGGAGACCACGTCGCCGGCCGAGCGCAGGATGGTGCCGAGGGCGACGCCGAGCACGGTGACGGTCACCGCGGCGTCCGGCCCGACCCGGCGGATCACGAGCAGAGCCAGCGGCGTGGCCAGGGCGAAGCAGAGCACCGGGATGCTGGTGAGGACGCCCGCCTGGCCGGAGGAGAGCGCGAGGTCGCCGCGGATCGCGTCGATGACGGGAGCCACGGCCACGATCGGGCCGCGGAGGACCAGCGCGACCAGGGCGACGGCGACGACGAAGAGCCAGGGGGCGCTCCGCCGCGTCACGCCGGTCAGCTGGAGAGCCCGGCGGCGCGTGCCAGGAAGGACAGCACTCCGAAGACGACGCCGATGACACCGGTGATCAGGCCCGCGGTGGCGAAGCCGCGGCCGCCGAGCTGCACGGAGGCGGCCCGGCCGCGGACGCCGAAGACGATCGCGAGGATCGACGGGACGAGCAGCGGGTTGAACAGGATGCTGACGATGCCGAGGACGAGGCTCGCGATCGCGAGGGAGTTGCGGCGTGCGGGGGCGGCGCCGTAGCCGGCGGCCGGGCCGTAGCCGGGGGCCGGTCCGGAGCCCGGGGCGACCGGGTACTGCGGGGCGGCGCCGTAGCCGGGGGCGGCTCCGTATCCGGGCGCGGCTCCGTATCCGGGGGTGGCGGGCTGCTCGGGTTCGGGCGTCCCGTAGGCGGGAGCGGGCGGCACGGCGGGGCGCGAGCGATCCGTCCAGGCCGCTCCGTCCCAGTAGAGCTCGGCGCCGAGGTCGGCGGGGTGCGGGTACCAGCCGGGCGCGGGAAGAGGGGCGGAGTCGTCGGGCATGCGCTGATTCTAGGGCGGCGGCGCGGAGCAGTGCGGCCGGGCGGCGGGACCGGGAGCGCGGTCCCGCCGGGTCGCCGCCGGGTGCGGGACCGCGGCGCAGGGCAGGATGGACCCGTCGAGCGGGCTCGCCGCGCGGCCGCCGGAGGAGGAGCCATGGGCTGGAGCATCGTCGAGGTCGAGTGGGCGGACCCCCGGGCCGAGAGCCTGCGGTCGGCGCAGCGGGTCGAGCTGGACGAGCGCTACGGCTCGGACGACCACGAGCCGGGGACGCCGCCGTCCGCCGACGACGTGCCGGTCTTCCTCGTCGCCGTCGACGAGGGCGGCGCCGCGGTGGCCTGCGGCGGGCTGCGCCCGCTGCCGGACTCGGTGCTCGGGCCGGACGTCGTCGAGGTCAAGCGGATGTTCGTCGACCGGGCCGCTCGCGGCTCCGGAGTCGCCGGGGCCGTGCTCGCCGCGCTGGAGGACAGGGCCCGCGAGCGCGGGACGGTCCGCCTGGTGCTGGAGACGGGCACGCTGCAGCCGGACGCGATCCGGTTCTACAGGAAGCAGGGCTACGCGCCGATCCCGCTGTTCGGCTCGTACCTCGGCTCGGAGCACTCGGTCTGCTTCGGGCGCTCGCTGCGGCCGGCGCGCATCGAGGCGTCGGCGGACGTCGATCCGCGCGCCGAGGTCGGCGACGGGACGCTGGTCTGGCACCTGGCCCAGGTGCGCGAGCAGGCCCGGGTGGGCCGGGACTGCGTGATCGGCCGGGGCGCGTACCTCGGGCCGGGCGTCGTCGTGGGCGACCGCTGCAAGATCCAGAACCACGCGCTGGTCTACGAGCCGGCCGTGCTCGGCGACGGGGTGTTCGTCGGCCCCGCCGTGGTGTTCACGAACGACCTGCGGCCCCGCGCCGTCACTCCGGACGGGGCGCTGAAGTCGGCGGACGACTGGCACGCCGTCGGGGTCGCGGTGGAGGAGGGCGCGGCGATCGGCGCCCGGGCCGTCTGCGTCGCTCCGGTGCGCATCGGCGCCTGGGCGATGGTCGCGGCCGGCGCCGTGGTGGCCGCCGACGTGCCGCCCTTCGCCCTCGTGGTCGGCGTGCCCGCCCGGCGGGTCGGCTGGGTCGGGCGGGCCGGTGCGCGACTCGAGGCGGCCGGCGACGGTGCGGACGGCGCTCTCTGGCGCTGCCCGGAGACCGGCGAGGAGTACCTCGAGCGCGACGGGGAGTTGAGCCGGGTCTGAGCTCCGGGCCTGCCCGGCACAGGGCCCGGCCCGCACCGCATCCGGCACCGCGGCCCGCTCAGCTGCGGTGCGAGGTGAGCCCGCTCCGCTCGGGGACGGGGTCGCGGTGCCGGACCAGGGCGGGCGGGGTGCTGTGCCCGGCGTGCGGGGCGGCGCGGAAGGCGGGCGGGGCGTCGTGCGCGGAGGTCACCGCGCTCGGCGCGGCGATCGGGAGGCGCGGAGACGGTGCAGCCGCCGTCGAGGTGCCGGCCGGGGCGCCCCGTCGTCCGGCGCGCCGGCCGTCGACGGCGCGGGCGATCGAGATCGCGCCGAAGAGCAGCACCACGCCGCCGACGGCGACCATGATCACCGCACGGAGCCGGTCCGAGATCTGCTCGACGGCCTTGCCGGGCGTCTGCACCTCGAGCGCGGTGAAGAGGTAGCGGTCGTCCGCGCCGTTGATCGTCTGCATGCTGCGCAGCGTGTCGACGAGCCGGTCGCCGAGCGCCGTCGTCGTGGCGAGCGAGCCGTCGGCCGTCGGTGCGTCGGCGGTCACGCTCAGCAGCAGCCCCTGGCCGGCCCAGGCCGAGCGCTCGACGGCGAACTGGGTGCTGAGACCCTGCGCGGCGAGCGCGTCCGCGGTGTCGTCGCTGTTCATCACGGTGACGAGCACCTGGGCGGCGAGCGAGTTGTCCGAGGAGCGCAGGTACGGGTTGTCGGAGTTCAGCGCGGCGAGGGCCGGGTCGGCCTCCAGCTCCGCGGTGGAGGGCAGCTTCGGATTGACCAGCGCGTAGGTCGCGGTCGAGGCGTAGGTGCGCGGTGAGAGCACGAGGACGTACGCCATCGCGGCGACGGTGAGCACGAGGACGACGCCGGCGAGGAGCCGGTGGCGCCAGAGGGTGCGGAGAACGGAGACGGGGTCCATCAGGACAGCCTTTCTGGGACGTGATCGATCGCGCCGCGGGCGGGGACGGAGGCGTCCGTGCTCAGGGCGGAGGGGAGTCCGAGCTCGGCGCGGACCAGGAGCCAGCAGCTCCCGGACAGGCCGAGCACGAACGGGTACAGCAGGGCGAACACCGGGAAGCCCAGTGAGTCGAAGGTGGCGGAGGCGACCGCGGCGACCGTCGCGGAGGCGGCGACGCTCCCGGTCAGGGCGCGCAGGCGCGGGTCCCGGGCGAACTGGGCGGCGATCAGCCCGAAGAGGGCCGGGACCCCGAAGTAGGCGAGCACCGCGACGGCGCCGAGGAGGCCGAGCGTGATGGCGGCGCCGAGGTACTGGTTGTCGAGGATGAGCAGGGCGCTGTCCGGGAGGTAGGTGCCCGGGCCGGTGCCCAGCAGGGGCTGGTGCGCGACGAGGGCCGCCACGCGCGGATAGTTGTCGAGGCGGTTGGTGATCGAGGAGTCGCTGGTGCCCGCGCCGATCGAGCCGGTGAGGGTGCCGAGCAGGCCCGGGGTGGTCACGAAGAACGCCGCGACGGCGACGGGCGCGATCACGTAGCCCCACCGCCGGGCGTAGGCGGGCAGGAAGACCGCGCAGACCACCGCGCCCACCACCAGGGAGAGCACCCCCGACCGCGAGACCGTCAGCGCCAGGGCGACGACCAGCAGCACGCAGGACGCGGCGCGGAGGAACCGCGGGGTCGTCCGGTCGTACAGCAGCCGCCAGACGGCGAGCGGCAGGAGCATCGCGGAGACGACCGCGAGCTCGATCGGGTGGAAGGTGGTGCCCGCCACCCGGGTGAGCCCGTCCCGGTCCTGGAACGGCGTGCTGCCGCCGTTGTCGACGAAGCCGACCATGACGCTCCGGATCCACTCGACCGGGTCGACGTGGGTCGTGAACTGGATGATCGCCACGATCGCGCAGAGCGACGCCGCGTTCACGAGCGAGCCGAGCAGCACCCGCGCGTCCTCGAGGGTGCGCACGCTCTGGGTGGTGACCAGGGCGATCCCGGCGGAGGCGAGCAGCAGCAGCAGCCAGCGGTCGGCGCTGAGCTGCCCCTCGCCGGTGCGCGGGATGGTGTCGTTCACGGCGTAGCGGACGTAGGACGCGATGCTCACGAGCAGCAGCAGGGTGAGCGCGGCCCGCCCCGGGTGGCGCATCGGGATCGGGTCGTGCAGCCCCAGCAGGGCCGACGCCGCCCACGCGCCGGTGAGCAGCAGCGCGAGCACCATCGCGACCGAGCCGGACGCGCCCAGGGGAGCGAGCACCTGATCCGCGGGGAAGAGGAACAGCGCGTAGGCGACCAGGCGCAGCAGCGTCGGGGGCCCGGTCCGCTCGATCATGACGGCCACGGGTCAGGCCCCCGTCTGCGCGGAGGAGGCCCGGCGGGTGGTCTCGTCACGGGTCCAGCCCGCCGCCTGCCGCTCCGGCAGCCGGCTGGCGAGGGCGAAGCAGAGGTAGACGGCGGCGTCGGCGAGCTCGAGCGGACCCCGGGCGGACCGCAGCACCTGCACGGCGGTGCGGGACGAGCGGCGCTCGCCGCCGGAGGTCGCCGCCGCCAGCTGCGCGCTGCCGCGCTGGGTGCGGCGCAGGACGCCGAGCAGGCTGGTCGCGCTCCGGGGCACCTGCACCACGGCGGGGGCGGTGGCGACGACGGCGCGCTCGGCGACGGAGAACCGGCCGTCGACGAACTCGTCGTCGGCGATCAGGGCGGGGAAGGTCCCGATCCGCTCGTGTCCCGGGCCGCTGACGGCGTAGCCGCCGGCGCCCCAGAGCGCGGTGTGCAGCGAGGCCGTGCGCGAGCGGGCGCGGTAGTAGGCCCGGACCAGCAGGTCGGCTCCGGTCGCGTCGTAGACCGCGGTCGGCCGGGCGGCGAGCAGCCCGCCGCGGGTGACGGCGTCGAAGACGTTCCAGACCGCGTCCGCCGTGACGCCGACGTCGGCGTCGAGGTAGAGGCGCGGCCAGGTGGCGGCCACCGCGTCGCCCGCGTTGAGGGCCGCGGTCTTGGACGCCTCGGCGATCTCGACCACGGTGACGCCGGCGAAGCTGCGCGCGATCTCGGCGGTGGCGTCGGTGCAGGCGTTGCAGACGACGATCACCTCGAGGGCGCCGCTCGCGGCAGCGGCGGCCAGCGGCGCCAGGGTGCGGGCGATCACCGCCGCCTCGTCGTGCGCGGGGACGACGACCGAGCCGCTCGGGTGCGGTGCGGCCAGCGGGCGGGCGAGCGCGCCGGAGGGGAGCGAGGCGAGCCGGGCGCCGACCGCGAGCGCGAGGGCCGCGTGCCGGTGCTCGCGGCCTCGGGCGCCAGGGAGGACGCTGCGGGCCGACTCCGCGGCCAGCACGACGAGGCGGAAGGTGCTCGAGTACAGCGCGCCGTGGAACTTCTGCACATAGCGCACCCGGTTCACGGCGAGCAGCGCGGCGAGGGCGGTGGAGGAGCCGGAGCCGCCGCCGTCGTGCACGACCTGCGCGGCGGGCTCGAACCAGGCCTCGGCGCCGAGGTCGCGGGCGCGGCGGAAGTAGTCCGTCTCCTCGGAGTAGAGGAAGAACCGCTCGTCCCAGTCGCCGAGGCGGGCGGCGACCAGCGCGTCGATCAGCATCGCGGCGCCGGTGGCCCAGTCGATCCGGTGGGCGTGCCGGTAGCTCTCCGCGTCGCTGTCGGTCTCGCTGGAGAACGCGGGGCGGTCGAGGACCTTGTCGCCCAGCAGTGCGTCGCCGAGGGCGCGCAGCCGGGTCGGCTCGCGGCGGAGCGAGCGCGACGGGGCGCCCGCGGCGTCGAGCAGGAGCGGCACGACGATGCCCGCGGAGGAGGAGTCCATCCGCGCCAGCAGCGTCGAGACGGCGCCGGGCAGCACGACCAGATCGGGGTTCAGCACGAGCAGCGCGCCCGCGTCGCCCGCGTGGCGCCGGGCGATGTTGATCGCTGCGGCGTAGCCGACGTTGGCGCCCGCGTCGACGGCGACGACGTCGGAGTGCGCCGCCGCGAGGGCGAGCGAGCCGTCGTCGGAGGCGTTGTCGACGACGACCACGCGGATCCGGACGCCGGTCGCGGCCTCGGCGCGCAGGCTCGTCAGCAGGCGCTCCATCGTCGCGGCCGAGCGGTAGCTGACGACGAGGGCGGCGACGTCGGCGCGCTCGCCGGCTCCGACGAAGCGGGCGCTCCCGCCGGGCAGGATCACGGGCAGCACGGGGGACGGCGCGTCGGGCTGCGCGGCCCTGCCGAGCACAGGACCGCGCTGCGGGGTGGTCGAGCTGTGCCGGCGCAGGCTCGCGTAGGCGAGCGGGCCCTCGACGAGGTAGCGGCGCGCGAGGCGGCGTGGCTCGAGCGCGAGGCGCCAGAGCCACTCCACGCCGCGGTCGGCGACCCACTGCGGCGCCCGGCGGACGGAGCCGCCGAGGAAGTCGACGGCCGCGCCGAAGGCCAGCAGCACGTGCGCGCCGGTGCGCGGGCCGTGCTCGTCGATCCAGAGCTCCTGGCGGGGCTTGCCGAGTCCGACGATGAGGAGGTCGACCCGCGCACCGCGGATCGACTCGACCAGCGCGGCGTTGGCGGCGGGGTCGGCGAGCTCGGCCCGGGACGGCGACCAGAGTCCGGCCATCACCAGGTCGGGCCGCTCCTCGGACAGGCGGGCGCGCAGCCGGGACTGCGCGGCCTCGGAGCCGCCGAGCACGCCGACGCGCACGCCGTCGGTCGCGGCGCGGTCCAGCAGCGGCCCGATCAGGTCGCTGCCGGCCAGGCGCGGCCAGGAGACGCCGGTGAGCCGCTCGGCCTGCTTGGCGATCGGGCTGCCGTCGATGAGCGAGAGCCACTCGACCGGGCGGGCCGGGACGTCGACCGGCGCGTCGGTCCACTCGGTCTCGCCCTCGGCCACCGGGACCAGGACGAGGGTCGGCGCCTCGGCGACCGGCAGGGCGCGGCGCTCGAGCACGTGCTGCCAGCGTCCGCCGTGGCCGAAGTGGTTGACGTGGTCGACGTTCACGGAGAGGACGCCCAGCGGTGCGTCGTGCAGGGCGGCGGCGCGGTCCGCGATGGTGCGGACCGCCTCCTCGTGCCGGGCGAGATCGACGGGGCTGCCGCCGAGGACGACCCGGCGGTGGGTTTCGAGGGTCATGGGTCAGCTCTCCGATCGAGCGGGGGCGAGTGAGGGGACGAGTGCGGGGGCGGGGGCGGGGGCGGGGGCCGGCGCCGCGGTGCGTGCCGGGCCGGCGACGGTCGAGCGGGCGAGCTCGTCCAGGACGACGCGCTCGACGACCTCCTGGGCGATGCCCCAGCCGTGCCGGACGCCGGCGGCGACCTCGCGGCCGGGCCGGGCGTCGTCGACCGCGCGGCCGAGCGCCTCCGCGATGCCCGCCGGGGTCGGCCGGGCCCAGCTCGCGCCGGGGTGGGGCAGATCCGCGCGGGCGTCGACGGCGTCGTTCACCACGGCGACGGCGCCGCAGGCGAGCAGCTCCTCCGCCACCAGCGAGATGTTGGTGAAGGAGAGCGCGATGCCGGCCGAGCAGCGGTTGTAGAGGGCGGCGAGATCGCCCGGCGCGAGGGTGCCGTGCTCGATCACCGGCACGTCCCACGCTCCGGGCGCCGTGCCGTAGACGTGGATCGGCACCTCGGGGTGCTCGGCGTGGAAGAGCGCGAGCGCCCGCCGGCCGAGCAGATAGCCGCGCCGGTCGGCGGCGGGCTTGGCGTAGAACACCACGCCGGAGCGCTCGCCGTCGGGGTTGTCCAGCGTGTAGGTGGTGGTGTCGCAGCCGAACGGCGCGAGGTCGCTCGCGACGCCGAGCGCGTCGAGGTGCGAGCGCACCATCTCGCCGAGGGCGATGGTGCGGAAGCCGAACCGGTAGCTGTCTTCCGCCAGGGCCGCGAGGGTCCCGCGAGGGTGGAAGAACGGCTCGTAGTCCTGCACGAAGTACAGCCGAGCCATCGGCGCCGTCCCGCGAGTGGCGAGCACGTGCGCGGTCTCCCAGGAGGTCGCCACGGCCGCGTCGACGCCGGTGACGCCGTCGTCGGCGCTGCGGATGTCCACGTCGAGCCACGGCCAGCCGGCGCGGATGATCGCGGCGCGGGTCTCGAAGTCGGCCCCGTGCCGGTCGTAGAGGAAGAGGGTGCAGCGGTGACCGCGCTCGACCAGGCCCTGCACCATCCGGAACAGGGTGGTGTGACCGCCGGAGCCGCGGTCGGGCGGGGTGCAGATCCAGCCGATCGATGCGGGGCCCTCGGCGCGGACCGGGGCGCCGGGCAGGTGGAGGAGACCGGAGTCGGCGATGTCGCCGGGGAGCAGCGGCATGTCGAGCTCGCGGACGCCGACGCGGTCGCCGAGCGAGCGGACGGCGCGCTGCAGCAGATCGCGGCCGCCGGTGCTGCGCAGGCGCCGGACGAGCTCGCGGGGGACGCGGGAGGCGCGCATCAGAAGCTCCCCTCGCGGTGCCAGCGGCGCCAGGACCGGTCGGTGCGCAGTCGCCGCAGCACCCGCTCCAGCAGGAAGCGCGGGGAGAAGCGGTCGCTCGGCGCGCTCAGCAGCCGCGACTGCAGGCGCTCCCACTCGGGCAGCCGGGCCGCGTCGCCGTAGACCTGGTGCGCGAAGCCGAGGTGCTCCTCGAGGTCCGCCGCGGTGGCGCCGCCGCTGTCGAAGCGCTGCGCGCCCTTGACGAGGGCGTCGCGGGCGAGGGCACGCCGGGCGAGGTGCTCGAGCTCGTCGCGCCGGTCGAGCGGTCCGCCGGGATCGGCGAAGAAGGTCTCGAAGGCGAGCAGCCGCTCGCGCAGGTCGTGCAGCGGCGTCACGGTGTCCGAGCGGCTGCCCGCGTGCTCGCGGTGCCAGGCCTGGTCGACGCCCTGGATGTAGGCGACGTCGGACGCGGCCGAGAGGCGCAGCCAGAGCTCCATGTCGTAGGTGTGCGGCAGCGGGCGGGGCCAGCCGACCCGGTCGAGGACCGAGCGGCGCACCAGCACCTCGGGCGAGGTGATCACGTTGAGCCCGGTGCGGCAGCGCTCGTGCAGCCAGTCGCCGCCGGACCAGAGCAGCCACGAGGTGGGAGTGGTCCGCGCCGTCGGCAGCACCGACCCGTCGGGGAAGTGCACGGGGTGGCCGTAGACCAGCCCGACCGAGGGGTGCGCGCGGGCGACGGCGACGGCCCGGGCCAGGGCGCCCGGGGCGATCACGTCGTCGGCGTCGAGGTACCAGGAGAACTCGCCGGTCGCCACGGCCAGCGCGGCGAGCACGCTGCCGACGGGACCGAGGTTCCGCGGGTTCGCCAGCACCAGGACGCGGTCGTTGCCGGCCGCGATCGAGCGGGCCACCGCGAGCGAGTCGTCGGTGGAGCGGTCGTCGACGATCACCAGCTGCACGCGGACGCCCGTCTGGCCGAGGGCGCTCGCCGCGGCGGCGGGCAGGAACTGCGCGTAGTCGTGCAGCGGGATGAGGACCGAGACGGTGGCGTCGGAGGTGTCGATCTCCTCGACCGGCACCGTGCGACCGCGCCGGGTCGCCGCGGCGACGGCGGTCGTCACGACAGCACCCCCGCCGGGCTCGGGGCGGCGGAGGTCGTGCTCCGCAGCGCGGCGATCAGCGACTCCGCCACGTACTCCTGCTGCGCCGCGGTGATGCCGGGGAACAGCGGCAGCGTCAGCAGCTGCCCGGCGAACGCCTCGGCGCGCGGCAGCGAGCGCGGGCGGCCGGTGGCGGGGAGGAACGGGGCCAGCAGGTGCACCGGGGTCGGGTAGTGCACGCCGGTCGCGACGCCCGCTTCCGCGAGCGCGGCGCGCAGGCGCTCCCGCTCCGGGGTGCGCACGACGTAGAGGTGGTGCACGTGCTCGTTGCCCGGCGCGGTGCGGGGGAGGACCAGCCCGTCGACGCCGTCGAGGAGCTCGGCGTAGCGGGCGGCGGCGTCGCGGCGCTGCTGGTTCCACTCGTCCAGGTGCGCGAGCTTCGCGCTCAGCACGACCGCCTGCAGCGAGTCGAGCCGCGAGTTCGTGCCGACGACGTCGTGCCGGTAGGCGCTGAGGCCGCCGTGGTTGCCGAGGCGGCGGACGGCCGCGGCGAGCTCGTCGTCGTCGGTCATCACTCCGCCCGCGTCGCCGTAGGCGCCGAGGTTCTTGCCCGGGTAGAAGCTGGTGCCGGCGATGGCGCCGAGCGAGCCCGCGCGGGCGCCGAAGCGCCGGGCGCCCTGGGCCTGCGCCGCGTCCTCGACGATCCGCACCTCGTCGCCGAGAGCGGCGGAGAGCCGCTCCACCGGGGCGCACTGCCCGTAGAGGTGCACGGCCATCACCGCGCGGGTGCGGGGAGTGACGGCCTCCGCCGCCGAGTCGACGTCGATCAGGTAGTCGTCGTCGCAGTCGACGAACACCGGCTGGGCGCCGGCGCGGACGACGGCCTCGGCGGTCGCCACGAAGGTGTTCGCGGGGACGAGCACCTCGTCGCCGGGTGCGAGGTCGAGCGCCAGGAGGGCGAGCTCGAGCGCGTCGGTCCCGTTGCCGACGCCGATGGTGTGCCGCACGTCGCAGTACGCGGCGAACTCCTCCTCGAAGCGGGACACGTCCGGACCGCGGACGAACGACGAGTCCGCGAGCACGCGGTCGAAGCCCTCCCGGATCACGTCGGCGACGACGAGGTGCTGGAGGTGCAGATCGGCGAGCGGGACGATCGGCTCGGTGGTCATGACGGGTTCCTTCGGTCGGAGGTGAGCTCGCGGACCCGGCGCAGCAGCCAGGTCCGCAGGAGGAGGAGGTAGAGGACGCCGCCGATCGCGCCGCCCAGGAGCAGGGCGAGCCAGTCGGCGTCGAGGCCGACGGCGGCGAGGCCGATCGGGACGAGCAGTGCGGCACCGGCGGCGGCCGCCGCGGCGAGCGCCGGCGGCAGCAGGGAGCGGCCGACGGCGCGCAGGTCGACGTCGATCGAGCGCAGCAGCCAGGCGAAGACGGGACCGACCACGAGCGCGGCCACCCCGATCTGCGCCCAGGCCGCGCCGACGAATCCGCCGCCCAGCACCGCGGGGACGAGCGCGAGCGTGAGCGCCGCGAACCAGACGCCCTGCACGATCGCGACGCGACCGGAGTCGCCCTTCGCGAGCGCCGCCGAGCTGAAGAGATCGGCCACCACCCGCAGCGCGCCGACGACGCCGAGCAGCCCCAGCGCCGCCGCGGCCGGAGCCCAGCGCTCGCCGTAGACGACGTGCACGAGCGGGGCGGCCAGCGCGGCGAGCAGTGCGCCGAGCGGAGCGGCGAGCGCCCAGGTCAGCCCGGTCGCCGCGGCGACGGGCAGGGGCCGGCCGTCCTCGTGCGCCCGGGAGAACGCGGGCAGCGCGACCGAGCGGACGACCTGGCCCACCGCGGTCATCGGCCAGGTGGAGATGTTGAAGGCGAGGACGTAGTAGCCCAGCGCCACCGGGTCGATCAGGCCGGCGATCACCACCTTGTCGGTGCCGAGCACGCCCCAGGAGATCAGGTTGGCGATCGCCACCGGCAGTCCGAAGCGGAGCGCGGAGGGGGCGATCGAGCGGTCCCAGCCCAGGCGCGGCCGCTCGCGGGCCGCCACGAAGAGCAGCACCATCGTGCAGGTCTGCGCGACGACGCGGCCGACGGCCAGCGCCAGCACCCCGGTCCCGGCGGCGAGCAGCGCGAGGGTGATCGCGGTGGAGACGACGAAGTCGACGGCGGCGATCAGGAAGAGCGGCCGCTGGGCGAAGCGGCGCTGCAGCGCGGCGTAGGGGACCACTCCGGCCCCGGCCAGAGGCAGGGTGATCGCGAGGACCGCCAGCACGCCGGCCGTCTCGGGCGAGCCCGTCGCCGCGGCGATCATCGGCGCCGAGGCCGCCATCGCCGCGCCGAGAGTCCCGCCGAGGACCAGGCCGAGCACGGCCACGGTCGGCGCGCGCCGCTCGGGCTCGCTCGAGCGGATCAGATCGGTGCTGAGTCCGAAGTCGGACAGCGCCATCAGCACCGACTGCACGGTGAGCGCGAGCGCGTAGACGCCGAACGCCTCGGGAGCGAGCAGCCGGGCCAGCACGACGCCCAGGGCCAGGCTGCCGAGCCGGAGCGCGATCGTGCTGAGCGCGCTCCAGCCCAGGGCCGACGCGATGCGGCTCCGGCCCGCGGTGACCGGAGGGGACTCGACGGCGGTCACGAGAGCGGCCTCCGCGCGCGCTCGCCGGCGCGGACGAAGCGCCGCCACTCGGCGGTGTCGACGACGGCCGGCCAGCACTCGGCGGCGATCGAGGCGTAGCGGGCGCCCTCGGCCTGGTCCTCGGGGCGCGCCGAGGCGCGGCTGCGCAGCGCCAGGCCCATCGCCTCGTGGGCGAGGGCGCGGCCGGCGTTCGCGCGGCGGTCCCCGCCCTGCGCCCGGCGGCCGGAGGAGTCGTGCCCGGCGCTGGTGAAGAAGTGCTCGATGGTGCCGCGGCGCTCGCGCAGCTCCGCCAGCGGGTCGATGGTCGGCTGCGGGTGGCAGCGGGTCTGGACGACGCCGCTGATCCGGCCGATTCCGCCGAGTGCCGCGAGCCGCAGCCCGTAGTCGAGGTCGGCGGTGCGGGGGAGGTCCTCGGCGTAGCCGCCGAGAGCGTCGGCGAGGGAGCGGCGGACCAGCACGGCGTGGTCGACCAGGAGGTCGGAGCCGTGCCGGCTCGTGCGCTCGATCCAGTCGGCCCCGCTCCACAGCGTCCACTCCACGCGCCCGGTGGCCGCGGTCGCGGGCCGGACCGAGATCTCGGCGTCGCCGTGCACGGCGCCCACCCACGGGTGCGCGGCCAGCAGGGCCGCCGCCCGCTCGAGCGCCCCGGCGGTGAGCGCGTCGGTGCTCGGCAGCACCAGCACGGACTCGCCGCGGACGAGCGCGAGCCCGGCGTTGCGGGCGGCGATCGCGCCGAGGCCGGCGGGCACCTCGAGCACGCGCACGCGCTCGTCGTCGACGACCGGATCCGCGTCCGTCACGACGACGACGTCCAGCCGGACGCCGCGCTGCACGAGGACGCTCGCCAGCGCGGCGGTCGGCGACACGCCGTCGACGGCCGCGATCACGACCGAGACGAGCGGCGCCGGGCCGGAGAGGGGGAGCACCGGCGACCGGTGCCCGCGGACGGCGCTCATGCGGACGCTCCTTCGAGAGTGCTGTCCGCGCGCCGGACGGCGTCGGGATCGACCCGCGGTGCGGCGGGCACGCCGAGCCAGGTCTCGCCGGCCGGCTGATCGCGCAGCAGCACCGCGCCCATGCCGAGCGTCGCCCGGCGGCCGATCCGCGAGCGCTCGCGGACGGAGGCGCCCATGCCCAGGTACGCCTCCTCGCCCACCCGCACCCCGCCGCCGAGGGTGACCCCGGCGCAGAGGGTGGCGAACGAGCCGATGCGGTCGCCGTGGGTGAGGGTCACGTTCGGCATGGCCACGACGTGCCGGCCGATCGCCACATCGGCGGTCAGCACGACGCCGGCGAGCAGGATGCTCCCCGCGCCGATCCGGCAGTCGTCCGGCACGTGGATGGCCGGGTGCACGATCCGGGCGTAGCGGTGGTCGTGCACGCCGAGCGCGCGGAGGCGGTCGACGATGCGCGCCCGGCCGCTGCCGTGGCCGACGCAGACGGCGATCTCGGCGCGGGGGTGCTCGGCGATCGCGTCGAGGCCGCCGATCACGGGGACTCCCGAGATCTCGGTGCCCCAGCGCGCGGCGCCGTCGTCCACCACGCCGATCACGCGGTGGCTGCCGCTCACCGCGAGGAGCGCGAGGGTCTCCCGCGCCAGTCCGCTCGCGCCGACGAGGATCAGCTCACGCACGGAGGACCGCCGTCTCGTGCTCGCGGGCCAGGCGCGACGGGGCCAGAACGGCCTCGATCACCCGGTCCTGGTCCTGCTCGGTGAGGGCGTGGAAGAGCGGCAGGATCAGCGTCCGGTCGGTCAGGCGCTCGGTGACGGGCAGGCGGTCGGCGTTCGGGTGGTCGCGGTACGGCGGCTGGCGGTGGGCCGCCATGATGCCGCGGCGGGCGGAGACGTCGCGGGAGGCGAGCTCGGCCATCAGGCCGTCGCGCTCGAGCGGGTAGTCGTCGCCGACCTCGATCCAGAACGACTGGAAGTTGCCCGTGCCGTGCTCCGGGTCCGTCACCGTGCGCAGGCCCGGGACGTCGGCGAAGGCCGCCGCATAGCGGGCCGCGAGCGCCCGGCGGCGCTCGATCAGCGCCGGCAGCCGGCCGAGCTGCACGAGGCCGAGGGCGGCCTGCAGATCGGTCATCCGGAAGTTGAAGCCGACCTCGTCGTAGTGCTCCGGTGCGGCGAGCACGCTGCCGTGCCGGTCCGCCGCGGAGACGGACATCGAGTGCTCGCGCAGGCGGCGGGCGCGGGCCGCGAGGTCCGCGTCGTCCGTCGTGAGCATCCCGCCCTCACCGGTGGTGAGGAGCTTGCGGGGGTGGAACGACCAGGCGGTCAGCGCCGCGCCGGCGCCGACGGAGCGGCCGCGGTACCGCGAGCCCGCGCCGCAGGCGGCGTCCTCGAGGACGAGGATCCCGAGCGGGTCGCAGAGCGCGCGGATCGGCTCGAGGTCGACGGGCACGCCGCCCTGGTCGACCGCGATCACCGCGCGGGTGGCCGGGGTCAGCGCCGCGGCGATCGTCTCCGCGGTGACGTTGCCCGTGACCGGGTCGACGTCGGCGAAGACGGGCCGGCCGCCGGCGTGCACGACCGCGTTGGCGGTCGCGATGAAGGAGAAGGAGGGGACCACGACGTCGTCCCCGGCGCTCACGCCGCCGACCACGAGCCCGAGGTGCAGGGCCGTGGTGCAGCTGGACAGCGCGACCGCGTGGCCGACGCCCATCGCCTCGGCGAAGGCCGCCTCGAACCGCGCGACCCGGGGGCCCTGTGCGATCCAGCCGGAGGCGATCACCTCGGCGAGCGCGTCGCTCTCCTCGGTGCCCAGCCAGGGGCGCATCACGTCGATGCGCCCGGTGCTCGCTGCGCCGGTGCTCGCCGCGCTCATCGGGTCGCTCCGCTCAGGACGGCGGCGTCGAGCCGCTCGGCGCGCCACCACTCGACCAGCGAGCGCAGACCGCTCTCCAGGTCGTACGCGGTGACGAAGCCGAGCTCGTCGCGCGCCGCCCGGGTGTCGGCCAGGCGGCGGGTGACGCCGTTGACCGAGCGCGCCGGCGCGAAGACGACGTCCAGGTCGGACTCCATGACGTGCAGCAGCGTGCGGGCGAGCTCCAGCAGGCTGGTCTCGACCCCCGTGCCGATGTTGAACGCGCCGTCGCGTCCGGCCGTCGCCGCGACCACGTTGGCCCGGGCGACGTCGTCCACGTGCACGAAGTCCATCGTCTGCGCGCCGTCGCCCATGATCAGCGGCGGGACGCCCGCCTCGATCCGCTCCATCCAGCGCACGAGCACCTCGGTGTAGAGGCCGTGCACATCCATCCGCGGTCCGTAGACGTTGAAGTAGCGCAGCGCCGTCGAGCGCAGGCCGTTCATCGCGCCGAAGCTGGTGAGCATGCCCTCCGAGAAGGCCTTCGCCGCGCCGTAGATCGTGTCGTTGGCGTAGGGGTTGTTGCTCTCCGGAGTGGGGAACTGCGTCGCGAGTCCGTAGACGGAGGCGCTGGACGCGGCCACCACCCGGCCGACGCCGTGCGCCGCCGCCGCCTCGAAGACGGTGAAGGAGCCCTGGGCGAGGACGTCGAAGGCAAGGCGCGGGTCCTCCGCGCACTGGGTGATCCGGATCGCCGCCTGGTGGAAGACGACGTCCTTGCCGCGGACGACCGAGTCGACCGTCGCGCGGTCGCGGATGTCGCCCTCGATCAGCCGGACCCGGCCGTCCGCGAGCGCGTGCTCGAGGTTCTGCCGGCGCCCGCGGACGAGGTTGTCGAGGACGTCGACCCGGCTGACGCCGGTGTCGAGGAGGCGGTCGACGATCGTCGAGCCGATGGTGCCGGCACCGCCGGTCACCAGGACCTCGGCGCCCTCGAGCGAGACGGGGGAGGGGGTCAGCTCAGCCACGACGCCTCCTCCAGGCGGACCGCCGGAGCGGTGGTGCGGCTGACCTGGCCGGCGTCGAGCAGCCGGTCGCTGACCTGCTCCAGGACGCTGAGGACGCGCAGGGCGGCGCGGCCGTCGGTGCGGGGCGCGCGGCGCTCCGAGATCGAGGTCGCGAACTCCGTGACCATGTCGGCGAGCGGCTCGCGCTCGGGCAGGGCGGGCGACCAGGTGTCGCCGAGGCGGTAGGAGATCGCCGCATCGTGGCGGGAGGTCCCGCCGCGGAGCGAGGTGCCGAGGTCGACGCCGCGGTCGAAGACGCTCAGCCGCTGCTGCGGGTTCACGTCGTCCCAGACCAGCGTGCGCCGCGAGCCGCCGATCACCATCCGGCGGATCTTGGTCGGGCTGAGCCAGTTCACGTGCACGTTGGCGATCGCGCCCTGGCCGAGCGGGACGGTCAGGTAGCCGACGCAGGCGCGGCCGGAGCCGAGCGGGTCGGAGCCCTGGGCGGCGACGTTCCCGGGGCGCAGGCCCCCGGGGATGATGAAGTCGAGGATCGACAGGTCGTGCGGGGCGAGGTCCCAGAACACGTCGACGTCGGGCTGGATGAGACCGAGGTTGATCCGCACCGCGTCGACGAAGAGCACGTCGCCGAGCGAGCCGGCGGCGATCAGCTCCTTCATCTTCAGCACGGCGGGCGTGTAGCAGTAGGTGTGGTCGGCCATCAGCACGACACCGGCGCGCTCAGCGGCGTTCACCATGTCGATCCCGAGCACGCTCGAGTCGGCGAGCGGCTTCTCGACCAGCACGTGCAGCCCCGCGGCGATCGCCGCCATGGCGATGGCGTGGTGGGTGCGCGCCGGGGTGGCGATGGCGATCGCGTCGAGCCCGGGCAGGTCGAGGACGTCCGAGAGGGAGCGCAGCACCGGCACGGAGCCGTTGGCGCGGGAGACGGCCTCCGCGCGGACCGGGTCGAGGTCGCAGATCGCGACCAGGTCCCAGTCGGCGCTGGCGGAGAAGTTCCGGGCGAGGTTCGGGCCCCAGTAGCCGGCGCCGACGAGCGCGACGCGGAGCCTCCGGGAGGGGATGGTGGTGGTCATGGTGGGTTCCTTCGGGTGAGGAGGGCGGCATGCGGGCACGCCGAGGGGACCGGGCGCTCCGACCAGGGAGAAGGAGCGCGCGGACGAGAGGGGACGGCGCGTCGGGGCGCGCCGGGGGAGGGGACGGCGGAGAGAGCGCCGGAGGGGAGGAGAGAGGAAGGAGCGGAGCGGCGGTGCGTCAGTACGCGCCGACCGGGCGCAGCATCACGCGCAGGGTCCGCCAGAGGATGAGCAGGTCGCCGGCCAGCGACCAGTTCTCGACGTAGTAGAGGTCGAGTCGGATCCCGTCCTCCCAGTCGAGCTCGGAGCGGCCGCCGGTCTGCCAGAGCCCGGTGATGCCGGGCTTGATGTAGAGGCGGCGGTTCACGACGTCGTCGTAGCGCTCCACCTCGCTGAGCAGCGGCGGGCGCGGGCCGACCAGGCTCATGCTGCCGCGCAGCACGTTCCAGAACTGGGGCAGCTCGTCGAGCGAGTACCGCCGCAGCACGCGGCCGAGCGGGGTCACCCGCGGATCGTCGCGCAGCTTGAACAGCAGGCCGGAGCCCTCGTTCGCCGCGCTCAGCTCCGCCAGCCGCGACTCCGCGTCGACGCTCATCGAGCGGAACTTCAGCATGGTGAAGAGGTGCCCGGCGCGGCCGACCCGCTGCTGCCGGAACAGCGCAGGACCGGTGCTGTCGTGGCGGATCATCACCGCGAGCACGGCCAGCAGCGGCGCGAGCACCAGCAGGGCGACGGCCGAGACGCTCACGTCGAGCACGCGCTTGAGCGCATGCCGCGGACCGGAGTAGCGCGGCGGCTCGACCCGCATCAGCGGGAGTCCGTCCACCGGGCGCCAGTGGATGCGCGGTCCGGCGACACTGCTGAGCCCCGGTGCGAGCACCAGCTCGACCGCGAACGGCTCGAGCGCCCAGCAGAGCCGGCGGAGGTAGGCGTCGCCGCCGTCCACCTGACCGGCCACGACCACCGCGTCGGCGCGCTGCTCGACGACCGCCTGGGCGATCGTGTCGATCGCTCCGACGACCGGGATCGAGCGGCCGCGCACGGTGATCGAGCGCCGCGGGTCGGCGAGGCGGGTGCGCTCACCGGCGGTCGAGAGCGCGACGCCGACGACGTCGTACTCGACGCGGCCGCGCCTGCGGTCGATCTGCGTGACGATGTGCGTCACGTCACCGGCGCTGCCGACGACGATCACCCGGGACAGGGCACGGCCGGCCCGTCGCTCCCGGGCCAGGTGCCCGCGGCTGAGGGCGTGCGCCGCCAGCATCCCGCCGAGCCCGACGGGCAGGGCGATCAGCACGTGCACGCGCGGCAGGTCGACGTGGGTGAGGACCGAGGCGACGGAGGCGAGGCCGAACGTCGCGACCGTCGCCGAGAGCAGACGGCGGAACTCGTCCGCTCCCGCTCCGATGCGGTGAGCGAGGCGCCGCTGGGCGAGGAGGACGGAGCAGACCCAGAGGGCGCCGAGGACGGCGGCGACCACGAGGTCGGCCGAGCGGGCCTCGGCGGATCGCGGCTCGGCGGCCGAGCGCAGGCCGGCGGCCAGCGACACGGCGCCGAGAACGACCAAGACGTCCGCGGCCAGGACCCTCCGCGAGAATCGGCGTCGCCAGCTCGAGGCCTCCGCCGGCGGTGCCGGAACGAGGACGAGGGCGCGTGGATCGCGCTGAGGAGTCGGGGCCGCGGTGGAGACGGCGGTCACCGCGGTCTCCTGCTCTCACCGCCGCTCGTATGCCGGGTCGCCGGGGGGAGGCGACGGGGTCTCGAGGTGGGATGGAGCCGTGAGGGCGCGCTGAAGGCGCGCACCAGTGGTGCATACAAAAGGATCAACCTGCATTTCGGGTTTACAGGGGAAGGGGTACTGCAGGGCGGGCTCGGAGGCGAGCGCGGTTTCGGGGCCGCACTGCTTCGTCGCCACGTCGGCACCGCTGTGACCGTCGTGCTCCCAGGATGAGCAGGTCGATCGAGGCGGGGCCTCGCGTCGGGAGGCGGTGCACGACAGGGTTCGTGCGCCGCCGGTTCCGGTGGTCGGGTGGTTCTCAGCTGAACATAGCGGCACTGGCAACCCGGTACCTGACCCCAGTAAGGGGGCCGCACAGGGAGTGACATCCTCGACCACTTTCCCGGGCTTCCTCAGCGGTCCTCCTAGAATCGTCCCGGTGCCGGGAGTGCGATCGGGTCGTGCCCCGGTGCCAGGGGAGCACTGTCGCCCCCGATCGCCAGGAATCGAGACGGGGCGCGGGAATCCCTGCGCGGCCCGGGAGGTCACCTCCCGGGCCGCGTCGCCGCGTCGAGGCGGCCGCGCCGACGACTAAAGTCGAGGGGTCCCCCAGCCCCAGAGGAGCACCCGCGCGTGTCGAACGCATCGTCGAACGTCCCCGAATCGTCCCGTCCCACCGACGCCGCCGTCGTCACCGAGGCCGGCACGGGGTTCACGCACTTCACCGACCGGGCGGTCGTCGCGATCCGCGTCAACGGCGAGCTGAAGGACCTGGCCGCCGACGTCGTCCCGGGCGACAGCATCGAGCCCGTCCTGATCTCCTCGCCCGACGGCCTGAGCATCCTCCGCCACTCCGCCGCGCACGTGCTCGCGCAGGCCGTGCAGCAGAGCAATCCGGACGCGAAGCTCGGCATCGGCCCGCCCGTCACCGACGGCTTCTACTACGACTTCGACGTCACCGAGCCCTTCACCCCCGAGGCGATGAAGGCGCTCGAGAAGGCGATGGACCGCATCATCCGCCAGGGCCAGCGCTTCGTGCGCCGTGTCGTCACCGAGGACGAGGCGCGCGCCGAGCTGGCCGCCGAGCCGTACAAGCTCGAGCTGATCGGGCTCAAGGGCGCGGGCGCCGACGGCGAGTCGGTCGAGGTCGGCGGCGCCGAGCTCACCATCTACGACAACGTCGACCCGCGCACCGGCGAGACGGTCTGGAAGGACCTCTGCCGCGGCCCGCACCTGCCCAACACCCGGATGATCGGCAACGGCTACGCGCTGACCCGCAACGCCGCGGCCTACTGGCGCGGCTCGGAGAAGAACCCTCAGCTGCAGCGCGTCTACGGCACCGCGTGGCCCACGAAGGACGAGCTGCGCGCCCACCAGGCCCGCCTCGAGGAGGCCGCCCGCCGCGACCACCGCAAGCTCGGCCACGAGCTCGACCTCTTCTCCTTCCCGGACGAGATCGGCTCCGGCCTCGCGGTCTTCCACCCCAAGGGCGGCATCATCCGCTACGAGATCGAGCAGTACATGCGCGAGCAGCTGCTCGCCCACGACTACGAGCTCGTCTACACGCCGCACATCACCAAGGGCGACCTGTTCATGACCAGCGGCCACCTGCAGTGGTACGCCGAGGGCATGTTCCCCCCGATGCACCTCGACGAGCTGCAGGACGAGGACGGCACCGTCACCCGCCAGGGCCAGGACTACTACCTGAAGCCCATGAACTGCCCGTTCCACAACCTGATCTTCCGCTCGCGCGGGCGCAGCTACCGCGAGCTGCCGCTGCGACTGGCCGAGTTCGGCACCGTCTACCGCTACGAGAAGAGCGGCACCCTGCAGGGCCTCACCCGCGTCCGCGGGCTGACCCAGGACGACGCGCACATCTACGTCACGCAGGAGGACGTGTCGGCCGAGCTGACCCGCAACCTCGAGTTCGTGCTCCAGGTCCTGCGCGACTACGGCCTCGACGACTTCTACCTCGAGCTCTCCACCAACGAGGAGGGCAACCCGAAGTTCGTCGGCGACCCCGAGCAGTGGGAGTCGGCGATCGAGTCGCTGCGCGCCGTCGCCGTCGAGTCCGGCCTCGAGCTGGTCCCCGACCCGGGTGGAGCCGCGTTCTACGGCCCGAAGATCTCGGTCCAGGCGCGCGACGCCATCGGCCGCACCTGGCAGATGTCGACGATCCAGCTCGACTTCAACCAGCCCGAGCGCTTCGAGCTCGAGTACACCGCGTCCGACGGCTCGAAGAAGCGCCCGGTGATGATCCACCGCGCCCTCTTCGGCTCGATCGAGCGCTTCTTCGCCATCCTCACCGAGCACTACGCCGGAGCGTTCCCGGTCTGGCTCTCGCCGGTGCAGGTCGTCGGCATCCCGATTGCCGACGAGTACCTGCCCTACCTCGAGGACGTCGTCGGTCAGCTGAAGAAGGCCGGCGTCCGCGCCGAGATCGACTACTCCAGCGACCGGATGCAGAAGAAGATCCGCAACGCGACCCTGCAGAAGGTCCCGTTCCAGCTGATCGTCGGCGAGAAGGACCGCGACGCCGGAGCGGTCAGCTTCCGCTTCCGCGACGGCACCCAGGAGAACGGCATCCCCGTCGCCGACGCCGTCGCCCGGATCCGCGAGGCCATCGCGACCAAGGCCCAGGTCTAGCGGTGGGAGAGCCGCTCGTCGACGCCGTCCCCGAGGGGGCGGAGTCCTCCGCGCACCTCGCCGGCGTCCCCGACGAGTTCCAGCGCCTGTGGACCCCGCACCGGATGGTCTACATCCGGAAGGGCCAGCCGGGCGACGACGACTGCCCGTTCTGCGTCGCGCCGACGCTGAGCGACGAGGAGGCGCTGATCGTCGCCCGTGGCGAGCACGCGTTCGTCCTGCTGAACCTCTTCCCGTACAACTCCGGCCACCTCCTGGTCTGCCCGTACCGGCACATCCCGCTCTACGACGAGGCCACTCCCGAGGAAGTGGCCGAGATCGGCGCGCTCACCCAGACGGCGATGCGCGTCCTCCGCGAGGTCTCGAACAACGACGGCTTCAACCTCGGCATGAACCAGGGCGCCGTCGCCGGCGCCGGCATCGCCGCCCACCTGCACCAGCACGTGGTGCCGCGCTGGGCGACCGACGCCAACTTCTTCCCGATCATCGCCCGCACCAAGGCCCTGCCCCAGCTCCTCGGCGACGTCCGAGCGAGCCTCGCGGCCGCCTGGCCCCGCCCCTAGCCGGCCGCACCCACGCCTGTCGAGCAGCCGCGCTGCGGCCGCCCGTCCCTCTCAGCAGTCGCCGGCCGCCCGTGCTGTTGAGCAGCCGCGCTGCGGCTGCCCGTGCTGTTCGAGTAGCGGCGCAGCGGCTGCCCATGCTGGTCGAGTAGCCCCGCAGGGGCGTATCGAGACCCACCGTCGTCAGCAGGCCGAGTCTGCAGACTCCTGTCCCGGTGCCGGCGGATCTCGATACGCCCGCTGCGCGGGCTACTCGATCAGCATGGTCCGCCCAGCCCGCCCTCTGCTGGTCGAGCAGCCCCGCAGGGGCGTATCGAGACCCGCCTCGCCCCGCTTGTCCAGCGCCGATGTCGGGCAGCCCCGTCTCGTAGACTGGACGCTGCCGTCGGCGGAAGTCGCCGCACAGAACAGGACTCGCGAACATGACCGACACCACCCCCACGTCCTCCTCCGCCTCGGAGCAGTTCGGCTCGAGCCGCGTGAAGCGCGGGCTCGCCGAGATGCTCAAGGGCGGCGTCATCATGGACGTCGTCAACGCCGAGCAGGCGCGCATCGCCGAGGACGCCGGAGCCGTCGCCGTGATGGCGCTCGAGCGCGTCCCCGCCGACATCCGCTCGCAGGGCGGCGTCGCGCGGATGAGCGACCCCGACCTCATCGACGGGATCGTCGCCGCCGTCTCCATCCCCGTGATGGCCAAGGCCCGCATCGGCCACTTCGTCGAGGCGCAGATCCTGCAGGAGCTCGGCGTCGACTACATCGACGAGTCCGAGGTCCTCTCGCCCGCCGACTACGTGAACCACATCGACAAGTGGAAGTTCACCGTCCCGTTCGTCTGCGGAGCCACCAACCTCGGCGAGGCCCTGCGCCGCATCACCGAGGGTGCGGCCATGATCCGCTCCAAGGGCGAGGCCGGCACCGGCGACGTCTCCGAGGCCACCAAGCACATCCGCACCATCTCGGCCGAGGTCAACCGCCTGAAGTCGCTGACCAAGGACGAGCTCTACGTCGCCGCCAAGGAGCTGCAGGCGCCCTACGAGCTGGTCGCCGAGATCGCGCAGACCGGCAAGCTCCCCGTCGTGCTCTTCACCGCCGGCGGCGTCGCCACCCCGGCCGACGCCGCGCTGATGATGCAGCTCGGTGCCGACGGCGTCTTCGTCGGCTCCGGCGTCTTCAAGTCGGGCGAGCCCGCGAAGCGCGCCGCTGCGATCGTCAAGGCGACGACGTTCTTCGACGACGCCAAGGTGGTCGCCGAGGCGTCCCGCGGTCTCGGCGAGGCGATGGTCGGCATCAACGTGGCCGACGTGCCCGCGCCGCACCGCCTCTCCGAGCGTGGCTGGTAGCGAGAGCGCGCCCGTCGCGGGCGAGGACGAGACCCGGGAGTCCCTCGCGGGGCTCCGCGTCGGCGTCCTCGCCCTGCAGGGCGACTTCCGCGAGCACGCGCACGTGCTGCGCGAGCTCGGCGCCGAGGTGGTGCTGGTGCGCCGCCCGGCCGAGCTCGACTCCGTCGCGGGTCTCGTGATCCCCGGCGGCGAGTCCACGGTGATGGACAAGCTCTCGCGCCTGTTCGGCCTCGCCGAGCCGGTGAAGGCCGCGATCGCGGCGGGTCTGCCGGTCTACGGCACCTGCGCCGGGCTGATCATGCTCGCCGACCGCGTGCTCGACCGCATCGACGGCCAGAGCAGCTTCGGCGGCCTGGACGTGACGGTCCGCCGGAACGCCTTCGGCAACCAGCTGGACTCCTTCGAGACCGACCTCGACATCGACGGCATCGGCGAGCCGCCGATGCACGCGGTCTTCATCCGCGCCCCCGTCGTCGAGGAGCTGGGGGAGCGGGCGCACGCCCTCGCCGCGCTGGCCGACGGCCGCGTCGTCGCCGTCGAGCAGGGCGCCCTGCTGGGCACCTCGTTCCACCCCGAGATCACCGGCGACTACCGGTTCCACGAGCTGTTCCTGCGCAAGGTCGCGGCCACCCGCTTCGGCGCCGACACGTAGGGGCGCGCCGGTCTCGTCGGCCGCGGACCCGCTCGCACGGAGAGCGGGCCCGCAGGGACCGCTCAGACCTCGATGGTCGTATTGCTCTCCGTGAGCTCGGATCCTCGGGTGTCCGCGGCGTCTCCGGAGGAGTCTCCCCGCGTCGCTGCCCGGGCGGAGAGGCGGCCCGACGACGCGCTCGACGGCGGGACGGACGCGGGGGCGCCGGGTGCGGCGGCGGTGGCGATCACCGGGCTCGCCGAGGCGACCGCCGCTGAGGAGCGCCGCGCGACTCGGGGCGACGCCTTGCGGTCGACGCCGCTCTCGCAGCCGTCCGGATCGGAGATCCCTCGGCAGATGTGGTCGGGGTGGTCGTGGTGGCGGCCGATCATCGTGGTGCTCCTCGTCGTGGGTCGTCGTCGTGGGTCGTCGTTCTGGGTCGTCATCGGCGCGGTGCGGGCGCCCCGGGCCACCGAGAGCCTGACGGCGGAGCGCCTGCAACGACGAACCCGTGGCGTGGACGAGGCGCTCTGGCAGGGTTCGACACACCGATGTGCGTCGTGCTCCTCCGCCGCGACCATCGGCGGCTCCTCCCGAGGGTCGCCGCCGATCGCCTCGGCACGGCACAGTAGGGGGATGCCCGAACTCCCCGAAGTGCACGCGCTCGCCCGCGACCTCGACGAGCGCCTCGGCGGCCGCGTGCTGGAGCGCCTCGACGTCTTCGCGATCTCCGCGCTGAAGACCGTGGCGATCCCGCCGTCCTCGCTCGTGGGGGAGACGGTGCACGGGGTGAGCCGGCACGGGAAGTTCCTCGATCTCGCGATCGGCGACGTGCACGTTCTGCTGCACCTGGCCCGCGCGGGCTGGGTGCGCTGGCGTCCCGAGCGGCCGACCGCGCCGGTGAAGCCGGGCCGTGGCCCGCTCGCCGCGCGCCTGATCCTCGACGACGGCTCCGGCTTCGACATCACCGAGGCCGGCACGAAGAAGAGCCTCGCGATCTCGATCGTCGAGGACCCGCGGGACGTGCCGGGCGTGGCCAGGCTCGGTCCCGATCCGCTCGACCCGGAGTTCACCCGCGAGATCCTCGGCGCGATCCTGGCCACCGCGGGCCGTGCCCAGCTCAAGGGCGTGCTGCGCGACCAGTCCCGGATCGCCGGGATCGGCAACGCCTACTCCGACGAGATCCTGCACGTCGCGCGGATGTCGCCGTTCAAGCCGGCGACACTCACGCCGGACGAGCTCGACCGCCTGTACACCGCGCTGCACTACACCCTGGAGGAGGCACTCGGCCGGGCCGAGGGGCTGCACGCCGCCGATCTCAAGCGCGAGAAGAAGCTCGGGATGCGGGTGCACGGCCGCACCGGCGAGGCCTGCCCGGTCTGCGGCGACACGATCCGCCAGGTGATCTACTCCGACTCGACGCTGCAGTACTGCCCCACCTGCCAGACCGGCGGGAAGCCGCTGGCCGACCGCGTCCTCTCCCGCCTGCTGAAGTAGCGCGCCATCGGCTCGGCGTGCTTGCCGCCGAGGACGTCCTCCTCGGCTCGGCTCGGAGCGGAGGAGCTCCGGTCAGACGTCGATGGTGCTGGTGGCGGACGGCAGACCCCATCCTTCGGTAGCGGAGGGATCCGGGCCCGGGAAGACCGGCCCTCGCACGATGGCGATCGTCGCGGAGAACGCGCCCCTCGGACTGGCACTGAGGCGTGTCACCGGGGGCCTGGAGGAGAAGGAGACCCAGAGGAGAGTGGTGCCGAAGGGGTAGCTCTCGATGGCCGCGTAGGATCCGGCGGGGAAGAGGAAGCGCCCGGAGCCGGGGCCCTCGGGTACGACGCCGGTCCCCCAGGACTCGACGTCGTGTTCGACCGTGATCCTGACCTCGACGTCCTCCGCGAGCACGATCTGCCCGGTGGCGGTCCGGTCCCCGTTCACGATGACCCTGGTCTGGAAGCTGCGGGGGTAGACCCTCGACAGGATGAGGCCGGCGAAGGTTCCGGTGCCGACCGGTGCGGGTGACGCGCTGGCGCCGGGAGCCGCTACGGCGGCGGCGACGACCGGAGTGGTCCATGCGGCGGCGACGGCGGTGCGGCGCGCGATGCCCGGGGGCTGAGACGAGCGGAGACCGTCGTCGTGGTGGTGGTCCTGCGTCATGGTGTGTCCTCGTCCTCATTCGAATCGCGGGGCCGCGCGGAGCGTTCCTGCGCCTGCATCACCTTCCCGAGGGGAGGTGGCGAGCGGCGAATCTCTGGCATCGATCGTGCCGCCTGGCGGGATCCGCCGGGGGCGCGGCCTCGGCGGCGACTCCGGCCGTTCGCCCACAGGCTCTTCGTGGAGGACCGGACCTCCTCCGATCGACGCCGCAGGACTGTCCGCTCGGCCCGACCTGCCGAACCGGCGAGACGTCGTCGGCCGACCGCGTCCTCTCCCGCCTGCTGAAGCAGCGCGCGGTCAGTTCGGCACTGTCGCCGTCGCGGATGTCGCTCCGAACTGCTGGGCGGCGCCGGGATCGGGCCCGAGGTAGACGGGGCCGCGGGTCAGGGTGGCTGTCGCGAGGAAACTGCCTTTCGGCTCTGCAGTGAGGAAGGACGTGTACGTCTGATTGAAGGAGACCGAGACGCTCTGGCTGCCGATCTGGTAGGTCCGGTTCACGGGGTAAGGGCCGACGGCGACGACCAGGCGGGCGGCCCGGGGCCCCATCGCGATGAGTCCGCTGTCCCAGCGCGAGACGTCGTGGTCGGTCGAGACGTCCACCCACGTCTCCTCCTCCAGCTGAACGCTCGACCCGGTCGTTCCGGTCGCGTTGATGTAGGCGGTGACGCCGAAGGTACCGGCGGCGTACGACGTGACCCTCACCCCGACGAAGGTGGAGGCGATCACCGGGGCGGGGGACGCCGAGGCGCCGGGAGCGGCGACCGCGGCGGCGACCACCGGGGTCGTCCACGCGACCATGACCGCGGTCCGCCGCGCGACTCCGGGCGAAGGGGGCGATCGGAGCTCGTCGTCGTGCGGGGGGTGCTCGTCGGGTGTCATCGGTCCTCGATCTCGTTCGCGGCGACCGGACGGCAGAGAGCTGCCCGGCTCGCCGGCCACTCTGCCGACGAGGGGCAGTGAGCGCCGAATCGGTGGCGCAGATCGTGCCGGTGGCTCGATCGGACGATCCCGAGCGCGCAGATCCTGGACGTCGGTGCCAGGGGCCGCGGGGCGGACCTCGGGCTCGTGGAACATCCCCCGGCTCGCTGGCCCGGTCCGTTCGGACGTGCCGGACGCAGCTCCGCGTGCCGGAGAGCCGCGCGGCTGATCTCCGGCGCGCGGAACACTCTCCGACGTGCGGAATCGACCGGTTCGAGCGTGCCGGAACGCGTCTCAGAACGTGAGGACGGCCACCGCGGACGGGCGGCCGTGGATGCCGGTCGCGTACGGGTCGGGACCTCGATAGGTGGGTCCCCGCGTCACCTTCGCCTCCACCGCGAATCGTCCCCGCGGCTCGGGGGCGAGCTCGCACACGGTCTGAGGCCCCGGGTACGGGGCGGTGACCACCACGCTCCTGGTGCGGACCGTGTAGCTCTCGACGGTGCGGTAGATCCCGGCGGGGATCGTGATCGTGCCGACCCGAGGCCCCTCGGGAACGATCCCGTCCGGCCAGACGGCGACGTCGTGGTCCGGTGAGTCGACGCGCACGACCGCGTCCTGGGGGAGGACGACCGGGGTCCCCGGAGTCCCGGTCCCGTTGAGGTACACCTCGACGCGGAAGGCCCGCGGGGACTCGCCGCCGAGGGAGGCGAGCCAGACGCCGAGGAAGGTGCCGTCCTCCTTCGGCGGCGTGGAGGCGGAGGCCGCAGGGGCGGCCACCGCGCCCGCGATCACCGGGACCGTCCAGGCGACCGCGAGCGCCGACCGGCGCCCGATCCCCGGTGGACGACCCCCGTCCAGTCCGGTCGTGTCGTCCCTCCGCGGGTCGTTCGTCATCGCGCTCCTCGTTCTCGTCTCGGCCGCGCGGCCCTGCGTCCTGGTGCGTCGACGTCCTCGTTCGAATCGCGGGTGCCGCGCGGAGCGTTCCAGCGCCGGCATCACCTTCTCGGTAGGAGGGAACGAGGGGCGAATCTCTGGCACCGATCGTGCCGCCTGGCGGGATTGCCGCGGAGCGCGGCCCCGGCGGCGACTCCGGCCGTCCGCCCACAGCCTCCTGGCGGAGGACGGAATCCGATCCGATCGACGCCGCAGAGCTGCCCGCTCCGCCCGATCTTCCGGACCCGCGACGCGTCGGAGGCCGACCGCGTCCTCTCCCAGCTGCTGCGCTGACCGCCGGCGATCGTCAGACCGTGATCATGATGGTCTGCGAGGGAAGCCCGTATCCCTGCGTGACGGACGGGTCGGGACCGGGGTAGACCGGTCCGCTCACCACAGCGACGGTCACGGGGAACGAGCCGGTCGGAGAGGAGGTCAGGCCGGAGGTCAGCTGTCCGAGTGGGTAGGCGACCGAGATGCGTCGTCCGTCGATGTCGTAGATGGCGGAGACCGAGTACGAGCCCGCAGGGACGAGCAGGCGGCCCGCTCGGGGGCTCTCTGCCACGATCCCGGATCCCCAGTACGCGACGTCGTGCCCCGCCGTGATCCGGATCTCCGCAGCGCGCTCGAGCACGATCGGCGACAAGGACGTCTGAGGGGCATTGAGGAACACCGCCGTCACGAAGACACCGGGGCGGTAGCCCTGAAGGGTCACACCCAGGAACGCTCCGCTTCCCGCAGGGGCGGGGGACGCCGAGGCGCCGGGAGCGGCGACCGCGGCGGCGACCACCGGGGTCGTCCACGCGGCCGTGACAGCGGTCCGCCGTGCGATGCCCGGCGGAGGGGAGGATCCGCGCTCGTCGTCGTGCGGGTGGCGCTCATCGGGTGTCATCGGTGTCCTCGTTCTCGTTCGCGTCGACTGGACGGCAGGGTGCGACCCGGCTCGCCGGCCACTCTGCCGACGAGGAGCGGGCGGCGCCGAATCGCTGGCGCAGATCATGCCGGTGGCTCGATCGGGCGATCTCGAGCGCACGGGTCCTGCCCGTCAGATCGTCACCGTCCCTCTGAAGGACGGACTCCCGTAGACGGACGTCACGATCGGGTCCGACCCGCGGTACAGGGGTCCGCGGGTGACGGCGGCCGAGACGGCGAAGCTGCCGGTGGGGGAAGCCGTGAGCCGACAGAAGAAGGCCCTCCTGGCGACCGCGGCGAGTCTTCCCTCGGTCTCGTAGGTGGTGGTGATCGGGTGCGAGCCGGCCGGGATCGAGACGTGCCCGGCGCGCGGACCGTCCGCCACGACGCCCTCGCCCCAGGAGGCGACGTCGTGCTCTGCGGTGACGTCCACGCGGACGTCCTCGCCGAAGACCAGGTCCGCCGTGGTCGTGGTCGTGGTCGTGGTCGCCGTCGTCGTGAGGAGGACGAGGACGACGAACCGGCCGTCGCCGGCACCGGCGCCGATCGACACTCCGGCGAACCCGCCGGCCGCGACCGGGGAGGCGGAGGCGCCGGGCGCGGCGACTGCGGCGGCGATCACCGGGGCGGACCAGGCGGCCGCGACCGCTGCGCGGCGTGCGACTCCCGTGGGGTGGATCGGCGGGCGAGGGCCGTCCTCCGGGTGCTGGCGGTCGGTCACACCGTGACCGTGTCTGTCGTGGACGACCGCCCGTAGGTGCCGAGCAGTGCGGCCGAGACGGTGTCGATCGGGCCGCTGGTCACCGTGCCCGACACCGGGAAGGTGCCGGTCGGTGAGTCGGTCAGGAGCACGGTGAAGGGACTCCGCGCCAACGCGACCGACACGTCGTGGCCGTCGCGCTGGTATCCGGTGTAGTTCGCGTACCGGCCGGCCGGAATGACGATCCGGTGCGTGCCGGGCCGGACCAGGCGGGCGAAGTCCGGCCATGCGACGGTGTCGTGCTCCAGGGTGATCTCCACCTGCCCTTCCTCCAGGAGCTCGACATCGGAGAGCAGGGGCGGGTTGCCCGGTCCGGTGGTCTGGAAGCGCGTCACGTAGAGATTGACCGCCACCTCCCGCGGGTTGAAGGAGCCGACGACCAGTCCGAGGACGACTCTCGCGTCGGCGACAGGACTCGGGGTCGACGCGGCGGCGCCCGGTGCCGCGACGGCAGCGGCGACCACGGGCGTGGTCCACGCGACCTCGATCAGCGATCTCCGTCGGACGCCGGCAGTGGTGGTCGCGGGACCGGGTCCCTGGGTGTGGTTCTGAGCTGTCATCGTCTCTCCTCGGGTCGTCGACCACCGTGGGGCCGCAGCGGGCCCACCGCGGCCGGGGTCTTCCCGGTGAGCGTTCCGGGTGCCGGCCGGATCCGCTAAGTCCGTGGCACGGATCGTCCGGCCTGTCCGATTCGCACCCCTCGCGCGGAGTCGCAAGGGCTCTTCCCTCGGGCGCGGCTCGGACCGCCCGCCCGGCGCTCGATTACACTGGACCAGCCATCAGCGGCGCCCGAGGGAGTCGCACGAACGAGATTTCCGAGGGAGCACCGTGTCCGGGCATTCCAAGTGGGCCACGACCAAGCACCAGAAGGCGATCAAGGACTCGCGCCGCGCGAAGTCCTTCGCCAAGCTGATCAAGAACATCGAGGTGGCCGCCAAGATCGGCGGCGCCGACATGTCCGGCAATCCGACGCTCGTCGACGCCGTGCAGAAGGCCAAGAAGACCTCCGTCCCGAACGACAACATCGACCGCGCGATCAAGCGCGGCGCCGGCCTCACCGGCGAGGTCATCGACTACACGACGATCATGTACGAGGCCTACGGCCCGAACGGTATCGCGCTGCTCGTCGAGTGCCTCACCGACAACAAGAACCGCGCCGCGGCGGACGTCCGCACCGCGATGACCCGCAACGGCGGCACCATGGCCGACCCGGGCAGCGTCGCCTACAACTTCGCGCGCAAGGGCGTCATCACCGTGCCGCACGGCGACGGCGTCACCGAGGACGACGTGCTCGGCGCGGTCCTCGACTTCGGCGTCGACGACGTCATCGACCACGGCGAGTCCTTCGAGGTCCGCACCGAGGCCGCCGAGCTGGTCCCGGCGCGCACGGCGCTCCAGGAGGCGGGCATCGACTACGACGCCGCCGACGTCGAGTTCGTCGCCTCGCTGCAGGTCGAGGCCGACGCGGAGACGGCGCGCAAGGTCTTCCGCCTGATCGACGCGCTCGAGGACTCGGACGACGTGCAGAACGTCTACACGAACCTCGACATCACGCCCGAGGTCCGGGCCGAGCTCGAGAACGACGAGGAGTGACCCGGTGACCCCGGCTCGTCCCGGGCGGACGCGCTGATGCGCGTCCTCGGGATCGACCCGGGGCTCACCCGGTGCGGCGTCGGCATCGTCGACGTCGGACGCGACCGCCGAGCGACGCTCGTGCACGTGAGCGTCCTGCGCACCCCGGCAGACGCGCCGCTCGAGCGCCGGCTGCTCGCCCTCGGCGACGGGATCGAGGCGCTGCTCGACGAGCACCGGCCCGACGCCGTGGCGATCGAGCGCGTCTTCGCGCAGAACAACGTCAGCACCGTGATGGGCATCGCCCAGATCAGCGGCGTCGCGCTGGTCGCGGCCGCCCGCCGCGACCTCGTCGTCGGCATGCACACGCCCAGCGAGGTCAAGGCCGCGGTCACCGGCTACGGCTCGGCCGACAAGCGCCAGGTCACCACGATGATCCAGCGCATCCTCCGGCTCGACGCCCCGCCGAAGCCGGCCGACGCGGCCGACGCCCTCGCCCTCGCCGTCTGTCACGCCTGGCGCGGGCCGATCGCCGCGGGCCCCGCCACGGCCGAGGCGGAGACCGCGGCGCAGCGGGCCTGGCGCGCCGCGGAGGCCGCCACTCGAACGCCTGTTCGAGCCTCTAGACTGACGCGGTGATCTCCTCCCTCCGCGGCACCGTCCTCTCCGCTCGCGGGAGCCTCGCCGTCGTCGACGTCCACGGCGTCGGCTACGCGGTCAACGTCACCCCGCAGCACGCGCTCGAGCTGCGGGTCGGCGACGAGACCGTGCTGACGACGACGCTGATCGTCCGCGAGGACTCGCTGACCCTCTACGGCTTCCCGGACGAGGAGCAGCTCGAGATCTTCGAGCTGCTGATCGGCGTCACCGGCGTCGGCCCCAAGTCCGCGCTGGGCGTGCTCGGCGCGGTCGAGCCCGAGCGCATCGCGCAGGCCGTCGCCGACGAGGACGACGCCGTCTTCCGCAAGGTCTCGGGCATCGGCCCCAAGACCGCGAAGCTCATCATCCTGTCGCTCGCGGGCAAGCTCGCCGTCCGCCCGCGCGCCGCCCGCGGCTCCGGGCCGGGTGCGACGGCCGCGCAGAGCGTGCTCTCGGCGCTCGTCGGCCTCGGCTGGCCCGAGCGCGTCGCCGCCGAGGTCGTCGACGAGATCCTGCTCGACGCCCAGGCGTCCGACGCGGCGAGCGTGCAGTCGCTGCTCCGCCTCGCCCTGGCTCGGCTCGGTCCGGCGGCGCGCTCGTGAGCGGCGACGACGTGATGGGTCCCGAGGTCGCCTCCGAGGCCGAGATCGCCTTCGAGGGCGCGCTGCGCCCGAAGAACCTCGGCGAGTTCGTCGGCCAGCGCAAGGTCCGCGGCCAGCTCGAGCTGCTGCTCAAGGCGGCCGCGATGCAGGGCCGCACGCCCGACCACATCCTGCTGGCCGGCCCGCCCGGCCTCGGCAAGACCACCCTCGCGATGATCGTGGCGGAGGAGAGCTCGTCACCGCTGAGGATGTCCAGCGGCCCCGCGATCCAGCACGCCGGCGACCTGGCCGCCGTGCTCTCCTCGCTGCTCCCCGGCGAGATCCTCTTCATCGACGAGATCCACCGCATGGCGCGCTCCGCAGAGGAGATGCTCTACCTCGCGATGGAGGACTTCCGGATCGACATCATGGTCGGCAAGGGCGCCGGCGCGACCTCCGTCCCCCTGGATCTCGCGCCGTTCACCCTCGTCGGCGCGACCACGCGCTCGGGCCTCCTGCCGAATCCGCTGCGCGACCGGTTCGGCTTCACCGCCCACCTCGAGTTCTACGCCGAGGACGAGCTGCGCCAGGTGCTGACCCGCGCCGCGCGGCTGCTCGACCTCGACATCGACGGCGAGGCGGTCGCCGAGATCGCCGGCCGCTGCCGGGGCACCCCGCGCATCGCGAACCGCCTGCTGCGCCGGGTCCGCGACTTCGCGCTCGTGCACGGCGGTCGCGCCGACGTCACCGCGGTCCGCGCCGCGCTCGACCTCTACGACGTCGACGAGCTCGGCCTCGACCGTCTCGACCGCGCCGTGATGGACATCGTGCTCACCCGCTTCGACGGCGGACCGGTCGGCCTCAACACGCTCGCGGTCTCCGTCGGCGAGGAGGCGGAGACGGTCGAGGCGGTCGTCGAGCCGTTCCTCGTCCGGATCGGGCTGCTCACCCGCACGCCCCGCGGGCGCGTCGCGACCCCGGCGGCGTGGCGCCACTTCGGCGTGGAACCGCGCGGGGGAGCCGCCTCGGCCTCCCAGCGGCCCCTGTTCGGAGATGACCTATAATCTTCAAGGCCCGACGGGCCGCTCGATCCGCATGCGCCACCCCTTGTGTGCGCGGCGGATCACCCTCAACTCCGGAAGGCTCACCCATGGATCCGACGATCATCCTGCTCGTCCTGCTTCTCGCCGTGATGATCATCTTCATGTTCCGCAACAACAAGAAGCGGCAGCGCGACGCGGAGAAGATGAAGTCCGGACTGGTCCCCGGTGTCGAGCTGATGACCGGCTCCGGCCTGTTCGGCACCGTCGTCTCGATCGACGACGACGAGAACAAGATCGTCATCGAGTCGACCCCCGGGACGCTCCTGACGATCCACCGCCAGGCCATCGCCCGCCTCATCGACCCGACCGAGAACGCGGTCGTCGCCGACGAGGACGAGGCCGAGTCCGTGGCGGCCGTGGAGTCGCCCGCGTTCGGCGAGCGCGACGCCGCGCACACGTCCGACCCGCTGGTCGACCCGGTCGAGCGCGACCGCAGGCCCGACGCGCAGTAGTCTCCAGGGCGGGCAGGGTGCATCGGCACCCCGCCCGCCCTTCCACGTCCGGGGTACGCCCCGGATCGAAGACCGTCGATCGGACGACAGGCGCGGCCCCCGGGGTCGGCGCCTGCGCGAGGATCGACGTCGACCGCAGAGCCAGCGTCGGCCGGAGAGCCGGCGCCGACCGAAGAAGAAGGTGAGCCCTGGGTGGCCGCATCAACCCCCGTCCGGAAGGCCCGGCGCTCGCTGAGCTGGCTCGGCGTCCTGATCCTCGCGCTCGTCGGCCTCAACGCCGCCGCCGTCGCCTTCGGCGGCGGCTCCTGGACGCCGAAGCTCGCGCTCGACCTCGAGGGCGGCACCCAGATCGTGCTCCAGCCCCAGCTCTCGGACGGCCAGACCGTCTCGTCCGAGCAGCTGACGCAGGCCGTCTCGATCATCCGCCAGCGGATCGACGCCGCGGGCGTCTCCGAGTCCGAGATCACGACCCAGGGCTCGAGCAACATCGTCGTCTCGATCCCGGGCACGCCGGACGACGCGACGCTGCAGCGCATCGAGGCCTCGGCGAAGCTCGACTTCCGCCCGGTGCTCGTCGCCAGCCAGGCGACCAACAGCTCGGTCGGCGGCGATTCGACCGCGTCGCCCACGCCGACCCCGGTCGACCCCTCGCTCGCCACCGAGCCGACGGCCGCGCCGACCAGCGCGAGCGACCTCGCCTACATCACGCCGGCGCTCGAGGCGCAGTACACCTCCTTCGACTGCGCGTTCCTGAACGACCAGGACCCGAACCTCGCGCCGGCCGATCAGCCCCTGATCACCTGCGATGACAACGACACGGCGAAGTACATCCTCGGCCCGGTCGAGATCACCGGTGAGGACATCTCCGACGCCTCGAACGGCCTGATGACGACGTCCTCCGGCGCCAGCACCGGCACCTGGGCGGTCAACCTCTCCTTCGACGACCAGGGCACCCAGGCCTTCGGCGACGTCACCTCGCGCCTCATCGGCCTGCAGGGGGCGCAGAACCAGTTCGCGATCGTCCTCGACGGCCGCGTCATCTCGGCGCCGTCCACCAACGCGGCGATCACCGACGGCAACGCGCAGATCTCCGGCTCCTTCACCCAGGAGTCGTCGAAGACCCTCGCCGACCAGCTGAAGTACGGCGCCCTGCCGATCGGCTTCCAGGTGCAGAGCTCGGACAGCATCTCCGCGACGCTCGGCTCCACCCAGCTCGCCAGCGGCCTGCTCGCGGGCCTGATCGGCCTCATCCTCGTCGTCGTCTACTCGATCGCCCAGTACCGCGTGCTCGGCGCGGTGACCATCGCGTCGCTGATGGTGGCGGCGATCGTCACCTATCTCGTCGTCACCCTGCTCTCCTGGCGGGAGGGACTCCGCCTCTCGCTCGCGGGAGTCGCGGGTCTGATCGTGGCCATCGGCATCACGGCGGACTCCTTCATCGTCTACTTCGAGCGGATCCGCGACGAGCTGCGCGACGGCCGCGGGCTCGAGTCCTCGGTCGAGGCCGGCTGGCGGCGCGCGCTGCGCACGATCTTCGCCTCCGACATGGTGAACCTGCTCGCCGCCGTCGTGCTCTTCGCCCTCGCGGTCGGCAGCGTCCGCGGCTTCGCGCTCACGCTCGGCATCACGACGCTGATCGACCTCGTGGTGGTGATCCTCTTCACCCACCCGATGCTCCAGCTGCTCGCGACGACCAAGTTCTTCTCCGAGGGGCACAAGGCCTCCGGGCTGGATCCGCGTGCACTCGGCGCGGTCTACCGCGGCCGAGCGGCGTTCCGCCCGCAGGACGCCGTGCTCGCCGGCAAGGGCGCCTCGGGCAAGGGCTCCTCCGCCGCCCGCGAGGCCGCCCGCCGCCAGACCATCGCCGAGCGCAAGGCCGCCGAGGCGGCCGCCGCGCGCAGCTCCTCGAACGACTCGAACGGGAAGGACGCGTGATGGCCAGCTTCTCGCAGTTCGGAAACGACCTCTACACCGGCAAGCGCTCGGTCGACTTCGTCGGCCGCCGGCGCACCTGGTACCTCATCTCGATCGCGATCATCCTGCTCACCGTGCTCGGCACGGCGGCGCGCGGTGGCTTCAACTTCAGCATCGAGTTCACCGGCGGCTCCGAGTTCACGGTCACCGCGCCGGAGAACCTGGACCAGACCGCCGCGACAGACGCCGTCACCTCGGTCTCGCCCGACGCGGTCCCGCGCGTCTCGATCGTCGGCGACGACTCGATCCGGGTGCAGACCAGCCAGCTGTCGACCGACGAGTCGACCCAGGTCCGCAACGCGCTGTCGGAGGCGTACTCCGTCCCGACGGAGCAGGTCGCGTCGTCCTTCATCGGCGCCGCCTGGGGCTCGGACGTCACGCAGCAGGCCGTCCGCGGCCTGATCATCTTCGTGATCCTGGCCGCCCTGGCGATGTGGGCCTACTTCCGGACCTGGAAGATGTCGCTCGCCGCGATCGTCGCGCTCCTGCACGACCTCGTGATCGTGGCCGGCGTCTACGGCATCACCGGGACCGAGGTCTCGCCGGCGGCGGTCATCGGCCTGCTGACGATCCTCGGCTACTCGCTCTACGACACGGTCGTCGTCTTCGACAAGATCCGCGAGAACACGGGGGAGGCGCTCGGCAGCACCACCAAGACCTTCTCCGAGACGGTCAACCTCGCCGAGAACCAGACGCTGGTGCGCTCGATCAACACCTCGATCGTCGCCGCCCTGCCGGTGGCCGCGATCCTCGTGATCGGCGCCTTCGTCCTCGGCGCCGGCACCCTCCGCGACATCTCGCTCGCGCTGCTCATCGGCATCATCGTCGGCACGTACTCGACGATCTTCGTGGCGGCCCCGCTCTACGCCCAGCTGCGCAGCGGCGAGGCCGAGATCGCCAAGCACGACAAGCGGGTCGTCTCGGCACGCGAGCGCGCCACGACCCCCGTCGTGCAGGGCTGATTGTGGCCGACTACGCACAGGTCACCGCCGCGGACGCGATCGGACTCGTCGAGCGCGACGAGGTCTGGCTGCTCGACGTGCGCGAGCCGCACGAGTGGGCGCTCGGGCACGCTCCGGCGGCGCACCACATCCCGATGGGCAGCATCGGCGAGCGGCAGGACGAGCTCCCTCGCGACGCGGCGATCCTCGTCGTCTGCCACTCCGGCGTCCGCTCGGCCATGGTCGTCCAGGCGCTCGACGGCGCCGGCTACGAGACGGCGAACATCGAGGCCGGGATGACCGCCTGGGCGGCCGCCGGCGGCGACGTCGTCGACGACGAGGGACGCCCGGGCCGGATCGACTGACCGCGGGCCTGTCCGCTCCCGGCGGACCGGTCACGCGGCGCCCGCGCGACGGGCGATAATGAGGCGATGGAGATCTCCGCGTGAGCGACACCACGACCACGTCCTCGACCGCCGCCCTGCGCCGGCTGGTCCCGCGGATCTTCTCGCGCGCGCAGCCGTCCGGCGCGGTCGACACGCTCGTCCGGACCGTGCGCACGCACCACCCCAAGAGCGACATCGCGCTGATCGAGCGGGCCTACTCGGTCGCCGAGAGGGCGCACGCGAACCAGAAGCGCCGCAGCGGCGAGCCGTACATCACGCATCCGCTGGCCGTCGCGCAGATCCTCGCCGACCTCGGCATCGGCTCGAAGACCATCGCCGCCGCGCTGCTGCACGACACAGTGGAGGACACCGACTACAAGCTCGACGAGCTGCGCGCCGACTTCGGCGACGAGGTCGCGATGCTGGTCGACGGCGTCACCAAGCTCGACAAGGTCAAGTACGGCGACAGCGCGCAGGCCGAGACCGTCCGCAAGATGATCGTGGCGATGTCGAAGGACATCCGCGTTCTGATCATCAAGCTGGCCGACCGCCTGCACAACGCGCGCACCTGGGGCTTCGTCCCCGCCGAGTCCGCGGCCCGCAAGGCGACCGAGACCCTCGAGATCTACGCGCCGCTGGCGAACCGCCTCGGCATCCAGGCGATCAAGTGGGAGCTCGAGGACCTGTCCTTCGCGGTGCTCTACCCCAAGATCTACAACGAGATCGAGAGCCTCGTGAAGGTGCGGACCCCGCAGCGCGAGGAGTTCGTCCAGAGCATCATCGACCTCATCGGCGAGGACCTGCGGGCGGGCAAGATCCGCGGCCGCGTCGTCGGCCGGCCGAAGCAGTACTACTCGATCTACCAGAAGATGGTGGTCCGCGGCCGCGACTTCGATGAGATCTACGACCTGGTCGGCATCCGCGTCCTGGTCAACTCGGTGCGCGACTGCTACGCCGTGCTCGGCTCGATCCACGCGCGCTGGAGCCCGATGCCCGGGCGCTTCAAGGACTACATCGCGACTCCCAAGTTCAACCTGTACCAGTCGCTGCACACCACGGTGATCGGGCCGAAGGGCCGCGCGGTCGAGATCCAGATCCGCACCAACGAGATGCACCAGCACGCCGAGTTCGGCATCGCGGCGCACTGGAAGTACAAGGAGCAGATGGCGACGGGCAAGGTCGCCTCCGGTTCGAACGACACCGACCTCGCCTGGCTCGCGCACCTGTCCGACTGGCAGTCCGAGACGACCGACCCGAACGAGTTCCTCGACTCCCTCCGCTTCGAGATCGGTGCGAAGGAGGTCTACGTCTTCACGCCCAAGGGCCGTGTGATCGGCCTGCCGACCGGCGCGACCCCGGTCGACTTCGCCTACGCCGTGCACACCGAGGTCGGCCACCGCACCATGGGCGCGAAGGTCAACGGTCGCCTCGTGCCTCTTGAGTCCTCGCTGACCACCGGCGACGTCGTCGAGGTCTTCACCTCGAAGAACCCCGACTCCGGCCCGAGCCAGGACTGGCTGAACTTCGTGCAGAGCCCGCGGGCCCGCAACAAGATCCGCCAGTGGTTCACCAAGGAGCGCCGCGACGAGGCGATCGAGCAGGGCAAGGACTCCATCGCGCGGGCCATGCGCAAGCAGAACCTGCCGCTGCAGAAGCTGATGAGCCAGGACACCTTCACCGAGGTGGCCAGTCAGCTCCGCTACAACGACGTCGAGGCGCTCTACGCCGCGGTCGGCGAGGGGCACGTCTCCACCCAGTCGGTGCTGGAGAAGGTCGTCGCGACCATCCAGGGCGACCCGGAGTCGGACGAGCACGAGGTCACCCTCCCGCGCTCCCCGCGTCCGCGCAGCCGCAGCAGCGAGTCCGGGGTCCTGGTCAAGGGCGCACCGGACATCCTGGTCAAGCTGGCGAAGTGCTGCACCCCGGTGCCGGGCGATCAGATCGTCGGCTTCGTCACCCGCGGCGCCGGCGTCTCGGTGCACCAGGCCAACTGCCACAACGTGCAGGAGCTGCTCAAGGAGCCGGAGCGGATCGTCGACGTCGAGTGGGCGCCGTCCTCGAAGAGCATCTTCCTGGTGCAGATCCAGGTCGAGGCGCTCGACCGGTCCGGCCTGCTCAGCGACGTGACGCGCGTGCTCTCCGAGCACCACGTGAACATCCTGTCGGCCACGGTCTCCACCTCCAGCGACCGACTTGCCATCAGCCGGTTCGTGTTCGAGATGGGCGACACCACGCACCTCGACCGGGTGCTCAACGCCGTCCGCAGGATCGACGCCGTCTACGACGTCTACCGGGTGAACGCGGGCTGATCGGCCGGCGCGGCCGGCCTGGAGCGAGGCTCCGTGCCGGGTCAGCCGAGGGCCGCGGTCAGGCGGAGCAGGGCGATCCGGCGGCTCGAGACGGGAGGGCCGCTGTCCAATCGCTCGAGCACCCGCTCGAGCGAGACGCCGGTGACGGACACCAGGCTGCGCAGGAGATCGTCGTCGCAGGTGCTGCGGGTGCGCGCCAGATCGATCAGGGTGCGCTCGGGGGTCGTGACGGAGCAGCCGCCGAGGAGCACGACGTCCTCGTCGGTGAGCCGGACCTCGTGGAAGCGCACCCGCGCGAGCATCGGCGGGTGCAGCCGGTTCCGTCGGTCGATGGAGGCGCTGTGCACCGGGGGAGCGGCGGGCATCGCGCCGTGCACCCAGGCGGCCGACAGCCGGTCCGCCACCGCCTTCGCCGGGACGACCGCCCGCAGCGCCGCCCCGCGCTCGGCCGGGCCGACCGGCAGATCGGCGAGGAGGAAGCCCTCGTCGAGCGCGACGACCTCGCCGTCGAGACGGGCGGCGCAGAGCTCCGCGAGCGGCAGCTGCCCCGGGAGCAGCACGGAGGGGAGGAGGCGCGTCATCCGCCCATGCTGGCCGAGCCGCCGTCCCCGCGGGACAGCCGCGGCACATCTGTGGACGGATCCGCCCGAGCCGGCGTCGTGCGGTTCCCGCCGGCGAGCGGTGGGTCTCGATACGCCGCCTCCGGCGGCTACTCGACCAGCATGCCGGTCAAGGACGCGTGCTCATGCTGATCGAGTAGCCCGCGCAGCGGGCGTATCGAGATCAACGTCGTCCGAGGGGTGGGTCTCGATACGCCGCTTCCGGCGGCTACTCGACCAGCATGCCGGTCACGGACGCTTGTTCATGCTGATCGAGTAGCCCGCGCCGCGGGCGTATCGAGATCCACCTCGCTCGAGGAGTGGTTCTCGGTGCACCCGGGATCAGCCGAGGGCGTCCAGCCACACCTTGCGGGCGTCGAGGGCCTCCTGCGCCTGGGCGATGGCGGCGCGGTCGCCGCGGGCCTTCGCCTCGTCGAGCTCGTCCTGCAGCTTCTGGATGGCGGCGGTCAGCTGCGAGGCGAGACCCTCCGAGCGCGCCTTGCGCTCGGGGTTGCTGCGGTTCCAGTGCTCCTCGTCGAGCTTGCGCACGTGCGCCTCGACCTTGCGGAGGCGGTCCTCGACGGTGCGCACCTGCTCGCGCGGCACGCGGCCGACGGCGTCCCAGCGCTCCTGGACGGAGAGCAGCACGCGCTTGGCCTTCTCGCGGTCCTGCTCCTGCAGGAGCGGCTCGGCCTCCTCGAGGAGGGCGAGCTTGAGGTCGAGGTTCTCGGTGTACTCGACGCTCTCCTGCGCGACGGCCTCGGCCTTCGCGCCGTAGATCGCGTCGCCGGCGGCCTTGAAGCGCGCCCAGAGGGCGTCGTCGAACCGCTTGCCGGCGCGACCGGCGACCCGCCAGCGCTCGAGGAGCGCCCGGTACTCCGGGATCGCCTCGGCGCCGCGCGAGACCAGGGCGTCGGCCTGGTCGATCAGCGACTGCTTCGCCTGCTTGGCCTCGCGGTGCGCCGAGTCGAGGTCGGCGAAGAACGCCTTGCGGTTCTGCTCGATCGTCGTGCGCGCCCCGCGGAAGCGGCGCCACAGCTCGTTGGCGTCGTTCTTGGGGAGGCGCGGACCCTGCTGCTGGTGGCTCTGCCAGCGGGCGAAGAGGTCGTCGATCGCGGCGCTGGCCTGCTTCCACTGCGTCTTCGCCGGGTCGACGGCGGCCAGCGCCTCGGCCTCGGCGACGATCGCCTCGCGGTGCGCGATCGCGTCGCTGAGAGCGGCCTTCGTCTCGGCGGCCTGCTGCTCGGTCAGATCCTCGACCGAACCGCTCAGCGCGCTGACGCGGGCCTGCAGGGCGGCGAGGTCGCCGACGGCGTGCGCCTGCGAGATGGCCGCGGTGAGCGTCTGCACCCCGCGCGACACGTCGTTCGCCGGAGCGCCGCGCTTGGCCCGCTGCTCGAGCAGGGAGACCTGCCCGGCGAGCTCGGTGTACTTGCGCTCGTAGTAGGCGAGGGCCTCCTCGGGAGTCGCGTCGGGGTACTGGCCGACCTCGCGCTCCTCGTCGCCGACGCGGACGTAGACCGTGCCGTCGTCGCCCACGCGGCCCCACGGCTGCCGGGCGCCCGCCTGCGGGCGGGGAGCCGTCGGGACGGCGGGAGGCACCGCGCCCTCGGGAGTCGTCGCCTCCTCGGAGGTCGAGGCCTCGTCGGAAGTCACCGCCTCGTCGGAAGTCACCGCCTCGTCGGAGGGCACCGCCTCGACGGTGGTCGCTGCCTCCTCGGGTGCCGCCACGTCGTCGGAGGTCGCCGCCTCGGCCGTCTCGGATCCGGACGTCGCCGCCTCGGGGGAGTCCTCTCCCGTCTCGGGAGCGTCCGTCTCGGCCGGGCCGTCGGCGCCCTCGGGGGCGCCGGTGCTCTCGGGAGCGTCGGTCGTCTCGGAGGACGCGCTGTCGTCGGGTGACACGGTGCCGGGGGTGGACACGGTGTCGATGTCGCCGTCTGGAGTCAGCATCGGGTGCCGCCTTTCGCTGTCGTCCCGCCCCTCGGCCTCGGTGCTCGACAGCCGGAGGCCGACGACCGCGCTCAGCCGCGAACGGGCAGTGACGACAAGCCTATTGCACTCCCCGCGCCCCCGTTCGTCCGCGGTCCCGCGGGTCGTGCGCGCCGCTCGCCGGCGGCGCGCACGAGGGCTACTGCAGCGTGATGCCGCCGATCGTGACCGGCTCGGCGGGAGCGCCGTCGCCGGAGCCGTCCGCTGTGCCCTTCGCGACCACGTCGGCGATCAGCGCATCGAGACCCGAGGTGACCTGCCCGACCACCGTGTAGCCGCCCGCCGCGTCCTCGGGGAGCTGGGTGTCCTGGTAGACGACGAAGAACTGGCTGCCCTGGCTGTAGCCGTTGCCGCCCTGGCGAGCCATGGCGATCGTGCCCGCGGGGTAGACGCCGTCGGCGGGCGCGTTCTCGACGGGTCCGTAGCTGTAGCCGGGGCCGCCGGTGCCGTCGCCGTTCGGGTCACCGCACTGCAGGACGTAGAGGCCCTCGGTGGTCAGGCGGTGGCAGGAGACGCCGTCGTAGAAGCCGGACTGCGACAGGGAGAGGAAGGAGGAGACGGCCTGCGGGGCAGCCGCGCCGGCCAGGGTGATGCCGAGCTCGTCGCTGTTGATCGACATCGTGCCGGTCCAGTCGCGGCCCTCGGCGAGGTCGGCGGAGGGGACGTCTCCGGTGTTCTGGCCGGTCGCCTCGGGGGTCGGCGTGGGGGTCGCGCTCTCGGAGGACGTCGGCTCGGCGACCGGGGTGCCCGGGCCGCCGGAGAAATAGAGGAGTTGTGCGACGACCGCGAGGGCGATCACGATGACGCCCGCGACGGCCGCGATCACGTTGTCGCGGACCCGGCGCTTGGCGCGCGTGCGGTGCAGGGTCTGCCGCGCCTGATAGGCCCTCAGCCGGGTGCGCGCCTCGCGATCGTTCGTCCTGCCCTGGGCCACGTGTTCCTCCGCCGTCGTGCGTCGCGCCTGCGTCCGGCGCGGCCCCGCGCGAGCGCGGAGCGCGTCGAGCCTACGAGAATCGCCGCGCCCTCGCCGGACGCCGCGGCGCCGGGTGCCGGGTCGGCGCCGGGGCCGACTGTCGGAGGCCGTCGTTACGCTGGTGCGATGACCATGCAGCAGGCCGGACTCCGCTCCGGGGCGACACCGCTCGCCGTGCGCATGCGTCCCCGGAGCCTCGAGGAGGTCGCGGGGCAGCGGCACCTGCTGACGCCCGGTTCGCCGCTGGTGGCCCTCGCGGCCGACACCACGGGTGAGCGCGGCGCCGTCTCCGTCATCCTCTGGGGTCCGCCCGGCACCGGCAAGACGACGCTCGCCCAGGCCGTCGCGCACTCCAGCGGCCGGCGCTTCGTCGAGCTCTCCGCCGTCACGGCCGGCGTGAAGGACGTCCGCCAGGTGATGGAGGAGGCACTCTCCACCCGCGACCTCTACGGCACGTCGACCGTCCTCTTCCTCGACGAGATCCACCGCTTCACCAAGGCGCAGCAGGACGCGCTGCTGCCCGGCGTCGAGAACGGCTGGGTGATCCTCATCGCGGCGACGACCGAGAACCCGTCCTTCTCGGTGATCGCCCCGCTGCTCTCGCGCTCCCTGCTGCTGACGCTGAACACCCTCGACGACGAGGACCTCGGGCTCCTGGTCGACCGGGCGCTGCACGACGAGCGCGGGCTGCGCGACTCGGTGCGGCTCGACGACGAGGCGCGGGCGAGCATCGTCCGGCTCGCGTCGGGGGACGCGCGCCGGGCCCTCACGGCGCTCGAGGCCGCCGCCACCTCCGCGAGGTCGGAGGCGCGCGAGGCGGACCGCGTCGCGCGGGCGTCCGCGGTGGAGGGGGACGACGAGGACGACGACGACGAGGACCCCGCCGAGCCCGCCGAGGCGGAGGAGCCCGAGCTCCCGCTGATCACCGTCGAGGTGGTCGCCCGGGCCGTCGACCGCGCGCTGCTGCGCTACGACCGCAACGGCGACGAGCACTACGACGTCATCAGCGCGTTCATCAAGTCGATCCGCGGCTCCGACGTCGACGCGGCGCTGCACTACCTGGCCCGGATGATCGAGGCGGGGGAGGACCCGCGCTTCATCGCCCGCCGGATCATCGTCTCCGCCTCCGAGGACATCGGGATGGCCGACCCGCAGGCGCTCGTCGTCGCGATCGCCGCGGCCGACGCGGTCCAGTTCATCGGCATGCCCGAGGGGCGGATCCCGCTCGCGCAGGCGGTCGTCCACCTCGCCACCGCGCCCAAGTCGAACGCCTCCTACACCGCCATCGACAGGGCGATCGCCGACGTCCGCGCGGGCAAGGCCGGCCGGGTGCCGCCGCACCTGCGCGACGCGCACTACCCGGGCGCCAAGCGGCTCGGGCACGGCAAGGGCTACCGCTATCCGCACGACGCCGAGCTCGGCGTCCTCGAGCAGCAGTACCTGCCGGACGAGCTCCGCGGCGCGCGCTACTACGCGCCGACCGAGCACGGCAACGAGCGCGACGTGTCGGCCCGGCTGGCGAAGCTGCTGCGGATCATCCGCGGCCGCGCGTGACGCCGGCCCCCGCGCCTGGTAGTCTTGCGAGGTTGCCCACCGCTCTGTAGCCGAGCGGAGCAGCGCATCCCTCTGAATCGCGCAGTCCGCCACCGCGGTCACCCTGCCTCCCGCACCCGCGGGGGGACACGACCTCGGCGCCCGCCCTCCTCCCGGAGCCGGCGGACGAGGACTGCGACCGAACCTCTCAGACTCTGGAAGGACCACAGTGTCGACCACCTCACGTACCCGTTCGAAGACGCGCCTCTCGCGCGCCCTCGGCATCCCCCTGACCCCGAAGGCCGCCCGCTACCTCGAGAAGCGTCCCTACGCTCCCGGTGAGCACGGCCGCTCGAAGCGCAAGGCCGACTCCGACTACGCGGTCCGCCTGCGGGAGAAGCAGCGTCTGCGAGCCCAGTACGGCATCCGCGAGAAGCAGCTGCGCATCGCCTTCCAGGAGGCGCGCCGTACCCAGGGCCTGACCGGTGAGAACCTGGTCGAGCTCCTCGAGATGCGTCTCGACGCCCTCGTCCTGCGCTCGGGCTTCGCCCGCACCACGGCGCAGGCCCGCCAGTTCGTCACCCACCGCCACATCATGGTGGACGGCCAGACGGTCGACCGTCCCTCCTTCCGCGTGAAGCCGGGCCAGGTCATCCACGTCAAGACCCGCTCCGAGGGCACCGAGCCCTTCCAGGTCGCGGCCGCCGGCGGACACGTCGACGTCCTCCCCAAGACCCCGGGCTACCTCGAGGTCGAGATCGACAAGCTCCAGGCGACGCTCCTGCGCCGCCCGAAGCGCGCCGAGGTCCCCGTGACCTGCGAAGTCCAGCTCGTCGTCGAGTACTACGCGGCCCGCTAGTCAGCGCACCCCCGTTGGAAGGCCCCGGCTCCTGCCGGGGCCTTTCCTCGTTCCCGGGCCTGCTCGGCTCATGGCCGCCGCCGTGCGGCCGCGCCGGTCCGGCTCGTGATTCGAGCTCCGGCTCGTGGGATCCGCGTGCTCCGGCGTGCCGGAGGTGTTTCCGCGTGCCGAAGGTCCGCCGGACGCAGGTTCGGCTCGTGATTCGTGCTCCGGCTCGTGGGATCCGAGTGCTCCGGCGTGCTGGAGGAGTTTCCGCGTGCCGGAGGTCCGCCGGACGCAGGTTCGGCTCGTGGTTCGAGCTCCGGCTCGCGGGATCCGCGTGTTCCGGCGTGCCGGGGGTCGTTCCGCGTGCCCGAGGTGCGCTCGAGCCGGCCGTCGCCGGGGGAGCCGGGGCCGCCGCGCACCGTCGGTAGGCTGGGGTGCCGCATCCGGCGGCGCCGAAACGGAGGTCATCGTGTCCGGTGGAGACATCGCAGGGCTCATCGCCGCGGGGGTGTTCGCGATCCTCGTCGCCGTCGCCGCGATCCCGCTCTGGAAGCTCGGACGGGTCTTCGACAGCACGAGCGAGGCCATCAAGCAGGCCAGCGACGGCCTGACCCCGATCCTCGACGAGTCGGCGTCGACGCTGCGCGAGGCGAACCAGCAGCTGGCCCGCGTCGACACCATCACGAAGGACGTGGCCGAGGTCACCGGCAACGTGAACGCGCTCGTCGCCCTCACGGCCGCGACCATCGGCGGACCGCTGATCAAGCTCGCCGGCTTCACCGCCGGAGTCCGCGCCGTCCTCGTCGCCGGCCGCACCGCCGACAAGGCGGGCGCCGCGGTCGGACGCGGCGCCGCGCGCCGCTCTCGGCGCACCCGCAGGTCGTCCTCCAGGTAGCCCCCTGCCCGCGCCCTACAATCGAGGGGGTCGTCGCGCCCTCGGGCCGGCTGCCGTGAGCAGGAAACGCTGTGGGAGGAATCGCTGTGAAGAACATCGTGCTGATCGTCATCGGGATCGGCCTCGGATTCGCGGTCGCGCACCAGGTGGCGCGCACCGAGGCGGGTGCCCGTCTCTTCGAGGACCTCAACCGCACGGCGAAGGAGCTCGGCGACGCCGTCTCCGAGGGCTACCACCAGCGCGAGGCCGAGCTCAAGGCCGCCATCGGCGAGGGCTGAGGCCCCGCCCGTCCCGGCGCACCCGCCAGACCCGCACGACCCGCTGGAACCGCCCCACCTGACAGACACCCGCGTCGACCCGGTCGACCGAAACGTAACGGAACCCATGCAGACCGCAGACATCCGCAACCGCTGGCTCGACTTCTTCGGAAGCCGCGGGCACACCGTGGTCCCCTCCGCCTCCCTCGTCAGCGACGACCCGAGCCTCCTCTTCACCGTCGCCGGCATGGTGCCCTTCGTGCCCTACCTCACCGGGGTCGTCCCCGCGCCGTTCGACCGCGCGACGAGCGTGCAGAAGTGCATCCGCACGAACGACATCGAGGAGGTCGGCAAGACCCCTCGCCACGGCACGTTCTTCCAGATGAACGGCAACTTCTCCTTCGGCGACTACTTCAAGGAGGGGGCGATCGGCTACGCCTGGGAGCTCCTCACCGGCAGTGAGAGCGACGGCAACCTCGGCTTCGACGAGAAGGACCTCTGGGTCACCGTCTACAAGGACGACGACGAGGCCATCGCGCTCTGGAAGAAGATCGCCGGACTGCCCGACGAGCGGATCCAGCGCCTCGACAAGGACACCAACTACTGGTCGACCGGCCAGCCCGGTCCCGCCGGGCCCTGCTCGGAGATCTTCTTCGACCGCGGGCCCGCCTACGGCGTCGACGGCGGCCCGGCCACCGACGACGACCGCTACGTCGAGATCTGGAACCTCGTCTTCATGCAGTACCTGCGCGGGCAGGGCACGAGCAAGGTCGACTTCGACATCCTCGGCGAGCTGCCGAGCAAGAACATCGACACCGGCATGGGTCTCGAGCGCGTCGCGTTCCTCAAGCAGGGCGTCGAGAACATGTACGAGATCGACCAGGTGCGCCCGGTGCTCGACCGCGCCGCCGAGCTCTCCGGCCGCCGCTACGGCGCCGTGCACGAGGACGACGTGCGGATGCGCGTCATCGCCGACCACGTCCGCTCCTCGCTCATGCTGCTCTCCGACGGCGTCACGCCGTCCAACGAGGGCCGCGGCTACATCCTGCGCCGCCTGATGCGCCGCACCGTGCGCGCGATGCGCCTGCTCGGCGTCGACACCGCGACGTTCCCCGAGCTGTTCACCGCCTCGCGTGACGCGATGGCTTCGGCGTATCCCGAGGTCTCCACCGAGTTCGAGCGCCTGTCGACCAGTGCCTACGGCGAGGAGGAGGCGTTCCTGCGCACCCTCGCGGCCGGCACCGAGATCCTCGACCTCGCGGTGCTGAAGACCAAGAAGGCCGAGGCGGCGACCCTGCCCGGCGACACCGCCTTCCTCCTGCACGACACCTTCGGCTTCCCGATCGACCTCACGCTCGAGATCGCCGAGGAGTCGGGGCTCAGCGTCGACCGCGAGGCGTTCGACTCGCTGATGACGGCGCAGCGCACCCGCGCGAAGGCGGACGCGAAGTCGAAGAAGAACGCCCTGGCCGACCTCTCGGTCTACGCCGACTTCCGCGCCAAGGGCGAGACGCTCTTCACCGGCTACGACGTGCTCGACACGGAGTCCCGGATCCTCGGCCTCATCGTCGGCGGCCACGCTGTCCAGAAGGCGGTCGCCGGCGACATCGCCGAGGTCATCCTCGAGGCGACGTCGCTGTACGCGGAGTCGGGCGGTCAGGAGGCCGACGCCGGCCGCATCGTCGGCAACGGCTTCGACCTCGAGGTCCTCGACGTGCAGAAGCCGGTCAAGGGCCTGATCAGCCACAAGGTCCAGGTCGCCAGCGGCGAGGTCGGGCTCGGCGACGCCGCCACGTCCGTCGTCGACCGCGACTGGCGCCGCGGCGCGCGTCAGGCGCACTCCGGCACCCACCTCATCCACGCCGCGCTCCGCCAGGTCCTCGGCCCGCAGGCGCACCAGTCCGGCTCGTTCAACAAGGCCGGCTACCTGCGCCTGGACTTCTCCTGGAACCAGGCGCTCTCGCTCGAGACCCGCAGCGAGATCGAGGACATCGCCAACGGCGCCATCCGCGACAACCTCGAGGTCGTCACCCGCGAGCTCCCGCTCGACGAGGCGAAGGCGCTCGGCGCGATGGCGCTCTTCGGCGAGAAGTACGGCGAGGTCGTCCGCGTCGTCGACATCGGCGGCCCCTGGTCGCGCGAGCTGTGCGCCGGCACCCACGTCGGCACCTCCGCGGAGATCGGGCTGATCAGCCTGATCAGCGAGTCCTCGGTCGGCTCGACCAACCGCCGCGTCGAGTCGCTCGTCGGCCGCGAGGCGCTGAGCGAGCTCGTCGCCGAGCGCGCGCTGGTCAGCACCATCTCGTCCTCGCTGAAGACCCCGCGCGAGCAGCTGCCCGACCGGATCGCCGAGCTCGTCGCGAGCCTCAAGGCCGCCGAGAAGCGGATCGCGACATTCGAGGCCCGCGCTCTCGCCGAGCGCGTCCCCGCGATCGCCGCCACGAAGCGCTCGATCAACGGCGTGACGATCGTCGCCGAGAACATCGGCACGGCCGGCTCGGGCGACGAGCTGCGCTCGCTCGTCATCTCGGTGCGCGAGCGCCTCGGCCAGGACGCGGCGGTCGTCGCCCTCGCGGCCGACGTCGCCGGCAAGCCCGCCGTGATCGTGGCGACCACCCCCGCCGCCCGCGAGCTCGGCCGGAAGGCGGGCGTGCTCGCCCGTCGCGCGGCCGGTGTCCTCGGCGGCGGCGGAGGCGGCAAGGACGACCTCGCCCAGGGCGGCGGCTCGGACGTGTCCGCCATCGGCGCGGCGCTCGACGCCGTCGTCGAGGAGGCGACGCGCTAGATGGAGAGGTTCGGCGTCCGGCTCGGCATCGATGTGGGCCGCTCCCGCATCGGTGTCGCGCGCTGCGACGCCGACGGCCTCCTCGCTGTGCCGGTGGAGACCGTCGCGCGCGTCGCGGAGGCGCCGGACGGCGCCGACGTCGCCCGGATCGCGGCCCTCGCCGCCGAGTTCGGCGCGTCGGCGATCGTCGTCGGCCTCCCGCTGTCGCTGTCGGGCGCCGAGACGGCCTCGACGGACGACGCCCGCGCCTTCGCGGCGCGCCTCGCCTCCGCCGTCCCGACCGCCCCGGTGCGGCTCGTGGACGAGCGGCTCTCGACGGTGAGCGCCCAGAGCGCGCTCCACCGCTCGGGACGCAGCACCCGCGGCTCCCGCGCCGTGATCGACCAGGTCGCCGCCGTGGTGATCCTGCAGCACGCCATCGATTCCGAGCGCTCGTCCGGTACCCCCGCCGGATCCGCGCTCGAACCGAACGAAGGACGACCCAGCCGTGACCGACGTCCCCCCGAGCCGCCGCGCCGCCCGCGCCGCGGAGGCCGATCAGCAGAGTCAGCTCCCGCACGACCCGGAGCAGCACCCCGCTTCTGAGACGGAGCCGACGGCGCCCGACTCGATCGACCACCTGTTCGCCGGCCCCGAGGTCGGCGCCCCGCGCGACCGCGGAGAAGCCGTCGCCGCCGCGCACCCCGACGCCGCCCCCTCCACCCGCCGCCGCCGCGCGAAGCGCGAGAACAGGCCCCGACGCAGCCGTCGCGGGCTGATCGGCGGGCTCCTCGCCTTCGGCGTCTTCGTGGCCCTGGTCGCGATCGCGGTGACGATCTTCGTCGAGCCCGTCCGCGCGCTGTTCGCGGAGCCGGAGCCGACCGACTTCACCGGCACCGGCACCAGCGAGGTGGTCTTCACCATCCACCAGGGCGACGGCGGCAGCACCATCGCGGAGAACCTCGTCGCGGACGGCGTCATCAAGTCCTACACGCCGTTCTACGAGCTGCTCCTCGCGGAGAATCCCGAGCCCGTCTTCCAGCCCGGTGCCTACTCGCTGAAGGCGGAGATGAGCGCGAAGGCGGCGCTGTCGGCGCTGCTCGACTCCGACTCGACCCGGCTCGCGAACACCTTCGTCATCCCGGAGGGCACCTCGCTCAAGGGCGCGCTGCCGCTGATCGCGGACGGCTCGGGCGTCGCCCTCGCCGACCTCGAGGCCGCGGCCGCGGACTGGGGCTCCTACGGGCTCCCCGCCGAGGCGACCAGCCTCGAGGGCTTCCTGTTCCCGGCGACCTACGACATCGACCCGGGCACGTCGGCGCACGACATCCTGCAGACGCTCGTGAACCGGATGTACCAGTCGCTCGACGCGGCGGGCGTGCCGGTCGAGAACCGCTACCGGACCGTCGTCTTCGCCTCGCTCGTGCAGCGCGAGGCCCGCGTCGCGGACGACTTCCCGAAGGTCGCGCGCGTCTTCCAGAACCGCCTCGACCAGGGCTGGCGCCTGCAGTCGGACGCGACCGTCGCCTACGGCACCGGAGCCACCGACCGGGTGACCACGACCGACGCCGAGCGCAACGACGCGAGCAACATCTACAACACGTACCAGCGCGACGGCCTGCCGCCCGCGCCGATCTCGAACCCGGGCGACGTCGCCATCCAGGCGGTGCTGCAGCCCGCGGACGGCACCTGGCTCTACTTCGTCACGGTGAACCTCGAGACCGGCGAGACGGTGTACTCGACCACCGATGCGGAGCACAACGCTGCGGTGGCGCAGTGGCAGGCGTGGATGCGGGACCACCCGGAGTACCAGTGACCCTCGGGCAGCCGGCGGGGCGCCGGCTGGCGGTGCTCGGCTCGCCGATCGCGCACTCGCGCTCGCCCGAGCTGCACGCGGCGGCCTACCGGGTGCTCGGGCTCGGCTGGAGCTACACGGCGGTCGAGGCGACGGAGGCGACGCTCGCCGCCGTCGTCGCCGATCCGGTCGCGCTCTGGCACGGCCTGTCGCTGACGATGCCGCTCAAGCACGCGGTGCGGCCGCTGCTCGACGAGGAGGATCTGGTCGCGCGGGTGACCGGCGCCGTCAACACGGTGCTGGTCGACTGCTCCGCCGGCGCACCCCGCCTGCACGGCTTCAACACCGACGTGGCCGGGATCGTCCGGGCGCTCGGCGAGGCGGGCGTGCACTCGGCCGAGCGCGTCGAGATCCTCGGGGGAGGGGCGACCGCCGCCTCCGCCCTCGCCGCGGCGGCCGAGCTGGGCGCGGCGCGGGTCACCGTCACACTCCGCTCGCCGGAGAAGGCCGCGCCGCTGGCCGCGATCGCAGCCGCCGTCGGCGTCGCCCTCGACGTCCGCCCGTTCTCGGACTGGGACGGCACGGACGCGGCGCCGCTGCTCGTCTCGACGCTGCCGGGCGCCGCCTCTGCGGAGCTGGCCGTGCCGGATGCGGTGGTCGCGGCCTCGACGCTCTTCGACGTGGCCTACTCGCCCTGGCCGAGTCCGCTCGCGCTGCGCTGGGGCGCGGCCGGCTCGCCCGTCGTGTCGGGGCTGGGGATGCTCCTGCACCAGGCGCTGCTGCAGGTGCGGGTGTTCGTCGGCGGCGACCCGGCCGTGCCGCTGCCGGGCGAGGACGCCGTGCTCGCGGCGATGCGGGCGACGCTGCCGGCCGACTCCACCGACTGAGCCCGCGGGGCGCGAGTCCGGTCGGGCGCGTATGCGAGAATCGGAGGATGCTCCGTTGGCTCACGGCCGGGGAATCCCACGGCCCCGAACTCGTCGCCGTCCTCGAAGGACTGCCGGCGGGTGTCCCCGTCTCCCTCGACGACGTCCGCGCCGACCTCGCTCGGCGCAAGCTCGGCTACGGCCGCGGCGCCCGGATGAAGTTCGAGCAGGACGAGCTGAACGTCTCGTCCGGCATCCGCCACGGCGGCACGACAGGCGGCCCGATCGCGCTGCGCATCGGCAACACCGAGTGGGCGCGCTGGGTCGACGTGATGGCGGCCGAGCCGCGCGATCCCGAGACGCTGCCCAAGGGCCGCGGCGCCGCGCTCACCCGCCCGCGCCCCGGTCACGCCGACCTGGTCGGCATGCAGAAGTACGGCTTCGAGGAGTCGCGCAACGTCCTCGAGCGCGCCTCGGCCCGCGAGACGGCCGCCCGCGTCGCGCTCGGCGCCGTCGCCCGCCGCTTCCTCGGCGAGCTCGGCATCACCCTCGTCAGCCACACCCTCGCGATCGGCCCGGTCCGCGTGCCGGAGGGCTCGGCCCTGCCGACCCCCGCCGACGTCGACGCGCTGGACGCCGATCCGCTGCGCTGCCACGACGCCGCCACCAGCGCACTGATGGTGGCCGAGGTCGACCGCGCGCACGACGACGGCGACACCCTCGGCGGCGTCGTCGAGGTCCTCGCCTACGACCTCCCGCCGGGACTCGGCTCCTACGTGCACTGGGACCGCCGGCTCGACGCGCAGCTGGCCGCCGCGCTGATGGGCATCCAGGCGATCAAGGGCGTCGAGGTCGGCGACGGCTTCCTGACCACCACCCGCCGCGGCTCCGAGGCGCACGACGAGCTCTTCGTCGCCGAGGGCGGCATCGGCCGCTCGAGCGATCGCGCCGGCGGCACCGAGGGCGGCATGAGCACGGGCACCGTCCTGCGGGTCCGGGCCGGCATGAAGCCGATCGCCACCGTCCCGCACGCGCTGCGCACCGTCGACGTCGCCACCGGCGAGGCCGCGGGCGCGCACCACCAGCGCTCCGACGTCTGCGCGGTGCCCGCCTCGGGCGTCGTCGCGGAGGCGATGGTCGCCCTGGTGCTCGCGAACGCCGTGCTGGAGAAGTTCGGCGGCGACAGCGTCGTCGAGACCCGCCGCAATCTGCAGGGCTACCTCGACGCGATCCCGGAGGAGCTGCGCACCCTCGCAGCCAGCGACCCGGCGCTCGGTCTCGTCTGATGCCCGAGCACCTACCTGGGCGGGCCCGCTGATGGCGGGTCACGATACCGGCGCGGCCCGCGCCCGCGTCGTCCTGATCGGCCCGATGGGGGCCGGCAAGACGACGATCGGCAAGTGGGTCGCGAAGGCCCTCGCGGCCGAGTTCGTCGACTCCGACGCCGAGTTCGTGCGCCGGCACGGACCGATCGCCGCGTACTTCGACCTGCACGGCGAGGCGTCGTTCCGCATCGAGGAGCGCCGCGTCGTCGAGCAGGCCGTCCGGCGCGCCGTCGTGCTGAGCCTGGGCGGGGGAGCGGTGCTCGACGAGGGCACGCGCGCCGACCTGGCCGGCGTCCCCGTCGTGCTGCTGACCACGACCGCCGAGGCCGTGCGCGACCGGCTCGGCTCCGGCCGCCCGCTGGTGCGCGGCGGCGTCGCGGACTGGACGCGCATCTTCGAGTCGCGACGCGCGGTCTACGAGTCGCTCGCCGACACCGTCGTCGACTCCTCGCGCCGCCCGATCACGACCCTGGCCGCCGAGGTGACCGCCTGGGTGCGCGAGCGCGAGGCGGCCGCCGGCGATTCCGCTGCGAGCACCACCGAGTCCACCGGCACCACCGAGTCCACCGGCACCACCGAATCCACCAGCACCACAGAACCGGCGGCCCCCACCGGCCGCCCGACCGGAAGAAGAGCATGAACGACGGCGCCACCGCCCTCACCGTCACCGGAGAGAACGGCTACGACATCACGGTCGGCCGCGGCCTCCTCGACGGCCTCGCCGACGCGATCGGCCCGCGAGCGGCCAAGGTGCTGATCGTGCACCCGCCGACCCTCGCGGTCCTGGCCGCCGAGATCCGGGAGAGCCTCCTCGAGCGCTACGAGGTGCTGCTCGCCGAGGTGCCCGACGCCGAGGCCGCCAAGCGCGTCGAGGTCGCCGCCTTCTGCTGGCAGGTGATGGGGCAGTCGGACTTCACCCGGACCGACGCGGTCGTAGGCTTCGGCGGCGGCGCGATCACCGACCTGGCCGGCTTCGTCGCCGCGACCTGGCTCCGCGGGGTCGACCTCGTGCAGGTGCCGACCACGGTGCTCGGCATGGTCGACGCGGCCGTCGGCGGCAAGACCGGCATCAACACGGCCGAGGGCAAGAACCTCGTCGGCGCCTTCCACGCGCCCCGCGCCGTCGTCGCCGACCTCGACGTGCTGACGAGCCTGCCGCGCAACGAGATCCTGGCCGGCTTCGGCGAGATCGTGAAGTACGGCATGATCGCCGAGCCGCGCATCCTCGACATCATCGAGTCGGACGTGGACCTCGCGACCGACCCGACGTCGGAGGAGTTCCGCAGCCTGGTCGAGCTGTCGATCGGCATCAAGGCCCGGGTGGTGAGCGAGGACTTCACCGAGCAGGGCCTGCGGGAGATCCTGAACTACGGGCACACCCTCGGCCACGCCGTCGAGCACGCCGAGCGCTACCAGTGGCGGCACGGCGCGGCGGTCTCGGTCGGCATGATGTTCGCAGCGGAGCTCTCCCGGCTCACCGGCTCGCTTAGCGACGCCGTCGTCGATCGCCAGCGCAGCGTCCTCGAGTCGCTGACGCTGCCGACGAGCTACCCGCTCGGCCGGTGGGAGACGCTGCTCGCCGCGATGCAGCGCGACAAGAAGTCGCGCGCGGGCATGCTCCGGTTCGTGGTGCTCGACGACCTGGCGCGCCCGAGCATCCTGCAGGGACCGGAGACGTCGCTGCTGTTCGCGGCCTACCAGGAGATCGGCGCGTAGCGGCACCTGCGGGGTCAGCCCCGCCGGTCGTCCGGCCCGCGGTCGCCGGTGAACGCGGCCTCGCGGGCGCGGGCGTGCTCCTCGGCGCTGATCGAGCCCGCCGCGCGGAGCCGGTCGAGCTCGGCCAGGCGGTCGGTGAGCGAGGAGCCCGCCGGGCCGACGCCGTGGCGGAGGTAGCGGGCGGCCATGTCCGTCCGCATCGTGGTCGGGTCGACGCCGAGCTGCTTGGCACGGCGCACGTTGCGGACGATCAGCACGATGATCAGGACGATCACCGCGACGATGACGATCGGCACGACCGCGAAGACGACCGCGAACCACGGCGGAGCGATGTTCTGGGCCGGGAGCGTCGGGGCGAAGAAGTCCGAGCGGGCCGCCGCGGAGACGATCCCGGAGTGAGCGGTGCTGAGGGTCATGCGACCTCCTCGGTCGTAGGCGTCCTTCCAGTCTGCTCCGGGCGCCTCCGTGCCCGCATCGTCCGGCCGGGGGAGGCGGCCCGGCCGCTCGCGGGCCGGACCGACTACACTCGATGGGTTGGCCGGATCGGCCGATCAGCAGACTTCCACGAAACGGATCCCCCTTCGCATGGCCTCTACCACCGACATCAAGAACGGCACCGTCCTCAGCATCGACGGTCAGCTCTGGAACGTCATCGACTTCCAGCACGTGAAGCCGGGCAAGGGCGGCGCGTTCGTGCGCACCAAGATGAAGAACGTGCTGACGGGCAAGGTCGTCGACAAGACCTTCAACGCCGGCGCCAAGATCGACACGGCCAACGTCGACCGTCGCGACTTCCAGTACCTCTACCGCGACGGCGCGGACTTCGTCTTCATGGACACCTCGGACTACGACCAGATCACGGTCCCCGAGGCCGTCGTCGGCGACGCGGCGAACTTCATGCTGGAGAACCAGAACCTCACCCTCGCGCTGCACGACGGCGACCCGCTCTACGTCGAGCTCCCCGCCTCCGTGGTGCTCGAGATCACCTACACCGAGCCCGGCCTGCAGGGTGACCGCTCGACCGGCGGCACCAAGCCCGCGACCGTCGAGACCGGCTACCAGATCCAGGTCCCGCTCTTCCTCGAGCAGGGCACCAAGGTCAAGGTCGACACCCGCACGGGCGACTACCTCGGCCGCGTCAGCTGAGCCGGGCCTTCCGTGAGCGCTCGGACGAAGGCGCGCAAGCGCGCCCTCGACATCATCTACAACGCCGACGTGCGGCAGATCTCCTTCTCGGAGTCGCTGCGCTCCGAGGCGGAGCGCGCGGCCAACGAGCCGGCGCGTGAGGCCTCCTGGCTGTACGCCCGCGAGATCGTCGACGGCGTGATCGACAACGCCGACGAGATCGACGCGCTGATCGCGCAGCTCGCGAAGGGCTGGACGCTCTCGCGCATGCCGCTGGTCGACCGCGCGATCCTCCGGATCGGCGTGTGGGAGATCCTGCACAACGACGCGGTCCCGGACGGCGTCGCGATCTCCGAGGCCGTCGAGGCGGCGACCCTGCTGTCCACCGACGACTCGGCCGGCTTCATCAACGGCCTGCTCGCCTCCGTCGCCGAGTCGCACGCGACGGCCTGACCCCCGCGGGTCCCGCTGCATGCTGATCGAGTAGCCCGCGGAGCGGGCATATCGAGATCCACCAGCGTCACAACGTGGGTCTGCAGATCCGCCCGGCTGAGGACGGCGGGTCTCGATACGCCCCTGCGGGGCTACTCGACCAGCAGGAAGGACCGCCGCTGAGTCCTTCGCCTCGCCGCTCGATCTGCATGCTCCGCGTCCGCGGCAGGCGGACCCCTATACTCGGGGAGGCATTTCCTTTAAGGCCGTCCAGAGAGACGGGGAAGGAGGTCGGTGTGACGGCACGAATCGTGCTCAGCAGCGCTGACATCACGCGCGCTCTCACGCGCATCGCTCACGAGATCCTCGAGTCGAATCGCGGCGCGGAGTCGCTGGTGATCCTCGGGATCCCGACCCGCGGAGTCGCGCTCGCGCGGCGCATCGCCGAGACGATCGCCAGGATCGAGCCCGGGGCCGACCCGGTGTTCTCCGGCTCGCTCGACGTGACGATGTACCGCGACGACCTCGCCCACCACCCGACGCGGACGCCCGCGCGCACCGCCGTCCCGGCGAGCATCGACGGCCGCACCGTCGTCCTGGTCGACGACGTGCTCTTCTCCGGCCGCACCATCCGCGCAGCCCTGGACGCGCTCAGCGACATCGGCCGCCCGCGCGCCGTGCGGCTCGCCGCCCTGGTCGACCGCGGCCACCGCGAGCTGCCGATCCGCGCGGACTTCGTCGGAAAGAACCTCCCCAGCAGCCTCAGCGAGCGGATCAACGTCCGCCTGGTCGAGACCGACGGCGAGGACCTCGTCGCGATCGAGTCCGCACCGGACGGAGGCACCCGATGAGGCACCTGCTCTCCACCCGCGACCTCGACCGCGCCACCGCGATCGGCCTCCTCGACATCGCCGAGGACATGTCCGACGTGCAGAACCGCGAGGTCAAGAAGCTGCCGACCCTGCGCGGCAAGACCGTGGTCAACCTCTTCTTCGAGGACTCCACCCGCACCCGCATCTCGTTCGAGGCCGCGGCGAAGCGGCTCTCGGCCGACGTCATCAACTTCAGCGCCAAGGGCTCCAGCGTCTCGAAGGGCGAGAGCCTCAAGGACACCGCGCAGACCCTCGCGGCAATGGGCGCGGACGGCGTCGTCATCCGCCACCACGCCTCCGGCGCCCCGGCGGTGCTCGCGGCCAGCGGCTGGATCGACGCCGCCATCCTCAACGCCGGCGACGGAACGCACGAGCACCCGACCCAGGCGCTGCTCGACGCCTTCACCATCCGCCGTCGGCTGCACGGCGCCGCCGCCTCCCGCGGCAAGAGCCTCGACGGCGTCGCCGTCACGATCGTCGGCGACATCCTGCACTCGCGGGTCGCCCGCTCCAACGTCTGGCTGCTGACCGCGCTCGGCGCGGAGGTCACCCTCGTCGCGCCTCCCACGCTCGTCCCCGTCGACACGCTCGACTGGCCGGCCACCATCCGCTTCGACCTCGACGACGCGATCGACTCCGGACTGCCGGACGTGGTGATGCTGCTGCGCATCCAGCTGGAGCGGATGTCGAGCGGCTTCTTCCCCAACGGCCGCGAGTACGCGCGGATCTGGGGCCTGGACGACGAGCGGCTCGCCCGCCTCGGCCCGGATACCATCGTGATGCACCCCGGACCCATGAACAGGGGCGTCGAGATCTCCTCGGCCGCCGCCGATTCGAGCCGCTCCACGGTGCTCGAGCAGGTCGCGAACGGGGTGTCCGTGCGGATGGCGGCGCTGTACCTGCTGCTGTCCGGTGAAAGGGAGGTCCTGTGATGACCGGTACGAGGATCCTCCTCTCGGGAGCGACGCTCGCCGACGAGACGACGGCCGACGTCCTGATCGACGGCGGGACGATCGTCGAGATCGGCACCGACGTCGACTCGAGCGGCGCGCGCGTGATCGACGCCGACGGGCTCCTGGCGCTGCCGGGCCTCGTCGACCTGCACACCCACCTCCGCGAGCCCGGCTTCGAGCAGAGCGAGACGGTGCTGACCGGCACGCGCGCCGCGGCCGCGGGCGGCTTCACCGCGGTCTTCGCCATGGCGAACACCTCGCCGGTGCAGGACACGGCCGGTGTCGTCGAGCAGGTGCAGAGCCTCGGCGAGGACGCGGGCTACGCCACGGTCCGCCCGATCGGCGCGGTCACCGTCGGCCTCGCGGGGGAGTCGCTCGCCGAGCTCGGCGCGATGGCCCGCAGCCGTGCCGCGGTGCGGGTCTTCTCGGACGACGGCAAGTGCGTCTCGGACGCGCTGCTGATGCGCCGCGCGCTCGAGTACGTGAAGGCCTTCGACGGGGTCGTCGCCCAGCACGCGCAGGAGCCGCGGCTCACCGTCGGCGCGCAGATGAACGAGGGCGCCGTCTCCAGCGCCCTCGGGCTGCAGGGCTGGCCGGCCGTGGCGGAGGAGGCGATCATCGCCCGCGACGTCCTGCTGGCCGAGCACGTCGGCTCGCGCCTGCACGTCTGCCACGTCTCCACCGCCGGCTCCGTCGACGTGATCCGCTGGGCCAAGGCCCGCGGCATCGACGTGACGGCCGAGGTCACCCCGCACCACCTGCTCCTCTCCGAGCAGCTGATCGCGGGGATCGACGGCGCCCCGGGCTACGACGCCCGGTACAAGGTCAACCCGCCGCTGCGGCGCGACGAGGACGTGCTCGCTCTCCGCGAGGCCCTCGCCGACGGCACCATCGACATCGTCGCCACCGACCACGCCCCGCACCCGGTCGAGGCGAAGGACTGCGAGTGGGACGCCGCCGCGTTCGGCATGGTCGGCCTCGAGAGCGCTCTGAGCGTCGTGCACGCCGCGGTCGTCGAGGACGGCCGGCTGAGCTGGTCCGACGTCACCCGCGTGCTCTCCTCCGCCCCCGCGCGGATCGGCCGGCTCGACGGCTACCAGCACGGCCTCGCCGTCGGCGCCGCGGGCAACGTCGTCCTCTACGACCCCGAGGTCCGCCGCCGCTTCTCCACCGGCGACCTGCGCGGGCGCAGCACCAACTCGCCGTACCTCGGCCGCGAGCTGCCGGGCCGCGTCGTCGCGACGCTGCACCGCGGCGTCCCGACCGTCCTCGACGGCGAGCTCGTCGACGCGGCGACCGTCGCCGCGGCAGCGAGGGGCGCCCGTGGATAGGACCGCCATCGCGATCGTCATCGCCGCGGCCGTCGCCCTCGTCTTCCTCGGCATGGCGCTGTCCTGGCGCGCGCGCCGGCGCCGCTCGGCCGCGCTCGCCCCCGAGGCCGTGCCCGCCGCGTCGCTCGGTGCCGAGCGCGAGGCGGTCGAGCTGCCCTACGTCGCGACCACCCGCTTCGAGCAGCCGCTCGAGCGCGTGGTGCTGCCGGGCCTCGGCTTCCGCGGCCGGGCGACGCTCCGCCTGCACGAGCGCGGCGTGGTGATCGCTCCGGTCGGCGAGCGCGAGACCGTGATCCCCGCGGCGCTCCTCCGCGGCGCGGGCGAAGGCTCCTACGCCATCGACCGCGCGGTCGAGGAGGGCGGGCTGCTCGTGCTCTCCTGGTCGCCTCGCGGCGAGGAGGTCGTGGACAGCTACCTCCGCGTGGCCGACCCCGCGCTCCGACGACGACTGGTCGACGAGCTCCGCCGGCTCGCCGGCCCCGATTCCTCCCCCTCCCACCCCGGGACCGCCGACGGCGGCTCCGACTCGATCCAGAAGGGCTCCTAGTCCGTGCCAACCACACGCCTCAGCACCGAACCCACCGCCGTCCTCGTCCTCGAGGACGGGCGACGATTCTCGGGTCAGGCCTACGGCGCACGCGGCCGCACGCTCGGTGAGATCGTCTTCGCGACCGGCATGACCGGCTACCAGGAGACGCTGACCGACCCGTCCTACGCCGGGCAGATCGTCGTGCAGACCGCCCCGCACATCGGCAACACCGGGATGAACGACGAGGACGAGGAGTCGCGCCGCATCTGGGTCGCGGGCTACGTCGTCCGCGACCCCTCCCGCGTGGTCTCGAACTTCCGCTCGCAGCGCTCGCTCGACGACGACCTGGAGAAGGACGGCATCGTCGGCATCTCCGGGGTCGACACCCGCGCGATCACCCGGCACATCCGCTCTCTCGGCTCGATGCGCTCCGGCGTCTTCTCCGGCGAGGACCTCGCCCTCCCCGAGGAGGAGCAGCTCGCCCTGGTGCTCGGCGGCGCGCAGATGGCGGGCCTGAACCTCTCGTCCTCCGTCTCCACCGAGGAGCGCTACACCGTGCCCGCGCAGGGCGAGCGCGTCGGCTCCGTCGCCGTCATCGACCTGGGCGTGAAGACCTCGACGGTCAACTACCTCGCCGAGCGCGGCTTCGACGTGCACGTCCTGCCCGAGTCGACGACCGCCGAGCAGGTGCTCGCGCTCGCGCCCTCCGCGCTGTTCTTCTCCAACGGACCCGGCGACCCCGAGGCCTCCGACCGCCACGTCGACCTGCTGCGCACCACGCTCCGCGCGGACCTGCCGTTCTTCGGCATCTGCTTCGGCAACCAGCTGCTCGGCCGCGCGCTCGGCTTCGGCACCTACAAGCTGCCGTTCGGCCACCGCGGGATCAACCAGCCGGTCCTCGACAAGCTGACCGGCCGGGTGGAGATCACCTCGCAGAACCACGGCTTCGCCGTCGACGCGCCGATCGACGGCGAGCTCGACTCGCCCGAGGGCTTCGGCCGGGTCGAGGTCAGCCACTACAGCCTCAACGACTCGGTCGTCGAGGGGCTGCGCTGCCTCGACATCCCCGCCTTCTCGGTCCAGTACCACCCGGAGGCGGCGGCCGGACCGCACGACTCCAACCACCTCTTCGACCGCTTCCGCGCCATGGTCGTGCAGCGCACGGCCGAGCAGGGCGGCGCCGAGCCCGCCACCGCGGACTCCACCACCTCGACCACCACCGGAGAGCAGAAGTAATGCCCCGCAGGGAAGACATCAGAAGCGTCCTCGTCATCGGCTCCGGCCCGATCGTGATCGGCCAGGCGGTCGAGTTCGACTACTCGGGCACCCAGGCCTGCCGCGTGCTGCGCGAGGAGGGCGTCCGCGTCATCCTCGTCAACTCGAACCCGGCGACGATCATGACCGACCCGGACTTCGCCGACGCGACCTACGTCGAGCCGATCACCCCGAAGGCGATCGAGGCGATCATCGCCAAGGAGCGCCCCGACGCGATCCTGCCGACCCTCGGCGGCCAGACCGCGCTCAACGCCGCGATCCAGCTGCACGACCTCGGGATCCTGGAGAAGTACGACGTCGAGCTGATCGGCGCGAGCTTCGAGGCGATCAACCGTGGCGAGGACCGCCAGATCTTCAAGCAGCTCGTGCTCGACGCCGGTGCCGACGTCGCCAAGTCGTACATCGCGCACACCGTCGAGGAGGCGATCGGCTTCGCCGAGGACCTCGGCTACCCGCTGGTCATCCGTCCCTCCTTCACCATGGGCGGCCTCGGCTCCGGCTTCGCGCACTCCGTCGACGAGCTCGTGCGGATGGTCGGCGACGGCCTGCACCAGAGCCCGACCACCGAGGTGCTCCTCGAGGAGTCGATCCTCGGCTGGAAGGAGTACGAGCTCGAGCTGATGCGCGACACGGCCGACAACACGGTCGTCGTCTGCTCGATCGAGAACGTCGACCCCGTCGGCGTGCACACCGGCGACTCCATCACGGTGGCCCCGGCGCTGACCCTGACCGACCGCGAGTACCAGAAGCTGCGCGACATCGGCATCCGGATCATCCGCGACGTGGGCGTGGACACCGGCGGCTGCAACATCCAGTTCGCGATCGACCCCGCCGACGGCCGGATCATCGTGATCGAGATGAACCCGCGCGTCTCGCGCTCCTCGGCGCTGGCCTCGAAGGCGACCGGCTTCCCGATCGCCAAGATCGCCGCGAAGCTCGCGATCGGCTACCGCCTCGACGAGATCCCGAACGACATCACCAAGGTGACGCCGGCGAGCTTCGAGCCGACCCTCGACTACGTCGTGGTCAAGGTGCCGCGCTTCGCCTTCGAGAAGTTCCCGGCCGCGGACAAGACGCTGACCACGACCATGAAGTCGGTCGGCGAGGCGATGGCGATCGGCCGCAACTACGCGCAGGCGCTGCAGAAAGCGCTCCGCTCGCTCGAGAAGCGCGGCTCCTCCTTCCACTGGGGCGACCAGTCGCGCTCGGTCGAGGAGCTGCTCGAGATCGCGAAGACCCCGACGGACGGCCGCATCGTCACCGTGCAGCAGGCGCTGCGTCTCGGCGCGAGCGTCGAGCAGGCCTTCGAGGCGACCAAGATCGACCCGTGGTTCCTCGACCAGATCGTGCTGATCAACGAGATCGCCGAGCTGGTGCGCGAGCACGACGGCCTCGACGCCGGCGTGCTGCGCCTGGCGAAGGACCACGGCTTCTCCGACGTGCAGATCGCGCAGCTGCGCGGTCTCGACGAGGCCGAGGTGCGCCGCACCCGGTACGACCTCGCCGTCCGCCCGGTCTACAAGACGGTCGACACCTGCGCCGGCGAGTTCCCGGCGCTGACGCCGTACCACTACTCCTCCTACGACGAGGAGACGGAGGTCGTCGCGGCCGACCGCCGCAAGGTCGTCATCCTCGGCTCCGGCCCGAACCGCATCGGCCAGGGCGTCGAGTTCGACTACTCCTGCGTGCACGCGTCCTTCGCGCTCTCGGCCGCCGGGTTCGAGACGATCATGATCAACTGCAACCCGGAGACGGTCTCGACCGACTACGACACCTCCGACCGCCTGTACTTCGAGCCGCTGACGCTCGAGGACGTGCTCGAGGTCATCCACGCGGAGTCGCAGTCCGGCGAGCTCGTCGGCGTCGTCGTGCAGCTGGGCGGCCAGACCGCGCTCGGCCTCGCCGCGGGCCTCGAGGCCGAGGGCGTGCCGATCCTCGGCACCACCCCCGCCAACATCGACCTCGCGGAGGAGCGCGGCGCGTTCTCCCGCATCCTCGACGAGGCCGGCCTGCTCGCCCCGCGCAACGGCACGGCGACCGATCTCGAGGGCGCCCTCGAGGTCGCGGTCGAGATCGGCTACCCGGTCCTCGTCCGCCCGTCGTTCGTCCTCGGCGGCCGCGGCATGGAGATCGTCTACGGCTCCCCGCAGCTCGAGGACTACTTCGCCCGGATGGCCGACGAGGGGATCATCGACGCGACGCACCCGCTGCTGGTCGACCGCTTCCTCGACGACGCGATCGAGATCGACGTCGACGCGCTCTACGACGGCGAGCAGCTCTACATCGGCGGCGTGATGGAGCACATCGAGGAGGCCGGCATCCACTCCGGCGACTCGGCCTGCACGCTGCCGCCGGTCACCCTGGGCCGCCAGCAGATCGACAAGGTCCGCGAGGCGACCCTCGCCATCGCCGAGGGCGTCGGCGTCCGCGGCCTGCTCAACGTGCAGTTCGCGATCGGCCAGGGCGTGCTCTACGTCCTCGAGGCGAACCCGCGCGCCTCGCGCACCGTGCCGTTCGTCTCGAAGGCGCTCGGCATCCCGCTGGCGAAGGCCGCCTCGCGCCTGATGGTCGGCGAGACCATCGCCGAGCTGAAGGCCGAGGGCCTGCTGCCCGAGCGCGACGGCTCCGACGTGCCGATGGACTCGCCGATCGCGGTGAAGGAGGCGGTCCTGCCGTTCAAGCGCTTCCGCACCAAGGAGGGCAAGATCGTCGACTCGCTGCTCGGCCCCGAGATGCGCTCGACCGGCGAGGTCATGGGCATCGACCGCGACTTCCCCCGGGCGTTCGCGAAGAGCCAGGAGGCGGCCTACGGCGGCATGCCCGCGAGCGGCACCGTGTTCATCTCGGTCGCCGACCGCGACAAGCGCTCGATCGTGCTGCCGGCCCTGCGCCTGCGCCAGCTCGGCTTCGAGATCCTCGCCACCGAGGGGACCGCCGAGGTGCTCAACCGCAACGGCATCCAGGCCCGGGTCGTCCGCAAGTACAGCGAGGAGGCCGTCGACGACGCGCCCTCGATCGTGGAGCTGGTCAACCGCGACCAGGTCGACGTGGTGATCAACACGCCGAGCGGCGGGGCCTCCCGTGCCGACGGCTACGAGATCCGCGCCGCCGCGGTCGCCGCGGACAAGCCGCTGTTCACCACCATCGCCCAGCTCGCCGCGGCCGTCGCCTCGCTCGACGCCGCCGCCGAGCCGTTCGAGGTGACGAGCCTGCAGGACTACGCGATCCGCCGGGCGGAGCGCACCGCGTGACGGACGCCGTCGCGCCGCCGGGCGCCGAGTCCTTCGGCGCCCGGCTCGAGGCCGCGTTCGACACGTTCGGGCAGCTCTGCGTCGGGATCGATCCGCACGCGTTCCTGCTCGACGCCTGGGGCCTGGACGATAGCGCGTCGGGCCTGGAGTCCTTCGGCCGGCGGGTCGTCGAGGCCTCGGCCGGCCGGGTCGGCCTGGTCAAGCCGCAGGTCGCGTTCTTCGAGCGGCACGGCTCCGCGGGCTACGCGGCGCTCGAGCGCGTCCTCGCCGACGCGCGCGCCGCGGGCCTGCTGGTGATCGCGGACGCGAAGCGCGGCGACATCGGCACGAGCGTCACGGCCTACGCCGAGGCGTGGCTGCGCCCGGGCTCGCCGCTCGAGGCCGACGCGATGACCGCCGCCGCCTACCAGGGCGTCGGCTCGCTCGAGGGCATGCTCGCGCTGGCCGAGGAGGCGGGCAAGGGCGTCTTCGTCCTCGCCGCGACCTCCAACGCCGAGGCGCGGCCGGTGCAGCGCGCGCTGCTGCAGGACGGGCCGGCCGCCGGCTCGACCGTGGCGCACGCGGTGCTGGCCGACGTGGCATCCTGGAACGCGGGACACGCGCGCTCGTCGATCGGCTCGGTCGGCGTCGTGCTCGGGGCCACGGTCGCGCTCGGCGACTACGGCATCGGCACGGGCACTCCTCTCCGCCCCGCACTGCCGGTGCTGGCGCCCGGCTTCGGCCACCAGGGCGCCGACACCGCGGACGCGTTGCGGCTGTTCGGAGCGCTGGCCGCCTCGACGATCGTGAGCGAATCGCGGAGTGTCCTCGGCGCCGGACCCGACGGGATCGCCGCCGAGATCGACCGCCGAGCCGCACACCTCCAGGAGACCCTTGTCCGCTGAAGCCGTCAGCCCGATCGACCCCGCCGCCGAGGCGCCGTCCGGCGCGCGCCGCCCTGCGCCGCCCGCGGTCGACCGCCGCGCCGCCTCGGAGGCCGCGATCGCCGCGCGCCGCGCCCGCGCCCAGGTGAAGAAGGGCGTCGCCGCCGGCGACCGGCCCGCGACGGCCGTGCTCGCCGCCGCGCAGGAGGACCCGACCGGCGTCGAGGGTCGGATGCGCGTCAGCGAGCTGCTGCGCGCCGTCCCCGCCCTCGGCGTGGTGAAGACCCCGCGGGTGATGGAGCAGCTCGGCATCGCGCCGTCCAAGCGCCTCGGCGGCCTCGGCCGCCGTCAGGTCGAGGGCCTCGGCGCGTTCCTGGAGGAGCGCGAGTCGCGTCAGCGCCGCGGCGAGCGCAACCGGCTCGTCGTGCTGGCCGGTCCGACCGCGGTCGGCAAGGGCACCGTCTCCGGCTACATCCGCGAGAACTACCCCGACGTCCTGCTGTCCGTCTCGGCGACCACGCGGGCCCCGCGCCCTGGCGAGATCGAGGGCGTCAGCTACTACTTCGTCGACGACGCCGAGTTCGACCGCATGGTCGAGGCGGGGGAGTTCCTCGAGTACGCGACGGTGCACAACGCGTACCGCTACGGCACGCCCCGCGGCCCGATCGACGCGGCCCTCGCCGCCGGCCGCCAGGTCATGCTCGAGATCGACATCCAGGGCGCGCGGCAGGTGCGCGAGCGGATGGGCGACGCCCGGCTGGTCTTCCTGCTGCCGCCGAGCTGGGAGGAGCTGGTCCGCCGCCTGGTCGGCCGCGGCACCGAGAGCCCCGAGGAGCAGGAGCGCCGGCTCACCACCGCGAAGGTCGAGCTGGCGGCGCAGGACGAGTTCGATTTCTGCGTCGTGAACAGCACCGTGCCCGAAGCGGCCCGCGAGGTCGTAGAATTGATGTCGCCTCGTGCCGACAGCACGCCCGCCGATCCGGGCCGCTGAGACCGAGACCACCGACCACCTCCGGGCCTTGCCCCGATCGCCCTCCCCGGTGATCGCGCGCCGTGCCGCTCCGGAGCCGCAGATCGGCGCTTCGCGCCACGCTAGGAGACACCATGGCCAACAACCTCGGCATCATCGACCCGCCCATCGACGAGCTGCTCTCGAAGGTCGACTCGAAGTACGCGCTCGTCATCTTCGCCTCCAAGCGCGCGCGCCAGATCAACGACTACTACGCCGACCTGCACGAGGGCAGCCTGTTCGACAACGTCGGCCCGCTGGTCGACTCGACCATCGACGACAAGCCGCTCTCGGTCGCGCTGCACGAAATCAACGAGGACAAGCTGGTCGCCCGTCCGGTCGCCGAGCCCCTCGACGAGTAGTCCCGACCGGGGGCGCTCCGCGACATGCGGTCATCGAGACGGGCCGCACGGCTGAACGTCGTCGTCGGGATCACCGGCGGCATCGCCGCCTACAAGGCGGTCGGAGTCGTCCGCGCGCTGGTCCTCGAGGGTCACGACGTCCACGTCGTGGCCACCGAGGCGGCGCTGCGCTTCGTCGGCAAGCCGACGCTCGAGGCCATCTCGCGGAACGCGGTGCACACCGAGCTCTACGAGGGCGTCGCCGAGGTGCGGCACGTGGCGATCGGCCAGGCGGCCGACCTCATCGTTATCGCCCCGGCCACCGCGCACACCCTGGCGAAGCTCGCCACCGGCCTCGCCGACGACCTGCTCGGCAACACGGTGCTCGCCAGCACCGCTCCGGTCGTGGTCGCTCCGGCGATGCACACCGAGATGTGGGCGAACGCGGCCACGGTCGCGAACGTCGCGACGCTCCGCTCCCGCGGCGTCCACCTCGTCGGCCCGGCCGTCGGCCAGCTCACCGGCGCCGACTCGGGCCCGGGCCGGATGGAGGAGCCCGCGACGATCGTCGCCGAGGCCCTCGCCGTCCACGCCCGCGCCACCGCCGCCCGGCGCGACCTCGAGGGCCTGCGCGTCCTCGTCACCGCCGGCGGCACCCGCGAGCCGCTCGACCCGGTCCGCTTCGTCGGCAACCGCTCCAGCGGCCGGCAGGGCGTCGCGCTCGCGGTCGCCGCGGCCGCGCGCGGAGCGAGGGTCACCCTCCTCGCCGCGAACCTCGACATCGAGGCGCCGCAGGGCGTGGCGGTGGTCCCCGTCGGCACCGCGCTCGAGCTGCGCGAGGCCGCGCTCGCCGCCGCCCGCGACGCCGACATCGTGATCATGGCCGCGGCCGTCGCCGACTACCGGCCGGCCGACGTCTCCGAGGCCAAGATCAAGAAGGAGCAGCAGGGCGACCGCCTCGTCCTCGAGCTCGTGAAGAACCCGGACGTCCTCGCCGAGATCTCCGCCGCGAAGACAGACGGGCAGCTGATCGTCGGCTTCGCCGCCGAGACCGAGCCCGACCGGGACGCCATGCTCGCCCTCGGCCGCGCCAAGATCGCCCGCAAGGGCTGCGATCTGCTCGTCCTCAACAGGGTCGGCTGGGCCGAGGGTTTCCAGAGCGACAGCAACACCGTCGTGGTCCTCGATCGGGCCGGAGATATAGTGATCGAGGCTTCCGGCAGCAAGGCGTCGGTCGCCGATCGCGTCCTCGACGTGGTCGCGCGCTAGGGCGACTCCCTGGCCCGGTCCGCCCCCGGTGAGAGGGCGAGCCCGGTGCGGGACTGCACCGGATCGAGACAGCTCCGGCTGCCGCGCCGATACGGAATGAGACGTTCGACATGACCTCCGGCCCCCTCCGCCTGTTCACCTCCGAGTCCGTGACCGAGGGTCACCCGGACAAGATCTGCGACCAGATCTCGGACCGCATCCTCGACGCGCTCCTCCGCGAGGACCCGCGCAGCCGCGTCGCCGTCGAGACGCTCGTCACCACGGGGCTCGTGCACGTCGCCGGTGAGGTCTCCACCTCCGGCTACGTCGAGATCCCCGCGATCGTCCGCGAGACGATCGTCGAGATCGGCTACGACTCCTCGCTCAAAGGCTTCGACGGCCGCTCCTGCGGCGTCTCCGTCTCGATCGGGCAGCAGTCGCCCGAGATCGCCGCAGGTGTCGACACGGCCCTCGAGGTGCGCGGCGACGCGTCCGACGACGACGCATTCGACCGCCAGGGCGCGGGCGACCAGGGCCTGATGTTCGGCTTCGCCACCGATGAGACCCCCGAGTACATGCCGCTGCCGAGCTGGCTCTCGCACCGCCTCGCGGAGCGCCTCGCCGAGGTCCGCAAGACCGGTGAGCTGGACTACCTCCGGCCCGACGGCAAGACGCAGGTCACCATCGGCTACGACGGCACGACGCCGGCCACGATCGACACGGTCGTCCTCTCCACCCAGCACGCCGAGCACGTGAGCACCGCCACGATCCACGCCGACATCGAGGAGCACGTGATCCGCCCCGTCCTCGAGCGGGTCGACCTCGACTCCTCCGCGGTGCGCCTGCTGATCAACCCCTCCGGCCGCTTCGAGATCGGCGGCCCGCAGGGCGACGCCGGGCTCACCGGCCGCAAGATCATCGTCGACACCTACGGCGGAGCCGCGCGCCACGGCGGCGGCGCCTTCTCGGGCAAGGACCCGTCGAAGGTCGACCGCTCGGCCGCCTACGCCATGCGCTGGGTCGCGAAGAACGCGGTCGCCGCGGGGCTCGCCCGCCGGATGGAGGTGCAGGTCGCCTACGCGATCGGCAAGGCCGCCCCGGTCGGCCTCTACGTCGAGACCTTCGGCACCGGCACCCTGCCCGACGAGCAGATCACCGAGGCGATCCGCTCGGTCTTCGACCTGCGTCCCGCCGCGATCATCCACGCGCTCGATCTGCTCCGCCCGATCTACTCGCAGACCTCGGTCTACGGGCACTTCGGCCGCGAGCTGCCCGACTTCACCTGGGAGCGCCTCGACCGCGTCGACGACCTCCGCTCCGCCGCGGGTCTCTCGTAGACGCCGACGCGGCGGGGGAGGCGGTGACCGGTCCGGCGGGGCGCGTCGCGCGCGTGCTCCTCGACTCGCCGCTCCCGCAGCTCGACCGGCTGCTCGACTACGCGATCCCCGAGGCGCTGCGCGACGGCGTGCGGCCGGGTGTCCGGGTCCGCGTCCCGCTGCGCACCGGCGGGCGGATCGCGGACGCGTTCGTCGTCGAGGTCGGCGAGGGCTCCGAGCACGCGGGCGCGCTGAGCGAGCTCGAGGAGCTCGTCTCGCCGCTCGTCGTGCTGACCCCGGAGGTCTGGGCGCTCGCCCGCCGCGTCGCGGACCGCGCCGCCGGGGGAGCGAGCGACGTGCTGCGCCTCGCCGTGCCGCGGCGCCACGTGCGTGTCGAGCGGGCGCACCTCGCCGCCCTCGCCGAGGTGGACGCGGCCGCCGTCCCGTCCGAATCAGACGCGGACTCCGCTCCGGCCGAGCCGGTCGCGGACGGCACCGTGCCCGGCGCGGTGACCGGCTACCCCGCTGAGACGTTCGACCGCCTCCTCGACGGCGGTCGCCTCGCGGTGAACGCCGTGCCCGCCCCGGTGCAGCTCGCCTCCGGAGCGTGGGTGGGCGGCTGGGCGGTGACGCTCGCCGAGCTCGCCCGCACCGCGCTGGCGGCCGGGCGCGACGCGATCCTCGCGGTGCCGGACTACCGCGACCAGGAGCAGCTCGAGCAGGCCCTCGCCGAGCACGTGCCCGAGGACGCGGTCGTGCGCCTCGACGCCCGGCAGAAGGGCGCCGGCCGCTACGCCGCGTTCCTGCGCTGCCTCACCCCGGGTCCGCGGGTCATCGTCGGCAACCGCTCGGTGCTCTACGCGCCCTCGTCGGCGCTCGGCCTGATCGCGCTCTGGGACGACGGCGATCCGCTCTTCGCCGAGCCGCTCGCGCCGTACGCGCACGCCCGCGACGTGGCGCTGGTGCGGCAGGAGCAGAGCGGCGCCGGGCTGGTCCTGCTCGGCAACACCCGCACGGTCGAGGTGGAGCGGCTGGTCGGCCTCGGCTTCGCCGCCCCGGTGCAGCCGCGGCCCTCGCGGCGCCCGCACGTCGTGCCGACCGCGCAGCAGACGGCCGCCGACGAGCACGACCAGGCCGCGCGCATCCCGTCGACCGCCTGGCGGCAGGCGCGGATCGCCCTCGACTCGGGTCCCGTGCTCGTCCAGGTGGCCCGCCCCGGCTACGCGCCGGTGGTCGCCTGCGCGCGCTGCCGCACCGTGGCGCGCTGCAACCGCTGCCAGGGTCCGCTCGCCGTGCACGCGGCGGGGGCCCGGCCGAGCTGCGGCTGGTGCGGGCTGATCGCCGCCGACTGGCACTGCTCGGTCTGCGAGGCGACGGCACTGCGCCTGGTGAGCCTCGGCGCCGGCCGCACGGCGGAGGAGCTCGGTCGCGCGTTCCCGGGCGTCAAGGTCGTCGTCGCGGACGGTGCCCACCCGATCCTCACCGTGCCCGGGACGCCCGCGCTCGTCGTCGCCACCCGCGGCGGCGAGCCCCGAGCCGACGGCGGCTACCACGCCGTACTGCTGCTCGACGGCGAGCGGATGCTCGCGCGGGAGAGCCTGCGCGTCGCCGACGACGCCCTGCGCACCTGGTCGAACGCGGCCGCGCTGGCCCGCCCCGGCGCTCCCGTGCTGCTGGTCGGCGTCGCAGGGCGCCTCGCGACGGCCCTCGCGACCTGGCGCCAGGACGAGTACCTCCGCGCCGAGCTGATCGAGCGGCGCGAGCTGCGCTTCCCGCCGGCCGTCCGGCTCGCGACCGTCAGCGGCGACGCGCACGCCGTGACGGAGGCGCTCGACGCGCTCGACGAGGCGGACCGGCACGAGGTGCTCGGCCCGGTCGGGCTCGAGGACGGCTCCGTCCGGGCGATCGTGCGCTTCGACTACGCTCGCGGGGCGGAGGTCGCCGCCCGCCTCCGGTCCGCCGTGATCCGCAACGCGACCCGCCGCCGCCGGCCGCCCACCACGCCGGGCCGCTTCCGGCCGGCACCGAAGCTGCGCGTCCGGCTGGACGACCCCGACATCCTCTAGACCCGTCCCCCGGACCCGTTCTCCGCTCGACCCCCACGCTCAGGAGCTCCTCGTGCGCCTCGTCTTCGCCGGCACGCCGGCCGCCGCCGTCCCCACCCTGCGCGCCCTCGCCGCCTCCGAGCACGAGATCGTCGCGGTGGTCACTCGGGCCGACGCGCCCGTCGGCCGGAAGCGCGTGCTCACGCCCTCGCCCGTCGCCGCGGTCGCCGAGGAGCTCGGCCTGCCGGTGCTCAAGGCGAACCGCCTCGACGAGGAGGTCACCGACCGGATCGCGGCTCTCGAGCCGGACCTCGGCGTGATCGTGGCCTACGGCGGTCTGGTCCGCGCGCGGCTGCTGGCAGTGCCGCGCCTCGGCTGGATCAACCTGCACTTCTCGCTGCTGCCGCGCTGGCGCGGGGCGGCGCCCGTCCAGCGCGCGCTGATGGCGGGGGAGCAGCGGATCGGCGCGGCCGTCTTCCAGCTGGTGGCCGAGCTGGACGCCGGCGACGTCTTCGCCGAGATCGAGGAGGAGGTCGCCGGGCGCTCGGCGGGCGAGCTGCTCGAGGTGCTCGCCGAGCGCGGGGCCGCCCTGACCGGTGAGGTCGTCGACGGGCTCGCCGCCGGGACCGCGGTCGCCGTGCCGCAGTCGGGCGAGGTCACGCTCGCCCCCAAGCTCGACGTGACCGACGGCCGGATCGACTGGTCCCTGCCGACCGCGCGGATCCTCGCACTCGTCCGCGGAGTCACGCCCGAGCCCGGAGCGTCGACGGCGGTCGGCGACGCACGGCTCAAGGTGCTCGCCGTCGACGAGGCGCTCACGGACGCTCCTCTCGCGCCCGGCGCCGTGCTCCTCGATGCCGGCCGTGCCCTGGTCGGCACGGGCGACGGCGCCGTCGCGCTCGTGTCGGTGCAGCCCGCCGGCAAGACCCCGATGCCCGGCGCCGCCTGGGCCCGGGGCCTGCGCGAGAGCACGGTGCTCGCGTGAGCGGCCGCACCCGCGTCGCGCCGGCCCGCCAGGTCGCCTACGACGTCCTGCTCGCGGTCAGCGGCGGAGACGCCTACGCCAACCTCGTGCTGCCCGCCCGGATCCGTGCCGCCGAGCTGTCACCGGCCGACGCGGGCCTGGCGACCGAGCTCTGCTACGGCACCCTCCGCCTCTCCGGCTACTACGACCGGGTGATCGCCCTCGCCGCCGGCCGCGCCGTCGAGACCCTCGACGCCCCGGTGCTCGACGCGCTCCGGCTCGGCGTGCACCAGCTGCTCGGCACCCGCGTCGCCGCGCACGCCGCCGTCAACGAGAGCGTCGCGCTGGTCGCGGGCGGCTCCTCCCGCGGCGCCGTCGCCTTTGCGAACGCGGTGCTGCGCTCGGTGACCCGCTCGAGCGCCGAGGAGTGGCAGCAGCGCGTCGCGGACGCGGCGACCTCGGGCGACGACCGGATCGCCGCGGCGACCTCGCATCCGGTCTGGATCGTCAAGGCCCTGCGCCGCGCCCTCGCCGCCGAGGGCGCCGCCGACGAGCTCGAGGCGCTGCTCGCCGCCGACAACGCGGCCCCGCGGGTGAACCTCGTCGCCCTGCCCGGCCTCGCCGAGGCCGCCGAGCTGCCCGACGCCGCGCCCGACCGCTACTCGCCCGTCGGCCTCGTCAGCACCGGAGGCGACCCCGAGGCGATCGCGCCCGTGCACGAGGGCCGCGTGCGCGTCCAGGACGAGGGCTCCCAGCTCGCCGCACTCGCACTCTCCCGCGCCGAGCCCGTCCGCGCGGGCGAGCGCTGGCTCGACCTCTGCGCCGGACCCGGCGGCAAGGCGGCACTGCTGGCCGCCGAGGCGCGCGCGGGCGGCGCGACGCTGCTGGCCAACGAGGTCGTCCCCGCGCGGGCCGGGCTGGTCCGCCAGGCCCTCGCCGCGGTCGACCCGACCGTCGAGGTGCGCACCGGTGACGGACGCACGCTCGGCGAGGAGCAGCCGGGCGCCTTCGACCGCATCCTCCTCGACGCGCCGTGCACCGGACTCGGCGCCCTCCGCCGCCGACCCGAGGCGCGGTGGCGCAAGACCGCCGACGACGTCGCCCCGCTCGCCGCCCTGCAGGGCGAGCTGCTCGACTCCGCCCTCGCCGCGCTCGCGCCCGGCGGACTGCTCGCCTACGTCACCTGCTCGCCGCACCTCGGCGAGACGAAGCGCGTGCTCGCCCTCGCCGCGGAGCGCCACCCCGGCGGCTTCGAGCTCGTCGACACCCCGGCGGTCCTGCGCAGCATCACCCGCGAGCCGCTGCCGCTGGCCGAGGGCGCGCTGCACGCGCAGCTCTGGCCGCACCGGCACGGGACGGACGCGATGTTCATCCAGCTCCTGCGCCGCAGCCCGGCCTGACGGCCCGGCCGCCGCGCCTAGGCTGGGGAGCATGCCCGCACGGATCAACCCCAGCATCCTGTCCGCCGACTTCGTCAACTTCGAGGCCGAGCTGCAGCGGATCGCCGGGGCCGATCTCGTGCACGTCGACGTGATGGACAACCACTTCGTGCCGAACCTCACCTTCGGCCTGCCGATGGTGCAGCGCCTGCAGGAGGTGTCGCCGCGCCCGCTCGACGTGCACCTGATGATCGACGACCCCGACCGCTGGGCCCCCGGCTACGCGGAGACGGGCGCCTACTCCGTCACCTTCCACGCCGAGGCCGCGCACGACGCCGTCGCCCTGGCCCGCCGGCTGCGCGAGATCGGCTCGCGCGCGGGCATCGCGCTCAAGCCCGGCACCCCGGTCGACGACTACCTCGACCTGCTGCCCGAGTTCGACCAGGTGCTCGTGATGACGGTCGAGCCCGGCTTCGGCGGCCAGTCGTTCATGGCGGAGACGATGCCGAAGCTGCACGCGCTGCGCGAGGTCGTCGCCCGCACCGGCCTCGACGTCTGGCTCCAGGTCGACGGCGGCATCGCCCCCGGCACCATCGAGATCGCCGCCGAGGCGGGCGCCGACACCTTCGTCGCCGGCTCCGCCGTCTTCGGCGCCGACGACCCCGAGGCCGCCATCGTCGCCCTCCGCGACACCGCCTCCTCCCTCCTGCACCGCCACTGACCCGACCGCCCTCGCCGGTCCGCCGCCGCGTATAGACTTCCCCGGTGAAAACTTTCGACGACCTCTTCGCTGAGCTGGGCGAGAAGGCCGCCGCGCGTCCCGAGGGTTCGGGCACGGTCCGCGAGCTCGACGCCGGTGTGCACTTCATCGGCAAGAAGATCGTCGAGGAGGCCGCCGAGGTGTGGATGGCCGCCGAGTACGAGGGCGACGAGCGCACGGCCGAGGAGATCTCGCAGCTGCTCTACCACCTGCAGGTGCTGATGCTCGCGAAGGGCCTGACGACGGCCGACGTCTACCGACATCTGTGAGCGTCCCCCCGATCGCCGGAGTGCGCCGCCGCCAGGTCGCCGCGCGCTCCCACGCTCTCCGAGGCGCCGTCGCGCCTCCGCTCACCGAATCACCCTCGACCTCCAGAGGACGTCCCGTCGTGACCACGACCACCCCCACCACTCCTGACACCGCCGCCACCGCCGCCCCGCCCGCGCTCCTGCGCGTCGCCGTGCCCAACAAGGGCTCGCTCTCCGAGACCGCCGGCCAGATGCTGGCCGAGGCCGGCTACACCGGCCGCCGCGACCCCAAGGAGCTGCACGTCGTCGACGAGCGCAACGGCGTCGAGTTCTTCTACCTCCGCCCGCGCGACATCGCCACCTACGTCGGCTCCGGCGCGCTCGACGTCGGCGTCACCGGCCGCGACCTGCTGATCGACTCCGGCTCCGAGGCGCGCGAGATCGCCAGCCTGAGCTTCGCCGACTCGACCTTCCGGTTCGCCGGTCCGGCCGGCCGCTACACCGAGCTGCAGCAGATCGACGGCCTCCGCGTCGCGACCAGCTACCCCGGGCTCGTCGGCCGCTTCCTCCGCGAGCACGGCGTCGAGGTCACCCTCATCCGCCTGGACGGCGCGGTCGAGTCGGCCATCCAGCTCGGCGTCGCCGACGTGATCGCCGACGTCGTCGAGACCGGCACCACGCTGCGGAAGGCGGGCCTGGAGATCTTCGGCCCGGTCATCCTGAAGTCCACGGCCGTCCTCGTCTCCGGCGCGGGCGAGCCGGAGGGCATCCCGGTCCTGCTGCGCCGCCTGCAGGGCGTCCTCGTCGCCCGCGAGTACGTGCTGCTCGACTACGACTGCCCCGTCGCGCTGCTCGAGACCGCCACCGCGCTCGCGCCCGGCTTCGAGTCGCCCACCGTCTCGCCGCTGCACGACCCCGAGTGGGTCGCCGTGCGCGTCATGGTGCCGCGCGCCGACATGAACCAGGTGATGGACCGCCTCTACGACCTCGGCGCCCGCGCGATCCTGGTCACCTCGATCCACGCCGCACGCCTCTAGGAGGGGGAGCGATGAGTCTCGCCGTCCGCGTCATCCCGTGCCTCGACGTGGCCGCCGGCCGCGTCGTCAAGGGCGTCAACTTCCAGAACCTGCGCGACGCCGGCGATCCGGTCGAGCTCGCCCGCCTCTACTTCGAGCAGGGCGCCGACGAGCTGACCTTCCTCGACGTCACGGCCACCGTCGACGACCGCTCCACCACCTACGAGGTGGTCCGCGCGACCGCCGAGCAGGTCTTCATCCCGCTGACCGTCGGCGGGGGAGTGCGCTCCGTCGAGGACGTCTCGCGCCTGCTCGCGCACGGCGCGGACAAGGTCGGCGTCAACTCCGCCGCGATCGCCCGCCCCGAGCTGATCGGCGAGATCGCCGACGTCTTCGGCGCGCAGGTGCTGGTGCTCTCGCTCGACGTCAAGCGGAGCGACGCCACGCCCTCGGGCTTCGTCGTCACCACCCACGGCGGTCGCCGCGCGACGACGCTCGACGCGCTCGCCTGGGCGGCCGAGGCCGTCGAGCGCGGTGCCGGCGAGCTGCTGGTCAACTCGATCGACGCCGACGGCACGAAGCAGGGCTTCGACCTGCCGCTGATCAGCGCGATGCGCGAGCTGAGCACCGTGCCGGTGATCGCCTCGGGCGGCGCCGGCGCCGTCAAGCACTTCGCCCCCGCCATCGAGGCGGGCGCCGACGCGGTGCTCGCCGCCTCCGTCTTCCACAATCGCGAGCTGACGATCGGCGACGTGAAGCGCGCCCTCGACGACTCCGGGATCGAGATCCGCCGATGAGCAGCGAGACGACGACCGACGGCACGACGACCCCCGACGACCTCACCGCGGTCCTCGACCGCGCGACCTTCGACGCGAGCGGCCTCCTGCCCGCCGTCATCCAGCAGCACGACACCGGCGAGGTGCTGATGCTCGGCTGGATGGACCGCGAGGCGCTGCGCCGCACGCTGACGGAGGGCCGGGTGACCTTCTGGTCGCGCTCCCGCCGGGAGTACTGGCGGAAGGGCGACACCTCCGGGCACGCCCAGTACGTCCGCGGGGCCGCGCTGGACTGCGACGCCGACACGCTGCTCGTGCAGGTCGAGCAGATCGGTGCCGCCTGCCACACCGGCGAGCACTCCTGCTTCGACGTCGATCCGCTCGCCCCGGTGACGGACCTCGGGCCGCAGGCGTGAGCGGCCGGCGCCTCAAGTACTCCGCGATCCTCGGGATCGTGCTGCTCGCCGCGCTCGAGCTCACCGCCTCCACCCAGCCCTGGGCAACGCTCGTGCTCACCCCGGGCGTCGGCGACGGCCGGGCGCTCTCCGTCGTCGGCACCGTCGCCGCGCCGGCCCTGTCGGCCCTGGCCCTCGCCGGGCTCGCTCTCGCGGCTGCGCTCGCCATCGCCGGGCCGGCCTTCCGGATCGTCCTCGGGCTGCTGCAGATCGTCCTCGGCGGCTCGGTCGTCCTGGCCGCCTCGACCGCGCTCGCCGATCCCGTGCGCGCCGGCTCGTCGCTGGTCACCGATGCGACCGCGATCGCGGGCCGGGAGTCGGTCGCCGCGCTCGTCGCCTCGTCCTCCGCCACGGCCTGGCCGGTCGTCGCGCTGGTGGCCGGCGTGCTGACCGCCGTCATCGGCGTGCTCGTGCTCGTCACGGTCCGCCGCTGGCCCGGCGCGAAGAAGAAGCGCGCCTCCCGGTTCGAGCCCGCCGACGGCTACGGGCACGGCGCGACGACCGTGCAGACCGACGACGGCGACATCGATCCCGTCGTCTCCTGGGACGAGCTGTCCCGCGGGGACGACCCCACGTCCGCCCGCTGAGCGGGGCCCCGGCGGACCCCGCCCGTCGGCGAGGCCCTTCAGGCGCGAGCCGCTAGACTGCTCTGGTTCCCACGCACGTCCAGGAGGAGAGCCATGAGCACCGAGCACGACGACGACAACCACGGCCACTCGCCCGCAGCGTGGACGGCCGTCGTCATCATGCTGGTCGGCTTCACGGTCGGCACGATCGCCTTCTGGTTCGACCTGCCCCTCGTCGTCTGGCTGTCCGCCGGACTCGTCGTGGTCGGCCTGCTCGTCGGCGTGATCCTGGCCCGCCTGGGCTACGGCGTCGACGGCGCGAAGGCCAACCCGAAGGCGCGCGCGTAGAGTGCTCGGCGATCTGACCGCTGGCGCCCTGGCCGACGCGGCCCGGCGTCGCGAGACCGTCCCGCTCGCCGCCCTCGAGCGGCGTGCCGCCGAGCGCCCGCCCGCCCTCGACGCCCTCGCCGCGCTGGCTCCGGCCGAGCGCGTGCGGATCATCGCCGAGGTCAAGCGGTCCAGCCCGTCCCGCGGCGCCCTCGCCGAGATCCCCGACCCCGCGCTGCTCGCCGGGCAGTACGAGCTCGGGGGAGCGAGTGCGATCAGCGTCCTCACCGAGGAGCGCCGCTTCAAGGGCTCCCTCGCCGACCTCGAGGCCGTCCGCGCGAAGGTGTCGATCCCGGTCCTGCGCAAGGACTTCATCGCCGAGCCCTACCAGGTGCTCGAGGCGCGCGCCTCCGGAGCGGACCTCGTCCTGCTCATCGTCGCCGCGCTCGAGCAGCCCGTGCTGGCCGAGCTGCACGCCCTCGTCCTCGAGCTCGGGATGACCCCGCTGGTCGAGACCCACTCGGGCGACGAGCTCGAGCGGGCCGCCGACCTCGGCGCGCGCCTGATCGGGGTCAACGCCCGCGACCTCTCCACCTTCGAGCTCGACCGCGACCTCTTCGGCCGCCTCTCCGAGCGCTTCCCGGCCGACGCCGTCAAGGTCGCGGAGTCGGCGGTCCTCTCGGCCGACGACGTCGCGCACTACCGCCGCTCCGGCGCGGACGTCGTCCTCGTCGGCGAGGCCCTCGTCACCGGCGGCGACCCCGTCTCCACCCTCGCCGGCTTCCTGGCGCACTGATCACGATCCACCGATAGGCGGCACTGCCATGGCACTCCGAGACGAACTCGGTCCCTACTTCGGCGACTTCGGCGGACGCTACGTCCCCGAGTCGCTCGTGAAGGCGCTCGACGAGCTGAGCGCCGAGTACGAGCGCACCAAGGTCGACCCGGCGTTCCGGGCCGAGCTGACCGAGCTGCACCGCAGCTACACCGGCCGGCCCTCGATCATCACCGAGGTGCCGCGCTTCGCCGAGCACGCGGGCGGTGCGCGGATCATCCTCAAGCGCGAGGACCTCAACCACACCGGCTCGCACAAGATCAACAACGTGCTCGGCCAGGCGCTGCTGACCAAGCGCATCGGCAAGACCCGCGTGATCGCCGAGACCGGCGCCGGCCAGCACGGCGTGGCCACCGCCACCGCCGCCGCGCTCTTCGGGCTCGACTGCGTCGTCTACATGGGCGAGGTCGACACCGAGCGCCAGGCGCTCAACGTCGCCCGGATGCGGCTGCTCGGCGCCGAGGTCGTCTCGGTGACCACGGGCTCGCGCACCCTCAAGGACGCGATCAACGACGCGATGCGCGACTGGGTCACCAACGTCGAGACGACGAACTACGTCTTCGGCACCGTGGCCGGCCCGCACCCCTTCCCGGCGATGGTGCGCGATTTCCAGAAGATCATCGGCGAGGAGGCGCGCGAGCAGGTCCTCGCCCTCACCGGTGCCCTGCCCACGGCGGTCACCGCCTGCGTCGGCGGCGGCTCCAACGCGATGGGAATCTTCCACGCGTTCCTTGACGACCCCGAGGTCAGGCTCGTCGGCTTCGAGGCCGGCGGCGACGGGATCGAGACCCCGCGCCACGCGGCGACCATCAGCAAGGGCCGCCCCGGCGTCCTGCACGGCGCCCGCAGCTTCCTGCTCCAGGACGAGGACGGCCAGACCGTCGAGTCGCACTCGATCTCGGCCGGTCTCGACTACCCGGGCGTCGGCCCCGAGCACGCCTGGCTCTCCAGCATCGGCCGCGCCGACTACCGCGCGGTCACCGACTCCGCCGCGATGGACGCCCTGATGCTGCTCAGCCGCACCGAGGGCATCATCCCCGCGATCGAGTCGGCGCACGCCCTCGCCGGCACGCTCGAGCTCGGCCGCGAGCTCGGCCCCGACGCGACCATCCTGGTCAACCTCTCCGGTCGCGGCGACAAGGACATGACCACCGCCGCGCGCTACTTCGGGCTCGTCGACCAGGGCGCGGTGCAGTCGTGAGCGGCGTCGGCCCGAGCGTCGCCGAGACCGTCCGCCGCCGGAACCAGGAGGCCGCGGGCGCCCTGATCGGCTACCTGCCCGCCGGCTTCCCGGACCTCGCGACGAGCATCGACGCCGCGGTCGCCCTCGCCGAGAACGGCGTCGACGCGATCGAGCTCGGCCTGCCCTACTCCGACCCGGTCATGGACGGCCCGGTCATCCAGGAGGCGACCCAGGCCGCCCTCGCCGGCGGCTTCCGCCTGCGCCACGGCTTCGACGCGGTCCGCGAGATCCGCGCCCGCGTCGATGTGCCGGTGCTGGTGATGACGTACTACAACCCCGTGCTGCAGTACGGCGTCGAGCGCTTCGCCACCGACCTCGCCGAGGCCGGCGGCTCCGGTCTGATCACTCCCGACCTCATCCCCGACGAGGGTGCCGAGTGGATGGCCGTCTCCGAGCGCCTCGGCCTCGATCGGGTCTTCCTCGCCGCCCCCTCCTCGAGCGACGAGCGCCTGCGTGCGACCGTCGAGGCGAGCCGCGGCTTCGTCTACGCGGTCTCGACGATGGGCATCACCGGAGCGCGCGCCGACGTGGACCGCGCCGCCCGCACGCTCGTCGAGCGCCTGCGCACCGCCGGCTCGGACAGCGCCTGCGTCGGCGTGGGAGTCTCGACCGGCGACCAGGTCGCCGAGATCCTCGCCTACGCCGACGGCGCGATCGTCGGCTCGGCCCTCGTGCGCGCGCTCGCCTCCGGGGGAGTCGCCGCGGTGGCGGAGACGGCTCGCGGTCTGGCAGAGGGCACGCGTCCGCGCGCCTGACGCCTCCCAGTACACTCGGGATGCCCGTCGGGGCGCGGCGCCGCCGCGACCGCGGGATCCCTCCTTCGAAAGGTCGACGTACCGGTGTCCGTACCGCTGAGCATCCCGAGTCCGCCCGAGGCGTGGAGTCAGTACGACTTCACGCTCTTCGATCGCGCGTTCTCGATCCACACCTACGCCGTCTGCATCCTGGTCGGCATCGTGGTCGCCACGATCATGACGAACGCCCGCCTCAAGCGGCGCGGCGCCGAGCCGTGGGTCGTCCTCGACATCATCATCTGGGCCGTGCCGCTCGGCATCATCGGCGCGCGGCTCTACCACGTGCTCACGCACCCCGGCGACTACTTCTACGCCGGCGCGGACCCGTGGGAGATCATCCGGATCTGGAACGGCGGCAACGCGATCTTCGGCGGCCTGATCGGCGGTGCCGTCGGCGCCTGGATCGGCTGCCGCTGGACCGGTGTCCGGTTCTGGACCTTCGCCGACGCCCTCGCGCCCGGCATGCTCGCCGCGCAGGCCATCGGCCGCCTCGGCAACTGGTTCAACCACGAGCTGTTCGGCCTCCCGACGACCCTGCCCTGGGGCCTCGAGATCGAGAGCAGCAACCCGGCCTTCCCGGTCGGCCTGCCCGCCGGCACGCTCTTCCACCCGACCTTCCTCTACGAGATCCTCTGGAACGTCGTCGGCATCGCGGTCATCCTGCTGCTCGAGCGCCGCCTCAAGCTGCAGTGGGGCACCGTCTTCGCCGCCTACCTGATCTGGTACGGCATCGGCCGCGTCTGGTTCGAGTCCATCCGGATCGACCCGAGCGAGTTCTTCTGGGGCATCCGCACCAACGTCTGGGCGGCGCTGGCCGCCGTCGTCGTCGGCCTCGTCCTCGTCGTGATCCAGCGGCGCGAGCACCCGGGTCGCGAGACCTCGGCCTATCGGCCCGGCCGCGAGTGGACGCCCGCCCCGGCTGCGGTAGAATTCGAGGACGTCGAGTCCGACTCCGACGCCACCACTCCTTCTTCCGGCACCGACGCCGAGAAGTCGACGGTCTCCCGCAGCTGACGCGGTCCGCGGCACCCCCGCGGCCCCGCATCCAGCTCACCTCTCCGTCCGTCCGCCCCACCGCGGCTCAGCCACAAGCGCTGCCGCGGGGGAGCGAGCGCACGACCCCGACGACGGCGCCAGACCTCCGCTCCGCGACCACCGAATGCACGGCCCTCCCGATCGGGGAGCCGCTCCTCCACCACCACACCGCGGGCCAGCGACGTCCCGATCCGCTACGACTCTCGTGAGGACGGTCCCCATGGCTCCCGTTCAGCCCTCGCCCCGCGTCCCCGCCGTGCCGTTCCTCGGCACCCCGTCCGCGCAGGGGATGTACGACCCGGCGGCCGAGAAGGACGCCTGCGGTCTCGCCATGGTGGCCACCATGCGCGGGACGGCCGGGCACGACATCATCGACGCCGCGCTGAACGCGCTGCGCAACCTCGAGCACCGCGGCGCGGTCGGCTCCGACGCCGGCACCGGCGACGGCGCGGGGATCATCACCCAGATCCCCGACGACTTCCTGCGGGCCGTCGCGGCCGTCGAGCTGCCCCCCGTCGGGCAGTACGCGGTCGGCAACGCCTTTCTCCCGGTCGACGTCTTCGAGCGCGAGCGGGTCAAGTCGACCATCGCCGAGATGGCCCGCGAGGAGAACCTCACCGTCCTCGGCTGGCGCTCCATCCCCGTCCAGCCGGACGAGATCGGCACGCTCGCCCGCGCCGCCATGCCGGCGATCGAGCAGCTGTACGTCTCGAGCGAGCTCACCGACGCGGCCGGCGTGCCTCTGGCCGGGCTCCGCCTCGACCGCCTCACCTTCCGCCTGCGCAAGCGCGTCGAGCGCGAGCTCGAGGTGTACTTCATGTCGCTCTCGAGCCGCACGCTCGTCTACAAGGGCATGGTCACCACGCTCCAGCTCGAGCCGTTCTACCCCGACCTCTCGGACGAGCGCTTCACCTCGAAGCTCGCGCTGGTGCACTCCCGCTACTCGACCAACACCTTCCCGTCCTGGCCGCTCGCGCAGCCGTTCCGGATGATCGCGCACAACGGCGAGATCAACACGGTGCAGGGCAACCGCAACTGGATGCGCGCGCGCCAGTCGCAGCTGAAGAGCGCCGAGCTCGGCGACCTCTCGCCGCTGTTCCCGATCGTCTCGACCGGCCGCAGCGACTCCGCCTCGTTCGACGAGACGGTGGAGCTGCTCACGCTGGCCGGCCGCTCGCTGCCGCACGCGATCATGATGATGGTCCCGGAGGCGTGGGAGAACCAGGCCACCGCGATCGACCAGAAGCGCCGCGCCTTCTACGAGTACCACTCGATGCTCATGGAGCCGTGGGACGGCCCGGCCGCGATCGTCTTCACCGACGGCGACCTCGTCGGCGCCACGCTCGACCGCAACGGCCTGCGCCCCGGCCGCTACGTCGTCACCGACGACGGCCTCGTCGTGCTCGCCAGCGAGATCGGCGTCCTCGACATCGACCCCGCGAAGATCGTCCGCAAGGGCCGGCTGCAGCCGGGCCGGATGTTCCTGGTCGACACCGAGCAGGGCCGCATCGTCGAGGACGAGGAGATCAAGGCGCAGCTCGCCGACTCCGGGCCCTTCGACGAGTGGCTCGACAAGGGCCGCATCAACCTCAAGGACCTGCCGGAGCGCGAGCACATCGTGCACACTCCTGCGTCGGTCAACCGGCGCCAGCGCACCTTCGGCTACACCGAGGAGGAGGTGCGGCTCCTGCTGCTGCCGATGGCGAAGGCCGGTGCCGAGCCGCTCGGCGCCATGGGCTCCGACACCCCGGTCGCGGTGCTCTCCAAGCGCCCGCGGCTGCTGTTCGACTACTTCACCCAGGCGTTCGCGCAGGTGACCAACCCGCCGCTCGACTCGATCCGCGAGGAGGTCGTCACCTCGCTGCGCCTCGGTCTGGGCCCGGAGCGCAACCTGCTCTCGGCCGGCGCCGAGCACGCCCGCCAGGTCGTCCTCGACTTCCCGGTGATCGACAACGACGAGCTGGCCAAGATCCAGCACATCGCGCCGCGCCCGCTCAGCCACATCACCACGACGATCCGCGGCCTCTACCGCGTCGACGCCGGCCCCCGCGCCATGCAGGACCGGCTCGACGCGATGTGCGCCGAGGCGGACGAGGCGATCGCCGCCGGCGCGCAGTTCCTCGTGCTCTCGGACCGCGACTCCACCAAGGACCTCGCGCCGATCCCCTCGCTGCTGATGCTCGCCGCCGTGCACCACCACCTGATCCGCACCGAGAACCGGATGCGCGTCGGGCTGGTCGTCGAGGCCGGCGACGTCCGCGAGGTGCACCACGTCGCGACGCTGATCGGCTACGGCGCCTCCGCGGTGAATCCGTACCTCGCGATGGAGACCTGCGAGCAGCTGGTGCGCAGCGGCATGATCTCGGACCTCTCGCCCGAGAAGGCCGTCAAGAACGTGATCAAGGCGCTCGGCAAGGGCGTGCTCAAGATCATGTCCAAAATGGGCATCTCGACCGTGTCCAGCTACGCCGGCGCGCAGACCTTCGAGGCCGTCGGCCTCAGCCAGGTCTTCGTCGACCAGTACTTCACCGGCACCGCCTCCAAGCTCGGCGGCATCGGGATCGAGGTCGTCGCCGAGGAGAACGCCGCGCGCCACCGCGCCGCGTACCCCGAGGACGGCGCGGTCGTCGCGCACGAGCGCCTCGCGGTCGGCGGCGAGTACCAGTGGCGCCGCGACGGCGCGCCGCACCTCTTCAACCCGGACACCGTCTTCCGGCTGCAGCACTCCACGCGCAACCGCCGCTACGACGTCTTCCGCGAGTACACCAAGATGGTCGACGACCAGGCGCTCTCGCTGATGACCCTGCGCGGCATGTTCACCCTCGACACGGAGGGCCGCACCCCCGTCCCGATCGACGAGGTCGAGCCGGTCGAGTCGATCGTCAAGCGCTTCTCCACCGGGGCGATGAGCTACGGCTCCATCTCGCCGGAGGCGCACGAGACGCTCGCCATCGCGATGAACCGCCTCGGCGCCAAGTCGAACACCGGCGAGGGGGGCGAGGACACCGAGCGACTGCTCGACCCCGAGCGCCGCTCCGCGATCAAGCAGGTCGCCTCGGGCCGCTTCGGCGTCACGAGCATGTACCTCACCCACGCCGACGACATCCAGATCAAGCTCGCCCAGGGCGCCAAGCCCGGCGAGGGCGGCCAGCTGCCGCCGACCAAGGTCTACCCGTGGATCGCGCGCACCCGGCACGCGACCGCGGGCGTCGGCCTGATCTCTCCGCCGCCGCACCACGACATCTACTCGATCGAGGACCTCAAGCAGCTGATCTTCGACCTCAAGCGGGCGAACCCGAAGGCGCGCATCCACGCGAAGCTCGTCAGCCAGTCGGGCATCGGCGCGGTCGCGGCCGGCACGGCCAAGGCTCTCGCCGACGTGATCCTCGTCTCGGGCCACGACGGCGGCACCGGCGCGAGCCCCGTCAACTCGCTCAAGCACGCGGGCACGCCGTGGGAGCTCGGTCTCGCCGAGACCCAGCAGACGCTGATGCTCAACGGCATGCGCGACCGCGTCGTGGTGCAGGTCGACGGCCAGATGAAGACCGGCCGCGACGTCGTCATCGGCGCCCTGCTCGGCGCCGAGGAGTTCGGCTTCGCCACCGCCCCGCTGATCGTCGAGGGCTGCATCATGATGCGCGTCTGCCACCTCGACACCTGCCCGGTGGGCGTCGCGACGCAGAACCCGGAGCTGCGCAAGCGCTTCAACGGCAAGCCCGAGTTCGTCGTCAACTTCTTCGAGTTCATCGCCCAGGAGGTGCGCGAGTACCTCGCCCAGCTCGGCTTCCGCTCGATCGACGAGATCGTCGGCCACCGCGAGCTGCTCGACGTCAACCGCGCCATCGAGCACTGGAAGGCGAGCGGGCTCGACCTGACGCCGATCCTGGTCGGCCCGGTCTTCCGCGCCGAGGAGCCGCGCCGCCACGGCCGCGCGCAGGAGCACGAGCTGGAGAAGCACTTCGACAACGAGCTGATCCGCCTCGCCGCGAACGTCCTCGATCACCGCGGCACCGTGGTGATCGACCGCGAGATCAAGAACACCGAGCGCGCGGTCGGCACCATGCTCGGCCACGAGGTGACCGTCCGCTACGGCGAGAACGGGCTGCCGGCCGACTCCATCACGGTGAACCTCCGCGGCTCGGCGGGGCAGTCGCTCGGCGCGTTCCTGCCCGCGGGCATCACGCTGCGCCTCGAGGGCGACTCGAACGACTACGTCGGCAAGGGCCTCTCCGGCGGCCAGATCGTGGTGCGGCCCGACCGCCGCAGCACCTTCGACGCGTCGGCGAACGTCATCGCCGGCAACGTGATCGGCTACGGAGCGACCCAGGGCACGATGTTCATCCGCGGGATGGTCGGCGAGCGCTTTCTGGTCCGCAACTCCGGCGCCACGGCGGTCGTCGAGGGCGTGGGCGACCACGCGCTCGAGTACATGACCGGCGGGCTCGCCGTCATCCTCGGCGCGACCGGCCGCAACCTCGGCGCGGGCATGTCCGGCGGCACCGCCTACATCCACGACCTGAGCCGCGAGCTCGTCAACCGCGACGCGATCGCCTCCGGGGAGCTGACGCTCTCCGAGCTCGGCAGCGCCGACGTGGAGATCCTGCGCGACCTGCTCGAGCGGCACGTGGCCGAGACCGAGTCGACCCTGGCCCAGGGGATGCTCGACGATTTCGACGGAACCGTCTCGCGTTTCGTCAAGGTACTGCCCCGCGACTTCGCCGCGGTGCTCGCGACGCGAGCATCCGCCGTCGAAGAGGGGCTCGACCCCGACGGCGACGTCGTCTGGGGACGGATTCTGGAGGTGACCGGTGGCTGATCCCAAGGGATTCCTGAAGGTGCAGGACCGGGAGCTGCCCAAGCGGCGCCCGGTGTCCGTGCGGCTGATGGACTGGAAAGAGGTGTACGAGCAGGGCGACACCGCCGTGCTGCGCCGGCAAGCCGGCCGCTGCATGGACTGCGGCATCCCGTTCTGCCACAAGGGCTGCCCGCTCGGGAACCTGATCCCCGAGTGGAACGACCTGATGTGGCGCGGCGAGGGCCGTCAGGCGATCGAGCGCCTGCACGCGACCAACAACTTCCCGGAGTTCACCGGCCGTCTGTGCCCGGCGCCCTGCGAGTCGTCCTGCGTGCTCGGGATCAACCAGCCCGCGGTCACGATCAAGCAGATCGAGGTCTCGATCATCGATCAGGCCTTCGGCAACGACTGGGTGCAGCCGCACCCGCCGGAGCGCCTGACCGGCAAGACGGTCGCCGTCGTCGGCTCCGGCCCCGCGGGTCTCGCCGCCGCGCAGCAGCTCACGCGCGCCGGGCACACCGTCGCGGTCTACGAGCGCGACGACCGCATCGGCGGCCTCCTGCGCTACGGCATCCCCGACTTCAAGATGGAGAAGAAGCACCTCGAGCTGCGCCTGAACCAGATGAAGGCCGAGGGCACCCGCTTCCGCGCCGGCGTCGACATCGGCACGGACATCACCTGGGACGACCTGCGCGCGCGCTACGACGCCGTCGTGGTCGCCACCGGCGCGATGGTCCCGCGCGATCTGCCGATCCCCGGCCGCGACCTGGCCGGCGTGCACTTCGCCATGGAGTACCTGGTGCAGTCGAACCACGCCATCGCGGGCGACCGCGTCTTCGAGCAGATCTCGGCCGAGGGCAAGCACGTCGTCGTCCTCGGCGGCGGCGACACCGGAGCCGACTGCATCGGCACCGCGCACCGCCAGAAGGCGGCCTCGGTCACCAACCTCGCGATCGGCACGCAGCCCCCGTCGCAGCGTCCGGACAGCCAGCCCTGGCCGATGGACCCGACCGTCTTCGAGGTCGCCAGCGCCCACGAGGAGGGCGGGGAGCGCGTCTACCTCGCCTCCACCGTCGAGTTCCTCGCGAACGAGGTCGGCGAGGTCCGCGCCGTGCGCGTGGCCGAGACCGAGTACCTCGACGGACGCCGCGTGCCCAAGGCGGGCACCGAGCGCGAGATCCCGGCCGACCTGGTCCTGCTGGCCCTGGGCTTCACCGGCCCCGAGTCGGAGCACCTCGCCGGCCAGCTCGAGGTGCCGTTCACGGACCGCGGCAACGTGGTCCGCGGCGACCGCTTCGAGACCAGCGTCCCGGGCGTCTTCGTCGCCGGGGACGCCGGCCGCGGCCAGTCGCTGATCGTCTGGGCGATCGCCGAGGGCCGCTCCGTCGCGGCCGAGATCGACCGCTACCTCGAAGGCACCACCCAGCTGCCCGCGCCCGTCGGGCCCAACGACCGGGGCTTCACGCTCTAGTCCCACGGACGCGATAGTCTTCGCGCGCCAGCTTCACAGCTCACCCTCCCCGCTATCGACGCGCCCTCGGGCGCAGAACAACGGAGCACCCCCTCAATGAGACGAGCGAAAATCGTCGCCACCCTCGGCCCGGCAACGTCGTCGTACGAGACCATTCGTGCGATCATCGACGCCGGCGTGGACGTGGCCCGCATGAACCTCAGCCACGGCAGCTACGACGTGCACGAGGGCATCTACCGCCTCGTGCGCAAGGCCGCCGAGGACTCCGGTCGCGCCGTCGCGATCATGGTCGACCTGCAGGGTCCCAAGATTCGCCTCGGCAAGTTCGAGGGCGGTCCGTACCCCCTCGCCGAGGGCGACGTCTTCACCATCACCACCGAGGACGTCCTCGGCACCAAGGAGCTCTCGGGCACCACGTTCAAGGGCCTGCCCGACGACGTGAACCCGGGCGACATGCTCCTGATCGACGACGGCAAGGTCGCGGTCCGCGTCACCGCCGTCGAGGGCCCCCGCGTCATCACCGAGTGCGTCGTCCCCGGCAACATCTCGAACAACAAGGGCATCAACCTGCCCGGCGTCGCGGTCAACGTGCCCGCGCTGTCGCAGAAGGACGAGGACGACCTCCGCTGGGCCATCCGCCTCGGTGCGGACATCATCGCGCTGTCCTTCGTGCGCAACGCCAGCGACATCGTCCGCGTGCACGAGATCATGGCGGAGGAGGGCCGCAAGGCCCCCGTCATCGCCAAGATCGAGAAGCCGCAGGCCGTCGACAACCTGCAGGAGATCATCGACGTCTTCGACGGCATCATGGTCGCCCGCGGCGACCTCGGCGTCGAGCTGCCCCTCGAGGCCGTGCCGATCGTGCAGAAGCACGCCGTCGAGCTCGCCCGCCGCTGGGCCAAGCCCGTCATCGTCGCGACCCAGATGCTCGAGTCGATGATCGAGAGCCCGCGCCCCACCCGCGCCGAGGCCTCCGACGTCGCCAACGCCATCCTCGACGGAGCCGACGCGGTCATGCTCTCCGGCGAGACCAGCGTCGGCGCCTGGCCGGTCGTCACCGTCCAGACCATGGCCCGCATCGTCGAGTCGACCGAGGAGCACGGGCTCGAGCGGATCCCCCCGCTCGGCAGCAAGCCGCGCACCCAGGGTGGATCCGTCACCCTCGCCGCCGCCGAGGTCGCCGAGTTCGTCGAGGCCAAGTTCCTCTGCGTCTTCACCGAGTCCGGCGACTCCGTCCGCCGCATGACGCGCCTGCGCCACGGCATCCCGATCATCGGCTTCACCCCCGAGCCCTCGGTCCGCCGCCGCATGGCGCTCAACTGGGGCGTCCAGTCCTACGTCACGCCCCGCGTGAACCACACGGACGCCATGTTCGCCCAGGTCGACGCCGTCCTCCTCCGCGAGAACCTCGCGAAGGCCGGCGACACCGTCGTCGTCGTCTCCGGGTCGCCCCCCGGACGCGCCGGCACCACCAACGACATGCGCGTGCACGTCGTCGGCTCCTCCAGCTCCTCCGAGCCGGTGGAGAACTGGGACCACTGAGTTCCTGCAGAAGGGCCCGGTCGCCAGCGCGGCCGGGCCCTTCTGCGACGGACTCCTCGTTCCTCGTCGTCCGTCGGCGGTCGGCTTGGCGACGGGGTGCGCTGGCAGGGGCCGGTCGCGTTCCGGGTACGACGATCCGCTGGCACGCGGATCGCCGGTGACCCTGCGGAGCCGCGGCCGGTCTGCAGGGGTGGCGACCCCTCCGGGGCGCCACGCTCCCGAGCGGGGGTGGGGGCTTCCGCTCCTGCTGATCGAGCGGCCGCGCAGCGGCCCCAGCACGCTGGTCGGACAGTCACGCGGCGGCCATCCATGCTGGTCGAGTAGCCGCGCAGCGGCGTATCGAGACCCACAGTCGCCAGCGCGTCGGGTGCAAGGGCCGCGGCCCCTTCGGGGCGCGAGCCACTCCATGCCGCCCGAGCAGTTGCCGAGGCTGGCCGGGCAGCCGTGGAGCGGCCCTTCAGAGGGCCGCGCCTTCCCTGCTGATCGAGTAGCGGCCCTTCGGGGGCCGGTCCCTCCATGCTGCTCGAGTAGCCGCGCAGCGGCGTATCGAGACCCGGCGTCGTCAGCTGGGCGGGTCTGCAGACTCGTCTTCGGGCGCGGGTGGATCTACTTGGAAGGGACACCCGCACACATGCTGGTCGAGTAGCCCCGCAGGGGCCTATCGAGACCCACCACCGCATGCACGTCGGCCTCTTCCCCGCCCTGCGCTGGCGCCGAAGGCGCCTCCTCCGTTCGATACGCCCGCTCCGCGGGCCACTCGGTCATGCTCACGCCCAACGCCGCGGTGCCGATCATCGGGGTCGCCGCCGCCGGTCCGGGGGCGGCTGCGGGCCGCGCTAGCGTGGGGGCATGCGACTCGGCGTGCTCGACATCGGCTCCAACACGGTCCATCTGCTGCTCGTCGACGCGCACCCGGGGGCGCGGCCCGTGCCGTACCGGTCGCACAAGCGCAGCCTTGCGCTGGTCGCCTACCTCGACGCCGCGGGCGACATCACCGAGGAGGGGCAGCGCGAGCTGATCTCCTTCGTCGCGGAGGCGCACGAGGTCGCCCGCCGCCACCGCGCGGAGGACCTGCTCGCCTTCGCCACCTCCGCGATCCGCGAGGCCGGCAACGGCGCCGCGGTGCTCGAGCGCGTCCGCACCGAGACCGGCGTGCACCTCCAGGAGCTCGGCGGCGAGGCCGAGGCGTCCGCGACCTTCCTCGCCGTGCGCCGCTGGTTCGGCTGGGGCGCCGGCTCGATCCTCGACCTCGACATCGGCGGCGGCTCGTTCGAGCTGTCGATGGGCGTGGACGAGGTCCCCGAGCTCGCCGTCTCGGTGCCGCTCGGTGCCGGCCGCGTCACCCGCGACCTCCTCGACGGCGACCCCGCCTCCGCCACGAGCGTCAAGGCCGCCCGCCGGCACGCCCGCGAGGTGCTCGCCGAACCCGTCCGCGCCTTCCTCTCCCTCGGCACCCCCGACCTCGTCGCGGGCACCTCGAAGACCTTCCGCTCCCTGGCCCGGATCACCGGCGCCGCCCCGAGCGCGGCCGGCCCGCTCGCCCGCCGGGAGCTTCACCTCGTCGACCTGCGGCTGTGGTCCTCCCGCCTCGCCGCGATCAGCGCGGCCGACCGCTCGGCGCTGCCCGGCGTCTCCGCACTCCGCGCCCCGCAGCTGCTGGCCGGCGCGCTCGTCGCCGAGGCCGCCATGGAGGCGCTGCACGTCGAGACGCTGGTGATCTGCCCGTGGGCGACCCGCGAGGGGCTGATCATCCGCCGCTTCGAGCTCCTCGACGCGCAGCTGCAGCGCGAGGAGCCTCAGCTGAGCGTGATGCTGTAGGAGAAGGCGCGCTGCTCGCCCGGGGCGAGCACGAACTGCCGCGGCTTGTCGACGATGTCGCCGTCCCAGCCCTCCGGCGTCGGCACGCTCCGCCACGGCTCGATGCAGACGAACGGCGCGCCGACCGGCTTCCAGACGCCGACGACGTCGAAGTCGCCGCTGTCGACTGCGATCGAGCGCGCGCCGTCGGCCTCGAGGGTCAGCGTGCGCCGGCGCGGCTCGTCGAAGATCAGCACGCCCTCCTCGAAGTGCGCGTCGTCCACCGTGAGCACGCCGTCCTCGAGCGGTGCCGGGTGGCGCTCGGCGACGAGGAGGTTCTCGGGAGCGCGGCGGAAGCCCTCCGGCTCGGGCTGCGCGAAGCGGATCCGGTGCTCACCGGTGGCCCCGGGAAGCGGCAGAGCGAACGCCGGGTGGTTGCCGACCGAGGCGCCGAGCGGCTCCGTGCCGCGGTTCTCGACGGTCTGCGTGATCCGCAGCGTCGATCCGGTCACCGCGTAGGCGATCAGCAGCGACCAGTCGAAGGGGAACACCGCGCGGGTCGCGTCGTCGCTGCGCAGCCGGAAGACGGCCTCGTCGCCACCGACGCCGGCCAGCTCGAAGACGCGGTCGCGCGCGAAGCCGTGCTGGCCCATCGGAAAGTCGCGGCCGTCGTGGTGCAGGGTGTCGCCCGGCAGCCGCCCAATGATCGGGAAGAGCACGGGAGCGTGCCGGCGCCACTCGGGCCCGGCCTGCCAGAGGTACTCGCGGTTCTCGGTGTCGCGGAGGGAGGTCATCTCGGCGCCCGCGGTCGTCAGCGCCACACGCAGCTCGTCGCTGCCGATCGCGAGGACGGTGGGCTCGGGGGAGTCGTTGCTGCTCATCCTCCGATTCTGCCGCTGACCCGGGCCGGCGCGGGGACCGGCGCCGCACCGACCGCGGATCGGTGTCGGACCGGCGTGACAGCATGGGGCGATGCCTCCCGAGAAGTCCGCCGCCTCCTGGCGCGCCCGCGTGGGCGAGCTCAGCGGCGGCGAGCCCGGAGAGCCGACTCCGACCCTCACGCCGATCGGCCTGCAGTTCGAGCTGCGCCGCCTCGTCCGGCGCGCCGACGACCCGTGGCGCGCGCCGACGAGTGAGCGCGTCACCGCGGCGACCTACGACCCCGCCGAGCGCGACGACCACCGTCTCGCCACCCGCCCGGTCGTGCCCGGCCGCGGCGGCGCCTGGAACCGCTCGACGCTCACCTGGAAGTCGCTGAACTTCCAGACCCACCGGCTCTCGCTCGATCCGGCGCATCAGCGCTGGTTCGCCGAGTTCGCCGCGCTGCACCGGGCCACCCGCACCGTGCATCTCGGCCAGGACCCGGACTGGATCCACCTCGACGACTACGAGAGCCCCCTGCTCTGGCGCCTGCTCGAGCAGGCGGAGGGCCTGCGCATCCCGCTGCTCACCACCGGCACGGGCGCTCTCGGGCGCTCCGCCTCGGCGCACGTCGCCCTGGTCGCGTCCGATCAGGCGGGCGCCCTGGAACTCACTCCCGTCCTCCGGCTCGACGCCGGCGAGCGACCGCTCGAGGCCGCCCGGCCGATCGCCCGGCACGGCGTCTACCTGGTGGAGTCCGGCGACCCGACCGCGCTGCTGCTCGCGCCGACCCCGCAGCCGCTCGACGAGGAGGAGCTGCGGCTGCTCCGCCATCCCGAGCCGACGGGCATCCCGGCGGAGGACGTCGCCGAGTTCCTGGCGGAGCACCTGCCGACCCTGCGCGGCCGCGTCGCTGTGCGGGGCGCGGACGCCGGGATCGAGCTGGACGAGCCCGAGCCGCCCCGGCTGGTCTGCACCGTCTCGTTCGAGCCGCGCCGCGTCGTCCGCGTCGGCTTCCACTGGCGGCGCAGCCCCGACCGGGCGCGCGAGCTCGACGGGGGCGGGGACGACGTGCTCGAGGACTCGATCCTCCGCCGCGCCCGGACCGTCCTGGCCGCCGCGCAGTCGGACGTCGTCCCCGACGTCGACCGGCCCGCGGTCCTGCGCGGCGCGGCGGCGGCGGTCTTCGTCGTCGAGCAGCTGCCGCTCCTCGAGGGCGTCGGCGGCGTGCGGATCGAGCGCGAGGGCAAGCAGCCCGACTACCGGCTGCTCAACGGGCCGCTCACGCTCACGCTCACCGCGGCCGACACCGAGAGCGCCGACTGGTTCGACCTTGGCGTCGTCGTCACGATCGGCGACGCGAGCGTCCCCTTCGGCCCGCTGTTCCGCGCGCTCGCGAACGGCGGCGACCGGATCCGGCTCGTCGACCACTCCTACCTCTCGCTCACGCACCCGGGCCTCGACCGGCTCCGCGAGCTGCTGCAGCGCGCCGACGAGCTGGAGGAGTGGGAGACCGGCCCGCGGATCGGCCGGCACCAGACCGCGCTCTGGGAGGAGCTGGACGAGCTCGCCGACGCGAGCACCGCCTCCGACGCCTGGAAGGACGTGCTCGAGAACGCTCTGGCGGCCGGAGCGCCGGTCGACGTCGAGCCGCCGGCCGGCCTCACCGGAGAGCTGCGCTCGTACCAGCGCGAGGGCTACTCCTGGCTCGTGCACCGCCACCGGCACGGGCTCGGCGGGATCCTCGCCGACGACATGGGGCTGGGCAAGACGCTGCAGACCCTCGCGATGATGCTCCAGGCGGTGGAGGAGGCGCGCGCCGCCGGAGTCCGCGCCGCGCCCTTCCTCGTGGTCGCGCCGACCTCGGTGCTGCCCGGCTGGCTCTCGGAGGCGGCCCGGTTCGCCCCGTCGCTCCGGGTCGCGGCGGTGACCAGCACCCGGGACGGGCGCGGCGACACCCTCGCCGCCCTGCCGGCCGATGTCGACGTCGTGGTCACCAGCTACGCGGTGCTCCGCCTGGCCGGCGAGCAGTGGGCCGAGCGGGAGTGGTCGGCGCTCGTCCTCGACGAGGCGCAGTTCGTGAAGAACCCGTCCTCGCAGGCGCACCGGGCCGCCCGCGGCGTCGGCGCGCCGATCACCCTCGCCCTCACCGGCACGCCGCTGGAGAACTCGCTCGACGAGCTGTGGGCGGTCCTCGCGCTGACCGCGCCCGGTCTCCTGCCGTCGCTGCGGCGCTTCCGGGAGGAGTTCACCCGCCCGATCGTGCACGCGGACGAGCCGGTCGGCATCGTCTCGCCGGACCTGTCGGCGGGGCGCACGGTCTCGCACTCCGAGGGAGCGCGGCGGCGACTCGACCGGCTGCGCCGCCGGATCCGCCCGTTCCTCCTGCGCCGGACGAAGGAGGCGGTGGCGCCCGAGCTGCCCGAGAAGCAGGAGCAGACCCTCGAGGTCACCCTCGCCCCGAGCCACCGGGTGCTGTACGACGGCTACCTGCAGCGCGAGCGGCGGAAGCTCCTCGGGCTGGTCGACGACCTCGACCGCCAGCGCTTCACCGTGTTCCGCTCGCTCACGCTGCTCCGGCTGCTCGCCCTGGACGCCTCGCTGGTCGATCCCGCGTACCGGCACGTGCCCTCCGCCAAGCTCGACGCGCTGATCGAGCAGCTCGACGACGTGCTGGCCGAGGGGCGCCGGGCGCTCGTCTTCAGCACCTTCACCTCGTACCTGGAGCGCGCGGCCGAGCGGCTGCGGCGGCGGGGGATCCCGTTCGTGCAGCTCGACGGCTCCACCCGCGACCGCGCCGCGGTGATCGACGAGTTCCGCTCCGGAGCCGCGCCGGTGTTCCTGATCAGCCTGAAGGCGGGCGGCACAGGGCTCACGCTGACCGAGGCCGACCACGTCTTCATCCTCGACCCCTGGTGGAACCCCGCCGCCGAGGCCCAGGCGGTGGACCGCGCGCACCGGATCGGCCAGGAGCGCCGGGTCAACGTCTACCGGCTGGTCGCGAAGGACACGATCGAGGAGAAGATCGTCCGGCTGAAGGAGCGCAAGGCTCGTCTGAGCACCGCGGTCCTCGACGAGGGCGAGCTGTTCGCACAGGCGCTCACCGCCGACGACCTGCGCGAGCTGCTGGGGGAGTGAGGCGGGCCCGGCGCCCCCGGCGTGATCCGAGGACCTCGGACGAGCCCGGCGGCCCGGGAACCTCCTGCCCTGTAGCACCCCTGGCGGAGTGAGGGAAGAGACGGTCGCACCCAGGATCCGAGCGCAGACTCGATGGATGAGTCGACGCCGTCCCCGCCCCCGCCCCGACTGGGTCGCCGCCCTCGAGACGGGCGACGACGCGGGCCTCTTCGGCCCCGGCAGCGCCGTCTGGGCCGTCAACGGCGCGATGCCGACGATGGTCGCCGGCGTCCGCGCGCTGCTGATGCAGACGCTGCACGCGGGCGCGATGGCCGGCGTGCACGACCACTCCCGCTACCGCGAGGACCCGATGGGCCGCCTCGACAACACCGTGCGCTGGGTGCTGACCACGAGCTTCGGCGACACCGCCACCGCCTCCGGAGCCGCCCGCTGGGTCGCCGGCGTGCACGAGCGGATCGTCGGCACCTATCAGGACGCCGCCGACGTCGAGCGGCACTACTCGGCCCAGGATCCGCGGCTGCTGCTCTGGGTGCACGACGCCTTCACCGACGCGTTCCTCGGCGCGCACGAGCTGTGGGGCGGTCCGATCCCGGGCGGTGCCGACGCCTACGTCCGCGAGTGGGCCGCGTCCGGTCGCCTGCTCGGGGTCGAGAAGCCGCCCGAGAGCGTCACCGAGCTGCGCGAGCAGCTGGCCGGGTTCGCGGGCGAGCTGCGTCCCGACGAGCGCGTGCACGAGGCGGTCGAGTTCCTCCGGACGGTGAAGCTCCCCGGGGAGGCCGGCGTGATCTACCCGCTGCTCTTCGCCGGCGCCACTGCCTCGCTGTCGCCCGAGGTGCGCCGCCTCCTCGGCCTCCGCCGCCCGTGGTGGCCCGCGATCACCGCGACCCGCCTGCTGATGCGCTCCCTCGAGCTGTACCTCGGCCGCGTCTCGCCCAGCGAGCGCGCCGCGCGCACCCGCCTCGGTCGCCTCGCCGCGACCCGCACCGCCGCGAGCTGACCCGGGCTCGGACTCCGCCGCTCTGCCACGGCCCGTTCCGCGCACCTCCGGCTCGCGGAATCGCTCCCGGCACGCCGGAACCGCTGGTTTCCGCGTGCCGAAACCGCTTCCACGAGCCGGAGATGGCGCGCGGAGCAGCCGACTGCCCGTTCGGCTCGCAGAATGACGTCCGGCACGTCGGATCGGCTCGTTCCCGCGTGCCGAAGCCGGTCTCGCGAGCCGGAGGTGGCCCGGCGAGTGGCCGCGTACCCGTTCGGCTCGCGGAATCACGTCCGGCACGTCGGATCGGCTCGTTCCCGCGTGCCGAAGCCGGTTTCGCGAGCCGGAGGTGGTGCGGCGAGTGGCCGCGTACCCGTTCGGCTCGCGGAATCACGTCGGGCACGTCGGACCAGCTCGTTCCCGCGTGCCGAAGCCGGTTTCGCGAGCCGGAGGTGGCCCGGAGAGCGGCCGGGCGCACGTTCGGCTCGCCGAATCACGTCCGGCACGCCGGAACTGCTCGATTCTGCATGCCGAAGCCGGTTCCGCGCGCCACACGCGATGGCGCGAGCAGCCGTGCACGCCTCCGGCACGCTGAAACGCGTCGGGCACGACGGATCCACCGGATCCCGCGTGCCGAACCGCTTCTCGCGAGCCGGAGCCGACCGCCGCACCAGTTCTCCCGGCTTTCCGAACACCTGTCCGGGAAGTGGTAGACTGCCGGAGATGTCTTCCGCTCGAGCCGCCTCTCCGCACGGAGTGGAGGCGCCCGTCACCCCGGGGCCCGCGTCGGCCGATCCGCGCACGCGCCGCACCCGCCGCCGGGTCTTCGACGCGGTCGAGCGGCTCGTCATGCAGACCGACGGCGGCCGTGCCGAGGGCATCGCGGTCAGCGACATCGTCCGCGAGGCCGGCATCAGCCGCAGCTCGTTCTACTCGCACTTCGAGGACGCGGCGGCCGTCGCCTCCGCCCTCCTCCGCGAGGACCTCGTCGTCGCGGACGTCGCCGCTCCCGACCCCGCGGACCGCACCGGCGCCCGCGCGCTCCGGCGCGGCTACGTCCGTCTCGTCGACCGGCTGGTCGACCGGCACGCCTTCCACGCCCGGCTCCGCGCCCGCGCCTCGGCCCGCGTCGCCTCGGACGACGCCGTCCTCGACACCGTGCTCGCCCTCCACCGCGAGGTGCTCGCCCGCGTCGACGCCCCCGCCGGCGTCGATCCCGAGCTGACGGCGACCTTCGCGGCCGGCGGCGTGCTCGCCGTGGTCGGCGCCTGGCTCGCCGGCGGCCTCGACGGCACCGACGAGGAACTCGTCGAGCAGCTCGTCACACTCCTCCCGCCCTGGTTGGCCGACGCGCCGCTGCGGGCCCCGGACTCCTCCTCCCTCCCACCACGCCCCACGATGAAAGGCACGACATGATGACATTCGAGGTCGGCGAGACCCTGGTCTACCCGCACCACGGAGCGGTGACGATCACCGGGCTCGAGAAGCGCTCGGTCAAGGGCGTCGAGAAGACGTTCATGACGATGAACGTGCACACCAGCGAGCTCACGATCACCCTGCCCGTCGAGAACGCCGAGCTCGTGGGGGTCCGCGAGATCATCGACGACGCCGGCGTGCAGGCCGTCTACGACGTGCTCCGCAGCGACGTGGCCGAGGAGGCCAGCAACTGGTCGCGCCGGTTCAAGGCCAACCAGGAGAAGATGGCGAGCGGCAGCGTCTACCGCGTCAGCGAGGTCGTCCGCGACCTGTGGCGCCGCGAGCAGGCCGGCGGAGTCTCGGCCGGCGAGAAGCGCATGCTGCTGAAGGCCCGCCAGATCCTGGTCTCGGAGCTCTCGCTCGCGCTGAAGGCCACCGACGAGGAGGCCTCCGCGAAGCTCGACGAGGTCCTCGCCTCGGCGATCTGATCCGCCCCGACGGCGCGTCCATCCTCCGGGGCGGGCGCGCCGTCGGCGTCTCCGCGCCCCGGTTCGCCCCCGTCGTCAGCCGTCCTAGGCTGGTGGAGCCGGCCGGACGCGGTCGCGCGCAGGAGAGCGGACGGGAGCGCGGTCGATGACGGCATCGGACGAGGCGACGAGCGCCGCCGCCGCGCTGCAGGAGCTGCTCGCGCAGACCGTCGTCGAGCTCGAGCTCCGCGGTGTGCCCGATCAGGCCCTCGCCGAGCTCCGCCGGCCGCGCGCGATCCTCGGCTTCCGCCGCGCGCCCGTGATGGCCCCGGTCACCCGGGCCTGGCGACTCGGTGTCCTGCTGCTCGGGCACGACGGCGACGTCTTCGCGACCGGCTCTGTGACCCGCTCCGTCGCGCCGCTGCACGCCAACAACCAGTCGGAGTCGCAGGAGGCGCGCCGGGAGATCCGCAAGGCAGCCTTCGACGGACCCTTCCAGGAGGGCGAGATCGTCAACCACGGCTGGCGGCGCCTGGCGATCGACGCCGACAGCCTCGCCGACGGTCAGGAGCCGCTGTCGCTCCGGGGCGACCGGGTGGTGGTCCGCTGGGCACCCGGCCTGGGCGAGCAGGGCTTCATGCCGCTCGAGCGCTACCTCGCCGACCGGCTCGACCTGCTCGACGGGGCGTAGGAGCCGACCGCTCCGGCCGGCTCCGCCGCATCACTCCGCCGTATCACTCCGCCGCGTCACTCCGAAGCGTCACTCCTCTTCGGCGACCGGGTGGAACCACGGCGGGTAGACCGCGACGCGGGGAGAGGCTCCGCTGTTCTCGAACATCGCCTTGACCTTGTTCTTCATGGTGACCGACGGCACGCCGACGACGGCGATCTCCTCGATCGGGAAGCGGTCCGGCACGAGCGCCTCGGCGCTGCGCAGCGCGGGCTCGTCGACGAGGAGCCGCGCGAAGGTGCGCACGAGCGCGTCGCCCTCGGTGAAGCGGGTGAGCACGTGAGAAGCGTCGCCGTCGCTCAGCACGGGCGCGGAGGACAGCGAGCCGACCAGGACGACGAACTGCGACGCGGTGGTGGTGTGCGCGCGGGGCGACCAGTGCGGGAGCACGCGGTCGCCGCGGAGGTCGGCCCAGAGCGCGGCGTCGGGGGAGAGGAAGAACGGCACGTAGCCCGCGACGCTGACCCCGTCCTTGACCTGGACGGCGCGGCGGTGCTCGCGGGTCGTCTCGGCGCTGACGTCGACCGCGGGGCGGCCCTCGAGGTTCTGGTCGGCCAGGACGGCGCCGGCGGCGACGATCGCCTCGAGGTTGTCGAGGTGGGTCACGTGGTAGATGCGCTGCGCGGTGATGTCCACCTGCGGGAGCGGCTTCTCGCGGGCGGTGCCGCGGGCGGCGGCGCGAGCGGTGGCCGCGCGGGACGTGCCGGGCACGCGCACCGGAGCCCGGGTGCGGCCCTGCGGCTCGGGGAGCTTGGCGGGGGAGCAGACGTCGCAGAGAGCGATGTCCAGACCGTGGATGCATTCTTCGGGCACGCGTGTAATCCTTCTGCGCGCGGTCTCGGGATTCCGGCGCAAGGTCGACGTTACGCGACCGCGGCGACCCCGTGCCGTCCCGGCGGTGATCCGCGGACCTCCGACGTGCCCGGCCGCGCATCGCCTGGGAGCGGGAGAGGCGCCGCCGCCCGCCCGCGTAGCGTGGGCCGGATGAAGCGCACACCCCCCGCCGAGGGACAGGAATCCGTCTGGGACTACCCGCGACCGCCCAGGGTCGAGCCCACCGCCGAGCACGTCGTGGTCCGGCTCGGCGGCGTCGTCGTCGCCGACACCCGGGAGGCGTTCCGCGTCCTCGAGACCAGCCACCCGCCCGTCTACTACCTGCCGCGCAGCGCGTTCGCGGAGGGCGCGCTCGAGCCCGCCCCCGGTCGCAGCATCTGCGAGTTCAAGGGCGCGGCCTCCTACCTGACGGTCCGCGGCGGCGCGGCGGTCGCCGAGGCGGCCGGCTGGATCTACCCCGAGCCGATGCCGGGCTTCGAGCAGCTCGTCGACACGGTCGCGCTCTACCCGGGGCGGATGGACTCCTGCACCGTCGACGGGGAGAGCGTGCAGCCGCAGCCGGGGGACTTCTACGGCGGCTGGATCACGTCGCGCGTGGTCGGTCCGTTCAAGGGCGCGCCGGGGACGATGTTCTGGTGACGCTCCGGCGGCTCCGGCGTAACGCCGGGTAACCGCCCGACGCGCCGCCCGCCTCCTCTGCCACGGTGGTGCCCACTGCCGGAGGGCGGGCACGAGGGAGGCGGATCATGGCACGGCACGGGCACGCGAGCGAGGACGGCTGGGGCTTCTCGACCCGGCAGCTGCACGCTGGAGCGGTCGAGGACGCGCTGCACGCGCGGCGCACCCCGATCTACCTCACGGCCGGCTTCAGCTTCGACTCCTTCGACGAGGCGCGCGATCGCTTCGCAGGCGCGGACGGCTACACCTACACCCGGGTCGGCAACCCGACCACCGACGCGGTCGAGCGCCGCCTCGCCGCCCTCGAGGGCGGCGTCGAGGCGCTCCTGGTCGGCAGCGGCCAGGCGGCCGTCTCGGTCGCCCTGCTCGCACTCGCCTCCGCGGGCGACCACGTGGTCGCCGCCGCGAGCCTCTACGAGGGCACCCGCAACCTCCTGCTGGAGAACCTGGCCCGCCTCGGCGTCGGCGCCACGTTCGTCGAGGACGCCGACGACCCGCTCGCCTGGGCCGCCGCGATCACTCCGCGCACCCGCGCCGTCCTGATCGAGTCGATCCCGAACCCGCGCAACGACGTGGTGGACGTCCGGCTCGTCGCCGAGGTCGCGCACCGCGCCGGCGTCCCCGTCGTCGTCGACAACACCTTCGCGACCCCGTACCTCCTCCGCCCGCTGAAGCACGGGGCCGACATCGTCGTGCACTCGGCGAGCAAGTTCCTGGCCGGCCACGGCGCCGTCATCGCCGGCGTGATCGTCGACGGCGGCCGCTTCGACTGGCGCACGCCGCAGTACCCGCACCTCGCCGCGGCGATCGAGCGCGGCGGCGACCCCGAGCACGCCTTCGCCGACTACGCCCGCCACGTGGTCGCCGGCCGGATGGGGCCGACCGTCTCGCCGCTCACCGCTTTCCTGCTCGAGCAGGGGCTCGAGACGCTGTCGCTGCGGGTCCGCCACCAGTCGCGCAGCGCCCTCGCCGTCGCGCGCTGGCTGGAGGAGCGGCCCGAGGTCGCGAGCGTCGACTACAGCGGACTCGCCTCCAGCCCCTCACACGCGCTCGCCCGCCGCCTGCTGCCGCTCGGGCAGGGCTCGGTCTTCTCCTTCACCCTGCATGGCGGGGAGGAGGCGGCGCGCCGCTTCTCGGACGCGCTCGGCCTCTTTACCCGGATGACCCACCTCGGCGACGTCCGCTCGCTCGTGCTGCACCCGGCCTCGACCACGCACGTCGGCCGCACGGCCGAGCAGCTCGCGGCCGCGGGGATCGGCCCCGGTCTGCTGCGGCTCTCGATCGGCATCGAGGACGTCGAGGACCTCCTCGCCGATCTCGAGCTCGGGCTGCGCGCCTCGGCCGTCCGGCCGCTCGTGCTGGCGGAGGCGTCGTGAGCCGGCCGCAGCACTTCGCCTGGTTCCTCTCACGCGGCTTCGGCCCGCAGGCCTGGGGGCAGCCCGGCTGGGAGTGGGACCACTCCTGGACGACGGCCGAGGTCTACCGGCGCAGCGCCCGTGAGCTCGAGCAGGCCGGCTTCGACCTCGTGATCATCGAGGACGCGCTCTCCCTCGGGAACGCGAGCACCCTCGACCTCCGCATCCGCCGCGCCTACGGCGGGCCCAAGCACGATCCCCTGCTGCTCGCGCCGTCGCTCTTCGAGGCGACGCAGCATCTCGGCGTCGCGCCGACCGTGAATCCGATGGCCTACAGCCCGTATCAGGCGGCGCGCCAGTTCGCCACGCTGCAGCACCTCAGCGGCGGCCGGCTCGGGCTCAACGTCGTGACCGACGTCGGCAGCAGCCGGCACTTCGGCCTCGAGCCGCTCCCGCACGACGGCGCGTACGACCGCGCGCACGAGTGGCTCGACTCGCTGCGCGAGCTGTGGCGCAGCTGGGACGACGGCGCGCTGATCCAGGACGAGGCGACCGGCCGCTTCGCCGACGGCGACCGGCTGCACGCCCTGCAGCATCGCGGGACGCACTACTCCTTCGACGGCCCTCTGAACGCGCTGCCGTTCGGCACCGGGTCCTCCTCGGGGGCCGCCGCGGGGCCGGGCGAGCCGGTCATCGTCTCGCCCGGCGGCTCGCCGCGCGGCATCGACTTCGCCGGCGCGCAGTCCGAGATCCAGCTGGCCCTCGCCTCGCTCGACACCGCGACGGTGCGCGCCTACCGCGAGCGGGCCCGCGCCGCGGCCGCCGCGCACGGCCGGAACCCCGACGACCTCACCATCCTCTTCGTCTTCAAGCCGATCATCGTCTCGAGCCAGGAGGAGGCGCAGCGCCTCGTCGACGCCTCCGCCCACCCCGACGACGCGGCGCTGCTCACCGCCGCGGCCGCCTGGTCGAGCGACCTCGAGACCGACCTGACCGCGCTGGACCTCGACCGACCGGTCGACCCGTCGGTCTTCGGCGAGCACGTCTCGCGCGGCAGCATCGCCGGCCTCTACGGCGGTGCCGACGAGGACGCCCCGCTGCGCGCCCTGCTCACCGCGAAGGCCCGGCTCGGCCTGATCGCCGATCGCAGCGGAGTGGTGGGGACCGCGGAGGAGGTCGCCGATTTCGTCCAGGAGCTCGGCGACGACGCGGACAACGACGGCTTCGCGTTCTCCGGCGACTTCCACCCGGTGACGCTGCACCGGATGCTCGACGAGCTGGTGCCGATCCTGCGCCGCCGCGGGATCCTGCGGCGGGAGTACCCCGGGGGTGGCCTACGGGGGAGCCTCGCGGAGTTCTGAGCCGCTCGGCCCGGTCGGTTCTCGCTAGGAGTCCGCCGCCGGCTCGGCGATCAGGAGCGCGCGCGCCTCGTCGAGACCGGTCACCTCGAGCTCCCACTCCGGGCGGCGGAACGTCTCGGGCGTGACGCGGAACCGGATCTCCTCGACCGCCACTCCGTCGGCGCCGACCGTGCGCTGCGTGCCGTTGAACTCGTAGCCGAGCCCGGACGACACTCGGATCGACGCTGTGTTCCACGCCTGCGCGCTGCTCTCCGCCACCTCCGCGCCGAGGTGCTCGAAGGCGAGCAGCAGCGCCGCCGCCCGCATCTCCCGGCCGAGGCCGCGGCCCTGCGCCGCGCGCGTGAGCCACGAACCTGAGGAGACGGTGCGCCGCGCCGCGAACTCGTCGGCGAGCAGGTCCTGGCAGCCGATCACCGCGCCGTCCTCGACGATCGCGAAGGCGACGCGCCAGGAGTCCGGCCGCGTCGCCGCACGGAGCGACCACTGGTAGCGGGCGAGATCGGCGGGCAGCTGCTCGGCGGGCGCCTCGGCCCAGGCCGCGGGGAACGGCGAGCGGCCGGGCTCGTGGATCCCGGCGACGGCGGCCGCGGCGAGGGCCGGCAGATCGGCGTCGCGGACCGGGTGCAGCTCGAGGCGCGGCGTGCGCAGCACGAGGGAGAAGAGCGGCCAGGCCGCGGAGGAATCGTCCATCCGACGACGCTAGCGAAGCGGCGACGCGCGCGGGGCGCCTGCGGTACCGGTGGTGGGACTCGAACCCACAAGCCCTCTCGGACAGAGCATTTTGAGTGCCCCGCGTCTGCCATTCCGCCACACCGGCTCATCACGAGCCTGTCGAGAATACCGTAGGCTCTTCGGCGTGACAGACCAGGAAACTCCGCAGACCGCACCCCGTCGGGTCGTCGTCGCAGAGGACGAATCGCTCATCCGCATGGACATCGTGGAGATCCTCCGCGACAACGGCTTCGAGGTCGTCGGTGAGGCGGGCGACGGCGAGACGGCCGTGGCCCTCGCCACCGAGCTGCGCCCCGATCTGGTGATCATGGACGTGAAGATGCCCCAGCTCGACGGCATCTCCGCCGCTGAGCGCCTCTCGAAGGCGCACATCGCCCCCGTCGTCCTGCTGACCGCCTTCAGCCAGAAGGAGCTGGTCGAGCGTGCGAGCGAGGCCGGCGCACTGGCCTACGTGGTCAAGCCGTTCACGCCGAACGACCTGCTGCCGGCGATCGAGATCGCCCTCTCCCGCTACGCCCAGATCCTCACCCTCGAGGCCGAGGTCGCCGACATGGTCGAGCGCTTCGAGACCCGCAAGCTCGTCGACCGGGCCAAGGGCCTGCTCAACGAGAAGATGGGCCTCTCCGAGCCCGAGGCGTTCCGCTGGATCCAGAAGGCGTCGATGGACCGCCGCCTCACCATGCACGACGTCGCGCAGGCGATCATCGAGCAGCTCAGCCCCAAGAAGTAGGGCGGCCGCGGCCTGAAGGCCGCGCCGTCACGGCCAGAGGCGGGTGCGCTCCCACGGGGAGCCGCCCGCCTCCGTCGTTCCCGCCTCCGTCGTTCCCGCATCCGTCGTTCCAGCCTCCGTCGTTCCCGCAGCGTCCGTCGCGCTGTACAGCAGGCGGGTGTGGTCCTGCTCCGCCCTGGTCGAGCCCTGCCAGAACTCGATCCGCTCGGGCACCACGCGGTAGACGGCCCAGTCGCGGTCGAGCGTGGCGGGGGAGCAGGAGACGGCGACGCCGGTCTGCAGCGTCACCAGGTCGAAGTCCTCGGCGCGCTTCATCGGCTCGCTCTGCCGGCCGACCAGCAGCGCCGTGCGCGCGGCCTCTGAGCGGCGTTGGAAGTCCTTCTTCGACTCCTCGGCCGACGCCCGCTCGACGCGGCCCTCCACTCGGACCTGCCGGCCCTGCACCGGCCAGAAGAAGGTCAGCGCGGCGTGCGGATTGGCCGCCATCGCGCGGCCCTTGGGGCTGGAGGCGTGGGTCGAGAAGGCCCAGCCGGCGTCGTCGATGTCGCGCAGCACGAGCACGCGGGCCGAGACGGTCCCGTCGGCGTCCGCGGTCGACAGCGTCGCGCCGTGGGGGAGGAGCTGGCCGGCGTCTTTCGCCGCCTCCAGCCACTGCCCGAACAGCTCGACCGGGTCGGCCGGAGCCGCCTCCGCATCGAAGTCGGGCAGCTCGGAGGGCATGGACGGCAGGGAACGCAGCAGGTCGCGGAAGGTCACGCCCCGAGCCTAGGTCGCCCGCCCCGCCGCAGCAGGGGCTTGCGGACCCGTCGCGGGCTCCTCGTCCGGAGCGGCTGACCATCGACCTGCGCCGGCTCTGTCGCGTGACGTCCGGCACAGGGCGACAGCGGTTGCACCCGGTCGGATCTCGTTGTTATGAATGCCATACCAGGATGGTCGCCGGGTCTCGCGGAGATGTTCCGCCTTCTCCGATGAAGACACCGAGGCATCCGGGTGGAGAGATCATCGTTCGAGTTCGACGAGGCCCAGCGACCGCAGGTGCAAGCTTTCTCGTGCGATGTCGACGCAATGGAGCGCACGATGAAAATACTGACAAGGCCTTCCTCCGTTCTTCTCACCGCTGTCGTCTTCGCGGCCGCCGCGCTCGGGAGCGCTCCTGCGGAGGCGAGTCCACGGTCGCTGTCGGAGTCGTCGGCGGCGAGTACCGCCGAGGACGGCAGGGATGCGCTGAACGCCCTGGATGAGCGCGACCTCCTGGCTTCCGGAGTGACGGGACCCGAGGCGGGCATCGTCGCGGACGAGTCCGTGCCCTCCGGCGAGGGGATCCACTCGGAAGGAGGGCGTGACCTCGCCTCCGAGGAACTCGACGATGTCGACGGACTGACGGTGTCCACACCGCAGGGGTCGCTCTCGCTGGCACCGGTGACGGAGTCGACCGGCGAGGAGGTGCAGCCCGGTGTCCTCCTCTACGAGGGCGAGCACGCCGACTACGTGCTCACCAGTTCCGAGAAGACCGCGGCCGCCGCCGGCTACGTGGTCGTCAAGGGAGCGGCGGCGCCGGAGGAGTACCGCTTCGCGGTCACTGCTGCAGGCGCTGACGCGCACCTCGAGCTCACGAGCAGTGGCGGCATCACCGTCTCCGACTCGCTCGGGAACGTCGTCAACACGATCGCGGAACCGTGGGCGGTCGACGCCGACGGTGCTCCTGTCGACACCTGGTACGAGATCGACGGCGCCGTCGTCGTCCAGCACGTGCAGCACGCGGGAGCCACCTATCCCGTCGTCGCGGATCCGAGTCTGGAATGCGATGCGGCCTTCTGCACGCTTCTCTACAGCCGGGCGGAGACACAGCGCATCGCTTCCGAATCGAGTTTCCCCGTCGCGGTGGCGACCGCCGCGTGCGGAACTGTCGGGTGGGCGTGCGGGCTCGGATTGGCAGCTGCGCTCGACACGGCCAACCGGGCGAACAATGCAGGGAAGTGCTTCGGGATCCGGCACTTCCACTACGTGGCAGTGGCGTTCTTCCCCGTCGTCGAGCCCTGCAAGGAATGAGCAGATGGCTCCGACTTCGACTCGCTTCTCGTCGCCGTGGGGCCCGCCCCGATCGAGAGCGGGGATCCTCGTTCTCGCAGTGGCGCTCGCTGTCCTCCTCGTCGTCGATCCTCCGTCGTCCGGATCCTGGGGAGGTGCAGTGGAGGTGCCCTTCCCTCTCCTGCTCGTTCTCCTGGCTCTCGTTCCGCGGATGATTCCGCTCGTCGAGGGGTCGCGCCTCCTCGAGCGCTCCGCCCAGCGACCGACGCGCGCAGTGTTCGCCGCAGAGCTCGGCACTGCGCTGATCGGCTGGACGATGTCGGTCGTCGCCGGGTCGCCCGTGCCGTCCTTCGTCGCAGCCGGGCTCGTGCTCGTGCTCGGAGCGGCCTTCGCGCTCACGGCCTCGCGAGCGCTGAGCTGAACCTCGTCCGCGGGCCACGGGCCCGGGTCGCCCCTCGCGCTCGCGCGGACGGGGTCGGCGGCGCGGGCACGCCTCGCTGGAGCCCGTCGGCTGTTGGCCGGCGGGCGGCCCGCGCCATTCAGCTCACGTCCGGCGACAAGGCGGTACGGCCGATGCGGGTCGCCGCTAGAACGGACGAGGCACGGGTGCAGGACCCGTCCGCAGATGGGGGAGTCGATCGTTGCGCCCTGCGAACCGATCACGGCAGCCGACCCGGCGCGCGTCCCGGTCCCGGCTCGGGGTGCTGCTCGTCACGGCGACCGTCGTGCTCCAGCTCATGCTGGGCGCCTGCCTGCCGGAGCTGTGGCGGACACCGCCGCTGGTGCTCCTCCCGCTCGTCGTCTCCCTCCTCGCGCTCCTGCCTCGCGCCTTCCCGGTCGTCGAGGACTCGTGGCTGCTGGAGCGCACGGCGGCGCGGCCGATGATCGTCGCGTGCTCCGCGGAGGTGGCGGTCGGTCTCGCGGGGGCGCTCCTGGCGGTCGCCGTGGACTCGCCCAAGCCCCTCGTCGCGGCGGCGGGCGCGGTCCTCGTGCTCGGCTGCGTCGTCGTCGCCGTCGTTCCCGGCGCGGGCTGAGCGCGGCGGTCAGCGCGCGTCGCGGAGGATGTTCGTGATGCGGACCGTGCTGAGGCGGCGGCCCTGCTCGTCGCGGACGACGATCTCGTGCGTGGTGAGGGTGGAACCGAGGTGGATGGCGTCGCAGGTGGCGATCACGTGGCCGTGGGTGATCGAGCGGCTGTGGCTCGCGTTCAGCTCGATGCCCATCGCGAGGCGGCCCGCGCCGGCGTGCACGTTCGCGGCGATCGAGCCCATCGACTCGGCGAGGACGACGTGCGCGCCGCCGTGCAGGATGCCGACCGGCTGGCGGTTGCCCTCGACGGGCATCGACGCGACCGAGTGCTCGGGGGTGAGCTCGTGCCAGACGATGCCCATCCGCTCGGCGAGCTCGCCCATGCCGCGCCCGATGTGCGCCTCGAGGTCGAGGGCGGGCGGGCGGACCCAGGGGGCGGCGGTCGCGGCGGCGGGGGCGGATTCGGTCACGGTGCTCCTCGTGCTGGGCCTCCCGGAGGCCCTCCGCCGACGGGCGGGACCGGGCCCGAACCGGTGTCGGAGGCGCTGTGTAGTCTTGCCCTGTGTCAGATCCGGAACAGCCTACCCTCCTGCTCATCGACGGTCATTCGCTCGCGTTCCGGGCGTTCTACGCCCTCCCGGTCGACAGCTTCCAGACCCGCGACGGGCAGCACACGAACGCCATCCACGGCTTCCTGTCGATGCTGATCCTGCTGCTGAAGAACGAGAAGCCGACGCACCTCGGCGTCGCCTTCGACATCTCCCGCTACTCGTTCCGCACCCGCGAGTACCCCGAGTACAAGGGCACCCGCGGCGAGACCCCGCCCGAGTTCAAGGGCCAGGTCCCCCTCCTCGAGGAGGCGCTGCACGCGATGAACATCCGCACCGTCTCGAAGGAGGACTTCGAGGCCGACGACATCCTCGCCACGCTCGCCCGTCAGGGCGCAGAGGCGGGCTTCCGCGTGCTGGTCGTCTCGGGAGACCGCGACACCATCCAGCTGGTCACTCCCGACGTCACCCTGCTCTACCCGTCGACCCAGGGCGTCTCGCAGCTCACCCGCTACGACCGCGACAAGGTCTTCGAGAAGTACGGCGTCGAGCCGCACCAGTACCCCGAGATCGCTGCGCTCGTCGGCGAGACCAGCGACAACCTGCCCGGCGTCGACAAGGTCGGCCCGAAGACGGCCGCCAAGTGGGTCAACCAGTACGGCACCGTCGCCGATATCATCGCCCACGCGGACGAGATCAAGGGCGTCGTCGGCGAGAAGCTGCGCGAGCAGAAGGAGAACGCGCTCCGCAACCGCCGGCTCAACCGCCTGATCACCGACGTCGAGCTGCCGCTCGGTCCGGCCGACCTCGACCGCCGTCCGATCGACCCGGACGCGGTCCGCGAGATCTTCAGCCGGCTCGAGTTCAGGACGCTCCAGGAGCGCGTGCTCACGATCGCCGCCGACGAGGGCGTCGAGGGCGCGGCGGAGGCACTGGCGGGCGACACCGTCGTCACCGCGGCCCCGGCCGTGCGGAACCTGGTCGACGAGGAGCTCGCGCACTGGCTCGCCCGCGTCTCCGCGAACGGCACCGTGCCCGTCGCCGTGCAGGTGCAGCTCGGCGAGGGCGGCCTCGAGGGCATCGGCCTGTCGGTCGAGGCGGCGTCGGCCTTCGTGCCCTGGGCCGCGGGCCGGCCGGACTACACCGCGCTCGAGGAGTGGCTCGCGAGCGACGCCCCGAAGTACTTCGCCGACGCCAAGCCGCAGGTCAAGGCGCTGCGCCGGGCCGGGCTCCCGGTGGCCGGACTCGCCTTCGACACCCGCATCGCGGCGTGGCTCCTGCAGCCCACCGGTCACGCGGCGACCCTGCCGGCCCAGGTCCAGCAGTACCTCGACGAGGCGATGATCCAGGGGGACCCGAACCAGCTCGTCCCGACCGCCCCGCCGATCGGCCCCGCGACCGAGGCCTGGTACGCGCACCGCCTGGTCGGTGTGCAGACCGAGCTGCTCGGCGAGGGCATGCTCTCGGTGCTCGTCGACATCGAGCTCCCGATCGTGCAGGTGCTCGCGACGATGGAGCTCACCGGTGTCGCGATCGACGCCGGGGTGCTCGCCCGCCTCCGCGGCGAGCTCACCGCGACCTCCGTCGACCTCGCGAACCGCGCCTTCGCCGAGATCGGGCACGAGATGAACCTCGGCTCGCCCAAGCAGCTGCAGCAGGTCCTCTTCGAGGAGCTGGCGATGCCGCGCACCCGCGCGACGAAGACCGGCTACACGACCGACGCGTCCGCCCTGGCGGACCTGCAGGAGTCGCACCCGCACCCGTTCCTCGGTCTCCTGCTCGAGCACCGCGACGCGACCAAGCTCAAGCAGATCATCGAGACGCTGGAGAAGTCGGTCACCGCCGACGGCCGGATCCACACCAGCTACGACCAGACCGGCACCGCGACCGGGCGGATCTCCTCGAACGACCCGAACCTGCAGAACATCCCGGTCCGCAGCGAGGTCGGCCGCCGCATCCGCACCGCGTTCGTGCACGGCGAGCAGGCGAGCACCCTGATCACCGCCGACTACTCGCAGATCGAGATGCGGATCATGGCGCACCTCTCCGGCGACGCCGGCCTGATCGAGGCCTTCCACAGCGGCGAGGACCTGCACCGCTTCGTCGGCGCGCGGATCTTCGGCGTCGAGCCGTCGGACGTCACCTCGGCGATGCGCAACAAGGTCAAGGCGATGTCCTACGGCCTCGCCTACGGACTGAGCGCCTTCGGCCTCTCCAAGCAGCTGCGCATCTCCAGCAACGAGGCGAAGCAGCTGATGACCGACTACTTCGTCCGCTTCGGCGCGGTCCGCGACTATCTCCGCACGGTCGTCGAGCAGGCGCGGGAGACCGGCTACACCGAGACGATCTTCGGTCGCCGCCGCCCCTTCCCCGACCTCCAGAGCGGCAACCGGGTCCTCCGCGACAACGCGGAGCGCGCCGCGCTGAACTCGCCGATCCAGGGATCCGCCGCCGACATCATGAAGATCGCGATGATCGGGGTCCAGGCCGACATCGGCGAGAAGGGCCTGGAGTCGCGGATGCTGCTGCAGGTGCACGACGAGCTGATCTTCGACGTGGCTCCCGGCGAGGAGGACGTGCTCGAGGAGGTCGTCCGCGCGCGGATGGCCGGTGCGGTCGATCTCTCCGTGCCGCTCGAGGTGCAGGTCGGCCACGGCGCCGACTGGGACGTCGCGGCGCACTGACGTCGCGCGGACCCGGGCCGTTCCACACCCCTGGCTAGGCTCGAAGGCATGACCTCCGACATCTCCCGCGAGCCCACCGCCGTCGACCTCGTCGCCGAGCGGTGGGTCGACACCCTCGTCGAGCTCGAGCCCACCCTCGGCACCTCGATCGGCCGCGCCGAGGCGAACCGCCGCCTCGGCGACCTGTCGCCGGAGGGCGTGGAGCGGGCGCGGGCGGCGACGGCCGCCGCGCTGGCCGAGCTCGAGTCCGCCGTGCCGGTCGACGAGGTCGACGCGGTGACGGTCGCCGATCTGGGGGCGGACCTGCGGCTGTCGCTCGAGGCGCACGCGGCGCAGCTGCCGCTCCGCGATCTGAACGTGATCGCCTCGCCCGCGCAGGAGCTGCGCGACGTCTTCGACCTGATGCCGACCGACTCCGTGAGCGACTGGGAGGACGTGGCGGAGCGGCTCCTCGCTGTCCCGGCCGCCCTCGCCGGCTACACGGAGACCCTCCGCGCGGGCCTCGGCGCCGGAGTGACGCCGGCGCGCCGCCAGGTCGGCCTCGTCGCCGAGCAAGCGGAGACGATCGCCGGCCCGCGGGGGTTCTTCGCCGCGCTGGCCGCCGACGCCGCTCCGGCCACCGGTTCCCTGCCCGCATCCCTCTCGCTGCGGCTCGAGGAGGGCGCGCGCCGCGCCTCCGCGGCCTACGGCGGCCTCGCCCGGTTCCTCCGCACCGAGCTCGCCCCGGCCGCGACGGAGCAGGACGCGGTGGGCCGCGAGCACTACGCGCTGCAGTCGCGCCGCTTCCTCGGTGCGGTGGTCGACCTCGACGAGACCTACGAGTGGGGGATCGAGGAGCTCGCGCGGATGACCGCCGAGCAGGAGGCGATCGCCCGCGAGATCCTGCCCGGCGCGAGTGTCGCCGAGGCGATCGCGCACCTCGACACCGACCCCGCCCGCACCCTGCACGGCGTCGACGCGCTGCAGCGCTGGATGCAGGAGACCAGCGACCGGGCCGTGAGCGAGCTCGCGGGCACCGCCTTCGACATCCCGGACGAGCTCCGCCGCCTCGAGTGCCGCATCGCGCCGACCCAGGAGGGCGGCATCTACTACACCGGCCCGAGCGACGACTTCTCCCGCCCCGGCCGGATGTGGTGGTCCGTCCCGCCGGGCGTCACCGAGTTCGCCACCTGGCGTGAGCTGACGACCGTCTACCACGAGGGCGTCCCCGGCCACCACCTGCAGGTGGGCCAGGCCGTGTACAACCGCGCGAGCCTCAACACCTGGCGCCGCCAGCTCGCCGGCAGCTCGGGGCACGCCGAGGGCTGGGCCCTCTACGCCGAGCGGCTGATGGAGCGGTTCGGCTACCTGGACGACCCGGCCGACCGCCTCGGGATGCTCGACGGGCAGCGGATGCGCGCCGCCCGCGTCGTCATCGACATCGGCGTGCACCTGCAGAAGCGGATGCCCGGCTCCTCGGACGTCTGGACGGCCGAGTCCGCCCTCGCCTTCCTGCGCGCGAACGTCAACATGGACGACGCCTTCGTCCGCTTCGAGGTCAACCGCTACCTCGGCTGGCCCGGCCAGGCGCCCTCCTACAAGATCGGCCAGCGCATCTGGGAGGAGCTGCGGGACGAGGCGAGCGCGCGCGACGGGGCGGACTTCTCGCTCGCGTCGTTCCACCGTCGCGCCCTCGATCTGGGCGGTGTCGGGCTCGACACCCTGCGCGCGAGCCTCGGCGCCGTGGCCTGACCGCCGCCGGGCAGGCAGGGACCGACGGAACCCGCCAGGACACGCGGAACGGGGCCCCTCGAGATTGCTCTCACCCCGGTGGGTTCGATAGTCTGGAACGTCACATTCGTGGCGCCGCCGTGCCCACGGTGCGCTCGAGGTCCAGGATCACGGTCCCGGGTGTCGAGCTCTCCCGGGTCGCGGCACCCCCCATCACCTCCGCAGTGGTCACCACCGCGTCACGCCCTCGGGCGTGTCGGTGCCCGCCGCCCGATACCCATCCATCCTGGAGCATCCCTTAATGACAACCGCAACGACCGAAAAGGCAACCAAGCAGGTCGCGATCAACGACATCGGGTCTGCTGAAGACTTTCTTGCCGCGGTCGAAAAGACTCTGAAGTTCTTCAACGACGGAGACCTCATCGAAGGCACCGTCGTGAAGATCGACCGCGACGAGGTCCTCCTCGACGTCGGTTACAAGACCGAGGGCGTCATCCCCTCGCGTGAGCTCTCCATCAAGCACGACGTCGACCCCTCCGAGGTTGTCAACGTGGGCGACAGCGTCGAAGCCCTCGTCCTGCAGAAGGAGGACAAGGAGGGTCGCCTGATCCTCTCCAAGAAGCGCGCGCAGTACGAGCGTGCGTGGGGCGACGTCGAGAAGATCAAGGAGTCCGACGGTGTCGTCACCGGTTCGGTCATCGAGGTCGTCAAGGGCGGGCTCATCGTCGACATCGGCCTCCGCGGCTTCCTCCCGGCCTCGCTCATCGAGCTGCGCCGCGTCCGCGACCTCACGCCGTACCTCGGCCAGGAGATCGAGGCGAAGATCCTCGAGCTCGACAAGAACCGCAACAACGTGGTCCTGTCGCGTCGCGCGCTCCTCGAGCAGACGCAGTCCGAGAGCCGCACCACGTTCCTGAACAACCTGCACAAGGGTCAGGTCCGCAAGGGCGTCGTGTCCTCGATCGTCAACTTCGGTGCGTTCGTCGACCTCGGCGGCGTCGACGGTCTCGTCCACGTCTCCGAGCTCTCCTGGAAGCACATCGAGCACGCCTCCGAGGTCGTCGAGGTGGGCCAGGAGGTCACCGTCGAGATCCTCGAGGTCGACCTCGACCGCGAGCGCGTGTCGCTCTCGCTCAAGGCGACGCAGGAGGACCCGTGGCAGGTCTTCGCCCGCACCCACGCGATCGGTCAGGTCGCCCCGGGCAAGGTCACGAAGCTGGTCCCGTTCGGTGCCTTCGTCCGCGTCGCGGACGGCATCGAGGGCCTCGTCCACATCTCCGAGCTCTCGGGCAAGCACGTCGAGCTCGCCGAGCAGGTCGTGTCGGTCGGTGAAGAGGTCTTCGTCAAGGTCATCGACATCGACCTCGACCGCCGTCGCATCTCGCTCTCGCTCAAGCAGGCGAACGAGAACGTCGACCCCGAGGGCACCGAGTTCGACCCGGCGCTCTACGGCATGGCCACCGAGTACGACGACCAGGGGAACTACAAGTACCCCGACGGCTTCGACCCGGAGACCAACGAGTGGCGCGAGGGCTTCGAGTCCCAGCGCGAGGCCTGGGAGCAGGAGTACGCCGCTGCTCAGGCTCGCTGGGAGGCCCACAAGGCCCAGGTCGCCAAGTCGCAGGAGGAGGCCGCCACGGTCTCCGAGGGCGTCTCGGTCGGCGGCGGCTTCACCAACACCGAGTCGGCTGCCGGCGGCGGAACCCTCGCCGACGACGAGTCGCTCGCCGCACTGCGCGAGAAGCTGTCCTCGAACAACTGATCCGCGGTATCACCACCACGACGAACGGCCGGTCCCCTCGGGGGGCCGGCCGTTCGGCGTTGCAGCAGCCAAGCAGGCCGTGCAGCGGACCGTGTTCATGCTGATCGAGTAGCCCGCGCAGCGGGCGTATCGAGATCCAGCCCCGCCCGCTGCGCTGCGCCGCTCGTTAGGCTTGCCGGGTGCATCTCGCAGCCCTCACCGGAGGCATCGCCTCGGGCAAGTCCACCGTCGCCCGCCGTCTCGCGGAGCTCGGAGCCGTCGTCGTCGACGCCGACCGGCTCGCCCGCGAGGTGGTCGAGCCGGGGGAGCCCGCGCTGGCCGCGATCGTCGAGCGGTTCGGCCCGGAGACCCTGCGCGCCGACGGCTCGCTCGACCGGGCGGCGCTCGGCGCGATCGTCTTCTCCGACTCCGCCGCCCGCGAGGATCTCAACGCGATCACCCACCCGGCGGTGTCGCTCCGCTCGCAGGAGCTGTTCGCCGCGGCGGCCGCCGCCGACCCCGCCGCGATCGTCGTCTACGACGTCCCGCTTCTGGCCGAGTCGCGCGGGGCGGGGGAGTTCGACGAGGTGATCGTCGTCCACGCCCCGCAGGAGACGCGCGTCGAGCGCCTCCTCCACCTGCGCGGCATGACCGAGGCCGACGCCCGCGCTCGTGTCGGCGCGCAGGCGAGCGACGAGGACCGCCTGGCCCTCGCGGACGCCGTGATCGACGCCTCCGGAACTCTGGAGGAGACCCTGAGCCAGGTCGACGCGCTCTGGGAGCGTCTGCGCCGCCCCTCAGTCTGAGCGCACCCGGCGGCGGGAGACCGTCAGGCCCTGCTCCTACAGTGGGAGGGCCGCAGCACGGGGGACGGCCCCAGCACGATCGCCGAGTCGAGGGGTACGACGCATGAGCGCTTCCGGAGCACGCCCGCCCGCCTCCGACTCCCGGCGCCTCCTGCTCGCCTCCGGGACGGGCGTCCTGCTCGGTGCGGGCGCGGGAGCCGCCACGGGTGCGCTCACCGGCCGGACCGGACCGGCGCCGGTCCAGGTGATCAGCCGTCCCGCCGGCACGTCCCGCATCGTCGACGTGCACGACCACCTCGACGAGTCGCTCCCCGCGGGAGCCGCGCGCGACACCGCCGCCTGGCAGGCGGCGCTGGCGGCTGCCGCCGTGCCGGAGGACGGGGTCGACCCGGCCGAGCACCACGCCGTCGTCACCGCGACCGGTGGGAGCTTCGTCGTCGACGAGACGCTCTCCTGGGACGCCAGGGTGAGCATCGAGGGTCGCTGCGAGATCCGCTACGTCGGCACGGGCCCCGCGCTGCAGACCGTCGGCCCCGTGCTGCAGTCCTCCGCCGCCGGCTACACCCGCCAGCACCAGACCGTGCTGAGCGATCTGCACCTGATCGGCGACGGCTCGAACACCGGCATCGCCGTGAGCGCACCGTCCCACCTGCGCGAGCCCGGGCCGAAGCCCGCCTACCTCTCGTTCGCGAACGTCGTCGCGCGGAGCTTCGACACCGCGGTCGAGCTCGGGTCGCACGCCTATCTGCTCGAGTTCCGCTCGTGCTCGTTCCAGGGGAACCGCGTGGGAGTCGTGGCGGTGGAGGACGCCGTCGACTCGGGCGAGCGCATCGCCTTCCAGGGCTGCGACCTGACCAGCAACACCGAGAGCGCGCTCCAGATCCACGGCGACCAGGAGTTCTTCGTCGACCAGTGCTCGTTCGACACCTTCTCGACGAACCAGGGCCGCGCGGTCACGATCTCGCGCGGCCAGGCCCACTTCTCGCACTGCCACTTCGAGATGCAGATCCCCGACAACCACGGCTGGTTCGAGCTGGACGGCTGGGGCGCCCTGCTCTCGCTCACCGACTGCCGCTTCCTCGTCCGGGCGCGGAAGGAGGTCGACGGCGACGCCGAGCGCGGACTGATCCAGTTCTCCGGGGCAGGGGGCCAGCGGGCCGTCGTCCGGGGCGGGCAGTTCCAGGGCGGCAACTCGCGGCTGCCCTTCCTGGCGCGCGGCGACGGCGTCCTGACGATCTCGGACACGTCGGCGCTGCCCTCGACCGCGCTGCGGTTCCACGCGGCCGAGCGGATCCGCGGCGTGCTCGATCCGCACGGCTCGCGCTCGGTGCTCGCCGATGACTGGACGGCCGAGGGCGGGGCGTCCGTCGCGCCGGGGGACTCCCCGGTCGCGGGGCTCCGCGCGCTCGCACTCGAGGACGGGTCCGGCTCCGGCGCGGTCCACCTCTTCGTGCCGATCGCCACCGGAGCGCGGGTGCTCGCGTCGCTGGACGCGCTCTACGAGGGCTCCGGATCCGTCTCGATCGATCTCGGCTTCTCGACGGCGCGACGGGCCGACGGCCTGGGTCGGGACTGGTACTCGGCGACCGACGTCTCGGCCCGCGACTCCTTCGCCGGCGTCCGGCTCGACGACGCCTACTCCCTCCCCGCGCCGGAGTGGGCGGTCTGCGCGGTGCTCCGCGTGCGCACCGACGGCATGGCCGCGGGCGACCGCCTCCACCTGCGCGACCTGCGCGTCTCCCGCCTCTGATCGGGCGCCCTCCTGCTGGTCGGTCTGCAGACCCGGCTTCCGGGCCTGGTGGATCTCGATACGCGCGCTGCGGGCGCTACTCGATCAGCATGCAAGTGGCAGGGCATGCGTTCGCCACGTGCTGGACGCCCATGGTGGTCGAGTAGCCCCGCAGGGGCGTATCGAGACCCGGCGCTCGAAGGCGGGCGGTCTGCCGACGGGGCCGGCGCGAGCCCCGTTCGCCGTCGGCGCAGGGCCGCCCCGATGTCGGTGGTCGCGGTTACGCTTCGAGCATGGAGCCAACCCGTGCCGTGCACCCCTTCGAGGTCATCAGCGAATACCAGCCGAGCGGTGACCAGCCCGGAGCCATCGCCGATCTGAGCGCCCGGATCAACGCCGGCGAGACCGACGTCGTCCTGCTCGGCGCCACCGGTACCGGCAAGTCCGCGACCACCGCCTGGCTCGTCGAGGCCGTCCAGCGGCCGACCCTCGTCCTCGCGCACAACAAGACGCTCGCCGCGCAGCTCGCGAACGAGTTCCGCGAGCTCTTCCCGAACAACGCGGTCGAGTACTTCGTCTCCTACTACGACTACTACCAGCCCGAGGCCTACGTCCCGCAGACGGACACCTTCATCGAGAAGGACAGCTCGGTCAACGCCGAGGTCGAGCGCCTGCGGCACTCGACGACCAACTCCCTGCTCAGCCGGCGCGACGTCATCGTCGTCTCGACCGTCTCCTGCATCTACGGCCTGGGCCAGCCGGAGCAGTACCTCGAGGCGATGGTCGCGCTCCAGGTCGGCCAGCGGGTCGACCGCGACCGCCTGATCCGCAAGTTCGTCTCGATGCAGTACGCGCGCAACGACGTCGACTTCGCCCGTGGCACGTTCCGCGTCCGCGGCGACACGATCGAGATCATCCCGATGTACGAGGAGCTCGCGATCCGCATCGAGATGTTCGGCGACGAGATCGAGGCGCTCTACACGCTGCACCCGCTCACCGGGAACGTCGTGAAGAAGCTCGAGTCCGTCTCCGTCTTCCCCGGCTCGCACTACGTCGCCAGCCAGGACGTGATGCACCGCGCCATCGACACCATCCAGCAGGAGCTCGAGGTCCGCCTCGCCGACCTCGAGAAGCAGAACAAGCTCCTCGAGGCGCAGCGGCTCCGGATGCGGACCACGTTCGACCTCGAGATGATGCAGCAGATCGGCTTCTGCTCCGGCATCGAGAACTACTCGCGCCACATCGACGGCCGCGAGTCCGGCGAGGCACCGCACTGCCTGCTCGACTACTTCCCCGACGACTTCCTCGTCGTCATCGACGAGTCGCACGTCACCGTGCCGCAGATCGGCGCGATGTACGAGGGCGACGCCTCGCGCAAGCGCACCCTGGTCGAGCACGGCTTCCGGCTGCCCTCGGCGATGGACAACCGTCCGCTGAAGTGGGAGGAGTTCAAGGGCCGCGTCGGCCAGACCGTCTACCTCTCGGCCACCCCCGGCCGCTACGAGATGGGCATCGCCGACGGCATCGTCGAGCAGATCATCCGCCCGACCGGCCTGATCGACCCCGAGATCGTCGTCAAGCCGACCAAGGGCCAGATCGACGACCTGCTCGAGGAGATCAAGCTCCGCACCGAGCGCGACGAGCGAGTCCTCGTCACCACCCTCACCAAGCGGATGGCGGAGGAGCTCACCGACTTCCTCACCGAGGCCGGAGTCCGGGTGCGCTACCTGCACTCCGACGTCGACACCCTGCGACGGGTCGAGCTGCTCTCCGAGCTGCGCGCCGGCGTCTACGACGTCCTCGTCGGCATCAACCTCCTCCGCGAGGGCCTCGACCTGCCCGAGGTGTCGCTGGTCGCGATCCTCGACGCCGACAAGGAGGGCTTCCTCCGCTCGTCGACCTCGCTCATCCAGACCATCGGCCGCGCCGCCCGCAACGTCTCGGGCGAGGTGCACATGTACGCGGACAAGATGACCGACTCGATGAGGCTCGCGATCGACGAGACCGATCGTCGCCGCGAGAAGCAGGTCGCCTACAACCTCGACCACGGCATCGACCCGACCCCGCTGCGCAAGAAGATCGCCGACATCACCGACGCGCTCGCCCGCGAGGGAGCCGACACCGCGAAGCTCCTGGCCGGCCGCGACGCCAAGAAGAAGAGCCCGACGCCCAACCTGCGCCGCCAGGGTCTCGCCGCGAACGGCGGCAACGACCTCGAGGCGATCATCGCCGACCTCAACGGCCAGATGCTCCAGGCCGCGGGCGAGCTGAAGTTCGAGCTCGCCGCGCGCCTGCGCGACGAGGTTTCCGAGCTCAAGCGCGAGCTGCGGCAGATGGAGAAGGCCGGGCACCTGTCCTGACCGATCCGGGCCGGCCCCCACGGGCCGGCCCGCCGGTGCGGGCGGGGTCGACGAGCGCAAGTCGCGGGGTCCGGGATCAGCGGCCAGCGAACGCCCCGGGCGATGTCGGTGGCTCCGCATACACTTTCGAGGTGTCGATCCTGAACGCCGTTACGGACCCTTCCACCACCCCCTCACCCTCCTTCCACCGCTTCGTCTCCTCGCTGGACGAATCGGTGTCGAAGCTGGTGGTGAACGGGGCCAGAGTGCACAACCTGCGCGATGTCGACCTCGAGATCCCGCGCGACTCGATGGTCGTCTTCACCGGACTGTCCGGGTCGGGCAAATCCTCGCTCGCCTTCGACACGATCTTCGCCGAGGGCCAGCGCCGCTACGTCGAGTCGCTCTCCGCCTACGCGCGGCAGTTCCTCGGCCAGGTCGACCGGCCCGATGTCGACTTCATCGAGGGCCTCAGCCCCGCGGTGTCGATCGACCAGAAGTCGACCAACCGCAACCCGCGCTCGACCGTGGGCACGATCACCGAGATCTTCGACTACATGCGCCTGCTCTGGGCGCGCATCGGGATCCCGCACTGCCCCGTCTGCAGCGAGCCGATCTCTGCGCAGACCGTGCAGCAGATCGCCGATCAGCTGATGGAACTGGAGGAGGGTACCCGCTACCAGATCCTCAGCCCGGTCGTCTCGCAGAAGAAGGGCGAGTTCGTCGACCTCTTCAAGGAGCTGACCGCGGGCGGCTACTCGCGCGCCATGGTCGACGGGAAGCTCATCCAGCTGAGCGAGCCGCCGGTGCTCAAGAAGCAGTACAAGCACGACATCTCCGTCGTCGTCGACCGCCTCGTCGCCGGCCCGGACATCCTCGGCCGCCTGACCGACTCGCTCGAGACTGCACTGCGTCTCACCGACGGCATCGTGCAGATCAACTTCGTCGACGGCGAGGGTGACGGCGCGTGGACGACGTACTCCGAGAAGCTGTCCTGCCCCAACAACCACCCGATCTCGCTCACCGAGATCGAGCCGCGCACCTTCTCCTTCAACGCCCCGTTCGGCGCCTGCCCCGAGTGCTCCGGCCTCGGCACGCGGATGTCGGTCGACGACGAGCTGCTGCTCGGCGACCCCGACCTCAGCATCGCCGAGGGCGTCATCATCCCGTGGACCACCCAGGGCAAGGGCCTCTTCCAGTACTACGAGAAGCTGCTCGACGGCCTCTCCCGCGACCTCGGCTTCAAGCTGACCACCCCGTGGAAGCGCCTCAGCTCGGAGGTGCAGCAGGCCGTGCTGCACGGCGACAACTTCGAGGTCAAGGTCAAGTGGAAGAACCGCTACGGCCGGGAGATGAGCTACACCTCCGGCTTCGAGGGCGTCGTGCCCTACATCGAGCGGCAGTACGTGCAGGCCGAGACCGACGTGCAGCGCTCGCGCTGGGCCGAGTTCCTCCGCGAGGTGGCCTGCCCCGTCTGCAAGGGCTCCCGGCTCAAGCCCGAGGTGCTCGCCGTCCTCGTGCACGGCGCGAGCATCGCCGACGTCGCCGACCTCAGCCTCGGCGACGCCCAGTCGTTCATGAGCGAGCTGCAGCTCACCCCGCGCGAGGCCACCATCGCCGCTCAGGTGCTCCGCGAGATCCGCGCGCGCCTCGACTTCCTGATCGAGGTCGGGCTCAACTACCTCAACCTCTCCCGCGCTGCGGGCTCGCTCTCCGGCGGCGAGGCGCAGCGCATCCGGCTCGCCACCCAGATCGGCTCCGGCCTCACCGGCGTGCTCTACGTCCTCGACGAGCCCAGCATCGGCCTGCACCAGCGCGACAACCGCCGGCTGATCGACACCCTGATCAAGCTGCGCGATCTCGGCAACACCCTCATCGTCGTCGAGCACGACGAGGACACCATCCGCACCGCCGACTGGATCGTCGACATCGGCCCCGGCGCCGGCGTCAACGGCGGCCAGGTCGTGCACTCCGGCTCCTACGAGTCGCTGCTCGAGAACACCCACTCGCTCACCGGCGACTACATCGCCGGCCGCCGCTCGATCGAGCTGCCGAAGAAGCGCCGCAAGATCGACCGCAAGCGCGTGATCAAGGTCGTCGGCGCCAACGCGAACAACCTGCAGAAGGTCGACGTCGAGTTCCCGCTCGGCACCTTCGTCGCGGTCACCGGCGTCTCCGGCTCCGGCAAGTCGACGCTCGTGAACGACATCCTCTACCGGGTGCTCGCCAACCAGCTCAACGGCGCCCGCAAGGTGCCGGGCAAGCACACCCGCGTCACCGGGCTCGAGAACCTCGACAAGGTCGTGCACGTCGACCAGAACCCGATCGGCCGCACCCCGCGCTCCAACCCGGCGACCTACACCGGCGTGTTCGACCGCATCCGCAACCTCTTCGCCGAGACCACCGAGGCGAAGGCCCGCGGCTACCTGCCCGGCCGGTTCAGCTTCAACGTCAAGGGCGGGCGCTGCGAGGCCTGCTCGGGCGACGGCACGATCAAGATCGAGATGAACTTCCTGCCCGACGTCTACGTCGCGTGCGAGGTCTGCGGGGGAGCGCGCTACAACCGCGACACCCTGACCGTGCACTACAAGGGCAAGAACATCGCCGAGGTGCTCGACATGCCGATCGCCGAGGCGGCCGAGTTCTTCGAGCCGATCACCTCGATCCACCGGTTCCTCAAGACGCTGGTCGAGGTCGGCCTCGGCTACGTCCGGCTCGGGCAGAGCGCCACCACGCTCTCCGGCGGCGAGGCGCAGCGCGTCAAGCTCGCCACCGAGCTGCAGCGCCGCTCGAACGGGCGCAGCGTCTACGTGCTCGACGAGCCGACCACCGGTCTGCACTTCGAGGACGTCCGCAAGCTCCTGCTGGTGCTCAACGGCCTCGTCGACAAGGGCAACACGGTCATCACGATCGAGCACAACCTCGACGTGATCAAGTCGGCCGACTGGCTGATCGACATGGGTCCCGAGGGCGGCGCGGGCGGCGGCCAGGTCGTCGCCATCGGCACCCCCGAGCACGTCGCGAAGGTCGAGGAGAGCCACACCGGCACCTTCCTCGCCGAGATCCTCCCGTGAGCCGCGGCCACCGGTCCGGCGGGGGAGCGGGGGCGCGGGCATGACGCAGACCGTCGACTTCCGGCCGAAGCCGGGCGAGATCCCGACCCTGCCGGGCGTCTACCGCTTCAAGGACGCCCGGGGCCGGGTGCTCTACGTGGGCAAGGCCAAGAACCTCCGGGCCCGGCTCAGCAACTACTTCGCTCCGCTGCCGAGCCTGCACGAGCGCACCCGGCGGATGGTCACCTCGGCGTCCGGCGTCGAGTGGACCGTCGTCGGCACCGACGTCGAGGCGCTGCAGCTCGAGTTCACCTGGATCAACGAGTTCGATCCGCCCTTCAACGTCAAGTTCCGCGACGACAAGTCGTACCCGTACATGGCGGTCACTCTCGGCGACGAGGCGCCGCGGGTGATGGTGACCCGCAACTCGAAGATCCGCGGGGCGCGCTACTTCGGCCCGTACCCGAAGATCTGGGCGATCCACGAGACGATCGACCTGATGATCAAGGCGTTCCCGATCAGGACCTGCAACGACTCCAACTACAAGCGGGCGATGCAGAGCGGTAAGCCCTGCTTCGCCTCGCAGATCGGCCGCTGCGGCGGTCCGTGCTCGCACCGGGTCACCTTCGCGGAGCACCGGGCGATCGTCGACCGCTTCGTCGCGTTCATGGGCAGCCACGACCGCAAGATGATCGGCGAGCTCGAGCGCGAGATGCGCGAGGCCGCCGAGGCGATGCAGTACGAGCGCGCCGGCAAGCTCCGCGACCAGGCCGCGGCGCTCGACGCCGTGCTCGCCAAGAGCGCGGTCGTGCTGAAGGACAACGTCGACGTCGACCTGTACGCGATCGTCCACGACGAGCTGGCCGCCTCGGTGCAGCAGTTCCGCGTGCGCGGCGGCCGGATCCGCGGTGAGCGCGGCTGGGTCGTCGACAAGGAGCTCGACATGAGCACCGCCGAGCTCGTCGACACAGCGCTGCAGGCGGCCTACGAGGGCGGCGACATCCCGCCGCGCGAGGTCGTCGTGCCGGAGCTGCCCGACGACTCCGAGGCGCTCGAGGAGTGGCTGGGCTCCCTCCGCGGCGCCAACGTGCGGCTGCGTGCGGCGCAGCGCGGCGACAAGGCGGCCCTGCTCGAGACCGCGACGCAGAACGCCAAGCACTCGCTGATGCTCTACAAGACCCGGCGGTCGGCGGACTTCACCGCGCGCACGCAGGCCCTGGAGGACATCCGCGACGCGCTCGGCATGGCCGAGGCCCCGCTGCGGATGGAGTGCTACGACGTCTCGCACCTCAGCGGTACGAACATCGTCGCGTCGATGGTCGTCTTCGAGGACGGCCTGGTGCGCAAGGACCAGTACCGCCGGTTCAGCATCGCCGAGTCGACCGACGACACCGAGTCGCTGCACCAGGTGCTGACCCGGCGCCTCGCCTACCTCAAGGAGCCGGCGGAGCCCGCGGAGATCGATCCGGAGACGGGAGAGGCGAAGCGGCGGAAGTTCTCCTACCCCCCGAACCTCCTCATCGTCGACGGCGGGCAGCCGCAGGTCGCGGCCGCCCAGCGCGCGCTGGACGAGTCCGGCGTCACCGGGATCACGCTCTGCGGGATCGCCAAGCGGCTGGAGGAGATCTGGCTGCCCGACTCCGACTTCCCGGTGATCCTGCCGCGCAACAGCGACGCGCTCTTCCTGTTCCAGCGCATCCGGGACGAGGCGCACCGCTTCGCGATCACCCACCAGCGCCAGCGGCGGAAGCGCGACATCTCGTCGCAGCTGGCCGAGATCCCGGGGCTCGGCGGGACGCGCGTGCGCGACCTGCTGAAGCACTTCGGCTCGGTGACCCGCCTGAGGGAGGCCAGCGACGCCGAGATCGCGGAGGTGAAGGGCATCGGGCCGACGCTCGCGGCCGCGATCCACGGGCACCTGCACCCCTGACCTCTCTCCGCGTGGCGCGGGTGGGTCTCGATACGGCCCTGCGGGCCTGCTCGACCAGCATGAAGCGGCTGCTCCACGACCGTACGGCCGCTTCCTGCTGATCGAGCAGCCCGCGCAGCGGGCGCATCGAGATCCTCCCCCCGCCGGGTGCTCCGCTCAGGGCCACACCCTAGGCTGGAGGCCCGCCCTCCCCGAAGGAGGGTCCGCGACCACCCCACACGAGCACGGAGACCCCATGAGCACCGAGAGCGAGCAGCAGAACGTGCTGATCGTCACCGGGATGTCCGGAGCCGGACGATCCACCGCCGCCAACGCGCTGGAGGACCTCGGCTGGTACGTGGTCGACAACCTCCCGCCGCAGATGCTGCGTCCGCTGGTGGACCTCGCCCAGCGCGCGGGTGACACCGTGCCCAAGGTCGCGGCCGTCGTCGACGTCCGCGGGCGCGACTTCTTCGCCGACCTCGGCGAGATCGTGCGCGAGCTGCGCGTCGGCGTCGATCTGCGCGTCGTCTTCCTCGAGGCCGCCGACGCAGCTCTCGTCCGCCGCTTCGAGCAGGTCCGCCGCCCCCACCCGCTGCAGGGGCGCGGCACCCTCCTCGACGGCATCTCCGCCGAGCGGACCCGCCTGGCGCAGCTGCGCGAGTCGGCCGACATCGTGATCGACACCTCCGACCTCAATCCGCATCAGCTCGCGACCACGATCACCGCGCGGTTCGCCGAAGCCGGCCGCGCGGGGCTGCAGATCACCGTGATGAGCTTCGGCTTCAAGTACGGCCTGCCGACCGACGCCGACATGGTCGCGGATGCGCGCTTCCTGCCCAACCCGTACTGGATCCCGGAGCTCCGCCCGCACACCGGTCTCGACGAAGAGGTGAGAGACTACGTGCTGGCCCAGCAGGGCGCGGAGGAGTTCATCGACTCCTACTCGCGCGCCCTCCGGCCGGTGCTCGACGGCTACCAGCGCGAGAACAAGCGCCACGCGACCATCGCCATCGGCTGCACCGGCGGCAAGCACCGCTCGGTCGCCGTCGCCGGCCGCGTCGCGGCCCGACTGGCCGAGCTGCCGGGTGTCGCCGTCAACGTGGCGCACCGCGACCTCGGCCGAGAATGATCCCCGCGCGCTCCGCCGCGCACCCGACGTAAGGAAAGAAGACTCCGTGGCCCTCACTGCAGATGTCAAGGGCGAACTGGTCGCGATCGTCTCGCGCAAGAACACCGTCCGTGCCGCTGAACTGGCGACCATCCTCCGCTTCTCCGGAGGACTGCACATCATCTCGAACCGCCTCGCGGTCGAGGTCGAGCTCGACTCCGCCCCCCTGGCCACCCGCGTCCGCCGCGACCTCGCCGAGCTCTACGGCGTCCGCAGCGAGGGCAGCATCGTGTCGGCCGGCGGCTCGCGCCGCACGACCAGCTGGCTCGTCCGGGTCGTCGAGGGCGGCGACACCCTCGCCCGCCAGACCGGTCTGCTCGATCAGCGCGGCCGTCCCGTCCGCGGACTGCCGAACCGGCTGACCACCGGCACCCGCGAGGAGCTCGCCGCCGTCTGGCGCGGGGCCTTCCTCGCGCAGGGCTCGCTCACCGATCCCGGCCGCTCGGCCGCCCTCGAGGTGATCTGCCCCGGCAACGAGGCGGCGATGGCGATCGTCGGGGCGGCGGGCCGCCTCGGCGTCCAGGCCAAGTCGCGCGAGGTGCGCGGCGTGCACCGCGTGGTCGTCCGCGACGGCGAGAGCATCAGCGCGATGCTCACCCTGATGGGCGCGACCTCCACCGTCGCCAGCTGGGAGGAGCTGCGCCAGCGCCGCGAGGTGCGGGCGACCGCCAACCGCCTGGTGAACTTCGACGACGCGAACCTCCGCCGCTCCGCGCAGGCCGCCGTCGCCGCGTGCTCCCGCGTCGAGCGCGCGATGGAGATCCTCGGCGAGGACATCCCCGAGCACCTCCGCTACGCCGGCCGGCTCCGGCTCGCCCACCGCGACGCGAGCCTGGACGAGCTCGGCCACCACGCCGACCCGCCGATGACGAAGGACGCGGTCGCCGGCCGCATCCGACGCCTGCTCGCGATGGCCGACAAGCGCGCCACCGACCTCGACATCCCCGGCACCGACGCGAACCTCCCCGCCGAGCTCCAGGACCTCTGAGCCCCGCGCGGGTCGACGGGCCGTCGGACGCACGAACGCTGAGTGTCTCCTGGTTGAACGGAGGAAACGCTCCGAGTGCGGAGGGCGGCTCTCACTAGACTGGAAAGGTCGCTCAGGACACCCCGGCACACCCTCCCGCACAGCGGTGAGGGGCCGTGAGACCCGGCGGATCACTGAGGTCGACGACCACGAACAGGAGATCGCACATGGCTGACTACACGCTCGCCGAACTGCCCTACGACTACTCGGCTCTCGAGCCGCACATCAGTGGACGGATCATGGAGCTCCACCACGACAAGCACCACGCGACGTACGTGGCCGGGGCGAACACCGCCCTCGCCGCGCTGCAGGAGGCTCGCGACAGCGAGAACCTCGCGAACGTCAACAAGCTCCAGAAGGACCTGGCGTTCAACCTCGCCGGTCACGTGAACCACACCGTGTTCTGGAACAACCTCTCGCCCGACGGCGGCGACAAGCCGACCGGCGAGCTCGCCGCGGCGATCGACGAGAACTTCGGCTCGTTCGACAAGTTCAAGGCCCACTTCACCGCCTCGGCCCTCGGCATCCAGGGCTCCGGCTGGTCGATCCTGGCCTGGGACTCCCTCGGCCAGAAGCTGCTCATCGAGCAGCTCTATGACCACCAGAGCAACCACGCCGCCGCGACCGTGCCGGTCCTGCTGCTGGACATGTGGGAGCACGCCTTCTACCTCGACTACGTCAACGTGAAGGCCGACTACGTCAAGGCGTTCTGGAACATCGTGAACTGGGCGGACGTCTCCGCGCGCTTCGAGAAGGCCCGCCAGAACACTTCCGGCCTCCTGCTACTGTCGTAGCGATTCCGGCGTCCCGGGTCCCGATCCGGGACGCCGCTCTCGCAGCGATCCACACCCTCCACTGCACCGTCGAGGTGCCCTTCCATTCCAGGAGATATCTGTGTCCGTCAAGATCGGCATCAACGGCTTCGGCCGTATCGGCCGTAACTTCCTCCGTGCGGCCCTCGCCAAGGGCAGCGACCTCGAGATCGTCGCGGTCAACGACCTCACCGACAACAAGGCGCTCGCGCACCTCCTGAAGTACGACTCCATCACCGGCCGCCTCGACGCGACCGTGGAGCTGGACGGCGACAAGATCGTCGTCAACGGCAAGCCGATCATCGTGCTCGAGGAGCGCGACCCCGCGAACCTCCCCTGGGGCGAGCTGGGCGTCGACGTCGTCATCGAGTCGACCGGCCGCTTCACCAAGTCGGAGGATGCGCGCAAGCACATCACCGCCGGCGCCAAGAAGGTCATCGTCTCGGCTCCCGCCACCGGCGACGACGTCGCGACCATCGTCCTCGGCGTCAACGAGGGCACCTACGACCCCCAGGTCCACGACATCGTCTCGAACGCGTCGTGCACCACGAACTGCCTCGCGCCGCTCGCCAAGGTCCTGCTCGACAACTTCGGCATCGAGCGCGGTCTGATGACCACGGTCCACGCCTACACCGCCGACCAGAACCTGCAGGACGGCCCGCACAGCGACCTCCGTCGCGCTCGTGCCGCCGCGGTCAACATCATCCCGACGTCGACCGGTGCCGCCAAGGCCCTCGGCCTCGTCATCCCCGAGCTCGTCGGCAAGCTCGACGGCTACGCGCTGCGCGTCCCGGTCCCGACCGGCTCGATCACCGACCTCACGGTCGAGCTGTCGAAGTCGGCCACGGTCGAGGAGATCAACGCGGCCTACAAGGCCGCCGCCGAGGGCGACCTCAAGGGCATCCTCAAGTACACCGAGGACCCGATCGTCTCCAGCGACATCGTCACCGACCCGCACTCCTCGATCTTCGACGCCGGCCTGACCAAGGTCATCGGCAACCAGGTCAAGGTCGCCTCCTGGTACGACAACGAGTGGGGCTACTCCAACCGCCTCGTCGACGTCGCCGAGCTCGTCGCCGGCAAGCTCTGAGTCACGACTCCGTGACGAGTGACACCGTGACGCTCCGCACTCTGGACTCACTGGGCTCCCTCGCCGGCACGCGGGTCGTCGTCCGCTGCGATCTGAACGTCCCCCTGAAGGACGGAACGATCACGGACGACGGCCGCGTGCGCGCGTCGGTGCCCACCCTCCAGCGGCTCGTCGCCGAGGGCGCCCGAGTCGTGGTCGTGAGCCACCTCGGCCGCCCCGACGGCGCTCCTGACTCGAAGTACAGCCTCGCGCCGGTCGCGGAGCGCCTCGGCGAGCTGCTCGACGCCCCCGTCTCGTTCGCCGAGGACACCGTCGGCGAGGCGGCCTCCGCCGCCGTCGACGCCCTCGAGGACGGCCAGGTCGTCGTGCTCGAGAACCTCCGCTTCAACCCGGGGGAGACCAGCAAGGACGCGGACGAGCGCCGCGCCTTCGCCGAGAAGCTCGCCGCCTTCGGCGACGCGTTCGTCTCCGACGGCTTCGGCGTCGTGCACCGCAAGCAGGCGAGCGTCTACGAGCTCGCCCAGCTGCTGCCCAGCGCCGCCGGAACGCTGATCGCGGCCGAGCTCGAGGTCCTGGACCGCCTGACCGAGAAGCCGGAGCGCCCGTACACGGTCGTCCTCGGCGGCTCGAAGGTCTCGGACAAGCTCGGCGTGATCGACCACCTGCTCCCGCGGGTCGACTCGATCCTCATCGGCGGCGGCATGCTCTTCACCTTCCTCAAGGCCCAGGGCCACGAGGTCGGCAAGAGCCTGCTCGAGGCCGACCAGATCGACACCGTCCTCGGCTACCTCGCGAAGGCGAAGGAGCTCGGGGTGGAGATCGTCGTCCCCACGGACGTCGTCGTCGCCTCGAAGTTCGGAGCGGACGCCGAGTACGTGACGGCTCCCGCCGACGCGATCGAGGACACCGCCTTCGGCGCGGACGGCCTCGGTCTCGACATCGGGCCCGACACCGCGAAGCGGTTCGCCGAGGTCGTCGCGGCGTCGAAGACCGTGTTCTGGAACGGACCGATGGGCGTCTTCGAGCTCGAGCCGTTCGCGGCCGGCACGAAGGCCGTCGCTCAGGCACTCACCGAGGTCGACGGACTCAGCGTCGTCGGCGGCGGAGACTCGGCCGCCGCGGTGCGCGCCCTCGGCTTCGAGGACGGGCAGTTCGGCCACATCTCGACGGGAGGCGGAGCCAGCCTCGAATTCCTCGAGGGGAAGCGCCTCCCCGGACTGGAGGTCCTCGGATGGCAGTGACATCCCGCATCCCGCTCATCGCCGGCAACTGGAAGATGAACCTGGACCACCTCCAGGCCATCGCCTTCGTCCAGAAGCTCGCGTGGAGCCTCAAGGACGCCGACCACGACTTCGACGGCGTCGAGGTCGCGGTGTTCCCGCCGTTCACCGATCTGCGCCCCGTGCAGATCCTCGTCGACTCCGACAAGCTGCCGCTCAAGTACGGCGCGCAGGACCTGTCGAAGTTCGACAGCGGGGCCTACACCGGTGAGATCTCCGGCCAGTTCCTCAAGCAGCTCGACTGCGACTACGTCATCGTCGGCCACTCGGAGCGTCGCACGCTCCACGGCGAGACCGACGCGGACATCGCTGCGAAGACGGCCGCGGCCGTCAAGCACGGCGTGCCGCCGATCGTCTGCGTCGGCGAGACCGCCGAGGACCTCGAGAAGCACGGTCCGTCCGCGGTGCCGGTCGCGCAGCTGAAGGAGGCCCTCACCGGCCTGCCGGCGGACGCCGACCTCGTCGTCGCGTACGAGCCCGTCTGGGCCATCGGCTCCGGACAGGCCGCCACGCCCGAGCAGGCCCAGCAGGTCTGCAAGGCCCTCCGCGACGTCGTCGCCGACATCCTCGGCGCCGACACCGCGGCGAAGACGCGCATCCTCTACGGCGGCAGCGTCAAGTCCGGCAACATCGCCGGCTTCATGCGCGAGCCCGACGTCGACGGCGCCCTCGTCGGAGGCGCCAGCCTCCAGGTCGAGGAGTTCGCTGCGATCGCGCGGTTCCGCAACCACGTGGGCGTCTGAGCTACTGCGACGAGAAGGGGCGGGCCCGTTGGGCCCGCCCCTTCTCGTCGTCCAGGCCGCTCCCTGCGCGGCCTGGCGCAGTCGGCTCCTCGAGATGGTCCCGTCCCGCAGAGCGTCCTGCGTCCGGCCACGACGATTCGCTCGCACGCGAATCGCCGGTTGCCCTCGCCGCCGCGCGGCTGGTCGTTCACTCGGACTTCCGTCTCCGTGGTGCTTCCCGCCCAAGTGCTGGTGGGGTGCCTCGCGCTTGGCGCGGGCGGAGGGAGTGGTCTCGTCGCGGCGACAGGCTCGGGTCTGGCGGGCGCTCCGTAGGAGCGCGGGAAGGCGCCGCGACGAGACCACTCCCTCCGCCCCTCACCAGCAGTCCCGCGTATACAGCGGACAGAACACAGGGCGTCGCGATTCCCCGGGGGTTCGCAGGCGCCGTTATACTCGTCGAGGCGTGCAACGCGCCAGAACTTCGAAAGGTACCGCGTGGACATCCTCCAGGTCGTGCTCCAGGTCGTCCTGGGCATCACGAGCCTCCTGCTCACCATGCTGATCCTGCTCCACAAGGGGCGCGGCGGCGGACTGTCCGACATGTTCGGCGGTGGAGTCACCTCGAACCTCGGTGCCTCGGGCGTCGCAGAGCGCAACCTGAACCGCATCACCGTGATCCTCGGCCTCGTCTGGCTGGCGTGCATCGTGGTGCTCGGTCTTCTCACCAAGTTCGACACCGGAGCATAGGGGTAAACGGAATGGCATCAGGCGGCAGTGCAATCCGCGGTTCGCGCGTCGGCGCGGGACCCATGGGCGAGCAGGACCGGGGCTACCACGCCGAGCGCGTCGCGGTCTCCTACTGGGACGCCCTCGGCAACGAGACGGTGCGCCACTTCTCGGCGGCCCTCCCCGAGGACGAGATCCCCGAGGTGATCGACTCCCCGCAGTCCGGTCTCCCCGCCGGGCGCGACCGGGCGAACCCGCCGCAGGTCGCGAAGTCGGAGCCCTACAAGACGCACCTCGCGTACGTGAAGGAGCGCCGCACCGAGGCCGAGGCCGCTCAGCTCCTCGAGGAGGCGCTGCAGCAACTGCGCGCCCGCCGGGGCACCGCGACCCCCTCCTGAGCACCGCCGGCCGCAGGGCCGGTGCAACGACGAAGGGCCCGTCCTCCAGTGGAGGCGGGCCCTTCGTCGTTCCCGGACGAGCCGGGGGAGAGCTCAGTAGCTCGGCGCGATCAGCGACTCCGGCACCTCGGCCGCGGCCTCCTGGTCGACGAAGAACACCGTGCGCTTGCGGCCGAACGCGCCGGCTGCCGGCACCTCGTTCGTGCTCGCGCCCGCGAGGGCGAGGCCGAGCGCGGAGGCCTTGTCGGCGCCGGCGAGGACCATCCAGATCCGGTCGGACTGGTTGATCAGCGGCAGGGTGAGCGTGAGGCGCTCGGGCGGCGGCTTCGGGGAGTTGCGGACCGCCAGCACTCCCGGCTGCGGGTGGCGGATGGCCGAGCGCTCCGGGAAGAGCGAGGCGATGTGGCCGTCGGGGCCGACGCCGAGGAAGGTGATGTCGAAGCGCGGGTAGTCGCGCCCCTCCGTCGCGTGCGCGCGGAGCTCGGCATCGTACGCCGCGGCCGCGCCGTCGAGGTCGAGGCCCTCGTCGGACGCGGGGTAGGAGTGCACGTTCTCGGTCGGCACCTCGAGACGCTCGAAGAGGTCGCCCGCCTGCACGTCGTTGCGGTCCTCGTGGCCGCGGGGCACCCAGCGCTCATCGCCCCACCAGAAGTGCACGCGGGTCCAGTCGACATTGCCCGCGGCGGAGGAGCCGCCGATCTCCTTGAGAGTCGCCGCCCCCATCGTCCCGCCGGTGAGGACCACGTTCGCCGTGCCCAGGTCGTCGAGGATGTCGATCGTCTTCGTCAGGAAGCGCGCGGCGACCGAGCCTGCGAGGGTCTGCTTGTCTCGGTGGACGAGCACACGGCGGTCAGTGGTCATCGGGGTCTCCTTCGGGTCGGTCGCCATCGGCGGATGGCCGTCTCCCCGGCCGCCGCGCCTGGCGTGCAGGTCGCGGCGGCCGGGGAGTGTGGCGGTGTCAGGACGCGCTGCGAGCGTCGTTCTTCTCGGTGAGCATGTCCACACCGCGCGAGATCACTTCACCGTACAGGTCATCCGGGTCGAGCCTGCGCAGCTCCTCCGCCAGGCAGTCGCGGAGGCTCCGGCGCGGCAGGGAGATGTCGTGGACGGGCTGGTCCGGCTGCGTCAGCGTCGCGACGTTCGGGATCGAGCGTTCGAGCTCGATCACGCCGGATTCGCGGAAGAGGCGCACCCCGTGGATCCCGCTGGACCCGGTCGCACTGATGGTGAGCTCGTGGTCGACGGGGATGTCGAGCTCGAGCTGCAGCCAGGCGGCGAGCAGGATCGTCGAGGGGGAGTCGGGCGCACCGGAGACCTCGACGGCCGTGATCGGCTCGTACGGCGGCTGGTCGAGCACCGCGGCGAGCTGGGCGCGCCACAGGGTGAGGCGCGTCCAGGCGAAGTCGGTGTCGCCGGGGGCGTAGGTCGAGGCCAGGTGGTGCAGAGCCTCGGCCGGGTTGGACTGCGCGGAGGCGTCGGTGATCCGGCGCGTCGCGATGCGGCCGATCGGCGACTTCGAGGCGCTGTCGGGCGCGCTGTTCGGCCACCAGGCGACCACGGGCGCGTCGGGGAGCAGGAGCCCGGTGACCAGGCTCTCCTCGTCCGTCGCGGCGTCGCCGAACGGGCGGAGCACGACGACCTCGCTCGCACCGGCGTCGCCACCCACGCGGATCTGCGCGTCGACGCGCGGGGTGGCGTCGACGGGGACCGTGGTCAGGCCGTCGTCCTTCGAGACGACGATGACGCGCATCGGGTGCTCGCGGGACGCGTCGTTGGCGGCGTCGATCGCCTCCTCCTCGTGACCCCGGGAGGTCGCGATGATGAGGGTGAGCACGCGGCCGAGGGCGACGGCGCCGCCCTCCTCGCGGATCTTGACGAGGGTCTTCGAGACCTCGCTCGTCGTGGTGTCGGGCAGATCGACGATCACGGGCGCCTCCAGGTGCGGCCGTCGCGAGCGAGGAGCTCGTCGGCGGATTCGGGGCCCCAGGTTCCGGGGCGGTACTGCTCGGGCTGGCCCTGCGTGGCCCAGTACTCCTCGATCGGGTCGAGGATCTTCCAGGAGAGCTCGACCTCCTCGTGCCGCGGGAAGAGCGGCGGCTCGCCGAGGAGGACGTCGAGGATCAGACGCTCGTAGGCCTCGGGGCTCGCCTCGGTGAAGGCGTGTCCGTAGCCGAAGTCCATCGTGACGTCGCGGACCTGCATGCCCGCGCCGGGCACCTTCGAGCCGAAGCGCATGGTGACGCCCTCGTCGGGCTGCACGCGGATGACCAGGGCGTTCTGCCCGAGCGAGGTGGTCTGGCTCTCGGCGAAGAGCTGCTGCGGCGCGCGCTTGAAGACCACGGCGATCTCCGTGACGCGGCGGCCCAGGCGCTTGCCCGCGCGCAGGTAGAACGGCACGCCGGCCCAGCGGCGGGTGCCGATGTCCAGGCGCATCGCGGCGAAGGTCTCGGTCGTCGAGGTCGGGCTCATGCCGTCCTCCTCGAGGAAGCCGAGCACCTTCTCGCCGCCCTGCCAGCCGCCGGAGTACTGCCCGCGGGCGGTGACGGTCGAGAGGTCCTTCGGCAGCCGGACGGCCGCGAGGACCTTCTCCTTCTCGGCGCGGAGGTCCGCGGCGTCGAACGAGATCGGCTCCTCCATCGCCGTGAGGGCGAGCAGCTGGAGCAGGTGGTTCTGGATGACGTCGCGCGCGGCGCCGATGCCGTCGTAGTAGCCGGCGCGGCCGCCCACTCCGATGTCCTCGGCCATGGTGATCTGCACGTGGTCGACGTAGTTCGAGTTCCAGAGCGGCTCGTACATCATGTTGGCGAAGCGCAGCGCCAGGATGTTCTGCACCGTCTCCTTGCCGAGGTAGTGGTCGATGCGGAAGACGGAGTCCGGCGGGAAGACCGACTCGACGACGGCGTTGAGCTCGCGTGCGGTCTTCAGGTCGCTGCCGAAGGGCTTCTCGATGACGACGCGGCGCCACTGGCCGTCCTTCTGCTCCGCGAGGCCCGAGTTGCGCAGCTGCTCGGTGACCTGGGGGAAGGACTTGGGCGGGATCGAGAGGTAGAAGGCGAAGTTGCCGTTCGTGCCGCGCTCGCGGTCGAGCTCGTCGACCGTCGTCTTCAGGCGGCTGAACGCCTCGGGGTCGTCGAACTCGCCCTGCACGAAGCGGATGCCCTGCGCGAGCTGGGTCCAGACCTCCTCGTGGAACTCGGTGCGCGCGTGCTTCTTGACGGAGTCGTGCACGACCTTCTCGAAGTCCTGGTCGTCCCAGTCGCGCCGGGCGAAGCCGACGAGCGCGAATCCGGGCGGCAGCAGGCCGCGGTTGGCGAGGTCGTAGACCGCCGGCATGAGCTTCTTGCGGGAGAGATCGCCGGTGACGCCGAAGATGACGAGGCCGCTCGGCCCCGCGATCCGGTTCAGCCGTCGGTCGAAGCTCAACCGCAGCGGGTTGAACTCGGGAGTGATGTCCACAGACATGTGCAGTGTCCTTCTGTGTGCCGCGGGCCGGCGGAGCCGGCGCCTCGGCGCACTGCTATCGGTGACGGAGGGGGAGTGGTGACGCCTGCCCGCTCCGCTGAGGGCTTGCGAGCGCGGTCGGGGCGGACCGCGCGGACGACCGCGGGCGCGGCGTCCCGCCCCCCGGAGGAGGTCGGGACGCCGCGCCCGGCGGATCAGGTGTTGAGCGCCTCGAAGAGGGCCTCGAGGTCGGCCTCGGGGTCCGTCAGGGTCAGCGTCAGGACCGGGCGGCCGTGCTCGGCGAGCACGCTCGCGTCGCCCGCGGCCTGGGCCTGGATCAGCTGGCCGAAGGTGAACGGGCTCTCGGGGATCTCGAGATCCGTGCTCGCGCGCTCGGCGATCTGGAGGAAGACGCCGGTCGGCGCTCCGCCCTTGTGGTACTGACCGGTCGAGTGCAGGAAGCGCGGGCCCCAGCCGAAGGTCACCGGACGCTTCGACTGCGCGGCGAGGAGGTCGCGGACGCCCTCCAGCTGCGGCAGCGCGAGGCGGTCGACGTAGGCCTGGATCGACACGTAGCCGCCCTCGCCCAGCTGGGCGAGGAGGCGGTCGACGGCGGCGGCGATGGTCGAGACGCCCTCGGTGACGTTCGACGTGCCGGTCACCTCGATGCCCGCGTCCGTGAAGGCCGGGGTCGCCGGCTCCGGGCGCTTCTCGAGCAGGGCCCGGGTCGCGACCTTCGCCGACTCGACGTCGGGCTGGTCGAACGGGTTGATCCCGAGCAGGCGCCCGGCGACCGCGACCGCGTACTCCCAGGTCAGCATCTGCGCGCCGAGCGAGCCGGACAGGAGGATCTCGCCCTCGTGCCGGTCGCGCGGGAACAGGTGCAGCGCGCTCGCGTCCTCGACCAGGCGGACGACCTGCACGTCGGCGAGGTCCTCCGACAGCTCGGGGGCGAGGGTGCCGAGGACGACGGGGAGGATGCCCGTGCCGTCCTTGCCGGTGGACTCGGCGATGAGCTGCTCGGCCCAGTCGGCGAAGCCCACGATGTGCGTGCCGTCGGCCACGATCGCGAGCTTGTCGCGGCGGGGGCTGGTGGCGGCGATCGCGGCGCCGAGGAGCAGACCCGGGTTCTCCGGGGTGTCCACGGCCAGGCCGAGGGACGCCTCCGCCGCCTCGTCGAGGAGGGCCTCGATGTCGGCGCCGGCGAGTCCGGACGGCACGAGGCCGAACGCGGAGAGCGCCGAGAAGCGGCCGCCGATGTTCGGGTCGGCGTTGAAGACCCGGTAGCCGGCCTCGCGCGAGGACGAGTCGAGCGGCGAGCCGGGGTCGGTCACGATGACGATGCGGTCGAGCGGGTCGATGCCGGCCTCGGTGAACGCCTTCTCGTAAGCCTTCTTCTGGCTGGCGGTCTCGACCGTCGAGCCGGACTTCGACGAGATGACGACCGCGGTCGACGCGAGGCGGTCGTTCAGGGCCGCGAGGACCTGCCCGGGCGCGGTGGAATCGAGCACGGTGAGCTCGACGCCGGCGGTCCGGGTGATGACCTCGGGCGCGAGCGAGGAGCCGCCCATGCCGCCGAGCACGATGTGGTCGATGCCCTTGGCCTGGAACTCCTCGCGGAGCGCCAGGATCTCGGGGATCAGCGGGCGGGAGACGGTGGTCGACTCGGTCCAGCCGAGGCGCTTCGCCGACTCCTCCTCGGCCGCCGCACCCCAGAGGGTGGGGACCTGGGCGGTGATGCCCGAGGCGACCTCGTCGGCGACGAGCTCCGGCACGACGCGGTCGGCGGCCTTCTCGGCGTCGCCGCTGAGGTGGATCTGGATCGTCATGCTCAGGCCTTCGCCTTCGCGCCCTCGAGCGCGGCGGTGACGGTGTCGAGCAGCTCGTTCCAGGAGACGACGAACTTCTCGACGCCCTCCTTCTCGAGCAGCTCGGTGACCTCGGCGTAGGAGACGCCCTGCGCGGCGACGGCGTCGAGGACGGCGTTGGCGTCGGCGTAGGAGCCGGTCACCGTGTCGCCGGCGATGACGCCGTGGTCGAAGGTCGCCTCGAGGGTCTTCTCGGGCATCGTGTTGACGACGCCCGCCGCGACCAGCTCGGTCACGTAGAGGGTGTCGGGGAGGTCGGTCGACTTGACGCCGGTCGAAGCCCACAGCGGACGCTGGCGGTTGGCGCCGGACTCCTGCAGGAGCAGCGCGCGCTCGGTGGCGAACGCCTCGACGAAGACCTCGTAGGCGAGCTGCGCGTTGGCGACGCCGGCCTTGCTCTTCAGCGCGAGGGCCTCGTCGGTGCCGACGGCCTCGAGGCGCTTGTCGATCTCGGTGTCGACGCGCGACACGAAGAACGAGGCGACGGAGTGGATGGTCGACAGGTCGATGCCGGCGTCCTTGGCCTTCTCGAGGCCGGCCAGGTACGCGTTGATGACGGCGCGGTAGCGGGCGAGCGAGAAGATCAGCGTGACGTTGACCGAGATGCCGGAGCCGATGGCCTCGGTGATGGCCTCGAGGCCCTCGACGGTCGCGGGGATCTTGATCATCGCGTTCGGGCGGTCGACCTTGGCCCAGAGGGCCTTGGCCTGCTCGATGGTGCCCTGCGCGTCGTGCGCGAGGCCCGGCTCGACCTCGATCGAGACGCGGCCGTCGTAGCCGTTGGTCGCGTCGTAGATCGGGCGGAAGACGTCGGAGGCGGCGGCGACGTCGTCGGTGGTGATCGCGAAGACCGCGTCGGTCACCGAGGTGTCGGCGGCGGCGAGCTCCTCGACCTGCTCGTCGTAGGACTCGCCCTTGGCGAGGGCCGCGGCGAAGATCGTGGGGTTGGTGGTGACTCCGACGACGTTCTTCTCGTCGATGAGCTTCTGCAGCCCGCCGCTCGAGATGCGCGAGCGCGACAGGTCGTCGAGCCAGATGCTGACGCCGGCGGCGGAGAGGTCTGCGGTGGGGGTGTTCTCGGTCATGTCTCTTCTTCTCGTTCGATGGTGCGGGTCGGTGGGGAGTCGTGGGCCCGACGGCGAAGGCCGCGCCCGGGTGGACGCGGCCTTCGTGGTCAGGACGCCGCGAGCGACTCCTTGGCGGCGGTGATGGCCGCTTCGGTGGTGATCCCGAACTCGCGGAACAGGGTCTTGTAGTCGGCGGAGGCGCCGAAGTGCTCGATGGAGACCGAGCGGCCGGCGTCGCCGACGTACTTCTGCCAGCCGAGGCTCAGGCCGGCCTCGATCGAGACGCGCGCCTTCACGGCGGACGGCAGCACCTTCTCGCGGTACTCGGCGTCCTGCTCCTCGAACCACTCGAGCGACGGGGCCGAGACGACGCGGGCGTTGACGCCCTCGCCCTTGAGCAGCTCGCGCGCCTCGACGGCGATCTGCACCTCGGAGCCGGTGGCGATGAGGATCACGTCGGGGGTGCCGTTCGGCGCCTCGGCGAGGATGTACGCACCGCGGGCGACGTTCGACGCGTGGGCGAAGGTCTCGCCGGTGGCGTCGCCCTCTCCGCGCTCGAAGACGGGGATGTTCTGGCGGGTCAGCGCGAGGCCGGCCGGGCCCTCGCGGCGCTCCAGGATCGTCTTCCAGGCGTAGGCGACCTCGTTGGCGTCGCCGGGGCGGACGATGTCCAGTCCCGGGATCGCGCGGAGGGCCGCCAGCTGCTCGACCGGCTGGTGCGTCGGGCCGTCCTCGCCGAGGGCCACGGAGTCGTGGGTCCAGACGTAGATGGCCGGCGCCTTCATGAGCGCGGCGAGACGGACCGCCGGGCGCATGTAGTCGGAGAAGATCAGGAAGGTGCCGCCGAAGGGGCGGGTGTTGCCGTGCAGGACGATGCCGTTGAGGATCGCGCCCATGGCGTGCTCGCGGATGCCGAAGTGCAGCACGCGGCCGCCCTTCTTGCCGGTCCACTCGTGGGTCGAGAACTCGCTCGGCACGAAGGAGCCGGCGCCCTCGATGGTCGTGTTGTTCGACTCGGCGAGGTCGGCGGAACCGCCCCAGAGCTCGGGCACGACGCCGGCGAGGGCGTTGATGACCTTGCCGGACGCGGCGCGGGTCGACACCTCCTTGCCGGGCTCGAAGACGGGGAGGGCCTCCTGGACGCCCTCGGGGAGGTCGCCGCTCAGGACGCGGTCGAGCAGGACCTTCTTCTCGGGGTTCGCGGTCGCCCACGCCTCGAGCTGCTCGTTCCACTCGGCGTGCTGCGCCTGGCCGCGCTCGACGGCCTTGCGGGTGTGCTCGAGGACCTCGTCGGCGACGTCGAAGGTCTTCTCGGGGTCGAAGCCGAGCACCTCCTTGAGGCCGCGGAGCTCGTCGGCGCCGAGGGCGGAGCCGTGGATCTTGCCGGTGTTCTGCTTCTTCGGCGAGGGCCAGCCGATGATCGTGCGCAGGATGATGAGCGACGGCTTGTCGGTCTCGCCCTTGGCGGCCTCGATCGCGGCGTGCAGCTCGGCGACGTCCTCGTGGTACTCGCCGGTCTTCTTCCAGTCGACGACCTGGACCTGCCAGTCGTAGGCCTCGTAGCGGGCCTTGACGTCCTCGGTGAAGGCGATGTTGGTGTCGTCCTCGATCGAGATCTGGTTGGAGTCGTAGATGACGACGAGGTTGCCGAGCTGCTGGTGGCCGGCGAGCGAGGAGGCCTCGCTGGTGATGCCCTCCTGCAGGTCGCCGTCGCCGGCGATGACGTAGACGAAGTGGTCGAACGGCGAGGTGCCCGCGGCGGCCTCGGGGTCGAACAGGTCGCGCTCGAAGCGCGCCGCGTAGGCGAAGCCGACGGCCGAGGCGAGGCCCTGGCCGAGCGGGCCGGTGGTGATCTCGACGCCGTCGGTGTGGCCGTACTCGGGGTGGCCGGGGGTCTTCGAGCCCCAGGTGCGCAGCGCCTTGAGGTCGTCGAGCTCGAGGCCGTAGCCGCCCAGGTAGAACTGGACGTACTGCGTCAGCGAGGAGTGGCCGACGGAGAGGATGAAGCGGTCGCGCCCGATCCACGTCGCGTCGGACGGATCGCGGCGCATGACCTTCTGGAACAGGAGGTACGCGGCCGGCGCGAGGCTCATGGCGGTGCCGGGGTGGCCGTTGCCGACCTTCTCGACCGCGTCCGCGGCGAGAACCCTCGCCGTGTCGACTGCCTTCTCGTCAATGGAATCCCATTGCAGTTCTGACACTAGGTACTGACCCTTCTCGAGACGTGGGGCAGACGGGGACCGTCCGCCCTCTCGCATGGTGGAGCGCGCATGACGACTTCGACACGATGCTTCCGACGACGCCCCGTTCGGCCTCGCGCGACTGATCAGTCGGGCGGAACTCGGGTGCGGGCCGGGCGCTCTGGCGAGCAGTTCCGAGTATACGGAGGGGGGTGCGCCGGGGATCGGGGGTTGCGCCTCGCATATGTCGGCGTCCGATTGGACAAGCGTGCACTCCGGGCCCGCCCCCATCCGGCGCGCATTACACTCGTTCGGGATCATCGATCGTTAGAGGAGCAATGGACGTAGTCGCAGAGACCACCGCGATCGAGCGGGGAGGACCCGTCCGGTCGCCCCTGTCGCGCAAGGTGAGGGCGTACGTCGCGCTGACGAAGCCGCGGGTGATCGAGCTGCTGCTCGTGGTCACCGCGCCCACGATGATCCTGGCGCAGGGCGGGATCCCGAACCTGCTGCTGGTCCTCAACGTCCTCATCGGCGGGGCGCTCAGCGCCGGGTCGGCCGGCGCGTTCAACTGCTACATCGACCGCGACATCGACCGCGTGATGAAGCGGACCCGGAACCGCCCGCTCGTCACCGGCGAGGTCTCCGACCGGGAGGCCCTGGTCTTCGCGACCACCATCGGCGTGCTGTCGATCGTCTGGCTCGGCCTGACCGCCAACTGGCTGGCCGCGTCGCTCTCGCTCGCCGCGATCCTCATCTACGTGCTCTTCTACACGCTGTTCCTCAAGCGCCGCACGCCGCAGAACATCGTCTGGGGCGGCATCGCGGGCTGCATGCCCGTGCTGATCGGCTGGGCCGCGGTCACGAACTCGCTCGACTGGGCGCCGATCATCCTGTTCTCGGTGATCTTCCTCTGGACACCGCCGCACTACTGGCCGCTCTCGATGAAGTACCGCGAGGACTACCGCGCCGCCGGCGTGCCGATGCTCGCCGTCGTGCGCGGGCGCAGCATCGTCGGTCTCCAGGTCATCCTCTACGCGTGGGCCACCGTCGCGTGCTCGTTGCTGCTCATCCCCGTCGCCGGCATGGGCGTCGTCTACACGGTCGTCGCCCTCGCGAGCGGTGTCTGGTTCATCGCCGAGACGCACCGCCTCTACAGCCTCGCGATCCGTCACGAGCACGTCTCGCCGATGCGCGTCTTCCACGGCTCGATCGGATACCTCACGCTGCTGTTCCTCGCCGTCGGCATCGACCCGCTGCTGCCGTTCTGATGGTGACGCCGTTCTCGTTCCTCGCCGAGCGGGTCGTCCTGAGCCCCCGCGCCCTGCGCTGGGGGACGACGGCCGCGCTCGTCGCGAGCATCCTCATCATCTTCTTCGGCGGCGTCGTGCGCCTGACCGGCTCGGGCCTCGGCTGCCCGACCTGGCCCGCCTGCGATGCGGGCTCGCTGACCTCGACGCCGGAGCTCGGGATCCACGGCTTCATCGAGTTCACCAACCGCGCCTTCACCGGCGTGCTGATCGTCGCGGTCGGCTGGGCCATCACCGCGGCCCGGCTGCAGAAGCCGCGCGACCGCACGATGACCCGGCTGGCCTGGTCGCAGTTCTGGCTCGTGGTCGCGAACGCGCTCGCCGGCGGCGCGACCGTGCACTCGGGACTCAACCCGTACATCGTCGCGGGCCACTTCATGCTCGCGATCGCCCTGCTGACGACCACGGCGCTGACCTGGCACCGAGCGCACCGCTCGCAGTCCGTCGCGTTCGAGCCGGATGCACTCACCCGAGGGGTGAGCATCGCGCTCGTCGCGGTGACGCTGGCCGTGATCGCCGTCGGCACGCTGGTGACCGGCACCGGCCCGCACGCGGGCGACTCGGCCGAGGTGCCGCGGATGCGGTTCCACTGGGAGAGCGTCACCGTCGTGCACGGGGTCCTCGGGACGGCCACGCTCGTGCTCGGCCTCGCGCTGCTGGTGCTGCTGGCGCGCGTGCCGGGCTCCGAGTTGGCGCGGCGCCGCGTGATCACCTTCCTCGTCGTGGTGGGGGTGCAGGCGCTGGTGGGCGTCGCCCAGTCGCTCCTCGCCCTGCCGGAGGCGCTCGTCGCCGTCCACCTCCTCGGTTCCGCGTTCGTCTGGGTCGGCGCGCTGCGGGTCCTGCTCGACGTGAATCCGCGCCTCTTCACGGTGCGCGCTCAGCGTCGGCAGCCCGTCGAGGAGCTCGCGCCCGCGCTCTGACCCGGACGGCGATCGGCTCGCCGGCTGGTCCCACCCGTCCGCAGGTGGCGGCGCAGCCGGACCAGCGCGAGCGCGAGCCGCGGCAGCGGGAGGCTCCGCGCGAGCGGCTCGGCCAGCGCGCCGAAGTCGCGCGCGGAGCCCGGCTCGAGGCCGGTGCGCGCCAGCGCGAGGAGGAGGCGGGGGAGGGTCGGGATGCTGTCGTCGTTCGTCATGCGGACACTCCAGCACGGACCACAGACACGGGTGTGGTCATGCGGGTCTGGCGGCGCGGGCTCCAGTGCCCGGGCGACACCCAGGTGCAGAGGTTCCACTGGGAGCACGGCTTCCGTAGGATGAGTAGTTGGTTCAGGTTCGACGCGGGACGCGTCGGTCGCCGTGACGGCGAGACCCGGACCTCGGCCCGATGGAGCGCCACCGCAAGCCTCAGGACTTCCCGGGACGCACCGCTCCGCTCCGCCCATCGACTCGATGGCGTGGTCGGCCCGGATGTGCTCCTCGGATCCCCCTCGGGGAATGACTCCGGAACCCGACCGGTTACCAGTGGGTAGGAAACGAGGTACTTATGTCAGACATCCTGATCGACCGCCCCGAGCTCGCGAGCCTGGGCGTCTACGAGTTCGGCTGGTCCGACTCGGACTCCGCCGGCGCCTCCGCGCGCCGCGGCATCTCGCCCGAGGTCGTCTCCGACATCTCCGCGCTCAAGAACGAGCCGGCCTGGATGCGCGAGCGGCGCATGAAGGCGCTCGCCCTCTTCGAGCGCAAGCCGATGCCCACCTGGGGCGCCGACCTGTCGGACATCGACTTCGACAACATCAAGTACTTCGTCCGCTCCACCGAGAAGCAGGCGCAGACCTGGGAGGACCTCCCGGACGACATCAAGAACACGTACGAGAAGCTCGGCATCCCCGAGGCGGAGCGCCAGCGCCTCGTCGGCGGCGTGGCCGCGCAGTACGAGTCCGAGGTCGTCTACCACCAGATCCGCGAGGACCTGGAGGAGCAGGGCGTCATCTTCATGGACACCGACACCGCCCTCCGCGAGCACCCCGAGATCTTCGAGGAGTACTTCGGCACCGTCATCCCGGCCGGCGACAACAAGTTCGCCGCGCTGAACACGGCGGTCTGGTCCGGCGGCTCGTTCGTGTACGTCCCCAAGGGCGTGCGCGTCGACATCCCGCTGCAGGCCTACTTCCGGATCAACACCGAGAACATGGGCCAGTTCGAGCGGACGCTGATCATCGCGGACGAGGGCAGCTACGTCCACTACATCGAGGGCTGCACGGCGCCGATCTACAAGTCGGACTCGCTGCACTCGGCCGTCGTCGAGATCATCGTGAAGAAGAACGCCCGCGTGCGCTACACGACGATCCAGAACTGGTCGAACAACGTCTACAACCTCGTCACCAAGCGCGCGATCGCGCACGAGGGTGCGACGATGGAGTGGATCGACGGCAACATCGGCTCCAAGGTCACCATGAAGTACCCGTCGATCTTCCTGGTCGGCGAGCACGCCAAGGGGGAGACTCTCTCCGTCGCGTTCGCGGGGCCCGGCCAGCACCAGGACGCCGGCGCGAAGATGATCCACATGGCTCCGTACACGCAGTCGTCGATCGTCTCCAAGTCGATCGCCCGCGGCGGCGGCCGGGCCGGCTACCGCGGCGAGGTCCGGGTGGACGCCAACGCGCACCACTCCGCGAACACGGTGCGCTGCGACGCGCTCCTGGTCGACACGATCTCGCGCTCGGACACCTACCCGGCGATCGACATCCGCGTGGACGACGTCCAGCTCGGCCACGAGGCCACGGTCTCGAAGGTCAGCGAGGAGCAGCTCTTCTACCTGATGTCTCGCGGCATGCCGGAGGACGAGGCCATGGCGATGATCGTCCGCGGGTTCATCGAGCCGATCGCGCGCGAGCTGCCCATGGAGTACGCCCTCGAGCTCAACAAGCTCATCGAGATGGGGATGGAGGGCAGCGTCGGCTGACGCTCGCCCCACCGGCCCCGAGGCCGCCCGAGTCGGGCGGCCAGCACCCTTCGAAAGGAACCACCGCCTGATGACGGTCCCCACGAGCGCCCCGACGTCCCCTGCGATCGACGGCGCGGACGCCGCCGCGCGCCTGGGCATCGCCGCGCACTCCGACGGGGCGTTCACGCCCGTGCAGACCCGCTCCGAGCGCTTCGCGTCCACTGACGTCGACGCCTTCGAGACGGTCACCGGTCGCGAGATCGCCTGGAAGCTGACCCCGGTCGCCCGCCTCGGCGACCTGATCGACGGTCCCCTCGACGGCTCGCCGACTCCGCTGGAGTCGGCCGCGGTCGAGGGCGTCGACGTCTCCTGGGTCGGCCGCGACGACGCGCGGATCGGCACCGCGGGCCTCCCCGAGGACCGCGCCGCCGCGAACGCCTGGTCGCAGTTCGAGCAGGCGCTCTCGATCCGGGTGACCGGCGAGGACGAGAAGGTCGCGACGCTCGTGCGCACCGGTCTCGGCTCCGCCCCCCGTGCCGCGCACACGATCATCGAGGCCGCGCCGTACGCGCGCGGCGTCGTCGTGCTGCAGAACGAGGGCGAGGCGACGCTCGCCGAGAACGTCGAGGTCCTCGTGGGCGAGGGCGCGCAGCTGACGATCGTCACGCTGCAGGAGTGGGCCGACGACGCCCGCCACCTCGCGAACCACTTCCTCCGCGTCGGCCGCGACGCGAAGGTCAAGCACATCGTCGTCACGCTCGGCGGCTCGATCGTCCGGGTGAACCCCTCGGCGCACCTCGTCGAGCGCGGCGCGGACGGCGAGCTCCTCGGCCTGTACTTCGCCGACGGCGGCCAGCACCTCGAGCAGCAGGTCTACGTCGACCACGACGCTCCCGACACCCGCAGCCGCGTCACCTACAAGGGCGCGCTGCAGGGCCAGGGCGCGCGGACGGTCTGGATCGGCGACGTGCTGATCCGCCAGAGCGCGAACGGGACCGACAGCTACGAGCAGAACCGCAACCTGGTCCTCTCGGACGGCACGCGCGCCGACTCGATCCCGAACCTCGAGATCGAGACCGGCGACATCGCCGGAGCGGGCCACGCCTCGGCGACCGGCCGCTTCGACGACGAGCAGCTCTTCTACCTGCAGTCGCGCGGCATCCGCGAGGACGAGGCGCGCCGCCTGGTCGTCCGCGGCTTCCTCAGCGAGATCGTGCAGCAGATCGGCGTGACCGAGCTCGAGGACCGCCTCCAGCTCGCGATCGAGGCCGAGCTGGCCGGCAGCGCCGGGCAGACCGGCGCGTACAGCCCGGAGGTGTCCGCATGAGCGACGCCGCCCGGATCTGCGCCGCCTCGGAGCTGATCCCCAACCAGGCCGTCCGCTACGTCGTCGACGGCATCGCCATCGCGATCGTGCAGGACACGGCCGGCGAGATCCACGCCATCGGCGACACCTGCACGCACGGCGAGGTCTCCCTCGCCGAGGGCTTCGTCGAGGACGACACCCTCGAGTGCTGGGCCCACGGCTCGGCGTTCTCGCTGCGCACCGGCGCCCCCCTGAACCTGCCGGCCTTCGAGCCGGTTCCCGTCTTCGTCGTCGAGGTCATCGACGGCGACGTCTACATCGACCCGACCGTCACGAAGGAAGTCTGAATGTCCGTTCTCCAGATCAGCGATCTCCACGTCAGTGTCGAGACCGAGCAGGGGACCAAGCAGATCCTCCGCGGTGTCGACCTCACCATCAACCAGGGTGAGATCCACGCGGTGATGGGCCCGAACGGGTCCGGCAAGTCCACCCTCGCGTACACGATCGCGGGGCACCCGAAGTACCACGTCGACGGTGGCTCGATCACCCTCGACGGTGTCGAGGTCCTCGACATGACCGTCGACGAGCGCGCTCGCGCCGGCCTCTTCCTCGCCATGCAGTACCCGGTCGAGATCCCCGGTGTCACCAACACCAACTTCCTCCGCACCGCCAAGACCGCGATCGCAGGCGAGGCGCCGGCGATCCGCACCTGGACCAAGGACGTCAAGAAGGCCATGGCCGACCTGCGGATGGATCCGTCCTTCGCGGCGCGCAACGTCAACGAGGGCTTCTCGGGCGGCGAGAAGAAGCGCAACGAGATCCTCCAGCTCGAGCTGCTCGCCCCGCAGTTCGCCGTCCTCGACGAGACCGACTCCGGCCTCGATGTCGACGCGCTCAAGATCGTCTCGGAGGGCGTCAACCGCGCCCACGCGTCGACCGGCCTCGGCGTCCTGCTCATCACGCACTACACGCGGATCCTGCGCTACATCCAGCCGGACTTCGTGCACGTCTTCGTCGCCGGCCGGATCGCCGAGCAGGGCGGCAAGGAGCTCGCCACCCGACTCGAGGACGAGGGCTACGACCGCTTCCTCGCCCCGGCGACGGCCTGATCATGGCGGTCACCACGCTCGACCCGAAGCTCTTCGACCAGGTCGAGGAGGCGCTCAAGGACGTCATGGACCCCGAGCTCGGTGTCAACGTCGTCGACCTCGGCCTGATCTACGACCTGGGCTGGGACGACGAGAACGACGCCCTGGTCATCCACATGACACTGACCTCGGCGGGCTGCCCGCTGACGGACGTGCTCGAGGAGCAGACCGCGGAGTCGCTCGACGGCGTCGTGGAGGCGTTCCGGATCAACTGGGTCTGGATGCCGCCGTGGGGCCCGGACCGGATCACCGAGGACGGCCGCGACATGATGCGCGCCCTCGGCTTCTCGATCTAGAGCCTTCTCGATCGAGAGCCGCGCCGCTCGATCGGCGGCAGGTACGGCGAAGGGCCCGGAGGATCATCCTCCGGGCCCTTCGTCGTGCGTGCGGGGCGGGTCAGCCCTTGCGGCGGCCGAGCAGCGCCCAGGTGGTGGGCAGCAGCGCCGCGGCGAGCAGGATCTTGAGGGTGTCGCCGACGAGGAAGGGCACGAGGCCGGCGGTCAGCACCGAGCCGAGGTCGGCCGGGTAGCCCATCGAGCCGAGCGCGGTGGCGAGCCAGGGGAGGCCGACCAGGTAGATCGTGGCGGTGCCGGCGAGGAAGGTGACGGCGGTGCCGACGATGCGGCGGTCCCACTGGCGCTGCGCGAGCCGGCCGGTGACGATCGAGGCGAGGACGAAGCCGACGATGTAGCCGCCGGTCGGGCCGGCCAGGACGGCCCAGCCGCTCGAGCCCTCGGTGAAGATCGGGGCGCCGAGTGCGCCGACGAGCGCGTAGACGCCCATCGAGAGTGCGCCGCGCAGGGCGCCGAGGGTGGTGCCGACGAGCAGGACCGCGAAGGTCTGGCCCGTGATCGGGACCGGCCACATCGGGATGTACAGCTGCGCCATGCCGGCGGTGAACGCGGCGGCGGCGAGGACGAGCACCAGATCGGTGACCAGCGAGCGGGTGAGCAGCCGGTCCGCCAGGACCGGTCGCGACGGGGCGAGAGAGTAGCTGGACATGTCTGTTCTCCAAAGACCGTGTCGCCCGAGAGCGAGGAGCGAGCGCGTCCGCGGTGAGCGGACGTGGATCCGCCCCGCGGCTCAGGAAATATACTAGGGGGCTGCCGCTCCGCGGCCTCTTGCCCCACACCTCCCGAACCGAACGCCATTTCTTGGCGGGAACGGACAGCACAGTGCTCAGCGTGCACGACCTCGAACTCCGAGTCGGCGCCCGACTCCTGATGGAGAACGTGTCCTTCAGAGTCGGCGACGGCGACAAGGTCGGCCTCGTCGGCCGCAACGGCGCGGGCAAGACGACGCTGACCAAGGTCCTCGCCGGCGACCTCATCGCCGCGAAGGGATCGGTCGACCGCGGCGGCGAGATCGGCTACCTGCCGCAGGACCCGCGCTCCGGTGACCCCGAGGAGCTGGCGCGCACGCGCATCCTCGACGCCCGCGGCCTCGGTCAGCTGGTGCTGGGCATGCAGGAGGCCACCGTCGCGATGTCGAGCAGCGACACGGCCGTCAGCGAGGCCGGGATGAAGAAGTACGGCAACCTGACCGACCGCTTCCTCTCGCTCGGCGGCTACGCGGCGGAGGCCGAGGCGGCGTCGATCGCGAGCAACCTCAACCTGCCGGACCGGATCCTCGACCAGCCGCTGAAGACGCTCTCGGGTGGTCAGCGCCGCCGCATCGAGCTCGCCCGCATCCTCTTCTCCGACGCGCAGACGCTCATCCTCGACGAGCCGACCAACCACCTCGACGCCGACTCCGTGGTCTGGCTCCGCGAGTTCCTGAAGAACTACCGCGGCGGCTTCATCGTGATCAGCCACGACATCGAGCTGGTCGGCGAGACCGTGAATCGCGTCTTCTACCTGGACGCCAACCGCCAGGTCATCGACGTCTACAACATGAACTGGAAGAACTACCTCCGCCAGCGCGCGGCCGACGAGGAGCGCCGCAAGAAGGAGCGCGTCAACGTCGAGAAGAAGGCCGGGGCACTGCAGCTGCAGGCCGCGCGCTTCGGCGCGAAGGCGTCGAAGGCCGCGGCCGCGCACCAGATGGTCGCGCGCGCCGAGCGGATGCTCAGCGGCCTCGAGGAGGTCCGCGCCGTGGACCGCGTCGCGAAGCTCCGCTTCCCGACCCCGTCCGCCTGCGGCCGGACCCCGCTGCAGGCGCAGAACCTCTCGAAGAGCTACGGCTCGCTCGAGATCTTCACCTCGGTCGACCTCGCGATCGACCGCGGCTCGAAGGTCGTCATCCTCGGCCTGAACGGTGCGGGCAAGACGACTCTGCTGCGCATCCTCGGCGGCGTGGACGCGCCGGACACGGGCGTGATCGAGGCCGGCCACGGGCTGCGCATCGGCTACTACGCCCAGGAGCACGAGACGATCGACGTCAAGCGCTCGGTGCTGGAGAACATGGTCTCCTCGAGCCCGAACCTCACCGAGACCGAGGCCCGCCGCGTGCTGGGCTCGTTCCTCTTCACCGGCGACGACTCGCACAAGCCGGCCGGCGTCCTCTCCGGTGGCGAGAAGACCCGCCTCGCCCTGGCGATGATCGTCGTCTCGGGCGCCAACGTGCTGCTGCTCGACGAGCCCACCAACAACCTCGATCCGGCCAGCCGCGAGGAGATCCTCGACGCGCTCGCGCACTACGAGGGCGCGGTCGTCCTGGTCAGCCACGACGAGGGGGCCGTGGAGGCGCTCAACCCCGAGCGCGTGCTGATCATGCCCGAGGGCACCGAGGACCACTGGACCGCGGACTACCTCGACCTGATCATGCTGGCCTGACCCGCGGCGTCCAGGGATCCCCGAGTCCCGGCGCCGTGGGTCTCGATACGCCGCGTGCCGCGGCTGCTCGACCAGCATGCATGCGGGCGGGCGTCATCTCGGTGGATCCCGCTCCGTCAGCGGGCGTCGAGCAGCTCGTCCTCGATCTCGGCGTCGGTGCGGCCGCGGCGGAGGCGGCGCTGCTCGCGGCGCTCCTCGGCGGCGATGACCTCGGGGTCGTCGGCGTTGCGGATCCGGTACTCGTGCCGGATCGCCCAGGCGAGACCGCCGAAGCCCATGATCGCGAAGAGCACCCACTGGATCGCGTAGCTGATGTGCAGGCCCTCGTCGGCGACCGGCTTGATCGCGGCGAGGGGCCGCTCCTCGATCGGAGCCGGGTCCTCCTGGACCAGCAGCCCGTAGCCCGCGGTGCGCAGCGGCTCGTCGAGCTGGGCGGAGAGGTCGTCGAGCTGGATCGTGGCGATCTGGCCGGCGGGGGCACCGCGGCCCTCGATGCGACCCTCGCCCGGTTTGAGTCGCGCCGTCACCGTGACCTCGCCCTCGGGCGGGGCCGGGACGACGTCGGGGGAGTCCTGGGTGGAGCCGACCGGGACCCATCCGCGATCGACGACGAAGACGCTGCCGTCCGCGAGGCGCAGCGGCGTGAGGATCTCGAAGCCGGGATTGCCGTTGTACGGCCGGTTGCGGACGAGCGTCTCGCCGTCGGTCTCGTAGACGCCGCTGACCTCGACGGGCCGGTACTCGAGCGCGTCGTCCCAGCCCGCTCCCTCGGGGAGCAGCCCGTCGAGTGCGACGGGGTCCGCGTTCCAGTTGGCGGTGACGAGCCGGTTGGTGCTCGCCGCTTCGTCGAGCCGCGCGACCTGCCAGCGCGAGAGCAGCACGCAGGCGACGGCGAAGACGATCGTGAGGGCCAGATAGCCGAACCAGCGGCGCGAGAAGGCGAAGCGCCAGGACGGCCGCGTCGCCGTGGCGCTCACAGAGCGGCTCCGCGGTCCACCGTCAGCAGCGGCTTCACCTCGAGCGGGAACTCCCGGGCCGCGAGGAACTCGCGCAGGTAGTCGAGGTGCTCACCGCAGGCGAGCCAGGTCTTCCGGCGGTCCGCGGTGTGGATGCGCGGGTTCCGCCACTCGATCGCCCAGGTCGCGGTCTGCGGGCAGCCGGCGCGCGAGCAGGCGTGCTGATCCGGCACGCCGCCGAGCGGGATCACCGTCGTCCCTCGCTCGGGTCGCCGCCCTCGGGCGCGTCGGCGGAGGGTGCGGCGTCGTCCGCCGCGGGCGGCACGTACGGCGGCACCGGCCGGGACAGCACGATCGCGCCGGGACGCTCGACCGTGCCGCTCTCGCCGGCGCTGCCGACGTTGGCGAGCACGACCGCGAAGTACGGGAGCACGATCGCGCCGAGGGCGAAGAAGAGCAGCCACCAGCCCTGGGCGAAGATCAGGCAGATCACGCAGACCATCCTGATGCCCATGGCGATGGAGTACTTGATCGCGCGGGAGCGACGCGCGGCACTGGGCGACGGCGGGAGGGAGGTGAGCGATTCGCGTGATTTCACAGCCCCACAAGACTACGTCGTGCGCGCCAAGCGAAGGCTGAGACGGCCCTATCCGCGGATGTGTTGCGCCGAGCGCCTCTAAGATGTACGGGTCGTCCGGAGCCGCCCGCGCACCGGCGGAGAGGGACACCATGACCACGCCGCGCACCGTTCTCGTCACGGGGGGCAACCGGGGGATCGGCTACGCCATCGCCGAGGAGTTCGTGGCGGCCGGTCACCGGGTCGCGGTCACCGCCCGCTCCGGCTCCGGCCCCGAGGGCTCCTTCACCGTCGTCGCCGACGTCACCGACTCCGCGTCCATCGACGCCGCCTTCTCCCGGATCGAGGCCGAGCTCGGCCCCGTCGAGGTCGTCGTCGCGAACGCCGGCATCACCCGCGACATGCTGCTGCTGCGCATGTCGGAGGAGGACTTCACCTCCGTGATCGACACCAACCTCACCGGCGCCTTCCGGGTCGTCAAGCGGGCGTCGAAGGCGATGCTCAAGCAGAGGTTCGGCCGCATCGTCCTGATCTCGAGCGTCGTCGGCCTGTACGGCGGACCGGGTCAGATCAACTACTCCTCGTCCAAGGCGGCGCTGGTCGGCTTCGCCCGATCGCTCACCCGCGAGCTCGGCGCCCGCAACATCACGGCGAACGTCGTCGCACCCGGGTTCATCGAGACCGACATGACGGCGGAGCTCCCGGCGGAGCAGCAGGCGGAGTACCGCAAGAGCATCCCGCTGGCCCGCTACGGCACGGCCGCCGAGGTCGCGAAGGTGACCCGCTGGCTGGCGAGCGACGAGGCGGACTACATCTCCGGCGCCGTCATCCCCGTCGACGGCGGCCTCGGGATGGGTCACTGACCGTATCAGCTGAGAGCTTATATCTGAGAGATATCAGCTGTAGGCTTATGCGGTGACCGAAACCCCCGTCGTCGCGGTGCTGCTCGACCTGGTCGACTCCCGGGAGATCACCGCGCGGTCCTCCGTGCAGCGCGAGATCGAGCGCGGCTTCGCGGCGGTCGACGCGGCGGTCCCGGCACTCGAACCGCTGCACCCGACGGTCGGGGACGAGTTCCAGGCGGTCTACGCCTCCGTCTCCGCGGCCCTTGGGGCGACGCTCCAGGCGCGCCTGGCGCTGCCGCCCGGGGTGGACTGCCGGGTCGGCCTCGGCCGCGGCGAGGTCCGGGTGGTCGGCTCGGGCATCGCCGGCGACCTGCAGGACGGGCCCGGCTGGTGGCGCGCGCGAGCGGCCATCGAGCGGGCGCACGCCCTCGAGGACGGAGCCGTGCCGACCGCCCGGGGCTGGTTCATCGCCTCGGACGCCCCGGACGCGCAGGAGGCCGCGGTGAACGCCTACCTCCTCGCGCGTGACGCCCTCGTCGGCGAGATGAGCGACCGCGACCGACGGCTCGTGCTCGGCATCGCGCGCGGGCTGCCGCAGAAGGTCCTGGCCGAGCAGGAGTCGATCACGCAGTCGGCGGTGTCGCAGGCGCTGAAGCGTGCGGGCGCCGGCGCCCTGCTCACCGGCGCGCGGCTGCTGGCGGACGCGTGCTGACCGCGCTGCTGCTCGCGCTCGTCGGACTGGCCGACCTCGCGCGGACGCACCTCGGCAGGCCGGTCGCTGCCGGGGCTGTCGTCGTGCTCTGGGTGGGAGCAGTGCTCTCCGCCGTGCTGGGCCTCGGGGCTCCGCCGCTCGGGGTCGCGACCGTCGCGGTCCTCGCCGGAGTCTGGCTGCTGCTCACGACGACCGCGGCGGGCACCCGGCCGCCCGGTGGGCTCCGACCCGCCGTCGGCCTCGTCGTCGCGGTCCTCGTGCTCTCGGTGCTGGATCGCGCGGCCGGGCCCGCCGCCGGCCCCCTGGTCGACGCCTATGCGGGGCTCGGGCGCTCCGGGCCGGTGCCGCCGATCGCCCAGGCGCTGCTCGCCGGGAGCGCCGCGCTCTTCCTCCTGGAGAGCGCCAACGTCGTCGTGCGCGCCGCGCTCTACCGCGAGCTGCCGCAGCCGGTCGCCGCCCGCAGCCGCTTCTCGCTCCGCGCACGCTTCGCCCGGCCGGCGCCCCAGGAGGTGCGCGTCCCGGATCTCCGCGGCGGTCGCGCGATCGGGCCGCTGGAGCGGCTCCTCGTGGCCGGGCTCACCCTCGCCGGAGCGATCGGGCTGGCCGGCGCCGTCTTCGCGGCGAAGGGCATCGTGCGCTTCCCGGAGATCTCCCGCGACGGCGAGGGCGGCTCGAAGGCGGAGTACTTCCTGGTCGGCTCGCTGGTCAGCTGGGCGCTGGCCCTGGGCGCGGCGGCGCTGGTCGCGACCGCGGGCGGCTGAGGCGCCGCCCCAGCGTCAGCCGCGGAGGCCGAGGACCGGCAGCAGCTGGCTGAGGTCGAGGCCGTCGACGACGAGGTCGGCGCGCTCGCGGACGACGGGCTTCGCGTTGAAGGCGACCGAGAGGCCGGCCACCCGCATCATCTCGAGATCGTTCGCGCCGTCGCCGACCGCGATCGCCCGCCGGAGCGGGACGCCGGACTCCGCCGCCCACTCGCACAGCGCGGCGGCTTTCGCGGCGGCGTCGATGACCGGGCCCTCGACGGAGCCGGTGAGGCGGCCGTCGCGGCTGCCGAGCCGGTTGGCGCGGACGAAGTCGAGGCCGAGGGCCCCGGCGACCGGATCGAGCACCTCGTGGAAGCCGCCCGAGACGACGCCGATCCGACCACCGGCGGCGTGGATGCCGGCGATCAGCTCCTCCACTCCCGGGGTGACCCGGACGCGGCCGCTCACTCCAGCGCAGACGTCGTCGAGGACGCCGGCCAGAGTGGCGACGCGCTCGCGCAGGCTCTCGCCGAAGTCGATCTCGCCGTGCATCGCGCGCTCGGTGATCGCGGCGACGCGCTCCTCGGAGCCAGCGTGCGCGGCGAGCAGCTCGATCACCTCGTCCTGCAGCAGCGTGGAGTCGGCGTCGACGACGACCAGGAAGCGGGCGGGTGTGCGCAGAGGCTCACTCAAGGACGGGCCAATCGGTCGGGTCCGCGCGCCGGCAGGGCCGGCGGCGCGGAAGCGCAGTGCTCTCGACCCGCGGGGGTGCTACGGGCGGACGACGACGCCCTTGCCGACGACGGTGATGCCCGACTCGGTGACGGTGAACCCGCGCTCGCGGTCGTGGTCGTGGTCCACGCCGACACGGGCGCCGGGCTCGACGACGACGTCCTTGTCGAGGATAGCGCGGGCGACCACGGCGTCCGGGCCGATCCGGACCTTGTCGAAGACGACCGAGTCGGAGACCGTGGCGTTCGACTCGATGACCGCCCAGGGGCCGACGACGCTGCGCTCGATGTGGGCACCGGAGATGACGGTGCCCAGAGAGACGACCGAGTCGACGGTGGTGCCGAGGTTGCCCTTGCCGTCGCGCACGATCTTCGCGGGCGGCGAGTTGAGCTGCGACGAGAAGATCGGCCACTGCTGGTTGTAGAGGTTGAAGACGGGCAGCGCCGAGATGAGGTCCTGGTGCGCCTCGAAGAACGAGTCGATCGTCCCCACGTCGCGCCAGTAGTAGCGGTCGCGATCGGTGGAGCCGGGGACCTCGTTGAGCTTGAGGTCGTAGACGCCTGCCTCGCCGCGCGCGACGAAGTCGGGGATGATGTCGCCGCCCATGTCGTGGTCGGAGGTGGAGAGCTCGCCGTCGCGGATGACCGCGTCGATCAGCGCGTCGGCGTCGAAGACGTAGTTGCCCATCGAGGCGAGGACCTCGTGCGGCGAGTCGGCGAGGCCGACCGCGTCCTTGGGCTTCTCGAGGAACTCGGCGATCTTGGTCGGGACGATGCCGTCGCCGGCCTCGTCGCCCGCGAGCTGGATGACGCCGAACTGGTCGGCGAGCTCGATCGGCTGGCGGATCGCCGCGACGGTCGCCTTCGCGCCCGACTTGATGTGCGCCTCGATCATCTGCGAGAAGTCCATGCGGTAGACGTGGTCCGCGCCGACCACGACGACGATGTCGGGCTTCTCGTCGCGGATCAGGTTGAGGCTCTGCAGGATCGCGTCGGCCGAGCCGCTGAACCAGCGCTTGCCGAGCCGCTGCTGCGCCGGGACGGACGCGACGTAGGAGTTGAGCAGGCCCGAGAGCGTCCAGGTCTGCGAGACGTGGCGGTCGAGCGAGTGCGACTTGTACTGCGTCAGCACCACGATCTGGGTCAGACCCGAGTTGATGAGGTTGGACAGCGCGAAGTCGATCAGACGGTACTGCCCGCCGAACGGCACCGCGGGCTTGGCCCGGTCCGCCGTGAGGGGCATGAGCCGCTTGCCTTCGCCACCCGCGAGGACGATGCCGAAAATCTTCTTTGACTGCATGGCTCCACAGTAGGGGTTGGCGGTGGTCCGCGAACCCGCGTGAAGTCGGCTGTCGCCGGGGGATCGCGCTGTACTACGGTTCGGGGTGTGCGAGTCGATCTGCTGACCAAGGAATATCCGCCCGAGGTGTACGGGGGAGCCGGCGTGCACGTGGCCGAGCTCACCAAGGCCCTCCGCCACGACATCGAGGTCGTGGTGCGCTGCTTCGGCGCGCCGAGGGACGAGGAGGGGGCGTTCGCGTATCCGGTGCCGGCCGAGCTGGCGCAGGCCAACGGCGCGCTGCAGACCCTGGGCGTCGATCTCCAGATCGCCCAGGACGCGGCCGGAGCCGATCTCGTGCACTCGCACACCTGGTACGCCAACGCGGCCGGGCGCCTCGCGCAGCTGCTGCACGGCATCCCGCACGTCGTCTCGGCGCACAGCCTCGAGCCGCTGCGCCCGTGGAAGGCCGAGCAGCTCGGGGGCGGCTACCGCGTCTCGAGCTGGATCGAGCGCGAGGCGTACGAGAGCGCCGATGCGGTGATCGCGGTCTCCGGCGGGATGCGGAACGACATCCTCCGCTCGTACCCCGCTCTGGACCCGGCGAAGGTGCACGTCGTCTACAACGGCATCGACCTCGACGCGTGGCACCCGGTGGAGGACGAGGCCGTCCTCGCCGAGCTGGGCATCGACCCGTCGCGCCCCTCCGTCGTCTTCGTCGGCCGGATCACCCGGCAGAAGGGGCTGCCCTACCTGCTGCGCGCGGCCGCGATGCTGCCGCCGGAGGTGCAGCTGGTGCTCTGCGCAGGCGCCCCGGACACCCCCGAGATCATGGCCGAGGTCACCGCGCTCGTGCGGGGGCTCCAGCAGGAGCGCACCGGCGTCGTCTGGATCGACCGCCACCTGCCGCGCCACCAGCTCTCCGCGGTGCTGACCGCCGCGACCACGTTCGTCTGCCCGTCGATCTACGAGCCGCTGGGCATCGTGAACCTCGAGGCGATGGCGTGCGGTGCCGCGGTCGTCGGGACCGCGACCGGCGGCATCCCGGAGGTCGTCGTCGACGGCGTGACCGGGCGCCTGGTGCCGATCGAGCAGGTGACGGACGGCACCGGCACACCGGTGGATCCGGAGCGCTACGTCGCCGACCTCGCGGCCGCGATGGCCGAGGTCGTCGCCGACCCGGCCGCCGCGAAGCGGATGGGCGAGGCCGGCCGCCTGCGCGCGCAGAGCGACTTCAGCTGGACGCAGATCGCCAGGGACACCCGTGCGATCTACGACTCGCTCGTCTGAGCCCGCCGCCCGCTCCCTTTAGACTGGATCGCATGCCCAGCGTTGTCTCGTTCGTCGATGTGTCCTTCGTCCGGAACGGCAAGCGGATCCTCGATCACGTCGACTGGACCGTGTCCGAGGAGGAGCGCTGGGTGATCCTCGGCTCCAACGGAGCCGGGAAGACCTCGATCCTGCAGATCGCCGCGGCGCAGAACTATCCGTCGACCGGCTCGGCGCACCTGCTCGAGGAGACGCTCGGCCGCGTCGACGTCTTCGAGTTGCGCCCCCGGATCGGCTACGCGTCGACCGCGATGGCGCGCCGCCTGCCCGCGGGCGAGACGGTGCTCGACGTGGTGATGACCGCGGCGTACGCGGTGACCGGGCGCTGGAACGAGGGCTACGACGAGATCGATGAGCGCCGCGCGCGCCGCGTCCTGGTGGAGTGGAAGCTCGACCACCTCGCCGACCGCACCTTCGGCACCCTCTCCGACGGCGAGCAGAAGCGCGTCCAGATCGCCCGCGCGATCATGACCGACCCGGAGCTGCTGCTGCTCGACGAGCCGGCCGGCAGCCTCGACCTCGGCGCCCGCGAGGAGCTCGTGCAGCTGCTCGGCGGCTTCGCGCAGGACCCGGCCTCGCCCGCGATCGTGATGGTGACCCACCACGTCGAGGAGATCCCGGCCGGCTTCACGCACGCGCTGCTGCTGCGCGACGGCGCCGTGGTCGCCGCAGGCCCCCTGGCTGAGGCGCTCACCGAGGCGACCCTCGCGGACGCGTTCGGGCTCGACATCGCGCTGACCCACGAGAACGGGCGCTACTCGGCCCGGGCCCGCTGAGCGCGGGCTCGCTCAACCGCGTGACGCACCTCCCCGCGGCGGCGACCGTCTGCTATTCTCGGTAGCTGGTTCGGGCCCGTTCGCGGTGCGCCCGCCACTCATCCACCCGCACCCGTCGACGACAGGCGCGGTTCAGGACCACAAGCGACAGGACACGATCATGCAGACCGACATCCACCCCAAGTACGAGGCCATCGTGTTCCGCGACCTCGCCTCCGGTGAGACCTTCCTCACCCGCTCGACGGCGACCAGCAGCAAGACGATCGAGCTCGACGGCGTCACGTACCCCGTCATCGACGTCGAGATCTCGTCCGCCTCGCACCCGTTCTACACGGGCAAGCAGCGCATCATGGACTCGGCCGGCCGCGTCGAGAAGTTCAACTCGCGCTACAAGAACTTCGGCAAGTAGGCTCCGGCCTCCAGCCTCCGAAGGGCCCTCGACCTCGCGGTCGGGGGCCCTTCGACGTGGGCGCCAGCGCAGGGCGGGGAAGAGGCCGACGTCCTCGGGGTGGGCGGGTCTCGAGACGCCCCTGCGGGGCTACTCGACCAGCATGAGTGGCGATGCAGCTCGCGGAGCGAGTCCGCTTCCCTCTGCTGATCGGACGACCCGGCAGCCGGCCGCTTCCTGCTGATCGAGTAGCCCGCGGAGCGGGCGTATCGAGATCCACCACCGCCTGCACGGTGGTCGCCGGGTCTCGATACGCCGCTGTGCGGCTACTCGACCAGCATGAGTCGCGATGCAGTTCGCGGAGCGAGTCCTCTTCCTCTGCTGATCGGGCAGTCGGTCGGATCAGTAGCGGTAGAAACCCTCGCCGGTGGCGGTGCCGAGCTTGCCCTGGTCGAGGTACTCGGTCTTGAGGTGGGCGGCGAAGGCCTGGGAGGCCTCGTCGGGGGCGGCGACGGCGACGTGGTAGGCGGTGTTGAGGCCGATGACGTCGAAGATCTGGAAGGGGCCGAGCGGGGCGCCGGTGCCGATCCGCCAGGTCTTGTCGATGGTCTCGGGGTCGGCGTAGCCGCCCATCAGGAGGCCGCTCGCGGCGTTCAGGAGCGGCACCAGCAGCGAGTTGAGCAGGTAGCCGGCCTTCTCCTTCTGCAGGCGGATCGGCTCGAGACCGCTCTCGACCGCGAAGGCGACGACCGCGTCGACGACGGCCGGGTCGGTGTCGGCGGTGCCCATGATCTCTGCGGTGTTCTGCACCCAGACGTGGTTGGCGTAGTGCAGGGCGAGGAAGCGGTCGGGGCGGCCGGTCGACTCCTTCAGATCGCTGGGGAGCAGCGTCGAGGAGTTGGTGGCGAAGATCGTCCGCTCGGGGGCGAGGTCGCCGAGTCGGCCGTAGAGCTCCTGCTTGAGCGCGAGGTCCTCGGGGACGGCCTCGATCACGAGGTCGGCGTCGGCGACGGCCTCGGCGAGGTCGGAGGTGAGGCGCAGCGACTCGAGGGCCGCGGCGGCGCCGCCGGGGATCCCTCCGGAGACCTGGGCCGACTCGTAGACGCCGGCGAGCCCGCGGAAGCGCTCGCGCGCGGCGTCGAGCACCTCGTCGGTGACGTCGTAGCTGGTGACGGCGAAGCCGTGGAAGGCGGCCTGGAACGCGATCTGGGAGCCGAGGACTCCGCTGCCGAGGACGGTGACCGTGCGGATGGTGGGCATGACTGCTCCTTGCCGGGGACTCGGGTGGTCCCGCTGTCCTCCGATCCCAGCGCAGCGCGGGGCGGCGGTCGAGCGGTTGCGCGCGGGGGTCGCCGCATGTCCTCGTGACGGGAGCACCGGTTCCGGGCCCGTGACGCGACGGGCCCGAAGGCGGTAGCGTCCGGGGATGGTGTCCTTCGCCGACAAGCCGATCCTGCCGCTCACGACGCCCGAGGAGTGGGACGCCTACCTCCGCGGTGAGCCGGACCCGGGCGGTGTGCGGTTGAAGCTGCGGAAGAAGGCGGCCGTCGACCCGGGCATCACCTACGCGGAGGCGCTCGACGTCGCACTCTGCCACGGCTGGATCGACGGGCAGGCGGGTGCCTTCGACGAGCAGTTCAAGCTGCAGGCGTTCACACCGCGGCGCCGGGCGAGCCCGTGGTCGAAGGTGAACCGCGACCACGTGGCGCGGCTGCTCGAGGAGGGCCGGATGCTGCCGGCCGGGCTCGCCGAGGTGGAGCGGGCGCGGGCGGACGGACGCTGGGACGCCGCCTACCGGCAGCGCGACGCGGAGGTGCCGGACGACTTCACGGCGGCACTGGCCGCGGATCCGGCGGCCGCCGCCTTCTTCGCGACGGTCGGTGGGCAGAAGCGCTTCGCGTTCCTCTTCCGGCTGTCGCAGCTGAAGCGGCCGGAGACGCGGGAGCGGCGGATCGCGGAGTACGTGGCGCTGCTCGCGGAGGGGCGCACGCTCACCTGAGCCGCGTCGTCGGTGCCGAGGTCGGAACGGGACGCTCAGTGCCGGACGGGCCAGGCGCCGTCGGCGACGAAGCTCTCGTCGCGGACGCGGCGCATGTACTCCTGGAACGACTCGGCCTGCGTGCGGCACCAGTCGATCTGCAGGGCGTGCAGCGCCTCGGCACCGCCGCCGAGCTCCTCGGCGAAGGCGCGGCCGAGGGCCTGCGCGACCCGTCCCGCGGCGATCGCATCGGCACCGGCGTCGTGCGCCTCGGTCAGCGGGACGCCGTAGTGCAGCGCGGCCTGGACGAGGGTGCGCTTGCCCTTGCGGTAGCGGTCGACGGCCTTGTCGATCACGAGCGGGTCGATCACGGGACTCGGGTCGATCAGCACCGGGACGCCCCAGCGACGCGCCTCGAAGGCGAGCAGCGAGAGGTCGTAGGGGGCGTTGTAGACGACGACGGGGATCCCGCGGGCCAGGAGCGAGCGCAGCGCCTCCGACACTTCGGCGACGACCTCGCCGGCGGGGCGGCCGTGCTCGCGGGCGTGCTCGGTGCTGATGCCGTGCACGGCGCTGGCGCCGGCCGGGATCTCGACGCCCGGATCGGCGAGCCAGGTGGTGCCCTCGACCGGGGTGCCGTCGGCGTCGATGACGCCGACGTGCGCGGTCACGATGCGGCTGGTGCGGACGTCGATGCCGGTGGTCTCGAGGTCGAAGACGGCAAGACGGTCGTACCAGCGGGCGCCGTCGGAGCCGGCCGGCGCCTCCGACGACCCTGCCGACGCGCCGGTGGACCCGGCTTCGTCGAGGAGGCTCTCGTCGAAGAGCGTCGGTGCCTGGTTCGTCTCGGTGGTGCTCACGCCGACAGCCTAGGCGGGGCCTCCGACATCGTCGGGAGGCCCCGCGGCGTGCTGCGCGGTCGAGCGGGCGAGGGCCGGATCAGCGGGTGAGTCCCTCGCGGGTCTGGCCCGCCTTCGCGACGTGCAGCCAGAAGAAGCCCTGGGTGCCGAGCGTCATCGTCAGCGCGCCGTCCTCGGAGAAGCCGGGGAAGCGGCCGCCGCCGAAGAGGTCGGTGAGCGTCGAGCCGGGGTTCTCGGGGTCGGTGATCGTCACCGAGACCGGGTTGTGGTTGAAGCTGAAGACGCAGAGCACCTCCTCCGGCTGGTCGCCCATCGCGGTGCCGGAGCCGGCGTAGTCGCGGACGAAGGCGAGCACCGACTCGTGGTCGGTCTCGAGCACGCGCATCGAGCCGAGGCCGAAGGCCGGGTGGCCGCGGCGCACGTGCAGGACGTTCCGCATCCAGTGCAGCAGCGAGCGCGACTGGGCGAGCTGCGCCTCCACGTTGACCTGGTTGTAGTGGTAGACGAGCGACTGGACGATCGGCTGGACGAGCTTGCCCGGGTCGGCGGCCGAGAAGCCGGCGTTGCGGTCCGGGGTCCACTGCATCGGGGTGCGGGAGGCGTCGCGGTCGTTCAGCCAGATGTTGTCGCCCATGCCGATCTCGTCCCCGTAGTAGAGGAACGGGCTGCCGGCCAGCGAGAAGAGCAGGGCGTTGATCAGCTCGAGCTCGGCGCGCGAGTTGTCGAGCAGCGGCGCCAGCCGGCGGCGGATGCCGATGTTGGAGCGCATCCGCGGGTCGTAGGCGTACCAGCCGTACATCGCCTGGCGGTACTCCTCCGAGACCATCTCGAGGGTGAGCTCGTCGTGGTTGCGCAGGAAGACGCCCCAGGCGGCGCCCGAGGGGATGTCGAAGGTCTCGGAGAGCACCTTCTTCAGCTCGTTCGCGGTCTGCGCGCGGAGGGAGTAGAAGATGCGCGGCATGACCGGGAAGTCGAAGGCCATGTGGCACTCCGGCTCCTCCTCCGTGCCGAAGAACGCGGCGACCTCGCGCGGCCACTGGTTCGCCTCGGCGATCAGGATGCGGCCGGGGTAGTCGCGGTCGACCATCGTCCGCAGGTTCTTGATGAAGTCGTGCGTGGGCGGCTCGCCCTCGCCGTTGCCCTCGTCGGACTCGTAGAGGTAGGGGATCGCGTCGAGCCGGATGCCGTCGACGCCCAGGTCGAGCCAGAACTTGACGACGTCGTGGATCGCCTCGTGGACGGCCGGGTTCTCGAAGTTGAGGTCGGGCTGGTGCGAGAAGAAGCGGTGGAAGTAGAACTGGCGGCGCTCGGCGTCGAAGGCCCAGTTGGAGTCCTCGGTGTCGACGAAGATGATCCGGATGTCCGGGTACTTGTCGTCGGTGTCGTTCCAGACGTAGAAGTCGCCGTAGGGGCCCTCGGGGTCGGAGCGCGACTGCTGGAACCACTCGTGCTGGTCGCTGGTGTGGTTCAGCGGGAAGTCCATCACGATGCGCATGTTGCGCTCGTGGGCTTTGCGGACCAGCTCGCGGAAGTCCTCCATGGTGCCGAACTCGGGGAGGATCGCCTTGAAGTCGGAGACGTCGTAGCCGCCGTCGCGCAGCGGCGACATGTAGAAGGGCGGCAGCCAGAGCGCGTCGATGCCGAGCCACTGCAGGTAGTCGAGCTTGGACGCCAGGCCGTTGATGTCGCCGGCGCCGTCTCCGTTCGAGTCGTAGTACGACCGGATCATGACCTCGTAGAACACGGCCCTGCGGTACCACTGCGGATCGAGGGCGAGCCCGGGGAGTTGGATCGGGGACGTGAAGCTCACGGTGCTCCTTCTGCTGCTGCCTGAGCGGATGACCGGCGCCGCGCCGGAATCGGAGCGGAGGACGGGGGACGGGCGGTGCGTCGCGTGCGAACGCGCCTTCATGCTTGCGGCTCGGATCGAGGGCCCGCAAGGCGTTGCGGCGGGAAGTTCCACGGGCTTTCCCTACGATGGGGACCGTCATGACCATAGCCTCCCCCTACGCCGCCGACCTCGGGCGACTCGCCATCAGCGAGAGCGCCGTCGACGTCGCCGGGGCCACCACCGCCTACTGGAGCTACGGCGACCCCGACGCGGGGACCGTGCTGGTCCTGGTGCACGGATTCCGCGGCGAGCACCACGGGCTGGAGCCGGTGATCGCGCGGCTGCTGGCCGGCGGAGCGGACGCCCGCGTGGTCGCGCCCGACCTGCCCGGCTTCGGCGCGTCGCCGCCGATGACGGCGCACGCGCACGACGTCGAGGGCTACGCCGCCTGGCTCGGCGAGTTCCTCGATGCGCTCGGGCTGCGGGGAAGTGCGGTCGTGCTCGGGCACTCCTTCGGCTCGATCGTCTCCGCGGCGGCCGTCGCGGGCGGGCTGGAGACGCCGCTGCTCGTGCTCGTCAATCCGATCGCCGCGCCCGCCCTCGCGGGGCCCCGCGGCGTGCTGACCCGGCTCGCGGTGCTCTACTACCGCCTCGGCGCGGTGCTGCCCCGCCCGCTCGGGCTGCGCCTGCTCGGCGACCCGCTGATCGTGCGGGTGATGAGCCTCGCGATGGTGAAGACCGAGGACGGGCCGCTGCGCCGCTTCGTGCACGACCAGCACGACCGCTACTTCAGCGCCTTCGCCTCGCGCGACACGGTGCTGGAGGCGTTCCGCGCCTCGGTCTCGCACGACGTCAGTGAGTACGCCGCGCGGATCGCGGTGCCGACGCTGCTGATCGCCGCGGCGCAGGACGACATCACCCCGCTCTCCGCGCAGTACCGACTGCTCGAAGCGCTGCCGCACGCCCGCCTGCACGTGATCGACGGGGTCGGCCACCTCATCCACTACGAGACGCCGGACGAGGCGGCCGCCGTCCTCCGCGCGGCCCTGGACGAGGGGATCGACCGATGAGGATCGTCGTCGACTGCCGGTACACCCGGCTCGAGCGCCACGACGGCATCAGCCGCTACACCGCGGAGATCGTGGCCGAGCTGGCGAAGCTGCACGACGTGACGATGCTGATCAGCGACCGCCGGCAGCGGGCGATGCTGCCGGATCTGCCGTGGGAGAAGGTCACCTCGCCCACGGGGCCGTTCGAGCCGTTCGTGGCGCTGCTGGTGAACCGGCTGCGGCCCGACGTCGTGTTCTCGCCGATGCAGACGATGGGCTCGCTCGGCCGGCGCTACCGGCTCGTGCTCACCGTGCACGACCTGATCTACTACCGCCATCGCACGCCGCCGCGCGACCTGCCGCTGCCGGTCCGCGGGCTCTGGCGGCTCTACCACCTGGCGTGGTGGCCGCAGCGGCGCCTGCTGCAGCGCGCCGATGCGATCGTGACGGTGTCCGAGACGACCCGCGGGCTGCTCCGCACGCACCGGCTGACGACCCGGCCGGTCGTCGTGGTGCCGAATGCGGCCACGGCGCCGGACGAGGCGAGCGCGGCCCTCGCGGCGGCGCTGCCCGACCGCTCCGATGCGCGCTCGCTCGTCTACATGGGCTCGTTCATGCCCTACAAGAACGTGGAGTCGCTGGCGCGGGCGATGCGGCTGCTGCCCGACTACGAGCTGCACCTGATGAGCCGGGCGAGCGACGAGACGGTGGAGACCCTCCGCTCGCTCGCGCCGACGGCGAAGCTGGTCTTCCACCAGGGGGCGGACGACGCCTCCTACCGCGAGGCGCTCGCGCGCGCCACGGCGCTGGTGACCGCGAGCCGGGACGAGGGCTTCGGGATCCCGCTGGTCGAGGCGATGGCGCTCGGCACGCCGGTCGTCGTCAGCGACATCCCGATCTTCCGCGAGATCGGCGGTGACGCCGCGGTCTACGTGGATCCCTCGAGCGCGAAGGGCATCGCCGAGGGCGTGCGCTCGCTCGAGGACCCGGAGCGCTGGCGGGAGCTGTCGGCGAAGGCGCGGGAGCGGGCGGCGGCGTACTCGTGGCGCGACTCCGCGCGGGTGCTGCTGGAGCTGCTGACGAGCGTCGGGCGCTGAGCGGCGCCGGACGCGGCGTCAGGCGGGTGCGCTCGGACTGAGCACGTCGTCCAGGTCGGACTGCAGATCGGCGTCGACCACGACGACGTCGCCGGAGTCGTCGACCGCGACGATCTGCAGGGCGCCGTCGACGATCGCGAAGTCGTGCCGCGAGCCGTTGCCCACCGTGGCGCCCTGGGCGGGCAGCTCGTCCTCGCTGAGGGCGCGGAGCAGGCTGCCGATGACGGCGCCGTGCGTCGCGACGATCACGCGCTGCTCCGGGAAGCGCTCGGCGATCTCGAGCAGCGCGGCCGTGGCGCGCTCGACGACCTGGGCGCGGGTCTCGCAGCCGGGGATGCGGGCGCCCTCGATGCCGCCGGGGAAGAGCTCGCGGAGCTCGTCGCCGGTCATGCCCTCGGCCTCGCCGTAGGCGCGCTCGGCGACGCCCTCGACGACCTCGGGCTCGGGCAGTCCGAGACCGCGGGCGATGATCGCCCCGGTCTCGTGTGCGCGCTGCAGCGGGCTGGCAACGACGACGTCCCAGTCGCGCTCGCGCAGCAGCCGGGCGGCGGCGCGGGCCTGCGAGCGGCCGGTGTCGTTGAGCGGGATGTCGCTCGCGCCCTGGATGCGGCGGGCGGCGTTCCAGTCGGTCTGGCCGTGCCGGACGAGGGTGAGCTGGGTCACGAGGGCCTCTCGGGTGGTGGGGGAGCGGTGGGTCAGCGCGACGGGAGGCGCTCGGCGAGGGCGCGGAGGACCTCGCTCGTGCCGCCGTCGATCTTGATGCCGGCCCGCGAGTCGCCCTTGGTGGTGCCGCGATTGACGATGACGATCGGCATCTTCGCGCGCCGGGCGATCTCGAGGAAGCGGATGCCGGAGTTGACGACGAGGGACGAGCCCGCCACGAGCAGCGCGTCGGCGCCCGCGACGATGGCGCGCGCCTCCTCGAACCGCTCGGTCGGGATGAACTCGCCGAAGAAGACGATGTCGGGCTTGAGGATCCCGCCGCAGACCGTGCACTCGGGGACGGTCATCGCCGAGACGTCGTGCACCTCGGCGTCGCCGTCGGGGTTGAGCGAGGAGATGTCGGGGTCGTCGAGCCAGGGGTTGAGCGCCTCGATGCGCTCGGCGATCGCGTCGCGGGCGAAGTACTGGCCGCAGGTCATGCAGCGGACGCGGTCGGCGGAGCCGTGCAGGTCGACCACGCGCTGCGAGCCGGCGCGCACGTGCAGGCCGTCCACGTTCTGCGTCACGACACCGGTGAGCAGGCCGCGCTCCTCGAGCCGCGCGAGGGCGCGATGGCCGTCGTTCGGCAGAGTGGCGGTGAAACGGCGCCAGCCGAGCTGGCTGCCGGCCCAGTAGCGGCGGCGGTAGTCGGGGTCGGCGACGAACTGGGAGTAGGTCATCGGGCTGCGAACGGGGGCTCCCGCGCCGCGGTAGTCGGGGATGCCGGAGTCGGTGCTGACGCCCGCGCCGGTGACGGCGGCGATCCGGCGACCGGTCAGGAGCTCGACGGTGCGGTCGAGGGCGGCGGAGCGCTGCTCGTCGGCCCGCTGCAGGTCGGCCTGCTGCTCGTCGGCCTGATCGGCACTGCTGCCGTCGGCGATCGGTGTCGGACCCGACTCCATCCACGCCTCCCTCGGACACCCGCGCACGCGGGCACTCCATCGGCCAGTTTAGACCGCGCGGTGCCCTAGGGTTCCGGGATGCCGATCGTGCACATCGAGGACCTCGACCACCCGCTCCTGGCGGACTACCACCGCCTGACCGACGTGGCGCTGCGCCGGGTGCTCGAGCCCGAGGGCGGGCTCTACATCGCGGAGTCGTCGAAGGTGATCGTCCGCGCGCTCGACGCCGGGCACGTGCCGAAGTCGGTGCTGGTGCAGGAGAAGCGGCTGCCGGACGCGGCGGAAGTGCTCGAGCGCTTCCCGGACGTGCCGGTGTTCGTCGGGCCGGACGCGATGATCGAGGAGCTGACCGGGTTCCACCTGCACCGCGGGGCGCTCGCGTCGATGCGGCGGCCGGAGCTGCCGTCGATGGCGTCGCTGCTCGAGGACGCGCGGCTCGTCGTCATCCTCGAGGACCTCGTCGATCACACGAACGTCGGCGCCGTCTTCCGCGCGGCGGCGGGCATGGGCGCGGACGCGGTGCTGGTGAGCCCGCGCTGCGCGGACCCGCTCTACCGGCGGAGCGTGCGGGTGAGCATGGGGACGGTGCTGCAGGTGCCGTGGACGCGGATCCCGGAGTGGGGGCCGGCGCGGACCGAGCTGCTCGCCGCGGGGTTCTCGGTCGCGGCGCTGGCGCTCGCGCCGGACGCGGTGCCGCTGGACGAGTACGCGGCGGTGCGGCCCGAGCGCGTGGCCATCGTGCTGGGTGCGGAGGGCGACGGGCTGAGCCGGGCGGCGCTGGACGCGGCCGACACCGTGGTGACCATTCCGATGCTGCACGGGGTCGACTCGCTCAACGTGGCCTCGGCGAGCGCCGTCGCGCTCTGGGCGCTGACGCGGGGGCGCTGAGCCGAGAGCGGGCGTCCCGCGCAGCCTCCGCGGTGTCCGGCGGGGGTCCGCCTACGATGACCGGGTGACTTCTCCCACCGGCCCCGACCGCTCGCCGATCGACGTCGTGGGCAGCGTCACTCCGGAGACGGCACCCGCCGCACCCCGGCGTCGGCGCCCTCGAGCGCTCGCGGTGATCGGCGTCGTCCTCGCGGCGGCGGTCGTCAGCGCCGGCGGCGCGTACGCGGCGAACGCGGCCGGTGCCGAGCTGCCCGTCGCGACGGCCGTCGTTCAGGAGACGCCGTCGACGGTGATCGATGCGCCCGCGGTCGCGTGGCCGTCCTACGGGGCCGGGGCGATCTCGGCGGTGGGCGTGCAGGGGCCGGCGGACGGCGGGATGCTCTCCACCTACGGCTCGACCGGGCAGCTGCCGATCGGCAGCATCGCGAAGGTGGTGACGGCGCTGGTGGTGCTGTCGGCGAAGCCGATCGCGGAGGGGACGGACGGCGAGATGATCGCGTTCACGAGCACGGATGTCGGCTACTACAACGACTCGGTCGCCGAGAACGGCTCGGTCGCTCCGGTGTCGGCCGGGCTGGAGCTGACGGAGCGCGAGGCGCTGACCGTGCTGATGCTGCCCTCGGCCAACAACTACGCGAAGTCGCTCGCCGTCTGGGCCTTCGGCTCGGAGGAGGGCTACCTCGCCGCCGCCCGCACCTGGCTCGACGAGCGCGGACTGACCGGCACCGTGGTCGCGGACACCAGCGGGCTGTCGCCGGCCACTGTGAGTACGACCCTCGAGATGGTGGTGCTCGGCGAGCTGCTGATCGGCGATCCGGTTCTGGCGCCGATCGTGGCGATGCCCTCCGCGGTGATCCCGGGAGTGGGGACGGTCGAGAACACGAACAAGCTCCTCGGGCAGGCCGGGGTGGACGGGATCAAGACCGGCACGACCGACGAGGCGGGCGCGTGCCTGCTGTTCTCGCTCGACGCCACGGTCGAGGGCCGACCGGTCACGATGGTCGGCGTCGTGGTGGGGGCGCGGACGCACCCGCAGCTGGCGGCGGACGTGCTGACGCTGATCCCGACGGTCGAGGCGGGCTTCCGCACGGTGACGCTGACCGAGGAGGGGCAGGACTTCGGCAGCTACACCAGCGCCTGGGGCGAGTCGGCGGTGGCGGAGACCAGCGAGGCGCAGTCGCTCCTGGTCTGGGGAGCGACGACCGTCACCACGAGCGTGTCGCTCGATCCGGTCGAGGTCGTCGCGGACGGGCAGGAGGTCGGCACCGTGAACGTGGACGTGAACGGGCAGGCGTACCCGGTGCCGCTCGTCGCGGACGGGACGATCGCGGACCCGGGCTTCGGCTGGCGCGTGACGAATCCGGGCGAGCTGTTCGAGTAGGCGGGTCTCGAGACGCCGCTTTCCTGCTGGTCGAGTAGCCCTCGGAGAGGGCGTATCGAGATCCGGCGCGGGTCAGTCGTCGTCGACGACGATGCGGACGCCGGCCGTCGCGATGTCGGCGGCGACCTCCTCGGGGGTCGCGTTGCCGGGGACGGGGGTGCCGGGGATCGACTCGGGCGGGCGCTGCAGGTAGGGGCCGGCGTCCGGGCGCTTGGCGGTGATGAAGTCGCCGGAGGACTGGTGGCGCACCCGGCGCAGCACCCAGGGGACGAGGTACTCGCGGGCCCACTTCGCGTCCTCGCGGCGGGCGGCCCGCCAGGTCGGCGTCGGCGCCGGCTCCGGAGCGAACGGGCGGAGGGTGTTCTCGACGTTGAGGGCCTTCAGCACCATCCGCGCCACCTCGTGGTGGCCGTGCGGGTTGAGGTGCAGGCGATCCGGCGCCCACATCCGCACGTCCTGGATCTCCTGCAGCGACCACTGGTCGGCGACGATGCAGTCGTAGCGCTCGGCGAGCGCGCGGAGGTTCTCGTTGAAGATGGCCACCTTGCCGCGGATCCGCGCGAAGACGGGGGAGAAGCTGACGTCGACGCCGGTGAAGAGCACCACCGTCGCGCCATCGGAGCGCAGCCGCTCGAGGCCCTCCTCGAAGCGGCGGGCGATGTCGTCCGGATCGGTGCCGGGGCGGATCACGTCGTTGCCGCCCGCGGAGATGGTGATGAGGTCCGGGCGCAGCGCGAGAGCCGGCTCGATCTGCTCGTCGACGATCTGCTGCAGCAGCCGCCCGCGCACGGCCAGGTTCGCGTAGGCGAAGTCGTCGTTCTGACTGCCGAGCACCTCCGCGACGCGGTCGGCCCAGCCGCGGTGACCGCCGGGGCTGGAGGGCTCGGGATCGCCGATCCCCTCGGTGAAGGAGTCGCCCAGGGCGACGTAGCGGGACCACGGATGACGCTGCTCGACCATCCCTCCATTCTGCGCTCCGAGCGGGCGGAGGGGGTCCGTCGCCCGGACGATCCCGACACGCCGGGCCCTGCCCCGTGGGTGCGCGGTCCGGCGCCCGGCGTCGGAGGTGTCGGCTAGCCTCGGTCCACGTGAACAGTCCCTCGAACTTCGGTCATCAGGTCGGCACCTCCGCCGCGGAGCACCTGTCCCCGTCGTTCCCCGGCAGGGCGCCGTGGGGCACCGCGAACAAGCTGCGGGCCTGGCAGGCGGAGGCCCTCGAGGCCTACTTCCAGCACGAGCCGCGGGACTTCCTCGCGGCCGCGACGCCCGGCGCCGGCAAGACGACGTTCGCCCTCCGCCTGGCCGCCGAGCTGCTGCACAACCGCACCGTCGACCGCATCACCGTCGTCGCCCCGACCGAGCACCTCAAGCGCCAGTGGGCCGAGGCGGCGCACCGCGTCGGCATCCGGCTCGACCCCACCTTCACCAACCGGATGGGCCGGCACGCCAAGCATTACCACGGCGTCGCCGTCACCTACGCGCAGGTCGCCGTGCGGCCCGAGCTGCACCGCGAGCTGACCCTCTCCGGCCGCTCGCTGGTCATCTTGGACGAGGTGCACCACGGCGGCGACGCGCTGAGCTGGGGCGACGCGATCCGCGAGGCCTTCGAGCCGGCCGCCCGCCGGCTCTCGCTCACCGGTACCCCGTTCCGCTCCGACACCGCGCCGATCCCGTTCGTCAGCTACCTGCCGGACCAGGAGGGCATCCGCACCTCGCTGACCGACTACGCCTACGGCTACGGCCGTGCGCTCGCCGACGGTGTCGTCCGGCCGGTGCTCTTCATGGTCTACGCCGGCCAGATGCGCTGGAAGTCGAAGGCCGGCGACGAGATGGAGGCGCGGCTCGGGGAGGGCAACACCAAGGACATCACGTCGCAGGCCTGGCGGACGGCGCTCGACCCCAAGGGGGAGTGGATCCCGTCCGTCCTGCGCGCGGCGAACACCCGGCTGACCGAGGTGCGCCGCGGGATCCCCGACGCCGGCGGTCTCGTCATCGCGACCGACCACTACGCGGCGCGCGCCTACGCGGCCATGCTCCGCGAGATCAGCGGGCAGCCCGTCACGGTCGTCCTCTCCGACGAGAAGGAGGCGAGCGACCGGATCGAGGAGTTCTCCAAGGGCGACAGCCGGTGGATGGTCGCCGTGCGGATGGTGTCGGAGGGCGTGGACGTGCCGCGCCTGGCCGTCGGCGTCTACGCCACCTCCGCCTCGACCCCGCTGTTCTTCGCACAGGCGATCGGGCGCTTCGTCCGTGCCCGGCGCCGCGGCGAGACCGCCTCGATCTTCCTGCCCAACGTGCCGGGGCTGCTCGCGCTCGCGGGCTCGATGGAGCAGCAGCGCGACCACGCCCTCGACCGCCGCGTCTCGGACGACGAGGAGTACCCCGAGGCCGACCTGATGGCCGACGCGGAGCGCGAGGCCAAGGCGTCCTCCGACCTGCTCGAGGAGGGCCGCTTCGAGTCGCTCGGCTCGGCGGCCACCTTCGACCGCGTGATGTACGAGGGCGCGGAGTTCGGCATGGAGGTGGAGGTCGAGAGCGAGGAGGAGCTCGACTTCATCGGCCTCCCCGGTCTGCTCGAGCCCGAGCAGGTCCGCGAGCTGCTGCAGCACCGCCAGCAGCGGCAGGCCAAGCGCGCGGGAGGGCGCGCCGGCGCTCACGGCGCCCAGGCCCCGGCGGAGGCGAAGGAGAGCGAGATCCCCGCGCCGCTCTACCGCACGCTCAAGGAGCAGCGCAGCCTGCTGAACTCGCTCGTCGGGCTCTGGGCGCGCAACACGGGGGAGACCCACGGCCAGGTGCACACCGAGCTGCGCCGGCTCTGCGGCGGCCCCGCGGTCGCCCAGGCGAGCGTGACGCAGCTGCAGGCGCGGATCGACCTGCTGCGGAAGCGGATCGGCTCGCACTGAGCCGCGAGAGCGGCGGATCTCTACTGGATGCGCGGCGACCGGTCCAGCCCTCGCCGCGGATCGGCGGGGTCCGTACTGTCTGAGCGTGGCCTCCCCGGAAGCGCGGGAGACACCTCTCGCTAAGCTGGGCAGTCGGTCCGTCGCGAAGGTGACGGACCATCACCCCCGACGTCGGGCATCCGCAGACCGCCCGTCGGCCTCCCCCGGATCGCCCGAGACCAGAACTCAGAGGAGTCTCGTGGAGACCTGGCCCGGAACCGCCTACCCCTTGGGCGCCACCTTCGATGGAAGCGGCACGAACTTCGCCCTCTTCAGCGAGGCCGCCGAGCGCGTCGAGCTGTGCCTCTTCGAGGAGGACGGCACCGAGACGCGCGTCGAGGTGCTCGAGTCGGACGCCTACGTCTGGCACTGCTACCTCCCGCAGGTCCAGCCCGGCCAGCGCTACGGCTACCGCGTCCACGGCGCGTACGACCCGGCCACCGGGCACCGCTGCAACCCGAACAAGCTGCTGCTCGACCCCTACGCGAAGGCCGTCTCGGGCGAGATCGACTGGGACCAGTCGCTCTTCTCGTACACCTTCGGCGACCCGGACTCGACGAACGACGAGGACTCGGCGCCGCACATGATGATGGGCGTCGTCATCAACCCGTTCTTCGACTGGGCCGGCGACCGCCGTCCGCGCACCTCGTACGACAGCACCGTGATCTACGAGGCGCACGTGAAGGGGCTCACCAAGAGCCACCCCGACGTGCCGGAGGAGCTGCGCGGCACCTACGCCGGCGTCGCGCACCCCGCCGTGATCGCGCACCTGAAGCACCTCGGCATCACTGCGCTCGAGCTGATGCCGGTGCACCAGTTCGTCAACGACTCGACGCTGATGGAGAAGGGCCTCTCGAACTACTGGGGCTACAACACGATCGGCTTCTTCGCGCCGCAGAACACCTACACCGCCACCGGCGACCTGGGCCAGCAGGTCCAGGAGTTCAAGAGCATGGTGAAGGCGCTGCACGCGGCCGGCATCGAGGTCATCCTCGACGTGGTCTACAACCACACCGCTGAGGGCAACCACCTCGGCCCGACGCTGTCGTTCCGCGGCATCGACAACGAGGCCTACTACCGGCTGGTCGACGACGACAAGCGCTACTACATGGACTACACCGGCACCGGCAACACCCTCAACGTGCGCCACCCGCACTCGCTGCAGCTGATCATGGACTCGCTGCGCTACTGGGTGACCGAGATGCGCGTCGACGGCTTCCGCTTCGACCTCGCCTCGGCACTGGCTCGCGAGTTCTACGACGTCGACCGGCTCTCCACCTTCTTCGAGCTCGTCCAGCAGGACCCGGTGGTCTCGCAGGTCAAGCTGATCGCCGAGCCGTGGGACGTCGGCCCCGGCGGCTACCAGGTCGGCAACTTCCCGCCGCAGTGGACGGAGTGGAACGGCAAGTACCGCGACACCGTCCGCGACTTCTGGCGGGGCGAGCCCTCGACCCTCGGCGAGTTCGCCTCGCGCCTGACCGGCTCGGCCGACCTCTACGCGCGCTCCGGCCGCTACCCGGTCGCCTCGATCAACTTCGTCACCGCGCACGACGGCTTCACCCTGCGCGACCTCGTCTCCTACAACGAGAAGCACAACGACGCCAACGGCGAGGACGGCAACGACGGCGAGTCGCACAACCGCTCCTGGAACCACGGCGCCGAGGGCCCGACCGACGACCCGAAGGTCCTCGGCCTGCGCGCGCGCCAGCAGCGCAACTTCCTCGCGACGATGCTGATCTCGCAGGGCGTGCCGATGATCCTGCACGGCGACGAGCTCGGCCGCACGCAGAACGGCAACAACAACACCTACGCCCAGGACAGCGAGCTGACCTGGATCGACTGGGAGAAGGCGGACCGGCCGCTGGTCGAGTTCACCGCGGCGCTCATCCGCCTGCGCGCCGAGCACCCGACCTTCCGCCGCGGCCGCTTCTTCGACGGGCGCCCCGTCCTGCGCGGCACCGGCGAGCCGCTGCCGGACATCGTCTGGTTCAAGGCCGACGGCACCGAGATGACGCCGTCGGACTGGGACTCGGGTCTGGACCGCTCGGTCGGCATCTACCTCAACGGCAACGGGATCCGCGAGCGCGACGAGCGCGGCCAGCCGGTCGTCGACGACAGCTTCCTGCTCTACTTCAACGCCGACGACGCGGACGTGGAGTTCACGATCCCGGCCGACGAGTACGCGGTCGAGTGGGCCGTCCTGGTCGACACCGCCGGAGCGGAGGCCGACTCGGTCCCGCGACCCGCCGGCGCGATCCTCACCGTCCAGGCGAAGTCGCTCGTCATCCTCCAGGAGCACAGCGCGCCCGAGCCCGAGGTCGACCACTCGGTCGCCGCCTCGCTGGCCTCGCTCGCCGCCACCTCGGCGATCCCGATCATCACCACCACGGGCCACACCAGCCCCCACGAGGAGTCGACCGACTCCGCGACCGCCCCCTCGACAGGAGCCTGACGTTGCGACTGCCCGCCTCCACCTACCGACTCCAGATCCGCTCCGGCTTCGATCTCGACGAGGCCGCGACGGTGGCCGACTACGTGCGCTCCCTCGGCGCCGACTGGCTGTACTTCTCGCCGCTGCTGACCGCCGAGCCCGGCTCGGACCACGGCTACGACGTCGTCGACCACTCGCAGGTCGACCCGGCGCGAGGCGGCGGCGAGGGCCTCGCCCACGCCGCCGCGGCGGCCAAGAAGGAGGGCCTCGGCGTCCTCATCGACATCGTGCCGAACCACATGGGCGTCGCAACGCCGGTGGAGAACGCCTGGTGGTGGGACCTGCTGAAGCACGGCCGGGACTCCCGCTACGCCGAGGCGTTCGACATCGACTGGGCGGCGGGTGCGGGCAAGCTGCGCGTGCCGATCCTCGGAGACGGGGCCTCGGAGGGCGACAGTGACAGCGAGCTCGATGCGCTCGAGGTCGTCGGCGACGAGCTGCACTACTACGAGAACCGCCTGCCGATCGCGCCCGGCACCGCCGGGCCCGGCGACTCCGGCCGCACCGTGCACGCCCGCCAGAGCTACGAGCTGGTCAACTGGCGCCGCGCCGACGCCGAGCTGAACTACCGCCGCTTCTTCGCGGTGAACACCCTCGCCGCGATCACGGTCGAGCGGCCCGAGGTCTTCGAGGCCTCGCACCGCGAGATCGTCCGCTGGTTCACCGAGGGCCTGGCCGACGGCCTGCGCGTCGACCACCCGGACGGCCTGGCCGACCCGGGCGGCTACCTGGACGACCTCGCCCGCGCCATCGACGGGGCGCCCGTCTGGGTCGAGAAGATCCTCGAGGGCGACGAGCAGCTGCCCGCGCACTGGGCGACCGTGGGCACCACCGGCTACGACGCGCTCGCCGACATCGACCGCATCCTCGTCGACCCCGACGCCCGTCCGGTGCTCGAGGGCCTGGACGCGGAGCTGGGCGACGGCGGCGAGCCGGTGGACTGGGCCGACCTGATCCACGACACCAAGCGCGGCATCGCCGACGGCATCCTCCGCTCCGAGGTGCTCCGCCTGGCCCGCCTGATCCCGCAGGTCGACGGCGCGGACGACGCGATCGCCGAGCTGCTCGCGACCTTCCCGGTCTACCGCAGCTACCTGCCCTACGGCGCCGAGCACCTCGAGCACGCGCGGCTCGACGCGCGGCACCGCCGCCCCGAGATCGCCGCGACGATCGACGAGGTCGCCGCGCTGCTCGAGGAGACCGGCACCCCCGTGTCGGTCCGCTTCCAGCAGACCTCCGGCATGGTGATGGCGAAGGGCGTCGAGGACACGGCGTTCTACCGCTACAGCCGCCTCACCTCGCTCAACGAGGTCGGCGCCGACCCGGACGAGTTCGCGATCGACCTGGAGGAGTTCCACCGACGCCAGGGCGTCCGCCAGGCGTCCTTCCCCGCCTCGCTCACCACGCTGTCGACGCACGACACCAAGCGCGGCGAGGACACCCGCGCCCGGATCACCGCCCTCGCGGAGGACGCCGAGGCCTGGGCCGAGACGCTCCGCTCGCTGCACGAGCACGCCGGGTTCGGCGACGGACCGGTCGAGCACCTGCTCTGGGAGGCGATCGTCGGCACCTGGCCCGCGTCCCGCGAGCGCCTGCACGCCTACGCCGAGAAGGCGTCGCGCGAGGCCGGCAGCTCGACGATGTGGACGGCGCCGGACGAGGCGTTCGAGAATCGGATGCACGCGGCGGTCGACGCCGCCTTCGACGACGCGGCCGTGCGCCGCCTGATCGAGGACACCGTGGCGCGCGTCTCGGCCGACGGCTGGTCGAACAGCCTCTCGGCCAAGCTCGTCCAGCTGACGGCGCCGGGCGTCCCGGACGTCTACCAGGGCAGCGAGCTGTGGGAGACGTCGCTCGTCGACCCCGACAACCGTCGCCCGGTCGACTTCGCCGAGCGCCGGGCGCTGCTCGAGCGGATCGACGGCGGTTGGCTGCCGGAGATCGACGCGGAGGGCGCGGCCAAGCTGCTCGTGACCTCGCGGGCCCTGCGCCTGCGCCGCGACCGGCCGGAGCTGTTCACGCGCTACGCCGCCGTCCCCGCCATCGGGCCGGCCGCCGAGCACGCGATCGCCTTCGACCGCGGCGGTGCGCTGACGGTCGCCACCCGCCTGCCCGCGCGCCTCGCGGCCGAGGGCGGCTGGGGCGAGACCCTGATCGTCCTGCCCGGGCACCCGGTCGTGGACGTCCTCACCGGGCGCACCTTCGCCGGCGGGCCGACCGCCGTGTCGGAGATCCTCGGCGGCGGCTACCCGGTCGCCCTGCTCGCGCCGGTCGCCTGACCCGGCGAGTCCCTTCCTGCCGACCCCGTTCGAACGACCCTGGAGAACCCCGTGATCAGCACGACGCCCTACCGCTACGCCCTGCCCGTCTCCGGACCCGAGCGCTTCGACGTGTGGGCGCCCGAGGCGTCCTCCGTCGAGCTCGCCCTGGGTGCGGGCGGGACGGTCGCGATGGCCCGCTTCGGCGACGAGGGCTGGTGGCGGGTCTCCGGGTCGGTCGCCGCGACCGGCGAGGTCGACTACGGCTACCTGGTCGACGGCAAGGGGCCGTTCCCGGACCCGCGCTCGCGCCGCCAGCCCGGCGGAGTCCACGAGCTGTCCCGCAGCTACGACCCGAGCGCGTTCGAGTGGGCCGACCAGGCCTGGACGGGCCGCCAGCTGGCGGGGGCCGTGATCTACGAGCTGCACATCGGCACCTTCACCCCCGAGGGCACGCTCGATTCGGCCGCCGGCCGGCTGGAGCACCTGCGCTCGATCGGCGTCGACTTCATCGAGATCCTTCCGGTCAACGCGGTGAACGGCACGCACAACTGGGGCTACGACGGTGTCCTCTGGTACGCCGTCTCGGAGGCCTACGGCGGACCGGAGGCGTACCAGCGCTTCGTCGACGCGGCGCACCGCGCGGGACTGGGCATCGTGCAGGACGTGGTCTACAACCACCTCGGCCCGAGCGGCAACTACCTGCCCGAGTTCGGCCCGTACCTGAAGAACGAGAAGGCCAACACCTGGGGAAGCTCGATCAACCTCGACGGGGAGGGCTCGGACGTCGTCCGCGGCTACATCCTCGACAACGCGCTGATGTGGCTGCGCGACTACCACGTCGACGCCCTGCGCCTCGACGCGGTGCACGCCCTCTCGGACGAGCGCGCCGTGCACGTGCTCGAGGAGATGGCCGCCGAGGTCGCCGTGCTCTCGGCCGACGTCGGGCGCCCGCTGACCCTGATCGCGGAGTCGGACCTCAACGACCCGAAGCTGATCACCCCGCGCGAGGCGGGCGGCTACGGGCTCGACGCGCAGTGGAGCGACGACTTCCACCACGCCGTGCACGTCGCCCTCACCGGCGAGACGACCGGCTACTACGAGGACTTCGCGCCGCTCGGCGCGCTCGGCAAGGTCCTCACCCGCGGCTTCTTCCACGACGGCACCCTCTCCACGTTCCGCGGCCGGCACCACGGCCGTCCGATCGACACCGAGCGGATGCCGACCTGGCGCCTCGTGGTCTGCAGCCAGAACCACGACCAGATCGGCAACCGGGCGATCGGCGACCGGCTGACGGCGACCCTCGACGAGGGTCGGCTGGCGATAGCCGCCGCGCTGACGCTGCTCGGCCCGTTCACCCCGATGCTCTTCATGGGCGAGGAGTGGGCGGCGTCCACCCCGTGGCAGTTCTTCACCTCGCACCCGGAGAAGGATCTGGGCGAGGCGACGGCGAAGGGCCGCATCGCGGAGTTCGCGAAGATGGGCTGGGACCCGGAGGTCGTACCCGACCCGCAGGACCCCGAGACGTTCGAGCGCTCCAAGCTCGACTGGTCCGAGGCGGAGGAGGGGCGCGGTGCTCGCATCCTCGCCGTCTACCGCGAGCTGGCGGCGCTGCGCCGCCGCTTCCCCGAGCTGACCGACCCGCGCTTCGGCTCGGTGCGCGTCGAGCTCGACGAGGACGAGCGCTGGCTCACCCTCGGTCGCGGCCGGGTGACGATCGCGATCAACGTCGGCGAGTCGTCGGCGCGGGTCCCGCTGCCCGAGGTGGCGGAGTCGCTCCTCGCCGTGGGCGAGTACGCGGTCCAGCCCGGCGGCACCGAGGTCGACCTCGGCGCGTCCTCGCTGCTGATCACGCTCGGCGACGCCGAGTAGGCGTCCGCCGCGCGCCGGTCCGAGTCGAATCGGGCCGGCGCGCGTTTCGTTCTTCCCGTTCACCGGGCCGCCGTCGCCCGTGCCCGTGCCCGTGCCCGTGCCCGTGCACACCGCCGCCCGCCGGAGACCTGTCAGCGGGCCGGCACGGAGTGCTCGGCATCGGCGATGATCCGCACGCCGTCGTCGTGCACGAGCAGCAGGGCACGCAGCGGCATGGCCCGCCGGTGGCAGGCGGCGCTCAGCTGGCGGGCGAGCACCCGGTCGGTCTCGCCGAGGAACGCCCGGCCCGGGCGCTCGAGCGCGAAGGCGAGCGAGCCGATATCGTGATGCGCGACCGCTTTCGCGAGGGTCGCGACGATGCGCTCGGTCTTCTCCTCGTCGGGGTGCACGGGGAGTCCGTCCACCGGGTAGAGGATCGGCAGCTGGTAGCCGGCCCGGTCGAGCAGGATCGGCCAGAGCGCACGCCGGTAGGCGGGCCCGATGAGGGACGAGACGCGCTCGCGCAGGTCCCGGTCGTCGCGCAGCGGCACGTCGAGCGCCGCGGGGTGGAGGGCGTGGTCCGTGTTCGTCATGGTGTCGCTTTCTCGCGGGTGATGCGGGCGTGGAAGCGCTCGCGGTGCTGGGGCGGTCGTGGTCCGATGGGCGGTCATCGGAAGTTGCGGGCGGTGGTCCGGGCGGTGACCGACAGCGCCTCGAACCGGTCGGCGAGGAGGTTGGTCACCCCTTCTTCTGAGCGCTCGAGGATCCCGCGGATGAGGAGTGCAGGAGCCTCGCGCGCGGTGCGCCGGTAGCGGTTCCATACTCCGACGGAGCAGATGACGTTGAGGATCCCGTGCTCGTCCTCCAGGTTCATGAAGGTCACTCCGGCGGCTGTGGAGGGACGTTGGCGGTGGATCACGACCCCGCCGACCTCGATCCGGGTGCCTGACGGGGTGCCGGGCAGGTCGGCCGTGGAGCGCGCTCCCCGCCGGGTCAGGCTCTCCCTCAGATGGCGGAGCGGGTGGTCGTCGGGCGAGATGCCGGTGGCCCAGAAGTCGAAGACGACCCGCTCCTGCGCCGAGAGCATCGGCAGCAGCGGAGGCTGGACGGCGACGATCGAGTCGGGCAGGAACTCCTGGCGGTCGGCGGCTGCGGAGCCCGCCTCCCAGAGCGCCTGACGGCGCTGGAGCCCGAGGGAGTCGAACGATCCCGCGGCGCCGAGCGCCTCGAGCTGGGTCGCGTTCAGCCCGACCCGGCGCGAGAGGTCGGCCATGCTCGCGTAGGGCCCGCCGCGCTCGCGCTCGGCGACGATGTGCTCGGCCAGCGCGGTGCCGATGCCCTTCACCTCGGCGAGGCCGAGGCGGATGACGAAGCCGGCGTCGCGGCGGTGGTCGTCGGTGTCGAAGTGCTGCGACCGGTCGAAGAGGCCGGTCGGCGCCTGCTCGGCGGAGAGACAGGAGTCCTGCCCGTGCGGCGCCCCGCTCCGCCGCCGGGCAGGCGGCCCGTCGAGGGCTTCGAGCCCGGGGTGCGACAGCGAGCGGTTGACGTCGGGGGACTCGACGCGGACGCCGTGCCGGCGGGCATCGGCGACCAGGGTGTGCGGGGCGTAGAAGCCCATCGGCTGAGCCCGGAGCAGGGCCGCGGTGAAGGCGGCGGGGTAGTGCAGGCGCAGCCAGGCGCTGGCGTAGACCAGCAGCGCGAAGCTGATCGCGTGGCTCTCGGCGAAGCCGAAATTGGCGAAGGCCTGGATCCGGCGGTAGATGTCGTCGGCGACCTCGTCGGTGATCCCGTTGCGGGCCATGCCCTCGTAGAGCCGCTCCCGGAGCGACTCGATCTTCTCGGTGCCGCGCTTGGAGCCCATCGCGCGGCGCAGCAGGTCCGCGTCCTCCGCGTTGCAGTCGCCGACCGCCACCGCGACCTGCATCAGCTGCTCCTGGAACAGGGGCACGCCGAGCGTGCGCTTGAGCGGCGTGACCAGCAGGGGGTGCTGGTAGGTGATCGGCTCCTCGCCGAGCTTCCGCCGGATGTAGGGGTGCACCGCGCCGCCCTGGATCGGACCGGGGCGGATCAGTGCCACCTCGATCACGAGGTCGTAGAAGCGCCGCGGCTGGAGCCGGGGGAGGGTGCCCATCTGCGCTCGGCTCTCGACCTGGAACACCCCGATGGAGTCGGCCCGGCAGAGCTGGTCGTAGACGCCCTTCTCCTCGCGCGGGATCGTCGAGAGGTCCCACTTCTCGCCGACGTGCTCGGCGACGAGGTCGAAGGTGTACTGCAGGGCAGCGAGCATCCCCAGCCCGAGCAGGTCGAACTTGACCAGGCCCATCCAGGCGCAGTCGTCCTTGTCCCACTGCAGGACGGTGCGCTTCTCCATCCGGGCGGGCTCGATCGGGCAGACCTCGCCGACCGGCCGGTCGGTGAGCACCATGCCGCCGGAGTGGATGCCCAGGTGCCGGGGCGTGCCGAGCACCTTCTTGGTCAGCGCGACGACGTCGTCCGGGATGTCGTGCTCGGGGCTCTCGGTGATCGAGCCCCAGTGCTCGATCTGCTTCGACCAGCCGTCCTGCTGCCCGGCGCTGTAGCCCAGCGCCTTCGCCATGTCGCGGACGGCGAACTTCGGCCGGTAGGTGATGACGTTCGCGACCTGCGCCGCGTTCAGCCGCCCGTACTTCTCGTAGACGTGCTGGATGACCTCCTCGCGCCGCTCGGAGTCGAAGTCGACGTCGATGTCGGGCTCCTCGTCGCGGATGCTGGAGAGGAAGCGCTCGAAGGGCAGCCCGTAGAAGATCGAGTCCACCGCGGTGATCCCGAGGACGTAGCAGACCGCCGAGTTGGCGGCCGAGCCGCGGCCCTGGCAGAGGATCCCCCTGCCCTTCGCGAAGTGCACGATGTCGTGGACGATGAGGAAGTAGCCGGGGAAGTCCTTGGCCTCGATCACGGCGAGCTCCTTCTCGAGGCGCTCGTGCACGTCGGAGTCGGCACCCGGGTACTTCGCCGGCACCGCGAGCTGCACGAGGTGGCGCAGCCAGCTCATCGGGGTGTGCCCCTCGGGCACGTCCTGCCGGGGCAGCCGGGGGCGGACCCGGCCGAGCTCGAAGGCGATCTCGTCGGCGATCAGCACCGTGTTCTCGACCGAGCCGGGGTAGCGGGAGAAGCGCTCGGCCATCTCGGCGCCGGAGCGCAGGTGGGCGCCGCCGGCGGCGGGCAGCCAGCCGTCCATCTCGTCGAGGCTCCGCCGGGCGCGGACCGCGGCCAGCGCCGTCTGCAGGGGGCGGTCCTCGGGCCGGGCGTAGTGCACGTTGCCGGTGGCGACGAGCCGCAGCTGCAGCCGCTCGGCGATGCCGGCGAGCTGGTCGTTGTGCAGGGAGGCGAGCGGGTCGCCGTGGTCGAAGAGCTCGACGAGGACGTTGCGGGCGCCGAAGAGGGCCACGAGCTCGCGCACCTCCTCCTCGGCCGCCGCCTCGCCGCTCGCGACCAGGGCCTGCCGGACGGCGCCCTTGCGGCAGCCGGTCAGCACGATCCAGTGGCCGTCGGCGGCCCGGGCGAGCTCCTCGAGGTCGTAGCTGGGCTTGCCCTTCTCGGCGCCGGCGAGCTGGGCGGTGGTGATCGCGCGGGCGAGCCGGTGGTAGCCCTCCTCCCGGCGGGCGAGGACGAGCAGGTGCGTGCCCTCGGGATCGGCGACGCCGTTCTGCGGGGCGCGGAGCCCGAGCGAGAGCTCGGCGCCGAAAGCGGTGCGGACGCCGTGGTCCTGCGCGGCCTCCGCCATCCGGACGATCCCGTAGAGCCCGTCGTGGTCGGTGAGGGCGAGGGTGTCGATGCCGAGCCGGACGGCCTCCTCGATCAGCTCCTCCGGTTTGCTGGCGCCGTCGAGGAAGCTGAAGTGCGAGTGCGCGTGCAGCTCGGCGTAGGGCACCTTCTCGTCCGGCGGACGGACGTCGGCTCCGGGCGTGTAGGCGGGGCGCTTGTGCGACCAGGCGGGGCTGTCGCCGCCGTCGCCGCGGACGGTCGTGCCGTCGCTCCGGGTCGTGCTGGAGAGGCGGCGCTCGAACTCCGACCAGGGGATCGGGGGGTTGTTCCAGCCCATCGGGGGCTCCTTCGGTCGTCGTGCTCGGGAGGATCGGATCGCGGCCGTCAGCGGCCGGGGGAGTCAGTCGTAGCGGGCCTCGGCCGCCCACTCGCCGTCGAGGCAGAGCAGCAGCCAGGCGACCCCGTCGGAGTCGACGATCTGGAAGCGGTCGTAGCGGACGGCCGTCCGGGCGTCCCACCAGCGCTCGTCGATCGGCCAGGGGCCGGCCCACCCCGTCACCGGCTGCAGGCGGGCCTGCGAGGAGCCGGGCGCGAAGTAAGCGGGGACGGAGGTGAGGGAGCCGCGGTCGTCGACCGAGACCGGCTCGCCGCGGGGCCCGCGGACCAGGACTGCCGCCGGCTCGGCGAAGACCGTGGGCGGCAGGGGCGGCGGCAGCGCCCCCGGCCAGGGCAGCCCGCGCGGCCGGGCGTCGCCCGGCTCCCTGTCCCCCCAGGGGATCAGGTGCTGGCGGTCGCGCAGCGACCGGCCCCCGCCCACCGACGCGGTGACGACGGCCTCGTGGCCGAGCATGCTCTGCACTCGGCTGAGACCGTGGTGCACCCGCTCCTCGGGAGCCGTGCCCCAGAGTCCCTGCTCGTGGTTCCCGATCGCGTCGACCGCCTCCGGCTCGACCGACAGCCGGGCGATCGGCGAGCCGAGCCCGGCGTCGATCGCGCCGTTGCCCTGCAGCTGCCAGCGCACGCGGTCGACGACGTCGCCGGGGGTGAACCAGCGCGGGTGCAGCCAGTTGCGGGAGGACACCTCGCCGCGGTCGCTGACGACCTCGATCCTGATCGCGGTCGCGACCAGCTGCGCCCGGGTGAGCCCGTCGACGAACTCCTCCGCCGGGACGCGGAAGGCGAAGGCCGCCTGGTCGATCCGGTCCAGCGGCGGCTCGAACTCGAGCACGCGGTCGAGCCGCTCGGGCGGGAGCCGCGGGACGACCGTCTCGGTCTCGGCGCCCGAGGCCAGCACGTGTGCGCGCGCCCCCTCGGGGCCGAAGCGCGCGGAGACGTCGTCCCGCGGCAGCTGCGCGAAGGCGCCGAGCGTCCGGACTCCCAGCCGGCGCAGCAGGGCGATGAGGTCCTCGCCCTTGCCGGTCGTGCGGGTGCGCGCGCCGACGGCCTCGGTCTCGAGGGCGTCGAGCGGCAGGGGCGCGAGGAACGCGGCGCTCTCGCCGGCCGGCACGATCGCCACCGCGCTGCCTGAGTGCTTGGCAGCGAGCTCCGAGGCGAAGAGTCCGTCGGCGATCCCGGCCCGCGCCAGCGGCACGCCCAGCTCGGACAGCCGCTGGAGCACGGCCTCGGCCGCCGACTGCTCGCTGCCGTAGTAGCGGCGCGGCCCGCGGGCGCGGATCGCGCAAAGACCGGGCCGGATCAGCTGCACGCCCGGGGTGATCTCCTCCAGCGCCTGGACGAGCGGCTCGAAGGCGCGGTGATCGAGCACCGGGTCGTAGGGGAGCACGGCGAGCCCGGTGCAGCGCGACTGGGCCTCGCGGATCCGCATGCCGCGGCGCACGCCCTCCGCTCGCGCACCGGGGGAGCAGGCGAAGACGAGGCTCTTCTCGGTGAGCGCGAGCGGGGTCTCCGCGTCGAGCCCGGCGTCCGCCGCGGCGGCGAGCAGGGGCCAGTCGGGGCACCAGACCAGGATCGTGCGGCGCAGCTCGAGAGCGCCTGCGGAACGGGTCATCTCAGACCGCCCGCTCGTGCAGGGTGCGCTCCTGCAGACGTGAGGGCCCGCCCAGCACGCCGAAGGGGCGCCCGGTGCCGGGCATGCTCATCCGCACGGTGCGCACTCGCGTCCCGGCGCGGCCGACGACGTCGACGAGCGCCTCGCGGGTGCGCAGGTAGCCGTGGCCGGCGCCGAGCCCCTCCCAGCGGCTGCAGCGGATGCTGAGCCGCGCCTCGGCCTGCGGCCACTCGCCGAGGACGACGAGCGCCGCCCCGCGCTGCCGCAGCCGTGCGCCCAGCCGGGAGACGTCGGCCGAGGAGACGGAGGCGGGAGGCCGGGTCAGAACGACGGTGAGGACGTCGACCAGGGCCGCGGTGACGGTGAGCCAGTGCTCGGCGGGGGAGGGCACGAGCACGAGCCGCTCGAGGTCGATCCCCAGGCCGGCCGCCGCCTCGGCTCCGAACTCGGGGACGCCGACGACGCCGCACCAGGCACCCTCGGAGGACGGCCCGGCCAGCAGACCCATGGCCAGGCTCATCGAGCCCTCGACCGAGTAGGCGGCGCCCTGCTTGAGCGAGCCGCCCGGCAGCACCGAGGCGAAGGCCGGCAGCGTCGCCAGGCTCTTCGATTCGAGCGTCGTCGCCTGCATGTCGCGGATCCGCGACTGCAGCTCCTTCACCGACGCGAGCTGCCGCAGCAGCGGTTCCGCGGTGTCGGCGACCCCCGGCGAGGGGTGCTGTGAAGGGGGGCTCATCAACCCATGTTCGAACATGTGTTCGAGTATGTCAATCGCCACCGACATCCGCCGCGCCGGGTGCCGGAGCACGTGGAGAAGGCCCCGGATCGCCCCCTGTGGAGGAGCCCGGGGCCCGCAGCGCTACCCCTCCGCGGACCGCGTCACGCGCAGTCCGTGACCGAACCGGAACAGCGGATCCGCGGTGTCGAACGGCACGTCCGGCCGACGGGCCGCCGCAGCGGCCATCGAGCGCGGAAGGTCCATCGGCAGTGTTCCACGGGCCTCCGACACTCCGAAGACGACGTCGAGCACCGCGGCCCCCGACGCGCCGAAGTCACCGAGCAGCGCCGCCGCGGAGTCGATCAGCGGAGTGAGGATCGCCGGCCGGTCCAGGAACACGTCGACGACCGTCGGCACCTGTGCCGCCACAGCCAGGACGTGCTCCACGACGTCGTCCGGGAAGTCGAGCGAGCCGGCGTGGAAGACGTTCTCGAACGCGGTCGCGCGCTGCTCGAAGGGCGCCTGCAGCCGGATCACCGCGAGCTCCGCCTCCTCCGGAGACCCGACGACGGTGCCGTACCCCGCGGCGACGACCGGATCGATCCCCTCGACGTACAGCCGCAGCCCCTGCCGTGCCGGCAGGACGCCGTCCTGCGCGAGGACCGTGATCGCCGCGCGCTGGGCGGCCTCGCCCGCCGCGCGGAACTCCGCCGAGCCGACGACCGCCTCGGCCGCTGCCGGATCGACCGCGCGCGAATCGAACAGCCCGAGCACGAACTTCTCCCGCAGCAGCCGCCGCACGGACACGTCGAGCCGCTCCTCGGCGACCGTCCCGTCCCGGACCAGGGCGACCAGCGTCTCCGGGATCGACTCGCCGCCGAACTGGTCGACGCCGGCCTCGAGGGCCTTCGCCATCCGCTCCGGCACCGACAGGTGCTCGACGCCCCAGGCGCGCGCCACGTGGTGGTCGCCCATGATGTCGGAGTCCGAGAGCAGCCCCCAGTCCGTGCAGACGATGCCGTCGAAGCCGAACCGCTCGCGCAGCAGCCCCGTGATCACCGAGCGGTTGAAGCCGAAGCCGACCTCCTCGTGCTCGGTCCCGACCGGCATCCCGTAGTACGGCATGATCTGGCTCGTGCCCGCCTCGAAGGCCTTCACGAAGGGCTGCAGGTGGTACTCGGCGTTGCCGCCCGGGTAGACCTGCTCCCGCCCGTACGGGAAGTGCGGGTCCTCGCCGTCCTTCTGCGGTCCGCCGCCGGGGAAGTGCTTGGTCATCGTCGCGACCGACTGCGCCCCGAGCGACTCGCCCTGGAAGCCGCGGATGTACGCGGCGCCGAGCCGCCCGGTGAGCTCGGCGTCCTCGCCGAACGTGCCGACCTGCCGCGCCCAGCGCGACTCGGTCGCCAGGTCGATCTGCGGGTGCAGCGCGACCCGCAGGCCCACGGCGAGGTACTCCCGGCGGGCGATGTCGCCGAAGCGCTCGACCAGGTCCTCGTCGCCGATCGCGGCGAGGCCGAGGGGCTCCGGCCACTGCGAGAACGCCTCCGCCTGCGCCCCGGTGCCGGGGTTGTCGGTGAAGGAGTGGCGCGGATCGGTGGAGAGGGTCACGGGGATCCCGAGCCGGCTCGAAGACGCCAGCTCCTGGACCCGGTTGTGCCACTCGGCGAGCTCGCGCGCCGTGGCGGTCCCGCCGCCGAGCAGGTTGAAGTGCGACATCCGCTTCTCGAGCACCATCGTCGCGGTCGAGGGCAGACCGAACGCGCCGTCCTCGGCGAGCGCTCCGCCCTCGCCCATCACGACCATGGTCTGGAAGAAGAGCCCGGCCTTCTCCTCGAGCGTCATCTGGCCGAGCAGGATCTCGACCCGCTCGGCCACGGGGCGCAGCGGGTCGAGGTAGCGGCGATCGACCTGCTCGTCGAGCGGTTCGGCGGCGGGGGATGACGTCGATGTCATGGGGGCGTCCTTCCGAAGGGGAGCCCTCGTCGGCTCCGCGAGAAGGATACGCCGAAAACCGACCAGCACTAGGGAAATGCGGCGGGCCCGTCGTGAGTGCGCCCCTACCATGGGAGCCATGTCCGACGCCCTGCCCGAAGCCGCCGCCGAGAACCCCTCCTCCCTCCCGGCACGGCGGCGGACCCTCGTGGTCAAGATGGGCTCGAGCTCGGTGACCAAGCAGTCCGGCCCGGACCCCGTGCTCCTCGCGAGCGCCCTCGAGAGCGCGTTCGGCGCGCGCGCGCTCGGCTGGGACGTCGTCCTCGTCTCCTCCGGCGCCGTCTCCTCCGGCCGGGCGCTCTTCGCCCGCTCGCAGGACGCGCCGATCAGCCCGCGCCTCGCCGCCGCCGTCGGCCAGACCGTGCTGATGGGCTTCTACCGCTCGGTGGCCGAGCTCTCCGGCTCGCTCGTCGCGCAGATCCTGATCGGCGAGTCCGACCTCGCATCGCCCCGGCAGATGGCGCACGTCGCGGAGGCGATCCGGCACGCGCTCGACGCGGGCGTCGTGCCGATCGTCAACGGCAACGACACCATCGACTCCGCCGGCTCCGACAACGACGGCGTCGCCGGCGGCCTCGCGATGCTCCTCGGCGCGGATCTGCTGCTGCTGCTCACCGACGTCCCCGGTGTCTTCGCCGGCAGCATCGCCGAGGGCGTGCACCTCGAGGAGCTGGGGATCACGGAGCTGCGCGGCATCGGGGTGCAGAAGGGCGGGACGGGCCGCGGCGGCATCCGCTCGAAGCTCAAGGCTGCCGAGCTCGCCGCGCACAACGGCGTCTCGACCCGCATCGCCGGCGCCCGCACTCCCGAGGTCATCCTCGGCGCCATCGACGGCCCCGGCCCCGGCACCCTCGTCCGCGCCGTCCACGCGCACCCCGCGGTGGAGCAGCGCTGGATCTCGGGCGTCGCGACCTCGCGCGGCCGGGTCGAGATCAACCTCGAGGCCGAGCGCAGCATCGCCTCCGGCTCGAGCCTGTTCGCGTCCGGCATCAAGCGGGTCTCCGGCGACTTCGTCGGCGGCGACGTGATCGAGGTCCGCGCCCTCAGCGGCGAGCTGCTGGCGCGCGGGGTGTCGCGGGTATCCTCGCGCCTGCTCACGCTGGTCCGAGCTCTGCGGGTGGACGAGATCGCCCGGGTGTTCGTCGCCGTCCTCGCGCACGCCGCCGACGCCGATCCCGCCGCGATCACCTCCGACGGCGACCGCCCGCAGCTGACCCGTGCCCTGGAGTACGCGCGCGCCCTCTCCTTCGAGCACGGCAGGGCGGTCGCGATGGAGATCGTCTCGCTCTTCCCCGCCGAGAGCATCGCCGCGCTGGTCGGCCAGGGTGCCGCCGTCGAGGAGCTCGTCGAGCGGTACACCCGCCTCGTCCGGACCCTCGCGATCGTCGGCAACGAGCAGCTGGCCGTCTTCAGCGACTGACGGCGTCCCAGAGGCCGAGGTGGCGAATGGACGAATCGCGCCACAGAAAACGAATCGTGCCAGATAGCGGCACGATTCGTGCCAGCACTGTGCGCATCACGTCATCGATCGTGGCGAGCGTCGCCTCCCGTGCTGATCTATCTCCCACACGAACGGCGCCCACTACGCGCCCCCGACGGATCGGATCAGCATGAGTGCAGCAGCAATCGCCACCGCGACCCTCACGACCCCCACCACCCGCCACCCCTTCGACGGCCCCATCTCACGGGAGCACTACCAGTCGGACCGGCTGGCCCGTCGCCTCGAGCTGATCGAGAAGACGATCGCCGACTGCGAGCGGGCCCTGCGCGGCGGCACCGACCCGCGCACCGGCACCGTCGTCCCGCCCGCGTGCGGCGCCCACCGCGACCAGCTTCTCAGCAACCTCGCGATCGAGCTCTCGCTCGCCGACCGCCTCCGCGGCGCTCTGGGCCTGCACCGCTGACCTCCCGGTCCGCAGCTCCGATCCCCGGGTCCGCACCTCCGACGCAGCCCGATGGGGCACGATGAGGCCATGGTCACCATCACCGTCGCCGGGATCGCCCAGCACTTCCACCCCGCTGAGCGCGGCACCGTCCGCCTCGAGATCCGCCGCGAGTCGCGCTCGCGCTCCCAGGCGCTGAACGAGGTGACCGCCCTCCACGCTCGCGTGCGCGAGGAGGCCCGCGCCGAGCAGGCCTCCGGCGCGGCGACCTGGTGGTCGGCCGACCAGGTCTCGGTCTCGACCATCCAGCGGTACCTCAAGGACTCCGACGTCACCGAGCAGTTCCACGTCGCCGCCGCGAGTGTCCGGGTGAAGTACCGCGACTTCGACGCCCTCGGGCGCTGGGTCGCCTCCGTCTCGGAGGCGCCCGGCATCACCGTCGCCGGGGTCGACTGGGACGTCACCGCCGCCCGGCGCGCGAGCGCCGAGCGCGAGGTGCGGGTGGCCGCGGTCCGCGACGCCCGCGAGCGCGCCGCCGCCTACGCCTCCGCCCTCGGCCTGGGGGAGCCCCGGGTGCTCACCCTCTTCGAGCCCGGGCTGCGCCCGCACACCCGGATCGAGGGCGGCTCGGCCGTGATGAGCCGCGCGATGGCCTTCAAGGGCCAGGAGGAGCTCGCGCTGAAGCCCGAGGACATCGAGGTCTCGGCCTCGGTCTCCGCCGACTTCGAGGCGAGCTGAGCGGAGCGGTGGGCGCACGGCGCTCGCCGCCGGGAATAGCCGGGACGCGTCCGACGCTGGAGCAGGCGTGGTCTCGCGCATCGGCTTCCTCTCCTTCGGCCACTACCAGTCCGTCGAGGGGTCGCTGACGCACACCGCGCGCGACGTCCTCCTGCAGACCATCGAGCTCGCGGAGGCGGCCGAGGAGATCGGCATCGACGGCGCCTACGTCCGCGTGCACCACTTCGCGCCGCAGCTGGCGTCGCCGTTCCCGCTCCTCGCCGCGATCGCCGCGCGCACCCGGCGGATCGAGATCGGCACCGGCGTCATCGACATGCGCTACGAGAACCCGCTCTACATGGCGGAGGAAGCGGCCGCGACCGACCTCATCTCCGGCGGCCGGCTCGAGCTCGGCGTGAGCCGGGGATCGCCCGAGACGGCGCTCCGCGGCTCCGAGGCGTTCGGCTACGTCCCCTCGGAGGGCACTTCCGACGCCGACCTCGCCCGCCGCAAGGTGCAGCTCTTCCGCGAGGCGCTCTCGGGCGCCGCCGTCGCCGAGACCGACCCCGCGCGCACCGGGATGTCGAGCCCGCTCGCGATCGAGCCGCGCTCGCCGGGCCTCGAGGACCGCATCTGGTGGGGTGCGGGCAGCTTCGCGACCGCGCGCTGGGCGGCCGAGCAGGGCATGAACCTGCAGTCCTCCACGCTCCTGCTCGAGGAGGAGGGCATCCCCTTCGACGAGCTGCAGGCGCGGCAGATCCGCGAGTACCGCTCGGCGTCGGCGGAGGCCGGCTGGGAGCGGACCCCGCGCGTCTCCGTGTCGCGCAGCGTCCTGCCGATCACGACCGACCTGGACCGCCTCTACTTCGGCGGCCGGGGCGAGCGCGATCAGGTCGCCTCCCTCGAGGGCGTCCGCGCCCGCTTCGGCCGCAGCTACACCGGTGAGCCCGACCGACTCGCCGAGGAGCTCGCCGCCGACGTCGCCGTCCAGGAGGCGGACACCCTCCTGCTCACCGTCCCCAACCAGCTCGGCGTCGAGTACAACGCACGCCTCCTGCAGACCGTCGCCGAGTCCATCGCCCCGGCCCTCGGCTGGTCGCCCGCCGGAGTCCTCGCCGCCTGACACCGTCCCCGTCGGGCTGCTCACCCATGCTGGTCGAGTAGCCCCGGAGGGGCGTATCGAGACCCACCGTCCTCAGAACAGTGGGTCTGCAGACTCCGCTTCCGGTGAGGGTGGATCTCGATACGCCCGCTGCGCGGGCTACTCGATCAGCATGGGGCGCGTCCTCCTGTGCGGATGACTGGATGCGCTCCCGGTCTGGCTGCCCCGTCCATGCTGGTCGAGTAGCCCCGCAGGGTCGTATCGAGACCCGCGCTTCGCAGGACGTGGATCTCGATACGCCCGCTCCGCGAGCTACTCGATCAGCATGCTTCGCCTCAGCGCTGGTTCTGTTCCCGGCACGAATCGGCGATGTTCAGCTCGCGGAGAGCTCGATGTGGACGTCGTCGAGTCCGATGGAGGAGACGAGCACCGTGATCGGCCCCGGGCTGGTCGGACGCACCACGGCGAGCGCGCGGCCGTCGAACGTCGTCCGCGAGGTGGCGTCGAAGCGCTCGGTGGTGGCCGGTGTCCCGCTGCCGAAGCCTGCGAGCACGCCCGCACCCTCGACGGCGACCGAGACGACCCGGTCCGCGCCCGTGATCAGCACGCCGGCCGCGTCGCGCAGCTCGATCGCCACGTATGCGAGGTCGGTGTCGTCCGCGCGCAGCGACGTCCGGTCCGCCGTCGCGGTCAGCACCGCAGGCCCGGACGCCGACACGAGCGAGCTGCGCCCCGTCTCGCTCCCGGACCGGTACGCGACCGCCGTCAGCGTGCCCGGCCGGTACACCGTCTCGATCGAGGCGAGCATCGGCCGCACCGCCCCGACGGCCGAGCGCCCGACCTCGACGCCGTCGAGCAGCAGCGCCACCTCGTCCGCGTCCGCCGCCACCTCGACGGTGACGGGGGAGTCCTCGAAGCCGGGCCAGGCCCACGAGTCGACCGAGTCGCTCCACGCCCACGGCGACTGCATCGTCACCGACTGCCCGTGCCGCTCCGGCCGGACGACCGCGATCGCCGGCTCCGAGCGCAGCCCGAAGACGATCTCGCGGTAGTAGGAGGCGGGCCGCCGCCACCCGGTGATGTCCAGGTCGCCGCACCACGCCGTCAGATACGGGTACTCGCGTTCCAGTGCGCCGTTCGCGGCCGGGTCCTCCGCGTAGGAGGTGGCGCCGATCCCGACCTCGCCGAGGTAGTCCCAGCCGGTCCAGGTGAAGTCGCCGATCACGTTCGGGTTCGCCAGCACCTTCGGCCACAGCTCGCCGATCTGCGAGGGGAACGTCTCGGACCCGACGATCACGCGCTGCGGGAACAGCTCCGCGTCGCTCGCGTAGCGGCCGTCGGCGTAGTTCAGCCCGAGCACGTCGACTGCCGCGCTCGACTCCGCCGTGCGGCGGGTGACGGCGTCGGAGGAGCCGATCGCCGCCATCATCCCGGCGCCGGCCTCGCCCATCAGCTCGTTCAGCCCCTGCTCCGAGGCGAGGATGCTGTCGAGCTCGTCGAGGACGGCCAGCGTCGGGTTCACGCCGTTGGTGACGGGCCGCGTGGGGTCGAGCGAGCGCACGTGCTCCGCGAGATCGCGGGCCAGCACCGCGCCGTGCGGGGTGCCGACCTCGACGATCTCGTTGCCGATCGAGTAGAGGATCACGCTGGGGTGGTTGTAGTCCTTCGCGACCAGCGACTCCAGGTCGGCCCGCCACCACTGCGCGAAGTCGAGCGAGTGGTCGTGGTGCGTCTTGCCGCGGACCCACATGTCGAAGGCCTCGTCCATCACGAGCATGCCCAGGCGGTCGCACGCTTCGAGCATCGACGGCGAGGCGGGGTTGTGCGCCATGCGGATCGCGTTGAAGCCGGCCTCCTTGAGCAGCTGGATACGGCGCTCCTCCGCACGGGCGATCGAGGCGGCGCCCAGCACGCCGTTGTCGCTGTGGATGCAGGCGCCGCGCAGCAGGACGCTCTCGCCGTTGATCCGCAGCCCCTTCCGCGGGTCGACGGTGACGGTGCGGATGCCGTGCACGGTGACGACGTCGTCGCCGACCCCGATGCTCGTGCGGGCGCTGTGCAGGGCGGGGGAGTCGACGCTCCAGAGGGCCGGCTCCTGCACGTAGAGGCGCTGGCGCACGAGGGCGGTGCGGCCGGGGGCGACGGTGACCGGTGTCGTCGCGCTCTCCACGACGTCGCCGGCCGGCCCGGTGAGCTCGGTCGACATCGAGAGCGACGACGTCGTGAGCCCGCGGTTGACGATGCTCGTCGCGACCTCGACGACGGCCTGGTCGTCCTCCACGCGCACCGTCGTGATCCGCACGCCGTCCGGCTCGATGTGCACGGGCTCGTCGACGTGCAGCAGCACCGGCCGGTGCAGCCCGGCGCCGGCGTACCAGCGCGAGTCCTGCCCCGCGCGGACCTCGATCCGCAGCGTGTTCGTCTCGCCGAAGCGGAGGAACGGGGTCAGCTCCACGAAGAAGCGCGCGAAGCCGTCGGCGCGGTTCCCCGCGAACTCGTCGTTGAGGAACACCATCGCGTGCCGGTAGGCGCCCTGCACCTCGAGTCGCACCACCTTGCCCGCCCACTCCGCCGGCACCTCGAACGTCGTGACGTAGCTGTAGGCACCGCCCGGGTAGTAGGCGGTCCCGCCCTGGGAGACCGCCTCCGGCGAGCGCTCGGCATCGCGGAGCGCGTCGTGCGGCAGCGTCACCGCGACGGAGTCGTCGACCCCGCCCTGCACGGCGGCGAACGGCCCGCGCGGCGCCCGGACGATCCAGCCGGCGGTGAAGGAGGTGGTCGTCATGGTGCGTCCGTTCGATCGAGGTCGTCCGGCACGACGCCGGGCGAGAGGTGAGACCCGTGCTTCTAGGAAACTGTTTCATTCGGTTTCTCACCCGGCGAGAGCCTAGGAGCGGCGCGGTCGACCGTCAAGGAGGATGCACCGTCTTCTCGATCGTCGAGCGTGAGACCGCGCAGGGTCACCGACCTACCGAGGCGGCCCGCCCTAGGCTGCCGAGATGAACGGCCCTGATGCGCTTTCCCTGGCGAGCTTCCTCTGCGATCCCGCTGGGAGTGCCCCGTGACTCCGGACGTCATCGTCCTGAACGGTGGATCGAGCTCCGGCAAGACGACGATCGCCCGGAGTCTCCAGGCGCTCCTGCCCGATCCGTGGTTGAGCATCTCGATCAACACCCTGGTGGACGCCCTGCCGCCCGACCTCGACGGAGGTGGTGAAGGCGTCTCCTACGGCGACGACGGCGCGGTGGAGCTCGGCGACGCCTTCCGTCGACTCGAGTCGGCCTGGCTGGCCGGCGTCGTCGCGACCGCCCGCGCCGGCGCACGGATCGTCTTCGACGACGTCTTCCTCGATGCGTCGGAGTCGCAGGAGCGTCTGCGCGGCCACCTCCGCGGACTCGACGTCGTCTGGGTGGGCATCCACTGCGCCCCCGACGTCGCGACCGCGCGTGAGCGAGACCGTGGCGACCGCTCCGCCTGGATGGCGGCACACCAGGCGGAGTCCGTCCATCGCGGCGTCACCTACGACCTCGAGGTCGACTCCGGACGGAGTTCGGCAGTGGAGTGCGCGCGTCTGATCGTCGAGCACATCAAGGCTCTGTCGCTTCGCCAGCCGACCGCGGCATGAGGAGAGCTCGACCACCGCTGAGATCGAACCGCTGCCACCAACGAGAAGAACCCCCCGATCTCCATGAGATCGAGGGGTTCTGTCGGTGTCCGAGGGGGGACTTGAACCCCCACGCCCTATACGGGCACTAGCACCTCAAGCTAGCGCGTCTGCCATTTCCGCCACCCGGACGAGTGTTGTTTCCGGCCTGCGTTTCCGCGGCCGAAGAAGACATTAGCACGGTTCGAACGCCTCGGATGACACCGGGGGAGAGGGGTGCCGGGAGCCCGCCCGCTAGCGTGGGGGCATGACGTCCTCCGACAGCGCCACCGCCCCCTCCGAGTCGGATCTCGACGAGACCGCGATCATCGCGCGGGACCTCATCCGCTTCGACACCAGCAACTACGGCGACGGAAAGGCCGAGCCCGAGCGCGAGGCCGCCGAGTACGTGGCGGCCCGTCTGCGCGATCTCGGCCTCGAGCCCGAGCTGATCGACTCCGATCCCGGCCGCACCAGCGTCGTCGCCCGGGTCGCGGGCGAGGACCGCGAGCGCGGCGCCCTCGTCGTGCACGGGCACCTCGACGTCGTCCCGGCCATCGCGGACAACTGGAGTGTCGACCCCTTCGGCGGCGTCATCAAGGACGGGATGCTCTGGGGCCGCGGCGCGGTCGACATGAAGAACATGGACGCGATGATCCTCGCCTCCCTCGGCGACATCCTCGGCAGTGGCCGGAAGCCCTCCCGCGACCTCGTCATCGCCTTCTTCGCCGACGAGGAGGCGGGCGGCGTCCGCGGCTCCGGCCACCTCGTCAAGACCCGGCCCGAGCTGTTCGCCGGCGCGACCGAGGCGATCAGCGAGGTCGGCGGCTACTCGATCGAGCTCGGCGGCAAGCGCGCCTACCTCGTGCAGACCGGTGAGAAGGCTCTGCTCTGGCTGACGCTGCGCGCCCGCGGCACGGCCGGCCACGGCTCGCAGATCAACGGCGAGAACGCGGTCACCCGCCTCGCCCAGGCGATCGCCCGTATCGGCAGCGAGGAATGGCCCACCCGCCTCACCGACACCACCCGCGAGCTGCTCGGCGAGGTCGCCCGCATCCTCGGCCACGACCCGCAGCGCAGCACCCCGGAGGAGCTCGCGCTCGCCACCGGCACCGCCTCGCGCTTCATCGCGGCGACGCTGCGCACCACGGCGAACCCGTCGATGCTCTCCGCCGGCTACAAGGCCAACGTCATCCCGGACACCGCGGAAGCGACCATCGATGTCCGCGTGCTCCCCGGCGAGGAGGACGCCGTCCTCGAGCGCCTGAAGGTCCTCGCGGGCGAGCACGTCGAGATCCTGGTCCAGCATCGCGACATCGGACTCGAGGTGCCCTTCGCCGGTCCGCTCGTGGAAAGCATGGCGGCCTCGCTCCGCCGCTTCGACCCCGAGGCGGAGGTGCTGCCGTACCTCCTGTCCGGGGGCACCGACAACAAGGCTCTCTCGACGATCGGGATCACCGGCTACGGCTTCGCGCCGCTGCAGCTGCCGGGCTCGCTCGACTTCCCGGCGCTGTTCCACGGGGTCGATGAGCGGGTTCCGCTCGACGCACTAGTGTTTGGCAGGAAGGTCCTGACCGATCTCCTCCTGCGATCCTGATGGTCAGATCGACGACCACCACCGACCGCCTGCTGGCCGACGACGCCCCAGCCCTCCTCGAAAGTGACGCATGGGCCTGCTCGAAGCGCTGATCCTGGGACTCGTCCAGGGTCTGACCGAATTCCTCCCCATCTCCTCCAGCGCCCACCTCCGGATCGTGAGTGAGCTGCTCCCCGGACTGGACGGCAAGGACACCGGAGCGGCGTTCACCGCGATCACGCAGCTGGGCACCGAGACCGCGGTCATCATCTACTTCTGGCGCGACATCGTGAAGATCGTGTCGAGCTGGTGCCGCTCGCTGGTCGGCAAGGTCCCGCGCACCGACGCGAACGCCCGGATGGGCTGGCTGATCATCATCGGCAGCCTCCCGATCATCGTGCTCGGCCTGCTCTTCCAGGACCAGATCGAGACCACCCTCCGCTCGCTCTGGGTCGTCGCCACCACTCTCATCGTCTTCGGCATCCTGCTCGGCGTCGCCGACGCCGTGGGCGCGAAGAAGCGCCGACTGCGCGACCTGAACGGCCGCGACGGCCTCATCTTCGGTGGCGCGCAGGCGCTCGCCCTCGTCCCCGGCGTCTCGCGCTCCGGCGGCACCATCACGGCCGGCCTCTTCATGGGCTACGAGCGGAAGGCGGCCGCGCGCTACTCCTTCCTGCTCGCGATCCCCGCGGTGTTCGGCAGCGGGCTCTACCAGCTGTACAAGAGCATCAGCGACCCCGAGATCCTGCCCAACCAGATCCAGGTCGGCGGGCTCGAGACCCTCGTCGCGACGATCGTGGCCTTCGTCGTCGGCTTCGTCGTGATCGCCTTCTTCATGAGCTACATCTCGCGCCGCAGCTTCCTGCCGTTCGTGATCTACCGCATCGTCCTCGGCGTCGTCCTCATGGTCGCGCTGAGCACGGGCCTCCTCGCCGCGTAGATGCGCACCTGGAACGCGCCGGTCGTCCCGGCCCTGCCCGGTCGCGGACCCGTGCCGGTCGTGCACGACACCGCCACGGGTGCGCCCGTCGAGCTCGTCGCCGCGGACGGCACCGCGCGCCTCTACGTCTGCGGCATCACGCCGTACGACGCGACGCACCTCGGCCACGCCTCGACCTACCTCGCCTTCGACACGGTGCAGCGGCTCTGGCGCGACGCGGGGTACTCGGTGCTCTACGCGCAGAACGTGACCGACGTCGACGACCCGCTGCTCGAGCGGGCGACGCGAGACGGAGTCGACTGGCGCGACCTCGCGGAGGAGCAGGTCGAGCTCTTCCGCGGCGACATGACGGCGCTGCGGATCCTGCCGCCGGACCACTACGACGGCGTCACCGAGACGATCGCGCCGATCGCGGAGGCGGTCGCCCGCCTCGAGAGCGCCGGGATCGCCTACCGCGTCGCCACTCCCGACGCCGCCGACGACGGTGGCGAGGACCTCTACTACGACATCGCCGCCGGTGAGAGCGACGTCTGGCGCCTGGGCAGCGAGAGCAACCTGGACGCCTCGACGATGGCCGACCTCTTCGCGCAGCGCGGGGGAGACCCCGACCGCGCCGGCAAGCGCGACCCGCTCGACCCGCTGCTCTGGCGCGCCGAGCGCGCGGGTGAGCCCGCCTGGGACGCGGCCGTCGGCCGGGGCCGCCCGGGCTGGCACATCGAGTGCTCGGTGATCGCGCTCGACCGTCTCGGCCCGGAGTTCACGCTGCAGGGCGGCGGGAGCGACCTGGTCTTCCCGCACCACGAGTTCAGCGCCGCGCACGCCGCCTCGCTGTCCGGCCGACCGCTCGCCCGCGCCTACGCGCACGCCGGCATGGTCGCGTACCAGGGCGAGAAGATGAGCAAGTCGCTCGGCAACCTCGTCCTCGTGTCACGGCTGCGGGCGCAGGGGACGGATCCGCGCGCGATCCGCCTGGCGCTGCTGGCGCACCACTACCGCTCCGACTGGGAGTGGCTGCCCGAGGACCTGCCCGCCGCCGAGGAGCGCCTCGCGCGGTGGGAGGCGTCGCTCGCCGCGACCGGGCCGGCGTCGGCCGCGGACGTGCTCGAGCACCTGCGCGCCGTGCTCGCGGTGGACCTCGACACCCCGGGCGCCCTCGCGGTGCTCGACGCGGCGACGGCGGACGGCGTCGACGATCCCGCGCTCCTGCGCGACGCGATCGACGCGCTGCTCGGCGTCCGCCTGGGCTGAGCCTGCGGCCCGCCTCTGAGCGACGCGGGATCTCGATACGCCCGCTCCGCGGGCTGCTCGATCAGCATGGCCGCGGTAGGCGGCGCATCGAGACCCGGGCCCGGGGCTACGGGCGCCAGGGCTCCTCGCCGGAGCGGCCGTCGCCGCGGCGGCGGAGGTAGCGCTCGAACTCCTGGGCGATGGCCTCGCCGCTCGCCTCGGGGGAGTCGACGGTGTCGCGGGCCTGCTCGAGCTGGGCGATGTAGGCCGCCATCTCCTCGTCGTCGAGGGCGAGGGCGTCGATGCCGCGCTCCCACTCGCCGGCCTCCTCGACCAGATCCCCGCGGGGGATCGCCAGGCCGACGACCTCCTCGAGCTTCTCGAGGAGCGCGAGCATCGCCTTGGGCGACGGCGCGTTGTGCACGTAGTGCGGCACGGAGGCCCAGAGCGAGACGGCCGGGATGCCGACCTTCTGCGCGGCCTCGCCGATGACGCTGAGGATGCCGACCGGCCCCTCGTAGGTGGAGCGCTCGAGCTCGAACTGGGCGCGCATCTCCGCGTTCTCGCTCGAGGCGAAGAGCGAGATCGGCCTGGTGTGCGGCACGTCGGCGAGCATCGCGCCCAGGAAGACGACGGCGGAGATGTCGATCGCGAGCATGGCGTCGACGACCTCCGACGCGAAGCTCTTCCAGCTGCGCGAGGGCTCGGTGCCGATCATCACGTAGAGGGCGCTCTCCGCGTCCACCGAGGTGTCGGCCGGGCCGAAGATCTGGGTGCCGGGCCAGGAGAGGCTGCGGCGGCCGTCCTCGCCGATCGAGAGCATCGGGCGGGTGTACTGGAAGTCGTAGTACTGCTCGGCGTCGACCGAGAAGAGGGGCACGAACTCGCCCGCGTCCTTCACCAGGCGCACCGCGCCGCTGGCCGCGTCACCCGCGTCGTTCCAGCCCTCGAAGGCCACGACCAGGACGTTCCCCTTGATCACGTTCATAGGCGAGGTCTCCGTGTTCGGCTCGATGTCCGGGGAGCGCTGCGTGCGCTGAACCCGTTCGTCAAGGATAGGACCCGGCCCCGGACCCCTCCGTCCGGCCCGCGTCTTTCCGCTGTGCGCGTACGGTCGGCCCGATCGGGGCTGCCGGTACGATGGTCGCTCGTGACTTCCGACACCTCCCTCCCCGTGTCCCGGCCGCAGCCCCCGCTCCCGGAGGGCGCTCCCGCCGCGGTCCTCTGGGACATGGACGGCACGCTCGTCGACACGGAGCCCTACTGGATGGCGTCCGAGCACGCGCTCGTCGCCTCCTTCGGCGGCGTCTGGACGCACGAGGACGCGATGAGCCTGGTCGGCTCCGGCCTCCCCGCCTCCGCCCGCATCCTGCAGGGCAAGGGCGTCGACCTCTCCATCGAGGCGATCATCGACCGGATGACCGATGAGGTCGTCGCGCAGCTCGCCGAGAGCATCCCGTGGCGCCCCGGCGCGCTCGAGCTGCTCGCCGCCGTCCGCGACTCGGGGGTGCCCCAGGCGCTGGTCACGATGTCGATCGGCCGGATGGCGCACGCCGTCGTCGACCGCCTCCCGTTCCCCGCCTTCGCCACCGTCGTCAGCGGCGACATGGTCGAGCAGAGCAAGCCGCACCCCGAGGCCTACCTCCTCGCCGCGCGCACCCTGGGCGTCGAGGTGGAAGCCTGCGTCGCCATCGAGGACTCGCACGCCGGCCTCGCCTCCGCGGTCGCCTCGGGCGCCGCCGCGATCGGCGTGCCGCACCAGCTCGAGCTCGACGCCGACGCCCCCTATTCCCTCTGGCCCACCCTCGCGGGCCGAACCGTCGCGGACCTCGCGCTGGTGTCCTCCGAGCACCGCTCCCGCGCGCTCACGACCGAGACGGAGGCCCGCCGATGACCGGTGAGGCACTGCAGCATTCCGGACCCTTCCGCGCGGGCGACCGCGTGCAGCTGACCGGGCCGAAGGGGCGGATGAACACCATCACCCTCGTTCCGGGCAAGGTCTTCCACACCCACCGCGGCGGGATCGAGCACGACACGGTCATCGGGCTGCCCGACGGCTCCGTCGTCGTCAACACCGTCGGCGTCGAGCACCTCGCCCTGCGTCCGCTGCTCGCCGACTTCGTGATGTCGATGCCGCGCGGAGCGGCGATCGTCTACCCGAAGGACGCGGCGCAGATCCTCGCGCTCGCGGACGTCTTCCCCGGCGCCCGCGTCGTCGAGGCCGGTGTCGGCTCCGGCGCGCTCTCGCTCTGGCTGCTGCGCGCGATCGGCCCGGGGGGCCGGCTCTCCTCCTTCGAGCGCCGCGAGGAGTTCGCCGACGTCGCCCGCGCCAACATCGAGACCTTCCTCGGCTACACGCCCGACAACTGGAGCGTCACCGTCGGCGACCTCGTCGAGGAGCTGCCCGGCGCCGTCGCCCCCGGAGAGGCCGACCGCGTCGTCCTCGACATGCTCGCGCCCTGGGAGTGCCTCGACGTCGCCGCCGACGCGCTCACGCCCGGCGGCGTCCTGCTCTGCTACGTCGCGACCGTCACCCAGCTCTCGCGTGTCGCCGAGGCGATCCGCGCGTCGGGGCTGTTCACCAACCCGGCGTCGAACGAGACCATGGTCCGCGGCTGGCACGTCGAGGGTCTCGCCGTCCGCCCCGACCACCGGATGATCGGCCACACCGGCTTCCTGATCACCGCCCGCCGCCTGGCGCCGGGTGCGGTCCTGCCGGAGCTCAAGCGCCGCCCGTCCAAGACGGACTTCAGCGACGAGGACGTCGAGGCCTGGACTCCCGGTGCGCTGGGGGAGCGGGCCGTCAGCCCGAAGAGCCTGCGGAAGCGGGTGCGGGAGTCCGCCACCAGCGCCGAGCTCTCGCGGGCGCGGGGCTTCGGCGAGGCCGACGCGGACGGCGACGGCGGTGCCGCGCCCGGCTCCGGCGACGACGAGCGCATCGTCTAAGCTGATCCCGGCTTTCCGGTCCCCAGGCCGAGCCGCCGTCCCGATCGTCTCGCACTCGGGCCCCACCACTCCCACTTCGTGAAACGAGGACCCGTGCGCAGGACCACCGCGCTCATCGCCGGCATCGGCATCGTCGCCGCCCTGACCGGATGCTCCGCGTCCTCGTCGAAGGCCGACTGCGACGCCCCCTACTCGTCCGGCGCCTCGTCGTCGGCCGTGAAGGCGACCGGCGACTTCGGCGAGCAGCCCGACGTGACGGTGCCCTCGCCGCTGAAGGCGGACGGCACCCAGGTCAGCACGCTGATCGAGGGCTCCGGCGACCCGCTCGAGAAGGGCCAGCTCGTCACGATCGACTACACGCTGGTCAACGGCGCCGACGGCTCGGTCCTCGAGGCCTCGCCCTACGACGGAGCGAGCACCGCCACCTTCACGGTGGGCGGCGCCGGGCTCGTCGGCCTCAACCAGGGTCTGCTCTGCAGCCAGGTCGGCTCGCGCGTCGCGATCGCGATCGCCCCGGAGGACGGCTTCGGCGACTCCTCCGCCCAGCTCGGCATCTCGGCCGACGACACCCTCGTGCTCGTCGCGGACATCGAGAAGGCGTCGCTGGCCCGCGCGAACGGCGAGGCCCAGCCCGTCCCGAACGGCTTCCCCGCCGTGACGCTGGACCCCGACGGCGTCCCCGGTCTGGCCAAGCCCTCGGGCGACGCGCCCACGACGCTCGAGATCGCCCAGCTCAAGAAGGGCGACGGTGCGGTCGTCGAGGACGGCGACACCGTCGTCGTGCAGTACACCGGCTGGATCTGGGCCGACGGCAAGATCTTCGACTCCAGCTGGCAGAAGGGCGCCCCGGCGACCTTCGTCGCGACCGAGGGCCAGGGCGGCGTCATCGCCGGCTTCGCGAAGGCCCTGATCGGCCAGCCGGTCGGCTCCCAGGTCATCGCGATCATCCCGCCCGAGGACGGCTACGGCGACAACCCGCCGAAGGAAAGCGGCATAAGCCCCGACTCGACCATCGTCTTCGTGGCGGACGTCCTCGCCATCAACTGAGCGCGCTGCTCCGTCCTCGCTGATGGAGCAGCCCGCTGTGGGGGCGCATCGAGATCCCCCTTCCACCCGGAGCCGGGTCTGCAGGCGCGGCCTTCTGACGGAGGCGGGGTCTCAATACGCCCCTGCGGGGCTACTCGACCAGCATGGTCGGGGGGCGCCTCTTCTTTGCTGATCGAGTAGCCCGCGGAGCGGGCGTATCGAGATCCGGCGCTGTCAGGGCTGAGTGCGTGGGGTCTCGATACGCCCCTGCGGGGCTACTCGACCAGCATGGTCGGGGAGTGGCTCTCCTTTGCTGATCGAGTAGGCCGCGGAGCGGGCGTATCGAGATCCGGCGCTGTCAGGACTGCGGGCTGTGGGGTCTCGATACGCCCCTGCGGGGCTGCTCGACCAGCATGATCGGGCGCGGCCATGTGCTCTGCTCGGGGTCCGAGGAGCGGCGGGGCCCGGCCCTAGACTGGAGGGCGTGCCCGCCGACGCTTCGACCTCGAGCCGCATCCCGGCCGAGGAGCGTCTGTTCAACCTGGTGCTGGCGCTCGTGGCTGCCGAGAACGGACTGACGAAGGCCGACGTGCTCTCCACGGTGCAGGGCTATCGGCAGCGGTCCGACCCGGGAGACCGCGCCTCTCTCGAGCGGCAGTTCGAGCGCGACAAGGACGATCTGCGCGAGCTCGGCATCCCGATCGAGACGGTCGACGCGCCCGGCGACCCGGGCAACACCCAGACGGTCCGCTACCGGATCGCCAAGCGCAGCTACGACCTCCCCGCCGACCTCTCCTTCGACCAGGAGGAGATGGCGCTGCTGCGTCTCGCCGGCGCGGTCTGGCGCGAGGGCACGCTCTCCGCGGAGTCGCGCCGCGCCCTGATCAAGCTGCGCTCGCTCGGCGTCGACTCGGTCGACCCGGTGATCGGCATCAGCCCCTCGATCCGGGTGCGCGAGGCCTCCTTCGAGCCGCTCAACGCGGCGCTCGACCGCGGGCAGGTCGTCCGCTTCCCCTACCTCAAGCCCGGTGGCGACGAGCCGCGGACGCGCACCGTCCGTCCGCGCGCGCTCGTCAACCACCAGGGCCGCTGGCACCTGCACGGCTGGGACGAGACCGCCGAGGGCACCCGCACCTTCCTCCTCTCCCGCATCGTCGGACCCGTCGCGACCACCGGTCGCACCGCCCCGGCCGAGCCGGGCGACCACGCCGCCACCGCCCTCGCCCAGCTCGACGAGATCCTCGCCCGCAGCACTGCCCTCCTGCAGGTCGCGCCCGACTCCGACGCGGCACTCCGGCTCGGCGTGCGCGCCGAGGCGGCGGGGGAGGGCACAGACCTGCTGCGCCTGCACTTCACCGACGCCGACGTCCTCGCGGACGAGCTCGCCGGCTACGGCCCCGAGGTCGTCGTCCTCGAGCCGGAGCCGCTGCGCCGCAAGGTCGTCGACCGCCTGCGCCGCTCCCTCAGCGACCACTCCGCCGGCGACCACTCCTCCGGCGACCACTCCGCCGGTGAGCACGGGGGAGCCGCCCGTGGCTAGGCCCCGTTCGCTCCAGGCGCGGGACCGCCTGGCCGTCCTGCTCTCGCTCGTCCCGTACCTGCTCGACCGCGGCCGGGTGAGCGTGGCCGAGGTCGCCGCGCACTTCGAGATCGCCGAGGAGGAGGTCCGCCGCGCCGTCCGGCTGATCGCCGTCTCCGGCATCCCCGGCGAGACCTCGCAGTACCAGTCCAACGACCTCTTCGACATCAGCTGGGACGACTTCGAGGAGAACGACCACATCGTCCTCACTCAGCAGGTCGCCATCGACGACTCGCCGCGCTTCTCGGCGCGCGAGGCCGCGGCGCTCATCGCCGGGATGCAGTACCTGGCCGCCCTGCCCGAGAACCAGGGCAACGACCGCATCGCCTCGCTGATGGGCAAGCTCGCCCGCGGCGCCTCCTCGGCCCCGACCGCCGTCGCGGTCGCCCGGGGCGTCGGCGCGGACGCCTCGCTCGCCACGATCCGCACCTCGCTCGCGAGCGGGACGCAGCTCGCCTTCGACTACCGCAGCGCTCGCGGCGAGACGGAGTCGCGCCTCGTCGATCCGTTCCTGCTGGAGTCTGTCGACCGCGACTGGTACCTGCGCGGCTGGGACCACCTCCGCGAGGGCGTCCGCACCTTCCGCGTGGACCGGATGCGCTCGCTCACCGACACCGGGACGCCGATCGTCCGCCGCCGCAACGAGGTCACGCTGCCCGACCGGCTGTTCGAGGCGTCCGCCTCCGACCTCCTGATCGACCTCCGGGTCGCCCCGGGCTCGGTCGCGCTGCTGGGCGACTACGCTGCGGACGCCGAGTTCCCGTCGGTTCCCGCCGGAGACGAGGGCGCGGGAGTGCTCGTCCGGATCCGCGTCGCGCACCTCGCCGGCCTCACCCGCCTGGTCGCCTCGCTGCCCGGGCTCGTGACCGTCGTCGCCCCCGAGGCGGCGCGCACCGCCGTCGCCGAGTGGACCCGCGCCGCGCTGACGGCCAACGGAGAGGAGACCCCGTGACCTGGTGGTCCTGGATCCTGATCTGGCTCGCCCTCGCGATCGCCGCCCTGGCGGTGCTCGTGCTGTTCGGGCTGTCCTACTGGCGGAAGGGCCGGCTGCTGCTCGGCCAGCTGGAGGAGATCACCGCGAAGCTCGACGCCCTTCAGGTGCCGGAGCCCGCCGAGGCGTCGACCCGGCCGCCGTCCTCGCTCTTCGCCGACCGCGACGAGGTCCGCCGCGGTTACGAGTCCCGCCGGGACGCCCGCCGGGAGAGGACCGAGGATCGCCGGTCACTCCGGGTCGAACGGGGTAGGCTCCTGGTACACCGCAACCGACAAGTGAAGTGAGACTGCAATGTTCGCTGGCCTCCAGGGGTGGCACCTCCTCATCATCCTCGCCGTCATCCTCCTCCTCTTCGGTGCGCCCAAGCTTCCTCAGCTCGCGCGCAGCGTCGGGCAGTCGATGCGCATCTTCAAGAGCGAGGTCAAGACCATGAAGGACGAGGACGGGACCGAGCGCAAGGACGCGACGGACTCGACCACGGCTTCGGGCTCGACCACCGCCACGGGATCCGCCACGGGCACGACCACCGGCACCGGCACCGGCACGACGCTGCCGCCCGAGTCCCCGCTCAAGTAATGACCTCCGTGGCAGCGAAGAAGCCACGGACGAAGCGAGCGGGGAAGAACCCCGAGGGACGCATGTCCCTCGGGTCCCACCTGATCGAGCTTCGCAACCGGCTCTTCATCGCGGCGATCGCGATCGCGGTCTGCTGCGTCGCCGGCTGGTTCCTCTCGGACTGGGTGCTCGAGGCCCTCAAGGCCCCGATCGCCGAGGTCGCCCGCGATCAGAACAAGACCGCGGTCCTCAACTTCGAGACGATCACCGGCGCGTTCGACCTCAAGCTCCAGATCGCGATGACCATCGGCATCGTGATCGCGAGCCCCGTCTGGCTGTTCCAGATCTGGGCGTTCCTCGTCCCCGGTCTGACCGGCAAGGAGGTCCGCTACGGCCTGGGCTTCATCCTCACCGCGATCCCGCTGTTCTTCGCGGGCTGCGCCTCGGGCTGGTTCGTCTTCCCGCACATCGTCGAGCTGCTGACGAGCTTCACCGGCTCGGACGCGGCGAGCGTGCTGAGCGCGAAGACGTACTACGACTTCGTGCTCAAGCTCGTGCTGGTCGTCGGCATCGCCTTCGTGCTGCCGGTCTTCCTGGTGCTGCTGAACTTCGTCGGCATCCTGCCCGGCTCGCTGATGATCAAGTCGTGGCGCGTCGCCATCATGGTGATCGTGCTCTTCACGGCCATCGCCACCCCGGCGGCGGACCCGATCTCGATGTTCCTGCTGGCGATCCCGATCACGATCCTGTTCTTCGCCGCCTGCGGCATCGCGCTCCTGCACGACAGGCGCGTCGCCAAGCGGCAGATCGTCTTCGACGGCAGCCCCTCCGACCTGCCGGCGTGACCGGCGCCACTCCCGCCGAGCGCTTCGCTGCGTTCCGCACACGACAGGGACACGCGAGGGTCGAGGCGTTCCGCTCGACCCTCGCGTTCGACCTCGACCCCTTCCAGTACGAGGCCTGCAGCGCGCTCGACGACGGGCGCAGCGTCCTCGTCGCCGCACCGACCGGCGCCGGCAAGACGGCTGTGGCCGAGTTCGCCATCCACCTGGCGATGCAGGATCCGAACGCCAAGGTCTTCTACACGACGCCGATGAAGGCGCTGAGCAACCAGAAGTTCCAGGAGTTCGTCGAGGACTACGGAGCGTCCGAGGTCGGCCTGCTCACCGGCGATTCGAACGTCAATGCGCGCGCCAGGATCGTCGTGATGACGACCGAGGTGCTCCGCAACATGCTCTACGCGGACTCCGACCTGCTCCGCGACCTCGCCTACGTCGTAATGGACGAGGTGCACTACCTCGCCGACCGCTTCCGCGGCGCGGTCTGGGAGGAGGTCATCATCCACCTCCCGCAGTCGGTCCGGCTGGTCTCGCTCAGCGCGACCGTGTCGAACGCCGAGGAGTTCGGCGACTGGCTGCAGACCGTCCGCGGCGAGACCGAGGTCATCGTCTCCGAGGAGCGGCCGGTGCCGCTCGACCAGCACGTCCTCGTCGGCGGCAAGCTGCTCGACCTCTTCGACTCGTCCGGGCGCGCGGCGACCAACCGCGTGAATCCCGAGCTCGCCCGCCTCGCGCAGGGCGGCACCCGCGTGGAGCGCGGCGGTCGCGGCTCCGGGCGCGGACGCGGCGGCGGCGGCGGTCGCTTCCACGAGACGCGGACCGAGGACCTCGTTCCGCGCTCCGAGGTCGTCGAGATCCTGCGCGGCAAGAACCTGCTGCCCGCCATCTTCTTCGTCTTCAGCCGGAACGGCTGCGACCAGGCCGTCCGCCAGGTGCTGCGCTCGGGCGTCCGGCTCACCGAGCGGCACGAGCGCGACGAGATCCGCGCGATCGTCGAGGAGCGCTGCCGGACGATCCGCGACGAGGACCTCGCCGTCCTCGGCTACTGGGAGTGGCTCGATGGGCTGCAGCGCGGGGTCGCCGCGCATCACGCCGGCATGCTGCCCGCGTTCAAGGAGGTCGTCGAGGAGCTCTTCCTCCGCCGCCTGGTCCGCGTGGTCTTCGCCACCGAGACGCTCGCGCTCGGCATCAACATGCCCGCCCGCACCGTCGTGCTCGAGAAGCTCGAGAAGTTCAACGGCGAGTCCCGGGTGCCGATCACGCCGGGCGAGTACACCCAGCTGACCGGTCGCGCCGGCCGCCGCGGGATCGACGTCGAGGGCCACTCGGTGATCCAGTGGCGCGGCGGGATGAACCCCCAGGCCGTCGCCTCGCTCGCCTCGCGCCGCACCTACCCGCTCAACTCGTCCTTCCGTCCCAGCTACAACATGGCGGCCAACCTGATCGACCAGTTCGGCCGAGCTCGCACGCGCGAGATCCTCGAGTCCTCGTTCGCGCAGTTCCAGGCCGACCGCTCCGTCGTCGACCTGGCACGCCGGGTCCGCCAGCAGGAGTCGTCACTCGAGGGCTACGTCACCGCGATGCAGTGCCACCTCGGCGACTTCGAGCAGTACGCCGCGATCCGCCGCGAGATCGGCGAGCTGGAGCGCCGCGGCGCCGTCCGCGGCGAGTCCGCGTCGCACAGCGAGCGCGAGAAGCGGCAGGGGCAGCTCAGCGATCTGCGCCGCCGGATGAAGGCACACCCCTGCCACGCCTGCTCGGATCGCGAGCAGCACGCCCGCTGGGCGGAGCGCTGGTGGAAGCTGCGCAAGGAGACCGACGAGATCGAGCGGCAGATCCGCTCGCGGACCGGCGCGGTCGCCCGGATCTTCGACCGGATCACGGACGTGCTGAGGGAGCTCGGCTACTTCCGGCTCGACGAGGCCGGCGAGCTGTCCCTCACTCCCAACGGCCGGACGCTCAAGCGCATCTACGGCGACCGCGACCTGCTCGTGGCGGAGTGCCTGCGCAAGCAGGCCTGGACCGAGCTCGACCCGGCCGGTCTCGCCGCGATGGCGTGCTGCCTGGTCTTCGAGCCCCGCCGCGAGGAGGGCACCCTCGGCGAGAAGCACCTCCCGCGCGGCACCTTCCCCGAGGCGCTCGAGAAGACGCAGCTGCTGTGGGCGAAGCTCGACGACGTCGAGCGCGACCACCGGCTTCCGGGCAGCAACCCGATCTCCACCAGCCTGGCGCTGCCGATGAACATGTGGGCGCGCGGGATGCCGCTCGACGCGGTCCTCCGCGAGTCCGACATGGCCGCCGGCGACTTCGTCCGCTGGGCGAAGCAGACGATCGACCTGCTCGACCAGCTCTCGCTCGTGGCCGAGGGCAAGGTCGGGCGCGCCGCCCGTGCCGCGCTCGAGCTCGTCCGGCACGGCATCGTCGCCTACTCGACGGTCGCATGAGGCCGGTGATCTCGGCGCCCACCGGGCGCACGGCACCGCTGTGGCTGGCGATCCCGCTCGCAGCCCTCGGCGGGGCGACCCTCGACCGCGGCTTCCCCGACTCCGACGTCTGGCCGCTCGCGATCGTCGGCACCGCCGCGATCCTGTTCGCGCTGGCCGGCCGCGGCTTCTGGAGCGGTGCGCTGGTCGGCCTGGTCGGCGGTGCGGTCTTCTGGGGTGTGCACATCCAGTGGCTGACGCTCTACCTCGGCCTCGTGCCGTGGGCGGCGCTGGCAGGGCTGCAGGCGATCTTCTTCGCGCTCTCCTCCGGCCTGACGGCGATGCTGCTGACGCGGGGGCAGCGGGTCTGGACGGGGCCGCTCGGCCGGATGATCGGGCTGCCCGCGCTGGTCGCTGCGCTCTGGGTGGGCCGCGAGACGATCACGATCCAGTGGCCGTACGGCGGGTTCGCCTGGGGGCGGCTCGCGCTCTCGCAGTCGCTGGGGCCGCTCGCGGACCTCGCCGCCTGGGTCGGCTTCTCGGGCCTGAGCTTCGTGGTGGCGTTCCTCGCGGCGACGCTGGCGCAGGCGGTGCGGACGACGTCGGTTCCGGCCTCGGGCCGCGCGGCCGTCGTCGCCGGCTTCTCGATCGTCGCGCTCGTCTTCCCGGCCTGGCCCGCGCCGACCGAGGGGACGACGCGGATCGCCGCGGTGCAGGGCGACTCCGATGCGGGTCTGTTCTCGCAGAGCTACCGCGGGGAGATCCTCGAGGACCACACCTCCGCGACGCTGCCGATCATCGACGAGGACGTCGACATGGTGGTCTGGCCGGAGAACGGCGTCGACGTCGACCCGACGCGGAACGCGCAGTCGGCCGCCGTCCTCGACTACCTCAGCAGCCGGATGGACGCGCCCTTCATCGTCGGGACGATCACGAACCCCTCGGACGACGTCTTCTACAACAGCTCGCTGCTCTGGAAGGCGGGGGAGGGCGCGACGCAGATCTACGACAAGGTGCACCCGGTGCCGTTCGCCGAGTACATGCCGGACCGCGCCTTCTGGCGGATGTTCGCGCCCGACCTGGTCGACCTGGTCAGCCGCGACTACTCGATCGGCACCCGCTCGAACGTCTTCGACATCAACGGGATCCTGGCCGGCATCGCGATCTGCTTCGACATCTCGGACGACTCGCTGACGAACGCCATGGTCGACGGCGGGGCGCAGCTGGTGCTGGCGCAGACCAACAACGCCGACTTCGGGCGGACGGACGAGAGCGTCCAGCAGCTGGCCATCGCGCGGCTGCGGGCGATCGAGACGGGCCGCAGCGTGGTCAACATCTCGACGGTCGGCACCAGCGCGATCATCGCGCCCGACGGCTCGACGATCGACTCGCTGGAGTGGTTCGAGCCGGGTGCGATGGTGGACGAGGTGCCGCTCGCCTCGGTCACGACCCCGGCTCTGGTCTGGGCGCGGAACCTCGGCTGGTACTTCCTCGCCGCGAGTCTCATCGGGCTCGTGTCGTTCGTGCTGCGGACGCGCGCGCCGCGTCGTCGGCACTAGCGCGCGGACCGCGTCCGGGCACGAAGAAGGGTCCGCCGGCCGGCGAGGACGCCGGCCGAGCAGGACCCTGGGGGCGCTATGCGCCGATCTTGTGCTCTCCGCGACGGGCGCGGAGGTAGGCGAGGCGCTCCTCGAGCAGCTCCTCGAGTTCCGCACGGGTGCGTCGCTCCAGCAGCATGTCCCAGTGGGTGCGCGGTGCCTTCTGCTCGCCCCGGTCGACGACGACGGGCTTCGAATCCACCAGCAGCACGGCCTCGTGGCCGCAGTTGCGGCACTCCCAGGTCTCGGGCGCTTCGGCGTCGGCCGAGAACACCATGTCGGTGTCGTGGCCGCAATCCGAGCAGTGGTATGTGAACGTCGATCGCGGTGAGAAGACGACGCCTTCTTCGCTCTGCAGGCTCTGTGAGCCGAGCCTCATCCCGCGCAAGCTTCGATCTGCCATTGTGTGGTCTCCTCTCGCTGTGCTCCGACAAGTGTCGACCGCGGACCTGGGGGTGGTCCGGAGAGGCTCCCGTTTGCCAGAGGATCGTCAGGTGAGCGGGGCCTTTCCGACGCGATCCCGGGTGTCGTCCTCGCGGCCCGGAGCCCCGTCCACGGCGAGGCGGGCGAGGTCGGTCCGGTCGGTCACGAGGCCGTCGACGCCGAGCTCGAGCAGGGCGCGCATCCGCCGGGGATCGTTGATCGTCCAGAGGTGGATCTCGGCGCCGGTGATCCGCAGCCGGGCGAGGATCCGGGGCGCGGTGACCCGCAGTCCGGCCGCGCGCTCGGGGACCTGGAGGGCGTCGATGCCGCGGAGCGCCCGCCGGACGAGGGACGGGGACCCGAGGTGCGCGCCGACGAGGGCGGCGACGAAGCGGGGGGCGGAGGCGGAGGTCGCGACCCCCGGGAGCCGTCGCACGGCCGCGCGGCGCCGCGACTCCGAGAAGGAGGTGATCAGCACGCGGTCCCGCGCACCCGCGGCCCGGACCGCCTCGACCACCGGGACGACGGCCGTCCTCGCCTTGACGTCGATGTTGAAGCGGGCGTGCGGGAGCAGGCGGAGCGCCTCGGCGAGGGGGAGCAGCCTCTCCCCGGAGGGCAGGACGAGCTCGGCCAGCTCCTCCCAGCGGGTGGTCTCGATCCGATGGCGGACACCGCGCTCGTCCGCGACCTCCTCGTCGTGCACGAGCACCGCGACGCCGTCGAGCGAGGCGCGGACGTCGGTCTCGAGCAGGTCGGCGCCCGCGGCGAGAGCGCGCTCGAACGACTCCAGGGTGTTGCCCTCGGCGCCGGGGGCGAAGCCGCGGTGGGCGATGACGCGCGGCCGCCGTCCCGAGAGGAACGGCGGCCGCGTGGTCGTCATGGTGCAGGCGTCCTAGAAGGACGGGGCCGGGGGAGTCATGCCCGAGCCGTCCTGCCCACGCTCCGGACGGGTCGGGGAGTTCTTGCCGAACGCCTGGCCCATGCCCTTGAGCGCCTCGGTGAGCTCGCTCGGCACGATCCAGAGCTTGTTGGCGCTGCCCTCCGCGATCTTGGGCAGCATCTGCAGGTACTCGTAGGCGAGCAGCTCGTTGTCCGGGCGGCCCTCGTGGATGGCGGAGAAGACGGTGGTGATCGCCTTCGCCTCACCCTCGGCGCGGAGGACCGCGGCCTTCGCATCACCCTCGGCCGCGAGGATCGCCGCCTGGCGGTGTCCCTCCGCGTTCAGGATCTGCGACTGCTTCGTGCCCTCGGCGGTGAGGATCACCGCGCGGCGGTCGCGTTCGGCGCGCATCTGCTTCTCCATCGAGTCCTGGATGGAGATCGGCGGGTCGATCGCCTTGAGCTCGACGCGTCCGACGCGGATGCCCCATTTGCCGGTGGCCTCGTCGAGGACGATGCGCAGCTGGCCGTTGATGTTGTCGCGGGAGGTCAGCGCCTCCTCGAGGTTCAGCCCGCCGACCACGTTGCGGAGCGTGGTGGTGGTGAGCTGCTCGACGGCGCCGAGGTAGTTGGCGATCTCGTAGGTCGCGGCCCGGGCGTCGGTCACCTGGAAGTAGACGACCGTGTCGATCGAGACGACCAGGTTGTCCTCGGTGATGACGGGCTGCGGCGGGAAGGAGACGACCTGCTCGCGCAGGTCGACGGACGGGCGGACCCGGTCGATGAAGGGGATCACCAGGTTGAGGCCCGGGAGGAGGGTGCGGTGGTACTTGCCCAGGCGCTCGACGACCCCGGCCGTGGCCTGCGGGACGATGCGGATGGCCTTGAACAGCACCACCAGGGCGAAGAGCACGATGACCGCGATGATCACCGTGGTCACGACTGCTGCGGTGTTCACGAGGAGCTCCTTTCGGCGGGGACGACGACCGCGGTCGCGCCCTCGATGGCGGTGACGACGACACGTTCGCCGAGACCGAGCGGACGGGATTCGACGAGCGGGGACAGCTTGAGCGTCCACGTCTCGCCGTTGACCAGCTTCACCTGGCCGGGGCCGGGCCCGGCGATGACGACACTGCCGGCGAGGCCGAGCAGCGCGTCGGCTCCGGTCGGCGTCGGATCGCCGCCGCGCTTGAGCAGCCGCAGCAGCGGGGGCCTGACCAGGAAGAGCAGCAGCACGGCGAGGACCGCGGCGACCGGGACCTGCACCCAGAACGGGGCGCCGACCAGGCCGGTCGCGAGGCCGCCGATGCTGCCGACCGCGAGCATCAGGAAGGTGAACTCGAGAGTGATCATCTCGACGATCACGAAGATCAGGATGAGGGCGATCCAGAGGATCCAGGCGTACTGAGTCACTGCGTCCATGCGGTGCTCCTTCCCCTTACGAGCACGGGAGTCAACGGTAGCAAGGGGGGCTGGGAGGGGAGTGGGCGGCGCGGGACCGGCGCCGGCGGCGGCGGCTTGGTAGGCTCCTGCGTCGGGCCGTGGGCCCGTCACCCGTGCCCGATCCGGCTCCTGCGCCGGCGTCCTGGAGGATCTCCTCGTGTCCAACCCCCTCGCTCCCGGCTCGCTCGACGGCAAGCGCGTCCTCGTCACCGGCTCCTCGCGCGGCATCGGCGCCGACACCGTCCGCTACTTCGCCGAGGCCGGCGCGAGCGTCGTCGTCAACTACCGCTCGAAGGCGCCGCGCGCGACGAAGCTCGTCGACCAGATCACCGCCGCGGGCGGCTCCGCCTTCGCCGTGGGCGCCGACCTCACCGACGCGGAGTCGCGCACGGCGCTCTTCGCGGAGATCGAGCAGAAGCTCGGCGGGCTCGACGTCCTCGTGCTGAACGCCTCCGGCGGCATGGAGAGCAACATGGGCGAGGACTACGCGATGGTCCTCAACCGCGACTCGCAGGTCGCCACGCTCGAGTCGGCGCTGCCGCTGCTCGGCGAGGGCTCGCGCATCGTCTTCGTCACCAGCCACCAGGCGCACTTCATCCGGACCACGCCGACCATGCCGGAGTACGAGCCGGTCGCGCTGTCCAAGCGCGCGGGCGAGGACGCCCTCCGCGAGCGCCTCCCGGCGCTGACCGAGCGCGGCGTCGAGTTCGTCGTCGTCTCGGGCGACATGATCGAGGGCACCATCACCGCGACGCTGCTCGAGCGCTCGAACCCCGGGGCGATCAGCTCGCGTCGCGAATCGGCGGGGAAGCTCTACAACGTCGGCGAGTTCGCGGCCGAGGTCGCCCTCGCCGCGGTCGAGCCGATCCCGGCGGAGAACACCCGACTCGTGGGTGACACGGCCGACTTCGCCTGATTCCGGCGCCTGAGGGCGCGTCCGGCGTTGCAGGGCGGAGCCTCATCGGGTTCGGCACCGCCCTGCGGGACCAGGACGTCCTGATGCTGTTCGCAGCGGCGGCCGCGGCGGATTGGTCGGGATCCCCGGGTGGTCAGCGGGTCGCGGCCGTCCTCGGGTCGGTCACGAACCTGATCGCGGGGAGGCCGGCCAGCTCCGGCGACACGCAGGCGATGACCTCGGCGCAGTGGTCGACGGACCGCCGGCGCAGGAACGACCAGCACTTCAGCGAGGCGGGGCGGCGCTCCAGCGGCAGGTCCGCGGCCTCGACGAGGATCGCGGTGGGCGAGCGGTGCAGGATCCGGACCGGGACGTGGACGCTGCGGCCGTCGAGCATCCACTCCGACACGGCCCGCAGGCGGCCGCGCTGCTGATCGACGCCGATGGTGAGGACGCTCCGGAAGTCCTCCGAGGCGGCTCCCATGCCGATCTGGAAGTCGCCGTCGGTGCCGTCGAGGAGGAAGGCGACGTCGAGTCCGCTCCGGTGACGGACGGCGAAGGTGGTGAGCGGGCGCGCGCTCTCAGGCGTCGGCGCCGGGGCGCCGGTCTCGCGGGAGCGCTGCTGCGCGACGTCCAGGTCCATCGGGGCACTCGTTCCGTCGGTGCGCGTCATCCTCGACACGCCCTGCTGCGAGTTTAGAGCCGGGCGCCCAGCCGTGTCCTCCTCCGCACACTCCGGCCGAGGGGACCGCCGCTGCAGACGCCGGTCATTGCTTCCCGGTCAGGGTGGTCAGCAGGTCCTGGATGCTCGTCGTCTCGGCGGCCGGGTCGGGGCTGCTGGAGCGGACGGAGGAGAGGACGGGGTCGATCTGCTGGTCGACGTAGGTCCACGTCTGGCAGTTCGCGGCGCTCAGGGCGGGCTCGGCGTCGTCCCAGGCGGTCTCGAGGTCGGTGGCGCGGGCTTTCGCGGCGGCCTGGTCGCCGCTGGTGACGAGGGTGAGGGTGTCGGCGGTGATGGTTTGGAAGTTCTGCACGTCGGCGGCCGGGAAGTCCGCCTGCACCGACGCCTGTGCGTCGGCCGCGGAGTAGGTCCCTGATGCGTCGCAGGCCGGGGCTGCGCCTTCGGGTGCCGGGGTGGTGTGCGGCTGGCTGTTCGTGAAGGCGAGCAGACCGGCGACAGCGACGGCGAGGACCGCGAACGCGACGAGCGAGCGTAGCTCCCGGGCGACGGGCGGGTTGTGGTGCTCCTGAGCGCCCTTGTCGACGTCGGCCTTGCTGAGGGAGAGGTACACGACCGTCGCGAGGATCGCGAGCAGGAAGACGATGCTGGTGACGAAGGTGCCCAGGCCCAGGCCCTGTTCGTCGGGGGAGAGGCCGAGCCAGTCGCCGATGTTGGCGCCGAGGGGGCGGGTGAGGATGTAGGCGATCCAGAACGCGAGGACGGGGTTCGCGCCGTAGCGCCAGAGTCCGGTGACGGTGGCGATCAGCGCGAGGGGCAGGAGGATCGAGGCGCCGGGGCCCCAGCCGGTGAGTTCGAGGGTCCAGTCGCCGAGGGCGGTGCCGAGCGCGAAGGTGACGAGGACGGTGAGCCAGTAGAAGGCCTCGCGCGGGGTGGTGTCGATGCTGTGGATGGAGAGGGTGCGCTCCTTGGAGTACCAGACGCTGAACACGATCGCGAGGAGCACGGAGAAGACGAGGGAGCTGGCCCAGAGGGGGACGCCGAGCTGGTCGGTGAGGATGTCGGTGAGCAGGGTGCCGGTGACGCTCATGACGACGACGGTCAGCCAGTACGCGGCGGGCAGGTAGCGGCGCAGCCGCATCTGCACGGCGAGCACGATCGCGGTGACGACGATGAAGATGGCGGCGGTGGCGAGAAGGCCGACGCCGAGGACCATGTTGATCCAGTCGGCGAAGCTCTCGCCGACGGTGGTGCAGAGGATCTTGATGATCCAGAACCAGATGGTGACCTCGGGGACCTTGCTGAGCAGCCGCCGGCCCGAGGCGCGGGATGTCGTCGTTGAGATGTCCATGCCCGCAGAGTCGCAGCCGGGACGTGGACGGCGGCTCGGGATGCGCCGTGCTGCGTTGTGTTTGCTCACAACGACCCGGAGCTCACCGACCGCGATCAGGTCGGCACCGAGCCGATGGGCTGAGGTTCTGTGCTTTCACAACGGTTGCAGGAGAATCCTCGGCCGCGGGTGAACGCGCGTTCGTAGCGTGGACTTCTTCGGCGTGTTTCGCGCTGAGAGACGAGGACGACACTGATGCCGAACCGGGAACCCGTGACAGATGGTGCGATCGCGTATCGGGCGGCGCGGCGCTGGCCGCTGATCTCGGCGGGCCTCGCGGTGCTGCTCACGGGACTTCTGGCCGCGCTGATCTTCTACCGCGAGCACGACAAGCCGTTCGGGTTCGACACCGCGTGGATGAACGAGATCATCGAGCACCGGTCGACGTTCTGGCTGGTGCCGTCGCTGGTGATGAACAGCCTCGGCGGCGGGATCCTCGGCACGATCGTGATCCCGCTCGTCGTGTTCGTGGCGCTGCTGGTCCGGCGGGGTCGGTGGGCGGCGACGTACTTCGCGATCGCCGCTCCGCTCAGCGGGCTGCTGGTGCAGATCCTCAAGAACGCGGTCGGGCGTCCGCGGCCGCTGGAGATCCTCGTGAACGCGGACTTCGGCTCGTTCCCCTCGGGGCACAGCGCGAACGCCGCGACGACCGCGACGGTCCTCGCGATCGTCTTCCCGCTGTGGTGGGTCCGCATCGCCGGTGCCTTCTACACGGTGGCGATGATGCTCAGCCGCACCTACCTCGGAGCGCACTGGATCTCCGACACCGTCGGCGGACTGCTCCTGGGCGCCGGAGTGGCGCTGATCGTCTGGGCGCCGCTCGCGGTCCGGCTGCACACCGAACGGGTGGCGTCACCGCCGCCACTCCGGCGCCGCATCGCCCGACGGCGGGCCCTCAGCTGACGGCTCGTCAGGGTCGAGGCCTCACGACGTCGCCGCGGAGGATCGTCAGGAGCACGACGGCGACGATCGACCCGGATGCGATCAGGCCCGCGAGCACGACGATCTGGAAGACGCCCGCCGCCACAGGCGAGAGTCCGCCGAAGACGGCGCCGATGAACGCGCCGGGAAGGACGACGAGACCGGTGGTCCTGGTCTGGTCGGTCAGCGGGACGAGCCCGGTCCAGGCCGCCTCTCGCGCCAGGCCGATCGTCGCCTGCCGCGGCCGGGCGCCGAGAGCCAGCCAGCCCTCGACCTGATCCCAGCGGTCGGCGAGCGTCGCGGCCAGCGCTCGGCCGGTGACGGTGGCGACGGTCATCGCGCCGCCGAGGAGGATCCCGCCGACCGCGAGGACGTAGCGGCCGGTGAACGGGACGGCCCCGAGCCCGAAGACGATCCCGGCGCTCACCGCGACCCCGGCCGCCATCGCCGCGGTGACGGCGAGGACCGTGCGGCGGGTGCGGCCGAGGCGACCGGACGCCGTGAGCACCGCGGCGCCGAACATGACGGCCAGGAAGAGCAGGACCCAACGGAGGTCCGCGATGACTCCCGAGAGGATCACCGCGAGGACCGCGAGCTGAGCGCCTCCGCGGAGGATCGCCAGCGCCGGCCGGGCGAACGAGACGACTCCGAAGGCGCGGAGGGCGGCCACGGAGACTGCCGCGCAGATCGCGACCGCCGTGACCACGGCCGCCGGAGTCACCTGGTGGAGGGGCGTTCCTGGAGGACCCAGGTGTTGCCGTCGAGGTCGGTGAAGAAGACGAACGAGTTCCACTCCCCGCCGCGCCCTTCGAGGCGGACTCCGTCCTCGAAGTGCGTCACCGGGCTGACGTCCACCCCGCGCTCGGCGAGCTCGGCACGGGCGACGTCGATGTCGTCGACGACGAGCTGCAGCCCCTCGAGGCGGTGGGAGCCGCCCTTGAGCTGGATGCTGCTGTGCGAGCCGGGCGGGGTGAGCTGCACGATGCGCATCTCGTCGCTGATCCGCACGTCGAGGTCGAGGTGGAATCCGACCTGGTCGGCGTACAACGCTTTCGCCCGGTCGACGTCCTCGACGCTGACGGGGACGACTTCGAGATTCCACTGCACGGGACAGCCTTTCGCGAGGGTGGCGGACGAGGTGGCGGGCGTCGCTGTCCAGTGTGTCCGGCAGGACCCCCGCCGGGCAATCGGGTCAGCTGGCCGCGATCGTGCCGGTGACCAGCAGCCCGGACAGGACGAGGGCGAGGGCGACGCGGTAAGCCACGAAGACACCGAAGCCGTGACCCGCGACGTAGCGCAGCAGCCACGCGATCGACGCGTACGCGACCACGAAGGAGACGACGGTGGCGACGAGGGTCGGGATCCAGCCGACGCTCGCGCTGACCGCGGACGCGGCGGTCGCCGCTTCGTAGGCGCCGGCGGCGGTGAGTGCGGGGATGGAGAGGTAGAACGCGAACTTCGTGGCGGTCACTCGATCGAGGCCGCGGAACAGGCCTCCGCTGATGGTCGCTCCGGAGCGAGAGACGCCGGGGATCAGCGCGATGCACTGCACGAGGCCGATGATGACCGCGTCCTTCCGGGTGATCGCGCGACGGTCCTTGGTCTGGGCGCCGACGCGTTCGGCGACGAGCATCACGATGCTCCAGCCGAGCAGTGCGGCGACGACCACCCACAGATTCCGCAGGCCTCCGCTGATGAGGTCCTTGCCGAGGAACCCGATGATCCCGATCGGGATCGATCCGAGGATCACGTGCCAGGCGATCCGGTAGTTCGTCCGGTTGCGCTGCGAAGGGTGCCGCAGCCCGACGAACCACGCGGTGGCGAGCTCGGCGATGTCCTTCCGGAAGTAGAGGAGCACGGCGGCGATCGCGCCGATCTGGATGATCGCGGTGAACGCGGTCACCCCGAGGTCGTCGACCTTCAGGCCCATCAGCTTCTCGGCGATGGTGAGGTGCCCGGTGCTGGAGACCGGGAGGAACTCGGTCAGCCCCTCGACGATGCCGAGGATGATCGCCTGGAGGATGTCCATCGGGTCCGTTCCGGTCGGAGAGGAGTCGCGAGGGATCCCGCGAGCGCTTCCGAGAGTAGGCATCGTCACGGCCGTGCTCGGCCGGAAACCGGATCGCTGTGTGCATCTTCAACGACCCCGGCGAACACCCCAGCATCCGATGCCGCACGCTCCTCGAGCATGACGGGATGACGCATCTCGCCGCCCCGCGCCGAACACCGCCCCTTCGACCTCGCGGCAGTGTTCTCGCCGGCCGCTACGTCGCCTCCACGGTGCCCGAGGCGACGGCGCTGTTCTGGATCCTGAAGGTGCTGACCACCGGGATGGGCGAGACGGCGTCGGACTTCCTCGCGACCGCGTTCGATCCGGTGATCGTGGTCGGCGTGACCGGGCTCGCGTTCCTTGCGGCCCTCGCGCTCCAGTTCGCGGTCCGCCGGTACCTCCCCTGGGTGTACTGGCTGGCGGTGCTGATGGTGAGCGTCTTCGGCACGATGGCCGCCGACGTGCTGCACGTGGCCGCCGGGGTCCCGTACCTCGTCTCGACTCTCGGGTTCGCGGTCGCCCTCGCCCTGGTCTTCGTCGTGTGGTGGCGGGTGGAGCGGACGCTGTCGATCCACTCGGTCACGACGCCGCGCCGCGCCCTGTTCTACTGGCTCGCCGTCTCCGGGACGTTCGCGCTCGGCACGGCCGCCGGGGACCTGACCGCGTCGACGCTCGGCTTCGGCTACCTGACCTCCGCTGTCCTGTTCGCGGTGATCATCGCGGTGCCGGCGCTCGCGCACCGGTTCGCGGGGATGACTGCGGTTTTCGCGTTCTGGTCCGCCTACGTCGTCACGCGACCGCTCGGGGCGTCGGTGTGCGACTGGCTCGCGGACCCGGTGAGTCGCAGCGGGCTCGGCCTGGGGACGGGCCCGGTCACGCTCGCCGCTCTGGCGGTGTTCCTGCTGCTGGTCGCCGTGATCGCGGTCGGCCGTCGGCCACGCGCCGCCGTCCCGGCGCCGACCGTCTGACGAACGCGGTCAGGCGGCGTCGCGGCGGGCGCGGTTCTTCTGCCGCCAGTAGGTGAGCGCGATGCCGGCGAGGCTGATCACGACGATGCCGACGAGGACGATGTCGATGTACTTCCCCACGAAGTCCGCGACGCCGGGGATCTGCCCGAGGAAGAAGCCGAGCAGGATGACGCCGGTGGACCAGACGGCCGCGCCGAGGGCGTTGAAGCCGACGAAGTGGGCGTAGTGCATCTTCCCGACGCCCGCAGCGACGGGGGCGAAGGTGCGCACGACCGGGACGAAGCGGGCGATGGTGACCGCCCAGCCGCCGAAGCGGTCGAAGAACTTCTGGGTGCGGGCGACGCTCGAGCGGCTGAACAGGCCGCTGTCCTTGCGCTCGAAGATCCGCGGGCCGGTCTCGCGGCCGATGACGAACCCGAGCTGATCGCCCAGGAACGCGGACACGGCGACCATCAGGATCACCAGCGGCACCGGGAGGGAGATCACGCCGGTCGCGACGAAGACGCCGGTGAAGAAGAGCAGGGTGTCGCCGGGGAGGAAGAACCCGATCAGCAGGCCCGTCTCGACGAAGGCGATCAGGCAGACCAGGGCGATCGCCCAGGGGCCGGCACCGTCGAGGAGGGATTGGGGGTCGATCATCGGTTCTCCTTGCGAGAGGTCGGGTGGGGCTGCGTCGCGGGGATGCGGACGTCGACACCGAGGCCGTGGGGGACGAGGTTGCGGATCCTGAGCTGTCCGCCGGCGGCCCGGCTGAGGCCGGCCACGATCGCGAGCCCGAGGCCGGCACCGCCCTCGCGGGAGCGGGCGGCGTCGGGGCGGGTGAAGCGGTCGGTCGCGACGGCGAGGAACGCATCGGGGACGCCCGGGCCGTCGTCGTCGACGGAGAGGACGATCTCCTCGGCGCGCTCGACGAGGGTCGCGGTGACGCTGCCGCCGTCGGGCGTCGCGGTGACGGCGTTCGCGAGCAGGTTGTCCAGGATCCGACCGAAGTCGGTCGGGGAGACCGGGTAGCGGGCTGCAGCGACAGAGGCGGGGGCGACGAAGTCGATCGCGAGATCCCGGTCGCGGGCGAGCATCCGGGCGCGGTCGACGCTGTCGGCGACCTCCTCGCGCAGGGCCGCCGAGGAGGCGTCCCCGGCGACGGTGCCGGCGTCGATCCTCGAGAGGATCAGCAGCCCGTCGGTCAGCGACTGGAGGCGGTCGATCGAGCGGCGCGCCTCGACGACGTCGGCGTAGAGCGCCGCCGGATCGTCGCGGACGCGATCGGCGAGCTCGAGGCGGGTGCGCAGGGCGGCGAGCGGGGTGCGCAGCTCGTGACTCGCATCGGCGACGAGCCGCCGCTCCCGGTCCGCGGACTCCCGCAGATCCTCGATCAGCGCGTTCAGCGTCGAGGCGAGGTCGGAGAGCTCGTCGCGGGCCGGCCCGACGGGGAGCAGCTCGGTGGAGCGGCCGCGGCGCAGCCGGTCGGCGATGGCGCGCATCCGGCCGACGGGGCGCAGGGCGAGGCCGACCAGGGCCCAGGACGTGGCGGTGAACGCGACGAACAGGATCGCCAGGGCGATCAGCAGGGTGGTGCTGACGCCGCCGACGACCGCCTCGGCGGTGTCGCGGCTCTCCTCGATCAGTGCCTGCGACGCTCCCGAGCGGACCAGCTCGATCGTGGAGGCGTCGAGGATGTGATCGAGCTGCTCGCGCACGACGATCGCGACGATCCCGAAGAACAGCATCGCGACCAGCAGGCTCGACACCGTGATCCGCACGCGGATCGACAGCGACCGCCAGCTCACGGCTTCACTCCGAGGCGGTAGCCCGCACCCCGCCGGGTGGTGATCTCGACCGATGCCCCGCCGGCAGTGAGCTTGCGGCGGAGGTAGCTGATGTACTGCTCCGCGATGTTGTGGTCGACGAACTCCGCGGAGCCCCACACCTCGAGCAGGATCTCCTCCCGCGGCACGAACTCGCCGGCCCGCGCCGCGAGCGCGCGGAGCACCCCGAACTCCTTCGGACTCAGCGGCAGCACGGCGCCGTCGACGGACGCGGTGTGCGTGTAGGGGTCCACCCGGAGATCGCCGAGCACGACCGGGGCGCGGTTCGTCAGGCGCTCGCGGCGGATCATCGCCCGAAGGCGGGCGGAGAGCTCCTCGAAGTGGAACGGTTTCGCCAGGTAGTCGTCGGCGCCGGCATCGAGGCCGAAGACCCGGTCCTGCAGCGCGTCGCGGGCGGTGAGCATGATCACCGGGAGCGTGGCGCCGGTCGCGCGCAGGTGGCGGCAGATCTCGAAGCCGCTCATGCCGGGAAGCATCACGTCCAGGACGGCCGCCGCGTACTCGGTGCCGCGCGCCGCGTTCAGCGCACCGACGCCCTCGGGGAACAGGTCGACGTCGTAGCCGTCGCCGGTGAGACCTCGCACGAGGAGCTCCCCCATCTCGAGGTCGTCTTCCACGACCAGCACCGCGTCACGCATCAGGGCCTCCCACGGTCATGGTCGCACCGACGACGGGCGGGAATCGGCCGGATCCGCGGAGATATGGACGTTCTCAGCGCCGACCGCCGGATGTGGAGGAAGCCGCGGGGCGGGCCTGCGCGGGTGGTGCGGCGGGTGTGCTGCGTCCCAGGTCCTTGCCGGGGTGGATCTCGATACGCCCGCTGCGCGGGCTACTCGATCAGCATGAGAATGAGCGCGCCGGCCGGTCCTGTCAGCAGCAGGTGCAGGAGGGGCTGTTCTCGGCGGTGAGGGCGGCGACCGGCTGCTTGCAGGCGTCGCCGCGCCAGGCCTCGAGGCCCTCGCGGACGGCGAAGGCGGCGATGACGAGTCCGGCGACCGGGTCGGCCCAGGTCCAGCCGAGGGTGCTGTTGAGCAGCAGGCCGACGAGGACGGCGGCGGAGAGGTAGGAGCAGAGCAGCGTCTGCTTCGAGTCGGCCACGGCGGAGGCGGAGCCGAGCTCCTGGCCGGTGCGCCGCTCGACCAGCGAGAAGGCCGGCATCACGAGCAGGCTCACCGCCGCGAGCACGATGCCGACGGGGGAGTGCTGCGCCTCGGAGAAGCCGAGCAGGGCGCGGGCGGAGTCGGCCGCGACGAAGGCGGCCAGGCCGAAGAAGGACAGGGCGATCACCCGCAGCGCCGTGCGCTCGCGGGCGTGCGGATCGCGGCCGGAGAACTGCCAGGCCACGGCGGTCGCCGACAGCACCTCGACGACGGAGTCGAGGCCGAAGCCGACGAGTGCGGCGGAGGACGCGACCGTCCCGGCCGCGAGGGCGACGATCGCCTCGACGACGTTGTAGCCGATGGTCGCCGCGACGATCCACCGGATGCGCCGCTGCAGGACGAGGCGGCGGGCCGGGGCGAGCGGGGCGCGGAGCGGGAGGGCGCTCATGCGCAGTGGCAGTCCGCGCCGGAGCAGCAGTCCGGGTCGACCACGAGGACCAGGCGCAGCAGGTCGTCGAGCGCGCCGGCCAGCCGGGTCTCCGCCAGGCGGTACCAGGTGTAGCGGCCGTCCTTGACGGCCTCGACGAGTCCGCAGCCGCGCAGGCAGGCGAGCTGGTTCGACATCACCTGCCGGGACACGCCGAGCGCGTCCGCCAGATCGGAGGGGACGGCCGGCGCCTCGCGCAGCGCGAGCAGGATCCGCGCCCGGGTCTCGTCCGCCAGAGCGGAGCCCAGGCGCGCGAGGGCGGCGGAGTGGGTCACGGTCACGGTCGCGGTGTCGGTCACGCGGCCACAGTACACGGAGTGCTGTATCGATCGCGAGCGCCGACGCGCGGCTGCCGCGCCCACGCTCGGCCGACCGCGGTGGGCGCAGGCGCGTGACGCCTGCGCCCACCGGGTCTCACTCGAAGAGGGAGAGGGTCAGCGAGCCGGAGTAGTCGCCGGCGGCGACGTCGGGCTCGGTGCTCAGGACGAGGTCCGCGGAGGCGGTCCACGCGCCCTCCTCCGCGACCGCGCCGGAGTCGAGGGCCAGGGCGAGCAGCTCCTGGTCGACGAGGCCGACCGCGTCGTCCCCCTCGTCCAGCACCGTGTCGACCGGATCGCCCTCGGTGACGAGACCGGAGTCGCCGCCGTCCAGGAGGCGGGGAGTCCAGCCGAGGTGGTCGGCGCCGATCGGCTCCTGCCCGTCGGACGCGGTGAAGGCGGACGCGGAGCCGAGCACGTACCAGCCGGCTCCGGCGGGGATCTCCTCCGGGCTCCGCGTGTCGGTGACGGTCACCGTCGGCAGGGCGCCGGTGAACCGGCGGACGAGCTCGGTCGAGCCGTCCTCGGTCAGGGCGGTCGAGCCGGCGGCGACGGTCATCGCGAGCACCCCGGGCGCGGTGGGCTCGGCGATCGAGACGCCGATGTCGACGCTCCGGTCGTCGAGGACGTCGTCGGCGGCGGCCGCGGAGGCGACGGCGGTCAGCAGCAGGGCGCCTGCGGCGACGGCCGCGCAGCGGGCGGCGAGGGCGGGTCTTCTCATGGCGGGGTCTCCTCGGGTCGGGCGGGTCAGTTGCAGGTGGTGGCGGAGTACGGGGCGCGCACGGTCGTGGTCGCGGGGGCGCCGTCGACCGTGGCGGTCGCGACGACCTCGACCGCTCCGGCGGGGATCGAGACCGCACGGGTGCTGAACGCGTGCGAGGTGGTCCGGCCCGGGGCGAGCGGAGCGAAGGTCTTCGTCCCGAAGGCCGAGGCGGCCGTCAGCGCGACGGGCACCGCGTCGTCGTTGCGCGCCTGGACGGTGACGACGGCCCTGCCGGCGAGGCAGCGGGTCGACGCGGTGGCCGTGACGGCGACCGCGGGAACGGCGGCCTGGGTGAGGGCGACCTGGTCGAGCGTCCAGAAGGCGCTGTTCTGGCCGGTGTAGCGGAACCGGAATTCGGCGGTGCGGGCGCCGGCCGGGACGTCGATCCGGAGCGTCTCGTTCGCGTTCGTGGTCGCGGTGTAGTTCTTCACCACGACGGGGGCGGCGCCGTCGAAGGAGACCGAGACGACGGCGCTTTGCGGTCCGTCGATGACATAGTCGGTGGCGTAGGAGAGGGTCGCGGTGGCGCTGCCGTTCACGGGGTACGCCGGGCTGATCAGGGTGGAGTCGAACTGCCCCGCGGCGTGCGTCCTGTCGTCCCACTCGTCGGAGTCCGCGACGGCGAAGACGTCGCGGGCGCGGACGTTGGTCTCGCGCTTCTGGCCGGGCTCGACGCTCGTGAAGAACGAGTCGGTCGCGAAGGACCAGCCCGACCACTCCCGCACGCCGCCCGCGGGCATCGCCGAGTCGTCGATCCGCCAGCCCTGGGGCGCGGTGCGGGTCCAGCCGAGCAGTCCGGCCGCTGGTCGCGTCTCGTCGAGGCGGGGCTGCAGAGCGGGCCGCAGGGTGTCGAAGGCGTCGGTCGACGGCGTGCCGAGGGCGATGCCGTCGAGGGTCCAGGCGGGGTCGTTCGCGAGGCCGTTCACGGCGAGGACGGTGGGGGCGATGTCGACGATCTTCACGTCGTTCCGCGTGGAGCCCGCGGCGATGCCGGGGCCGGACGCGATGACGAAGACCTTCCGCTCGGCGAGGCTGTTCCCGCCGTGCCCGCCGGTGGGGGTGTGGCCGTGGTCCGCGGTGACCAGGATCGTCCACTGCTCGCTCGCGTAGCTCGGGCGGGCGCGGACGGCGGCGATCATCTCGCCCAGCTGGGCGTCGGCGCGGGCGAGGGCCGTGGCGTAGGCGGCCCCGTTCGTGCCGATCGAGTGGCCGGCGCCGTCGACCTCGTCGAGGTGGACGAAGGTGTTGTCGGGGTTGCCGTTCGCCAGGTAGTCGACGGCGGTGGCGGTGGTCTGCGCGTCGCCGCCGCCGGTGCGGCGGACGTCGACGGCCGAGCCGAAGATCGTCTCGGCGACGGGGGACCAGGTGGCGACGACCAGGCTCGAGCGGGAGGGGTCGGCGGCCTCGATGCGGCTGAGGTAGTCCGGGTACTGCCCGAAGCGCGGGGCGGTGAACGCGTTGTCGACGACGCCGTGCTTGTCGGGCCAGGCGCCGGTGGCGATGGTCGACCAGCCGGGCCCGGACACGGTGCCGGACATCGGCGCGGCGTAGAGGTTCGAGCTCGAGGTGAGTCCCTCGGCGCGGAGGGAGTCGAGCGCGGGCATGTCGGCCGCGTCGAGCTGGTCGAAGGACGCGCCGTCGATGCCGACGACGAGGGTCTTCGCGGTGCGGGTGCCGGAGGGCAGGCCGTTGTAGGTGGTGCCGGCGGCGGAGGCGGACGGCGCGGCGAGCAGCAGGCCGCCGATCACCGCCGAGACGCAGACGGCGCCGAGGGCGCGGAGGGGCAGGGACATCGACGACTCCAGGAGGGGTGAGGTGGAGCGCGGAGGCGACCGCGCGCCGCCAGACTGCCCACGTCTGTACCTATCTGGAAGCCGACGGCAAGGATATGCAGACACGTTCAGCGGCTGTTCACCCTGGGCGCGGCGGGCGGGACGGGCGCGGACGAGGCCGGGTGAACGATTCCGCGACGGCGACGAGGGGCCTCCGCCCGTGCGGTACCGTCGTCCCGATAGCGCCTAGGGTTCCGGGACGACACGTCGTCCGGCTGGTTCGAGCGGCGCCACGGGTCTCCGCCATCGGAGTCCGTCATCTCAAGGGACAGAAGCCTGGAGGACCGCTGCGGCGCGCGTCGGCGCGCGCGGAAAGGTCCCGAACATGTCTGCCTTCGTCCTCGCCCTCGTGCTGACCGCGGCGCTCTGCCATGCGGCGTGGAACGTCGTCGCGCACCGGGTCAGCGGCATCGGGCTGCCCTTCCTCTGGTGGGGGGCGGTCGCGAGCACGCTGGTCTGGGGACCGCTCGTCCCCTTCACGGGAGGGCTCGGCTCGGGCGACGATCTGCCGCGCGGTCTGCTGATCGGCGCGGGCGTCTCGGGGCTGCTGCACGTCGGCTACATGGTCGTGCTGCAGGCGGGCTACGCCCGGGGCCGGCTGTCGACGGTCTACGCGACCGCCCGGGGGACGGGCCCCGCGCTCAGCGCCGGGCTGGCGGTGCTGCTGCTCGGGGAGCGGATCTCGCCGGTGGCGGTGCTCGGCGTCGCCGTCGTGGTGACCGGGGTGATCGCCACCGGGCTGATCGACCGGCCGACCGCGCAGGCCCCCTCGGGGCGCCGCCTCGTCGATCCGGGCATCCTCTTCGGTGTCCTCACCGGCGTCGCGATCGCGGTGTACACGATCTGGGACGCGCACGCCCTCCGGACCTGGGGGCTGTCCCCGGTGGCGTTCATGGTCGGCTGCACGCTGGTCGAGATCGTGGTCTACCTCGTGCCGCTGCGCCGGCGGCGGGCGGAGCTGCTGCCCGTCCTCCGGCAGCACTGGCCGCGGGTGCTGGCGTTCGGGGTGCTCTCGCCGCTCTCCTACATCCTGGTGCTGCAGGCCGTGACGCTCGCGCCGGTCGCCCTGGTCGCGCCGATGCGCGAGATGAGCGTGATCCTGGTGTCGCTCTTCGGCGCGCTGGTGCTCCGCGAGGGCTCGGCGGTGCGGCGGATCGCGGCCTCGCTCGTGGTGGCCGGCGGGATCGTGCTGCTCTCGGTGTGACGGCGCGGATCAGAGACCGACGGGGCGGATGAAGTGGGCGCCGTCGCGGCGCCGTCCGGTCGCCGAGACCGTGAAGCGGACGATGTCGCTGCGGTAGCGGTCGTCGGAGGCCTCGAAGGTCCGGCCGTCGGCGTCGCGGGTGATGCGGTGCAGGCGGAGCACGGGGGAGCCGGGTGCGAGCTCGAGCAGCTGCGCGTCGGTCTCGTCCGCGGCCACGGCGTCGATCTCGTGGTCGACCTCGGCCGACTTCCAGCCGCGCGAGTCGAGGAACTCGGTGATCGAGACCGTGTCGAGGTCGACGTCGAAGAGGTTGCGGCCGGCCGGCTCGATGAAGGTCAGCCGCTCGAGCATCGTCGGCCGGTCGTCCAGCGAGCGCAGCCGGAGGACGTCGACGACGAGCTCGCCCGGCTCGATGCCGAGCAGGGCGGCCTGGTCGGCGTCCGAGCGCCGGAGCGAGACCTGCTGGGTGAGCGCCCCGGGCCGCGCGCCCATCGTCCGCGCCCAGCGGGTGAAGGGGATCGAGACGTCGACGGCCTGCTGGGCCTTGCGCTCGATGACCCGGCTCGGGCGACCGCGGGTGGTCTCGATCAGGCCCTCGCTGCGCAGCGCCGCCAGGGCGTTGCGGATCGGGCCGCGCGACGTCTTCCACTTCGCGGCGAGCTCGCCCTCGGTCGGGACCTCGTCGCCGGGGGCCAGCAGGCCGCTCGCGATCGACTGACGCAGGTCGTCGGCGATCGCCTTGTACATCACATCAGCCACGTAGGCACCTTACTGGGCGGAGGGGCGTTTCTGAGCGGAGCGTCACCGGCCCCGCCGCCGAATCGGGTGACGCGGGCTACGGCCGCGCGAGATGGGTGAACACGTCGTGAACAGTGGCGAGATAGGTACATACGTAGGCGCCCGGTGCGGCAGAGTTCCAGTCGTCCCCCTCGACGCCCTCCGCCCGAAAGGCCATCATGCAGACCCGCGCCCGCCTGACCCCCTTCTCCCGATCGGCCCTCACCGCGCTGGCCGCCGCCGGCGCCCTCGCGCTCCTGGCCGGCTGCTCCGGCACCGCATCGGCCGGCTCGACCGCCGCCGGCGACGCCGAGGGCGGCTTCGCCGTCGACTCGAGCACCCTCGTCTTCGGCGTCGTCCCCGACTCCGTCGACACCGAGACCAACTACCAGCCGCTGATGGACTACATCGCGCAGGAGACCGGCAAGACCGTCGAGTACCACGAGTCGACCGACTACGCGGCGCTGATCGAGGCGGCCATCGCCGGGCAGATCGACGTCGCCAGCTTCTCCGGCTTCACCTACGTCACCGCCACGAACAACGGCGCCGAGCTCACCCCGATCTCCTCGATCGTGACCTCCGAGGGGCAGGAGCCCGGCTACTACTCCGAGGCCATCGTCCCCAACGGCAGCGACATCGCCTCGATCGCCGACATGAAGGGCAAGAAGGTCTGCTTCGTCGACCCGTCCTCCACCTCCGGCTACCTCTTCCCGAGCTACAACCTGATCGAGGCGGGCCTGGACCCCGAGACCGACATCACGCCGGTGTTCGCCGGCAAGCACGACGTGTCGGTGCAGAAGGTCGGCGAGAACGTCGAGTGCGAGGCCGGCTTCGCGGAGGACAGCGAGGTCGAGAAGTCCGACGCCGTCACCGTGATCGAGCGGACCATGGTCCCCGGCGCGCCGATCGTCGAGTCGGACGCCCTCCCGGACGATTTGAAGCAGCAGCTGAAGGACATCCTCTCCGACGTCACCATCGACGACATCATCGCCGCGGGCGTCGAGTCGGCCGACAGCGACGGCTTCCGCAGCGTCTTCTACGAGACCAAGCCGGTCGACGACGCGTACTACGACCAGATCCGCGAGATCTGCGAGGCGACCGACGCCACGCAGTGCCAGGCCTGACCCGGCGCCCCGCCGTCGAGCGCTGAACCGACCGACCCGACCTGGAGACTCCGATGACGACTTCCTCCCCTCCCGCGGCCGACGCCGTGGTCGAGATCACCGACCTCACCAAGCGCTTCGGCGCGACGACCGCGCTCGACGCGGTGTCGCTCACCGTGCGCCGCGGGGAGATCGTCGTCCTGCTCGGGCTCTCCGGGTCGGGCAAGTCCACCCTGCTGCGCCACGTCGACGCCCTCGAGGCGCCGACGAGCGGCGCGGTCCGCGTGCTCGGCGAGGACGTGCCCGCGCTGCGGGGCGGTCGGCTGCGCACGCTCCGCGGGAAGGTGGGCTTCATCTTCCAGCAGTTCGAGCTCGTGCCGTCGCTGACGGTGCTCGAGAACGTGCTGACCGGGGCGCTCGCGGAGCTGCGCGGGCCGCGTCTGGGCCTCTGGAGCTACCCCAAGGCGAAGAAGCTGCGCGCGCTGCAGCACCTCGAGCGGGTCGGCCTGCTCGAGCGCGCCTACCAGCGCGCCGACACCCTCTCGGGCGGGCAGCAGCAGCGCGTCGCGATCGCGCGCGCCCTGATGCAGAACCCCTCGATCCTCCTGGCGGACGAGCCCGTCGCCTCCCTGGACCCCGAGTCGAGCGATCAGGTCATGGGTCTGATCCGCGAGATCGCCGCGGAGGAGGGGCTCACCGTGCTCTGCAGCCTGCACCAGGTGGACCTCGCCATCTCCTGGGCCGACCGGATCGTCGGCCTCCGGCACGGCGCGGTCGTCCTCGACACTCCCGCGGCGGGGCTGTCCAAGGCCGAGGTCATGGAGATCTACGGCCGCGTGGCCACGACGACCTCGGAGCTCGAGGCCGTGCAGAACGAGCTGCTCACACCGGAGGCCACCCGATGACGGCCGTGCTGCCGCCGCGCACCGCGCGCCGCCCGAACCCGGCCGTCGCCGCGCGCGCTCCGCGGCCACGGCGCTCCCCGGAGCGGATCGCCGCGGTCCTGACCCTGCTCGCCCTCGCGGGGCTCGCCGTCGCCGCGCTGATCGAGGTCGACATCTCGGTGCCGCGGATGCTGCAGTCGCTCTCGAACGCCGAGCGCTTCCTCGGCCGGGTCGGCGCGATCAGCTTCCCCGAGCCGGCGGAGCTGCTCGCCCTCACCGCGCAGACCCTCGGGCTGGTGCTCACGGGCACGCTGCTCGCCGCGGTGCTGTCGGCGCCGCTGGCGTACCTCGCGGCGGCCAACACCACGCCCGGTCACGCGGCCCGGGCGGTCGCGCGCTTCCTCGGCGTGCTGGCCCGCGCGATCCCGGACGTCGTCCTCGCGATGGTCTTCGTGCTGATGTTCTCGCTCGGCTCGCTGCCCGGCATCCTCGCGATCGGCCTGCACTCCGTCGGCATGATCTCGAAGCTGTTCGCCGACGCGATCGAGCAGATCGACGAGGGACCGCGCCTCGCGATCCGCGCCGCCGGCGGCACGAGGCTGCAGGAGTTCACCTCGGGCGTGCTGCCCCAGGTGCTGCCGTCCTGGGTCGCGACGGTGCTGCACCGCAACGACATCAATCTGCGCGGCTCCGTGATCCTCGGCTACGTCGGCGTCGCGGGCCTCGGCCTCGAGATGTCCTACGCCTTCAAGTCGCTGCAGTACGGGCGGGGCATCGGCATCGCCCTGGTGATCTTCGCGCTCTGCGTGGCGATGGAGATCGTCTCGAGCTCGGTGCGCGCGGCGATGCTCGGCCGCGGCGCCTCCGGCTCCGGCGCGTCCGGCTCCGGCCCGGTCGGCGCGCTCGTGCGCCGGTTCCGCGGCGACCGCGCGAGCGGCACCGCGGGGCGGCCGGCGGCCGCGACGCCGCGGTCGACCCCGGAGTCGGCGCTGCGCCGGCCGTGGACCCCCACGCGCCTCCGGAACGCCCTCGCCGGCGTGGTGACGGCCCTCGTGATCGTCGCGGGCGTCGTCGTCAGCGACATCACCTGGAGCGACGCGCTCACCTTCTGGGGCCGCGTCCCCGCCGTCGCGGCGCAGTTCTGGCCGCCGTCCTTCGGCAGCTACGACGCCGGCACGATGATCGAGGCGATGCGCGAGACGATCGCGATCGCTCTCGCGGCGGCGCTGCTCACCGTCGTCGCGTCGGTGCTGATCGGCTCGCTCGCCGCCCGCAACGTCGCCCCGACCCGCGGCGCCCGCAGCGGCTTCCGGCTGCTGCTGGTCGCGGTCCGCGGCGTGCCCGAGCTCATCCTCGCCATCCTGCTCATCGTCGTCTCGGGGCTGGGCACCCAGGCCGGCACGATCGCCCTCGCGGTCGGCGGGGTCGGCCTGCTCGGCAAGCTGATCGCCGACTCGCTGGAGGAGGTCGACTCCGGACCGGAGCGCGCCCTCATCGCGACCGGCGCCACGCGGCTGCAGGTCTACGCCGGAGCGACCCTGCCCCAGGGGGCGCGCGCAATGCTCGGCCACACCTTCTACCTGCTCGACACCAACATCCGCGCGGCGACCCTGCTGGGCATCGTCGGCGGCGGCGGGATCGGCTACTACCTGCTGAACGCCGCGCAGGGCTCGAACTACGCGACCGTGACCGCCATCGTCCTGATGATCCTGGTGACCGTGCTCGTCGTCGAGGGCCTGGCGATGTGGCTGCGGAAGGTGCTCCGATGAGCGCCCGGTACGACGTCGCCGTCGTCGGCTCCGGGATCGTCGGTCTCGGCGCCGCCTATGCCGCCGTCCGCCGGGGGCTTCGCGTCGTGGTGCTCGACCGGACCGCCGCGCCGATGGGCTCGACCGTCCGCAACTTCGGCCACCTCTGCTTCACCCCGCAGGCGGGCGAGGCGCTGCGCTACGGGCTCGCGGCGCGGGAGGCGTGGCTGCGGCTCTCGCGGGACGCCGGCTTCGCGCTCGGCCGCCGCGGCACGCACATCGTCGCGCGCCACGCCGACGAGCTCGCCCTGCTGGAGTCGGCGGCCGCGCAGGCGCCGTTCGGCTTCGGCGACGGCCCCGAGATCGAGCTGCTCGACGCGAGGCAGACCGCGGCGGCGACCCCGGTCGACCCCGCGGTCGTCGTCGGGGGAGCGGTGCTGCCCTACGACCTGCAGGCGGATCCGCGCACGGCCGCGGCCGCGATCGTCCGGCACCTCGCCGAGCTCGGCGTCGAGTTCCGGATGCGCACGGCCGTCGGGCGGGTCGCCGAGGGCGTCGTGGAGACCAGCAGGGGCGCGATCCTCGCCGACACGGTCGTCGTCGCGGTCAACCACGACCTCGATCAGCTCCTCCCCGAGCTCGCCGAGGCGCACGACGTCGTCCGCTGCTCCCTCGACATGCTCCGCGTGGAGCTGCCGCTGCGCGCTCCGCTGGCCGCGCCGCTGCTGACGGGCTGGTCGCTCGTGCGCTACAGCGGCTTCGCGCGCCTGCCCGAGGCCGCCGCGGTGCGGGCCCGGCTGCACGCCGAGCGGCCGGACCTCGCGGCGATCGACCTCAACCAGATGTACACGCAGCTGCCCGACGGGAGCGTCGTCGTCGGCGACTCCCACCACCGCTCGATCACGCCGGAGCCGTTCCAGTCCGAGGCGACCGCGGAGCTCCTCCTCGAGGAGACCGCCCGCCTGTTCGGGGCGGCGCCGCGGGTGCTGGAGCGCTGGCAGGGCGTCTACGCCAGCGGGCGCGACGAGTTCCTCGTCGCCGAGCCGATGCCGGGCGTCCTCGTGCGCACCGTCACCACGGGCATCGGCATGACCACCGGGCTCGGTCTCGCCGAGACCACCCTCGCGGACCGCTTCGACAGCACCGCATCCCTCCTCGTCTCCTCGGAAGGCCGCTGATGACCAGCACGATTCCCGCTCCCGCTCCCCTCGGCACCGCCGGTCCCGGCCCGGCCCTCGCCGGCATCGAGCTCGTCGTGCTCGACATGGCGGGCACCACCGTCACCGACGACGGGGTCGTCGAGCAGGCGTTCCAGCGTGCGGCCGAGCGCACCGGCGTCGCCGACCGCCTGCCGTGGGCCGAGGCGCTCGACTACGTGCGCGAGACGATGGGGCAGTCGAAGATCGACGTGTTCACGCACCTCGCCGGGGGCGACGTCGCCGCCGCGGAGCGGGCGACCGCCGCGTTCGAGGACGCCTACGCCGAGCTGATCCTCGAGGGCGCCGCCGCGCCGATCCCCGGTGCCGAGGAGCTGCTGCGCGAGCTGCGCGCCGCGGGGGTCGGCGTGGCGCTGACCACCGGCTTCGCTCCCGTCACCCGCGACGCGATCCTCGACGCGCTCGGCTGGCGCGACCTCGTCGGGATCGCCCTCTCGCCGGCCGACGCCGGCCGGGGCCGCCCCGCACCCGACCTCGTGCTGACCGCCGCCCTGCGCGCGCAAGTCAGCGCGATGAGCGCCGTCGCGGTCGTCGGCGACACGGCCAGCGACGTCCTCTCGGGACTGCGCGCGGGCGCCGGGCTCGTGGTGGGCGTGCTGAGCGGAGCGCACGACCGCGACCGTCTGAGCGCGGCCGGCGCGCACGCCGTGATCGAGGACGTCACCGCGCTGCTCACGCTCTCGCTGCGATGAGGACGGCGAGCGCGCCGCCGCGCATCGATCCGGAGTCGCGGCGCGTCGAGCTGCGGCCCTCCGCCACCGCGATGGTCTGGCTGGCGCCCGACCGCCCGCACGAGGCGGTCGCGTTCGTCACCGTCCGGCTCGCGCCGGGCGACGTGCTGGTCGAGATCGAGCTGGCGACGATCTGCGGCTCGGACGTGCACACCGTGCACGGCGACCGGAGCGCTCCCGCACCGCTCGTGCTCGGGCACGAGCAGCTCGGTCGCGTCGTCGAGCTCGGCACCGGCGGGCCCCGCGCGCTCGACGGCTCGCTCCTCGCCGTGGGCGACCGCGTGCTGTGGTCGATCGCCGCGAGCTGCGGCTCCTGCGACCGCTGTGTGGGCGGGCTGCCGCAGAAGTGCCGGTCGCTGCGCAAGTACGGCCACGAGCGGATGAGCGACGCCTGGGCACTGTCCGGCGGCTTCGCGACCCATGCGCACGTCGTCGCGGGCACGCCGATCATCCGGCTGCCCGAGGACGTGCCGGCCGCCGTCCTGGCGCCCGCGTCCTGCGGGACCGCCACCGCCTGGGCCGCGCTCGCCGCCGCCGAGGCGGTCCGTCCGCTCACCGGGGCGGACGTGCTGATCAGCGGCGCGGGCCTGATCGGGCTCACCGCGGCGGCGATGGCGACGGACCGCGGGGCGGTCGTCACCCTCGTCGAGCCGGATCCCGCTCGCCGCGCGCTCGCCGAGCGCTTCGGCGCCCGAGCGCGGCGACCCGATGAGGAGGGCGGCGAGTTCGACGTGGTCCTCGAGGCGTCCGGTGCGCGGGCGGCCGTCGGTTCGGCGCTCGCCCGTGCCGCGGTCGGCGGCGTGGTCGTCCTGGTCGGCAGCGTCTTCCCGACCGAGCCGGTGCCGCTGGACCCGGAGCGCGTGGTGCGCGGGCTGCTGACCGTGCGGGGCGTGCACAACTACACGCCCGAGCACCTCGCCGCGGCCTCGGCGTACCTCGTCGACCGCTGGCAGGCGTGGCCGTTCGCCGGCCTGGTCGGCGAGACGGTGGCGCTGGCGGATCTCGACGAGGGGATCCGGCGCGCCTCGGGCGGCGCGGTGCGCGTCGGCGTCGCGCCGCTCGCGCAGTACTGACGCCGCCCGCCCCCGACGCCGCCGTCCGCTGAAGCCGCCGAGTGCGCTCAGCCGGCCACCGGTGTCTCTCCGGGGACGAACCGGCAGCCCTTCATCGGGCTCCCTCCCGGGGCGTCGGTGCGGGCGGGGGCGCGGTCGGTGGCGGCGCGAGCGGGAGGGTGACGACCATGGTCAGGCCGCCGCCGGGGGTGTCCTCGGTGTCGAGCGTGCCGCCCATCCCCTCGGTGAAGCCCTTGGACAGGGCGAGGCCGAGGCCGAGGCCGGTGGTGTTGTCGGTGTCGCCGAGGCGCTGGAACGGGACGAAGACGTCGGCCCGGCGCTCGGGGGCGATGCCCGGTCCGTGGTCGGCGACCCGGATCTGGAGCGTGCCGCCGAAGCCACTGGTCGAGATCCGCACGCGCCGGTCGGCCGGGGAGTGCCGGACGGCGTTGGCGAGCAGGTTCACCACCACGCGCTGGAGCAGCCCCGCGTCGGCGAGCGCCGGCGGCAGGTCGAGGTCGAGATCGAGGTCGAGCTCCGCCGGTCCGAGGCCGAGCTCGTCGATCGCGGGGAGGACGACGTCGGAGGGGTCGACGGGGGCGAGGGAGACGGCGAGCACTCCGGCCTGCAGCCGGGTGACGTCGAGGAGGTTCGTGACGAGGTCGGCGAGGGTGCCGAGGCTCTCGTCGGCGGTGGCGAGCAGCTCCGCGCGGTCCGCGGCGCTCCAGGCGATGTCGGTGGAGCGCAGTCCGCTGATCGCGGCGGTCGCGGCGGCGAGCGGCCGGCGCAGGTCGTGGCTGACGGCCGAGAGCAGGGCGCTGCGCACCCGGTCGGTCTCGGCGAGGGGGGCGAGGCCGCTCGCCGTCTCGCTGAGGTCCTCGTGCTCCAGGGCGGCGTCGAGCTGCGCGACGACGACGGAGAGCAGGCGCCGCTCGCCCGCGCCGACGGGTCGGCCGTGCAGCTCGAGGACGGCGGTGCGGCCGACGGGGACGGTCTCGTGCTCGCCGCCGGGCTCGCCGTCGGCGCCGAGGAGCTCGGAGCCGCGGAGCAGGCGGACGCCGGTCAGCCCGAAGGCCTCGCGGGCGCGCTCGAGGATCGCCTGCAGGGCGTCCTGGCCGCGGATGACGCCGCCGGCGATGGTGGCGAGCAGCTCGGCCTCGGCTCCGGCCCGGCGGGCGGTGCGGGCGCGGCGGGCGGCGCGGTCGACGACGGCGCTCACCAGGATCGCGTTGGCGATGTAGAGCAGGAGGGCGAGGGCGTGCAGCGGTTCGTCGACGGTGACGGTGTAGAGCGGGTCGACGAAGAAGAAGTCGAGGGTGAGCCCGGACAGCACGGCGGCGAACAGCGCCGGCCCGAGGCCGCCGGCGAGGGCGACCAGGACGACGAGGACCTGGTAGGCGAGGACGTCGCTGGTGATCGACTCGTCGCTCCGGAAGGCGGCGAGCAGCCAGGTGAGCAGCGGCCCGCCGACGAGGGCGAGCAGCAGGCCGAGGACGCGCCGCTTCAGCGTCAGCGCTCCGCCGAGCCGGGGCAGCGCGGGGGAGCGGCCCGCGGAGGCGTGGGTGACGATGTGGACGTCGATCGTCCCCGACTCGCGGATGACCGTCGCGCCGATGCCGGGGCCGGTGAGCGCGGCGGCGAGCCTGCTCCGCCGGCTGACGCCGAGGACGAGCTGGGTGGCGTTGACGGAGCGGGCGAACTCGACGAGGGCGCGGGGCACGTCCTCGCCGACGATCTGGTGGTAGCTGCCGCCGAGGGTGTCGACGAGGGCGCGCTGCTCGGCCAGCACCTCCGGGCGGGCGGCGCGCAGGCCGTCCTGGCTGGTGACGTGCACGGCGAGCAGCTCGCCGCCGGAGGAGCGGGCGGCGATGCGGGCGCCGCGGCGCAGCAGGGTCTCGCCCTCGGGTCCGCCGGTCAGGGTGACGACGACGCGCTCGCGCGCCTCCCAGGTGCTGTCGATGCCGTGCTCGACGCGGTAGCCGTTCAGCGCGGAGTCGACCTCGTCGGCCAGCCACAGCAGCGCGAGCTCGCGCAGCGCCGTGAGGTTGCCGAGCCGGAAGTAGTTGGACAGGGCGGCGTCGATCCGCTCGGACGGGTAGACGCGGCCGGCCGCGAGGCGGTCGCGGAGGGCCTGCGGGGCGAGGTCGACGACCTCGATCTGGTCGGCGCCGCGCAGGATCGCGTCGGGGATCGTCTCGCGCTGCGGGACTCCGGTGATCTGCTGGACGACGTCGTTGAGCGACTCGATGTGCTGGATGTTGACGGTGGAGACGACGTCGATCCCGGCGTCCAGGAGGGTCCGCACGTCCTGCCAGCGCTTCTCGTGGGCCGAGCCGGGCGCGTTGGTGTGCGCGAGCTCGTCGACGAGGGCGATCCCGGGCCGCCGGGCGAGGACGGCGTCGAGGTCCAGCTCGTCGAGCCGCACGCCGCGGTGCTCGAGGGTGGTCCGCGGGACGACCTCGAGCCCGGTGACCATCGCGGCGGTGGCGGCGCGGCCGTGGGTCTCGACGAAGGCGACGACGACGTCGCGGCCCTCGCTGCGGAGGCGCCGGCCCTCCTCGAGCATCTCGTAGGTCTTGCCGACGCCCGGGGCGGCGCCCAGCAGCACCCGGAGCCGCCCCGTCCTCATCGCCGCCTCAGCTCGCCTGCGCCGCGAGGGCGAGGTTGAGCTCGAGGACGTTCACGGTCTCGTCGCCGAGGAACCCGAGGTCGCGCCCCTGGGTGTGCTCGGCGACGAGGGCGCGGACGTCCTCCTGGGTGAGCCCGCGGGCGGCGGCGACGCGGGCGACCTGGATCGCGGCGTAGGCGGGGCTGATCTGCGGGTCCAGGCCCGAGGCGGAGGCGGTGAGGGCGTCGGCGGGGACGGCGGCCGGGTCGACGCCGTCGAACGCGGCGATCGCGGCGCGGCGCTCCTGGATCGCGGCGATGAGGTCCTCGTTCTCGGGGCCGAGGTTGGAGCCGCCGGAGGCGCTCGCGTCGTAGCCGTCGCCCGCGGCGGAGGGCCGGGACTGGAACCACTCGGGCAGAGGGTTCCCGTCGGCGTCGGTGAAGGACTGGCCGATGAGGCTGGAGCCGACGGTCTCGCCGTTCTCGGTGAGCAGGGAGCCGTTCGCCTGGCGGGCGAAGGCGAGCTGCCCGACGCCGGTGATCGCGAGGGGGTAGAGGACGCCGAGGGCGACGGTGAGCACGAGGAGGGCGCGGAGGGCGACTCCGTACTGCCGGAGCCCGGTGCGGGGGGTGGTCATGGGGTGGTCTGCTTCCTGGTGAGTCGTGGTGAGGAGTGCTGGGAGGGCTTGGAGTGCTGCGAGCGCCGAGGACTGCGGGCCCCGGCTAGAAGCCGGGGAGGAGGGAGACGACGAGGTCGATCAGCTTGATGCCGACGAACGGCGCGATCACCCCGCCGAGCCCGTAGACGAGGAGGTTGCGACTGAGGACCTTCGAGGCGCTGAGCGCCCGGTAGGCCACGCCGCGGAGGGCGAGCGGGATGAGGGCGATGATGACGAGCGCGTTGAAGACGATCGCCGAGAGGATCGCCGAGGACGGCGAGTGCAGCTGCATCACGTTCAGCACGGCGAGGCCGGGGAAGATCCCGGTGAACATCGCGGGGATGATCGCGAAGTACTTCGCGATGTCGTTGGCGATCGAGAAAGTGGTGAGCGCTCCGCGGGTGATCAGCAGCTGCTTGCCGATCCGGACGATGTCGATCAGCTTGGTCGGGTCGGAGTCGAGGTCGACCATGTTGCCGGCCTCCTTCGCCGCCGACGTGCCGGTGTTCATCGCGACCCCGACGTCGGCCTGCGCGAGCGCCGGGGCGTCGTTGGTGCCGTCGCCGGTCATCGCGACCAGGTTCCCGCCCTCCTGCTCGCGGCGGATGTACTCGAGCTTCTGCTCGGGGGTGGCCTCGGCGAGGTAGTCGTCGACGCCGGCCTCCGCGGCGATCGCCTTCGCGGTGAGCGGGTTGTCGCCGGTGATCATCACCGTGCGGATGCCCATCGCGCGCAGGTCGGCGAAGCGCTCCTTGAGCCCCTCCTTGACGACGTCCTTGAGGTGGACGACGCCGAGGATCCGGCCGCTGCCGCTCGCGTCCTTCACGGCGACGACCAGCGGGGTGCCGCCGCTCTCCGAGATGCGGTGCACCTGCGCCTCGAGTTCGGCGGCGGCGGTGAGCGGGCCGCCGTCCGCGAGCCAGGCGGTGACGGCCGAGCCGGCGCCCTTGCGGATCATCGCGCCGTCGGGGAGGTCGAGGCCGCTCATCCGGGTCTGCGCCGTGAAGGGCACGATCTCGGCGGAGAGGACGTCGCTCGCGAGCGCCTCCTCGCGGATCCCGCGGGCGGCGGCGAGGTCGACGATCGACTTCCCCTCGGGTGTCGGGTCGCTGAGGGAGGAGGACGCGGCGGCGCGGATCAGCTCGTCCTCGCCGGTCCCGCCGACGGGGACGAACTCGGTGGCGCGGCGGTTGCCGTAGGTGATGGTGCCGGTCTTGTCGAGCAGCAGCGTGGTGACGTCGCCGGCGGCCTCGACGGCGCGGCCGGACATCGCGAGCACGTTGCGCTGCACGAGCCGGTCCATCCCGGCGATGCCGATCGCGGAGAGCAGGGCGCCGATGGTGGTCGGGATCAGGCAGACCAGCAGGGCGACCAGCACCGGGACGCTGACGGGGGCGGCGGCGTAGGAGGCGATCGGGTTCAGGGTGAGGGTGACGACGAGGAAGACGATCGAGAGGCTCGCGAGGAGGATGTTCAGCGCGATCTCGTTCGGCGTCTTCTGGCGCGAGGCGCCCTCGACCAGGCCGATCATCCGGTCGACGAAGGTCTCGCCCGGCTTCGAGGTGATCCGCACCACGATGCGGTCGGAGAGCACCCGGGTGCCGCCGGTGACGGCGCTGCGGTCGCCGCCGGACTCGCGGACCACGGGGGCCGACTCGCCGGTGATCGCGGACTCGTCGACCGAGGCGATGCCCCAGACGATGTCGCCGTCGCCGGGGACCAGGTCGCCCGCCTCGACGACGACGTGGTCGCCGAGCTGCAGGTCCGCCGAGGAGACCTCGCGCACCTGGCCGTGGGCCGCGGCGCCGTCGCCGGCGCGGTACTCCAGCAGGCGGCGGGCCATCGTGCTGGTGCGGGTCTGCCGGAGGCTGTCGGCCTGCGCCTTGCCGCGACCCTCGGCGACCGACTCGGCGAGGTTCGCGAAGACGACGGTCGCCCAGAGCCAGAGCGCGATGCCCCAGGTGAAGGAGCCGGGGACCGGGGAGCCGCCGGACTCCTGAGCGCCGCCGAGGAACGGCTCGGCGATCGCGAGGACGGTGGTCAGCGCGGCGCCGACCTCGACCAGGAACATCACCGGGTTCCGCACCATCAGGCGCGGGTCGAGCTTGCGGAACGCGCCGGGCACCGCGGCGAGGACCTGCTCGGGGCTGAACGCGGAGGCGCCGCGCCGCGGGGTCTTCTCGGGGATGGGGGAGGCGGCGGGTCGGTCGAGAGTGGCGGTCATGACTGCAGTCCTTCTGCGAGGGGTCCGAGTGCGAGCACGGGGAAGTAGGTGAGGGCGGTCACGATGGCGGTGACGCCCACGAGGAGGCCGACGAACTGCGGCCGGTGGGTGGGGAGCGTGCCCGCGGTCGCCGGTGCGGCGCCCTGCCGGGCCAGCGAGCCGGCGAGGGCGAGCACCATCACGATCGGCAGGAACCGGCCGAGCAGCATCGCGACTCCGAGAGCCGCGTTGAACCACGGCGTGTTCGCGGTGAGCCCGGCGAAGGCCGAGCCGTTGTTGTTGGCCGCGGAGGTGAAGGCGTAGAGCACCTCGGAGAGGCCGTGCAGGCCGGGGTTCCCGATCGACGTGCTCTCGACGTCGGCCCGCACCGCGGGGATCGCGAAGCTGAGCGCGGTGCCCGCGAGCACCAGGGTCGGCGTGATCAGGATGGAGATGCTGGCGAGCTTGATCTCGAGCGGGCCGAGCTTCTTGCCCAGGTACTCCGGCGTCCGGCCGACGAGCAGTCCGCCGATGAAGACCGCGAGGACCGCGAGCACGAGCATCCCGTAGAGGCCGGAGCCGACGCCGCCGGGGGCGACCTCGCCGAGCATCATGTTCAGCATCGGCAGCATTCCGCCGAGGGCGGTGTAGGAGTCGTGCATCGAGTTGACCGCGCCGGTGGAGGTGAGGGTGCTGGTGGCGCCGAAGAGCGTCGAGCCGGCGATCCCGAACCGGGTCTCCTTGCCCTCCATCGCGCCGCCGGCGGCCTGCGGGGCGCCGCCGCTCCCGCCGAGCTCCAGGAGCGTGAGCGCGGTGAGGGAGACGAGGAAGATCGTGGCCATCGCCGCGAGGATCGCGGAGCCCTGCTTCGCGTCGCCGACCATCCGCCCGAAGGTGCGGGGGAGCGAGAACGGGATCGCGAGCATGAGGACCACCTGCAGCAGGCTGGTCCAGGCGGTGGGGTTCTCGAAGGGGTGCGCCGAGTTGGCGTTGAAGAAGCCGCCGCCGTTGGTGCCGAGCATCTTGATCGCCTCCTGCGAGGCGACCGGGCCGCCCGGGATGCTCTGCGTGGCGCCGGTGACCGTGGTGACGTCGGTGAATCCGGTGACGTTCTGGATCACGCCGCCGGCCAGGAGCAGGACAGCGCTGAGCACGGCCAGGGGCAGGAGCAGCCGGAGGAGGCCGCGGGTGAGGTCGACCCAGAAGTTGCCGATCGTGCCGCTGCCGCGCCGGGCGAAGCCGCGGACGAGGGCGATCGCGACGGCGATGCCGACCGCGGCCGAGACGAAGTTCTGCACGGCGAGGCCGATCAGCTGGACGGAGTAGCCCATCGTCACGTCGGGGGAGTACGACTGCCAGTTCGTGTTGGTCACGAACGAGATCGCCGTGTTGAAGGAGAGCCCCTCCGGGATCGCCGGGAAGCCGAGCGAGTACGGCAGCACGGCCTGCGCCCGCTGGATCGCATAGAGCAGCAGCACGCTGACGAGCGAGAACGCGAGCACGCCGCGCAGGTAGGCCTGCCAGCTCTGCTCGGCGCGGGCGTCCACGCCGATGAGCCGGTAGAAGCCGCGCTCGACGGCGAGGTCCTTCGGCGAGGAGTAGAGGTGCGCCATGTAGTCGCCCAGCGGGCGGTGCACCAGCACGAGGATCAGGGCGGCGGAGGCCACCTGCAGGATCGCGAGGAAGGCGGCCATCAGAAGCGCTCCGGCTTCACGAGGGCGACGACGAGGTAGCCGATCGCGGCGATCGCGAGAACCGCGGCGAGGGTGTCGAGGACGATCACGGCCGGTCCCCTCCCGTCCGCGCGTCGCGGGGGTCGGCGACGCCGGCCCGGGGGCTCAGCTTCTCGACCCCCTTGGCGAGGACGCCGAGGAGGGTGAAGACGGCGAGGACGCCGATCACGGAGACGAGGTCGAGCACGGGAGGACTCCATCCGGAGGCGGATCGTGACCGCGGAACCGCGGGCACGTGCCAGAGCTGGCACGAGCACTCACTAGACACCTCCGCGGCCCGCCGCTCGGCGGTGCTCACGGTTCCCATACGGGTCGACGCCGGAACCTCACGGGTTCCCTACGACCGCGGCCCGGGCGACTGCCGCCGGGAGCCTCGGACGCCGCGTCACTCCGGGACGGCGGCGGCCCTCCTCGCCTTCCGCTCGCGACGGCCGCTCCGGGCGACGCTGACCACCAGCGCGATCGAGAGGCCGATCAGGATGTACTCGACGAGCGCGGTGAACGCGTCGCCGCTGACCTCGGGGGCGGCCGACTGGTCGTCGCCGCCCTGCTGCAGGAAGCGGGCGAAGTCGCCGAGGCCGTGCAGCAGGATCGGCACCCACAGCGTCCCCGTCGCGCGGAGGGCGCCGTAGAAGATCGCGCCGTCCATCGCCAGGAACGCCACCGCGACCGCGGTCGCCGGCAGCGGAACGCCGTTGAGGAGATAGCCGGCGACGTGCCCGAGGCCGAACGCGATCGAGGTGATCAGCAGCGCCGCGAGCTCGCCGTGGTGCCCGCGGACGGCGACCCGGAAGAGACCGCGGAAGTAGAGCTCCTCACCGAAGCCGATCATCAGGCAGCCGACCAGGTAGACCAGCACCATCGGCAGCGCCCGCTCCGCCCACGGCACGGCGAGCAGGAGCTGCACGGTCTGGACGGCGAGCACGACGGGGATCGCGAGCAGCCACCAGCGCCGCCGCTCGGTGAACGGCGACGGCGCCGTCCACGCCTCCCGCAGCCAGCCCGCGCGCCGCGCGAACAGCAGCCCGATCACGATCAGGACGCCGACGGGCAGCCAGGTCCCGATCACGAAGTCGAGAGTGTCGTCACCGCCGGCGAGCGGATCGAGCAGGGTGCCGACGCCGGCGGCGATCAGCACGTAGAGGACGGCGGCCGCGATCCCGACCGGGATCGTGCGCGGGACCGCGCGCCGATCGGCGCTCGCGGTCATGCGACTGCTCCCTCCGAGACGGCGCTCCGGGTCCGACGGCGCTCGCCGAGTATCAGGACGAGCAGCAGGACCAGCCCCGTCCCGATGACGAGGAAGGTGCTGAGGGCGGGCAGGAGACCGGCGATCGTGCCGGCGGGGTGCGCGCCGTGGAGGAAGAGCGTGGGATCGGTGGAGGCGTGCAGCAGGATCGGCCCGAGCAGGCTGCCGGTCACCCGGAGCGCCAGGTACATCACGATGCCGAAGCCGAAGGTGTAGGCGACCTGGAGCGCGGTGACGGCGACGCCCTGGTCGCTGGTGAAGACGTTGCCGATGTGCAGGGCCGCGAAGATCCCGGCCGAGACCAGCGCGACGCGGATCTCGCCGTGGCCGCGCTTGCGCATCAGGTTCACGACGAAGCCGCGGGTGAGCGTCTCCTCGGCGAAGCCGACGAACAGGCCGGTCAGCAGCCAGGAGGCGATGAGCGCGCCGCCCGCGCCGGCGTAGTCGAGATCGAGCAGGGCGGACGCGTTGATCGCGAGGACGACGGCGACCCCGGTCCACATCCAGCCGCGACCGCGGATCCGCTGCGGGGCGAACAGCTCGCGCAGCCAGCCGAGGGAGAGCGCGAAGAGCACCAGCAGCACGCACGCGAGCAGGATCGGCAGCCCGATCGAGAAGAAGACATCGGTCGCCGATCCCTCCTCGCCGCGGAGGGGACTGCCGGTGTCGCCGACCACGAAGCCGAGGAGGTAGCCGATCAGCTCGTAGAGGCCGTAGTAGACGGCCGCCAGCAGCAGCGCCCGCCAGCCCCCGCCGCGCTCCCAGAACCGCCGCCACGCCGATGCCGTCCGCTGATCGTCCACGAGTACCCCCCTCGAGCCGGCCCGGTGCGGAGCCGACGGCCCCAGGCTAGCGGCGGGGGAGGCACCGGCGTCGGTCGTGATCCCCCTCGGGGGTCAGGCGGGGGCCGGTCGCCCGGGAGCGCTCTCAGCCCCTCCGCTCCCCCCGCAGGAGGCGGCTCAGCTCGTCGTCGATCGTGGCCAGCGGGGAGCAGCGGGCGATGGCCGCCGCCATCTCGACGGCTCGCGCGCGGTAGGACGGGTCGCGCAGGACGGCGCGGATCGCCGTGCGGAGCGCCTCGGCGGAGGGCCGCCCGGTCCGCAGGTCGACGCCGACGCCGAAGTGCGCGACGCGGGCGGCGACCTCGGGCTTGTCCTCGGCGGCGCCGGCGACGACCAGCGGGACGCCGTGACGGAGGGCGAGCAGGGTGCCGCCGAAGCCGCCGTTGGTGACCATCACGGACGTCAGCGGCAGCAGCTGCTCGTAGGGCAGGAACTCCGCGGCGCGGGCGTTGGCCGGCAGCGGGCCGAGTGAGGCGAGCGGCGCGCGGCCGGTGCTGACGACGACGAGCACGTCCTCGTGCGCGAGCGCCTCGAGGGTGGGCCGGACGACCTTCCCGAAGTCGTGGTTGTCGAGCGTGCCCTGGGTGACGTGCACCACCGGGCGGCCGTCGTGCAGGTCGGCCCACCAGTCGGGCAGAGCGGCCGGCGAGGGCGTGCTCGGGATCGGTCCGGCGAAGACGACGTTCGGACTGAGGTCCGAGCGGGGGTACTCGAACTCCGCCGGGCCCAGCTGCACGAAGCGGTCGAACGCCGCGGTGAAGTCCAGGACGAAGGTGCGGAGCGGCACGCCCGCGGACTCCTGCACCAGCCGCTCCGCGAGCCGCTGGGTCTTCGCGAAGAGCAGGCGGGCCACGAGCAGGTTCAGCGCGCGGTTCCGCAGCCGCCCGAGCGTCGTCGCGGAAGGCGGGAGCGCCGTGTTGAACGGGGCGACGTCGCGGCTGACCTGCACGAGCGGGCCGATGCCGACGCCGAGGATCGGCGGTCGCGAGGCCGGGTCCGCCTCGAGCAGCGGCAGGATCCCGGCGAAGAAGGAGTCGGTCACGACGGCGTCGATCCGCTCCCGGTCGAGGACCGCCCGGACGGCGCGGTGCTGCTCCGGGAGGGTCGCCACGAAGGTCTGCTCGACCTGGTACCGCGAGAGCGCGAGGCCGCGGTGCCGGTGCAGGTCGGGTAGGAAGCCCGCCTCGTCGCGCTCGTCGAAGTCGGCTCGACCGGTGAGGGCCTCGTGGTGCAGGCCGGCGTCGTGCACGCGCTCCTCGAAGGCGGAGCCGGTCAGCACGATGACGTGGTGCCCGCGCTCGGCGAGATGCCTGCCGAGGGCGAGCAGCGGTGCGAGGTGGCCGTAGAGGGGAGTGCTGCAGAGCAGGATGGTGGCCACGACGGCTCCTCGGTCAGGTCGATCAGGGGTGGTGCGCGGGGTCTTCGGGGTGGTGCACGGGGCTCTCGGCGTGCGGCGGGAGGAGCAGGCGGGTGAGCGCGTCCCCGAGGAACCGCTCGAGCTGCTCGGCGCTCCAGCCGCGGTCGAGGGCGAGCAGGTTCCAGAGCTGCGGGCTGGCGAGGGCGTAGAGGATGTCGCCCGCCTGCTCCGGGGTCATGTCGTCGCGCAGCGGAGCGCGCACGAGCCGGGCGAACGCCTGCTGGTCGGCGAGTCGGCCGGCGCTCTGCCGGGCGAGATCCTCGGCGAGGGCGGGGTCGTCCTGCGCGGCGGCGGCCATCACGTTCCAGAGCGGCGCGGCCCGCTGCGCCAGGGCGACGGAGTGGTGCGCGAGCTGCCGCAGCTGCCGCTCGGGATCGGACTCGACCGCGACCGCCGCGACCCAGTCCTGGTCGGTGACGTCCGCCTCGGAGTCCGCCCCGGTCGTCATCGCCGCCGTGAGCGCGCGGAGCACGTCGGCCTTGCCGCCGATCGCGAGGTAGATGGTCTGCACGGAGGTCCCTGCCGCGCGGGCCAGCTGCGAGATCGTCGTCCCCGCGTAGCCCTGGCTGAGGAACAGGCCCGCGGCGGCGTCAAGGATCCGCGTCCGGGTCTGCGCGCGATCGGTGTCCCCGCGCTCGCGCCGCCGCCGGGCGTCGTAGGGCCGGGAGGCCGCCTTCTGCTCGTCGCCGCCACTCATCCCGACGAGCTTACGGAGGCGGGTGCCCGGGCGCGCCCGGTGGAGGCCGTCATCTGCGGGACCGTCGGCGGTGACGGAGGAAGACGACCCCGGTGACGATCTGCGCGACCGTGGACAGGAGCAGCAGGGCGGTCAGCGCGTCGAGATCCTGGGCGCTCCGCGTCGAGACGCCGAGGACGATCGAGAGGATCGCCAGCACGAGGAGAGCCCAGCGGGCGGCTCCGGTCGCGACGCCCCGGCGGGCGATGACGATGCCGCCGATCAGCAGCGCCGCGGACTGCACGACTCCGGCCGCGAGCTGGAAGTCGCCGAGCGCCGCGTAGTCGACCTGCGAGGGCGGTGCGTAGGCGGCGGCGAGATAGCTGAGCTGATTCGCGAGGAACGCCGCCCCGAAGACGAGGAGAGCAGCCTTGCCCACGACGGACCCCGCCACGGCGCCGTCGCCACCGCGGCGGCCGAACGCGAGCGGGAGCATCGCCGCCGCGTGCGCCGCCGTCGAGACCAGGAGGAGGGCGGTGATGGCGGGCAGCAGCGCGGCGGAGCCCTCACGGGCCTGCCGCCACTCCAGGACGGTCGCGAGCAGCAGGAGGGCGCCGCCCAGCGTGATGCCGGTGCCGGCAGCTCTGCTCCAGAACGGGCGCGAGGTCGCGGTGCGGACGGCGGTGGCTGTGATCACGGGGCATCCAAGGGGAGTCGGGAGCGGGCGGGAGCGGGGGAGGGAGACGGCTCGGGGCGGCCCTGCCTCGCCCTGCGTTTCTCACTATAACGTCACTCCAGTCAGATACGCGGACTTTCGCGGTCAGTGCGTATCGGTGCCGCTCGCCGGTCTTTCGACGGCCGGCGCCCGGTCGTCGACGACGCCGAGCTTCGCCACCGCGCTCGCGAAGCCGCGTCGATCCCGGGTGGCGAGCACCCCGACGAGCGCCGCCAGGACGAGCAGCGTCGCGCCGGTGCCGGAACCGGGCAGCGGGGAGGCGAGCGCGGCCGCCCATCCGCCGGACCCCAGCGCCCAGCGGACCAGCCGCTGCCACAGCGCCGGCAGCGTCGAGGGCGTCAGGCGGACGACGGCCTCGCCGATCGTGCGCCCGGTGCGCAGCACGAGCACGAGCTGGAGCACCGGCGCTGCGAACGCGAGGACGCCCAGCACCAGCGGGCTGAGCCCCGCCGGCACGCCCGGCTCGAGGAGCACGAGGCCGAGCGCGGTCACCGACGCCAGCGCTCCCGACACCAGGGTCAGCACGAGGGCGTCGCAGAGCATCCCGAACAGCCGGCGCCGCAGGGTGACCGGCCGCGGCTGCCCCGCGTCGCGCTCGCCGCGCCGCCCGGTGAGCAGGACGAGCACGGGAGCGAGCACCGTGCCGAGCAGGGCGCCGGCGGTGTTCGCGAGCAGATCGTCGACGTCGAAGAGGCGGTAGGCGAAGGGGAAGAGGAACCAGTCGCCCGTGAGCTGGGTGAACTCGATCAGCAGCGACACCGCCAGCCCGGCGAGACCGCCGGCGACCACGCCCGCCGCGAGCCTGCCCCGCAGGACCACCTGGCGCACGAGCATCCCGAGCGGCACGAAGAGGATCACGTTGAAGACGACCTGCGCCGACGCCCGGTTCGTCACGATCGAGAGCGGTCCGCTCAGCCCGCCCTCCTTCGCGATGTCGGCGAGGAAGGTGAAGGGCCGCAGCTGCGGCGACGACGGGGTGCGGCACAGCGCCTCCACCGTGCTCGCGTCCGGCAGCGGCAGCAGCGTGTAGGTGACGAGCGCCAGCGCATACACGACGGTGAGGAAGGCGAGGACCGCCGGCCCGAGCCCCAACTCGCCGCGCCGCCGGTACTGCAGCGCCGCCCACGGCACCAGGCCGACGATCGCGAGCACGGATCCCCCGAGCAGGGCGACGGCGGCGGGCCAGACGGAGTCCATGACTCGACCCTAGACAGCGGGCTTCGGGGGATGAGCCTGCTGCGGGCGGGGCGACCGCAGGCGAGCCGGCGACGGCGTTGCCGACGGGGCGGCTGCGGACGGCGAATCGCAGCAGACGACACCCCGGCGTCGCCTGCGCGACCGGATCGAAGGGGACCCGCGCACCGTCGACGTCGACAAGTCCCGCACCGCCTTCGGAGAACCGCTGATCGACACGGCCCTTCTTCAGGAGTGACCGATCGTCACCCGCAGTCTCGCCATCACGGCGGTGGCCGAGGCCCCGGAGCGCGCTGACCGAGCAGTTGCGGCCAGATCTCCGACGCATGCGCAGGATCGCGGCGACCGAGGCCCCTGCGCTGACGGCCGATGCGTCGGCCGTTCGGTATGGGGTCCCTGCTCGGGCGTCATCAGGCGGAACGCTCGACCGTGCTTCCCGAGCACGGCGGCCTCCTCAGGCGGCTGTTTCACAGGACTCGTCCGTCGCCCACGGACTTGGAGCCTTCAACGATGGTGAAGTCCGCTCCGGCGCTGAGGGAGCTGTAGTCGATGTCGTACAGAAGTTGAAGGGTCACTTCGCTCGTCTCGCCGGGTTCGACTTCCGCAGCCTCGCTGCTGCGCACGATCACGCCGAGATGCGTTCCGTCGCCGCCGACGACGACCGCATGAGGTCGATACCTTCCGTCGAGACCGATGGGCGCCTGCCGGCCGCCGTCGCTGGTCGGACGCAGACGGATCCTCGCGCGGACCGTTCTCGCGTCTGATCGCGGTCGTGTCACTGGATAATCCCTTCGCCTGCATTGCAATGACCTCCGAAGCCGCGCTCCGTCTCGGCGTCGACGAGTGCGCGATGGGCTACCTTTCCAGGGAGACGGACCCGAAGGACGGGTAATCCGGGCCTTCGTAATTCACGGCGGTGAGGGTCCTGATCACCGGCATGGTGTGTGCTCCGGGTATGGCGATCTCCTGGTCCGGCTGTTCCGGGTCCAGGGGACCGATGTCGAAGGAGTAGCCGGCAGTGTCGACCCAGGCGCCCGAGCCGTCCTGCTCGAGCGCGCCCTCCTTGAGCTCCAGCCTCAGATCAGAGGCGTCACCGGTCGAGAATCCGGTGACGGTCGCCCAGGTCGATCCGTCCGCGCGGCGCTCGATCAGGACCGATCCTGTCGTCTCGGTCTGCTGGCTGACGAACTCGCCCCTCAGAGGGAGCTGCTGCTCGAATGCACTGAGCTGAGGGTCGTCGGACACGGCCGGACCCGGCGAGCCTGCCGAATCCACGCCCGACGATTCGACAGCAACTGTCGACGATTCGTCGCCGGCGGTCTCGTCCGCGGTGCAGCCGGACAGCACGAGTACGCCGGCTAGAGCCGTGATCGAGAGCGTGATTCCGATTCTGCTGATCCCCATGGCCCGATCCTGGCATGAGGGCGCCCGCGCGACGAGCCGACGTGAGGTGGTGTCCCGCAGAGGAATGTTCTGGCGGGCGCTGACGGCCCCTGGTCGCGGACGAGGACGAGGGCCCCGCCTCCGCCGAGAGCGAGGACGCTCACGAGGAGGCCGACCGTCGCAGGGAAGTCGTAGTGACGAATCGTCTGCGGGCCGACGTCATCACCGTCGGCGTCGTAGGTGCAGTCCACCCCCAGGGGCAGGAGCGTCGGATCACCGGTGATGCGGACGGACTCGTCGGACGGATCGCCCACCTCGGAAAACGGCCCTCGCGAGCACTGCACGCTCATCGGATCCCTCCCGGCGAAGGTCCATCCGAGGGCGATCGAGGCGAGACCGAGCGGGACCGACAGGAGCACGAGCGCCCAGCCGGGCAGTCGTCTCCTCAGTGGCCGCATGCCCACAGGCTATGGGCGGCGGGCGTCCCGTAGCGGGATCGTTCAGCGCCGCACTCCCGGTGGCGTCGGCCGGGGTGCCGTCGCGTCGGTCGACCGGACTTGCCGAGCGGTCGGACATCACTCACCCGGCGTGAAGACCATCTCTCCCCAGGAGTTGCGGAAGGTCAGGTCTGCTCCTGAGTGCGCTGCGGCTGGTCGTGAGGGTGGCGGCCACGTCCTACTCTCGGAGGACTCGTGGTCGCGACAGAAGGGCATCGCCATGCGGATTCTCATCGTCGGAGCGGGCGCGACCGGTGGTGCGTTCGGGAGCCGCCTGCAGGAAGCCGGCCGCGACGTCACCTACCTGGTGCGTGCAGGCAGGGCCGAGTCGCTTCGGAGAGACGGACTCCGCTTCGTCTCGCCTTCGGAGGACCGCACCCTCGACGTGACGACACTGGTCGTGGGGGAGGCGGCGTCCGCCTTCGATCTGGTGCTCGTGACGGTCAAGGCGTCGGCGCTGAACGACGCCGTAGCCGATGTTCGCGCCTGGGTCACCGAGAAGACGCTCGTGCTGCCGATCCTCAACGGCATGGCGCACATCGACCTGCTGGAGACCGAGTTCCCCGGGCGAGTGCTCGGCGGCTCGGCCAAGATCGTCGCGACTCTCGACGGCGGCGCGGTCCGCCAGATGACCGGGCTCTCGGTGCTCACGATCGGCTCGCTGACGGACGCACCGGTGCCGGCTCACGTGGCCGAAGCGCTCGACGTCCCCGGCATCGACCTGCGGGTGTCGGATGACGTGCTCTCGGCGCTGTGGGAGAAGTGGGTCTTCATCGCCGCAGCGGGCGTCGTCACCTGCCTCTTCCGAAGCGCGATCGGCCCGGCCCTCGAGGCGGGGGCCCTCCCGTGGATCCTCGACGCGATCGAGGAGGCGGAGACCGTCGCCGACGCGGCCGGCCTGCCGGTGTCCGCCGCGGCGCACGAGCAGTCCCTCGCGATCCTCACCGAGGAGGGGTCCGCCTTCACGACCTCGCTCTACCGCGACCTCGTCGCCGGCCTGCCCACCGAGGCCGAGCACCTGCTCGGCGACCTCGCTCGCCGAGCGCGGGAGCTGAGCGTCCCGACGCCGCTCCTCGACCTCACCCTCGTGCAGATCCGAGCAGGAGCTCCGACTCAGGCACCCGCCATCGCTGCTGAAGCGTCCCGTGACGTTCGAGCGGGGTCGTGATCAGCTGTACCGGCGTCAATCCTGTCCGCGGCTGACGGGGAGTTCGCCGCCACGGCGTGGGAGAACTCCGTCCTGAAGACAGGACCTGCCATCGTCCGGACGAGGAGCGGGGGCGAGAAAGAGCATGCGCGAGTGTTTCCGGTGTCCGCCGGAGAGGGCACTGCCCGAGAGCGGGTGGGTCAGTCGTCGCCGTCGGGCGCGGGTGCCTGATCGGTGCCGGTGCTCGAGGTGGAGTCGGACCAGACGGCTTGCGCGCCGGAGTCGCCGATGCGGACGACGTCGATGGTCGCTCCGACGGAGACGGCGATCGCTGCGACGGCGAGCACGATCCCGACGAGGGGGCGGCGGGTGGCGGGTCGGTCCTCGGTTCGTCGCGTGCGGCGGAACCAGAGCCACTGCACCAGGGCGACGAGGAACAGGCCGGCGGCCCAGGGGAGCAGGTGGTCGCCGAGTTCGGTGTGCTGCTCGAGGATCGCGGACGGCTCCGTCCGGCGTTCGAGGGCTTCGCCGGCCTGCGTGGTGAGCGGGACGGCGATCAGCGCGGCGAGGGCGATGATCGGGGTGAGGATCCCGAACTTGCGGCGGGCGGCGGGCCAGACGCTGCCGAGGATGAGCATCAGTGCGGCGAGGGGGAGCAGGACCACGACGGCGTGCACGAGGAGCGGATGGAGGGGGAGGCCGTTGATCTGCCAGTCGTTCATCGGGGCGCCTTCGGTCGAGGAGTGGTGTCCTCGTGACGCTAACCCGCTGGATCCGGTGCGCCGTTCCGACAGAGGGGTTCGTGTGAGCCCTCGAACGATCGCTCGCTCGTCCTCGGAGCCGACTCCCCGCTTCACCGCCCCGAGGCGGGGTGCCGACCGGGCGCAGTCAGTGCGTGTGCTCGCTCGCCGGTGCGATCAGGCGGCGGAGCCGGTCGGTCACGAGAAGGGCGCCGGTGGCGTCGACGGTGAGGACGTCGACGTCGAAGCGGTCGGTGGCGGTGTCGAGCGTCGGAGTGCCGCCGGCGAGGATCGCGGTCGCGAGGACGTCGGCGGTGACGATGTCCTCGGCGATCACGGACACCTGCACGAAGGGGACGTCGCCGGGCTCCGCAGGTCGGCGCCAGACGTGCTCTCCGCGTTCGGCGGTCCCGGAGGTGGCGACTGCGCGGCGCCCGTCGCCGAGCGGGACGACGCAGAGCAGCGCCCGCCGGTCGCCGGGATCCACGATGCCGACCCTCCAGCTGCCGAGGGGCGAGGTGAGGACGTCGCCACCGACGTCGAGGAGCCATTCGCCGTCTCCGAGCAGCCGGGCCGCCTGCGCCATGGTGGTCGCCTTGACGGTTCCGGCGAGGTCGATGACCCCGTCGGGCCGGTGCGGGGTGAAGGCGCCGTCCGTCGCGGTGCGCCACTGGAGCGATTCGGTGTACGCGGTCCGCATCTGCTCGGACGCGGCGGTCAGCGCGAGCTCACCTCGGGCGATCCGGGACGCCTCCGACTCCGGCCGGTACAGGCTGAAGCGGGCGTCGGCCTCGGCGAAGACGGCCTCGACGTCACTGACCGGGGCGTCGTGGGCGGCGCGCAGGCTGACGACGGTGCCCATCGTCGTGAACGTGTGCACGGTCAGAGTCCGGCGTGGTCGATCGCCGATTGCAGGGACGTGAGGTATCCGTCGCTGGTGTACGTCGCTCCGCTGACCGCCTGCACGTTCGCGGACTGGGCGGCGAGGACTTCCTGACGCAGGATCGGCGCGGCCCGGTCGGAGATCGACACCGACCGGCCGTCCTTGTCCGTGAGGTGCACGGCGGTCACGTCGGTGATCTGCCCGCCGGCGACGGTGATCGCGACCTGCACCGCGCCGAAGCGCGTCGCCACGGACGAGCCGGTCCAGGTGCCGTCGGTCGAGGTGCCGTCGGTCGAGGTGGACGGGCTCGCGGTGGCCGTCGAGCTCGCACCGGCCGACGGGTCGGTGGTCGCGCCGGTGGAGGGTGCTGCGGGCGTCGTCGGGGCCGGGGTGCCGGCCGGGGTCGGCGTGGTCGCCGCGGGGGCGGTCGGGTCCGTGGCCGTGGTGGCGCTGGTCCCGGTGGCGAGCGGGGACCCGGTGGCTCCGGCGGATCCCATCTGCCAGCCTCCGACGAGGACGGCGAGCGAGGCGAGGACGCTGGCGGCTGCTGCTCGTGTTCTCACCAGTCGAACCTCTCCACGTGGATCTGCCGATCGGGCAGGCCTGCCGCTCGCGCGTCGCGGACGACGAGGTCGGCCCAGGCGGTGGGACCGCAGACGAACAGGTCGGATTCGAGCAGGCCGGGCAGCGCCGAGGTGATCGTCACACCGCGGGCGATGGACTCGGCGGACATCCACGTCGCGAGCCCTGCCGGCCGCCGGCCGATCATCCCGAACAGCGCGCCGCGGCTGCTGCGGACCAGGGTCTGCGTCTCGTCCCAGAGGTAGGTCTCGGAGTCGTCGGTGGCGCGCAGCAGGACGGTGGCCTCGCCGGGTCGGAGGCCGCCGTGCTCGAGGAGTGCTCGGGCGGGGGTGATGCCGATGCCCGCGGCGATGATCGCGAGGCGCGGGGCGGTGCGGGCGACGTCGGTGAAGATCCCGTAAGGGCCCTCGATCGAGACCGTGGTCCCGGGGCGCAGTCGCGCGAGACGGTCGGTCCCGGCTCCGAGTGCGCGGACGGTGATCCGCGCGCGGGTGTCGGTCGGGACCGCGGAGAAGGAGATCGGATGCGCGTGCCACCAGGTGCCGCGGCTCCAGAACCGCCAGATCGCGTACTGCCCGCCGATCACGCCGAGGCGGGAGAGGTCGCGGCCGGAGAGGTGGATCGAGAAGACGCCGGGGGCGATCGTCTCGACGGCCTCGACCCGGATCCGGTGCCGCAGCGTCGCGAGGACCGGTACCGCGAACCGGAACCAGGCGATCGCGCCGAACGCCAGGACGTAGAGGGCGATCCAGTAGACGCGCTGCGGGGTGCTCTCGGCGAGGACCTGGCCGGCGGAGAGCTGGTGCGGGACGGCGACGAGGACGGCGGCGTAGCTGAGCAGGTGGATCGCGTGCCACGCCTCGTACGCGAAGCGGCGGCGCACGGCGACGAGGGAGGTGACGACGACGAGCACCAGCAGGGTGCTGCCGAGCAGCGCCAGGAGCATGTCGGCGCCGGAGTACAGGGCGAGCGTCTCGTTCCACAGCGTCAGCCCGTCGGTGAGGGCGTAGCCGACGGTGAGCAGGGCGCCGTGCCCGAGGATCAGAGACAGGGCGGGCTTGCCGAGGCGACGGTGCAGCGCCATCGCGGTGTCCTGGCCGAAGGTGCGATCGATCCAGGGGATCCGGGCGGCCAGGACGAGCATGACCAGGATCAGGTCGGTGCCGACGAGACCGGCGACGATCCCCGCGGCCGTGAGGGCTCCGGCGAGGTCGGTGACCTGCGCGGGTCCGCCGGCTGCGAGGTAGAGCGCGATGGCGAGGGCGACCGACACCCAGCCGGCGGTGACGAGCGCGTCCGCGGAACGCAGGCGCCGGCGCAGGGATCGCTCGCGGTCGGCCTGGGACCGCCGCAGCGTGGTCGGGGCGTGGGGCGCAGGTGCCCTGGTCGGTCGGATCGTGGTGCTCACGGCGGCGCCCTCCGGTCGGTGTCGAGTGCGCCGACCCGGGGTTTTCGGGGGCGCGCTCTCACCGTCGCGGGGAAGTCTTGGTGCCGGCTATGAGGGATGCGTGCCGATTCCCCGCCGGAGTCCGATTCGTGTTCGAGGTCTCACATGTCACCGCTCGGGCAGCACGACCGTCACCCTCACTCCGCTGGGGCGGCGGTTCTCGAGGGTGACCGATCCGTCGGCGGTGTCGACGAGGGCTGCGACGAGGGCGAGCCCGAGCCCGCTGCCGCCGTCGCGGCTGGTGCGCGCCTCGTCGGGCCGGGAGAAGCGCTCGAACGCGTGCGGCACGAACTCCTCCGGCATGCCGTGCCCGGTGTCCTCCACGCGCAGCTCGAGGGTGGAGTCGTGCTGCTCGAGGAGGAGGGTGATGCGTCCGGCAGGGGGCGTCGCGGCGATCGCGTTCGCGCCGAGATTGTCGAGGATCCGCGAGAACGCGCTCACCGAGAGCGGGTAGGGCGCATCGGCCCGCTCGATCGCGGTGTCGAGCTCGATCTCGGGGCCGGCACCGCCCGTGATCGTCCTCAGCCGGTCGACGGAGTCCATCAGCTCGGTCTCCAGCTCGCTCGCCGTCGCGCGCGCGGCGACGGGCGGGGCGGCGTCCAGGCGGGAGAGCTCGAGGAGGTTCGTCGCCAGGCGGGACAGGCGAGCGAGGGATCCCTCGGCGGCGCGGATCTCCTTCGCGAGGGCGTCCGCGTCGCCGAAGTGCCGGTGCGCGAGTTCGAGCTGGGTGATGACGACGGCCAGCGGGGTGCGGATCTCGTGGCTGGCCGCGGACACCATCTGCCGCTCCCGATCCGCGGTGTCCCGCATCCGGGCGATGAACGCGTTCAACGTCTCCGCCAGATCCGACAGCTCATCAGTCGCCGGCCCGACAGGGAGCTCGCCGCCGCCCCGGTCGCCGAGGGACGCGGCGGTGCGGCGCATCCGCTCGACCGGACGAAGAGCAGCCCCGGTGAGCAGCCATGCGGCGAGAGCGGACAGGATCACGAGGGCCGCGGCGCTGATGAGCAGCGTCCGGTCCAGGGCCGAGACGGTGAGGTCGCTGCCGGCGCCGCTGCGCGCCGCCCACAGCTCCCACGTGCCCGCACTCGTGTCCAGGGTCCGGGAGACGATCGTGAACCGGACGTCCTCGTCGGTGATCACCGTCGAGGTGCCGTCGCTGCCGGTGCTGCGCTCCAGAACCTCGTGGACGTCGTGCGGCATCGTGTCGACGGGGACCGCCCCGCCGGGAGCGCGCGCGAAGATCAGGATCCCCTCGGCCGGTGGGTCCGGGGTCTCGGTCGGGTCCGATCCCAGATCGGCGAGATACGGGGCGAGGTCGCCCTCGGCGAGTGTCACCTCGGACGCGACGACGATGCTGCGGAACTGCCCGTGCAGCACGAGGGTGATCACGCCGACACCGATCAGCGCGACGAGGAGGCTGCCGAGGGTGATCCGGGAGCGGATCGACAGGGAGCGCAGCAGCCTCACTCGGTGCGCTCCAGCCGGTACCCCGCGCCGCGGACGGTCGTGATCCGCAGGCCCGCGTCGGCCAGGGCGAGCTTCTTGCGGAGGTAGCTGACGTACTGGTCCACGAGGGTCGGCTCGAACGTCTCAGGTGATCCCCACACCTCGGTGAGGATCTCCGTCCGGTTCAGCACCTCATCGAGATGCACCGCGAAGAAGCGCAGCAGCGTGAACTCCTTCACGCTCAGCGCGAAGGGGCGCTCTCGGACCGTGGCTCGCACGGACAGGGCGTCCAGGCGCAGCGCTCCGATCTGGACCACCGGCTGCGGGCCGCTGGCCCGGCGGCGGATCTGCGCGCGGATCCGGGCGCTCAGCTCGCCGAAGTGGAACGGCTTCGTGACGTAGTCGTCGGCGCCCGAGTCCAGCCCGAAGATCCGGTCCTCGACGGCGTCCCGCGCCGTGATCAGCACCACCGGGACGGTGCTGCCCGACTCCCGCATCCGCCGGCAGACCTCGAACCCGGTCATCCCCGGCAGCATCACATCGACGACGGCGACGTCGACGTCTCCCGCCGTGAAGGCGATCAGCGCGTCGACGCCGTTGTCGACGAGCTGCACGTCGTAGCCGTCCTCCCGCAGCCCGCGCTCGACGAGGGCGCCCATCTGCGGGTCGTCCTCGACGACGAGGATCCGGGACATCAGACCGCGCCGGACGTACCGAGCAGCGAGCCGATCAGGAAGGTCGCGGCGAGGGCCAGAGCGCCGCCGACGACGATGCGGATCATCGGGCGCAGAGCCGGGCTGCCGCCGACCCGCGCGCTGATGTAGCCGGTCGCGGCGAGGGCGATCAGCACCATGACGAAGGTCACCGGAACCCGCAGCTCCGGCGGCGGGAGCAGGATCGCGAGCAGCGGCAGCACGGCTCCGAGGGAGAACGCCAGGGCCGAGGCGCCGGCGGCGGCGAGCGGGCTGGCGACCGCTTCCTCGTTCAACCCGAGCTCCGCCTCCAGATGTGCGGTCAGAGCGTCGTTCTCGGTCAGCTCGCGGGCGACCTGATGCGCTGTCTCCGGGGTCAGGCCACGCGCTCGATAGAGCCCGGCGAGTTCGTCGAGCTCCCCAGCGGGGTCCTCGGCCAGCTCGGCGCGCTCCTTCGCGATCAGCGCGCGCTGGCTGTCGCTCTGGCTGCTCACCGACACGTACTCACCCAGCGCCATCGAGATCGCACCGCCGACGACACCCGCGACACCTGCCGTCAGGATCGGCGCCGTGGCGGTCGTCGCTCCGGCGACACCCACGACGAGAGCGGCGACCGAGACGATGCCGTCGTTCGCGCCCAGCACACCGGCCCGCAACCAGTTCAGGCGCCCCGAGATCGCGCCGTCATGCGGCTCCGCGCGAGGGGTGGAGGGCGGAGGAGTCGGACCGGTCGGCATGAGGCTCATCGAAGCACCGGAGTCTCCTCCGCGCCAGGCAGGACAGGCTTCCCACGCCTCCCCGAAGAGGGAGTGAGCGTGAAGACGTCGAGGTTCGAGCGGAGAGATCAGCGGGAGAGGAGTTCGGCTGCGAATGCGAGGTGCTGGAGCAGCGCGGCGCGTTCGTTCGCGCTGAGCGCAGGGGTGTGGGCGGCGAGAGCCGTGTCGAGCGAGTTGCCTGCTCGCTCCATCACAGCCTTCCGTGTGGAGGGGCTGAGTTCGACGCGCACCCTGCGGCGGTCGCGCTCGTCGACCGTCACCGTCATCGCGTCTGCGCCGGCGGCGGCGTGCACGATCCGCGAGATGAGGCTCTGCGCGAGACCGGTGCGGGCGGTGATGTCGGCGATCGATGCTCCAGGGTTGCGTGCGACGTCCTCGAACACGGCGAGCTGGCCGGCGTTGACGCGATCGTCCCCGACGTTTCCGGTCGCATCGAGCGCGATGTCCGTGCTCCCCGAGACCGGCGTGTGCTCCACCGACATCGGATCCGCCGGAGGAAGCTGATGCTCATGACCGCGATCCGGGCGATGCTCCCCGAGGACTGGGCGGCGGTCGAAGCGATCTACCGCGAAGGGATCGCCACCGGGCACGCCACCTTCGAGGCGGAGCCGCCGTCCTGGGTGGCGTTCGATGCGGGGAAGCTCGACGTCGGGCGCCTGGTCGCCGCGGACGGCGACGAGATCCTCGGCTGGGCGGCGTTCTCGCCCGTCTCGAACCGCCCCGTGTACCGGGGAGTCGTCGAGCATTCCGTCTACATCGCCGCTGCCGCTCGTGGCCTCGGCATCGGCGCGATGCTCGTGCAGGCGCTCATCGAGGCCGCCGACGACGCCGGACTCTGGACCATCCAGTCGAGCGTCTTCCCGGAGAACTCCGCCAGCCTCGCCCTGCACGACCGCGCCGGTTTCCGCCGCGTCGGCACCCGCGAACGCATCGCCCTGATGACCTACGGACCAGCCGTCGGCACCTGGCGCGACACGGTCCTCATCGAACGACGTCGGCCCGACTGATCCACGTTCGATGCGCGCTCGCCAGTCGTGCTCGAGATCGGCTGCTGCGCGGTGGACACGAGTGGGCGCGGCAGGAATCAGCGGGCGAGAAGAGCGATCCCAGTTCTCTCGAGCTCGTCGGCGGCTTCTCGAGCGCCGATGACGTGTGCTGCTGCCTTCGCTCGATCGTCAGCAGCCGTGGTCACCGAATGCCTTCAGCGAACAGGATCGTTCACCGGTCGCGCTCCATGACTCAGCGCACGTGCGCGCCGAGCAGGGCCCGGTCGGTGTGCCGCTGCATCCACTCGCGGTCGAAGTCGCCGCTTCGGAGCAGCCACCGGTGGAGGACGGGGCCGAGCAGGAGCTCCGCCGCCGCGGCCGGTTCGGCGGCGCCCGCCAGCTCGAAGCGCCGAGCGACGGCGGCCATCTGGGGTTCGAGCAGCCGTTCGCGGTACTGGCGAGCGAGCTCGAGGTCGGTCTGGATCGCGGCGGTGACGGCCCGCAGCAGAGGTTCGGTCGCGGGTGAGGTGAGCTCCTGGACCGTCTCCTCGATCAGGAGGAGCAGGTCGGCCTTCAGATCGCCGGTGTCCGGTAGGGAGACCGTGCCCTCCGGAGTCTCGCTCCGGGCGAGAAGAGCGTCGAACACGATCGCTGCCGTCGACGGCCAGGTCCGGTAGAGCGTCTGCTTGCCGGTGCCCGCGCGGCCGGCGATGCCCTCCATCGTCAATCGCATGTCGCAGTGAGGCGGGCGAGGTGCTGGGGCAGCACGCCGACCGCCGCCGAGCGGCTGATCGAGCCCGACGTGGGCGCGAGCTCGCCCGCGAGGAGCCGCAGCAGCGTGGTCCTGCCGGCGCCGTTCGCGCCGGTCAGACCCGTCCGGCCTGAGCCGTGTGCAGCCGAGGCGTGATCGAGCACCACCGACATCACTTGCATGACAGGAAAACGATGTGTAGTTTTCCCTTATGGAAAACGATCGAGCATCCGACGCGTCCTCCGCCCTCGACGGCCTCCGGTCCGACCGGGAGGCCCTCGTCGCCCGAATCTCCACACCGCGCCGGCACCTCGCCGGGTTCGGCGTCCTCGCACTGCTCTGGGTGGCGCAGGCCGCCGCGCTCTCACCGGGCGCCGACTACGAGCCGCCCACCACGTCGTGGCTCGTGATCGCTGCGGCCGTCGTGCTCGTGGTGCTCCTGCGACGCGCCACGGGTATCCGGCTCCGGCGGGTCGGCGTCGAAGCGATGCTGCTCGTCGGCGCGGCCCTCGCTTCGTGCCTCCTCCTGTTCTCGGTCTCGCTCGGGCTCGTCGCCCAGGGACTCGGCTGGGCCGTGGCGATCGCCGCGATCGCCGCGTTCCTCCTCGTCACCTGGCTGTCGACGCTCGCGTTCCGCGCGGCGGTCCGGCAGATCGCCCGCCGTGGCTGACGCCGCCTTCGACGAGCTGATCCACGCTCCCGCCCGCCTGCGTATCTGCGGGATCCTGCGCCGCGTCGATCAGATCGACTTCACCGTGCTCCGCGACACCCTCGGCATCGCGGACGCGAGCCTCTCCAAGCACCTCCGCGCCCTCGCCGACAACGGCTACGTGTCCTCCCGCAAAGCCTCGTCGGCCGGACGGAGCGACCGCCGTCAGCTGACCTGGCTGACGCTCACCCCGAGCGGACAGCGCGCGTTCGACGGGCATGTGGCGGCCCTCGCCGAGATCGCCGGCGAGGCGACCCCGCAGCCCTAGCTGCTCCACCGGGGCGAGCCGGTCCAAGTGCCGGTCGGCAACTCGGTAGCGCGACCGCCGAAGACGGGCCCATCGAGCCCTCCCCGTCGGGACGGCGGCGATTCCCCGCGACCCTGATCGTCCGTTGTCGTTCTTCAGGGCGAGACCGCGTTCCGGGGGACCAGGCGGTGAACGCGGTGCGTCCCGCGTCTGTGCGCGAGCCGGAAGAGGACGTCGACGGCGGCTGGAGCCCGGCCACTGAGAGCGCACGCACGGGGAATGAACACCGCTTTCAACCCGTTGTCAGATACCCCCGGGGGGTATACGGTTCGGTGAGGTCGGTTCAGGCCGGAAGGAGTCACGATGGTCAAGCACGAGGGGCATTCCAGCGGGCACGGTGAACATCACGGTGCGGCGTCGGTGCCGGCGCAGTCCGAGCACAGCGGCCACGCGATGCCGGAGGATCACGGGTCCCCGCACGGTCAGGCCGTGAGCACAGCTCCCGATGGTCACGCCGGTCACACCGTCGACAGTGAGCACGGGGACCCCGCCGGTCACCCGGGTCACGGCGAGCACGACAGTGACGCCGGCCACCACGATCACAGCGGTCACGCAGGGCACAGCGGCCATGGGGGGCACAGCGGCCATGGGGGTCATGGTGATCACGTGGGCCAGTTCCGGCGTCTGTTCTGGATCATGGTGGTCTTCGCCGTGCCGGTGGTGGCGTTCAGCAGCATGTTCGCGATGATCCTGGGCTATCCGCTGCCCGAGGCTTCGGGGGTCGCGTGGATCTCGCCGGTACTGGGCACGGTCATGTACGTGTGGGGCGGCCGGCCGTTCCTGGAAGGGGCGGTGTCGGAGCTGCGCTCCCGGACGCCGGGGATGATGCTGCTGATCGCGTTGGCGATCACGGTCGCTTTCCTCGCGTCGTGGGGTGCGAGCGCCGGGCTGCTGGATCACGAGCTCGATTTCTGGTGGGAGCTCGCGCTGCTGATCGTGATCATGCTGCTCGGGCACTGGATCGAGATGCGCTCCCTCGCGCAGACGTCCTCGGCCCTGGACTCTCTCGCGGCGCTGCTGCCGGATGAGGCGGAACGGGTGCGCGACGACGAGGTGGAGAAGGTGTCTCCCGCGGATCTGGTGCAGGGCGACGTCGTGATCGTGCGTCCCGGCGGCCGGGTGCCGGCGGACGGCCGGGTGATCGAGGGCACCGCTGATGTGGACGAGTCGATGATCACGGGGGAGTCGCGCGCCGTCAGCCGCGGTCCGGGATCGATGGTCGTGGCGGGCACGGTCGCCACGGACACCGCGCTACGGGTGGAGGTGACAGCGGTCGGCGACGACACTGCTCTCGCCGGCATCCAGCGCCTGGTCACCGAGGCGCAGAACTCGTCCTCCCGCGCGCAGCGGATCGCGGACGTCGCGGCGGGGTGGCTGTTCTGGTTCGCGTTGGGCGCCGGGGTGATCACCGCGATCGTGTGGTCGCTGCTGGGCAGCCCGGACGATGCGGTGATCCGCACGATCACCGTTCTGGTGATCGCGTGCCCGCACGCGCTGGGCCTGGCGATCCCGCTGGTGGTGTCCATCGCGACCGAGCGCGCCGCGAAGGGCGGTGTCCTGGTCAAGGACCGTCTCGCGTTGGAGAGCATGCGCACCGTCGACACGGTCCTGTTCGATAAGACGGGCACCCTCACCAAGGGCGAGCCGACCCTCTCGGCGGTGCACGTCTCCGGGGATCTGTCGGAGGAGCAGCTGCTCGCGATCGCCGCGGCGGTCGAGGCGGACAGCGAGCACCCCCTCGCTCGCGCGATCGTCACCGCCGCTGCGTCGCGGGGTGTCACGGTGGCGAAGGCGACCGGCTTCGAGGCGTCGACAGCGGTCGGTGTCACAGCGAGCGTCGAGGGCGTGAAAGTGAGCGTGGGCGGTCCGTCGATGCTCCGCGCGCACGACGCTGCGCCGCTCGAGCAGACGCGGGCGTGGGAGGCGGACGGGATGATCATCCTGCACGTGCTCCGCGACGGCCGGGTCATCGGGGCTCTGGGGCTCGCGGATGAGGTGCGGGAGGAGTCCCGGCAGGCGGTCGACGCGCTGCACGCGATCGGCGTGCAGGTGGTCATGATCACCGGTGACGCCGAAGCCGTCGCCCGCACCGTCGGGGACGAGCTCGGCATCGACCGGGTGTTCGCCGGCGTGAAGCCCGAGGACAAGGCCGCGAAGGTCATCGAGCTGCAGAAGGAGGGTCGCCGCGTCGCGATGGTCGGGGACGGCGTCAACGACGCGCCCGCTCTCGCGCAGGCCGATGTCGGTATCGCGATCGGTGCCGGCACGGACGTCGCGATCGCGTCCGCCGGGGTGATCCTCGCATCGGATGATCCCCGGTCGGTGCTGTCCGTGATCGAGCTGTCCCGGGCGAGCTTCCGGAAGATGAAGCAGAACCTGTGGTGGGCGGCCGGCTACAACCTGCTCTCCGTCCCTCTGGCCGCAGGTGTGCTCGCCCCGATCGGGTTCGTGCTGCCTGTGTCGGTCGGTGCGCTGCTGATGTCCGCGTCCACGGTCGTCGTCGCCGTGAACGCGCAACTGCTGCGGCGCCTGGACCTGTCCCCGCAGGCCAGCACCCGCGCCGCGCGCGAGCGTGGCAGCAGCCCGGTCCCTCACGAGAAGGGCCGCAGCACCGTCCAGGTGCGTCCGTAGTCGCCGCTGGCGACCGGGTCAGCGGGACGCGAGGAGATCCTGCATGGTCGCGATCTCCTCCGTCTGCGTCTGCACGATGGTGTTCGCCATCTCGATCGCGTCCGTGTTCCGGCCTTCGTCGACCTCGGTCTGCGCCATCTCCACAGCACCCTCGTGGTGCATCGTCATCTGCTCGAGGAACAGCTTCTCCGTCTCAGGGCCGGTCGCGTTCTCCAGCGCGGACATGTCCTCGCCGGACATCATCCCGTCCATGCTGTGATCCATGCCCGACATCGCGTCCTCAGCACCCCAGGCGGTGATCCACTCCTCGAGCTGAGAGATCTCCGGGCCCTGCGCTTCCTTGATCTGCGTCGCGAGGCCGGTCACGTCCGTTCTGATGCCGTCCTTCGCGAGGATCATGTCGGCCATCTCCACCGCCTGCTCGTGGTGGGGCTTCATCATCTGCGCGAACGTCACGTCCTGATCGTTGAAGTCCGCCGCCGCCGCGGCGGTAGAAGACGGGGACGCGGACGCGGAGGAGCTGCTGTGGTCCATTCCCTCCATGCCGCCCGTCCCGGAGGAGCTGTTCGAGCAGGCAGAGAGGGTGATCGCGGTCGCCAGAGCGAGGGTCGAGGCGAGAAGAGTGCGCTTCGTGTTCATGAGTCGTCGTGTCCATTCACTAGGTTGCAGAGGTCGCCGGAATCGCGCCCTTCGGGCGCGGTGATGAGGTCGCAGCGGAGGCTGCGACGACGGGGCGAATCAGGTGCGACTGATCGACAAGACCGTCAACGACGGCAGATACACGTGGAACTTCGCGCGCGGCACCAGGCGCAGCAGGCGCGGACCGGCGTCGAGCACCCGCGCGAACAGCGCCGGCACCCGGGCCAGGAGGATCAGGGACGCGAGGAAGAAGACGATGACGCAGGTCGCGGCCATCAGAGCGCACCCCATCGCGCAACTGTCATCACACGGCACCATCGGTACGACCGCGCCGTGATCGGTGCCGGCCGCGGGTGACATTCCGCCGGTCGAGGCGGCCACCGTGTCGGCGTGCCCCGACTCCGCATGCGTGTGTCCCGCGGACAGGGAGGCGTCGGAGTGGCTGCCCATCATGGAGTGCATCGCGGACACTCCCAGCAGCAGCGCCGCCGACGTCAGGACCACGACAATCGCGCGCGTCAGCGGCGTGGACAGCCTGGAAACGACGCTGTCGCTCATGATCCACACCTCCGAAACCGCACACCACACCTTCACGGGCATCCGAAAGGGACACCCGGGCATACCCCCCTAGAGTATTCAGAAAGCAGCCGGAGCTGCTGAGAACCCCCTCCGCACCCGCCCGCCGCACGCCGGCGGCGGTCGAGCTGCACCGGGCACCAGGGGGACGAGGACACCGTGACCGAGCAGACCATCGAGCACGACGAAACCGCCGGCACCCACGGTTACATCTCCGACAAGGACCAGTACCTCCGCCGCCTGCGCCGCATCGAAGGACAGGCCCGCGGCCTCCAGAACAAGGTCGAGGACGAGCTCACCCCCTGAGCCGGCGTCTGGAATGAGCGGCCGGCCGACGACTGAACGGACATCGCGCATCGATCCTCCAGGCGCACTCCGCGTCCGTGATGCTTCATCAAAGGGTTGCAGGGTCCCGGCAGTCGTGCCTTATGGGGATCCTTCAGCGGAACGATCAGGCGTTCGGTGCGGGTGCGAGTGTTGCGCTTCCGGAGACGACCATCCAGCGCCCGGCGATTCGCTGCCATGCGCGGACGTAGTGAAGCCGAGCCTCGATCCGCTTGCCGTGGTCGATCACAACGACGTCCACGACGGACCTGGTCCGGGCGCCGCCGGCGACGGCCAGCGTGCTGCGACTGATTTCAGCAATCGACTCGAACTTCGTCGTGCCCGACGAATGTGCTCCGAGATCGTCGTCCCGGCTGATGATCGAGCCTTCGGGTGTCGTGAAGATCAGCTCGGGTGCGAGCAGTCGACCAAGCGCATCGACGTCGCTTGCGCGCATCGCGTCCAGCAATCGATCCTCGGCAGCATCGACGGTTTCGCGGGGGATGGACGGGGACGACATCCGGGAAGAGTATCTCTGCTCGTTGCGCGGCCTGCGTCCGTGTGGGGATCGTCCACCGAAACGGTGATCGTGCAGGGAGCCGCCGGGCGCCTGTGCCCCGCCGGCGTTGTCATCCGAGGAGGGCGTCCGCGGCGAGTTCAGCGAGCCGGTGGTCGCGTTCTGGCTCGTCGGCGGTGATGGTGATGACGGCGTCGCGTGCAGCGTCTACGACGACGTACTGTCCGCGCGCACCGTCGAGTCGCCAGCAGTCACGCGGTCCGTCCCAGCCCGCTGAGCCGTAGCGCGTGAATGGAGCGGGGCCGCCCGTGTCGATCCACGAACTGTGCATGCGGTCGATCCGTTGTGCACTGATCAACTGTCGGCCGTTCCACATCCCGCGGTCGCGGAGGAGCCGGCCGACGCGGGCCAACTCCTCCGTTCGCAGTTCGAGGCCGCTGCCGGCGATGATCCATCCGTGCGGGCATCGGTGCCACTCGGGATCGTCGATGCCCAGCGGTGTGAACAGCCTGGGGATCAGCCAGTCCCGGACGTCGCCGACGATCGCGCCCAGCATCCGCATCGCGACGTACGTGCTGGCGTCGGAGTACTGGAAGACGAGGCCGGGCCCGCGGGAAGGCGTGCTGAGCACGGCGTGTGCGAGGTCGGCTTCCGGCCAGGGGTCGCCCTCGAACCACGGGAAGTCGATACCGCTGGTCATCGACAGCAGGTGCTCGATCGTCACTCCGTCGACGTCCGCGCCGAGGGAGGCGGCTGGTAGCAGCTGTCCGACCCGCGAGTCAGGGGTCAGCAGTCCCTCATCGAAGGCGAGTCCAGCGGCCAGGACCGACACGCCCTTGGAGACCGAGTAGATGTTCGTGCGGCCGTCGTTGCGCCAGCGGTGTTGTCTCTGCTGATCACCGACCCGTACGACGACGCCCAGGGCGCGGAGCCCCTCTGCGTCGACTCCGCCCACGAAGCGGCTCAGTGCGAGGTCGACGTCGATCATTTCGCCATTCTTTCGTGGCGGTGCTTTGACGGGGCTTCGTGTCGGGATGCTCCTCCCGTCAGTGGTGACGGTCAGCGGGTGGTGCGGACGCGGTCGAGGTCCGCGCGGACGGGCGCGGGCTCTGTCGGACCCGGTGGTGGTAGCCGAGAAGCTGGCCATCGCTGCGGACGCACGCGGACGCGGCCGCACCGCAGAGGACGCTGCTCGTCTCGTCGGGTGGAGCCGGGCAACGCTCTATCGCCATCAGGCGGAAGCCGCTCGACGGTCAATCGCTGCCGAGCAGTCCGCGCGCAAGTAGGGCTTGCCTGCCCATGCAGGGCTGGTCCAAGGCGGGTGATGGCGACTGCGGGCCACTGCAACTACCGTGGTGCACACGAGTCGCTACCAGGAGTTCCGGCGATTCTCTTTCCCCCGAAATGGTCACTGGACCGAACGGGAAGATGCAGTGGGAAGGCGCGCCTGCCGCCGATGATGAGGGCTGGAGACGCCGATGGGAAAGCTGTTCTACGACGGATCGACCGAAATCGACTTCGAGGATCGCGTGCTCGCGCACCTGCAGATCGTGATCACGGCGAAGCTGCGCCGCAACGAATCGTTCCTGCTCAGCTGGCGCGACGACCACAGCATGGGCGACGGCCGCAGCGCCATCTGGCTCCACCCCTCCCACGCCCTGCGCTACAAGTACTTTGGCGGGCGGATGCCCCGTATCAACCCGGCGTGGATCGGCGCGCTGACCGATCTCGCGAACTCCGCTGGCGGCCTCTACGTCACGGCCGAGCCCACGGACTCCGTCCGCCCGGCCTCCCACGGTGAGCATCTGTGAAGCGCATCGACCTGATCTACAACGGTGTCGCGCACACCGTGAGCAATCGCACTGTCGAGGAGTTTCGTGCGGAGGTCGACGCGGCTCTTGCTGCTTCGACCCCGCAGTGGCTCACCGTCAACTACGGGGAGGGTCGGGCGAACACGGCTCAGATCCTCATCACCCCGTACACGGCGCTCACGATCATCACCAACGACTACGACGCCCAGAACCACGACGAGGACGAGACCGTCTGACTCGCGTATCCCTGCGGCTCCGGTCGCTATCGACCACGGTTCAATCGCCGGAGTAACTCGTGACCGTGGGCTCGATGTCGGGCCAGGAGAAGTCAACGTCCCGATCGTCGATGATCCGGGGATCGGTGTCCGACGGCGCGACGGCCGGTGCGCGCAGAGCATCCAGACGCTGCCGAAGATCCTCACTCGTCGTGGCCAGCGAGGAATCCGCTGCGCTTCGCACGGCAAGGGGAACTCCTGCGCCGAGTGTCACGAGCACGTGGGCCTGCTCCGCCGGCGAGGCGTGATCCAGGAGCGTGACGGTGTCGACCCGCCCCTGCCGGGCGAGAGCGCTGGAGTAGTCCATGACGGCAGTGGCGGTCGCGTCCTCGATGAGGGCGGCGATACCGGCGTAGAAAAAGGTGTTCATCAGATCCTCTAGTCCGAGCACGAGAAGTGTTCCGACACCAGGGACCGGGATGCGGGGTAATAGACGCTACGTCGAGCCCGGCGGTGGAGCGAGGGGGTTGCGCTCCTTCGGTCACTGACGCGACCGAGCGGGCGCGACGGCTGACGAGGGGCCAGCCGGTATCGGCCGGGCCGGATCGAGGGTCAGAGGCTGGTCGTGGTGGTGACGATGCGGTGGGCGACGTCGTGCAGCCGCGTGCTGTTCTCGCGGGCGTGAGTGCGGATGAGGGTGAAGGCGCGGTCGATGCTGATGCTGTTGCGCTCGGCGATGACGCCCTTGGCCTGCTCGATGAGCGCGCGCGAGTCGAGGGCGTGCCGCAGCTGGGCGGCGAGGTCGTTCTGCTGCCGGAGGTTCTCGCTGTGCACGAGCGCGAGGGCCGCGACGTCGGTGAACGCCTGCAGGAGGGCGATCTCTCCGTCGCTGAGGGACCCGCTGCTCTCGGAGAAGACATTCAGGGCGCCGAGCGTGCGGCTGCCCAGGCGCAGGGGAGTGGCATGCGCGGAGCGGAAGCCTTGTTCCAGGGCGACGCGGGTGAATGCCGGCCACTGCTCCGTGTCCGCGAGGTCCGGGAGATCGACGGGCTCGCCGGTGCGGAAGGACTCCAGGCACGGTCCCTCCCGAACGCCGAGCTGCTCCTCCTCGACGTCGGCCGCCCGCTCGCTCGTGGACGCGAGCACGTGCAGCGTCCCGTTCTCGTCGGCGAGGACGATGCCCGCGTCCGCGGCGGACGTGAACAGCGTCGCGGCCTGGACGAGGACGTCCATCGTGTCGATGACGTCGTGGTCGGGCTCGAGCGATCGCGCGAGAGCGACGAACACCTCAGCGAGACGCACCTCGCGGTCAGAACCGGCCATGCCAGGAACCTACGGTCCCCGGACCTCCCCGCGACGAAGAGGTCTTGGGTGGTTCCTCGAACACGAGCACGCCCCTAGGCTCCGCCCGTTGTGTGTGGACGGCACGGCACGCAGGGGCCGTCGCCGTGGCCGGGATTCTGGCGGCGCAACCGGTGGAGGGTGTCGCGCAGGCGCGATTTGACTGTGCCGAGGGGGAGCTGCAGTTCTTCCGCGATTTGGGTGTGGCTGTATCCGCGGACGTAGGCGAGGAAGAGGACGTCGTGATGGATGCGGGGGAGTTGCCGGATCGCCTCCGCGACCGGGGCATAGGAGAGGCGGATCTCGCTGTTCTCCGCCGGCTGGTCGTACGGCGACTCCTGGCTTCGCAGGGCGTACTCGTGATCACGTACGCGATCGGACTGCACCGAACGGATGCGATCGATCGCGCGCCGTTTCGCCATCTGCCGCAGCAGGTGGTGCGGAGCTCGAGCAGGGTCGAGGCGCCGCGCCTGACGCCACACCTCGCGGTAGACCTCTTGAGTCACCTCCTGTGCGAGAGAGCGATCGCGCAGGACAGAAACGACGACCGTGAGTACATCTCTGATGGTGAGGTCGTAGAACCGCGCAAAAGCGCGATGATCGCCGTCCGCGACGCGCGAGATGAGAGCGCAGAGCTCAGCGGCGTCGTCGTCGGTCACCGCTGACCCGACCGGCGAGTGAGCATTCGGTCATCGTGACAGAGCGACCTGCTCCGCTCTCCTCATGGCGAGTATGCGCGACACCCCCACTCAGGGGACGAATCAGGTCAGCACCCATGCTGAATGCCGGCCCGAGTAGCGATCGGCGGGCGGGCGGTGGTTCCTGTCAGTCGCGGACGAGGACAACGAGCGCGCCGCCAACGAAGGCGAGAGGACGCGCCCAGGGGGCAGCTGCCCCGCCTCACGCCGCCGTTCTTCGGGTCCGGCGTCCTCGGTGTCGCTGTTCGCTGCGCTCGTCAGCCGAAGGGATCTTGCTGCGCCGACTCGAGGTCCGTGGCATCCGCGAAGTCAAGAAAATCGAGCGGCGGAATGTCGGTCATTTCCTCGCTCCAGGACGGACGTGCCGGCTGCATGCGACGCCTTACGAGTTCGACGAGGTTCTTGGCGCAGTCATCGGGACGGAGTGCCTAGACGTGAGTGACGGCTTGAGGCGCCCGCCTAGACGTAGTCCAGCCCGTACAAGTCTTCGTACTCGTTCTCAGCGAAACCATCACGTGAAGTCGCGGGCAGCAGTGGGGCGTCGTCGTGCTGCTCGAGGACCACCGTGCTCGCTGGCGTGACCAGCACTTCGACCTGAGCGTCCAGAACCGTGCGCAGGGAGAGGAAGGCGGGTGCGGCGCGAACGGCGTCGAGAACAGCCTGTTTCGTCTGCTCCATCGTCGCCTCCGCAGCGAGGAGATAGGTCTTGTCCGCCATCGTGACTTGCAGCATGGTTCCCCGTTCATGCCGGGGCGTCGCAACGTGAGCCGGCACTACCACGTTACGGAGCGGGGTGTCGGCGGGCGACCTCGCTGACCCGTCGGCATCCGTCGAGTACGGCATGTGGAGAACTGCAGGCGTGGGACAGCTGATCGACGGACCCGGGACCGTCTACGAGATGGACGACCGCACACTCGCGCACGTGAAACTCGCCTTGACCGCGAAACTCCGTCGGCAGGAAAGCTTCCTGCTTTCCTGGCCGATCGGCGTCGAGCAGGGCTCCGGACGTGCCTCGCTGTGGATCGCGCCGTCGATTCCTCTGCAGTTCCGCTTCTCCGGCAGCCGGCCCCCCGTCATCAACAAGGCGTGGGTCGTCGCCATGCTCGAGACCTCCCACAACGATCGCGGGCTGGTCATTCTCACCGAGGCCGAACTCGACCGCGCGACCTCAAGCACCGGCGACTCCTCCGCCTAACGTCCTCGTCCATTCCGATCACTCGCAGGTCATCGGTCACTGTGAACGTCGCAGAAGCATGAGTCATCTGCTGCATCCAACGATCGTTGCAGGCCGCTAACACGCGCGGAGAATGACATTCAAGGCAGAATGAGTCCGAGGTGCCAAAGCGACGAGGCTACGTCCCAGTCAGGCAGTGTTTGGGATTCAACCTGCTCGATTGACGACAGGCCGCCAGCGGAAAGCCAGCGACCTGTCCCCGCCAGCGGGGTTCGGGCTGGCCCTACTGACCCTAGCCCTTTGCAGGTGTCCGGCAGGGGGGAGTGGTCATCGCAAAAGAACGCGGCAGCTTCAAAAGGTTGCCGAGTGGACGCCGAGAGGCGCGCCGGCGATCTGCGCGATCCTGGCGCGGGCGGTCGCCTCGTCCGTGAAGGCGCGGTAGTTGAGGACGAGGACTGAGAGGCCGCCGAGGGTCGCCGCGACGGCGAGACCGCGGTCGACGTTCATCGGCGCGGGCGGGGTGGGCAGTCCGAACATCCGGAAGAGGGAGTCGCCGATGGGGAGCAGGAGCGCGTCGAGGGTCTGATCGTGGATGGTCGTGACCGCGGCGATGACGAGCGCCATGAACCCGGGACGCTCGAGCCCGATCGCGGCCAGCTCCTCGACGGCTCGGCGGTCCCTCTCGGGCCCTTCCTCCACAGAGTCGACGGCGGCGAGGGCCCGTTCACCCAGCGCGACGCACTGGCTGATAGCGCGGCTGATCAGGTGCTCCTTGGACTCGAAGCGGGCGAACATCGCGGCCTTCGAGTAGCCGGTCGCGGCCGCGAGGGTTTGCATCGAGGTGCCTTTGATCCCCTGGCTGGCGAGCAGGCCGGCGGCGACGTCGAGGATCTCGACGTCGATCTCGTTTTTCGTCATCCGGATGCGGCCCACGGCCCCACTTTACAGCTTTGACCGATTCGATCTACAGTTGACCGAATCGGTCACCACGCTCCTTCGAGGTGCCGACGACCTGGAGGAACGACGACAGATGGCCGAAGCGACGAGAACAACACCGGATCACGGTCGAGGAGGGCTCGCGAAAGCGCTCTGGTCGGTGGTTCTTGTTCTCGCGCTCCTGCTGGGTGTGGCGGCTGCTGTGGTCGGCCTCGCGACGCTGGTCCCGGGGGTCGGGCTGCTGAGCATGGCAGCGGCGCTGCTGGCGCCGACGATCGCCCCGGTGCTGGCGCTGCTGGGCGTCATCGCCCTCGTCGTCGGGGTCCTCGCCTTCCGCCGAGGCCTTCGGCGCACCGGCGCCGCGGCGGCGGTTCTCGGTGGGATCGGCGCCGCAACCCACATCACCGCTGTCGTGGTCATGGTCGCCGCCGTCGCCTCCGCCGGAGGCACGGTGAACGTCGCGACGGCGACGTTCGGGCTCTCGGCGATGGGCGCAGCAACCCCCGACCGGACCGAGGCGTACACGACGTCGAGCTCGGGGGAGGACCTGTCCCTGTCCCTCTACGAACCCTCCGCCGATACCGGCGCGGCTCCGACGATCATGTTCGTGCACGGCGGCGGCTGGATCTCCGGGGAGCCCGACACGCTGAGCTCCGAGCTGCGCACCCTCGCCGATCACGGCTACCTCGTCGTGTCCGTCGAGTACGAACTCGCCACGGCGGAGAACGCGACGTGGCAGTCCGCGCCCTCGGAGGTCGCCTGCGCCGCTACGTGGATCCAGTCGAACGCGGCTGCTCTCGGCGCGGACCTCGACCGCCTTGTGTTCTGGGGCGAGAGCGCCGGCGGCAACCTCGTCATCAACGTCGCCAGCGCCGCAGCGCAGGGCACCGCGGTGTCCTCGTGCGGCGGCACCGTCCCGGTGCCGGCCGTGATCGTCGCCGACTTCCCCGCGGTGGACGTGACCAGCGTCTACGAGAACACCTTCGACGTCGCCGGGATCAGCACCCGCGACTTCGCGACCAGCTACACCGGCGGCACGCCCGAGGAGTTCCCGGAGCGGTACGCCGCGGTGAACGCCGCCACCTACCTCTCAGCCGCCGTCCCGCAGACCCTCGTGATGACCCCGATGCGCGATGACCTGATCGATCCTGCCGATCAGTTCGCCTGGGCGGACTCCGCCCGCGCCCTCGGAGTGGACGTGACGACCGTGCCGATCCCGCTCGCGAACCACGCCTACCCGCAGTTCGCGAAGAACTCCCTCGGCAGCCAGGGACACCTCAGCATCGCCGAGGCCTACCTCACCGACCGACTCCGCTAACCCCTCCCCGACACCCCCGATCAAAGGAGATCCCATGCCAGCAAAGCCGGCTCGCCGCGAGCCGTCCCTGAAATTCGTCGCGGTCGTCTGCGGCCTCGCCTCCTACCTCGACGCCGCAGGACTCGTGTCCACCGGCCTCGCGCTCGCGATCTTCCAGACCGAGCTCGGTATCACGGCCGACCAGTTCGGCGTCCTCATCGCCGCGCTGACCCTGTTCGTCGGACTCGGCTCCGCGATCGGCGGCAGGCTCGGCGACCGGTTCGGGCGCCGCCGCGTCTTCACCGTCACGATGGTCCTGATCATCGTCGGCGCGACAATGCTGACCTTCGGCGCATCCTTCCCGCTGCTCATCGCCGGAATCATCATCATGGGCACCGGAATCGGAGCGGACCTCCCCGTCTCGCTCGCGACCATCTCCGAAGCCGCCACCGAGCGCAACCGCGGCGGCGCAGTCGTCTTCTCGCACGTGCTCTGGACCGCAGGAATCCTGGTCACCCTCGCGATCTCGACCGCCGTCGGCAACCTCGGCCTCATCGCGGGGCAGATCCTGTTCGGCCAGATCGCCGTCATCGCCGTCATCGTGCTGATCCTGCGCCTGCTGATCCCCGAGTCCACCCTCTGGCTGCAGACCCGCGGCATCAGCACGATCACCGCCGACCGCACCCGCGTCCGCGACCTCTTCCGCGGCTCCTACCTCGTCCCGTTCCTGGTCCTCGCCGTCTCCTACTCACTGCTCGCGATCGGCGCCGGCACCCTGGGCGGCTTCGGCGCCTTCATCGCCGTCAACCTCGCCGGCGTCGACGTCGCCCTGTTCTCGGCCGTGCTCCTGGGAATCTCTGTCCTCGCGATCGGCGCGACGCTCTGGTTCATGCGCGTCGTCGACACCCGCTGGCGAATGACCTACTTCGCCGTCGGCGCCGTGATGATGACCGCCGGCTACGCCCTCGTCGCGATCCTCGGCTTCAGCCTGCCCACCCTCATCGCCGGGACCCTGCTGAGCAATATCGGCATGTGCTTCGCGTTCGAGACGATCCTGAAAGTCTGGATGCAGGAGTCCTTCCCGACCCAGCTGCGCAGCACCGCGCAGGGCACGATCATGGCCATCGCCCGACTGATCCCCGTCCTCGTGCAGGTCGTGACCCCCTCGCTGCTCCTCGCGAACGGACAGCTCTTCTACGCCGGGCTCGCCGTGATCACCGCGCTCTCCGTCACCCTGCTCTGGTTCACCTTCCGCCACCGCAGCCGCAGTGAATTCGCCGTCGAGGAGCAGCTCCTGCACTTCGGCACCCGCGACGAGGCGGCCACCCGATGACCGCCGACCACCAGACCGCGACCACCACCCACGGCACCGCCGAACCCGCCTTCCAGACCGAGGAGCGCAGCATCCCCGGCCCGCACGGCGACATCCCCGTACGCCTGTACCTCCCCACGACGCCCCTCCCCGAGCCGATCGGACTCGTGTGGTGCCACGGCGGAGCGTTCGTCTACGGGGGCCTCGACACTGCCGAGAGCGACACCACAGCCGCCCGGCTCGCCGAAGCCGGCGTCGCCGTCGTCGCCGTCGACTACCGCCTCGCCCCCGTCCCGCAATGGGCGCTCGACCTCGGCGCCGAGCCCGGACGAGGCGAGTCGCACTTCCCCGTGGCCAGTCACGAAGTCGACACCGTCCTCGCCTGGGCCGACGACGCGCTGCGCCCCCTCAGCCCTCAGGGCTGGGCGCTCGGCGGCGCCAGCGCCGGCGGCGCACTCACCGCCGGAGCAGCCGTGCGCCTGCGCGACCAGGGCGCCACCGCACCCTCACGCCTCGTCCTCGTCTGCCCCCTCCTGCACCACTCCCTCCCCGAAGCCTCTCCCGAGCTCGCCACCCGACTCGAGCAGATGCCACCGACCGCGGGGATACCGCTCACCCCTGACGTGGTCGACCTCATCACCCTCAACTACGTCGGCAACGCGCCCGACGTCCTCCACGACCCCTACGCCTTCCCCGGCGGACACGACCTCACCGGACTCCCGCCGACGCTGATCATCGACTGCGACATCGACACCGTCCGCGCCTCCGGAGAAGCCTTCGCCACAGAACTCGCCTCCGCCGGCGTCGACGTGGAATCGGTCGTGGAGCCGGGGACCGTGCACGGGCACCTCGATGACCCGACGCTGCCGAGCGCGCGACGCACAGCTGACCGGATCATCGCCTGGCTGAGTCGGTGAGCTCTGCGGTCGTAACCGGCCGGCGTAGGACCGTTCCGTAGAGGGACGGCTGATCGGAACGCTTCTCAGCCGGTGGTGTCGATGTCCTTGTTGCGGGGGAGGTCGAGCATTGGGTAGCGGGCGACGGTTGCGCGGATCTGCTTCTGTCGCGTGCCTGGGTCGCCCCACACGATGTCGAGCTGAGTTCCGAGGGTGGTGTGGCGGACGTCGAGGAGGGCGAGGGAGATCATCGAGTGGTAGCTGCTGCTGAAGATGCGGCCGCTGCTGGTCCCGACGAGCTCGCCGTCGAAGAGCACGTCGTCGGTGTGGACGACGCTGTTGTCTCCGGTCCAGATCGGGTTCGCTGCAAGGTCCATGAAGGGATGCTCGTGGCCCGACCGGAACTGGGAGGCGAAGACGTCGGTGACGTCGTCCGGGTTCCAGATGAGGGTGACGGGTGTGCGCTGCGCTGATGTGTTCTCGAGGGCGGCCCGGCCGGTGAAGTCGTGGTCGTAGGTAATGAGGTGACCCCAGCCGAGCTCGAGGGGAGTCGCGTACCGCTTGGACGGGTCGGTGCCGGCGCTGCCGGGAAGTGAGGAGAAGGCGGTGTTCGCGGTGACGCCCATCCAGTCGAGGAAGTCGGGGTCATCGGTCCAGGCCGGGAGGAAGTGGAGGAACGACTGGGCGAATCCGTTCTCGGTGTGGTTCATCCCGTAGGCGCGCAGCCCGAGCTTCACGATCCCGAGCGGGCGGCCGGCGTCGTGGAGCGCCTGGTAGACGGCTGGGGCATCCGAGGCGTCGCCGTGCACCTCGTAGGCGAGAGTGCCGGCGACGCCCAGCCGGTAGATCCGAACCTGCAGGAGGACGCCGGTTTCGGGGTGGGGGATGGTCGCGGGTCGGTGCCAGATGAAGGGCAGGTCGGAGAAGTCCTCGCCGGTCGCGGCTTCGATGACGTCGAGGGAGCGGGGCCCGCCGACTTGGTGGAGGAACACCTGTCCGGTGAGGTCGGTGCCGGTGACGTCGTAGCGGCCGGAGGCAATGAGGTAGTCGAGGTAGGGCGTGAGGAAGTAGCTGATGTACTCCTGCTCGCCCACTCGCAGAACGGTGCCGTCGGCCATGATCCGGCCGGCGGTGTTGCAGAGCACGGCCTGCTTGGACGCGCCGATCGAGAAGCGGGTGAAGTCGTTGATGCACGCGTCCCGGAGCAGGCGGAGAGCGTCAGGTCCGGTGAGGCGGTGGGGCATCGGCGGGTTCAGGCCTGCATGGAGGTAGGCGGTGCGCTTCCAGGACTCCTCCTCGGTGCGGAAGTCGCTGAACTCGTACGGGGTGAAGCTGCCCAGCGAGCTGCTGTAGAGAGCGACGGTCGGGTCGAAGGGGAGGTAGGGGCTGTGTTGCGGGGGGCCGGCGTTGGTCATCGGATGCTCCGGTGGTCCTCTCGAGAGGTGACCTGCGGGGTGTTCGTGCTGCTCGCCTGCGGAGTTGCTCGCGGAGCGAAACGTCCGGTTCGCCGAAGCGCCAGCTCCAGCGGGATGGTCACGAGCGGGGGAACAGCGGCGATCAGGGCGATGGCGGTAAGCCGCCAGGTCCATCGCAGGGTGATCGCGGTGATGATGGCGACGGCCGCGTAGACGAGGAATATGCCGCCGTGCAGGGCGCCGAAGATGCTGACTCCGACGTCGGTGGTCTTGGTGACGTACTTCAGGAGCATGCCCACGAGCAGGCCCGCCCAGGTGAACGCCTCCAGGATCGCGGCGATGATGAAGATGCGGCTGATCCAGGGGAGGCGAGCGGGGTCACTCATCGAAGGCATCCCGTCCGGTGTCGGAGTCGGTGAAGCGCGCGGCGAGCAGGTCCGCGAGGCGGCCGCGAACGACGGGGTCCAGAGGCCGGTCCGCCAGGGATTCGTACGCCCACAACCCGTCTGCGGCCAGGCGCGTGATGAAGCGCTCGAGCGTCCGCTCGTCGGCGTCCGCTGCGGGTGGCGCGGGAGTCCACCGCTCGAGAACCGCGTTCCAAGGGGCGGCGTGCTCGGCCGTCGTCGCGCCCTCGAGCATCATCAGCAGCTCCGCACGGGTCGAGCTCTGCGTCGCCGCACGGGCGTAACCCTGCAGCTTCTGCGTCTCGGTGGCCTCGTCGGCGCCGACGTCGATCGCGGCAGCCATGGTCGCCTCCCACTCGTCGGCGAGGCGCTGGTGCACGGCGAGGATCAGCGCCTCGCGGGAGGGGAAATGGTAGACGAGGCCGCCCTTGGTCAGGCCGGCTTCCGCGGCGACCGTGTCATAGGTGACGCTGCCGACACCGTCGCGCTGAACGACGCGCGCAGCGGCATCCAGGATCTGCGTGCGCTTGCTCTCTCTCATGCTGTTCCGCTCTCTCCGTGACGTGTCGGTCACACCCACACCTCAAACTATACCTTTTGTACGGTAAGGTTGTGGACGAAGCGCGCGCTTCCAGGAACCGAGGTAGGACATTGAATTCACGCGAGCGCTGGGCTGTTCTCGCCACCGTGGCGGCAGGGCTGCTGTTGATCAGCCTCGACAACTCGATCCTCTACACCGCGCTCCCGACGCTGGTGGACGAGCTCGGCGCGACCAGCTCCGAGAGTCTGTGGATCATCAACGCGTACCCGGTCGTCATGGCCGGTCTCCTGCTGGGGGCGGGGACGCTGGGGGATCGTGTCGGGCACCGTCGCATGTTCCTCATCGGTCTGGTCGTCTTCGGCGCCGCTTCGCTCGCCGCCGCGTTCTCTCCGACTCCGGAGTTCCTGATCGCCTCACGCGCCGTTCTCGCCGTCGGTGCGGCGGCGATGATGCCGGCGACGCTGGCCCTCATCCGGTTGACCTTCGAGGACGAGCGAGAGCGGAACATCGGCATCGGGGTGTGGGGCAGCATGGCCGTCGTGGGAAGTTCCCTCGGGCCGATTCTCAGTGGTCTGCTGCTCTCGCAGTTCTCCTGGGGGTCCGTGTTCCTGGTCAACGTGCCCGTCGTCATCGCAGCGTTCATCGCGACGGTCCTCCTCGCTCCGCACAACGACGCGGATCCGACGAAGAAGTGGGATCTGCTCTCCTCGGTGCTGGCGCTGGTCGCTCTGGTCGCTCTGGTCATCACCATCAAGGAGACCGCGAAAGTCGACAGCTCCGTGTGGGTGATCGTGGTCGCCCTGACCATCGCGATCGTCGGCGCGGTGCTGTTCGTGCGACGCCAGGCCGTCCTCCCGTATCCGCTCCTGGTGTTCAGCATCTTCCGCAACCCGGTGTTCCTCGCGGGCACGCTCGCCGCAGGGTTCGCGATGTTCACGGTCGCCGGCGTCCAGCTCGTCACCACGCAGCGATTCCAGCTCGTAGAGGGGTTCACTCCGCTCGAGGCGGGACTGATGGTCGCGGCGATCGCGGCGGGTTCGCTGCCGACCTCGATCCTCGGCGGCGCGTTCGTCCACCGCACCGGCCTGCTGCCCCTGGTCAGCGGTGGCCTCGGAACTGCGCTGCTCGGCGTCACCGTCGCGGTCGTCTCGTTCGATTCCGCCGTGCCGATCTTCGTCGCAGGACTCGTCCTGACGGGTCTGGGCCTGGGGGCGACGATGTCGGTCGCGTCTGCGGCGATCATCGGCAACGTGCCCGCGAGTCGCGCGGGAATGGCGTCCTCCATCGAGGAGGTCTCTTACGAGTTCGGCAACCTCACCGCCGTCGCCCTCCTGGGGAGCCTGGCGACCGCCGTCTTCACGACCACTCTGCAGCTGCCGGACGGGGCCGATGGGGCGGCCCGGGACAGCATCGACAGCGCTCTGACCGTCGCCGAGCAGAACCCCGCGATCAGAGAAGCTCTCGTGCGGGCAGCGGGACAGGCGTACGACGGCGGCTACACCGCCGTCATGATCGTCGTCGCCGTGGTCCTCGCCCTCGGCGTCGTCACCACCGGGGTCCTGCTGCGCCGTCACGGCCCAGGGTCCGACGTCGTCACCGATCACCAGCAGGAGCCGGCCCGCACCGGGAGCAGCTCCGAAACTCTGACCCCGTGACGAGCGTCCGGACGGCGACAGCCAGTCGAGAAAGACGGTGACGGAAATGGGTCTGCTCTCTCTCGGCGCGCTGCTGTTCTCGCTGGCAGGGCAGGTGGTGCTCGATCGGAAGTACTCCTTGACCTTCTGGCGCGACCCGACGAAAGCGACCTGGGTCATGGCCCTGGGAATAGCGTTCTTCCTCGTCTGGGATGTCGTCGGGATCGGACTCGGCATCTTCTTCCGCGGCACCACGACAGTGATGACCGGTGTCCTCCTCGCCCCCGAGCTCCCCCTGGAGGAACCCTTCTTCCTGGCACTGATGTGCTACGTGACCCTGAACGTCCTCGGCTGGATCTCGCGACGCGAACAAGCCGCCTCATGACCTATCTCGCACTCAACACCGTGTTCTTCCTCCCCATCGTCGCCGCGCTCCTGCTCGCCTGCATCCACCGTCGACGAGCGCTCCCCTCCAGGCGAGCTCTCGCCATCGCCCTCGTCGTGCTCGTCGTGGACACCGCGGTGTTCGACAACGTGCTCATCGCCGCAGGAATCGTCGACTACAACCCCGATCTGATCCTCGGTCTCCGACTCGGGCTGGCCCCCATCGAGGACTTCGCCTACTCCGTCGGAGCATGCCTGCTCCTGCCAGCGCTCTGGGCACTGATCCCGAGCCGCCGCGATCGGAACGACCAGCCAACAGCCGCGCCACCTCCACTGGAGACGGACAGGCGCGCGCCTTCCGACCTGACCACTTCACGAACGCTACGAAGGAGATCCTCTTGACCACCTCGACAGTCCTCGTCACCGGAGCGACCGGCAAGACCGGCCGCCGCCTGGTGCCACTGCTGCGCGCAGCAGGCCACACCGTCCGCGAAGGATCCCGAAACGCCGCGACCCCGTTCGACTGGGACGACACCGCGACCTGGCCGGCCGCGCTCGCAGACATCGACGCGGTCTACGTCGTCCTCCCGGACCTGGGAAGCGCCTCCACCGTCGATCAGGTCCGCTCCTTCGCGCGAGCAGCCTCCGCGGCGGGCGTGAGAACCGCGGTCATGGTGTCCTTCCCCGAGACCGGCGGAATGGACACGGACGTCGTCGCGACCACGGAACAGCAGTTCACCGACGCGGGCCTCGCGCTGACGGTCCTGCGTCTTCGCTGGTTCAACCAGAACTTCAGCGAGGACTTCCTCACCGACTCCGTTCGTCAGGGCGTCCTGCGACTACCGGCCGGATCCGGGAGGGAGGCGTTCGTCGACGCCGACGACATCGCCGAGGTCGCCCTGGCCGCACTCACCGAGACGACGCGGATCGGACGCTCCTACGACCTCACCGGTCCTCGAAGCCTGTCCTTCCACGACATCGCCGACGAGCTCTCCCGCGCGACAGGACGAAGCATCCGCTACGAACCCATCAGCACCGACACCTACATCGAAGAGCAGCAGGCGACGGGTGTGCCCGAGGAATTCGCGCAGATGCTCGCAGCTCTCTACAACCAGATCGGCACCGGAGCGCTCGATCACACGTCCGAGGACATCGATTCAGTGCTCGGCCGCCCCGCCCGCGACTTCCGCGACTACGCCGACGCCACCGCAACCACGGGAGTGTGGACCGAATAGACCAGGAACACTGAAGGTCGGCCGCGTGAACGCAGCCGACCTTCAGTGTCGTTTCTTGATGGCGGTTCTTAGAGGTCGATCTTCTCGTTGCCCGCCTGCAGCGTCTCGCCGGTCACCTTGGACTTCACGAACGAGACGAGCGCGGACACCTTGCCGCCCGGGGTGTCCCAGTACTCGGCACTCTCCGCGGTGAACTTGACGAGGCCCACGTTCGGATCCGTCGGTCCGTCGGGGAACCACGCTTCCACTCGCGAATTCCAGAGGTCCTCGAGTTTCGCGTGGTCATCGACCACGGTCGCGGTACCCGCCAAGGACACCCAGGAGTCGTTCGAGCTGAAGGTCACCCCGACCCTGTTCATCGCTCGCAGATGCTCGACCGCTGAGGAGTCGAGGCCGATGATGAACCAGAGATCCCCATCGAACTCACTCTCCTGCACGGTCATGGGATGACCGACGATGTTCTGACCCGGGTCGATCGTCGACAGCATCGCGAACTGGAAGTCCTTCAACAGCTTCGCAAGAGTGTCAATTTCTTCGGTGCGACTCACCACAGTGTTCCTCTCATCTCGTCCCACATGCATCGAACTCATCAATGACCTCGACGGGACGAAAGCGACCCTACTCGCGAGGGCTCGCGGCTATTCACGGCGGACGACTCGGGAAAATGTTGCACTTTCTCAGCAACGTGGTGCCCACTTCAAGAGCGGATGGCCGTCCGAGATCAATCGAGGTTCCTTTCGCCGTTCCGATGGTGAGTGGCAGCAATCGGGCACGCCTGGTGTGCGCTTCCTAAAGGCGCGGGTGCGCCGAGTGCTGCTACCGGCGGCGGTGCCGGGCGACCGCGTCGGTGTTTCCGCATCGCGCGGAGCAGTAGCGCTGCCGGCCCGCTCGGGACTCGTCGACGAAGACCTGCTCGCAGTGCTCCCGCGCGCAGACGCCCATCCGCCGTCCGGCTGCCCAGGAGAGGAAGAAAGCCAGGCCGCCCGTCGTCACCGACCGCACTCGCGTCACCACGTCGCTGTCGTCGGGCACGAGGTGCAGGTGTGGCGGCATGCCGTCGTGGGTCGCGACGACGAGCGACCCCGCCACCGTCGCGAGCAGCTCGTTCACCTCGTCGCAGCGCTCCTGCACGTCGGTCGCGGTGAAGACGGCGCGCAGTCGCTGTGCCCACCCGCGCAGCTCCTCGCCCTCGAAGGACGTCAGTGCGGGCTCGCGGACGCCGTGCTCGCGGAGCAGCGGCTCGATCGCGTCGTTGGAGCGGGCGTTCACGAGCGAGGCGGCCAGACGGGGGCCGACCTGGTGCCGGTGGTCGAAGGACATGCCGCGACTGTAATGGTTGAACGCCTCCGATGGCTTACGCGAGCATCGCCTCATGCACGAGCACACCTGGACCCGTCTCTCCTCCCATGTCGTCAGCGACGGGCGGCTGACCTATCTGCTCTGCTCCTGCGGATCCCGCGCGATGGAACTCGCCCCGCACGCCCCTTCTCAGGTCGTCATTGCAACCAGAGGGCGCCCGTAACGACACCTAGATCCACGGGCGAGATCGCGCCCCCACTCAGGAGCTGTGCGATTGACGCCGCAAACAGATTTCAGCGCGATGCCCTGCAACCCACCCGTCCCGTAAAGGGATCGTTCTGTGGGTCATTCTCGATGGAGGGGAACCTTCCTGGCGGTCCCGGACACTTCAGGTATGAGCATCCCCGCAAGCGACGCCGATGAGTGGCGCGCGGCCCGATCGGGAGACGGCGAAGCGTTCGCGCGCGTCTTCGACCGGCACCAGTCCCGGGTCTTCCGTCACAGCCTCGCGCTCGTGCCGAGCATCGATGACGCGCAGGACGTGGTGGGGATCACGTTCCTCGAGGCGTGGCGGAAGCGCGCGAGTGTGCGCTTCGTGAAGGGGTCGCTGCTGCCGTGGCTGCTGGTGACCGCGACGCACTCCTCGCGTAACGTCTCCCGGTCGGCTCGCCGGTACCGAGCCCTCCTCGAGCGGGTTCCCCGATCGGAAGGGCTCGCCAGCCCGGAGGAGCTGCTCGACGAGGGCCCCGCGGTGGCTGCGCTTCGGAACCTCGCGCCGCACCATCGCGACGTGATCACCCTTTGCGTGATTGAGGGCTTGAGCGAGACCGAGGCCGGGGAGGCGCTCGGCGTGCCTCAGGGGACTATCAAGTCGCGGCTGCACCGCGCGAAGAAGGCTCTCGCCGCTCGCCTGCGAGCACCCTCCCTCCCGACGAACACGACCAGCGCGATCAGCCCGACAGGAACGAGTGGACGACGATGACATCCCCCGGACAGGACCAGACCACGGCTCTCCGCAGCCTCCTCGTCGAGACGGTCGAGCAGAGCACCGCACCCAGGCCGGCTCGGGCGCGAGGCGCGCTGATCACCGGGCTCGTCGCCGTTCCTCTCGCCGCCGCCCTGGTTCTCGGGGTCGTCGTTCTCGATCCGGGGGCGGGCAGTGCGGAGGCATCCGAGGCGCTGCGGAGCGCGGCCGATGCGACCATCACCGTCGAGGATCCGATCGTCGGTGCCGGTCAGTACCTCAAGATCACGACGGAGGCCGCTTACCTCGCCTACGAGGTCGACGCCGATGGCGACTACACCGCCTACCTCTCCCCGAGCATCACCGAGGTGTTCATTCCCGCCGACGCCGGCACCGACTGGGTGCAGCGGGTCACTGCCGAGCCGGCCACCGCGTTCTACGGCGAGGCGTCGCGAGCGGCCGCCGAGCGCGATTGGGCTTCGACCGTGCAGAGTGGAGTGGTGCAGATCACGAAGGATCCCGAGGGAGACTTCGTGCACGCCGCCGAGCTCGGCGGCGAGGTCGCCGAGGAGTCGCTGCCGACCGATCCCGGGGAGGCGCTGGCTGCGCTGCGCCGCCTCCCGTGGGGCGATGGGACCGATGCGGGTGCACTGTCGGGCGCGGCGGAGCTTCTCCGGTCCGGCACGTTGACCGGTGCCGAGCGCTCCACGCTCTACCGTGCTCTGGCGATGATCCCGGGGATTCGCATCGCGGACGGGAGCGCCGTCCTCGACGGACGGACTGGCATCGCTTTCAGCCTCGACGCCGACGCGGACGTCCCCGAGATCGTCATCGACCCTGCGACAGGACTCTTCATTGGGGAGCGGACCCTCACCTCTTCCGATCAGGGCGCGATCCCGGCGGGGACCGAGCAGCAGTACACCGCCGTCACGACCCTCGTCGTCGACAGAGCACTCTGAGTCGCACGGCATCCGGATCCGCGCGTCGGCACGCGTCCCATATGGAGATCGCTGAACGGACGCGCATGCCCTGGGATCTGCTCTCAGAGCGCTCGGCTCTCTACGAGCGCTCTCGAGGGCTGTGGGGCGCTGGGGGGACCGGATCGGGTCTCCCACTTCCGCGGTGCGTCGTCGTTCTATGAACGTGTGGGGTCGCGAGGACGCCCATCGTTCGTAACGGCATCACGGATGCCGAGAGCAAGGAGGAAACCCATGCTTGGAGTGGTCATGCACACCGCCGGCGATGTTCGAGTGGAGGAGCGGGAGGACCCGACGATCGTCCACCCGACCGATGCCATCGTGAAGCTCACCGCCACGTGCATCTGCGGATCGGACCTGTGGCCCTACCGCGGGGTGGAGCCGGCGGATCATCAGGCGATGGGTCACGAGTACGTCGGCATCGTCGAGGAGGTCGGCGCGGACGTGAAGACCGTGAAGCCGGGGGACTTCGTCGTCGGCTCGTTCGTCATCTCCGACAACACGTGCGAGATCTGTCAGGCGGGCTTCCAGTCCAAGTGCGTTCACGCTGAGTTCGTGGCGTCGACCATCGGCACGCAAGCGGAGAAAGCTCGGATTCCCTACGCCGATGGGACCCTCGTCGCCACCCCGGGCCAGCCGGACGCGGACCTCATCCCGTCGCTGCTGGCCGCGTCCGACGTCCTCGGAACCGGCTGGTACGCCGCGGTCGCGGCCGAGGCCGGACCCGGTAAGACGGTCGCCGTCGTCGGCGACGGAGCAGTGGGGCTGATGGCGATCCTCGCCGCGAAGCAGCTCGGTGCAGAGCGCATCATCGCCATGTCGCGGCACAAGGACCGGCAGGAGCTCGCCCGGTTCTACGGAGCGACCGACATCGTCGAGGAGCGCGGCGACGAGGGAGTGGCACGGATCAAGGAGCTCACCGGCGGCCTCGGAGCCCACTCGGTCGTGGAAGCGGTCGGCACGCAGGAGTCCTTCATGCAGGCCGTCGGCGCCACTCGCGGGGGAGGCCACCTCGGCTTCGTCGGCGTGAACTACGGCGTGCAGCTCCCCGGCATCGACCTGTTCATGGCCGGCATCCACACCCAGGGCGGGCCGGCTCCTGTCCGCCGCTTCCTGCCGGACCTGATCCAGCTGATCTGGGACCGCGCGATCGACCCGGGCAAGGTCTTCGACCTCACCCTTCCGCTCGAGCAGGCGCCCGAGGGCTACAAGGCCATGGACGAGCGCCGCGCGACGAAAGTCCTTCTCACCCTCTAGCCACCACCATCCCGAGGCGGCGAGGTGCCCCCCTGCAGACCTCGGCGCCTCGGCGTCCTAGCTTGGAGCGATCATGAATCGGAAGAGCGACATCCGGGAGTTCCTCATCTCCCGCCGCGGCAACCTGACGCCGGCCGACGCCGGGATCCCTGTCCTCGGCGGTGAACGCCGCGTTCCTGGTCTGCGCCGCGAGGAAGTGGCGATGCTCGCGGGAATCAGCGCGGACTACTACACCCGGCTCGAGCGAGGCGGGCTGGAAGGCGCCTCGGACAGCATCCTGAATGCGATCGCGCGTGCCTTGCACCTCGATGACGTCGAACGGGAGCACCTGTTCGATCTCGCTCGGACAGCCCCACTCGCCCTCGCGGCTCAGCACGGCGACGCCTCCTCGCCCCCCGCTGTTCGCGAGTCGGTCCAGCGCGTCCTCGACAACATGGCAGTGCCTGCCGTCGTCATCGACGCCGCCCAGTCGCTCATCGCGTCCAACCTCGCCGGCCGCGCCCTCTTCGCCCCGCACTTCGAAGCGGAGCACCCCAACCTGGCGCGCTTCATCTTCCTCGACTCCCGAGCACGAGACTTCTACGAGGACTGGTCCCTCGCCTGCAGCCTCACTGCCGCGATGCTCCGGTTCGAAGCAGGTCGAGATCCCCTGAACGCCGAACTGACAGCACTCATCGGAGACCTAGCCACGCGAAGCCCGCAGTTCCGGATCGATTGGGCCGACCGCGACGTCCACGAGCACCGCACCGGACGGAAGATCTACCGGCATCCCGCTGTCGGCGACCTCGACCTCACCTACGACGTGTTCGAGATGCCTGGCGAGAACGGGCTGTCGATCACCACCTACACCGCCGATGACGGCTCCGACACCGCGGATAGACTCACCCTCCTCAGCAGCTGGGCGGCAACAGGCGCACTCGACTGAAACCCACCTCCGGCGAGAGCAGTCGCACTCCTGCTGACCCCTGTCCTCCGCCTCGGTACAGGTGCGGAGCAACCGCTCTTCACCTTCTCTTCGTGTCCACCGTGCGGTCGGTTTCCGCCGGCGTGGTGAAGAGGGAGCCGAGGAGCTGCAGTGCGTCGTGGTCGGGGGTGCCGGGCTCGGCGGTGAGGACGGTGAGCTGAATCGCGGGGTGTCCGACGAGGTCGAGGCCGTCGAAGTGGAGCGTCATCGTGCCGACGGTGGAGTGGTGGTAGCGCTTGGTGCCGGAGTCGTGCTGCCAGACGTCGTGCCGGGCCCAGAGGTGCCGGAAGTGGTCGCTGCCGGTGGAGAGCTCGCCGACGAGGTCGTGCAGCTCCTTGCTGTGCGGGTCGCGGCCGGCCTCGGTGCGCAGCTGGGCGACGTTCATCCGTGCGGCGGCGTCCCAGTCGGGGTAGAAGAGGCGGGAGGCGGGCTCGAGGAAGAGGAAGCGGGCGAAGTTCGGCGGCTGCGTCGTCGCGGTGGTGATCAGGTCCGACATCAGGGCGCGGCCGAGGCGGTTCCCGGCGAGCAGATCGGTGCGGCCGTTCCCGATGAGGGCGGCGGCGGTGCCGACGGAGTCGAGCAGCCACTGGACGCTGGGGGAGGGGGTCCACCCGGGCGTCGGTCTCGCCCGGCTCCGGGTCGACGGTGCGTCTCCGGCGCCGCGGGCGAGTCGGCCGAGGTGCTCGCGCTCGGCGTCGTCCATCCGCAGGGCGCGGGCGAGTCCGTCGAGGACCGCGTCGGAGGCGCCGCCGATCGCTCCCCGCTCGAGTCGGGCGTAGTACTCGACGCTGACGCCGGCCAGCGCGGCGGCCTCGCCTCGGCGCAGGCCCGGCACCCGCCGGTCCGTCCCGCGCAGGAGGCCGACCTGCTCGGGCTCGACGCGGGCGCGGCGCGACACCAGGAACTCGCGGATCTCGGATCGATCGACCATGCGGCAACAGTAGGTCGACCCTCGGCCGGAGTGGGGCGCCCTGAGAGGGCGCGTCAGCGACGGGACTCCCGGGGGCCGGCACCGAGCGGTTCGCTGGGTCGTACCGCGGAGGCAGCACAGGTCGACCACCGCGGTCATCGGCTCGATTCGACCACGGAGGCACGGATGAGACCCGCCCTGAGCACGACCGACGACCGCCAGACCGACGGCGCCCCGATCCGCCGCACGACGGGCGCGCCGTCGCGTCGCCGCCCGGGAGTCCTCCTCGGTGCTCTCGCCCAGGCGCGGCTCGTCGCGCTGCTCGCTCCGGCTCTCGCCTTCACCGTTCCGGTCCCCCTCGCCACTGCGGAGGGGACCACGATCATCATCCAGGTCGACGACTCGCCCGCCGCGCGCTCGATCGCGACCGAGCTCCCCGCCTCTCTGATGTTCGAGGACCGGATGGGCGCCGCGCTCGTCGCCGAGGACGTCGCCGTGGCGGGGGCCCTCGCCTCAGTAGAGCCGGTCGCCGACTACCGGGCGGGAGACGTCGTCTGGTCGCCGGACCGCCGCGAGCTCGTCGTCTTCACGCACGACGGCGCGGGGGTGGGCGACGCCGCGCTCGTCCGGGTCGGCACGGTCCGGTCGGGACTCGCCGATCTGCTGGACTGCGTCCGCGACTGCGACGTCACGGTGTCAGCGGTCGAGTCCGAGTCCCGATAGGGGATCGTCCAGCGGGACCATCCGAGGAGCTGTAGATGTCAGCGGGCGTGAGCGTCCCCGGCCGCAGCGGTATTGAAGAGGCGGCGTGCGCTCAGGGTGAAGGCTCCGACGTAGAGGAGGAGGGCGAGCGCGATGGCTGCGATCAGGTTCGCCGGTCCGCTTCCGGCTTCGCCAGAGAGGAGGGCGGCGATCCCGGCGCCCAGCTGGAGAAGCCCACCTGTGGCGTACCCGACCAACGGCACCACCATCAGGCAGAGGGCGACGACCGCCGCGACCAGGCCGGCGAGCAGTGCGATCGCGCGTTGCGAGACTCGGTGGCCGCGCTTCAGGAGCCGAGCGACAGCGAACGCGGCCAGCCCGATGAGCAGACCTTCGATCAGGGCGGACGGAATGAGGTAAACCGCGAAGAACGCGACTGTTCCTGCGGAATTTTGCCCAGTCCCGTCCTGCGCGAGCTGCTGGGTAGTCAGCACATACAGCTCGACCAGGTGGAGAGCGGTGAGGATCACCGTCGTGACGATGGCGACTGCGACGAAGGGGAGTGGCGCCCAATGGCGCAGTGCTGACACTCCGCCAGTCTGGCTCAACCCTGCACCCCTGATGGCGTGACACGGATGCACGATTCTGTCGGGGAGAGTCGGCGTACCGGCCGTCCCGTAAGGGGATGGTGACCGGTTGGTTTCACCACCTCTTAGAGGTGGTGGCAGGGCCACACTGGGGGAGGCTGTTCTCGACCCGAATCGGAGGATCTCGGAGTGGCGCGATCAAGTAAGCAGATGACGGGACCGCAGTACCTGGGTCTAGGTCTGGGTCTCGCCGTGATGGGACTCATCGTCCTGGCGATGTTCTCGATCAACGGCACTGCCGTGTCCGAAGGTCGCCCGCTGACGATGGTCGTGATCGGCATTCCCGCCGGTGTGGTGCTGACCGTCATCGGTCTCGTGAAGATTTTTCGCGCCAACGGCTGACGAGGGGTTGAGCTCGACCGTATGCCCTCCCGTCTTCCTCGATGGTCCCCCTCGATCTTTCAAATGCCACGCTTGGCCATCCACCGGAACACGAAGAACGCCACGATCCCCAGCGCGATGAGGGCCGGGCCCAGGTAGAGGAAGACGGCGCCGGCCTCACCGGTTGCAGCGCGGATGGTCTGGAAGGTACCGAGAGCGATGGCCAGCCACGGCATGACCAGCCGCACCGGACCGTAGCGCCACCTGTATCGGCGGTCTCCGGTGGATTCGTGCTCGTCGTCGCTCATGTCGAGACCCTAGCCCTGCTCGGGACGGTCTCTTCCATCATGGGCGCCCGGCCCGTACCCGACTGGCGCAACTCGAGGGTGAGTGGAGACCTCTCACTCCGCGATGTCGGCTTCACGAGGAGAAGTTGGCCGCGGCTTACCTCGCGACGAGGCGAATGTACATGTCTCCGGTGACGAGAACGGTGTCGCTGGCTACCTTGCCACCTTCGCAGCGGGCTCCCATGTCGTACTCCCGGAATCCGATGACCAGAAACGGCCATGGGAACGTGCCGTCCCGGCGGGTAAACATACCCGACTCCTCTCCTGTCAAGGAATCGAGGAGGCATCCACCCATCGGCTCACCGGCCTCATTCACGACGACGCCCGAAACGGAGAACCGAGGCGGCGGAGGCGATGACCAGGGGAACCATGTCGCGGCTGCGCAGACAAGTGCGGTCACCGCGACCCCCGTCACCAACAGCCAACGATCCCCCATGCCCTAACGATACGAGCAGACCGTCAGCTGCAGGCGTGCAGGGAAGATGACGGTCGAGCAACCGCGTCCCACTAGGGGATCGCCAACGGTTCAGCCGGTGGCTCTCGTTCGAGTGTCGGCCTGTGGTGAGCCGTGAAGAGTCCGGAACCGAGTGCGCCGCGAGGGTGTTAGCTGCTGGTCGCTCGAAGCGTCTTCACGAGCTCCTGCAGTTCGGTCGCTTGGTCTTGCTTCCACTCGCGGATCGCAGGGGTCGCGAGCGGGTCCGTGTCCTCGGACACGGAGTCGTACTGCACCACGGCCACGTCGAGAACTGTGGCGAACACGTCGTCGTTCGGCTCCATGGAAGTGCCGGCGACACCGACCGTCGCAGTGTGATCGATGCCTACTCCGGAGAGGGCGATCGTCCACATCTGGATCGGACCGTCGGGTGTCGGAGTCGCGTCATCGGTTCTCGCGTGGGTGACCTCGATGACGACTCCGCCTACTGTGCGCTGCATGGCCCGATCGTACTCAGCTGCGCTCTGCGCAGCCGAGCGTCTCGTATGGGGATCGTTCACCGGCACGGTTCCGCCCAGGATCCGTAGTGCTGAACGCGACAGTGGGGAGAGTAGGACCGCAAGGCACAGATCCGATCGACGTGGGCGAAGAGGCCCGGTTGTTCAGCGCTGAGCTTCACTATCTCGCCATCGGGTCAGAAGTTCGTCCATCTGCGATCGCCTGCCCCTACTGTGTAGCGATGAGGCACCGTCCCATCAGCGCAGTAGTTGGTCTTGTTCTCGTGGCGTCTCTCGCAGGCTGCGCCCCGATATCTGGGGAGGACCCTCGCATCACTCAGTGGCGTGCAGAGCGCCAAGCGGATGTGGAAACGGACCATGACGTTGTTGCGATCCTCTCGCTGAACGCTAACGCCGACGATGATGGTGGCCACGTCGAAGCGACTCTCGCACGACCCGCCCTGCCGACAGCGATCACCTTTGAATGTCTCGGGGACGGTGTGATCGATCTCGAGATCGGATCGCTGTCCACGGCAGGAGGCCCGACGACGAGGACGACGACGACCCTCGAGGCGATCGACTGTGCCGATGGCCCGCACGAGATCGACCCGGCGGCGCTCGGCGAAAAGCCGATTTCGACTGTCGAGGCTACCGCGTCAAACGCGGACGGCGACACGGCCTGGTTCCTGACGATCCACGGGGACATCAACGCTTCCTGAGGTCGGCGTGACTTCTACACCGGCCACGGCGGCGGCTCGTCCCGTATGGGGATCGCCTCCGGTCGGTTGAGTTCGGCTAGTCGACGGTTGTAGTCGGCCAGTTCGTTCCGCATCTGCTCGATCGACCTTGGCGTGAAGCGCCTCACTTGCAAGTCAAGAATCGCATTGGCCACCACGTCGCTGACCTCGAATGCCGCGGCGACGGCTGCCCTCTCGTCGTCGCGACCTCCCGAGACGTTCGCGCACACCTGAAACAGCTTCTCGGGGTTCTCGATCGCTCTGATGTAGCCGTTGAGGATCTCGGTGAGTGCCACCAGGTTGTGACGTTCTTCGTCGTCGTTCATGCGGTCACCGTACCGGCCATGGCCGCCGCTGCGGGCGTCCGATGAGGGGTCGTCGTCCGGCCGCCGAAGATGGCGTCTCGACGTGTGTCGTTTCTCATGATCGCCTGCACGACTGATCGCGACGTCGAGGCACCCGTGCAGACGACCGTGAAAATTCAGATGCTCGAGGTCATCTGCACAACAGGCAGAGGTATCGCACTCGGGGGCCTCTCGAGCGACGGCTGAGGACGGTCAGGACTCGCGGGTTGGAGACCCCGCTCGGGCATGACGCTCGAGCGGGGTCGTGATCAGCTGTGCCGTCTTCAGTTCTATCCGCCGCTGACGAGGAGTTCACCGCCGCTGACCCAGCGTGCGAGCGGGCCGACGAAGAACTCGACCGCGTCGGCTACGTCATCGACCGAGCCCATCCTCGATCCGAGGGGGCTGGCGGTCTGCACCAGCGTGCGGAGCGGGTCATCATCGGACGCGGCGGCGAAGTACCCGGCGCCGTCCGTCGCGCTGGCGATGATGGTGTTGACGGTCACGCCACGCCCTCCGACCTCCTGAGCAAGCACCCCGGTGAGGTACCCGCCGACCAGCTTGCTGGACGCGTAGAGCCCGAACCCTGCGATGGGTCGCAGTACGGAACCCGATCCGATGTAGAGAATCGTTCCGCCCCGGTTCACCGTGCGTGCTGCCTGCTGGAGCGTGAAGAACGCACCCTTGGCGTTGACGCCGAACATCCGGTCGTAATCCGCTTCGGTGACGTCGACGATCGGTCCGCCGGTTTCATCAATACCGGCGTTCGCCACGACGACGTCGACACCTCCGAACTGAGCTAGCGCTGAGTTGAACAGCGAGTCGACCTGCCTCGGATCTGACACGTCGGCCTGGACGGCCACGGCGTTGGAGCCGGCTGCCGTGATGGCGGCGACGGTGTCTGCTGCTCCTGCTGCGTCGCGTGAGTAGTTCACGACGACGCTGGCGCCGAGCAGGCCGAGTCGGATTGCAATCGCTTGCCCGATCCCTCGGCTGGCCCCGGTGACGACCGCCACCCGGCTGCTGAGGTCCGTCCAAGAGGGTCCGCTACCGCGGGTCGAGCCGTTGTCGGTGGTTGTGTCGGTCATGTGCGTTCCCCCTGCCTCAGGCGCCGGCACCGGCGCCGCCGTCGACGGGCACGATGGCGCCCGTCACGGCTGAGGCTCGGTCGCTCAGGAGAAATCCGGCGACTTCGGCGACCTCGAGGGCGGTCGCCATGCGGCCGAGGGGGCTGGCTGCGTTGTTCGCCTCGATGATGCCCGGCGTCCTCTTCTCCCACTCGTCCATCATTTCCGTTGCGGTTCCACCTGGCGTGATCCCATTGACGCGGATGCCTTCCCCGGCCCAGGTCACGGCCGCGGTCTCGGTGATGCTGTTCAGTGCTCGCTTCATCGCCCCGTAGGCGGGCAGGGGCGGAACGGCGCGGCGGCTGCCGATGCTGGAGGTGTTGACGATCGCACCGCCTCCGGATCTCCTCATGAGGGCTGCTTCGGCGAGCATCGCGACCCAGTGAGCGCGGAAGTTCACCGCGAACTGCTCGTCGATGTCGTCGTCGGAAGTGGTGTCGAGGGGACCGACGTTCTGCTGGTTCACGCCGCCGTTGTTGAAGGCGCCGTCGAGGCGTCCGTGGAGCTCCTCGACGTGGTCCACGGCGGCGCGGATGCTCGCCCGGTCAGCGAGGTCCATGGCAACGGCATCAGCCGTGCCGCCCTGACCGCGGATCTCGTCGACGATCGAGCCGAGCGCTTTCGTGTTGCGGGCCGCCAGCACGACAGCGGCACCCTCGCCGGCGAAGAGGCGAGCCGCTGCGGCGCCGATGCCACGGCTGGCTCCGGTGATGAAGATGACTTTGCCGGTCAGCAGGCCGATCGGTGTGGATTCGTTGGTGTGTGTCATACGAACACCGTCACCGCCCGAAGAATCCGCATCCAGGCACAAACGGTACGAGGATCCATCGCCGGCTCAGGCGCACACTGGGGAGCATGGACAAGGGTGAGCTTGCAGCGTTCCTCCGAAGTCGCCGCGAGCGTCTTCGGCCGGAGGACGTCGGATTACCGTCGGGACCACGCCGCAGAACACCGGGACTGCGCCGGGAGGAGATCGCCGTTCTCGCGCACATCTCCACCGAGTACTACGCCCGTCTCGAACAGGGCCGCGCTCCTCGACCCTCGGACGTCGTCCTCGGTGGTATCGCTGGTGCTCTCCGTCTCACGTCCGAGGAGTCCGACCACCTGCACCGGCTCGCCGGCACCGCTCCGACCCAGTCGGGCTTGCACCGTCGCGACGTTCGACCGAGCGTCCTCGCGCTCCTCGAACGACTCCCGCACACCGCCGGCATCGTCCTGTCCGCCACCTTCGAGGTGCTCGCGTGGAACGATCTCGCAGCAGCCCTCATGGAGGACTTCTCGTTGCTGCCGCCGCGCGACCGCAACCTCGCGAGGAAGACCTTCCTTGCCGCAGAGCAACCACCGGAAGCGATCTACGGAATCTCGGACGAGATCGCATTCCAAGAGGGCGTCGTCACGCAGCTCCGCAACGCTCAAGCCACATACCCCTCAGACCCCATCGTCGCGGAACTCATCGACGAGCTCCAGACCGGCAGCGCCGAGTTCGCATGGCTCTGGAGACGGCACGACGTTCAGACGCCGCCACCCCTGCGGAAGACGTTCCGCCGCACGCCGGTGGGGGCGATCACCGTCGACTGCGACTCCCTCGCCATCACCGAACGCGACCAGCATCTCGTGCTCTACACCGCGCCGGCAGGCTCACGGGACGCCGAGAACCTCGCCTTGCTGGAGGTTCTCGGCTCCGAGCCGCTCACCGCCCGACGAGACCTCTGACCAGCGAGCTCAGGGCCGGCGCGTCTGTCGAGTCGAGCGGTGGGCGAAGTGAGTCCGATGAGAACTTGTCACCCCAGTCCAAGCCGGCGCGCTTGTCCCGTGAGGGGATTCCTCATCGGGACGGCGAGGAGTCCTGCGCGAGCCGCTCGAGCACCTGCATCAGGGTCGCGCGATCGATGCCGTCGGTGCGATCGACGAGGTGCCTGCGGACAGCGGCGGCGTGGATCGGCCGGGCAGCGCGGACGGCATCCCGCCCCTCATCGGTGATCTGCACCTGGACGCCGGCGTCCGCGCTCCGACGACCGAGCAGACCGCGCTGCTCCATGCGGGTCAGTTGGTGCGAGAGCCGGCTGCGGTGCCACTGCATCGAGGTGGCGAGGTCGCTCTGGCGGAGCTCCCCGCCGCCGAGCTCGATCAGGCGCGTCAGGATGCCGAAGTCCGGGTCGGAGAGACCCGTGCCGGTCTTGATCTCCTCGGCGACGCGCTGCCGGACCTGGTCCGCTGCGATCTTCCACGCATGCCAGAGAAGTTGCTCCTGCTCGCTCAGCGGTGCGGTCATCCGCCCAGCCTACGGTGCTGGTGTTGACACGACAACGGCCGGAGCGCAGAGTGTTGACATGACAACACTCAGAAATTCTGCGACGAAGCTCGCCCTCGTCACCGGCGGCAACAAGGGCATCGGCCTGGCCATCGCGCGCGGCCTCGCATGGCAGGGGTTCACCGTCCTGCTCGGAGCGAGGAGCGTCGACGCCGGCCGGGACGCGGCGGGGACCCTCGACGGCGACGTCCGGCCCGTCCTTCTCGACGTCACCCGGCAGGACCACGTCGATGCCCTCGCGGCGCGCGTCGCGGAGGAGTTCGGGCGTCTCGACGTGCTGGTGAACAATGCCGGCGTCAACACGCTCACCTTCCACCCGATGGATCACCTGCCGACGCCGACCGAGGAGACAGTCGACGACATCAGGAGCGTGTACGAGGTCAACGTCTTCGCCGTCGTGCGGATGATGACGGCGTTCCTGCCACTCCTCACCCGGGCGGAGGATGGGCGGGTGGTGAACATCACGAGCAAGCGCGGCTCGCTCGGCGAGGAGGGCGCCTGGGTGGGCCAGCCCTCCATGGCCTACTCCAGCTCGAAGACCGCCCTCAATGCGCTGACCGTGCACTACGCCCGCGAGTTCGCCGCCACGACGCTGAAGATCAACGGCGCGGCCCCGGGGCACGTCGCCACTGACTTCAACGACTTCCGCGGCAGCCGGACACCGGACGAAGGCGCGGCGGTCGCCGTCCGCCTGGCCACCCTGCCCGCCGACGGCCCGACCGGCGCGGTCTTCGAGGACGACCACCGGCTCGCCTGGTGAGCGACCGGCAGGCCATCGCTGACCGGTCACCGTGAGCCGATCGTCTTCACCGACCCGTCGTTCACGACGAAGCGGCCGCCGGCGTGGTGCCGGCGGCCGCTTCTCGGGTGGGACGTGCTCAGGCGCAGCGGGTGAGGTACTGCTTCACGTCGACGCGGGTGAGGGTCGTCAGTGCGTCGAGGTCGTGGTGGCTGCGGAGGTAGGCGCGGGCGGCGGTGGTGGCCTTGGCGAGGGTGAGCTTCGAGCGGTCCAGGCAGGGGGCGGAGTCGAGCGGGTTGGTGCGCACCGTGCGCAGGTCGCCGTCGATGCCGGTGATGGTCTGGCCGAGTCGCGTGATGGTGAGGGTCTGCGCGCCGTTCATGTCGGGGGAGTCGGGCCACCACTTCTTGTAGGTGGCGTCGGGGCCTCGATCGTCGAAGCCGATGATGTAGTCGGCGGTCTCGAGGCCGCCGATGGTGTAGTCGCCGTTCGCGTCGGTCTTCGTATCGAAGTAGCCGCGGAAGGGGCCCTGGTAGGCGGACACTTTGATCGGCTTCCCGTCGTCGGTGTCGACGTGGCCGCTGATGGAGCCGCCGATCGGGAGCACGTAGTCGGGAAGCGTCAGCGTCCCGCCTGCTGTGAGAGGGAAGGAGTCGCCGGTGCCGTCGCGGATCGTGTCCGACCCAGGTCGATCGGGACGTGGACGCCGTCTTCGTACTCCGTTCTGACGGAGTACGTGCCTGCGGCCAGCCCGTCGAAGGTGAAGGTGCCGTCGTCGGCGGTCGTCGCGTAGTAGCCGATCGGATCGAACGTGTTGTAGGTGACCACCTCGGTGCCGGCGGGGGGCGGGGTGTTCGGTGTGCCTTCCAGGAGGAGGTGGCCGGTGATGGTGTCGGTCCCTCTGTCCGGGTCGGCGGCGGATGGTGTGGCGAGTGCGGTGGCCGCGACCAGGACGGCGGCGGCGAGAGCGAGCGTGCGCCGGACGGCGCCGCGCGAGAGCGAAGACATGTGATCCCCTCAGCGGGGGCGCTGCGCCCCCATCGCTGCCGACACTAGAGGTCGATCACGACGCGAAGCGAGCACCCGCGCATCAGGAGCGCCGAAGATCACCGACGCCTTTCCGGCTCGGCGCCCTGCTGAAGGACGGCTCGGCGGTCCGTGTCGTTCTGACGCCGACGGGCGTCGATGAGAGAGACCAGGAAGACGAGGGCGCCCGCGACTGCAAGAGCTGTGGAGACCGGCGCGCATCATTCGGGCAGGCGGTCACCGAGCATGAGGACGCCGAGAAGAACAGTGATCGAGATCGCGAACAGATATTGGCTCAGTAGGACCATCGCTTCAGGCTATCGACGGGTCAGGAGCACCATCCAAAACGTCCGTTAGCCGATCGTTGACCGGTACAGAGTGGTGAGGCGGTTTTCGGGTCAGCGATCGAGGTTGATGGTCGCGAGCTGGAACACGGCGCAGCGCGGGGCGGCCGCTACAAAGTCGTCGGGGCCGGCGTTCTCGCCGGCTTCGAAGATGCGGGCGGCGACTTTGCGTCCCTGGCTGTGCTGGTGCCAGTAGGCGCGGAGGACGGGGCCGCGCTGCTCCTCGGGGAGCTCGGTGAAGGTCACGCTCTCGCGTCGTCGGCCGCGCTGGATCTCGCCCTCGCCTGCCGCGCGGACGTTCTTCACCCACTCCATCCGCTGCCCGGCGACGACGTAGCGGGCGCCCTCGAGGGTGACGATCGAGACGGGCGTGGAGCGGGGTTGCCCGCTGATGCGTCCGCGGACGGTGAGGATCCTCGGCGGTCCGGCCGGGACGCCGAGTCGGTTGAGGAGTTTCACCGCCGCGTTGCCGTACTTCAGCAGGGGCGGGAGGTCCGGTCGGTCGTTCATTCGGTGTCCTTCGGGCGGGAGTCGGTGTCGTGGGCCTGGACCGCGGTGCCGATCGCGTGGAGCACGCGCCGGGCGGTGTCGACGTCGGCCGGATCGAGGCCCGCGGCGGCGTTCCCCGCCCAGGGCGCGGCGCGGGCGGCGGCGGCGGCGAGCACGGCGTCACCCTCCGGCGTCAGGGTGACGAGCTGCGCCCGCCGGTGGTGCGGGTTGGGCCGGAAGGCCACGAAGCCGTCGCGCTCGAGGTCGTTCACGATCCGCTGGACGTTCTGCCGGGAGACGTCCAGGTCGCGGGCGAGCCACGCGACCGGCCGCGGCGCACCCGCGGCGAGGGCTCCGAGGATCTGCCAGCGCGCCGAGGTCAACCCGAGATCCGCAACGAGGCGGTCCCCGGACGCGGACAGCACGTTGCTGAGGTGGAAGACGCTGAGCACCAGATCCTGGAAGGGCGGGTCGTGCTCGGCGAGCTGCGGAGGGTGCATGCGACGAATATACGTCACCATGCTGTCAAAATGTCACACTAGTGACGGCAGGGGAGGCGACGCGCCCGTCCCGTACGGGGGTCGTTCACCGCGTCAGGTCGACGAGCGGGGTTCACCGCGTAGGGGTGTGGATCTCGGCGCTTCGTGGCGGTGTTTTCACGGGGCTTCGTGTCGTGATGCTTCTCCCGTCGGTGGTGATGGTCAGCGGGTGGCGCGGACGCGGTCGAGGTCCGCGCGGACGGGCGCGGGTTCCTGCTCGAGCGGCAGGTTCGCTTGGTCGAGCACTCCATCGACGGATCTGGCGGGGTCCGTGTCGAGGGCGGCGAACAGGGGGCTGAGGTCGTCCTGCTCGGGGCCGCGCTCGTCGAAGAGCTCGAAGGTGCGGCCCTCGGCGGCGGGATCGGTGAGGGTGGCGACGAGGACGCGGGCGAGTTGGTCGCGCGCGATCGCACCGTCGGCGGGGGAGCCGCTGCGGCGGGTGTCGCCCTGCAGCATCAGGATCCTGCGCTCGTTCGCGTCGTTGTAGTCGAACCAGCCGGGCCGGACGATCGTGTATCGGTTGCCGCTGGCGCGGACGAGGCGTTCTCCGCGGCGCTTCCACTCTGAGCTGGGGTGGCGGACGGTGACGCCGATGGTCGTCATCAGCGCGATGCGCACCGGGCGCCCGTTCAACGCCTGGAGGACATTGCGGACGGCGCCGTAGTTCACGGCCTCGGCGTGGGCGTTGTCGCCGTGGGTGAAGATCACCGCGTTGATCCCCTCGACCGCGTCGGTGAGGGTCGCCGCGTCGGTGAGGTCCCCGACGACGGTCTCCGCACGGGGATGCACGCCCCTGGCGCGGGACGGGGTGCGCACGAGCGCGCGGGTGCGGTGCCCGGCGGTGAGGGAGGCTGTGACGACGTGGCGGCCGACGCTGCCGGTGGCGCCGACGAGGAGGACGGTGAGGGTGGAGTCGGTCATGAGGGTGCCTTTCAGGCCAGGCCGGAGGCGGTGAGCCACTGGTCGACGTCGGTCGCGACGTCGGGGGCGCCCTCGGCGACGTCTTCGCCGCGGACGGCGAGTCCGTCGCCGAGCTGCGCGCCGGTGCCGAGGTCTCGGTAGAAGGAAGTGGTGGAGCCCAGGCCGCTGACGGCGTAGGTGACGAAGGGGAGCAGCGTCTTCCCGGTGAGGCCGACGCCCTCGGCGAAGGTCGCGAGGATCATCGGCGGCTGCACGTTCCAGATCGGGCTGCCCAGCAGCACCGTGTCGTAGCCGGTGAGGTCGGGGAGGGGGTTCGCGATCGCGGGTCGCGCGTTCGTGTCCTGCTCCTGCATGTTGCGCGCCACGGTGGGGTCGTAGCGGTCGGAGTACGGGTCGGCGGCGTCGATGCGGTAGACGTCGCAGTCGACGCGGTCGCTGATCAGGCCGGCGAGGACCTCGGTGTTGCCGACGTCGAGGGTGCGGCGGCCGCCGTTCCAGTAGTTCTCGCCCGGGCGGGAGAAGTAGGCGATCAGGATCCGGCTGCTGGGGGTGGGAGACACGGAGGTTCCTGTCGAGCTCGAAGGCGCCGGCGCGGCGGCGTCAGGCGTGGACGGGGAGGGAAGAGGTGCCGGGGTGGTGCAAGCGGCCAGCAGCCCGGCCGCGGCGGCGCTGATCGCGCCGGCCGCGGCGCTGCGCAGGAGCTGCCTGCGGGTGGGCTGGTGGACGGGCATGCCTACGCTTCGGCGCGGCCGGTGAGCCAGCGGACCATGTCGGGGTCGACGTGGGAGAAGAACAGCGACTCGCCCGCCTCGAGCTCGGCGATCTTCCCCATCTGCTCCTCGGTGAGCTCGAAGTCGAGGACGTCGAGGTTCTGCTGCATGCGCTCGGGCTTGACGGACTTGGACACGACCACGACGCCGCGCTGCACGAGCCAGCGGAGCACGACCTGAGCGACGGACTTGCCGTGCGCATCACCGATCTCGGTCAGGACGGGGTTCGTGAACAGGTCGTTCTTGCCCTCGGCGAACGGCGCCCACGCCTCGAGCTGCACACCCCCGGCGTGCAGCAGCTCCTGGTAGTCGACCTGCTGGTGGAAGGGGTTCGTCTCCATCTGGTTCACCGCGGGCACGACGTCGGCGAACGCGATGAGGTCCACGAGGCGGTCGGAGGCGAAGTTGGAGACGCCGATCGCGCGGAGCCGGCCGTCCTTGTGGGCCTGCTCGAGCGCACGCCACTCGCCGTAGTAGTCACCGAAGGGCTGGTGGATCAGGTACAGGTCGAGGTAGTCCAGGCCGAGCTTCTGCAGGGACGTGGTGATCGCCTCGCGGGCGCCCTCCTCGCCGCGGCGCTGGATCCACAGCTTCGAGGTGATGAACAGCTCCTCGCGCGGCACGCCGCTGGCGGCGATGCCGCGGCCGACAGCCTCCTCGTTGGCGTAGGAGGCGGCGGTGTCGATGAGGCGGTACCCGGCCGTGATCGCGTCCATGACGGCCTGCTCGGTGTCCTCGGCGGGGATCTGGAACACGCCGAAGCCGAGCTGCGGCATCTCAGCGCCGGTGTTCAGGGTGACGGTGGGGATGGTGCTCACGAGCGTTCCTTCCAAGAAGCGGACCGGCTGCGGTTCCGCCGGTGATCCCATCCAACAGCGGCCCCTTCTGATGGAACAGGCAGCGGCGTTTGGTGTACTGGCAGTGTCTGTTTCACCCGTCCGGGTCCGGCCTACGCTGACCCACATGGACACCGGAACCGAAGCGAGCGACTTCCTCCGCACCCGTCGCGACCGCATCACCCCCGAAGCGGCCGGCCTCACCGCCTCCGCGACGGGTCGGCGCGTGAAGGGCCTGCGCCGCGAGGAGGTCGCGACCCTCGCCGGGGTCAGCGCGGAGTACTACAACCGGATGGAGCGCGGGAAGCTCGCCGGCGTCTCCGAGTCCGTCCTCTTCGCCGTCGCACGGGCGTTGCAGCTCGATGACTCCGAAGAGCAGCACCTGTTCGACCTCGCCCGGGCCGCGAACGCCGAGCACGCCCTGACCCGACCCGCACCCAAGCGCACCCCCGCGAAGTTTCGTGCCAGCAACCGTGTGCAGCGCATCCTCGACGGGATGAGCGGACTGCCCGCGTACGCCCGGAACGGCCGCACCGACATCATCGCGATGAACCAGCTCGGCGCAGCCCTCATGCCGGGCCTGGTCCCGAACGGGGACGAGCCGGCGAACCTCGCCCGGTACCTCTTCCTCGACCCGTCCTCGCAGGAGTTCTACGGCGACTGGGAGCGCGTCGCCCGCGACATGGTGTCCGCGTTCCGCATCGAAGCCGGCCGCACCCCCTTCGACCGGTCCCTCACCGACCTCATCGGTGAGCTGAGCACCCGCAGCGGCCCGTTCCGCACCTGGTGGGCCTCCCACAACGTGCGCCTGCACACCAGCGCCACGAAGACCCTGCACAACCCCACTGTCGGTGAGGTCGAGGTCACCGGCGAAGCGCTCACCCTCGCCAGCGAACCGGACATCACGATCATCACCTACGTCACCGAACCCGCCTCCGTGTCGGAAGAACGTCTCCGCGTCCTGGCCAGTTGGACCGCCAGCCCCATCCCGACCACGGCCCCCACCACGACCCAGTGACAGCGGCGGGCTCACCCCGCCCGCGTCACTGCACCCGCTCGACACCCCAGCCGCCCCGGCTGTCGTCGTCGCGCCCATCGAGAGGATTCACGCCATGAAGTACACCCGCCTCGGCAATTCCGGCCTGAAGATCAGCAGCATCGCGCTCGGCTGCATGAGCTTCGGCGACCCGGCCAGCGGCCACCTCCAGTGGTCACTCCCCAAGGACGATGCGCTGCCGTTCTTCCGGCAGGCGCTCGAGCTCGGCATCACGTTCTGGGACACCGCGAACGTGTACTCCTACGGCGACTCCGAGCGCATCGTCGGTGAAGCGCTGCGCCAGTTCACCCACCGTGACGAGATCGTCCTCGCGACCAAGGCCCACTTCGGCGACACCGCTGGCAGTGGTCCGGGGCTGCGCGTGGCCGGCCTGTCGCGGAAGGCGATCATGCAGCAGATCGACGCGTCGCAGACCCGCCTCGGCACCGACTACGTCGACCTGTATCAGATCCACCGCTTCGATCCGGAGACCCCGATCGAGGAGACGATGGAAGCCCTGCACGACGTCGTCAAGGCCGGGAAGGCCCGCTACATCGGCGCGTCCGCGATGTGGACGTGGCAGTTCGCCAACATGCAGCACGCCGCGGACCTGCACGGCTGGACCCGTTTCGTGTCCATGCAGGACCAGTACTCGCTCCTCTACCGCGAGGAAGAGCGCGAGATGTTCGGCCTGCTCGCTGACCAGGGCGTCGGCAGCATCCCCTACAGCCCCCTCGCGAAGGGCCGCGTCGCCCGCCCCGCCGGAGAGCAGACCCAGCGCTCCTCCGACGACCCCGTGGGCAACAGCTTCTTCGCCGACACCGAACGCGACCGCCCCGTCATCGACGCCGTGCAGAAGATCGCGGAGGCGCGGAACGTGTCCATGGCGCAGATCGCGATGGCGTGGGTGCTCAACAACCCCGTCGTCAGCGCACCGATCATCGGCGCGACCAAGCCCCACCACCTCGACGACGCGGCCGCCGCTGTCGACATCGACCTCACCCCGGACGAGGTCACCGCGCTCGAAGAGCACTACCAGGTGCGCCCCGCCGGCGGCTTCTGAGCACCAGCTCCCACCATCACCACGAAGCGGCCCGACCTGCGCGAAAATGCGCGGCCGGGCCGCCTCGTCCGCGTGATCCGCCTGTCCGGTTGCGAGGTCCCACGCATGTCCCGATAGCCGATCGCTGACCGGTACACGCAGACGCGACACCGAGCGCCGCGAAAATCCGCGGGGCTGAGTGTTGTGGATTGCAGAGCTCCGAGGCGGCGTCCTGACAGCGCTCCGTGTCGCAGTTCGGCGACAGTGGCCCTGCTCTGTTCGCCCACCCCTCGGCAACGAACGAAGGGGGCTGCGGCGCCGCGCCACGTTGACGTGCCAGGGCGCCGCATCCACTCGGTCCTACTGCGGGCAGACGGAGGCGCCGTTCGTCGTCGTGCACCCCATCTCGTCAAATGTCCCATTCTGGGTTTTGCCGGCGGGGGCGTCGGGAACCACGGTGGTCGTTACCGCGGACCACCCGGTAATCGTGTCGGCGGGGATCCCGTCTTCAGCAGTGAGCTGCGTTGTCCGCTCACCGATGAACAGACCCGTGTCGGGGTCGATGATGATGTCCTGGCGGAAGTTGGCGTTGGTCTCGACTCGGCCGATCGCGGTGCCCGTGCGGGCATCGAGGGTGGCCTGGTCTTCGATGAACTCGACACCGGGGATGAGTGCTGCCGCCTGGTAGAGGGATGCCCGCACGTCGGCGGGGAGTACGCCTGAGCGCAGCCGGTCGGCGATGAAGACCAGAGCTTCTCCATCCGGGGACGGGCCGGCCCTCGACCAACTGCTGAGAGCCTCACCGCTTCAATCACCTTGTTAAACCTTAGTCGTCGCTGCCAGTCCAGGTTCCCTCGACGACTTGAATCAGTCGGTAGCGCTCGTCGGCTGTCATGTTCTCTTCAAACTCAATTACAAGCCGATCGGAACGATAAAAATCAGCAGTGCTGTAGATGACAGCTTGTCGCGCGAGATCGAGGGAACTGTAGCGGTACAACGACGCACCAGACCCCTCGATGCCTTCCTCGCAACCCCTCCTGTCGCCGCACGCGTCGTTGTTTGAATTATCAACGCCCGTGAAGCCCGGTACGTTCTCGCGGACGATGTCCTGAAGCGCTATGCCGGACCGTGAATCGTCGGTAAGCATGCCGGCTACGACGGTGATCCCGCCGGTGAGAAGACATCCGACGATGAAGCCGGCGAGGAGGAACGAGAAAGGTTTGCGCCGCAATCTACCTGTAGTAGGACTCACCAGTTGCACCTGTGAGCGAGCACGTTGGGCCAGTTTCCGTTGGCAGGGCGAGAGGCCTCAAGGTCCCAGTGGAAACCTGCGCCGATGATGGCACGTCCATATGCGGCGTGGCACTGGTACTGCTGATACAGGCTCGTGCTGCTCCTCACCGCGGACCATTGAGAGGCGAACTCCTCCCATCCTGCGCCCGCCATGATGGCGTGTCCCTGAGCAGAGAGTCCCATCGTGACTCCCCATGGCGTGAGGCGACCGGAGTAGACGTTCCGGCCGTTGAAGGTTCCCTGTCGATTGACGGTCATGGGGTCGAAGAGGCGGACTCCAAGCCAGGGGTCGGCGGAGACCGGGTAGCTGAAGTTTCCGGAAGCGTGATCGACGATCTGGACGATTTTCGTATCTTGGACGACGTAGCGAGTGGGTACGGAGACGCCGTCAGCGTCGTAGGCCCAAGCGGGTGCTACGCCGAGCACCAATGCACCATTCGAATCTGTTGCGAGAAGCGCTCCGTCGTCGGTCCGAGTCAAGACGACGCCGAGAGGCAATTCAACGTCCACCGCGTACTCCGTCGGCGCATTTGAACTTTCGATCACCGTTACGATCTGCAGCGACCCGTCGGCGTGCTTCAGCGGAACTGTCGACGAGCCATTTCCATTGTCAATTACTTCGATTCCTTCACTCGACACGCTCACTTCCGTCGCGTTTTGAGCTGCGAGCAACTCGACGGCGAGCGGCTTTTTTCCGGCTCCCGACACGAACACATCTGCCACATCTCGAATGGCTGCGCGCTCGCTTGAAGAATTTCCAGCTTCGACCAAGTCCGTTGCGGAACCGGTAGTCACTCCTTGCAGGAGTGGAATCTCCGTGGGGACCGATTCAAGTACCTTGACGACATCGTCTGCATCCGAGTCGGCAGCGTGCGCGGCCGTCGCATTCACAACAGAAACCGCCAACAGGGCTGTCGTCACGGCGGCAAGAGTGCGAAGTTTTATATTAGACACGGCAGCATGGCTTTCGTTATCAAGGTGGCTTGTTGAACTGTCGCGCTTCGGAGTAAAAGAGGGCTAACGTGCCTAGGACTCCGCAGCCCTGCGATGCTCGCACTCAGAACTTACTGAAAATCCTCACAGGATTGTGTCGTCTCTTCTGGGGACAAAACGGGGTACATCTGAGTAGGTGCAGAGCGCTCGGTCGCACGTTGGGCAGACCTCGGCAGCGCCCGACGGGTCTGTCGCCAGGCAGACGGCACTCATCCCGCGCGCCTCGACCGATGTGCAGCGTGCTCGGGCGCAACGTGTCGCGCTCCTCGCCGCGGTGTATCGGTCGACCGGATCTACATCGGCGCCGGTCTTATCGGGTCGCACCGTGAGCAGCCCGCGCTACGCGCGTCCCTTGCCTCGTGCGACACCGGCTCCACCCGGTTCATGACGAAGCCCGACCTCCTCGCGCGGTAAATTTCGGACGCGCGCGACATCGTGGACGAGCTGACGTGCAATGGAGCGCGGTTGAGCATCGGCGTGTCGCTACACGACCAGACCGACGCGATGAGCCGGCTGCTGTTCAGCATGCTCGCGATGATCGCGGAGTTCGAGGTCGTCCTCATCCAGACGTGCACGACAAGGGGACACATGCGGCCAGGAGCCAAAGCTCTTTCTGAAGATCGAGGCGCACCTGGTGGCGGAGTACGGGTCTTACGCGGTGGCCCAGCTCGCCGAGCGGTTTGGGGTAACACGCTTGACGGAGTGCCGCTGTCGAGCACCTAAACACGACGAAGCTACGGGCTGTTGACGTTACTCTCCTGCCTCGTCAGACCTGTCCTGTGGTGATTCCGCTGAGGGGGCGTGAAACGGGGCAGGGGAGGCTGAGCGCCGGGCGGGCTTGTCTATTACAGATTGGGTGGTTGCGGGGCTGTGTCGTTGAGGCGGCGGTAGTAGGCGACGTCGAGTGCGTTGAGGTGGGGGAGGAGGCGTCCGGCGCGGTCGTGCATGGTCATGGAGCCGTCGTGGAGGCTGGCGATGGCGCCGACGCGGCGCAGCATCAGCACTGTGTCGAGGCGTTCGGCGTAGTGCAGTTCCAGGAAGTACACCAGCGGCGGGTTACCGGTGCGTCCGGGGGTGAAGAGGGCGGTGGGCTGTTGGCGGGTGACGCCGGTGTCGCGGTTGAGTTCTCGGAAGATGTACCGGTCGCGCAGCCACGGCCCGCCGAGGATCGCCGTGACGATGACGACGGCGCCGAGGATGACGAACGGGTTGAGGAGAACGGCGAGGTCGTTGCCGGTCATCATCCGAGCATGTCCCGGGTGCGGTCGCGGTCCTCGGCCGCTTCGGTGTCCGCGGCCAGCTGCGCGACTCGCGCTCCGATGTAGACGGTGCGCATAGTGGCGTCATGGTCGAGTTGCAGGACTCGCAGGAGGCGATGCAGTTGTACGGTGCCGGCCGAAGTTTTACCGGTCAGGATGCGTCAGACGGTGCGCGGTCGGAGCCGTGCGAACACGGCGACCTTCTGTGCGCTCCAGCCCTGCGCCTGCATAGCTGTGGTCAGTACCGCGCTGAGCGCGGTGTCAAAGTGCTGGGGCGCCAACCCAATGAAGTCCACCCGGCCAGGGTAACCAGCACCGCGCCACCCTAGGCGCAAGGCGTTTCGCTGACACGCAAGTAGGCATAGACGGTCTCTCGGCTGATGCCGTATTCCTTCGCCAGCGTCGTCTTCGGCATGCCGGCGCTGGCACGCTCGCGCAACTCAGCGATCTGGGTCGGGGAGAGGGACCGGGCGCGCCCGCGGTAGGCGCCGCGCTGCTTGGCCAGGGCGATGCCTTCGCGTTGACGTTCTCGAATGAGTTCGCGTTCGAACTCTGCGAATGCGCCCATCATGTTCAGCAGCAGGTTCGCCATCGCGCTGTCTTCGCCGGTGAAGGTCAGCTGCTCCTTGACGAACTCGACCCGGACCCGCTTGTCCGTCAGGCGGCGCACCAGCCGGCGAAGATCCTCGAGGTTCCGCGCGAGCCGGTCCATCGAGTGCACGAGCACCGTGTCCCCGTCGCGGACGAACCCGATCATCTCTTCGAGCTGCGGACGGTTCACGTCCTTGCCGGAGGCCTTGTCCTCGAAGACTCGATCCAGCGTCACGCCGTCGAGCTGGCGCAACGTGCTCTGATCCAACGTGCTCACCCGCACGTACCCGACTCGCTGACCCGACATGCCGCCTCCGACCCCTACTTGTCCAGTTGAAGTCTAGGAGCCCTAGGGGCAAGTGTCAGACAAGGCTGATTGCGGCCCTATTCGGACGTGCTTCGGCCTGATCGTCTGACGTGTAGTTGGGGTGTACCTCACACTGACCCTCATGGGCCGACCCCAAGCCGGCGGAACCGCTGCGGCCTTTCGTCGATATCACCGGCCCCGACACTCGTGGGAGCTACCCACGGCAACTAAACGGGCTTGGTGATATCGCCCTCATCTGCCAGCGACGGCCGGGCGGAATCAGTTCAGCACTCGTTCTGACATGGCACCGTTGAGCCAAAGCCAGGTTCGTCGGCCTGCGCCTCCCTCGGGAAGCATTTCGTCCCCCGACCAGTACCCGCCGGGTGCCCGGGTGGTGACCGCGACATAACCGCCGGCGGACACCACGACGTGGTCGTCGCCGGCATCGACCGAGATCGTCCACCACTCCTCACCGCCCCGGGCGACATCGAGCAGACGGCACTCGTACAGCTCGCCGTCGTCACCTTCGGTGATGAGCATGACGCCTACGCCCTCGACCGCCTTAAGCGCGCGCGCCCGTTCGTCTTCGAGGTCGTTTAGTCGGACGGTGGCGACGTCGACGGCGCCGTCCAGGCCATGCTCGACGGCTAGCGAGACACCCACGGGATCTGCGCCGAACTCTACAGCGTGGGCGCCGATGGTCCAGCGTGCGCCCGATGACTCGCCGCGCCATTGCTCCGGGTCGAACGCGCTGCGCTCGGTGAGAGTGGTTCCATCGGGGGCCAGAGTGACGAGGAAGCTGTTGCCGGAAGCGGTGGTTTTGACCCAGGTGGCCCGCTCTTCGACAGCATCCTCTACAGCAGACGTTGGGGTCAGGTACGACACCTTCATAGTGTCGGTCCGCGCGGCGCCGGCGACGCGCTGGGTCGTTAGCTCCTCCGTGGCGACAGTAAATACCGCGCGCGGGATTAGGGCACGCGTGCGCTCGACGACCAGGTCGAACTGCGCGTAATCTAGCACCTGAAGCCGCCACGAGCGCCCGCCCTGGGCGATAGACCGCTGGATTCCGGGGATCCCGGCGCTGATTGCGTCCCAGTTTGGCTTTTTCTGGAATCCTAGGAAGCCGGGAAATTCGGCGAACACTAGCTGCCGATCGGTCCACGCGAACCGGGCGTTGAAGGCTGCAACGAACGCGTCCCCGGTGTCGGCATGCGCGGGCACGGACACTTGGCCGGTGCGGGCATCGTACTTTGCGGGCTCGCCCATTGCCGATAGCACGGCCCTCACTTCGGGGAATGCGGGGTAGCGACCGGTGGCGTTCACGGGAAGTTGCAGGATGGTGGGGGCCTGCGACAGGGAATTTTTGAGGTTTTCCAGCGCGGCTTGCACGTTCACGGGCGGACCGGTGATGACGAGCTTGCCCGCGGCGGACACGGTCAGGCTGACGTCGTGCGTCTTGCGCAGGTCCGTCGCGAGATCGGTGCGGATGCGTTGCACGTCGTCGACCGGCACGTTCGCCTCGGCGACGATGGATGCGGACCGCACCATGAGCCGGCGTCCGGTGTCCCAGAGCAGCCAGGCATTCCGGAGCACCGCGGGCGACGATGGGTCGAGGGCGACCAGTGCGTCCCGTTCGTGGTTCGTTAGCGGGCTCGGCCCCGCAAGACGCAACTGGCCACGCTTCCGCCCCTTTTCGAAACGGTCGGGAGCGAACTCGACCGCCGCGTCAATGAGCTCTGCCGGCCATACATCTGACTGCCGGGCGGTGATGTCATTGCGAAGGTCGATGCGCAGCCGGATGCCGGGCATCGGGGTGATCCCAAATTTCTCTAGGCGTGAGATCGGGATTGAGACGGTGGGCGAGAAGCCCCCCGCCGATGGATCTTGCACTTCGGCCGCTACGAACTCCCGCCCCTGCCAGTCGCGGAAACGCGCCGTACCGAGAGTGCAGAATGGCATCGTGCCCGAGCCCGGAGCGGCTGCGAGGCGTCGCGCCGCATCCTCGGTCAGGCTGATTCGCGCGGAGTCCACGGCGCTCCGACCGGGCAACATGCGCGCAGACCAGATACTTCCCTCTGGGACTGCATCCGGATCAGACCCGACCCGCTGATCGATCAGCGACTCGAAGACCAAGTGCTTGGGCGCGCGGGCGAAGGCACCTTCCGCGTCGACCTGACGGAACACGCGTCCCCGTGCGAAGTGGGTCGTGGCGAGCTCTCCCGCAACGACGCTCACCTGCTCCCCAATCTCGGGCCAATCGTCTTCATCGCCGAAAATTACCTCCACAACGAGCGATGGCGCGTCCTCGGTGAAGTGGTAGCCCACTACACGCGCCTCCCACGGCGTATCCCAGTCCGGCTGAGGTCCCCGCACCGTCAACGACGGGGCATTCACGAACGCGGCGAATGCGAAGGTCGCGCCGTCGTGCCGCGCGTCCTCGGCATCGATAAACTCCTCGAGATCTGCGTTCTCCAGCTCGAGAATAGGAATAGGAGCGAGACGAAACTCCTCCTCCGGGATTTCGGCCGCCGCGCTGGTGACCTCCTCCGCGGCGTCGTCGTCGTCGTCGGTGCCCGTCACCTCCTTGATCTCGCCCTCGGGGTGGACCTCCACCAGGGGATCGGTGTTGACGATATCCTCCAAGATCACCTGGTCGGCATCGCGGTGGGTCGTTTCGGTGCTGTAGACCAGCGACGACCCAGTGGTGAGCGCAGAGTCATTGGACTCTTTCAGAGAGACGGCGGGCATCTTCAGACCGTCGGTCGTCTTCTCGATTAAGGGTGCGCTCGAGGTTGCATCAGGCGAAACGCGCAGGGTAGAACCGATAGTAAAGCCAGCACGCAACAGCCGCGCGGGGTCGTCGGCGCCGCCGTCGCCGTTGCTCCGGCGAGACACCCGACGCAGCAGCTCGAAGTCGTCGGGCTCCCCCTCGAAAGCCCAGTCCTGCCAGGCGACCAGACCGAAGACCGACCCAGCTCCGAGCACCCATCCTCGATCGGGTGCGCGCCTTCGCCCGAGCGCGACAAGATCGCTGGGGGGAGGGACCAGGTGCAGCGGCGACACCGAGACCGTGTGCGCCTGCGGCGTTGAGCGCGCATGCCAGAGCCCATCCTCTCCGCTCACGAAACGCATTCCCGATAGGGCGCGCGACAGCGCTGCCCGCGCCCGCAGCGCTAATCCCGACTCCAGGGGTCGGTTGGCCTCCCTAGCCATCCCGGGCGCCAGCGACTCGATCACCTTCGCCGCCGTCGCCTTCGCTGCCACCAGCGCCGACTCATTGATCCACCACTGCCGGCACCAGCGCTCCGGATCGGGCGCGGCTGTCCAGTCCGCGAAGATGCGGATAAGTAGATCGAGATCGTCGGCGCAACCGTACGCCAGCGTCTCGTGGCATTGCCGGGCGTGCACATTCCAAGCCGACGGCCAACGCTCGTCCGCCGCGAGTATTCCCGAGCGTCCCACCAGCCGGTCGGCCTGCAGCACCACAAGCGCCATGGCGACCTCAGGCACACACGCGAGCCGGTCGGCGAACATTAGGGCGATCGCCTGCTCCGCAGGCAGACGCGATCGCACTAGCTCCGATCCGAGTCGCGTCAGCGCCTTGCCGTCGGCGTCGACCGCGCCGCTCGCCCGCAGTGCCGTCATAGCCCGGTGGCGTTCCTCTCGGAAGACCTGGGCACTCTCTCGGGCGAATGCGTCCCGCACGATCCCGTCGGCCTCGAAGTCGGCGGGGAACTGCAGCCGCTCCGGGTCCTCCCCTGCGGCCAGCACCTTGAGCATCGAGCCTTCAAGGTTCGCCTGGGTCGAGCCGGCCGGGCTGTCGCGGGGCAGCGTTTGATATTGCGCGAGCGAGTAGAGGGGGAAGACCCAACCGTGCGTCTTGCGGCCGACCCGCCCCCATCTCTGGCGTACCCCGGCCTGACTGTGCGGGTGGGTACGCGTGTACTTGAGGGCCAGCGCTGGATCCCATTGGCCCTGGACCACCAACCCCGAGTCAACGACATAGCGGATTCCGGCGATGGTGAGCGAGGTCTCGGCAAGATTGCTCGCCACAACCACCTTGCGCCGGCCGGCAGGGGTCTCACCGAGGGCGCCGCGCTTTTGATCGTCCGGCGCGGCCGCCATCATCCAGTAGACGTCGACCGACTCGCCCCAGGGATGCTCATCCAGTGCGGCCAGCACCATGTCCCGAGTCCGCAGTACCGTGGTCTGGCTGGGCATGAAGACGAGAACATCGCCTTCATCCGTCCCCTCAAGGATGCGCATGGTCTGCTGCGCTCCCGCGACGTCGATGCTCTCCGGCCAGTGCGACGCGGGTGCCCGAAGGCCCAGCATCGTGTCCCTTGTGACGTCGCGCGGGCTGCGCCCGCCAGTCTCGGCAAGCGGCTGCGTCGACCAGCCGGGCAGGCTGAACCGCGGCGCCGCATCCGGATCGGCGAGGTCGGGGGCGCTGAACCCGTTCGCTAGCACCTCTTCCGTGAAATCGACGTCGGCGAAGAGCGGCACTCCGTACCCGATCGACTTGGCCGCGGCGATCGACACATGCCCGACCGTCACGGTCGGCGTCGCCGCGAAGAACTGCGTGAAGTAGGCCGCATCGATGGTGGCGGAGGCGATCAGGACACGAAGGTGCGGGTAGCGCGGCAGGTGGGCGGCCAGCAGGGTCAGGATTAGATCGATGTTCTCGCTGCGTTCGTGCGCCTCGTCGACGATCACTGTGCTGAAGCGGGCCAGGTCGCCGTTGAGGATCCAGTTGATCATGGTGCCGTCGGTGACGTATATGAGGCTGCATGCGTCATCCCACACCTTGATGCCCTCGCACTGATACCCGACCGGATACCCGGGCCCCACATGCCGGACGCATTCCCGTGGATCGTGCCCGAAGCACATCGCCTCGCCGACGAACTTCGCGATCTCCTTGGTGGCGGGCACGCGGGGCTCGGTGACGACGATCGGGCCTATGTCGGCGGGTCGGTACGCCGAGCCCTCCGGCGGGTTCATGAGGCGAAAGGGTGCGAGAGTCGATTTGCCAGTTCCGGTTCCGGCCTCTAGCACCACGACCTGGTGGGACGACATGGTCTCGATCACGTGCAGCATGTCGCGATCGGACAGGCCAAGTGCGAACGACCGGAGGTCGACCGACTCAGTGCGCCGGCTGTGAATCGAAGGCAGTGGACCGAGCCCGCCGAGCGGACCGGTCGGTCCGACCTCGGGATCGGCTACGTAGGTCGCCGCCTCACCGATTGCCGTGATGTCGACATAGGCGACCGGGAACGCGCTGATCTCCTTCCGGTGCCGACGACGACACTCAGGGCAACGATCAGACCGGGTCTGTCCGCGCTCGATCGCCCGCGTCGCCGACATTTCTGAGTACTCAAACTCTTCTTGCCGGGCGTCGCCCTTCTTGCGTCGCCTCTCGGCGAGCTTGCGGTTGTGGCAGTCCTTGCAGAGCGCTGTCCAGGTGGAGAGCTCGGAGACGACCAATTCCTCGTTCACAGGAACGTCCACGGCGTTCCCCTCTCGAAGCGGGTCCCGCCCGCGAAGAAGTAAGGGATGACGCACACCGTTTCGCGACCCTCGGCGAGCCGGAAGTCGACAAGGGCACGGTAGAAGCCGACGATCGCCACCTCGAGACCGGTCTGGTATAAGTGAATCGTTAGCGGGCCATCGACGACCAGGCTTGCGAGCTGCGCCATCGACTGCCCGTAAACGAGCTCGTCGGTCTGCGCGAGCGGGCGCCGGATGCTGACCTCGCGATTGCGCAGCCAGGCACCGTCGACTTCGCGGTCCATCTCGAAATGCCGCACCGACATCAGCGTGAAGCGCAGCTCCTCCCGCCCGTCCGCGGGCACCTCGTCAGCAAGCTTCACGGACCGCAGCGGGAACGGGCGCGCCGATGATCCGTCGCGGTAGGTGATCGGCGCGTGCACGACTGACCCGCCGTCCGCCTCCGCATATCGTCGCAGCACAGTGGTGAGCGCCCGATTCTGAATACCGCTCGGGTTGACGTCTGGATGGCCCGCCCCAGCAGTTCGGTTCGCCCACGCGCTCACCTGCGTTGCGAACCTCTCCCGCGTCGCCTGCGTGCGGCTGGCTCGCGGGTCGCTAGCGCGCCACATGTCGGAAGGAGGTCGAACGTCCCGCGCTGGTAAGCCCGATGAGGGCGCGCCGATCGCGAACGGCCATGTGATGGTGACGGACTCGTCGTCCGGCACCGGCAGCGTCTGCCCGCCGCCTGCGAGGGCGTCGAACGCGAGCCCCTCGAGCTGGCTCGCCACAATCTCGTACCGCATGACGACGCGGCGGTCGTCCCACCCCGAGCGCTCAAGGTGGTATGCGGCCGCTGCCAGTTGCTCCCGGAGCATCGCGGCCCGCTCGGCGTGCTCGGGCGCGAGTCGCACGTGCAGCACCTCCTCCCGGCTCATACGCGCCCCAGAGTCGAAGCGACCAAATTGCGGTCGATCTGCGCGTCGAGTTCGGACAGACGGATCGGGGCACGGAGGACGGTCACGTCAGCGGCGATATGGCTGGCATCCTGTGTCGTCACGATCACGACCGACATCTCACCCGAGTCACCGGTGGCGATCAAGTCGCGCACCATGTCGACGTCGCGCGCGGTCACATGTGCGCGCGGGATCGCCAGGACCTGTGCCCTCGCATCCGCGTCAGCGCCCCACGGTAGCCCGGCTCCGTCGAGTCCCGAGAGTGCGACGGCGCCTAGGTCACCTCGCATGCTCCAGATCACCCCGACGGTGGTGTCCTCGAACGTGCGGACGTCGGTGTTGCCGGCGGCGTCGCGCGAGTTGGCTCGCGAGATCAGCATGTCGACTAGTAGAGCGGCGCGCATGAGCTCGAGCTCGGCGGTCCGAGCCGGGCGGTCGTCCGGGGTCGCACCGCCTTCCAGGATCGAAGCGGTGCGTGGCGGCTCGCCGGTCGCCATCAGGAAGTCGAGGGCGGGAGCGGTCCAGATTGGCGATAGCAGCGAGTAACACAGACGCTCGACCGACACGATGCCGTTCTCCACGTAGTGGGCCGCCCTGTTGCGCAGGCCGTCGGGCATCGGAGTGACCGCCCAGAACAGCGCGCGCGACTCGGCGGGCGAGAGGCTCGCACCGTCGTCTGACTGCTTTCCCAGGGCGAGCCCGAGCGTGCGGCCGAACCGGCGGAGGGACGCTGGCACGCGACCCTCCGGATGTCCGGTGAATCGCACCTCCATGGTGCCTCCGGACTGGAAGGCGTCACAGAGCATGACGGCGGCCATCGCCCGGTTAGCTTCCGAGGTCGCGACGTGCGGCACCTCGCAGGTCTGCCAGAACGGCACGCTGAGACCGTCGATCATGGCGTCGTGCCGGAACGCCGCGAGGCCAATGATTACGTTCTGGCAGGCGAGCTGGAACGGCCGGAGCTGGTGGGGCTTCGGGGTTTCACCCGGCTCTACAAATTCGCGCTGATACCGCTGCGATAGTGCGATAACCCCGTCATAACCCTTTTGCCAGGCGGGACCGGTTTCTTCGAGGACCGACGCGACGTACTGGTTGGCATCGGTGTCGAGAAGCGCGCCCTGGTAGGCGGCGTCGATGGCGTCGAGATGCCAGCGGATGACGTCGCCTATGCGGCGGCCAGGGAGGTCGTCGCCAGTGACGAGGCAGGCGAAGGAACGATCGTCGACCCAGGTGATCGGCACCACCGACGCCGGCGGCGGCACGGCGCTTCCCGCCAGCATTCGCCAGGCATCGGCCAGCACCGGCGCACCCGGAACGGCCGCTTCGCGCAAATAGACCCGTGCTCTCTCCGCGCTGCCGAGCTGACCCCAGAAGCGCACGAGGATCGGAGGAGTCGGTTCAACGGGCATGAGGGTCACCGGTGTGAATTTCGGGTCAAGGTCGGTATCGCCTCCGGGTCGGAGGTGTCCTAGCATAGCGATACGCGAGAAGGGATTGAGTCGGATGGCATGCATCAAACCGCCTCGCAACGTGACGCCTCCCGTGCACTCAAGCGGCCCACTAGGCGACTACGGCGAGGCGCTAGCCGCCGTGATTCTCAACGCCGGAATGAAGCACGAGATATTGACCCAGCACACCCCCGGCGCACGCCGGCAGGGCATCGATATCGAGAGTCTCTCGCCTTCTGGTCAGGTCGTTGTGACCGAGGTGAAGACAACGAACGCGCGGAAGCATCAACGGCCGAAGATGACGAAAAATGTCGCTGACATCCAGATGGAGCCGTCATGGATGTCCAAGAACCTGGCAGCGGACGGACAGACCGAAGCCTTCCCTGATCAGGTCGGCGAAGCACCGGACCAGGTCGGCAGGCAGGTAATTCAGATCGATGTGCCGAGCGGAGTCGCGACGGTGCACGAGGTCTCCGATGCTGGGAAAGTGGGTCCTGCACAGGAAATGTGGAACACCGCGGACTTCAAAAGCGACGAGTGAGACGCGCAGGTCACCTCAGGTAACTGAGGGCCGCCGGTAGCCGGTCGCACCACCACACGTGCCGGACGGTTTCCCACCCGCGCGTCGCTGAGTCGCCACCTCAGGTGGCGTCAAGCGACTTCTGCCAGCTGTACCAGACGAAGGCCGCGAGCAGTGAGAGTTCGAGTCCGACCAGGTCGAATCTCGCACCTGTCGTAGTCCGGTAGATCTGCAGCAACTCGTCGTTGCTGATCTGCGATCCTCGTAAGCCCGACGGGAGGAAGCGGGCGACATCTAAAGCTAGGGGGCGAACGTGGCCTGCCCCAGTCGAGTAGCACGAGGTCGTTAGCGTCCCATGTCATGTTGACGCCCGTGACATCGCCGTGGCAGAACGCGCCCGAACGCGCGGCTAGCGCCACGACCAGGGGGCGCGAATCATGGGCGAGCACGATAACCGGCTCCGCCACCGCCGATTGCACCCGCCAATCTGGCGCGCGACGGAAGATCGCTGCGACCGCTCCCTGTCGCCGCGGGGCGCCCTTGTCGCGTCGCATTGAAGCAGTGAGACCTGTCAGGTGGGCGCACCTCAGACCGACATGTAGACCCTTGCTTGAGCAGCGACTTGCGCAAGAGATCACCGTGTCTGCGCGCCTCACGCGCGCGCAGACACTCCGACGTTCACGGCCAGGGCTCGCCGCGTACTTCGCTGAGCTGGGCGCGTAGCGCGGAGAGGGCGTGCTCGTGCTCGGCGCGTGCTGTCGCGAGCGCCGCGGTCGCCGCGCTACCTGCGGCGGTCTGCTCGAGTTGCGCGATGCGGTCAGCTTGCGTTCCAAGCCCGGCCGCATGCTGTGCGGTGCTCTTCTGGAGGCCGTCGCAGAGTTCCGCAATCTTCTTCTCCTGGTGCTGCTCCCGCCACTCCCGCTCGAGGACGGCGTGGGACGATGCCGCCAGCGGGGATGCTTCCGCCCGCGATCCGCTGGCGAGGCGAATCGACTGCTCCGCGAAGGGCGGGGGAGTGGCGGCAATCGTGGAGTCGGCGGTCTGCTTCTGCTCACGCCACTTCTTAAGGTACCGCGCCGCGTCAGCGTTGCTGACCCCGGCTTCGGAGCGCACGAAGGTGACCGTCGGTTGCACTCGGCGTTGATGGTCTCCGTGGCCGCGTAGACGCGGTCCTTGATCGATTCCTCCATGGGTGGGCGAAATGCTACGTACGAACCTCGCCATGGGTGCTTGAGGAGCGATAGCATCGGCCTAAGCTCATCCAAACCGGAGGAACAATGACTGCAGACACCGCCACTCCCGCTACGGTCGAGACCACGAGCCGGATTGTGTTTGGTTCGCTCACCGAACAGGGCATGCAGACCATGACCGAGGGGGGCGTCGAATTCGTCCTCTGCGTATCCGCTCTCACCGCTCAGATGTAACGACCTCCGACGACCGTGTCGGATGTTGCCACGTTTCCTGAGTTAACGCTGCGCCAGCGGCCGGCGCTCTTCAACGCTTTGCTCGCTTACCCCTTCGAGCACGATGTCGTCGAGGCGCGCTTTGGTAGACGCCAAGGGTGGGTTGTGATCGACCCGACCAAAGCACGGAGCCTTCTACGCCGTCGCGATGTGGTGAAAGGGCGTTCGGCCCGCTCTCGGAACGCAATCGGCGGCTATCCATCGCTCAATGGCTCTGCCTTCTACCGCGGGCGGAGCGACGTCGTGGTCGCGTTGTCGCGAGCAGCTGCCGATCGAACGGCGATGGCAGCGAGCCTCGCGGCCACGATCGGCTCCGGCGCTCCGCCGCGTGATGAAGCTCCAGCTGCGTTCACTCGTTGGATGTTGCATGACCTCGCGGGCGGTGACACTACTGCACTGGATCTAGGGGTGCTGATGGCAGGCGTCGCCGCCGCAACAGCCGACGCCGAGACTGCTCAGACGGGCGTATCGCGGGGGCGAGGGGTGAATGATGACCGCGCTACACTCATGGCATCGCTCACTAGGCGAGTGGCCGATGCCGATACGGCATTCCTGTCGTCCCTGCGCGCGAGCGGTTGGGCGACCGGCCGGATTGTTGAGGAACTTATCGTCCTCGCACTGGCCGGGTGGGAAAGCACCGCCGCCGCTGTCACGACGGCGCTGGCTCTGGGCTTTGGTACCGACCCCGACGAGGCCAAGATCGTCGAGTTGCTGAGGCTCTACCCGCCGAGCTGGCTAATCGTGCGCGAGCTGACGGGTAATGAGTCCTGGGGGTCGGTTGGTGACTTGGCAGTGGTGAGCCCATGGCTTACCCATCGCTCCACTGCATGGCATGAACCCCTACGCTTCGACCCCGAGCGCATGGATTCCGTGGCTCCACTGCCGTTCGGCTCTGGTCCGCGCCGTTGCCCGGCAGATCTTTACGCCCGCACGCAAATTTCTGTTGCGCTCAGCGCATTCGGCGGGGGCGAGCCCTACGCAGCCCGCCTTGCTCTCATAGGACGACGCAGCGCTGCACTCATCCCCGACTTGGAGACGACATCATGACCGAGCCCCCGACCGTCTTGGAGCACGTCCGCGGCGCGCGCACTCTCCGTGCCCGACCTGAGACGATCGACGACCTGCTCGCGCTCAACGGCATCCCGCGGACAATGGTGCAAGCCTACCTCGAGCGCGGTGTCGCGCTCACGCCCGTACCCGGGTGGACTCGTCTACCAGATGTCCCCTCAGACGTGAACCGGATCGTCGTGCGTGCGCTGCGTAACACTCTCTTTGAAACGATTCTCCCGTGGGGCGACGACGCGCGCACAGCGGGTGAGGGCGCAGGGATCTCCGGCATCTCGTTTGCCGAAGATGTAGCCGTTGCCGAGGGCGCCCTGCTGGAGGCCGAGCGCGCGAAGGAACTGGTCACCGGTCAAGTTGTCGACTTTGTCAAAGAGCACGGCGTGAGTCAGCGCGGCTGCGTATTCGGTGTATCTGGCGGAGGCGACAGCAATGCGCTCGCCTTTGGACTCGCGAGTGGCATGCCGCCGGATCGACTCAGCGCCTTCACCCTCGTGTTCCGTGATGTAATGACGGCCGCCGCGGCCGATCGCGCGTCGGTGCTATGCCAGGACCTCGGTATCGCCCACCAGGTCTACTCCGAAGACGAGACGGCCGTGCTCCTGGGGCTTCGCACGTCTCTGCCTGAGATGTACGACGACTTTCAACACGCCTTCGGTGAGGAGGCGGTGCACTTCTTCGGTACTTTTCTAATCCTTCGCGCGGCCCGCACCATTGCGCACCGACACGGATTTGGCGATTTGGCATTCGGCTACAACCGCGAAGATCTGCTCGCCGAGCTCACCTTCACACTGATGAACGGTCGCGCGCCGCTCGCCTATCCCGTCCGGCCTCTCGGCCATCAGCGCATCATCATGCCGGTGTGGCGCGCGCCGAAGGTGCTCCTCGACGCGTGCCATCCGCGCTTCAGTCTCGAGAATTATCGGGAGCGCGACGCGCAGACCACGCGCCAGCGCTCGCTCGCCTTTTATCTGGGGCACTCGTTCGATTCCACATATCCGGGGTTCGGCTTGAGCGTGCTCGATGGCGCATCTCGCGCATTTACTGGGAGCTTCAGTCCTCTCAGCCACAACGCCGAGCTCGACGTTTTCGTCACGCAGGATGCCACCCAAGAGCGCATCGAGCGCGTCCGCGGTGCGCTCCTTCGTCATCTTCCGGAGCGGCTGTGAACGACATCCCTCTCCCGGCATCCTGGTTCACCGGCGTCCCGCTTGCTGGAGACGACGCTACCGTGCGGGCCGTGCTGCGCTCCCCGTCGCATCCGCTCGTCGAACTCGTGCGGCAAACCACGCCAGACGAGGTGCGCGTGCTCGCGGCCGGGGTCCGTTCGTCGGTGGGGGCACATGCGTGCTTCTCCTATCCGCAGGAGTACGGCGCTTTACATGCCGCAGCGGCCCTCGGCGCGTGGATCGGGCCCGCTTCCGACTCTATACACGAGGACCTTGGAGGAACGGTCACCATCGTGCGATCGGGACTCGGGCACCGTGACGACCAGAAGTGGCACGTGGACAGTACGCCGTGGCGGCGACCGAACGCGATGACGCTACTCGGCCAGGTTCATCTGGCGTCGGGGCGGAGCGCCCCGGCAACTGAGCTGCTTCCACTCGCCATGGTCGACCAAGCTATGAGCGATTACCCCGCTGCACTCCACGCGCTACGTTCTGCACCAATCCCGTGGCGCCGAAACTTCCCCGATCGACGCCCCCTCGTAGCGCCCATTCTCGCTCTCGACGCTCCGCGATGGGTTGGATCGGTGCTCGCTGACCTAGAGGGCCATCTCGATGGCGAGCTCCAAAAGGCCGTCGACCTGTTTCGTGCCACCATCGACGCGATGCCCCCGGTGCGTGCCGTGGTCAAGCCCGGGCATCTGCTCATGTTCGACAATCGGGCAAACCTTCATCGCGGTCCAAGCATTCAACAGGACGTGAAGCGCCGCCTCATCCGCATCAAACTCGGCGGCGAGCCGGATTGAGCATTCTCGGCGTATACGACGGCCACAATGCCGGGGCCGCGCTCCTCTCTGACGACGGATGTGTCGTGGCTGCCGTGGAGGAGGAGCGATTCTCCCGGATCAAGAATCACGACGCTCGACCTGGACATCATGCGCCGCCACGGGAAAGCGTCGCGTTCTGCCTTGCCATGTTGAAGGAGCCCGTCACTCGAATAGCGTTCGGCCTAGCGCATCCCGACGACCTGTCACGTATCGCGATGGCAAACTTTGACGCATCCGTCGATGCAGGAGAGCGCCAGCGGCTTCGTCGCGCGAAGGAGCTTGGCCTAAGCTCCGATGCACTCCGGCAACTTCCCGCGATTACACAGCGTCGTCGGGTAGAGACATTGGAGAGGGTGGTCGCAGAGGCAGGTCTCGCCGCACAGCTGCCCGTCTCGTTTGTTGACCACCACGCGGCGCACGCTGGCGGCGCGTATCTGCTGTCGGGCGAGGATCACGCTTTGGTCGTCACTCTCGACGGCAAGGGCGATGACCTCTCCGGCTCGGTCTCGATGGGCAACGGGGGCAGGCTTGCCCGCAACTTGGCGCTACCGACGGAAAGCTCCCTCGGCCACCTATACTCGGCTTTCACTGTCGCCTGCGGTCTCCGCCCGCAGCGCGACGAAGGCAAGCTGCAGGCAATGGCCGCCTCGGGCACCATCGATCGCCGCATTCAGGCTTGGCTAGAGAACCGCTTCGATCTTGATGATGCGACGGGAGCAATTCGGGGGCGGCTAAGTGACGGGATGGTAGTGGGGCCGTACCCCGATCGCCGTCCGGACCTTCATAACGACCTTGTCCGTGACATTGTGGGAAGCGTCCCCCCGGCAAATGCTGCCGTTACCGTGCAGTATTTTTTGGAGAACCTGGTCGCCGACTTCGTCACGTGGCATCTGTCGCACACACGATCGCGGTCACTTGTGGTCGCGGGTGGTGTTTTCGCCAACGTGAGTCTCAACCGAAGGCTGGCCGAACTCTCCGCGGTTGACCGCTTGCATGTACATCCGGCGATGACCGACGCGGGTATCGCACTCGGGGCGGCCGCGGTAACGGCGGCGGAGCACGGTATTGCGCCGATACCGCTCGGCGACCTGGGGCTCGGCCCCGCATACTCAGATCAAGAAAGCTCCGATGCCTTCTTACGCGAGGGATACCACATCTACCGGCCTGCTTCCGCCCCTGAACTCGTCCTGGGAGCCGAGCTTGCCCGAGGGAAGGTCGTCGCCCGTTTAGTCGGGGGCGTCGAGTACGGCCCGCGCGCGCTTGGTCACCGGAGCATTCTGGCCCCAGCGAACGATGCGCGGATGGCGCGGATGCTCAACGCGAGGCTCCGTCGGTCCACCGTTATGCCGTTTGCACCCATGGCCCGCGTTCGCGATGCGGTCGACCTATTCGCGCACATACCAGCCCTAAGTGGGTCCCTTAGCACGATGACAGCCGCCGTACCTTGCACGGCCGCCATGCGCCGTGACTATCCGGCTGTTGTTCATGTCGATGGCACGGCGCGACCTCAACTGCTCGACGACGACGAGCCCGCGACGGCAATCTTGGACGAGTTGGAACGGCTTGTCGGGCAGCGGGTGATCATCAACACCTCGTACAACCTCCACGATGAGCCGATAGTGTGCCGGCCATCAGATGCTGCCCGTAGCGCCCGCATAGCAAGTATTCAAACTGTTCAGATCGGAGGACTTATTGCCGAGCTCGGCTAAATCACTCATGCCCGAAAGAGAGCCAGTCAGGATTGCCGCGATTGCCTGATGCTTTATGGGCGACGCCGTCTAAGGCTTCGAGGGTTTCAATCGTCATGGTGCAGTCGAGCGATGCCAGATTTTCCTCAACGTGAGCGACCGAGCGAGCACCGGGAATCGGCAGCAGGTCGACACCCGCACGCCGACCGGTCTCGCGCAACCAGACGAGCGCAACCTGCGCGGGACTCATCCGCTCCCGCTTGGCGAGGCGCGCGAGTTCATGTGCGATAGGTATATTCAATGAGCGATGATCATTGGACAGACGCGGTACTCCACTACGCCGATCGCCGTTCAGGGGTGCCGTCGTGCGTCCGGAAAGAAATCCGCGCCCTAATGGTGAGGAGCTGACGAAGATGACATCTGTGCGAGCACACATCGGCACGATGCGTCGCTCGACGTCGCGGCTCCAGACGGACCATTCTGATTGCACCGCAGCGATAGGATGCACAGCCAACGCGCGTTGCAGCTCGATGGAGGTAACCTCGCTTAGTCCAATGCGTGCCACAATTCCTTCTTGAACAAATTCACCGAGAATACCGACGGTCTCCTCGATAGGAATTTTTCGGTCGATGCGGTGCAGAAACAGCAGATCGATTCTTTCCACTCCCAGGCGAGCCTTGCTGGCAGCTACTGCTGCGCGTAGGTAGACGCGGTCGTTGCGAACTCCGCCACGGCCCCCATCGACCAAACCGACTTTTGTTGCAACCTCTACCTCATGATGCCGGCCGACTATTGCGCGTCCAATCAGCTGCTCTGCTAGGCCTTCACCGTATGCGTCCGCAGTATCGATCAATGTCGCTCCGAGATCAATTGCCCTACTCACGACCCGCTGGGCTACCCCTTCTCCCACTGAACCGTATGCGCCGGACAGCGGTAGTGTCCCCAGGCCCAACTGAGAAACTGACTGCACGTTCTAGATTGTAGATCAATGGGGTAGCTGAAGTGGAATTATTTGAGGTCTAAAGAACGATGTTGCCCGCTGAGAACGCGGTCGCGTACTTTACCGCCGATCAGCTGAGTTCGACGCGGGCGCGTGCAGCGTCGAACTCGGTTGATCGTGGAGCAGCGCCGATCCCCCGACCGCCGTCTATGCGCACTCGGATGAGGTCGCGGCCGGCGCTCTGCGCAGCGTCCGACGCTCGGGCTTCTCCGTTCCTGCGGACATCTCGATCGTCGGAATCGATGACCATCCGCTCGCAGCACTGCTGGACCTCACCACAGTCGGCCAGTCGGTGCACGAACAAGGCCGACTCGCGGCACACACCGTCCTGGCGTTGCTCAGAGGAGAAGCCCTCGAGCAACGCGAGATCACCGTTCCGACCAAGTTCATCCTGCGAGCAAGCACCGCCCCTCCTCGCCGACGAGATGAAGCGTCTTCCGAGCGGTAGCCCATCGGCCAGCGCCGACGACGCTGTTCCCGGCACCAGATTCCCTCGCCGCGATTCTTATCTCGGCACCGACTGCGACAGGGTCTCGGCAGAACGCCGCCACAGAGCGATCAACTCCACAGTCCCGCAAGACCCGCCCGATGAAATGCCCGGTGACGGGGCGGCTATCGGGACACTGGAGTGGTGGACCAGAAGGCGATGCTGCGCACCCGAGCCGAGGCGCTGGATGACCTCGAGCAGCAGCTGCGTTCCGAGGCCGACGTCGCGGGGGAGCGGATCGTGCGGACAGAGAACGGCTTCCGGCTGCAGGAGACGGAGACCTTCACGGTCGAGGTGTGGAAGATGCTGTTCAACTGGCGGCTCGTGGTGATGCCGCCGCATCAGCAGGTCGAGACGACTCACGGGTACTGCTACTTCGGCACCGGCCTGGAGAGCTTGGCTCGCGCGGTCGCCGCCGGCCTGCAGTGGGCGGATCCAATGAACACTGCCCCGGAGGGGTTCGACAAGCAGGCGTTCTGACGCCTTACTGGTTTCGGCCGCAGTGGGCTTGCCGCGCTCGAGAGCGCCAGCACCCGTCGGCCTCAGCAGGGCGGGTAATGAGTCGTCAGTAGGGCGTGGCCGATCCGTCAGCGCTGAGGCGGTAGAGGGTGGTGCTGACCGGGGCCGCGGCGCCGCCGTCGTAGAGGCCGCGGGCAAGCTCGTGGAGGCCCGCCACCGCGTCGGAGTCCTCCGTGCCGCAGACGTGCATCGACACGCGTTGACCGATCGCGATCACCGGGTCGCCGGCGTCGAATTCGTCGAACAGGGCGTGCAGGAACCCCGCGCGCAGGATCAGGGACGCCGCGAGGTCCTCGCTGCCGGGCGGTGTCTCGAGGAGGAATCGCCCGTCGCCGCCGGACACGATGGGGTCGATGCGCGCCAGCCAGGCGAGCGCCTCCGTGGCGAGGGACTGCGCGGTGTGCCCGAGGCGCGACGCCGTCGACGCCGTCACGTACTCCCACGCCCCGTCCCGGTCGAGGACGTGGGCGATGGTCGGCCCTGACGCGTGCGGCGCCAGGACCGGAGCGTCGGCAGGCGCGGATCGGGTGAGCAGCGCCGCGACGGAGCGGTCGTCCAGCACCAGCGGGAGGATCCGCACGGCGTCGGCACCTACTCGCGCTCGCTTCGCGGCCGGATCGGCGACCACCGCCACCGCATCCACATCGCCGCTCTCGGGGCGGCGCCGGGAGAACAGTCCCATCGTTGCAATCTCCTCTCGTACATCTCGGGCGAGAAGGAGCGCCGGGTTGCACTCCGGCACTCGCCGTTCCGCGAGCCTAGGCGCGGGGCGTGCCCGCCGTGCGGAGGATGACGAGCGCCGGGACGATGTCGGCGCGCAGGTCCCAGGGGATGACGGCGGTGACGTAGCGGGTGCCGAAGGCGAACACGTGCCCCGCGATCTCGACGCGGGTGCTGCGGTGGATCTCTCCGTCGACGGAGAGGGGGACCCCGCGGTGAACCTTGTACTCCGCGAGCGGTGCGCCGCGGACGGTGCGCAGGCGGGTGGAGAGGTGCTGGCCCGGGAAGAGGGTGCGCAGCGAGTCCGTGAGGTGCGCCTCGAGCCGGCCCTCCACGGGGTGCGCACGCTCTGCGGGGAAGGGGAGCGACGTCCGGACCGCGTCGAACAGGGTCGGGTAGCGCATGCGGCGGATCTGATCCCGCAGCCAGTCGGGCAGCGCCGACGTCTCGGCGCGCGCAATCGCCGTGCGCTGCTGCAAGGTGAGATCGACGAAGTTGCGCGGGTCCTCCGGCCGTGAGGGGTGCTGATAGTAGGTGTACGACACGCTCACGGCGACCAGCCGGCCGCTGGCCAGGTCGGAGGACGCGGTGAACGGCTCGAGGTGGTGCTGCGGAGCGAAGGTGTAGACCGCTCCGGTGAGGCCGGCCGCGACCTCGTGGAGGGTCGGCGGTGCCCCCACGTTCCGCCCCGCCGCCCCGTCCATCCCGTCGCCGCTACTGATGACTGTCGAGGATCTGCCGAGCGAGCGCCGTGATCGGCGTGGACGTTGCCCGCGACCGGTTCCGGAGCAGCTCGAACGCTTCCTCGACCGTGATGTCCAGCTCGTAGGCGAGAGCACCCTTGGCCTGCTCGACGGCGACGCGGCTGCTCAGTGCGTGCTGCAACTGCATCTGCGGGAGGGTCCCCTGCTCCAGTGCACGCTGCTGCAGATCGCGGGGACCCGGCTGCTGACGTCGGACTCGTCTCAGCCTCCGCCCGCGCTCGCGCCTCAGCGCCGAACGGCCTGCACGTAACCGAGCACGTCCCGGCCGAGCGCCGACGTGTGCGGCCAGGAGTCCGAGATGCGGCGGGCGAGAGGGGCGAGCAGCGCGGCCTCGGCCTCGTGGTCGTCCCTGACATGCGCCTCCAGCGCCGCCGTCAGCGTGCGGCGCGCGTCGGCCGGAGCGCCCGGGGCAAGGTCGTCGTCTGCGGCGTCGGCGGTCCGCTGGATCAGCCGCTCGAGAGTCGTCGTCATCGCCGTCGTCGCATCCCTCGGAGGCTCAGCAGCCGAAGCCGTCCGCCACCGCGCCGAGCGCCGCCGCCGTGCCGAGCGCGATCAGCGACTGGTCGGTCGCGACGGCGACCCGCGGGAAGCCGAGGCTGCGAAGCTGCCGCGCGCGCTCCGGGTCGCCCGCGTAGGCACCGGCGCCCTTGCCTGCGCGTCGGGCGGCCGCGGCGATCCTGGGCAGCGGGTCCTCGGGTCCGTCCGCGGCGAGCAGGTCGGGCAGCTCCCGGCCGAGTCCGATCGCGAGGTCGAACGGGCCGACGAAGACGCCGGCGACCCCCGGCACCGCGAGGATCTCCTCGACCGCGTCGAGGCCGGCCTGCGTCTCGATCATCAGCCACAGGGCCGGCCGCGCCTCGGCGGCCGACGGCGGCGCGGCGCCCCAGAGGTCGGTCATCGGTCCCCAGCTGCGTCGGCCGAGCGGCGGGTAGTGCGCGGCGCGGACCGCCGCGGCCGCGTCCTCGACCGACTCGATCATCGGGACGACGACGATGTCGGCTCCGGCGTCGAGCGCCCGCCCGATCAGCGGGTCCGAGAGCCCGGCGACCCGGACGGCGACGGGCGGCCGCTCGCTCACCGTCGCCAGCGCGCGCATGGTCCCTAGGACCGCGGCGTCGTCGAAGGCGCCGTGCTGCGCGTCCAGGCAGAGCCAGGCGGGTCCGCCGCGCGCGATCTGCGCCACCGTCAGCGGCTCGCCGAGCCGGCACCACACCCCGTCGGCACGACCGTCTCCGAGAACCCGCTCCGCATCCACGGGTCCGATCCTCGCGCATCGGGGGCGTCCACGAAGAAGGAGCCTCCGGTGCCGATGTCGGTGGGGTCGACCTACACTCGGACGTATTCGAACACATGTTCGATCCCGTGAGGAGGGCCGAGAATGAGCGTGACCGTGGTGGACCGCATCGCGACCCCGGCCCGGGACGCCGTGGCCGTCTCCCTCCTCGTCCCCGCCGACGCGGTGGCGGCGGGCTTCCCGTCGCCGGCGCAGGACTACTTCGACGGCTCGCTCGACCTCAACGACCACCTGATCCGGGACAAGACCTCCACGTTCATCGTCCGCGTCTCGGGCGAGAGCATGACCGGCGCCGGCATCAGCGACGGCGACGAGCTCGTGGTCGACCGCTCGCTCACGCCGACGCACGGCAGCGTGGTGATCGCGATCCTCGACGGCGAGCTGACCGTCAAGCGGCTCGAGCTGAGCCCCGGGGGAGTGGTGCTGCGCGCGGAGAACCCGGACTACCCGCCGATCCTCGTCGCCGAGCTGAGCGACCTGCAGATCTGGGGCGTCGTCACCGTCTGCCTGCACCGGCTGCACCGTGCGCTCTGAGCGACGCATCGGCCTGGTCGACGTGAACAGCTTCTACGTCTCCTGCGAGCGGCTGTTCGACCCGAAGCTGCAGGGGCGGCCGGTCGTCGTCCTCTCGAACAACGACGGCTGCGTGGTCGCCCGCTCGGACGAGGTGAAGAAGCTCGGCATCGAGAACGGGACGCCCTGGTTCAAGGTCGAGCCGCTCATCCGCTCGGGCCGGCTGCCGGAGGTGATCGCCCGCTCCAGCAACTACGAGCTGTACGGCGAGCTGTCCGCGCGGGTGATGGAGCTGCTGGGCCGCTACTCGGCGTGGCAGGAGGTGTACTCGATCGACGAGAGCTTCCTCGGCGTCGACGGGGATGTGGCGGAGCGGGCGCGAATCGGCCGGGCGATGCGGGCGGCCGTCGCGAAGAACGTCGGCCTGCCGGTGTGCGTGGGGTTCGGGCCGAGCAAGACGCTCGCGAAGTTCGTCAACAAGGGCGGCGCGAAGAAGCACCCGCGCCTGGGCGGGGTCTGCGACACCGACTGGTACACGCCGGCGCAGCTCGACGCGCTGATGGCCTCGCAGCACGTCACCGAGCTGTGGGGAGTGGCCGGCCGCACCGGGAAGCGCCTCGCGGAGCTGTCCATCCACACGATCCGGGATCTGCGCGACGCCGACCCGGCGCTGATCCGGCAGAAGTTCTCCGTCGTGCTGCAGCGCTCCGTCTACGAGCTGCGCGGGGTCGACTGCATCCCGCTCGAGGCGGCGCGGACGGTGCGCGATCAGCTGATCTTCTCCCGCTCGTTCGCCACTCCGGTGACGACGATCGCGGACATGGAGCAGGTGCTCTCCGTCTACGCGCAGCGCGCCGCGCACCGGCTGCGCGCGCAGGGGTCGGTGACGAAGACGATGAGCGTCTTCGCATCGACGTCGCCGTTCGCGGACGCGCCGTACGAGTCCGCGGGCGGACTGGCCGGCTTCCCCGTGCCCACCGACGACCCGGTGGCGATCGTCAAGGCCGCGATCGGCACGCTGCGACCCCGGCTGCGCGAGGGCGCGCGCTACGTGCGGGCCGGCGTGATCCTGACGAACCTGTCGCCGCGCGACTCGCACGCCCTCCTCGAGGTGTTCGACACCGCGTTCGACAGCAAGGGTCTCGGCGCGACGATCGACGCCGTCACCAAGCGCCACGGCCGCTCCGTCGTCGGCCTCGGACTCGCCGGGATCCGCAAGGGGCCGGTCTGGACGATGAAGCGCGGCGCGCTGTCGCTGCGCGCGACGACCCACTGGGGGGAGCTGGCGACGGCGCACGCGCGGTGATCCGCTTCGTCCCGCTCGACCGGATGTCCGTGAAGGTGCGCGGGCAGGTGAGCAGCGGCGGACGACGGGATCGCGACCGGCCGCGCCGCCGGCAGCGTTCCGAACGTCGGCCTCACGGATGGTGCTCGGCACGTGTCCGGGTACACGCGACAGGGGCGCGTCGAGGACGACGCCCGGAGGAACTCCATGGTCGCGTCGCCTTCCGGGGGCGACACGACCTACGCCGACACTCTCCCCTTCGACGACGACGGTGATGCGACGCCCGTGGCGGTCATCGCCGCGGATCTCGGAGCCGGCACGGACACCCCGACGCTCACTCGAGCCGGGTCGCTCTCGACGACAGTGCTCGCGCTCGGGGTTCCTCGGCCGTCCCGCGGGATCGGGTCACCGGGAGCTACTTCGCGGTCGCGACAGCGAGTTCGTCCCAGTGGGTGGTGGCCCGCGGGGAGACCATGTCGCGCTTCATCGTCCAGGCGCGGCGCTGGCGCAGGCCGCCGAGGCCGAGGCCGACGCTCTCCTCGCCGAAGCGCTCGGCGATGAGGTCGACGACGGCACTCGTCGCGGGCGTCTCGGTGCGGGTGCCGAAGATGTCGAGGGAGGCGTGCTCGTCCGCGGGGGTGAGCTCGCCGAGCGTGACGCCGACGCGGACGTACTTGAGCCCCGGTTCGAACTGCGGAGCGAGGGCGGAGACGGCGGCGCGGTAGAGGGTCCCGGCGTCGTCGATCGGCTCCGGGAAGGCGAGGGAGACGTGGTGGGCGGTGTGCTTCGTCTCCGCGAACGGGGACGTCGCGGCGAAGCAGCGCATGCTCCGCGCGAGCGACCCCTGCTTGCGCAGCCGTGCGGCGGCGCGCTGGGTGTAGACGGAGAGCACCTCTTCCAGCTCGGCGACGGTGCTGATGGGGATCGCGAAGGAGCGGGAGTGCTGGATCGTGTCGCGGGAGGTCTGCAGCTCCTCGAGCGGGAGGCAGTCGATGCCGCGCAGCTCCTGGACGACACGGGCCTGGACGACGCCGAAGCGGCTGCGGATGCGGGCGGCGTCGGCGTCCCGGAGGTCGGCGGCGTCGTGGATGCCCAGGCCCGCGAGCTTCTTCGCGGTGCGGCTGCCGATACCCCAGACGGCCTTGCTGGGGACGGTGCGCATGATCGCGGTCTGCTGGTCGCGGTCGTAGGCGCTGAAGTGGCAGACGCCGCCGAGGGCGGGGCTGGATTTGGAGCCGCGGTTGGCGAGCTTCGCGAGGGTCTTGGTGGGGGCGAGGCCGACGCTCATCGGCAGTCCGAGGAGCTTCTTGAGGGTGCGGCGGATGTCGCGGGCCTGGGCGGTGGTCTCGGCGACGGTGCCGGTGAGGGCGATGAAGCTCTCGTCGATCGAGTACACCTCCTGGTCGGGGGAGTAGCGGCTGAGGATCTCGGCGGCGCGGGCGGACATGTCGCCGTAGAGCTCGTAGTTGCTCGAGCGGGCGATGACGCCGTGCACCCGAGCCTCGGCGGCGATGCTGTGCCACGGGGCGGCCATGTCGATGTTCAGCGCCTTCGCCTCCTGCGAGCGGGCGACGACGCAGCCGTCGTTGTTGGAGAGCACGACGACGGGCTTCCCCTCCAGGCGCGGGTCGAAGACGCGCTCGCAGGAGACGTAGAAGTTGTTCGCGTCGACGATCGCGAGGTGCCGGCGCTCAGACACGGTGCAGGCACCGCGTCACGACGCCCCAGACGCTCAGCTCGTCCAGCTCGGACAGGGTGATCACCGGGTAGGCGGGGTTCTCGGGGGCGAGGGCGATCAGGTCGCCGTGCAGCAGGAGGCGCTTCACGGTCAGCTCGGCGTTGACGATGGCGACCACGACGTCGCCGTCGTGCGCGTCGAGGCCGCGGTCCACGATCAGCTCGTCGCCGTCGTAGATGCCAATCCCGGTCATGCTGTCGCCGCTGACACGGATGAGGAACGTCGCGGTCGGGTCGCGCATCAGATGTCGGTTGAGGTCGACGGGTCCGGAGTAGTAGCCCTGCGCGGGCGAGGGGAAGCCGGCCGGGACCGCCTCGACGGCGGCCTGCGCGAGCAGCGCGTCGGGCCGGCTCTCGCCACCGACGAGCCCGAGCACGACGGTCACGAGCGGTCCGTCACGGTGAGCAGGTGGTCGGTGACCTCGAGCACGCAGGCGCGGGAGCGCTCGCGCAGCTCGGCCAGGTCGGTGCCGAAGAACGCGTGCATGTAGAGGGGGTGCAGCGCGAGCTCCACGAACCGCTTCGCCAGCGGCATCGCCGCGTCGACCGAGTCCTCGGTCGCGTCGTCGGCGAGGGCGCGGGCGACGTGACGCGCGCAGTTCTCGAACCCGAGCCGGAAGCCCTCGCGGGCGACCTCGGGGAACGTCTCGCTCTCGGCCGACGTCGCCCGCATCAGGGCGATGCTCTCGGGGGTCAGGGTCAGATCGGCGACCTCGCTGCCGGCGGTGATCACCCGCTCCCGCAGCGGGACTCCGGAGGCGGGGGAGCGGTCCGCGAGGGCGAAGGTCTCGTTGGAGCGGGTGACGACCGCCGCGAAGAGGTCGGCCTTCGTGGGGTACCGGCTGTACAGGGTCGTCTTGCCGGCGCGAGCCGCGTCGGCGATCTGCTCCATCGTCGCGCGGCCGTAGCCGTTCTCGAGGATCACGGCGGTCGCCGCGTCCAGGATGCGGCGGTCGACCTCGCCGGCGTCCTCGGCGCGCGGGCGTCCTCGGCGCGGCCGGGCGGCAGCGGTGTCCTCCATGCGGACCTCCTCGTGAATCGTACTCAATCGTACCTATCCGGGGACGGGCCGATCCGGGACCTGCTGCGAACAGGCTGGGAGAAAAGGTACGCGACTGTCTTGTTTCGTGGGGCTCCCGGTAGAAATAATCAGTACGCCTCGTACCGTTCCCGTTCCCCTCAACTCGCCCCGACGAGTTGCACCCCGTTTGGAGAGACATGACCGACATGAACGTCGCCCGGCTGGTGGCGATCGGCGAGCCGCTGGAAGTGGGTACCGCCGACGTGCCGGCGCCCGGACCGAAGGAGGTGCGGGTGAGGGTCGCCGCGTGCGGCCTGGTCCCCAACTCCTGGAACGTCGTCAACGGGCGGACGCCGTTCGCGCTGCCGACGATGCCCTACGTCTTCGGACTCGACACCGCCGGCACCATCGACGCCGTCGGCGAGGACGTGCTGAACCTCTCGGTCGGCGACCGCGTATGGATCGACCCCGTGTTCGTCTGCAGGACCTGCGACTCCTGCCGCAGCGGCCGCGGCGGCTGCCCGTTCGCCACGCTGCGCGGCTACATGGGCACCAGCCCCCGCTCGAGCGAGATCATCGACCAGTGGCGCGACGGCGGCCTCGCGCAGTACACGATCGCCCCCGACGACAAGATCCACCTCCTGCCCGACTCGCTCGACTTCCTCACCGCCTCCCGGCTGGGCTACATCGGCACCTCCTACAACGGCCTGATGGCAGCCCGGTTCACGCCCGGGAAGACGGTGCTGATCAACGGCGTCACCGGCACTCTGGGCGTTGCCGCCGCCGCGATCGCTCTCGCCCTGGGCGCCACCCGCATCCTCGGCATCGGCCGCAACCGCGAGCGGCTCGAACTCCTCCGCGACCTCGCACCGGAGCGCATCGACGTGCTCTCCAGCGAGGACGAGACCGACCCCACCTCCTGGGTGCGCGAGAAGACGGCCGGCCTGGGCGTCGACGTCCTCTACGACTGCCTCGGCGTGGGCGGAGACGCGAACTCCACCGACGCACTCGTCGCCACCGTCCGCTCCGCCGGGAGCGTCGCTCTCGCAGCGGGCGGCGCCGAGGGCGACATCACCCGGTCCTACTCCGAGGCGATGGCCGCCAGCACTCCGATCGTCGGGACCGGCCTCGCCACCCGGGCGCAGATGTACGACCTCCTCGCCCTGCTCGGCAGCGGGGTCATCGACCTCTCCTTCCTCGAGCACCGCACCTTCACCCTCGACGAGGTGAACGACGCCCTCGCGTTCGTCGGCGACCGACCCGGCGGGCACGTCACCGTCTCCGTCCTGCCCAACGGACCCCTCGACAGCACCGGAAGGGACGCCCGATGATCGACCGCTCCACCTACGACTACTTCGCTCAGCTCGAGAAGAACAACTCGAAGGACTGGTTCGAGGCGCACCGCGACGAGTACGACGCGATGCGCGAGAACCTCGTCGACGTCGCCCAGGAGCTCATTGCCGCCGCGAGCGAGTTCGATCCGCGTGTCAGCGATGCGAACCCCGACCCGGCTCGCTGCGTCAGCCGCACCCACCGCGACATGCGCTTCACCAAGGGGAGCAAGCCGCCCTACAAGACCGACGCGTTCATCTCCCTGACCAGCGTCGGGGGCGCGACCGGCTCCGCCGGCTACTACCTCCACGTCGAGCGCGGCAACAGCTACGCCGGCGGGGGAGTGTTCACCACCGCCCCGCCGTTGCTCGACGACGTCCGCCGACGCATCTCCGACCGCTACGACCGGTGGCTCGCCATCGTCGAATCCGACGAGATGACGGCAGCGTTCCCCGGCGGCCTGACCGCGCCCGAGACGCTCAAGATCGCCCCGCACGGCTACGACCCGGAGGACCCCGCGATCGAGTACCTGCGGATGAAGGGCTTCTGCGCCAACCATCCGCTGTCCATGACCCGCGCCCAGAGCGAGGACGCCCGCGAGGAGATCGTCGGCGTCTTCCGCACGGTCCGCCCGCTCGTCGACTTCATCAACGTGTCCGCCTGAACCCGCCTCACGCGGAGGCACCACCCCGACCACGATCCGCGTCGCCCGACGCGTCGCGCCCGGGAAGCCCCTCGAGGTCGGCGCCCGGTCGACCGTCGAGCGGTCAGGCCGCCGAGCCGGCGAGCTCCGCGCGGACGATCGCCGCACCGGCGGTCAGCGCGCTCAGCTTCCCGAGGGCGACCCCGCGGGGCAGGGGAGCCAGGCCGCAGTTCGAGCTCGGCAGGAGGTCCGCTGCGTCGACGAAGCGGAGGGCCTTGCGGAGGGTGTCGGCGACCTCCTCCGGGGTCTCGACGGTCTCGCTCGCCACGTCGACCGCGCCGAGCATGACCTTCTTGCCGCGGAGGAGCTCGATGAGCTCCATCGGGACGCGGGAGTGGTGGCACTCCAGCGACACGATGTCGATCGTGGAGCGCTGCAGCAGCGGGAACGACGTCTCGTACTGGCGCCACTCCGGCCCGAGGGTCTGCTTCCAGTCGGTGTTGGCCTTGATCCCGTAGCCGTAGCAGATGTGCACGGCCGTCTGGGCGCGCAGCCCCTCCGCCGCCCGCTCCAGGACGGCGACCCCCCAGTCCCGGACGTCGTCGTGGAAGACGTTGAAGGCCGGCTCGTCGAACTGGACGATGTCGACGCCGGCGGCCTCGAGCTCCCGCGCCTCCTGGTTGAGGATCGCCGCGAACTCCCACGCCAGCTCCTCCCGGCTCCCGTAGTGGCGGTCGGCGAGGGTGTCGATCATGGTCATCGGACCGGGGAGGGCCCACTTGATCGGCTGCGACGTGTGCCGGCGGAGGAACCTCGCGTCGTCGACGAACACCGGTCGCTCACGGCTCACGGCGCCGACGACGGTCGGCACGCTCGCGTCGTAGCGGTCCCGGATCCGCACCGTCTCGCGGTTCACGTGGTCCACTCCGGCGAGGTGCTCGATGAAGGTCGTGACGAAGTGCTGCCGGGTCTGCTCGCCGTCGCTGATGATGTCGATGCCGCGCCGGTGCTGCTCGTGGGCGGCGATGCGCAGGGCGTCCTGCTTGCCCTCGACCAGCTCGTCGCCCTCGAGCTTCCAGGGGGACCACAGGGTCTCCGGCTCGGCGAGCCAGGAGGGCTTGGGCAGGCTGCCGGCGATGGAGGTGGGCAGGAGAGTGTTCACGGGTGGCGATCCTTCTCTGGTCAGCGGGCGGGGGTCCGGTGCTTCGACACCCAGGCGTCCAGCAGGTCCCGGTGCGGCTCGATGAAGTGCTCCGCCGTGTACGCGCCCTGCTCGACGGCGAGCCGATCGCGCTCGGCACGGTCGTAGTCGATCTGCGTCCGCGAGTAGTCCTGCTGCTGCAGGCTCGGCCGGAAGACGTCCGCCGCGGCGGAGTTCGTGTTGTAGATCTCCGGGCGGTAGATCTTCTGGAACGTCTCCATCGTGCTGATCGTGCCGGCCAGCTGGAGGTTCGAGTGGCCGTTGAGCAGGTCGCCGCGGAAGTAGTACGCGAGCGGCGCGACGGAGCCGGGCGCCAGGAAGTACCGGACCTGCAGCCCCATCCGGCCGAAGTACTCGTCGGTCAGGGACCGCTCGTCCTGCCGGTACTCGACGCCGAGGACCGGGTGGTGGTTCGCGGTCCGGTGGTAGGTCCTGCTCGTCGACACGCTGATGCAGATGACGGGCGGCGCCGAGAAGCGCTCCCGATAGGCGTCGGAGTCGAGGAAGCTCTGGAACAGGGCGCCGTGCAGATCGCCGAAGTCGTCCGGAACGGTGAACTCCGCCGCCCCCTTGTTCGCCGCCGGCAGCCGCACGCTGAAGTCGAAGTCGCGGACGTAGGACGAGAAGTTGTTGCCGACGATCCCGTGGTGGCGCACACCGGTCAGCGTGTCGCAGATCGTGACGTCGAGGACCTCGAGGAGAGGGAAGTCGCGGACCGCCTCCTCGGCGGGGAACCGCACCTCGACCGAGACGATCTCGAGCTCGACGGCGTAGCGGTCCCGGCCGGGGTTGTCCCAGTGGGCGAGGTCGTTGAACCGGCGGTCGATCATCGTCAGGGCGTTGCGGAGGTTCTGCCGGCGGTGCTCGCCCCGGGCGAGGTTGGCGAAGTTCGTGGTGGCCCGCGAGCTAGACGACGGCGAGTAGTGCTCGTCGAAGCAGGTCGTCGTGATCCTGAAGGTGACGTCGTTCGCCATGAGCGCCCAATCCGATGATCAGCAGGCCGCACCGGCCCTGGTGGAAGCGTGCGGGACCAGAGTGCCCGTCACCGGGAGGCATCGAAGAATCCGGCGCGACTATGCCGAGGTATAGTCCCGTCCTATGGCACGTCGAACGGGCGGGATCTCGCTCCAGCAGCTGCACTACTTCGTCGAGGTCGCGTCCGAGGGCTCGATCTCCGCCGCCGCCGATCTGCTCTACGTCGCCCAGCCGACCATGTCCGCGGCGATGAAGGACCTCGAGACCCGGGTGGGACGCGCCCTCCTCGTCCGCGTCGCACGAGGCGTCACGCTCACCACCGAGGGGACCGAGTTCCTCGGCTACGCCCGGCAGGTCATCGAGCAGGTGGCGCTCCTCGAGCAGCGCTATCTGGGGCGGCCGCCGTCGCGCCGTCTGCTCGGGGTGTCCACGCAGCACTACTCGTTCGCCGTGGACGCCTTCGTGCGGATGGTCCGGAGCACGGAGGGGGAGAAGTACGAGTTCTCGCTGCGCGAGACCCGCACCCGGGACATCATCGAGGACGTCCGCACTCTCCGCAGCGAGCTGGGGATCCTGTACCGGAACGACTTCAACCGGGACGTCATCGACAAGATCCTTCGGGACGCGGGGCTCGTCTTCCATCCCCTCTTCCTCGCCCTGCCGCACATCTTCGTCTCGCGGAGGAACCCGCTGGCCTCGCGCGAGCGGGTCACCCTCGCCGATCTCGCCGATCTGCCGCGGCTCACCTTCGACCAGGGGGCGGACAACTCCTTCTACTTCGCCGAGGAGATCCTGTCCACGCTGTCGAGCGACCGGGAGATCCGGGTGTCCGACCGGGCGACGATCTTCAACCTCATGATCGGCCTCGACGGCTACACCATCTCGACCGGGATCATCAGCGACGACCTCGACCCGGCCATCGTCGCCGTCCCGCTCGACGTCGACGAGCGCATCGAGATCGGCTGGATCGGGCACTCCGCCATCCCCCTCACCGAGCAGGCCCGGCGCTACCTGACCGAGGTGCGGGCCGTCGTGACCGAGGGCGGCCTCGACCTGCTCGGGTGAGCGGGTCGGAGACGGCGGCCCCGCCCACGACCACTTCGTCGACGAAGGCGTCGACGCCGTCGTGCAGGCTGTCGATTCTGAGGGCGGTACGGTCGGACGATGGAGCCCTTCACCGTTCCCCTCGCCGAGCGGTACTTCGACGACTACCGTCCCGGACTCGGAGGCACCTCCGGGCCGATCGAGGTGACCGAGGCCGAGATCGTCGCCTTCGCCACGGCGTTCGACCCGCACATCATGCACACCGACCCCGAGGCCGCCCGTGCGGGTGACTTCGGCGGCCTGATCGCCAGCGGGTGGCACACCACGGCGATGACGATGCGGCTCCTGGTCGACACCTTCCTCAACGAGCGCGCCAGCATCGCCTCGCCCGGAGTGGACGACCTGCGCTGGCACCTCCCGGTGCGCCCGGGCGACCGGCTGCGTGGCCGCTTCGTCGTCCTCTCCGCGCGCCCCTCCACCTCACGACCCGACAGGGGCCTCGTCCGCATCGGCATCGAGCTGATCGACCAGCACGACGAGACGGTCATGTCCCAGACCCTGCTCGTCCTCCTCCGCCGCGGACCCTCTGCGGCACGAGTGTCGTCGTTCGATGTCGCTCAACTCGGCCGAGGGCGGCGGGGCGGCGACTTCGTTCGAGGAGACGGTTCTCTCGATGCCCCGTGATCGATGTCGGAGGAGTGCACCCGGTTCAGCGGGCCACTGGCGGTCGTCGCGCGCTTCCGGGTCGTCGTTGTCGGCGGGCGGCACGGAGCGCGTCGTGACTGCATCGACCGCTCCGTAGAGGAGCTGCAGCGTGGTTGTCGTCCTGTCTGCCGAGGTCCGGGGCTGACGGTTTGTGCTGTGTGCATGAAGAAGGCAATTTTTTTGCTCAGTCCCCAGTCCGGGTGGGCTGCCCACTGGGTGCACACTTCCGGCGCCGAGACGGGCGAGGCGTGAAGCACCAGGTCGAGCGGATGAAGGCAGGTCGGATGTCGGAGCATCTACGGTTCGAGCCGACGGGCAATCGTGCCGCCCGCGTCGTCGAGGCGGTCGAGCACGCGCAGGACGCGCAGCGGAAGCTGACCGCGCGCGGTCGTGCGCAGCTCGGGATCGGCGGCACGGACATCGCGGTCCTGCAGTACGTCGCCCGGGCGCGCGAGCACTCCGTCACCGTCGCGGAGCTCGCCGGCTGGCTCGATCTCACCCGAGCCGCTGCGTCGATGGCGTCCAAGCGCCTGGTCGAGGCCGGCTACCTCCAGCGGATCGACGACGAGTCCGACGGGCGCCGGCGCTGGCTGGCACTCACTCCGCGGGGTCGCGAGGCGATCGACGACGCGTTCGGCCCGGCCGACCGGGAGGCGACCGCGCTGGTCGACCGGCTCGAGGACTCCGTGATCGACACGCTCATCGACACCCTCGAGAAGATGGCCGCCGTCTTCGAGCAGGCCGCCCCTGCTCAGCGCTCGAAGCAGCGCCGTGACGTCTGACCCGGCGCCCGGCGATGCTCCGGGGGATCAGGGGAGCATCCGCATCGAGGCCGTCGGCGACGACGTCGAGCGCGCGCCCGTCGTCCTCAGCGGCTTCTATGCCGGGACCGACTGGACGGTGACCCCGTCGGACGCGCCGTTCTCGTTCCGCTACGCCGCCCTCGGCGACGCGGCGATGACCCTGCGGACCTCCCAGATGCAGGGCACCAACTCCGGCGACATCCCCGTCGGCGACGACTACATCGTGCAGTGGCTCGTCGCGGGCAGCTCGACGATCGACCTCCATCGCGACGCGATCCCGCAGCGGCGCGGCGTCCCCCTGCTCTTCCCCGCCCACCGCTCGTTCGAGTTCACCTTCACCGACTACGACCAGAAGCTCGTGCACCTGGGCCGCGACCACGTCGACCGCACCGCCCGCGAGCGGGGCCTCCGCGGACCGCTCCGCTTCGACCACCTCCGCCCGGTCGATCCGGCGGCCGCCGGCCGGTGGCACGCCGCGATCAGCGAGATCTCGAACGCCGTGCGCACCGGGCGGGTGACGCCGCTGCTCTGGGACCGCCTGTCGCGCCGCGGGGCCGCCGCGTTCCTCGAGCTGTACCCGCCGGAGGCCGCGGTGCTGCCCGAGGTGCTCCTCACCCCGCCGAACGCCGGAGTGCGCTCCGCTGTCGAGTTCCTCCACGAGAACGCCCATCTCGCGCTCGGGCCGATCGAGATCGCCGCTGCAGCGCACCTGAGCGTGCGCGGACTGCAGGTCGCCTTCCAGCGTGTCCTCGGCACCACACCGCTGCAGTACCTCCGCGACCTGCGCCTCGACCGGGCGCGGACCGACCTCCGGCTCGCGGATCCGGAGCGGACCACGGTGGCCGACATCGCCCGCGAGTGGGGATTCGGCCACCTCGGCCGCTTCTCCGCCGCGTACGCCGCCCGCTTCGGCGAGTACCCGAGCCAGACCCTGCAGTACTGAGGTCCTTAGAGGCCGGTCGTGGTGGTGACGATGCGGTGGGCGACGTCGTGCAGCCGCGTGCTGTTCGCGCGGGCGTGAGTGCGGATGAGGGCGAAGGCGCGGTCGATGCTGATGCCGTTGCGCTCGGCGATGACGCCCTTGGCCTGCTCGATGAGCACGCGCGAGTCGAGGGCGTGCCGGAGCTGGGCGGCGAGGTCGTTCTGCTGCCGGAGGTTCTCGCTGTGCACGAGCGCGAGGGCCGCGACGTCGGTGAACGCCTGGAGAAGAGCGATGTCGCGGGAGCCGAGCGGCCCGGGCTCCTCGGAGAAGACGTTCAGCGCTCCGAGCGTGCGGGTACCGAGCCGCAGCGGTGTGGCGTGCGCTGATCGGTAGCCGCGGCCGAGGGCGACGCGGCTGAACGCCGGCCAGCGGTCGGCGTCCGCGACGTCCGGGAGGTCGACGGTCTCCCCGGTGCGGTAGGACTCGAGGCACGGTCCCTCGTGGACGCCGAGCTGCTCCTCCTCGACGTCCGCCGCCCGTTCGCTCGTGGACGCCAGTACATGCAAGGTCCCGTTCTCGTCGGCGAGGACGATGCCGGCGTCCACGGTGGACGTGAACCGCGTGGCGGCCTGCACGAGGACGTCCATCGTGTCGATGACGTCGTGGTCGGGCTCGAGCGACCTCGCGAGAGCGACGAACACCTCGGCGAGAAGCACCTCGCGGTCAGAATCAGCCATGCCCAGGACCCTAGGGCGTCCGGACCCGTCCGCGGCGGAGAGGCCTCGGGTGGTTCCTCGGCCGCGCGCCCGCTTGTACCCTCCGCCTGCGGCGCACGGACAGCACGGCGCACGGACAGCACGGCGCACGGACAGCACGGCGCACGGACAGCACGGCGCACGGGACCGTCGTCGACGGGGTTCACGAGGGAGTCGAGAGGGTCCGGGGTGCGGAAGTCAACGCTCTCGACTCCGAGAATCCGGTCCCCTACGGTCGGGGCCAGTCCTTCGTCGCGCCCGGACCCCGTGCGATGAATGCCCGGCCGTTCAGCACGTGAGCGGGCAGGGGAGGCGATCGCGGGTCGCTGTCTGAAAGGTCTCGATCGTGCGCGACCCCGCAGAACCCGTCATCGATGATCTGCTCGCCGCTCTCGATCCGCCGGGCGCCCTCCATCCGGGTCTCGCTCGACACGTCGCGGAGCAGCTGCGAGAGCTCCGCCCGCGACCCGCGCTGAGGGCGGGCGCTGAGAACGGTGTCGCCCTCTGCGAGCCGTACCTGCGCGGCTTCCCCATCGACGGTGTCGCGATCTCGACCATCGGGAGCTCCTTCCACGCCGAGACCGTCGCGACGAGCGACCTCACGGCGCTGCGTCTGGATGAGATCCAGCTGGATCTCGGTGAAGGACCCTGCTGGGACGCCATCACCTCCGACGCCCCGGTCTCTGTTCCTGACACGACCATCGAGACCCGATGGCCGGTGTTCGCCGACGCGGTCAGCGCCATCGGCGTCCGCGCGGTGTTTGCGTTCCCGCTCGTCTTCGCCGGACTCTCCGTCGGCGCCGTCGACGTCTACTCCCGCACCCCGGGATCTCTCGCCGACACCGTCGTGAGGGACATCACGGCCGCATCGACCATGACCTCGCTCCGCGTGCTCACCGCAGTTCTCAGCGACACCAGGGAGGAGGAGAGCAGCGATCCCCGCTCCCGGCGGATCGTGCACCAGGCGATGGGCGTGCTCCTCGCCCACTACCGCACCACGCCGGAGAACGCGCTGCTGCTCCTGCGCGCTCACGCGTTCGCCCACGACCGCTCCGTCACCGACGTCGCCGACGACATCGTGCATCATCGTCATGCCTTCCCCGGCAGCCCCCTCACCACTCCGGAGGCCCCGTGGTGACCCCCTCTCGCGGTCGGATGGCGCTGCTCGTCCCGTCGCGAGCGCGGTGCCCTTCCCGGTGGCGGTCGCCGTGACCGTGATCTTCTCGGTGACGCTCTGCCCGTTCGCGAGCTTCGAGCGCTGGAAGACGACGAGGTTCCCGACGCGGGTGTACGTGCCGGTGGCGGACACGAACTGCGTGTTCGGCGGGAGGACGACCTTCGAGGAGACGCCGCCCGAGGTGGGCGGTGAGCACGGCGGCGAGTCGCCGCGGGCCGCGAGACGGAGGGATGTCGGCGGTGGTCGGGAGGGAAGCGGAGCGCACGGGCGGCTTTCGGGTCGGGTGGGGCCGACCGTCATCGGCCGCTCCCGAACCGGGACGCAACGTCCTCCAGCGGTCATGTCCGGAAGAGGGCGTCGGAGGAGGTCCGGGCGGGGACGTCGATGGTCTCGACTCCGAGGGAGACCGACCGGGGTGTGCGTGCTGGAGCGGTCGCGGCCGATGGCGTGCGGCCGATCAGGGGGCGGGCCTGCTGAACAGATTGACGACGTTGCCGTCCGGGTCGCGGACGAGGGCGGAGCGGTTGCCCCATGGCATGGTGGTCGGCGCGAGCACCACGTCCTCGCTCCCGGGTCCGAGCTCGGTGAAGGCGCGGTCCACGTCGGCCACCTCGAACTCGAGCAGGACGGAGTGGTTCGACGCAGGGGTGACGGCGCCGTGGAGCATCCCGACCGTCGCGGTGTGGGCGATGGCGAGGGTCGCGCCCGCTCCGGTGAACTGAGCGAAGACCGGCGCCGGGCGCTCGGCTGGTCGGCCGATGACCTTCTCGTAGAAGGCCACCAGGCCTTCGAGGTCGTCGGTGACGATGCGGAGGGAGGTGAACGACATGGAGCTCCTTCAGGGGTGAGGGTGAGGTCGTCCCACCAGGCTCGCCGGTCGTCGCGACACCGTCCTGTCGGTGTTTCCGGAGATCGTCGGCGTCTCCGGGAGATCCGCACGCCGGATCAGCCGTCGACGACGGACCGCAGCCGTCCGTACTGGAGCGCGAGGTCCTCGGCTCGGAGGGTCCGCTGCGGGGTCCGCTCCTCGGTCATCTCGACCGACAGCATGCGGTCGCCGCGGAACGCGCGGACCCCCTCGCGCAGCCGGCACCAGGCGATCAGGTACCAGTGCTCCTCTTTTCCGATCGAGCCCAGCGGTTCGATGTCGCGCACGGACTCCGCACCGCTGCTGTGCCGGTAGCGGAGCCGGACGACCCGCTCCGCTCGAAGGGCTGTCGCGAACTCCGCCGGAACGACCGCTTCCTCCTCGCTCTCGAGGAAGTGCACCCGCGAGGCGACCGCGCCGACACGGGCGGCCTCCCCGTCCGGCAGGACCGCGAGCGTCTTCCGGGCGGCGGTCCGGGCTGCGTGACGGAAGGGACTGCGCTCCAGCGCGCTGAGGCCGATCAGCACGGCGAGGGCCTCGTCGAGTGTGAATCCCGCGGGGCCGAGGGTCGCGGACGCGTCGATGACGTAGCCGCCCGTCCGGCCCGGCTCCGCCCAGATCGGCAGTCCGGACTGCTGCAGCGCGGACAGGTCCCGCTCGATGGTCCGCACGGACACCTCGAACCGCTCGGCGAGGCGGCGTGCGCTCCGCGGCCGGGGCGAGACCGCTCGCAGCTCCTCGACGAGCCCGTAGAGACGATCGGTGCGGTTCATCCGACCATCATCCGCCCCGCCCCGCCGGTCTCGCGCAGGATGGTCGACCGGGTGGTCGGAGCCCTGTCAGGACTGCGGGTAGGGCGCGGACTCCTGCTCCGTGTAGTGGATGTCGAAGGCCTTGTTGGTGATGAAGAGGAAGGTGGTGTCGGACTCCGCTGCGCCGTGCTCCATCCAGCCGCCCTCGGGGAACCAGACCCAGCTGCCGGGGCCAAAGTCGCCCTGGTGGGTCCGCAGCACGCCGTCGAGGACGTACATCCCGTGCGCCGCGGAGTGGGTGTGCCAGCGGTTCGTGAAGCCCGCCGGGTAGCGGATGAGCTGCACGGTCATGCCGGTGTCGGGGTCGGAGAGCAGGGGCTTCACGGGGAGCCGGGCGTCGATCTGCTCGACGTGCAGCTCCTGCCAGGGCAGGGTGCTCGCATCGATGGCGAGGACGTCGACGATGTTGCTCAGGCCTGCGGGGCGCTCGGTCATGTCAGGACTCTCTCTCGGTGGTGCACAGTGACGCTCGGTCATCCGCACGGTAGCCGCGGAGCTGTTTCCAGGTGGTTTCGGACGGATGACGTTCTCGCGGAGGACGCCGAGGCCGGGGATCGAGTCGGCCTCGGCGGCGTTCCACTCAAGACGACTCGTGGGCCGATCCTCTTCGCGGAGGCCCCGCGCCGGAACCGCCTCAGAGCGCCTCGAGCACCTCGACCGCTCGCTGCACGCCGTGCTCGCTCCGGATGAGGCGGCCCGCTTTCCGGGCGGCGGTCCGGGCTGCGTGACGGAAGGGACTGCGCTCCAGCGCGCTGAGGCCGATCAGCACGGCGAGGGCCTCGTCGAGTGTGAATCCCGCGGGGCCGAGGGTCGCGGACGCGTCGATGACGTAGCCGCCCGTCCGGCCCGGCTCCGCCCAGATCGGCAGTCCGGACTGCTGCAGTGCGGACAGATCCCGCTCGATGGTCCGCACGGACACCTCGAACCGCTCGGCGAGGCGGCGTGCGCTCCGCGGCCGGGGCGAGACCGCTCGCAGCTCCTCGACGAGCCCGTAGAGACGATCGATGCGGTTCACCTGACCATCATCCGCCCCGCCCCGCCGGTGTCGCACAGCGGAGTGGAGAGGGTCCGGGATGAGGAGTCGACGCTCTCGACCGGGGAAGCCGGGCGCGGCGGCGCTCGGCTTCTCCGGAGGCCGGCGCTACGCCTCGGGCGGCTGGTCCCCGCGACGGGCGGCGTCGCGCTTCTCGCGGCGCAGCTGCGCACCGCCGCCCGCGATCAGGGCGAGCGCGAGCGCGATGCTGCCCAGGCGCAGCGGCCAGGGCAGGTCCGGGAGCAGGATCATCGGCAGGGCGGCGACGAACGTCGCTCCCACGAAGTACCAGACCGCGACCGGCGCGGCGGGATTCTCGTTCGAAGCCATCCCTTCACGGTAGCCGCGGGGCTCGGCGCGAGCCTCCCCCTGAGGTCGCAGTCCCCGCGGAGGACGGGCGCGCGCTGCGGGACGCGGCCCGACCCGGCGGACGGGCGGCGCGCGAACCGCTCAGCGCCCCGCCCGCTCGCCGCTCACGGTCGTCCCTCCAGGAGGCGGGTCGTCCACCGGGCCAGCGCGGTGACGGCGGCGCGGGACAACTCGGCGCCGCGCATCATGCTGGTGAAGCCGTGGAACGCTCCGGGCCAGACGTGGAGCTCCGCCTGGACTCCGGCTTCCCAGAGGCGGCTCGCGTAGGCGACCGTCTCGTCCCGGAAAACCTCGGCGCTGCCGCAGTCGAGGTAGGCCTGGGGGAGTCCGGACAGATCGCCGGCTCGTGCAGGCGCGGCGTAGACGGAGACGTCCTCGCCGCCGCGCCGGGCGCCGAGGTAGGCGTCCCAGCCGAACCGGGTCATGGCTCGGTCGGCGACGCCGATCCCGTCGATCTGCCTCGTCGAGACGGTCGAATCGCTGTCGTCGAGCATCGGGGAGATCAGGATCTGGGCCAGGATCGACGGTCCCCGGCGGTCGCGCGCGAGCAGGGCGGTGCCCGCGGCGAGTCCGCCACCGGCGCTCTGGCCGACCAGGACGATGCGGTCGGGGTCGACGCCCAGTGCGTCGGCGTGCTCGGCGGTCCAGACGAGACCGGCGTAGCAGTCCTCCACGGGGTAGGGATCGGGGTGCTCGGGGGCGAGGCGGTAGTCGACGGTGACGAGGACGACGTCGTGGGTGAGCAGCCAGTCGTCGTAGGAATCGAGGTTCCCGAGGTAGTGGCCGAACATCATGCCGCCGCCGTGAATGGTGAAGAAGCAGGGGGCGGTGCCGGTGCGACCGGCGCGCTGGAGGATGCCGAGGTCGATCGGATCACCGTCGTGCCCGGGGACGGTGATGGTGCGCCGTTCGAGGCCGCGGGCGCGCAGTGCGTCGTCGAGCTCCTGCTCCGTCGTCTCCAGCTCGCGCATGCGCGGGAGCATCGCCGTGGTCAGGGTGAAGGGTCCGCGCTCCTGCAAACGGTCGAGGAAGGTCGCGAGCTCGGGGTCGAAGGGCGGCGGCGTGAGGGTGTCGGACATCGGTGGTCTCCTGGGTCGAGGTGGTGCGGGAACGGAGGGCGCCGGCGGCGACGAGCACCGCGGCGGCGAGAGCGAGGGCCAGGGCGGCGACGGTGGTCGCGTCCTGGAAGCGGAGGAGGTCGGGCGGCGCGCTGACGGATCACGAAGCCGGTCCCCGCGAGGACGGCGGCCGCCGGTCGCGGCCGAGGAGGCGCCGGCCACCCGCTGCAGGCCCGCGGTCGACGCGTGCAGGTCGCGGCCGAGGGTGGGCAGGGCGACGGTGAGGATCGAGCTGTCGAGCATCCCGAGCAGGGGCGCGGCCGACCGGCCGGTGAGGGCGATCCGCTCCTCGCGCAGGCGGCGTGGGGCCGTGCCTCGCGGGGCGGATCGGGGGCGTCGGGCACCATGGGCGCACTCCTTCACGGGGAAGAAGTGGCGGATCACTCGATGCCGCGTGTGCGCACAGACCGCGGACGAGTGCGGACTGCTTTTTACCTCAGATGAGGAGAGAGTACACCCGGGCGGAGTCCCGGCGATCGGAACCCGGCGACGAGCAGGGCGGCGCCCGCTTCGAGCGAGCGGTCAGGCCCCCGGCTGCGATGAGCCGTTCAGCTGCGCGGCGATCGGCACGGTGCCGGCGACGACGACGTCGCCGGTGTGTGCGGTGGTGACGGTCTCGATCAGCACGATCTCGACCTCCTCCTCGGCCACGGGATTGTGCCGCACGCCCCGCGGGACGACGCTGCCGACGGGTCGAGAGCCCGCCTCAGAGCGCCTCGAGTCAGAGCGCCTCGAGCACCTCGACCGCCCGCTGGACCCCGTGCTCGGTCCGCAGGAGACGGCCCACCTCGGCGGCCCGCTCCCGCCGGGACAGGGCGTCGCGCATCGCGGGCACGAGGGTGGCGGCCGAGAGGCGGCGCAGCGGGACCGGGGCGGCGGCGAGACCCTGCCGGTGCAGCTGTACGGCCCAGAACGGCTGGTCGGCGGTGACGGGCACGACGACGGCGGGCACGCCGGCCCGGGCGACGGCGTGCGAGGTGCCGGCCCCGCCGTGGTGCACGGCGAGCGCGGCGGTCGGCAGGACCGCGTCGAACGGCGCCGACCGCACCGCCAGCACGTCGGGACCGCGGCACTCCTCCGGCAGCGCGAGTCCGCCCCAGCCGGTGACGAGCAGCACCCGCAGGCCGTGAGCGCGGGCGGCCGTGACGATCGCGTCGCCGCGAGCCGAGGCGTCTCCGGTCGCCATCGAGCCGAACGACGCGACGAGGAAGGGTCCGCCGGCCAGGAACTCGGCGACCGCGGGGTCGGGAGACGCGGCCGACTCCGCGAACCACGCTCCCGTCTGGTGCACCCGCTGCGGCCAGTCGTCGGGCCGCGGCAGCAGCGCGGGGCTCACCGCCATGAGCGTCGCGCGCGACGGCGACCGCCGGTCCGGACGACGCCCGCCCGGCAGCTCGGCGGCGGCGCGGGCCACGTCGGCCTCGAAGAGCCGGGCGGCGCTGCGCGGCACGGCGTAGGTGTGCCGGTTCAAGGCGCCGAGGTCGCGGGTGGCCGTGGGACCGCCGGCGGCAGGGAACCGCTCGCTCGGGGTGGCCACCGGCGCGAACTCCACCAGCACGCGGGGCACGCCGAGCGCGTCCGCCGCCATCGGCGCACTGAGGATCAGCGGGTGGTGGACCACCACATCGGGCTCGAAGGCGAGAGTCTCCCGCACCGCGGTGGCGAGCATCCGCCGCATCGCGGGCCGCACCTCCCGGCGCAGATGGTTCGCGAGAGCCCACGGGGTGCGGCCGGCGGGGGAGAGCACCCGCCGAGCGTCCAGGCCGAGGGCCACGGTGTCCACGCCCTCGGGGGCGTCCGCGTCGTCGGGCAGGGCCAGCAGGACCTCGTGACCGCGGGCGACGGCCTGCCGGGCGAGGGCCGCGAAGGGCTCCACATCGCCCCGGGTGCCGGCGGTGGCGAGCATCATACGCATCCCCCCAGTGTGGCCCGCAAGTCGTCACCCGTCGTCGAGGGGCCGGGTAGCCTCGGGCGGGTGACTGATGGCAGTGAGCGGACGGCGAGCACCGCACCGCTCGCGATCGGCGCGGTCGTGCGCCGCCTCGTGCACATCTCGCGCCCGGTGCTCTGGATCAACACCATCGGCTCCGGCCTCGTCGCCGTGTGGCTCACCGGCGCACTGTTCGACCTGCGGGCGCTGCCGATCATCCTGTGGCTCACCCTGCCGTTCAATCTGCTGATCTACGGCGTCAACGACGTCTACGACCAGGACACGGACGCGTCCAACCCCCGCAAGGGCTCGATCGAGGGCGCCAGGATCCGGCAGTCCGAGGTGCGGCTGATCGCCTGGGCTGTGGCGGCGACCAACGTCCCGTTCCTGGCCTACTTCCTCCTCGCGCTGCCGCCGCTCGCGAACGCCGCGATCCTGCTCTACGCGGGCGTGTTCGTCTTCTACTCCGCTCCGCCGCTGCGCTTCAAGGCGCGGCCCTTCCTCGACTCGCTGAGCAACGCGGCCTACGCGCTGCCGCTGGTCATCGTGCCCGCCGCCTTCGAGGTGGCGCCGGTCTGGCCGGCCGCCCTCGGGCTGATGGCCTGGAGCGTGGCCAAGCACGCCTTCGACGCGGTGCAGGACATCGTGGAGGACCGCGACGCGGGCATCACCACCACCGCGGTGCGGCTCGGAGCACGCGGGACGGCCCTGTGGAGCGGGGCCTGGTGGATCGTCTCCACGGTGCTGTTCGCCCTGGTGAGCCTGCCTGTCGCCGCGGTCAACCTCCTGATCGCCGGCGTCCTCGTCGTGCGCCTGCTGCGCGACCCGACGCCGGAGACCGGTCACCGGCTCTACCGCCTGTCGGTCGCCTTCCCGTACATCGCGGGCTCCTTCACCGGGGTCCTGCTGCTGGTCTCGATCGTGCTGGGAGGCTCCGCATGAGCCGCATCGTCGTCGTCGGCGGCGGGATCGGCGGGCTCACCGCGGCCGCGCTGCTCGCACACGCCGGCCACCGGGTCACCCTCCTGGAGGCCTCCGCCGAGCTCGGCGGCAAGAGCCGCCGCCTCCAGCTGGGCGACGACCGCATCGACACCGGGCCGTCCCTGGTGACGTTCCCGGCGGTGTGGGACGAGCTGCTGCGGCGCCTCGGCGACGGCGAGCGCGCCCCCGAGCGCGTCCGGGACGCCGGCCGGCTCGACCTGGTGCGGATGCCCGAGGTGGGCCGCTACTACTACGACGGCGCGGAGACCTCGCTGCCGGTCGCGCCGGACCACCCCTGGTACCCGGCCTGGCGGCGCTTCTCCGAGCTGCACGCGCCCCTCGCCGACGACGTGACCGAGCTGCTGCTCGCCGATCCGCTCGACCGGGCCGCCCTCCCGGCGCTGCGCCGGCTGCTGGCCGTCTACGGCTCGCGCCTCACCACGCGCGCCTACCTCGACGGCCTGCCCTGGCTGCCGGAGGGGCTGCGCGAGATCATCGCGATCCACACCCTGAACGCGGGTGTCTCGCCCGCGCGCACCCCCGCCCTCTACGCGAGCATGCCGGCGATCATGGCCGAAACCGGGGTCTGGGTGCCCCGCGGCGGCGTCTACGAGATCGTGCTGGCGCTGGGCCGGCTGGCCGAGGCGGCCGGCGTCGAGGTGCGCACCGGCGAGGCGGTCGTCCGCATCGAGCGCGGGTCGGTCACCACGGACGCAGGGCACTACTCCGCCGACCTCGTCGTCAGCGCCCTGGACGCGGACCGGCTCGAGGCGCTGACGGGTCCGTCGCGGCTGCCGGCGCTGCCCCGCCTGCGCCCCCGCACCCTCTCCTGCTCGGCGATCGCGCTCTACGGCGTGCTGCGGGAGGAGCTGCCGGCGAGCATCGCGACGCACAGCGTGGTGCTGCCGACGCGGCCCGCCGCGCTCCACCGCAGCCTCGAGGCGGGCGACGAGCCGGCGGACACCATGGTGTTCGTCAACCAGTACCGCGCGGGCGAGGTGTACCCGAATCCGCACAGCACCCTCGGCGTCCTGCTCACCGCGCCCGCCGACGGCGGCCGGTACACCGCCGAGCACCCCTTCGTGCGGCGCGAGGTCGAGCGCGTCTCGCGGGCGATGGGGCTCGACGGGCTCCTCACCGACCTCCTCGACGAGCAGACGGTGCTCGATCCGCAGTACTACGGCGAGGGCGGCGAACCGCACGGCGCGCTCTACGGCGCGGCGCGGCCCTCCTGGCAGAGCGGGCCCTTCCACCGGCCCGCGTACCACGACCGCCTGCGGCCCTGGCTGTGGCGGGTCGGAGCGTCGGTGCACCCCGGCGGCGGGATCCCCGCGGTGGTGGGCGGCGCGATGATCGCGGTGACCCGGCTGCTGAAGTCGAACCCGGCCTAGCCGGCGCCCTGGTGCGCCGCACCGCAGCAGGCGGAGGCGGAGCCCTCTGCATGCTGGTCGAGCAGCGCCGCAGGGATGTGTCGAAACCCGCCGCCCCATGCTGGTCGAGTAGCGCCGCAGGCGCGTATCGAGACCCGCTGTCGCCTGACGTGTCGGTGATGGTGGAGATCGATGCGCCCGCTGCGCGGGCTACTCGATCAGCATGGGTGCGCTGCAGGCAGCAGGCGGCTGCGCGCCTTCCATGCTGGTCGAGCAGCGCCGCAGGCGCGTATCGAGACTCGCCGCCCCGTGCTGGTGGATCTCGATGCGCCCGCTGCGCGGGCTACTCGATCAGCATGGGTGCGCTGCCGGCCGCGGCGCGTCAGGCGGGCGTGAGCCGGAGGGGCGGTCGGGGCTGGATCGGCGTCGTCCCCGGTGCCGCCGGGGAGATCCACTGCACGATCGGGCTGGTCGTGGTCGAGCCCGGGCCGAACGTGAAGGCGAAGTCGGCCGCACCGGCGACGGTCGGGCCGGTGAGGTAGGCGAACGCGGCGCTGTCCTCGTCGACGACGCTCCAGCCCGCGGGCAGGGCGATCGTCGACGCGTCGAAGAACTCCGCGGGGATCAGCAGGAGCCCGGGGTAGCCGATCGCGTAGCAGTCGGCGGGCACCAGCAGCCGGAGCGTCGACGTCCCGCCGACGACGGCGGGGTTCGTCAGCCACTCCAGTACGGGGAAGCCCCGCGGCCCGACCTCGATGGTCGACGAGACGGAGCCGGCGACCTCGCTCTCGGTCCAGGTGGCCGTGGTCGTCCAGTTGCCGGACAGCTCACCCCACTCGACGTTGAAGCCCTTGGTCCCCGCCGTCACGCCCTCGGGGGCGAGGATCGTGATCGTCCGGCCGTTGTCGTTGATCACCGTCCACCCCGTCGGTGCGACGACCGACCTCGCCGGGGAGAAGGCGTACTCCTCGAGGACGGTCAGGGTGAGAGTGCCGGTCCCGCGGACCACCGGCGTCCCGCGCGGGGGCGACTCCAGGGTGAGGAACAGGAGGGACGACTCCGTCTGGACGCCCCTCGGGCCGTCCCAGGACAGGCGGGCCGTGAGCCCGGCGGTGCTGGCCGCCGCCATCGGCGCGGCGGTCGCGACCGCGACGACCGGGGTCGACCAGGCGGCCCCGAGCACGGTGCACCTCGCGACGTCGGAGGGGCGGGGGTCGCGGACGCCGTGGGTGCTCATCGGGGCGAGTGTCGCAGCGGGGGAGTGCCCGCGGCAAGATCCTCTAGCGGACATGTCCGCTTGCGGACAGGAGTGCCGGGCGAGCGACCCGTGCCGCGGACCCGCCGCTCGTCCTGCGGTGCGAGGCGCTCGCACTGCCGCGCGGGTCGGGTCGGCTCCGCACTGCGGCGCCCGTCGGAGTGCGCGCAGCCGACGGGAACCCGCGCAGAGGCGGCGCCGCCAGGACAGTGAGCCCCCTCCTCACGGCCTCCGATTCGGATCCGGAACCCCGTGTGTCTGCAACCTAGACCTCGCGAGCCGCTCTGGGAAGCGTTCGAGGGAAGGAGCATCGCCGGCCGGTCCCGAAGCTGCACGGACGCCCCCCGGGACCGCGGTCACCGCCCGGCGCGGACGCCGCCGGCGGAACCAGGAGGGGGATGTCGCACCGATATCGACGAAGCGTGAGGATTCCGGCCCGTTCGGGCGTAGCCTCCGTTCCGACCCCATCCGGACCCCTTTCGCGTGGCCACAGCATCCATTCCGGATGCACCCGTCGTCAGGATCCCCATGGGACGACTCGTCTACGACTCGCGGCTCGACGTGGACTTCGAGGACCGCCTCCTCGGTCACCTCCAGGTCGTCATCGGCACCAAGCTCGGCCGGGGCGAGAGCTTCTACCTCTCCTGAAAGGATCTGCCGGCCGTGGGCAGCGGTCGCACCTCGATCTGGCTGCATCCCGCGAGCGCGCTCCGGTTCCGCTACGCCAGTGCCGATCGCGTCGTCCTCAACCAGGCCTGGGTGCGGCGCTGGATCGCGGACTCCTACGCCCCGGGCGGGCTGCGCCTCACCGACGAGCCGGAGCCCGAGGGGGAGCGTCCGCCGCGGACCGTGACTCCGGCACCGTCCCTGCGGGCACCGCGGCTCTGACGTCGTCCGCTTCCGGGGACCGTCAGTCGCGGGACCCGAGGGCGGACTCGGGGATGCTGCCGTCCCAGGCCGCGAGCAGACGGAGCCGGTCGGCACTGTCGCCGTGCTCGTCGGGGTAGTAGATCACCAGGACGAGCCCGTCCACCGGCAGCTTCTCGCGGTGCAGGTCGAGGGGACCGACCCGGGGGTGGTCGATCGTCGCGGTGCCGCCGCGGAGCGGGCGGACGTCGTGCCGGGCCCAGAGGGTGCGGAAGCGGGCGCTGGCGAGGGACAGCTCGCCGACGAGCTCGACCGCGCGGGAGTCGCTCGCGTCGTGCCCGAGGGTCTGCCGGGCCACGCCGACGAACGACTCGACCGCCGTCTCCCAGTCGCGGTGGAAGAGGCGCTCCTCGGGATCGAGCAGCAGCGACCGCAGGCGGTTGTGGCCGGGGGCGAGCCGCGGCGAGAGCGACACGGCCGCCCGGTTCGAGGCGAGGACGTCGAAGTAGCGGCCCTCGACGAACGCGGGGACGTCGAGCGCGGCGAGGAGGTGGTGCAGCCGCGCGGGGACCTGCTCCGCCGGCCGCGCGCGCCGCCGCATGCGGGGCTTCGGCGCGGCGAGGTCGTGCAGCCAGGCGGTCTCGACGTCGTCCAGCTGCAGGACGCGGGCGAGGGCCTCGAGCACTTGCGCGGAGGGGTTGTCGTCGCGGCCGCGCTCGAGCCGGACGTAGTAGTCGGCGCTGATGCCGGCGAGGAGGGCGACCTCCTCGCGGCGGAGGCCCGGCACCCGCCGCCGCGTCCCCGACGGCAGGCCCACCCGCTCGGGAGCGACGAGCGCGCGCCGGGCCTGCAGGTACTCGCCGAGCGCGTTCGCCGGTGCGTCGACATCCATGGGGCCGACGATACCCACCCGGTCGCGCGCGGAGAGAGGCCCTGCCACTCCCCGGATCCGCCGGGACCTGGCTGCCTCCGGCGGCGCCGACGACCATCGAGCCGAGCCGTTCAGCACGGGCCCGTCACCTGCGGGCCCGCTCAGCACGGACCCGTTCCCCCAGGAGGAGACACCATGGACATCACCGACCGCACCGTCCTCGTCATCGGCGGCACCTCGGGCATCGGCCTCGGCCTCGCCCGCCGCTTCGCCGCCGCCGGCAGCACCGTCGTCGTCGGCGGGCGCGACACCGCCCGGATCGCCGACCTCGAGACCGTCCGGATCGACGTCACCGACGCCGACTCCGTGACCCGGGCCAGGGACGAGGTGCTGGCGGCGCATCCCGGCCTCGACACGGTCGTCACCATGTCCGGGGTCCTGCCCCAGGAGGACCTCCGCGACCCCGCCCATTTCGCCACCGCGGAGCGGACCGTCGCCGTCAACCTGCTCGGCACGATCCGCGCCGTCGACGCCTTCACCCCGCACCTCCTCGGCCGGGGCGGGGGCGACATCGTCACCGTCTCCTCGGGCATCGCCTTCCTGCCGTTCCCGCTGATGCCCAGCTACGGCGCGTCGAAGGCGGGCGTCCACGCCTACACCGAGTCGCTGCGGGCGCAGCTCGCCGGCACGGGCGTCCGGGTGACCGAGCTCGTCCCGCCGGCCGTCGCGACCGCGGGCCAGGAGGCGGTCAATCCGACGGCCCTGCCCCTCGACGCCTACCTCGACGAGGTCCTCGAGCTCCTGACCCAGGAGCCCACCCCGGACGAGATCGTCGTCCGGGCCGCGCAGCGACTGCGCTGGGCGGAGCGGGACGGCACCTACGCCGAGCTACTCGCCGCCCGTTCCCGGTCGCTCGACACCGTGCCGGGACGCTGAGCCGGCCCCGGGAGACCGGGAGGAGGCGAGGTGGAGATCCCGAGGAGGCGCGAGCGGCGCGGCAGTCCTATCGTGAACGAGGAGGTCGTCATGGTTCGTTCGGCAAGCAGGAAGTCCCGTCCGTTCACGCTCCGTCTGCTCGTGCTCTCCGTCGCGGTGATCGGCGGGCTCGCCGGCGTGACGGGCTGCTCGACGGGGGCGGCTCAGGAGACGCAGGCGTCGACGGCGCCCTCGGCGTCCACGTCGACGGCCGCGTCCAGCGCGACCGCCGCACCGGCGAGCCCTTCCGCGTCGGCACCGTCGTCCGCACCGCCCGCGTCCTCGACCGGCTGCACCCCGAACGACACTCCCGTCCCGGCCGGCGTCGCGACGGCGGAGATCGGCGACGTCGACGGCGACGGCCGGGCGGACCAGGCGTTCTACGACGAGGACGGCGGCTTCGACTACGGCATCCGCACCGCCTCGGGCGCGACCTTCCTGCAGCAGGACACGCTGGCGGGCCCGGCGACCCACCGCGGCTGGACGGTCGCGGTGAGCCCGACCCTCGCGGCGACCGTCCTCAGCGACGGCAGGACCGCCGCGCTCTTCGCCTTCACCGACTGCGCGTTCGTGACGCCGATCGGCGTCGACGGGGAGCCGTACCGATTCGTGCTCGCCGGCTTCGGTGACGCCGGCACGGGCGTCACCTGCGGCGCGGCCGACGCCGACGGCCACCACTCGATCTCCGGCGTCCTCGCCGCGCGGGACGCCGACGGGCGCTACAGCATCACCTCGACGCAGGTGGAGCTCTCGGCCGACGGGCGCACCGCGACCAACGGCGCCGTCACGAGCGGCGGCGACGACCTCGCGCAGGACGACCCCGCGGTCGTTGCCGCGATGACGGCGACCTGCGACGACGTGGCGAGCGTCCACACCAGCGGGGAGTGACCGTCCGGAGCGCCGCGCCTCCGGGCGGCGTCGAGGACCGGGTCGAGGCACGCGCTCCCGACCCCCGTCTAGGCTCCGAGCGTGTCGCGAACCCTCTCCGCCCTCGTCCTCCCCGGTGCCGGCCGATACGCAGATCCTTGGCACCCCTTCGACGAGACGACGGAGTGCGTGGCCGGCATCCTGCGCGAGTCGGGCTTCGCGCTCACCGTCGCGCCGAACGTGGACGACGCGCTGCAGCGGTTCGAGGACGCTCCGGATCTCGTCGTCGTCAACGTCGGGCTGCCCCGGGACGGCTCACCGTCGCCCGCCGCCGCGGCGCGTGCCGGCCTCCGACGCCTGCTCGCCTCCGGTGCTCCCGTGCTCGCGCTGCACGCCTCCTCGACGAGCTTCGTCGACGCGCCGGAGTGGGAGCAGTCGATCGGGGGCCGGTGGGAGCGGGGGACGTCCTTCCACCCCGAGCACGGCGAGGCCCGCGTCCGCCTCCGCGGCCACCCGCTCACCGCCGGGGTCGGGGACTTCGTCCTGCAGGACGAGCGCTACACGTCCCTCCGCACCGCCGCCGACAACGAGGTCCTCGCGGTCCACGAGCACGACGGCGTCGAGCACCCCCTCATCTGGCTGCGCGAGGCGACCGGCGGTAGCGGCCGCGTCGCCTACGACGCCCTCGGCCACGACGCCCGCTCCTTCGAGTCGCCCGAGCACCGCGAGATCCTCCGCCGCCTGATCGCCTGGGCGACGCGGCAGGACGAGGTCTGAGCGCACCGCCGGAGCGGCACACGGTCGGCGAGGGGCCGCGAGGCCGGCTCCGTGTCGACGCTTGCTTGTCGGGGCGTCAGTGGGCGTCGTCGTTGCCCATCTCGTGCACGATCCGGCCGTGGCAGCCGGCCTGCGTCCAGTCGTAGGGGCCGGTGGAGGTGAGGTTCGTGCCGTAGAGGGCGGCCATGGCCTCGCTGTCCTCCGCGAGGGGCTCGGAGCCCCGGTCCTCGGGCGAGCGGTCCCACCACAGCTTGAAGGTGTAGTCGAAGCCCTCCTCGCGCATGCAGCCGGCGATGCGCAGCTGCATGTCGACCCAGCTGACCGCGTTGCCGAGCTCGTCGCCGACGAGGCTCGCCGGGTAGGTGATGTCGTCCGGTGCGTCGGAGACGTCGTAGAGGCGGACGCCCCACTGGTCGTAGCGGTGCCCGTCGGGGGCGGCGGTCGGCGTCGTCTCCTCGAACGGCGTGCCCGGCTCGTGGGCGGCGGGGGTGACCGAGGGGAGCGGCGACGAGGCGACGTCGTCCTCGACGACGGGCGGGTCGGCCGCCCGCGCGGCGGCGAAGCGGTCGTCGTAGTCCTGGACGGCCGACGCCGTGGTGGTGGCGAGGACGGCGCCGAGGCCTGCCGTGAGGAGCAGTCCTCCCGCGGCGAGGGCGATCGTGGCGCGCAGCCGGGTGGTGCCTCGAGGGCGGGGATCCGTCATGTCGTGACCTGGCTTCCGGTGGGGCGTCGGGCGATGGACCAGCAGAGGGCGGCGGCGAGCAGGACGAGTCCTTGCGCGTTCCCCAGCAGCAGGAGAAGGAGGTCGAGGGAGGGCACCGAGGACACGAGCACGGGGACCGTGGCGCTGATGTACCAGAGCGCATCGACCGCGACCGTCGGGAGGACCGAGACGGCGACCGCTCCCAGCACGGCGCCGGCACGGCGGGTCCGGTGGTGCAGGAGCAGCAGCAGAGCCAGCGCGGCGACGGCGGTCGCCGCGAACACCGGTGCCGTCGTCGCGAACGGCACCGGACTCTCCGTGACCAGGCGGATGCTCGCCCACCCGCCGACGACGACGGAGGCCAGGACGAGCACGAACACGACAGCCCAGAGGGCGGTGGAGAGCGACCCCACTCGCGCGTCGAAGAGCATCTCCGCGCTGCCCTCGTGGAGTCGGGCGCGGCGCCACAGCAGATCCGCCCCGGCGCCCCGGACCGTGCGCGAGGCGATTTGGCGAGCCGTGCGGCGGGGAGCCTGCTCCCTCTCCTCGGCCCACCGGGTGTGCTCGAAGAGGTCGGACGCGATCTCCTCCGCCCGCTCGGTCGCGAAGTGCGGATCCAGTCCGCGGGTGTAGAAGCGGCACCAGCGCAGCGCGGCGACCGTGGAGCGGCGCACCGCCGCCGACGATCGGGCGCTCACGCCGTTCCACCGAGGACGAACGGGGCGCGACCGGCAGCGCTCGAGCGGGCAGCGGCGGCCGCGTGGGCGACGGCGCGTCCCTCGCCGGTCACCTCGTAGCGGCGGCGCGGAGGGCGGCCCTGCGCGTTCGCCTCCGCCTTGTCCTCCCAGGACGACGAGACGAGACCGCGCTCCTGCATCCTCCCCAGCGCCTTGTAGAGCGTGCCGTGCGCGGTGAGCGGCCGGCCGTCTCCGGTGGCGAGCGACGCGGCGAGAGCGAAGCCGTGCGTCGGCTCGCCCGCATCGATGAGCGCGTCCAGGAGGTCGAGCTCGAGGGGGAGGACCGCTCCCTGCTTCCGTCTGGGCATGACCGAAGAATAGGAAGATAGGGGAGGGAGGTCAAGGGCGGCGCGGGATCGCGGTCGCCCGACCGGCGCGCTCCTGCTGGGGTGACTCCGTGCGGAGCGTCCGTCAGCGCCTGCGTTCCGGCCAGGCCTGCCACGCCCGGCTCCAGGGCGCGGACAGCTGCTGCCCGTCGTGACTGGTCACCTCATGCACGCCCTCCTCGTTGGTGTAGCCGCTCGACATGCCCAGCTCACCACCGCCTCCGATGCGGTAGGCGACGGTGATGCCGCCGTCATGAGCGGTGATGCTCTCCTCGTAGCGTCCCGCGACGACGTCGAGGACGGTTCGCTCGAGGTCGTCCGCGAGGGCGGTCCAGTCGTCGTCGCAGGCGTCGCAGCCGCAGACGGGATAGTTGAACCGCTGCAGTGCTCCGGCGTGGAGGAGGACACCGGGGAAGACGGTCCAGACGATCGTCAGCGGGGCGGCGTCGACCGACCGAGGGGTCACGCGGACGGCGCGGGCGGCCCAGGAGATCTCGGCTTCGTCCCGGGCGGCGAGGGCCGGGTCGTCCTCGATCCTGACGTCGTAGCTGCGAGCGAGGTACTCGAGCAGGGCGTCCGCGATCGTGTGGACGGGTCGGAACCGCTCGGTGTCGCGGGTGACGGAGTAGCTCTCGTCCGGAGGTGGTCCTCCTCTCCAGCGGTTCCCGTAGGGGATCGGCCGGCCGGCCTCGTCGGTGAAGACGCGGTCCTCGACAGCGGGTCGGGCGTAGTCCGTCATGGGGGAGAGAGTACGGCGGAGCGCCGACCGGATCTCGTGTTCTTCCGCAGTGGCTCCCGTCCCGGACCTGCCCTCCGATGGTGGGCTGAGTCGCGCTGCGCGGCCTGCGGCGAGCCCGATCGTCCGAGCTCGGCGTCACCGGCGATCGACGCGGGCCTCTCCCGGCATCGTGAGCCGGAGGATCAGAGTGAGGACGAGGCCGAGGATGCCGCTGACGAGCAGCGCGGCGCCGACGACAGCGGAAGCGCCGAACGAGCCCTGAGCATCGTTGCTCGTCTCCACCGGTACGAACCAGTAGACGACGGCTCCGACGATGAACAGCACGCCGACGACGAGGGCGCCGATGCAGGTGTCTCGCCGCACCTTCTCCTGGGACCCGTCTCCTGACAGGTTGACGAGCCAGAGGACTCCGATCACGGCGGGAGCGCCGGCGAGGAGCGCAAGGAACACGGGTTCTCCTAGTTGATGACGGGTCGCGACAGCATCCGCAGCTGGGGCAGGAAGAGCGCCGCGGGCGATACGGCGACCATCACGCTTCTCCGTGGAGGGCGACCGCCTGGCTGGCGGTCATCGGGTAGTCGCGCAGGAAAGACGACGGAGCTACTGAGTGATGAGCTCAGCACACCACCCAGTTTCGAATGACCTGCAACGCCACGCTCGCCAGCGTGAAGGCCAGGAATGCGGCGGTCCAAGCCGAAGCCGAGGACGACGACCGCGACGAACTGCGCCCAGGACGCACCGGCAAGGCAGCGCTTCCACTTCTGCGCAAGTGAGTGAGGACGTCGCTGCGGGGTCATGCGGTGAATGCCGTCAGGGCCGTTCCGAGGAGTAGCGCGGGAACCGCAAGTCCGCAGAGGAAGATCTCCCAACCGTTCCGAGTGTTCTTCTGCGCGCGGATGCCTGTGAGTACCCAGATGGCGATGGCGCTGAGGATGGCGGCTCCGCCTGCTGTGGCCCGCCAGTTCTCCGCCGCCCGGATCTGTTCGGGCGTCGGTGACCCTCCGCCGGCGAACTGGATACCGGTCTCCTGGATCGAGAAGAACAGGAACACCGGCGGCGCCATGATCATCCCGAAGAGCGCGACGAGCGTGATCGCCACCCGAAGGCCGGTGCCGCCTCCTGGCGATTCCTCCTGATCGTGCTGCATCTGCATCCCCCCGTCGCGCGGTAGCCGGACAGCCAGAATCCCACCACCGCTAGTATGCATCGCACGCTAACATGCAAAGCATGACAGTCGACGTGGGGGCCCAGATCCGGAAGGGCGTGGTGGAGTACTGCGCCCTCGGGCTCCTGTCGCGGGAGCCGATGTACGGCTGGCGCCTGTCGGAGGAGCTGGTGGCGCTGGGCATGATCGCGAGCATCGGCACGCTCTACCCGGTGCTCGGGCGGTTGAAGGATCGCGGGCTGATCACGTCCTACGCAGGGGAGAGCGGTTCGGGCCCGGTCCGGAAGTACTACAAGCTCACCCCCTCCGGACAGGCCGAGCTGGGCGAGTTCCGCCGCCAGTGGGAGCCCTTCACCCGTTCCGTCCAAGCGATCGTGGCAGGAGACGACACATGACCCCGACCAGCGCGCCCCGCGAGGTTCAGACCTACTTGAAGCGACTGGATCGGGCGCTGCGGCCCGTCCCTCGCGACGTCGCCTCCGCCATCCGAGACGGTATCGATGAGGAGCTCGCCGCTCTCGAGCCGGCAGAAGCCATCGAGCGCGTGCGGTCCTTCGACGAACCGGAATCCATCGCGGCCGCCGCCCTGGGCGAGAGCCGCACTCACCCGAAGCCAGCCGGCCGCGCGAGGGTGATCTGGATCGTCGCCGCCGGAGCCGTCGTCGTCCTCGCGGTCGCCCTGGTCTCGACGTGGGCCCTCGCACCTGGCCCCACCCCCGAGGCGACTAGTTCCTCTGTCGTCCTCTACCCGGTGCCCGATCTTGGTCCCTCTCCCGCCCCTGCACCTCTCGCGCCCGACGAGCAGGAGCAGCTGCGCATCCAGGAGCAGGATCGCCAATGGGAAGGAGTCCTGGCCGGCTTCCCCGACGCGACGAGACCCGCCGACCCGTTCCAGGACTACCGCGACCCGAACGACTCGACAGCACTCCTGGGCTGCCTCACCGCGGCCGGCCTGCCGGTCGACCTCGGCTCGAACGCCACCGGCGGCGGACCCGTCAGCATCATGACGTCCGCCTCGACGGAAGCCGAATCGGTCGCCGCGTTCACCTGCTGGTCGAGCTATCCCACGACCCCCGTGGTGCCCATGACGTCCGAGCAGATCGACTACCTCTACAGCTACCTGACCGAGTACCTCGTGCCCTGCTACGAAGCGAACGGCATCGAGAACCCCGACGCGCCCAGCCGCACCGACTTCATCGACCAGTGGCCGAACCAGGGCTGGTTCCCCAGCACGAGCGCAGCGATGCTGACCGACGACGAGCAAGAAGCGATTGACGAAGCATGCGTGCGACCCGTCTGACAGACCGGCCTACAGGCGTCCCGTATGAGGATCGTTCTGCGGTCACGATCGCTACCGTCGAGTCATGACCGAGGGAGACGACAACACTGGTGCGATCGAATCGGGGGATGAGGGGCGCACGGAGGTGCTCTTCCTCGGAGGGCGGTCCGGTGTCGGCAAGTCCTCCGTTGCGGCCGAGGTGTCGCGGCTTCTTGCCGAGGCGGATGTGAGCCATGCGCTCATCGAGGGCGACAACCTCGATCAAGCCCATCCCGAACCGTGGAGACGAGGCCTCGCTCTCGCTGAGCTGAACCTCGCAGCCATGTGGAAGAACTACCGGGCGGCCGGGTATCACCGGCTTCTCTACACCAACACCGTCAGCGTGCTCGAGAGGGACGTCCTCGTCGCAGCCCTCGATCCTGAGGCACGATCGATTGGCGTGCTGCTCACCGCCGACGACTCGACCATCGCCGGACGTCTCGCCGGTCGAGAAGTTGGAACGGGGTTGGACGATGCGATTGCTCGGAGCGGGGCCGCCGCCGTTCTACTCGCCTCGCAAGCTGCTCCGGACGTCCACCGAGTACGCACCGATGGTCGGAGCGTCCACCAGGTCGCCCTCGACGTGCTTTCCCTCACTCCGTGGAACCCGTCCCGATAGGGGATCGTCCCCCGGTTCATGCAGACGAGACACTGGGCGCCGCGAAAGTGCGCGGCGCCGAGTGTGTGGATCGCGGCGTTGTCTGGCGACCTTCCGCCGGAGCTGCGTGTCGCGTCTTACTCAGGCTGAGTCGTTTCGGGTGACTTTGACGAACTCGAATCTCAAAGGTGAATCGGTTCTCAGCAGCGCGAACGCGGGATGCCAGAATGCGAGACGGCGATAACGTTCCGACGGACGTGGTCGAACGGAGGATGATCGGTTCGTGAAGTAGGGCCAGGGCTGAATTCGGGGCCCCGGTCGGAAAAAGGGTGGCCCCGAATCGGATGTCAGCGACTCCGCTCCGAACGGACCGGAGTCCTAGACAGAGAGCCTCCACCGTAGAACGAAGGTCGACTATCTCCTTCAGCCGGTCGTTGCCCCGAATCCGGGGATGTTTCCGTCTGCGAAAAGAGTCGCCTTCATCGAGTAGCCGTCATTGACGATAACGGCCTGGACCTGGTAGTGGTCCTCGCCGTACCGTTCGGTCTCGGTGCCAGTGTCGGAGCAAGAGACGCCGGTGACCGTGATATTCACGGAGTAAGTCGTGAAGCAACTGTCCGAACCGGTGAAGCCGTATCGAGCCTGAGTGACCCACGAGTAGGTACCGTCGAAGTACCAAGTACCGTTCTGCGTACGGCTGTAGGCGGCCCCGTTGGTGAACTGGCTGTAGAGGCGGCCTGTGACCGCTTGGGCCGAAGCGGCGGCAATGAGGCGGTCCTTCTCCTCCGCAGGCGGGTCGGCGGCCTTCGCCTCTAGGCACTCGAGATGTACTGCTCGCCCGCGGTGGTGGTGGTCTCAACGACGCAGTCTTCGGCGGTGAGGCCCGACGCATCACCCGACGCATGTAGCGACTGGACCTGATCGACCCATTCCTGAACGTAGGTCGTCTCTGTCTCACTGACTGCCGCGGACGTAGGTGTTGCTGCGAGAGCTGTGCCGAGGACCATCGCCCCAGCGCCGATGAATGAAAGATACTTACTCATAAATTCCCCCGAATAGTGTGGTCTGATACTACGACCGACCGTGAAATCGCATCTCGTGACGCAGGCCAGCGCGCAGTCAAAGCGGGTCACATCAGAGGCCACCGGTTCCACCGTACGTCGGGATCAGGCGCCTTGTAACTGCCCATTCAGGCGCGAGGCCTTCCGTCTCGTGGGGGATGTGAGACGCACTCGATGCGAGTATGGTCGGGCAATGGACATGTCAGCATTGCTCACAAGTATCCTGGTCGCCCTCATCGGTGCCGCCTATGTTGCGATTGCGATACTCGCTCTCGTGCAAATTCTTCGCTCACCGAACGAGCTGATCCTGAAGGCCATGTGGGTGGCAGTAGTCATCATCGCTCCCTTCCTCGGTTCGGTCGCCTGGTTCTTCCTTGGAAGAAACCGTGGACATAGAGTGAACAACGGTCGAATGGGATGACTGAGGCTCTTCTCTCGAGTTCGACGCGTCCGAGTTCGGTGATCGCCGGCACGTCGGCCTGATCGGGAGACGCGGACCGGGCTCCCCGCCGGCGCGTCACCTCACCCGGGTCGGTCCGCGGTGCGTGCTGGCGCCGGGGACGTCCCAGGCGGACAGGAGGCCGAGCATCGCGCGCTTGTCCTCGAGTTCGGGGTTCCGGGTCAGGAGGAGGTGCAGATCTCGGACGATGAGGTCGAAGTACTCGCCCTCAGTCCGACCTCGGGGGTGGGAGAGGTACGAGGCCTCGGCGGGCCAGAGCGAGTCGGTGCCGAGCATCATCTTCACGGGGTGCACTCTGTCGCCGACCTGCACTGTGACGGGGTGGTAGGAGTTCGTGACGTCCGGTCGTCTCGGTGGGGCGGCGAAGCTCGAGAACTCTGTTGCGGTCACGTCGTACGTGAATCCGCTCGCGGTCCACAGCTCGAACATCCAGTCGGTCCACAACGCCGAGTCGTCGGGAACTCCCTCGATGTTCGAGTCGCGCTCCATACTGCAGAACAAGGTCCACATGTCGAGTCCCGTGAAGCCGACCATCTTCTCCACAAAAGCTTGCAGCGCGCGGTCAGCCGTCTCGGCGTCGTAGAGCAATCCGATGTCGTCAGCCATGCGCGCTCACAGCGGGTATCCGAAGTAGCGTTCGTGCCAGCTCGGATGGCTCATCACGATCGGTCCGTCGTACCGGTCCCACAGCGACTCCTCGGCAGCGACCGTGAAATCCAAGGCTTCGAGAGCTGCGGTCATCGGTCTCAGGTCCTCCGGTTCGACCAGCGCATCGAACTCCTCCCGCGAGTACGCTCCCGGCGTCTCGAGCGCGAGGAAGCAGAGGTCCCCGTGCCGACTGATGCAGACCACGAGGTTCGCCGATGTGCGGTTCGCCGCTCCGTTCACCGTCACCTGAGTGAAGGTCGCGGAGTCCTGCCAGTCCCGGAGTGGATCGCCGACCGAGACGGCGCCGGGGAAGCTCTGCTCGAGCAGCTCAGCGAGCGCGTTCACCTTCGCCGCCAACCGCGGACCGTCGAAGTCGACTGGCTCCTCACGCCCAGGCCCGTCCATCTCACGCAAGCGGCGCTCGAGCGCCGTCCCCTCCAACCACATGGCCGAAGTCTTCACCCTGCCGTGACCGCGGTGCGACCGTTGTCGCTTATCGGTTCGAGCCGGAACGAGCGCCTCGGCCGCCTCGCCTGAGTGTCGATCGACGGCTCACCGGCGCCCGCGGTGAGCGCCGATCCAGAGGAGCAGCACTCCGACGATCGCCGCGATGACTCCGAGCGCCATCACCTTTGCATCCGCGGGGTGCATCGCGCAGGCCGCGGTCACGTCGTCGTCGGCGCAGGTGCGCCACGGCTGGAGGAGGAACACGACGGCCACGATCACTCCGAGGGGAGCGAGAACCGCTCCGGTCGTGGTCAGCAGGTCGATCCGTTCTCGCGCAGCCATGTCCTGAAGGCAGCTGCCACCGTTGCGCCTCTACTGGTGCTCGATGCGCGACGCCGACTCCACGCCGAAGGTGCGGAGGGGGTCGGGGCCGTCGAGAGTGATGGACGTCGTCGGGTCGCCCGTGAACTCGTCCGCTGAGCGCTCCTGGGTTCCACGGCCCGCATACACGTCGCGGAGGACACTGGCTGCGGCGCCGGCGGGAGCCACGGCTTCTCGGAAGCGTCGGCGTCGGAGGAGTCCCGGAGTGAAGCCGACCGCGATGACGAGGCCGAACGCCATGATGAGCAGTGCTTCGGACATCGTGATCTCCGATCGTCGACGTCGGTTCAGTCGAACACGCCCGCTCAGCGAATGCAACGCCGCCGGTCGGGCGACCGGGCCTCCCCTCAGGGGATGAGCCCGGACGTATCGCCGAGTCGTCTGCGATCGCTCCCTGAAGTCTGAGACGAAACCGTGTGCTGAGGGCATTCACTACTGAGGGGGGTGATGTCGGATGGTCGATGCTGATGAGGTGACGCTGGTGGATCGTCTTCGCGGCGGCGACCCTTCGGCGCTGGATGCTCTCGTCCGGATGCACGGCCGCGCGGTCCACCGGGCCGCGGGGAGCTTCCTCGTGGACGCCGGCCAGGCGGAGGACGTCGTGCAGGAGACCTTCTTCCTGCTCTGGAAGCGCCGCTCGGGCGTGCGCATCGTGGGGGAGTCGGTGCTGCCCTGGCTGCTGGTCACGGCGCGCAACCTCAGCTCCTCGACCAACCGCCGCGAGCAGCGCCGACGCCACCTGCCCCTCTCGGACGACACCGCCTCTCGCTGCATCGACGCGGACACGAGCGACCGGCTGCTCGATGTGCGGCGTCTGGTGCAGCAGATGAGCGCGACGGACCGTGCGATCTGGACGGCGTGCATCGAGGACGACCTCAGCTACAGCGACGCCGCTCGCTCCCTCGGCCTGTCCCACGGGACGGTCCGCAACCGCCTCTCGCGGGTGCGGGCATCACTGGCGAGAACCCTGACGGAACGGACAGAGGACCATGGACGATCCTGACCTGAGCGACGAGCAGCTCGAGCGCATCAGCGCACGCCTCGCGCACCGCATCCGCCGCCGCCGACGTCTCGGCCAGGCCGCGGCGGTGACGCTCGCGGGCATCGCGGGCGCGGTCCTCAGCGCGGCAGTCCTCACGGCGGGGACGACGGAGCGCGGCACTCCGGTCGCTGCACCCGTCACCTGCTGGGAGCCGGACGGGCAGGGCGTCGTCCTGTCGGGCGAGATCCGGACACCCGTCGGCCGGTCCACCGCTGCACTCGCCACGGCGTGCGCTGCACTCACCGCAGCGGGTGCCGACGGCGGGACCACCGACGGGACGGACGCCGCCCAGTACTCCCTCGCCGGAAGCCAGGTCTGCGAGGAGAGCGGGCGCCTCCTGATCTTCACGGGACTGAGCACCAGGGTCGACTGCACCGACCCGCCCACGACGCAGACCGGAGGCGACCAGTGACCGCCACACGGGCGAGAAGAGTTCCCCTCAGCGCCGTCTGCCTCTCCGCGGCGCTCGTCCTGAGCGGCTGCGCGGCGAGCGCCGCCGGCCCCGGCTCACCGTCGACGTCGCAGGTCGCGGGAGATCTGCTCAGCGCCGAGGAAGCGACCGAGTCCGTCTACGAGACCACCGCGGTCATCGCTGCTCGGGGATCAGGCGACTGGCTGCTCGATCACCCGGTCGGCCTCCGCGTCATCGACATCGACGGCCGGTCGAAGCTCAGCGTGGACGGGCCCTGCAACACCCTCACCTACGACCTCCAGTACGCAGGTCTGCAGACGTCCGTCCGGCTCGTCACCGGGGGCCCGGCCACGACCTCCGTCGGCTGCCTCGATGCCGCCGGAGAACGAGAGCAGTGGCTGAGGGACGTCCTGGGCGCCGGAGACGTGAGCCTCACGCAGACCACCACGACGATGCGCATCCGCTCCGGCCCCGTCACCATCGACGCCACCGCGAAGGCGACGCCCACCTCGACGGAGACACAGGCAGCACCGGCGTCGCCTCGGGACCCCCAGCCGTCTCCACTCCCGACGGAAGCCCCGCCGTGCCCCCCGACTGCTGACACCGCATACGGGCCGATGATCGACCTCCAGCAGCTGACGAACCCGGCGCTCGACCTGGCCGACGGCGCCGGAAGTCGCCTCTCGACGCTCAGCGTGGAGGAGAAGAAGCAGTACCCGATCTACGCGGTGCGGGCGACCTCTGCGGAGCTGTCCTCCTGCGCCCCGGGACTCGGCGGCGACACTCGAATCTCACCGGAGGCGCCGATGTGGGCTCTGAGTGTGCACGCCCCCGTCGTGAACGACGCGCCCTACGGGTTTCCGGCCAAGGAGTGGGACGTCTACACGGTCGTCTACGACGGCGATACCGGAGAGGCGATCGTCTCCTCGACGGGTGTCGATCTCCAGGCGCTCGGGATGCGCGGTGAGGTGATCACCGCACGGTAGACGATCTCGGAGACGATCGGCGATGGTGCACCGGCCGCCTCCTGGGCCGGGAAGACCATCCTGCGGGCGTCTCGAGAGGCGGCATCGATCTCGAGATCCCGGGCGCGCCGGGCGCACTGGTCACCGCCGGCTGGATCCGCAGTCGACCGCCTCGGAGCAGGGGGATCACTCGGGCGGATCGTGGGAGAAGTCGAGCGATCCGGCGAGGATCCGTGCGGCGACGTCGCGCACTCCGACGCCTTCCGCGAAGGCGTAGGCGCGGATGATCGCGAGGGCGTCCGCCGGCGTCGACCGGGTCTGGCCGATCACCATCACGGTCGCCTGGTGCACGTCCCGGCGCGAGAGCGCGGGATCACGGGCGAGTCTCCCGTTCTCCGGCAGGGTGATCGCCTGATCGACCACGGCCCTGGCGAGCGCTCCTGAGAGTCGGCCCGCGAGCCGCAGCTGTTCGGCGTCGAGCCGCATCGAGGTGCTGCTGTACAGGGTGACGGCGCCGATGCTCGAGGTGCCGATGACCAGGGGGACGGCGAGGACGGTCCTCGTTCCTACCGCCTCCGCGGAGAGCGCGAACACGGGCCAGCCGGCGAAGTGCCGCTCGTCGTCGACCTGCAGCTCGACAGGGCGGTAGGCGCGGTACGCGCTCCAGGCGGGCCCTTCACCGAGGTCGATCTGCGTCTCGTCGAGGGTCGCCGCTCGACGGCTGGTCGCCGCGAGAGTCTGCATCTCGAAGGGAGCGCCGAGCACGGATGTGGCAGCGTCCTCGCCGGGCAGGAGCGTGGTGAAGGACACGAGCAGCCGGTCGATCTCCTCACCGAAGGCGCCGCTTGCCGGCCGGCTGGTGCTCACGGGAGGAAGCCGGGTACGCGCGTGCACGCGCTCGTGCCGAGCTCGTCCCGATCACGGGCTGCGGGGGAGCGAGGGGCCGGCCGTCGACGTCGGCACCGCTGCCGGAGTCGCCGTGCAGCCTGCCCATGGGAGTCCCGCCGTCGCGTGCGCCCGGGAAGGGTGCGGTTCGCCACGCGAGGTCTCGGATGGACTCTGAGACCAACCCCGTTCCGCACTGCTCACACCGATCCGAGACGATCGATCTCGCAGTCGCCAGGAGGGAGACGCGAAGGGCGGTTTCTGCGGTGTCACCGGGATATTCGTGAAACGCCTCTCCGAGGTCGTCCGAGGCGTACTGTGACGGATGCCGGCCGCGTCGCGGAGGTGCACGAACTCTCTCCCTCCGATCGGTGACACCGCTCGGCCGAGAGGGCTTCTCCTACCGATCCGAGCCGCCATGACCCCGCGGGACGAGAATCAGCACGAGTCCGTCCGTGCCCTCCAGGACCTGATCTCCGCCTTCTCCGGACCGCACTGGGTGCACCCCGCCTACGTCGAGCACGTCCTCACGCACGCCGCGGACCTGCTCGGCGCCGCGCTGATCGTCGGCGGTCCCGAGCGGAAGCGCACGCCGACGCTGATGTGGCCGCGCTCGGCCGTCTTCGAAATCCCGAACCCGCCACCGGTGCCACCCGCGGCGCTCTGAACGGCAGGCGCCTCCCGCCCTCGCTCGAGACGTCCCGGCCGAGCCGACGTGCTGGGCGTGGCTCGGAGCAGGGAAGGGGTACCAGCGCCGCCGGTCGCGAGTGTGGTGGAGTGGAGCGAACCGCCCGTCACCACCCTCGAGGAGCCACCATGCACGTCGTCGTCATCGGCGGGAGCGGCCACATCGGCTCCTTCCTCGTCCCCCGGCTCGTCCGCGCCGGGCACGAGGTCACGAACATCACCCGCGGCACCAGCACCCCCTACACCGCCGGTACTGAGTGGCAGCAGGTGCGGAACGTCGTCGCCGACCGGCAGCAGGAGGACGAGGACGGCGTCTTCGCCGCCCGGGTCCGCGATCTGCGTCCGGACGTGGTGATCGACCTGGTCTGCTTCACCGTCGACTCGGCGCGGGCCCTCGTCGAGGGGCTCCGCGGTTACGTCGGCCACCTGATCAGCTGCGGATCGGTCTGGCGCTACGGGCCCACCCTGAAGCTCCCGATCCGGGAGGGCGAGGGGACGCCCGCGATCGACGAGTACGGCCGCCAGAAGGAGGCGATCGCCCTCCTCCTGAAGGCCGAGACCGCCGCGGGCGGCCTGCGCACCACCACGCTGCACCCCGGCCACATCAGCGGACCCGGCTGGGCGGCGGTCGGCCCGCTGGGCAACCTCGACCCCGCCGTCTGGGAGACCCTCGCCACCGGCGAGACGCTGCGGATGCCGGGCTCGGGCGCGGAGTCCCTGCACCACGTGCACGCCGACGACGTCGCCCAGGCGTTCGAGCTCGCGGTGGCCCGGCCGGAGGAGGCCGCGGGGGAGGACTTCCACATCGTGGCCGCCTCGGCGCTCACGGTCCGCGGGTTCGCGCAGATCGCCGCGGGCTGGTTCGGGCAGGAGGCCGCGCTGAAGAATATCGGCTGGGAGGAGTTCCGCCGCACCGTCGGCGACGACCTCGCCGACGCGAGCTGGGGCCACCTGCACCGCAGCCAGTACTTCTCCATCGAGAAGGCGGCGACGCTGCTCGGCTATGCGCCGCGGTACGAACCGGAGGCCGCCGTCCTCGAGGCCCTCGAGAGCCTCGTCGAGCGCGGCGAGCTGACCCTCCCGGTCGCGCTCCCGACGCGAGCGCACTAGGCCGCAGCACCGGGTCGCGGCGGGTCGGTGGGCAGGTCTCGATACGTCCCTTCGGGACTACTCGACCCGCATGGATCGATCTGGTCGAGGTCTCCAGGGCCTGAGCCGTTCATGCTGATCGAGTAGCCCGCTCCGCGGGCGTATCGAGATCCACCGCGTGTTCGAGAGTCCACGCTGCGGTCCGGCGGGCGCCCGCATCACTCGGTGGGGCTGCGGTCCTCAGCGAGGAGGAGCGCCAGCTCGTCGCGGCTGAACGACTCGACGGGTGCGTGCGCGGCCATGGCGAGGTAGCCGCCGTCCCCCGCTTCGTAGCTGCCCGCGCCCCCGCCGAGGAGGGCGGGACGCTCGCCCTCGTGCAGGAAGAGCAGGTAGGAGCTCCCGGGGGTGAGCAGGGGCTCCTGCACGGTCGTGTAGCGGACGCCGTCCAGGACGCCGCCGGTCTGCGTGATGGTGAGGCGGTCACCCGCCTCGCCCTTGTGGACGGCGGTCACCTCGAGCTCGACCTCCGTGGCGGCGATGGCGCCCTCGAGACTGGCGGCGCGCTGCTCCTCCTCCGACGCCTCGCTCAGCGGGTTCAGGAGCGGGTCGGTGCCCTCGTAGGTCGGGTACAGGACGGCGTCGCGGGTCGAGACGGCGGTGCCCTCGATGATGCGATCGGCCTGCCCGACGAGCTGCGGCAGGTCGTAGGAGGGGTAGTCGACGGCCATCTGCGACGTCCGCTCGACGATCGGCTCCGCGGGAGTTCCTGCACAGCCGGAGAGCAGAGCGGACGAGAGAACGGCCGACGCGACCACCGAGATCCGGACCGCTGTCGTGGGCTGCATGCGGATCACCCTCTCACGGGAGACCGCTCAGGCCGGGGCCGTGCCGTCAGCGGGTCGATCACCGCCACGAGTGGTCAGCGGTTCCAACGTCCGTCCCCGGCACGTGCTCGATCAGATGCGACTCCACGAGTTCGACCTCGAGAGGACGCCGGAGAGAGAACCATAGTGATGCCCGCGGCACCCAGCCCGACGGCCACCGACGTCGCCGTCCAGCTACCGGAGGAGGTCCGTCGTCCGTCTCGACGTGGCCGATCGATGCGGCGTCCGGCGACTCGGGCCCCGGCGCGGGTAACCTGTGACGCATGATAGAAGGCGTCGGCGCTCAGCTTCGAAAGGGCGTTGCTGAGTTCTGCATCCTCGGGCTCCTGGACAGTGTGCCGATGTACGGGTGGGAGCTGTCGACACGCCTGCAGGAGGTGGGGGTCATCGGGAGCATCGGGACGCTGTATCCCCTTCTGGGGCGGTTGCGGGATCGCGGGTCCATCGCTGCTGTCGTCGTGCCGAGCGACCAAGGCCCCGCGCGGAAGTACTACTCACTGACTGACGTGGGGAAGATCGAACTCGGCCGTTTCAGAGCGGAGTGGCCGTCGTTCGTCAGTCAGGTGAACCAGACGATCGGAAGGGGAACCCCATGACTGCCTCCACCTCGCGGGTAGCTGACCGCTACCTGGAAGAGTTGAAGGTCGCGCTCGCCGATGTGCGCGCTGAACTTCGCGAGGAGATCTATGGGGGGATAGCGGAGGAACTGGACGGCCTCGATGACGACGCTGCGCGAGAGCGCATCTCCGAGCTCGGGACCCCTGCGCGTATCGCCTCGGCGGCCGGCGGGTCGTCCAGCAGTAGTGGACTCGTCTTCGATCGCCCGTGGTTCGCTGTTGCGAGCTCGTTGTCATACGCGTTCGGCTGGCTGCTGATCCCCGGCGCGGGCTGGCTGATCGGGATCGTTGCGCTGCTGCTCTGCTCCTCGTGGACCCTCGCGGAGAAGAAGGCGGCTGTGATCGCACCGCTGGTCACGGCTGGAGTCGTCGGCGGTGGCACCGGGCTCTTCTACTGGTTCACTCTCACTCCGAGTTCCACCATGACGACCTGGACGGTCGTGGTCGCAGCCACGTTCGTCGGCGGGGTGGTGAGTCTGATCCTGGGATCGCGCTTGTGCGCCCGCTACGTGAGAACGCGGCGGGCGCACGAGGCGATGATGCAGGCTCGTTGAGCCGCGGTCATCAGTTCCAGCTGACTGTTGCGACCCCTCCCGAGACCGTCAAGCGCAGTTCGAACGTGGTCGTGTAACCGATGATGCACATCTGCGCGTTGATGTTCATCTGGGCGCGATTCGCTAGCGGCCTGCCGAGGTAGGTCATCGTCGAACTGCACGCGCCGCCGATCGTCCAAGCCGGACCCCACGGGTCAGCGGTCACGGTGTTGCTCGAGAGGTTGAAAGAGGTGTAGAAGCTCATCTGCACCACACCGACCCAGGTGTCGATCTTGCAGCCGTTCCGTTCCGGACCGCGCACCGAGCACTGTGTGATGCCGCGTGCTTCTGCGCTCACGGCATCCGCTCCGATGCGAACGACGCTGATCGACCCGTCCTCGTACGTCGAGATCGTGTACTCGCCGTCCGCCCGCGTCTCCTCGACCACGTCGACGGTGGGGTTCGAGCTCGAGAACGAGTCCCACTCCTCGCCGGCGAGATAAGCCTCGATCAGCGCGTCCTGCGTCTGCGGCGCAACCCTGTACTCCGAGAAGAACGCACGGGCGCTGGCGACCTCCGGAGTCTCCGAGGTCGTACTTGCGCTGGCCGGCGTGGCGCCGAGGAAGAAGACCGCAGCGATGGCGACCCCCGCCACCAGCTTGGTTTTGAATCCGAACATGAACCCCTCATCTCCAGTTCCACGATGGAACATTGCCAAGCAAGATAGCGATCCGGACGCGCCGCGTCAGTTCGTCGTTTGGCGGGGCGCGTTTCCGTCGATTCGAGGTCGTCCCTCTGTCCCGTGTCCGAAGCTGCGATCGCGGGAGAGCAGTACCCGACGAGTGAAGTCTCGGCAGACGGGTCGAAGCGCTCGATCTGGTCGGCGGTCAGCTGGATCGCGTCGGCCGCGATGTTCTCACTCGACGCGGGCGCGGCGGGCTCCGGGATCGGGGCGATCAGGCAAGCCCTCCCGTCCCCTGCGAGCCGCGCGAAGTGCAGCACGCCCACTGCTGAGGGGGTTGTGCGGGGCGCTCTGACGGAATGCTCGCCGCTGGCGAGTTCAGCTCTTCACCGACGTGCAGAATCTCGTTCAAAGGGAAGCGGAACGCAGTGAGGTGGAACAGGTCCTCGGCCGTCATGCCGAAAGGGAGAACTCTGTCGCGGGTCAGCAGTGAGCGCGACGGCTCCTAGGCTGAGCCGGTGGCTACCCCGGCATCGATCCGCCCGCTCGTGGGCGCTGCGCGCATCGCCGTCGGTGCAGCCGCGGTCGCGGTGATCCTCCACACCTACGCGCTGAGCATCGCGGCCGGCGAGCCGAATCCGTTCGACTACTTCGGCTACTTCACGAACCAGACCAGCCTCCTCGCGAGCGCGGTGCTGATCGTCGCCGGTTCGGTCGCGCTCGCCCGCCGTCCGACCCCGGGGTGGCTGAGCCACGTCCGCGGCGCGGCGACGGCCTACCTGATCGTCGTCGCCGTGATCTACAACACTCTCGTTCCCGGTACCGGAACGGCCCCGCCCTGGGTCAGCGCCGTCCTGCACGTGGTGCTCCCCGCGCTCGTCCTCCTCGACTGGATCGTCGTCGCCGACCGCGGACCGCTCTCCTGGCGCCGGCTGTGGGTGGTCCTGCCCTACCCGATCGTCTGGGTCGTCGTCGTGCTCGTCCGCGGAGCGACCGACGGATGGGTGCCGTACGGCTTCCTGCTCCCCGAGAACGGAGTGCCGTCGCTCGTCCTGCACGTCGCCGGGCTGACCTGCGCGGTGCTCCTCGCGGGCGCGCTCGTCTGGGCACTGAGCCGGCGGCGCGGAGCGGCCTCCCACCTGCCCGCGCGGTCGGTCGAGCGGTGAGCCCTCAGGATCGGCACACGGGTCGACCCGGAATCGGCCTGCGCGTGCCTTCTTCCTCCGGTCCGGCCTCGGCCGCGACGTTCTCGTCAGGAGGACCATGAGCCGGCGGATCACCACGACGGCTACCTCCGACGCCGTCGCGTCGATCCTCGCGCTCGTCGGAGTCGTCGGCGCCGTCTCCAGCGTCGTCCTCGCCGGGCTCGGCGCTGTGACGAACTGGCTGATCCTCCTCGGCTGCGCGGGCGACTACCGCAGCACGTTCCTCGAGGTGAACGATCCGCCCGTCGACTGCCTCGCCGGGCCGGCCTGGCCGCTCGTCCAATGGTTCGCGCTCGTCGGAGTCGGCGCGCTCCTGACCTTCTCCACCCTCGTCATCGGCGCCTACCGTCCCCGTGTCGCTGTTCCGGTCGGCGTCCTGCTCGCGGCGGTCACTGCGGTGGGTGCCGTGCTGACCCTGCCGGCCGTCGGCCCGTAGAGTGACCCTGTCCGGACAGGTGAGCGACCCTTCGGCTACCGGTCACCCGCCCCGCGCGGTGCAGTGTCCAGCGGGGGAGTGCTGAGCGGTACGACTCCGCCGAGGAGGGATTCGTAGGCTGTTCTCATGATTCCGCATCGACGACTCCGCCCACTGACGGTGCTGCTGTGCGCTGCCTCGGCCATGACGCTCACGGCGTGCTCCGGCTCCGACGCCGGGGTGCAGCGGAGCGAGGGCGTCACCGCGATGGTCGCCTCCGAGGCCCCGGACCTGGTGATGCAGGCGTCGATCGCCGGAACTCTCACGACGACCGAGGAGGGCTGCCTGGCCGTGCAGAACGACGGGACCGCCCTCCCGCTGGTGTTCCCGGTCGGCTCGCGCCTCAGTGGCGACGGCCGGACGATCGACGTCCCTGGTCGAGGAGCGCTGACGACGGGCGACGTCGTGGAGGGCGGCGGTGGCTACCTCACGCTCGAGGACACTCCGGACGAGTGCACACCGGACGGCGACCCCGTCGAGTCGGTGATCTGGCAGAGCCTGCCCGACTGATGACCGGCCTCGTGCAGTCGCGTTCTGCCACCGCGGTGCAGGGCGACTGACGACTCGAGACGTCCTAGGAGTGGACGGTGAACCGGAACTGACTTGAGAACGCCCGACCCCCGGTCGACGGTGTCCACTCGGGGAGAGCCGGCGAACCACGGGAAGCATCGCGTTCGCGCTTGATGCACGGGCCGGGCCGTCCCCGAAGAGGCCGACTAGCACAGCACGCTGTCAGCCGCGGCTCGCCCAGACCGCTCGGCCGAGGCCGTCGTACTCGACGAGGTTGCCGTCGTTCTGCATGACGAGGCGGTAGGGCTGGACGAGTCCCGGCTGCCCGGCACCGAACGATGTCTTCGGGTAAGCCGACCAGATCGTCCTGTACCCGGCGCCGACGGTGAGTCTTCCCTCGTCGACCATCGAGAACCTCGGGTCCGAACCGGAGGTCATGGTCGCCCACGCGGCGCCGTTGGCGCCGTAGACGACGAAGTTGCCGTCGGCCTGCATGACGGCGCGCCAGCGGCCGTCGAGCGAGAGGAGCTGCTGACCAGGGTCGAGGGCGCCGCTGCCGTTCAGGGTGTCCCGGCCGGCCTGGGCGGCGCTGCTCCACAGCGTCTCGCCGTCCGCCGTGACAACGAGGTCCGCGGCTCGGAGGCGCATCACGGCTCCCGAGGAGCCGGCCGTCTCCGACGACCACAGTGGCGCGCCGCCCGCGTCGTGGACCACGGCGTTGCCGTCCCCCTGCATGATCAGGCTGTTGCCGTCGCCGAAGGTGCCGCTGGCCCACTGCGGTCGACCCGAGGAGTAGACGACGAAGTTCCCGTCGGTCTGCATCTCGGCAGTGGTCGAGCCGTCGTACGAGGTGAGCCGACCGCCCTCCGGAAGGGTCTCGCCCGCGGACAGCAGATCCGAGACCGGTGGCGGCAGGAGACCGCCGACGAGCGAGGACCAGAGGGCGGTCCCGTTCGCCCGGTGCACGACGAGGTCGGCGTCGTCCAGCAGCTCGAGCGTCGCGCCGGGCTCACCATCGGTGCCGGTCGCCCAGACCGGGCGCCCGTCGGCAGTCGAGACGACGACGTTGCCGTCGCTCTGCATGTCGAGGTGGTGTCCGCGGCCCTGAGTGCCCGACGCCCAGGTCGCGTGCCCTGTGGCGTCGTAGACCACTGCGTTGCCGTCCGTCTGCATCACGAAGCTCGAGCTCTCGTCCGGCGAGACCAGACGCTCGCCCCCGTCGAGGCGCTCTCCTGATCTCAGCAGGTCGGCGGATGCACCGACCGCCTCGACGGACGCCGTCGCTTCGGCAGCCCAGGCGGGTGCGCCCCCGAGGAGCAGCGCGCCGGCGGTCACGAGCGCGGCGAGAGAGCGGGTGGGGAAGAGCGGCGTCATCGCGCGTGTCCTGTCGAGAGTCGGGGAGGGTCGGAGGGGACTGTTCCCGAATCGTGCCAGCACGGCCCTCCGCCTCGCGACTCCCGTCCGAGGGCGGAGGAGCGGAGCGCTGACGACGGGCGACGTCGTGGAGGGCGGCGGCGGCTACCTCACGCTCGAGGACACTCCGGCCGAGTGCACACCGGACGGCGACCCCGTCGAGTCGGTGATCCGGCAGAGCCTGCCCGACCGAGAACCGGCCGAGGGCTCCGCCTGCAGCAGTCGCACCCGCGGACCGCGGCGGGGTGCGCCCGTGCTGGTCGGTGGTGTCCTGGCAGCCGTCGTCTCAGGAGGCGCGATCGTCGGCGCCCTGAGGGGTGACGGGCGGCGCTACCCGAGGAGGGACAGCGACGACAGGCCGAGGAACGGCACCATCACGACGAAGCAGACGGCGGCCGAGTGCCGGAATCCGGCGAGCGAGTCCCGCCCGCCGACGAGCCGACTGAGAGCGCCGGTGACGAGGGGCGGGAGCAGGAACAGCAGCAGCCACGGGGCCAGGTCCAGGGCGCCCGGCGCCGCCCAGTCGGGGTGGTCGTCGCGATCGAGGGGCGGGAGCCGCGCGAGGAAGAACGCCGCGGTGAGCAGGATCGCCGGCAGGACGGACAGGCACGTGAGAGTGACGGCCGTGAACCGCGCACCGTCGTCGCGGGCGTACCGACCCTGGTCCGGATCGATCGGTGCAGTCACGTCCGCATCGTCGTCCCACCCCGGACTGCTGAATCGGATCCTGCGCACGGTGTCATCCTGCCCCGCCCCAGCGGGATCGCTGCTCCGAGTTCCGAAGAGGAAGGGATGTCCGGGCATCTCGAGGGCCGCTGTCCGTCTCCCTGAAAGCAGCGGTCCGTCACTCGCTCGGGGTGAAGACCGTCTCGGCGTCTCTCCCGCGTCTCCACTCGTCCGCGAGGATCGCGTAGACCGCTGAGTCGATCCAGGTCTCGCCGCGTCTCTCGCTCTGCAGGAAGAGGGCCTCGCGCCGCAGTCCCAGCCGCTCCATCGCGTGGACGGAGCCGCGGTTGTCGGCTGCGGCGCGTCCGATGATGCGGTGCAGGCCGAGCGACCCGAACCCGACGTCGAGGAGAGCGCCGCCCGCTTCGAGCGAGTAGCCCAGGCCGGCCGTGGACGGGTGGAGGAACATGCCGATCTCACCCTGCTGCCCGTCCGCTGAACGGACGAGCACGGCGTCACCGACGAGCGCCGCCGTCGCCCGGACCTCGACGCCGTAGAAGCGGCGGTGACCCGGCTCGCGCAGCTCCCATTCGGCGTCCCGCTCCTCGAACCAGGAGGCGTACTGCCCCTCCGCGAGCGGACCGTGACCGAGGAACCGGGAGGCGCGGGCGTCACCGCGGTACGCCGTCACCGCCGCCTCGTCCTCCCGGGTGAGTCGCCGGAGCCGGAGTCGTCGTGTGAGCAGATCGACCGTGCCGTCCATCCGCCCAGGCTAGGTGCCGGAGAGCCCGGGCCCGCGGGACAGCGTTCCGTCCGCGGAGGTGAGACGCGACATCGCCGCCTCGGGCTCGGACCCGCTCGTAGGATCGCTCCGTGGCATCGGCCGAATTCACGAAGCGCAGCGCCGAGGCGATCGTTCTGTACCCCGCCGTCGACTACCGGGCCGAAGTCGCCATCCGAGCGATCGCACCCGGCTATCCCCGCCTCAGCCGCAGCCAGCACCCGCTGATCCTCGGGACCGCAGAGGGCCTGGAGTTCTGGGACGACCGCCGCCAGGCGGAGCCGGGTGCCGTGCTGCCGTGGAGCCGCGTGGTCGCGATGAACGGTCCGAGCCCCACGTCGAGGCTCGGCGGTCTGCGGATCCGAGTTCGACACGGAGAGCGAGCGCTCACCGTGGAGATCCCGCTGCGTCCGGGTGGCGTCGGCGATCAGCACCTTCCGGCGATCACGGTCTCGGTGCTGGCGAACCGACTCCGCCTCCTGGCATCGGCCGTCGGGATGGCCGAGGACGTGGCGCAGGTCAGGCCCACCACCGTCCGGCTGCTCCCCGGAACCGACTCGACGGCCTACGCGGTCCGGGCCGGCTGGGTGTCTCTCGCCGGGACGGCGTGCGCGGTCCTGTTCCTCCTGCTGGTGTCGCTCCTGCCGCCCGAGGCGCTCCGAACACCCTCCGTCGGCGTGCCGGTCTACGGGCTGCTGGCCGCTTTCATCGTCAGCGTCGTCGCGTCCCTCGTTCTCGGTCGATACGGCACCGTCCGCCTCGAGGAGGAGACCTCCGCCGGCTACCGCATCACGGGCTCACCCTGGCCGGTCGGCGTTCCGCTGGTCGACCGCCGGACGGGCGACGTCGTCCCCGCGCCGGAGGGCACGGCACCTCCGGGCACCGTCTGATCTCGACTCGCCGCCCCGGAAAGATCGCGCGCGAGTTCCGGGATGACCGAGCCAGGCCGCGAGCGGGAAGAGGGCCCCGATGAGCGTGGTGCCCAGCCTCTGTCGCCGGATCGTGGCCACGAAGGCCTCGATCATCCCGGCTCTCGCACGGCCCGCCCGATCGGAGCGGGCGAGGCCCGATACCCCCATCGCGTCGTCGCGGTCGAGGTACGCGCTCACCGCACTCTCGCCGCTCCTCTCGCGCGGCCTGCTGTGGAGCTCGCCGGCCGCGGGGCTCTCGGCTCAGCAGCTTCAGCCGGGCTCCTTCACGCCCCCGCGCGCGCGACCCTCTGCGCCCTGTCGGCGATGCTCCGCCCGGCGGACGCCGGCTCCGGCGGCAGCGTCGTCCCGGTCAGGGCTCGACACCGTCGTGGCGCCGCGGAACGAGGGCGTCCGCTTCTCGGGTGGGTCGTGCTCAGGCGCAGCGGGCGAGGTACTGCTTCACATCGGCGCGCGTGAGGGTCTTCAGGGCGTCCAGGTCGTGGGAGCGCAGGTACGCGCGGGCGGCCGCGGTGGCCTTCGCAACGGTCAGCGTCGAGCGGTCGAGGCAGGGGGCGGAGTCGAGCGGGTTCGCGCGCGCCGTGCGGAGGTCCGCGTCGATGCCGGTGACGGCCTGGTCGAGGCTGGTGATGACGATGCGCGCGGCGCCGTCCTGGGTCGGGCTGTTGGGCCACCACTCCTTCGGGTCGCCGGTGCGGTCGTCGAAGGAGACGTTGTAGAAGTCGAGGTCGAGGCCGCGGATCGTGTAGTCGCCGTTCGCGTCCGTACGGGTCTCGACGTAGCTGCCGTACGGCGGCCGGTTGAAGGCGGTGACGGGGACGGAGACCCCGTCGTCGGTGTCGACGTGGCCGCTGATCGTGGCTCCCAGCGGGAGCACGTACTCGGGCAGGGCGAGGGTCTTGCCGGCGCTCACGGAGAAGACGGTGCCCGCGGCGTTCGGTCGGTCCGAGCCGAGGTTGCGCTGGACGTGCAGGCCGTCCTCGACGAGCGCGCTGACCGTGTAGGTCTCGTCGGGCACGACGGCGGCCTCGAAGGCGCCGGCAGCGTCCGTCGTCGCGACGACGAGCGGCTTCACCTCGCTGGTGCTGGTCGGGCGCAGGAGCACCTCCGTGCCGGCGGCGGCAGGCGTGTCGGGCGTCCCCTCGAGCAGGACCCGCCCGGTGATCGTGCCCGTGGGCCCCTGATCGGCGGCGGACGCGGGAGTGGCGAGTGCGGAGGCGGCGACTAGGACGGCGGCGGCGAGTGCGAGCGTGCGCCGGACGGCGGCGCGCGAGAGCGAAGACATGTGATCCCCTCAGCGGGGGCGGCGTGCCCCCATCGCTGCCGACACTAGACGGCGGGGGAGACGCAAGCCCGTCTAGGCTCGCCGGTACCGCTCGCCACCGGGGAGGATCGATCGTGACGCGCAGCTCTCGCACCGTGCCGCTTGTGGCGGGCCTCGCGGCCACGGCACTGCTCACCGGCTGCGCCCCGACCCTCTACGGCCCCGGGAACGCGACCACGGAGGTCGCCGAGACGACCGCGCGCGAGAGTACCGCCGCGCTGGCGGATCGGATCGGCACCGACCGGCTCGACGACATCGACGAGGTCGCGAGGGAGGCCGCCGCCGAGGGCGCCGACCTCGTCGGGATCGAGTCCTTCGACGCGCCCGAGCTCGGCGATGCGTTCGGCGCCCTCACCACGCGCACTGTCGGCGTGGACGGACAGTCCTACTGCTACCGGATCGAGTTCGACTTCTACGGCCGGCACAGCGTCGACGGCGTCACCGTCTTCGGCACCACGACCGGGGTGCAGGACGTCGAGTGCGACGCCTCGACGCCGAGCGTCACTGCGCCGCCGGACACGCGCGAGGTCGTCGTGCCGGCCGCGAACGCGGAGGAGGCCGCGGTCGAGGTGCTGACCGCGCTGCCCGAGGACCCGGGCACGATCGAGGACATCGCCGCCGCGATCAGCGAGCGTCTGGCGACTCCGACGGGACCTCGGGAGGTGGCCGCGCAGCCGACGGTCGCGCTGCGGGGCACGGACGTCGGAGTGGCGATGGGGCACGCCGAGGACTGCGTCCTCGTCAAGCGCGAGGCGGGCGCCGTCACCCGCGTCGTCGTGGCCCCGGTGCTGCTCCAGCCGGGCGAGCTCGGCTGCACCGCCGACACGGCTCTGAGCCCGGCCGAGTCGCTGCGCCCCCCGCACTGACCCGACGTCGAGACGTCGAGCGCGACGCGACAGGAGGCGGCGTCAGCGCGACACGCGGCGACCGGCCCGCCGGTTCTCGACCGCGAGGATCACGGCGGCGAGGAGCGCGCCGAGGACGGCGCCGATGGTGTTCATGAACCAGTCGTTCGTGTCGCAGGAGCGGCCGATCGCCGGGACGCTCGCCTGGACCAGCTCGATCAGGGCGGACAGGCCGGAGACAGCGGCGGCGACGAGCACGCGGCGGCCGACCGCGACCGCGAGCAGCAGGGTCCCGGGGAACAGGAGGGCGATGTTCGCGAGGGTGTCGATGCCGTCGAACGGCACCGAGAACTGCACGGTGCAGAAGATCAGCGGCGTGCCGTCCGGCGGGTACATCGTCAGCGCGATGCCCGCGAGGAAGGCCACCGCGGCGAGGACGAGGAGGGTCCTCCTCGCGCCGCGCCGGTGCAGCAGCCAGGCCAGCGCCGTGACCAGCGCGACCGCGATCCAGAAGCCGATCGGCACGAGCGCGGCGTGCTCGACGAGGAAGGTGCTGATCATGGCGCTCTGCTCTCGGGTGGCGGGGTGGCGGGATCGGAATCAGCGGGCGGAGGGACGGAGGCGCGATCACCGACGGCGTCGACGTCCGGGGGAGACGTCCGCGCAGCCCGCATCGAGCCCTCGGCGGAGGCCGGCCCCGGAGGTCGGCCCGGGCGGTCAGCTCCGGGGCCGGCGCCGGAGGTCAGCTGCGGAGAGGAGAGCCCACGACGTCGAAGCGGTGGCCGCCGAAGGCGCCGCTGAGCAGCGGGCGCGCCCGCTCGATCGCGGCCTGGACCTGCGGGAGGGCCAGCGAGGCCCGGTGCGCCTCGGCGCTCTCCCACAGCTCGACGACGAAGACGGTGTCGGGCTGCTCGTCGTCGACGCCGACCTCGTAGGCCAGGCAGCCGGCGTCGACGAGGGCGCCGTTGTGCTCGATGAGGAGGGCGACGAGCTCGTCGCGTCTGCCGGGTGCGGCTCCCAGGGTGCCGACGTTCGCGAAGGTCATGCCGCGAGGCTACCGGTGCCGGCGCCTCCGCTCCCCGCCTCGATCCTCCGCGCCGGTGCTCGGCGGCCGACTCCGGCGGCCCCGCGCTACGAGGGAGGTTCTGACAGAACCCTTCACGGCGACATCAGCCCCTCCTACCGTTGCGAGCATGGATCACCGAGCAGAGGTACGCGAGTTCCTGACATCACGTCGGGGGCGCCTCACCCCGGAGCAGGCCGGGGTCGAGCCGGGCGGCGGCCGCCGCCGGGTGGCAGGCCTCCGTCGCGACGAGGCTGCACGGCTGGCGGGCGTGAGCGTCGACTACTACACCCGCCTGGAGCGCGGGAACCTGGCCGGCGTGTCCGACTCCGTCCTCGATGCGATCGCCAGGGCGCTGCACCTGGACCGTGCCGAGCACGATCACCTCTGCGATCTGGCGCGGACCGCGAACGAGGCCGGAGTCCGCACGAGGCGGTCCCGCACCGTCGCGACCGTGCGGCCGGAGGTGCAGTACCTGCTCGACGCGATCACGGGCGCGCCCGCCTTCGTGTCGAACACACGGATGGATCTCGTCGCCGCCAACGCGCTCGGCTTCGCCCTCTACTCGGAGATGTACCGCAACACCGCGCGGCCGGCGAACCACTCCCGGTTCATCTTCTTCGACCCCCGCGCGCACACCTTCTACCCCGACTGGGAGCGCGCGGCCGACGTGAACGTCGCGATCCTCCGCCGCGACGCCGGCCGCAACCCCCACGACGCGCAACTCGCCGCTCTCATCGGCGAGCTGTCGATGCGCAGCGACGACTTCCGGACCCGGTGGGCCGAGCACAACGTCCGGCGTCACTACAGCGGCCTCAAGCAGTTCGAGCATCCGGTCGTCGGGCTCTTGGAGCTCACCTTCCAGGTGAGCGAGCTGCAGGACGACCCTGGTCACTCGATGACGGTCTACCCCGCCGTTCCCGGAAGCGCCTCCGACGAGAAGCTCCGGATGCTCGCGACCTGGGCCGCCACCGAGGACATCGCGCGCCTCACCGCCGGCTCCGTGAGCTGACTCCTCTTCCTTTCTCCTCTCCCCGCCTCACGGTGGGTACGGCCTCATCCGCCGGCACGAACCCTCGAAGGACCTCATGACCTCCACTGCGCCCGTACGCCTCCCCGACGGGAGCGAGCGCGTCGAACCGCGGACGATGCCCTGGTTCGCGCTCGCTGTGCTCGCCATGACGGGCTTCCTCCTCGTCGCCGCCGAGACGATGCCGGCGGGCCTGCTGCCGATCATCGCTGACGGAATGGACACCAGCGAAGGAGTCGTCGGACAGTTCATCAGCGTCTGGGCGCTCGGCACCGTCATCGTCACCATCCCCGCGATCAGCCTCACTCGTGGATTCCGCCGCAAGCCGCTGCTCCTCGGGAGCATCGCCTGCCTGATCGTCGCGAACACCGTCACTGCGCTCTCCAGCGACGTCGCGGTCTCCCTCGTCTCACGATTCGTCGCCGGAGCGTTCACCGGGATCATCTGGGGGATGCTCGCCGCGTACGGCCGCCGGATCAGCCCGCCTCGCAGAGCGGGACTGGCGCTGTCCATCGTGTCGGTCGGCGCCCCGGTCGGCTTCGCGCTCGGCACGCCACTCGGAGCGTGGCTCGGCACGGCCCTCGACTGGCGCTGGTCGTTCGGCGGTCTGAGCATTCTCGCGCTGCTCGCGTTCGTCCTGATCGCCCTCTTCGTCCCGGACACCCCAGGCCGGCCGCGAGCCGCAGCCGGGAGCCTCCCGCTGGCGCGCGTCTTCGCCATGCCAGGAGTGGCGATCGTCTGCCTGACGATCCTCGTCTGGATGCTCGCGCACAACACCATCTACACCTACATCGCGCCGTTCCTGCGCGAGGGCGGATCAGGACTCCGACCCGACCTCGTTCTCCTCGTCTACGGCGTCTCCTCGATCCTCGGCGTCGCGATCACCGCCGCGACCATCGACCGCTTCCCGCGGGCGCTGCTGCACTCGAGCCTCGCGGTGTTCGTGCTCGCCGGTCTGATCCTGCTCGTGGGCCGCGGCGCACCCGCCGCCGTCCTGCTGGCCGGCGTGCTGTGGGGCATCGGCTTCGGCGGCGCCTCCGCGCAGCTGCAGTCGGCACTCAGCCGCTCCGGGCGCGAGAACTCCGACATCGCGAACTCGTTCCTGCCCGTCGCGTTCAACCTCGCGATCTTCGCGGCGGGCATCATCGGCGCTCTTCTCCTGGAGGCCCTTCCCGCACTGGTCCTGGCGGCCCTCATGGCGGTCCTCGGCGCTGTCGCCCTCATCATCACCTTCTACGGCCGCCGGACCGCGTTCACCGTCGACCACCTCGACGCGCGCTGATGCGACACCCGGCGATCCAGCAGAGCAGGAGCTTCACATGACGACGAACTCGCGCCAGGCCACGCCCTACGAGCGCGTCACCGACTGACCCCCCTCCCGAAAGGAACACCATGAAAGCCACTGTCATGTACGGCGCCGGCGACGTCCGCGTCGAAGAGGTCCCGGACCCCGTCATCCAGCAGCCGACCGAGGCCCTGATCCGAGTGACCTACGCCTGTGTCTGCGGCTCCGACCTCCACCCCTACCACGACCTCGGCGGCACTCCCGAGGGTCGCCGAATGGGCCACGAGGCCATCGGAGTGGTGGAGCAGATCGGCGACGACGTCACGACCCTCTCCGTCGGCGACACCGTCATCGTGCCCTTCGCGTGGTCGGACGGGACCTGTCCCTTCTGCCAGGACGGCATCACCACCTCCTGCGTCCACGGCGGGTTCTTCGACGGAGCCCCCTCCGCGACCCAGGCGGAGAAGCTCATCGTCCCGCAGGCCGACGGCACCGCCGTCGTCATCCCGGCGGGCACCGACGAGTCGCTCATGCCGAGCGTGCTGACGCTGTCCGACGTCTACCTCACCGGCTATCACGCCGCCCTGCGCGGCGATGTCGGCCCCGGCAAGACCGTCACGGTCATCGGTGACGGCGCCGTCGGCCTGTCCGCGGTCCTCGCGGCGAAGCAGCTCGGCGCCGACAAGATCATCCTGATGGGCCGGCACACGGCCCGCACCGATCTCGGTCGCGAGTTCGGTGCCACCCACGTCGTCGCTGAGCGCGGCGACGAGGGAGTGGCGAAGGTGATGGAGATCACCGACGGTGAGGGGTCGCACGTCGTCCTCGAGGCCGTCGGCCACATGCCGGCCTACGAGCAGGCCTACCGGGTCGTCCGCCCCGGTGGCACCATCAGCCGCGTCGGCGTCCCGCAGTACGAGGACGCGGCCGTCGGCTTCCTGTCGCTCTTCGGCAAGAACGCCACGCTCACCGGCGGCCCCGCCACCGTCCGCGCGTACATCGAGCAGGTCCTCCCGCAGGTCCTGGACGGAACCATCGAGCCCGGCCGCGTGTTCGACCGTGAGATGCCGCTCGCGGAGATCGCGGAGGCCTACCGCCTGATGGACTCCCGCGAGGCCCTCAAGGTGCTGATCCGCCCGTAAGCCCACGCCACCGAATGCCCTGCCGTCCTCGGCAGGGCATTCGTCGTTCCCCGACTGCTCAGCATGAGCGAGACACCGGACCGCACGTCACGCGGTCAGCACGAGTGGTCCGTCCTCTGTGATCGCGAGCGCGTGCTCGGCGTGCGCCGCACGGCTCCCGTCCGCCGACCGCGCCGTCCAGCCGTCAGGGTCCCTCCAGACTCCTGATGTCGTTCTCGGAAGCGTCCTGGGCACGTGCCTCCGTCGACTCGAGACCGAACTCCGTGTCGAGAGCGTCGAGTTCGGTCGTGAAGTCCTCGCGCAGTCGGGCCTTCTCCGCCGCCGGCAGCCACGACGCGTCGACCCCTGTCAGTGCCATCGCGCGCAGTTGGGCGGGCGTCGCCCCGATCGGACCGGCGGCGATGCGGTACTCGTCGACGAGGGTGGTCGGGAACATGCCCGGGTCGTCCGAGCAGGGGGTGACCCGCAGACCGGCGTCGAGCATTGCGCGGATGGAGGCGCGGCGCCACGGGCGCCAGGAGCGGCGGGAGGTGGTCGACGCGACGGTGAAGACGACGCCGTCCTCGCGCATCCGCTCGACGACCGCCGAATCTTCGAGCACGAAGTAGCCGTGGTCGATGCGGTCGCAGCCCAGCAGGTCGAGGCAGGTGATCGTGTTCGCGGCGGTGGGCGCGTGCTCGGAGGAGTGCGCGGTGCGGCCCAGTCCCGCCCGGCCGGCGAGCGCGTACGCCTCGGCGAAGCGCTCGGGCGGGCCGGCGGTCTCGAGGTTGTCGAGGCCGATGCCGGCGACGTACTCGTGCGGGGAGTCGACGACCTGCTGCACGAGGGCGAGGGCTTCCTCCCCGCTGCGGCTGCGGTCGATGCCGGCGATCATCCGCCCGGTCATGCCGAAGTCGCGCTCGGCGGCGCGGATGCCGTCGGCGTAGGCCTCGATGCTGCCGCGGTACCCGAGCCCCGCGAGGTGCTCGGGCACGCCGTCGAAGAAGAGCTCGAGATGGCGTGTGCCGCTGCGGTGGTGCGCGTCCTCGAAGGCCTCGTAGACGATCCGGGTGAGGTCCTCCGCGGAGCGGAGCACCTGCACGACCCACTCCGAGACCTGGAAGAGGGAGTAGGAGACGTCGGGCTCGCACGCCGAGCGGTCCTGCGGCACCGGGACGACGGTGTCGCGGTAGAGCGCCGGGTCGGGCGGGAGGGAGTTGATGTCGGCGAAGATCCGCTCCGGGTCGGCGGGCAGCGCGAGGCCCTCCCGGCGGGCGAGCTCGGCGAACGTGCTCGCGCGCACGGTGCCGATCAGGTGGCAGTGCAGGTCGACCTTGGGGATCCGGCGGATCCACTCGTCGGGGACGGAGGCGGTCGGGGTGGCGGTCTCGGTGCTCATGGCGGTCTCTCCGGGTGGTGCGGGTGGTGCGGGGAGGGAGTGCGTCAGGGCGCGACACGGCGGCCGCGCCCTGACACACCGCCTACTGGGCGGTGACCTCGCGGGCGAAGCGGTCGACCCAGTCCGAGCGGGTGGGGACGAGCTCGGTGGGGTCGAGGGTCTCGTAGCCGGCGGCGGTGGGGTCGGCAGCGATGTCCCCGACGACGGCGGTGATCGACTCCGGGACCTGAGCGGCGAGGTTCACCGGCAGGTCGCCCACGACCTCGGCGGAGGAGGTCTGCGCTTCGACGGAGAGCAGGTAGTCGATGAACTGCTCCGCGGCGTCGGTGTTCGCGGCTCCAGCGGGGATCATCGCGCGGTTGGTCGCCATGTAGCGGCCGGTGGCGGGCGGAGTCCAGCCGATCGGCTCGCCCGAGGCGACGAGGTCGGTGGCGAAGCCGCTGAGGGCGTCGGCGGCGGTGATCTCACCCTGGGTCAGCAGGTTCGTGACCTCGGTGGAGGAGCTGTAGAACTGCAGCACGCCGGGCGCCCAGCCGGAGAGGGTGTCGAGCGCCGTGTCGATGTCGTAGGGCCCGTCGCCGTAGGTGGCCGCGACTCCGCTGATCATCAGCTGGCCCGCGGTGACCGAGATGTCGGGCAGCGCGACGCGGCCGGCGTTCGCGGCGTCGCCGTAGAGCTCCCAGTCGGCGGCCTGCTCGGACGAGAAGGCGTCGGTGGAGTAGAGCGTGCCGTTGAGCTGGTAGCTGTAGGCCGGACCGAGGTAGACGTCCTCCTTCGCGAAGTCGGCGATGTCGGCGATCGCGGGAACGGCGTCCACGTCGACCTGCTCGAAGAGGTCGTCCTCCTGGCCGAGCGCGGCGTAGTAGTCGCTGATGAGCATCACGTCGACGCCGGGGTCGTCGCCGCCCGCGAGCTGCAGCTGCGACAGCCGGTCGGAGTTGGAGCCGGTCTCGACCTCGACCTCGATGCCGGTCGCCTCGGTGAAGGGGTCGATGACCGCCTCCTGGAACTGCTCGACCCCGAAGGGGAAGGTGCTGACGACGAGGGTGTCGGAGGCGCCCTCCGCGCTGCCGGAGTCGGAGCCGCCGGAGCAGCCGGCGAGAGCGAGTGCGCCGATGACGGCGCCGGCGGTGAGGCTGATGGCGCGCCGGGGAGTGATGCGGGACATGGCGGTTCCTTTCGAGGGGAGCTGTGGAGGGGAGCTGCGGGGGAGCGGAGGCTTCGGAGAAGGGGCGGGGGCGGGAGGACCCGCGCTCAGTCGCGGGCGATGGCGACGATCTGCGACGCCGCGGCCGAGACGATCACGGGGTCACCGGGCGCGACGCGTGCGGCGGAGTCGGCGCGCACGTCCGACACGAGCCGCACCCGGTCGCCGGCGGGGTCCGTCGCCTCGACCGTCACGAGCACGTCGACCCCTCGGTACGCGACATCGACGACGACCGCGGGCAGCGACAAGGCGGACGAGCCGGTGGCCTCGCCGCTCGTCACCGCGAGGTGCTCCGGCCGCACGGTCGCGAGCGATCCGTCGGCGAGGCCGAGGAAGTTCTCGTAGCCGAGGAAGTCGGCGACGAAGCGGTTGGCCGGAGCGCCGAAGACTGCGGCCGGACCGCCCTGCTGCATGATGCGCCCGGCGCGCATGAGCACCATCTCGTCGCTCATCTCGAGCGCCTCGTCCTGGTCGTGGGTGACCAGAACGACGGTCAGGCCCGTCTCGGACTGGATGCGGCGGATCTCGGAGCGCATCTGGACGCGGAGCCGCGCATCGAGGTTCGAGAGCGGTTCGTCGAGCAGGAGAAGCCGCGGGCGGATCGCGATGGCGCGGGCGAGGGCCACGCGCTGCTGCTGACCGCCCGAGAGCCGCCGCGGCCGGCTGGCCGCGAGATGCGCGAGCCCGACCATCTCGAGGCTCTCGGTCACCCGCTGCGCTCGCTCGGCGCGTCCGAGGCCGCGCAGCTTGAGGCCGTAGCCCACGTTGTCGGCGACGCTGAGGTGCGGGAACAACGCGTACGACTGGAACACCATGCCCAGCCCGCGCTTCTCGGGGGCGAGCCGGGTGCTGTCGACGCCGTCGATCAGGATCCGGCCGGAGGTCGGCGTGGAGTAGCCCGCGAGCATCCGCAGCGACGTGGTCTTGCCGCATCCGCTGGGCCCGAGGAGGGTGGTCAGCTTCCCGGCCGGGATCGCCAGGTCGATGCCGTCGACCGCGGTGAAGTCACCGAAGACCTGACTGACGTCGACGAATTCCGCTGCTGCGCTCATCGGTTGATGCCTCCGAAGATCTGGGCGAAGCCGACGCTGCGCTCGGCGATGATCGCGATGACGACGGTCGCCGCGAGGATGAGGGTGGACGTGGCCGCGACCATGGGGTCGTAGCTCTGCTGGACGTAGTCGAGCATCGTGACGGGCAGGGTCCTGGCGTCGCGGCTCTGCAGGAGCAGCGACAGCGGGACGTTGTTGAACGAGGTCACGAATCCGAGCAGCGCGGCAGAGAAGACGCCGGGGCGCAGGATCGGGAGCGTCACGGTGAAGAAGGTGCGCAGAGGACCAGCACCTAGTCCTCGCGCGGCCTCCTCGAGCGCGGGGTCGCTGGTGGCGAGCGAGGCGCCGGTCACGCGGACCGCGTAGGGGAGCAGGAGCGCCGTGTGCCCGATCAGCAGCACGGCCGCGTTGTCGACGTCGAGCGTGACGACGAGCTGCTGGAACAGCGCCAGGCCGACCACGAGCTCGGGCACGATCAGCGGCGAGAGGAAGAGACCCTCGATCAGCGAGCGCCCGGGGATGCGGCCCCGGTAGATCGCCAGGGTGGCGGGGATGCCGATCAGCAGGGCGATCGCCGTCGAGAGCACTGCGAGCTGCGCGCTGGTCGCCAGCGACTCCAGGAACGGGTCGTACGAGAGCGCCTCGCCGAACCAGCGGAACGAGAAGCCCTCCGGCGGGAAGCGGAGCGTTGAGCCGGCGGTGAAGGCCGTGGCGACGACGAACAGGATCGGCACGATCATGATCACGTAGCCGGCGACCGCGAGCGACGCGGCGACGGGGCGGCGGGTCCTCATGAGACGGCTCCCTTCCGGGCGACGAGGGAGGAGAGTCCGGAGACCAGGAAGACCAGGACCGTCATGACGATCGCCGTGGCGGAGGCGCCGGCCCAGTCGATCGTGACGCTGGAGTAGGAGAACAGCTGGGTGCTCAGCATCCGCTGGCTCGACCCTCCGAGCAGGTAGGGCGTCGTGTACGCGGTGACGGAGCCGGCGAAGACCAGCGTCGCGGCGACGACCACGCCGGGCAGCGAGAGCGGGACGACCACGTCCCAGAAGGTGCGGGTGGGGCTCGCTCCGAGCCCGCGGGCGGCGTCGTCGAGGCCGGCGTCGACCTGGGAGACGGCGGAGTAGCAGGAGATGATCGCGAGCGGCAGGAAGAGCTGCGTCAGGCCCAGCACGATCGCGAGCTCCGTGTAGAGCAGCTGCGGCGCCTCGGACACGACCCCCAGGCCCACGAGCAGCTGGCCGATCGCGCCGTTCGAGCCGAGTACCACGAGCCAGCCGAAGGTGCGCACGACGTTGCTGAGCAGCAGCGGGAAGATCGCGAGGGCCAGCAGGACGCCGGACCAGCGCGATGAGGAGCGCGCCAGCAGGTAGGCGATCGGGAAGCCGAGGACGACGCAGATCAGCGTGACCACGAGCCCGATGCCGACCGTGCGGCCGATGATGCGCAGCTCGTAGGGGTCGGTGAGCATCTCGCCGACGCGGGCGATCACCTCGAGGGGACCCGTGCCGGGAGGGGCGAAGAGCATCACCAGCGAGGGGACGACGAAGAAGAGCAGCAGGAAGCCCAGCCCGGGCAGGAGCAGGAGGGGAGCGGTCCTCGACCTCACGAGTACCTCCGATCGGACGCGTCGGGCGGCGTCAGGAAGGCCGCGGAGTGGATGTAACCGGTTGCATCGAGAGTAGACCGGCGAAGCTACCCACTTCGATTCGTGTATGTAAACACTGTGTTTCGGGGCCGGGGGCCATCGACAGCACCGGATGTGAGCGGTTGCAGGGATACCCCTATGATCAGGGGAGAGTGAAAGGGGAGCACGTGGCCACGCTCGCCGATGTCGCCGCTCTCGCCGGGGTGTCCAAGGCGACCGCGTCGCGCACCCTGTCGCGACCCGAGGTCGTCTCGCCCGAGACGGCAGCCCGCGTGCTCAGCGCCGCGGCGAAACTGGGATTCATCCCGAACTCGGCGGCCCGCCAACTGGCCCGCGGCCGCACCGGCGTCGTCGCCCTGGTCGTGCCCACGCTCGACAACGCGTTCTTCACCCCGATCATCGGCGGTGCGCAACGCCGCGCCGACGAGGACGGCCTGCAGCTCACGGTGGCTGTGCATCCCCTCGAGGCGGTGCGCGAGCTCGGAGCGTTCGACCGACTCTCGCGGCAGGTCGACGGCTTCATCGTGGTCGCGCCGCGCGGCGGTGACGAGCTGCTGCTCTCAGCGGGATCGCACAAGCCGACGGTACTGGTCGACCGCGAGGTCGACGGGATCGCCTCTGTCGTCGCCGACACCGCCTCGGCGTTCGGCGCGCTCGTCGAGCGCTTCGCGGCCGACGGCCACGAGCGCGTGCTCTACATCGGCGGGCCGGACGGGTCATGGCAGGACCGGCAGCGCGCGGCCGCGGTCCGCGAGGCGGCTCGGCGCGGGGGAGTGGAGCTGACCGTGCTGGGCCCGTTCCCGGCCACGTTCGCAGCGGGAGTGGGCACCGCGGCGGCGGTGCGAGAGTCCGGAGCGACAGCCGTCGTGCCCTACGCGACCGCACTCGGCCTCGGCGTGCAGTACGCGCTGCTGTCCTCTGGCGGGATGCCGGAGGGGCTCGTCGTGAGCTCGGAGCGCTCGATCGTCGACGCACTCGGTCTGGTCGGGGTGCCCGCGGTCGATGTCGACGGCGAGCAGCTCGGGCGGGAGGCCGCCGATCTCCTGATCGACCGGCTATCGCGTCGTGACGCAGCGCCCGAGCGGAGGCGACTGGCGGTCCCCGTGCAGTGGCCCGTCGGCGGCTGACCCGCCTTCCGACGATCGAGCGCGGCCTCGACGGGGACGGCTCCTTCGATTCAGAGCGAAGTCCAGCTCATCTCACGTCGACCCGAACTGACATAATGTGCATTATCGGCTGTCTGCAGCGAGCGGCCGGGAGTGCATGTTCCGCGACCAGGCTGCTCCAGCGGACGACCCGGGGCACCTGACGCGGGACGCAGCCGCCGACCGCGCCCGCTGACCGTGCGGACCCGCAGCCCTACCAGGTCCGGGCGGCTTCCGGAGTGCCTTGTGGGCGCGCCGTCGTCCCGGCACTGTCGTGCCGAGACGGACTGTTCGTCACCGAGAGGGAGTCATGGACGACGAGACCCTGCTGGGCATCCTGCTGCGTGGGCGGCCGGCGACGCTCGAGGACGCGGTGCTCGCGACCCACCTCGAGCCCGCGCAGGTCGCGGCGGCCGTGCAGCGGCTCCGAGACCGGGGACTGATCGGCGGCACCGGCGACGTCCTGGCCTATCCCCCGCCCGCGGACTGGGCGAACGAGGCCGTCTCGGTGCACACCCGACGAGTCCGGGTCGCGGCCGAGGACGCCATGTCCGGCATCGAGAAGATCCTGGAGAACCTGCCCACCGTGCTCCGCGCCTGGTCGACGGGCGAGGCGGCCGCCGACCTGGTGCCCACGGTGCTGCGTCACGGACCCTATGCCGCGGAGGACCTGCTGTGGGAGCTCGTCGGCACCCCGTCGGGCTCCCTCGTCGCGGTGTTCGCCAGCATCGACCGGCTGATGACGGCGCCGATCGACCGGGCAGTCCGCTTCGGTGATGCCCTGCAGGAGAGGGACACGGTGCGCATCATCGTCCCGTCGTCCGCGGCGGCCGACCCCCGGGTGCTCGAGCGGATGGCCGTCTACGGACGGGTCGGTCTGGAATACCGCTCGCTCGACCGGCCGCCGGGCTGGTTCTGGGTCGACGGCGACCACATCGCGCTCCCCTTCGTCTGGGGCGAGGCGACCCCGACGAGCGTGCTCGGAGTCCGCCACGCGGGCCTCGCGAACATCGTCCGCGCCTACTTCGACGAGCTCTGGCAGCGCGCGGACCCGCTGGGCAGCGACGAGCACTCCTGGCTGCCGCTCCTGCGTCTGATGCAGCAGGGCAACACCCTCGACAGCGCCTCCAACCGCCTCGGCATCAACCCCCGCACCGGCCGCCGCCGCATCTCCGCCGCGATGGAGCACTACGGAGTCGACACGCTCTTCGGCCTGGGTGCGGCGTGGGGCGCGGGACGGGCGGGCAACGCGACGCGGCCCGGGGGGTGACGCACTCCTGCCAGCTCAGGTCTGTGGGCGTCCGTGCCGAGGAGATCCGCCCTGCTGCTGGACCAGCCTGCTCGGAAGCGAGCTCACGAGCGCGAGCGCGCTGACTCCGCACCGCGGGACTCCTCCCGCAGCCGCATCGCGGCCTCGTCGTCCAGCCAGTTCGGCCCCGTGTTGCGGAGGAACACCGCGTAGACCACCAGGGAGACGGCGATCACGGCGGTCGCGTAGCCGATGAAGGCCGGCACCTGGTCGGCGCCGAGCGCGCCGGCGTAGAGCAGCGGCGCGGTGCCGCCGAAGACCGAGTTGGCGAGCGCGTAGCCGAAGCCGAGCCCGAGGGCGCGGACGTGCGTGGGGAACAGCTGCGCCTTCACGACGGCGTTGATGGAGGTGTAGCCGGTGAGGATCACGAAGCCGCCGACCAGGATCGCGAAGGCGGCGAGCGGGGCGGTCTGCTGCGGCAGGGCGGTGAGGAGGAACCAGGTGTAGAGCACTCCCCCGATCCCGAAGAAGACCAGGAGGGTCTTCCGGCCGATGATGTCCGAGAGCCAGCCGCCGAGCGGCTGCAGGAGCATCAGCGTCGTCAGGGCGATGAGGTTGATGACGGTGCCCGTGACGACGTCGTCTCCGGCGAAGGCGCTCTTGATGATGCTCGGGCCGGTCACCGAGTACGTATAGAAGGCGACCGTGCCGCCCATCGTCACCGCGAAGCAGAGCAGCAGCGGCCGCCACTGGTGGACGAGGAGCTCGCGCATCGAGCCGCTCCGGCGGGACTCCCCTGCTCTGACGGCCTCGATCCGGGTCGTCGCCAGCGATTCGTCCATGCTGCGGCGGAGCCAGAACACGACGACCGCGGCGACGCCGCCGATGCCGAAGGCCACCCGCCAGCCCCAGGCGGAGATCGCCTCGTCGGGCAGGGTCAGCACCATGACGAGCAGCGTCAGCTGGGCGAGGACGTGGCCGCCCACGAGGGTGACGTAGTGGAACGACGAGAGGAAGCCGCGCCGGCCGGGGATCGCCGCCTCCGACATGTAGGTGGCGCTCGTCCCGTACTCCCCGCCGGTGGCGAAGCCCTGCAGCAGGCGCGCGAGCACCAGGAGGACCACCGCTCCCCCGCCGATCGACTCGGCCGTCGGCGCGAACGCGACGAGGAGGGAGCAGGCGGCCATCACGGAGACCGAGACGGTCAGCGCGAGGCGGCGCCCGTGCCTGTCCGCGAAGCGGCCGAAGAACCAGGAGCCGATCGGCCGCATGAGGAAGGTGACCGCGAAGATCGCCCAGATGTAGAGGGTCGAGTTCTTCTCGCCGGGAGCGAAGAACTGCGACTCGAAGTAGACGGCGAAGACGGAGTAGACGTAGACGTCGAACCACTCGACGAGATTGCCCGCCGATCCCTTCAGGGTGTTCGACACGGAGCGTCGGAGGCTGGTGGGGGTCGTCGTCGTCGACATGATGGTCCGATCATCAAGGGTTCCGGGTGGGACGGATCTCGGGGCGGCGAGGGAGCTGCGGCGTCTCCGCCGTCGGCGCCCCGCGTCGCGGCGAGCCCAGGGGCATCTCTACCGCATTACCGGCGGCCTGTTCGGAAACCTAACGGTCTCCTGACGCGATCGGGGTCGGACCGCGACGAGGTCGCCGCGTCTCGCGCCAATCGGGCGGAGACGCTGGCCATATCAGTATGGTCTCTCAGTGGAGGTGGACACATGAGTATCCGTACTGAGAACTCGCTGCGATCATCGGCGACGAGGACTATCGCCGTCGCCTCGATCGTCACCATCGCCGCTTCGCTCTCCGGGTGCACAGCGGGAGACGCCGCGCCGCCGAGGCCCACTGTCGCTCCGCTCCCGGCTGCTGAGGTGGAGCGTGCAGTGGCCGAGAAGCAGGACGCCGACTGGGGTCTGCTGGCGGTGAAGTATCCGAACGCGGTCCGACCCGAGGTCGATGTGATCCGCACCGTGAACCCCGCGGAGTCGACGTCGGCGATCGCGGACTGCATGGTCTCAGTCGGCTTCCCGGAGACCAAGGCCACTCCGGACGGCGGCCTCGACTACGGTTCCTTCCCCACGGAGCAGACGCAGACTCACGACATCGCCCTGTTCGTGTGCGAATCGCAGTATCCGATGGATCCGAGATTCGACACGGCAACGAGCGAGGCGCAGTACGAGTTCCTTTACCACTACTACGCGCACGACCTCTCCGAGTGCCTGGAGAGTCACGGCATCGACGTGCCGGAGGCGCCCACCTACGAGACCTTCCGCGACACCATCGATTCGCGAGAGGCGTGGAACCCCTACCTCAGTTTCGAACCCACCGGGGACACGCAGTGGCTCGCGGTGAACAAGGACTGCCCGGAGACGCCTCCGGGCTACTTCGGGGAGTGATGAGCGCCTCACTGCTCCACATGCCTGATCACTGCGACCGCCTTCACCCACGTCACGGATTTCGTGGCAGAAACAGAATGGAGAACATGATGAGGAAAGCACGTCCAGCAGCAGCAGCAGCAGTGGCTCTGGTGGGGGGAATCGCTTTGGCGCTGATAGTCCCGGCTCCGGCCAGCGCTGCGTCCTATTCGTGCGGGGGCAACCGCACAGTCGGCATCTCGGCGGTCTACTCGACGTCGAGCGACGGGGACGGGGGGATTCTCCACGGGTACGAGTCGACCAATGGTCGGACCTACGGCAAGGATTTCAGTTCACCCGCCAAATTGCCGGGTTCGCACAGAACATTCTCCCAGTCGGCGTTCCGCGACGTTTCGAGTTGGAGTGTGGGAACGAACGGCACGGCCAGCCTGAACAGCTCGGGCGCGAGTTGCTACCAGTAAGAGAGCTCTCGCCCTCGATCAGCGATCGCTGATCAGGCGTGGTCGGTCGGAGGGCGACAGCTGCCCTCCGACCGATCTCCGTGCGAAAGGCCTCTGCTGGTGAAAGGACTCTGCTGGTGAAAGGACTGTGCTGGTGAAAGACGATCGATCGCCTGAGAGACGTCTTCTCTCTCCCGTCGCCGCTCTCGCCTTCTGCCTGGTGGTGATGGCCGGTGTCGCGGGCCTCTGGGCGGGTGCGGTGATCTTCGCGCCCGCAGAGGAGGCCGTACCGGTGACCGACTACACGACCGCTGTCGCTCGAGCCGGTGCTGTCAGCGCGTCGGTGAACCTGGTGGCGACCGCCCACTGGACTCAATCCCCCGCGGGGACCAATTCGGCGAAGGGCACGGTGACGACGGTCGATCATGTGCCCGGCGACGTCGCCGATCAGGGCGAGGAGCTCTACACCGTGGACCTTCGGCCCGTGGTTCTCGCGCGCGGCGTGATCCCCGCGTTCCGGGACATCGACGGGACGAGCGAGGGCGAGGACGTGGGTCAGCTCCAGGAGCTGCTGGGCGACCTCGGGTTCTACCGCGGCGCTGCGGACGGTGCACCGGGACCGCGCACCGCGGCCGCGATCAAGGAGTGGCAGACGGCTGCGGGATATCCGATGGACGGCGTCGTCCGTCGGGGCGACCTGGTCTTCGTGCCCGAGGTGCCGACCCGGCTGGTCGTCGACCAGACCCTCATCACCCGAGGAGCAGTGGTCTCCGGCGGCGAGGTCGTCGCGAGGACGCTGCCGAAGACGCCGACGTTCTCCGTCACGGCGACAGCGGCGCAGGCCGCCCAGATCGGCGTGGGAGTCGCGGCGGAGATCACCGGACCGGACGGACCCTGGCGGGCGGTCACGGCGGTCCAGGAGGTGAAGCCCGAGGTCGGGGTGTCGATAGCGCTCGCCGGCGCGGACGGCGAGGTCATCTGCGGCGAATCGTGCGCGGATCTCGATGTGACGCAGGACACCCTCCTCCCCGTCCTCATCACGACGACACCCGAGACGTCCGGTCTGACCGTCCCGACCGCGAGCATCCGGACCGACGTGAACGGGGACCTCGAAGTGACCGATTCGGCCGGCGAGAGGCATCGTGTCGAGGTCGTCGCTGCAGCGAAGGGCGTCTCGGTCGTGACCGGTCTCGAGGAGGGCACGGAAGTGCGCGTCCACGGCGATGATGCTGCACCCCGATGATCACTGCTGAGAGCATCGACTTCCGCTATCGACGAGGTCCCCGGATACTCACGGACTTCAGTGCTGCCGTGACGCACTCCGAGATGGTCGCGATCACCGGCCCGTCCGGGAGGGGCAAGTCGACCCTGCTCTACATCCTGGGTCTGATGGCGACGCCGGAATCGGGAGGAGTCCGGATCGACGGCGTCGATGTGAGTGCCATGAGCGATCGATCGAGGTCGGAGTACCGAGCCGAGAACATCGGGTTCGTCTTCCAGGACGCCGCTCTGGATCCCACGAGAACAGTCCTCGACAACATCGTCGAGACGGCTCTCTATCGCGGGTGCCGGAACTCGGCAGTGGAACTCACGGCGCACGGGCTGATGGAGCGCTTCGGGGTCGCCCTGCGCTCCTCGGCGAGACCCCACCAGGTCTCCGGCGGCCAGGCGCAGCGGATAGCACTGTGCCGGGCGCTCATCAACGATCCGACGATCATCCTCGCGGACGAGCCGACGGGGAATCTCGATCCGGACTCCGCGGCGGTGGTCGTCGACGCGCTGCGAGAGCGCGCCCGATCGGGATCCTCGGTGATCGTGGTCACTCACGACGAGACGGTCGTCGCCTCCTGCGATCGGAGGATCCGCCTGTGAAGCGGAGATTCGTCCTGCCCGTGCTCCGAGAGGCCCTCGCCTCCTCGCTCGCGCAACCGGTGACCTCCCTCCTCACCCTGGTGATGGTGGTAGCGATGTGCGCCGGGATCGTTCTGACGACCGGGCGGACGGTGGGAGCCGAGCAGAGCGTTCTCGCGACGGTGGACTCGGCGGGAACCCGGTCCCTCCTGGTCCGCGGAGAGGCGCAGGCGGGCCTGTCGTCGGACGCACTCGAGAGGATCTCCCGACTCTCCGGAGTGCAGTGGGCGGCCGCGTTCTCGGATGCCAGTGACGTCGGGAACTCCCGGATCGCGGAGGGGAGGAAGGTCGCTCTTCGATCGGTGTGGTCCTCCGACTTCGCAGAGCTGGGCATCGATGCCGCGCATTCTCCCGGCGGGTCGGCGTGGACGTCCGAGGACGCGCTCGCGGCTCTGGGCTTCGCCGAGGAGACCGGCTCGGTCTCGACGGGCAGTGGAGCCGGGGTCGACGTCGTCGGGACCTTCGCCTCGTCCGAGTACCTGTCCTTCCTCGGCCCGTCCGTCCTGGTCCCGATGCCTCCGTCCTCGTCCGGGAGTGTGGGCTACGTGATCGTCATCGCTTCGGAGCCCGAGATGGTCCGCCCGCTGACGCGTTCGATCGGCTCCCTTCTGGCTCCGACGGACCCGCAGGGCGTCACCGTGACCACCAGCGCGCCTTACGCGGACCTGCGGGCCGTTCTCGAGGGCACTCTCGGTGGTTTCGGCCGAGATCTCGTGGGTCTCATCGCCGGCGCAGGCGCGGTCTTGGTCGGTGCGACGCAGTACGGTCTCGTCCTGATGCGGCGCAAGGACTTCGGACGTCGAAGGGCTCTCGGCGCCACGAGGGGCCTCATCGTCCTGCTCGTCGTGTGTCAGGTCCTCCTCGTCGCGACGATCGGCGCCCTGCTGGGGACGGCGGGGTCCGCCGTGCTCCTGGTGGCCGGCGGCGACCCGCTTCCCAGCGTCGACTTCCTGGCCGCCACGGGGACTCTGGCGATCGTGGTCTCCGTCGTCGCCGCACTGCTCCCCGCGCAGAGAGCGGCGAGCAGGGACCCTCTGCACGAGCTGAGAGTGCCGTGATCCTGTCGGATCTCGCTCGACGACGAATCCGCGTGCGACCTGCCCCGCTTGCCGACACCCGATCGACAGGCTCCTCCGTTCGACAGGATGTGCTGTTCCGGACCCCGGTGAACAGCAGATCCTGGCGAATGGCGGACGGATTCGCTATGCGGTGACGGTGCGGGCGGCTCGGGTGCGCGTCCGCAGCCGGTACAGGCTGGTGGTGGCGGCGATGAAGAGGTCGGTGCCGTCAGGTCCGCCGAAGCAGACGTTCGCCACGACCTCCGGCACGGGCACGAACAGCAGCTCGGCGCCGTCCGGGGCGAAGACGTGCACGCCGTCGCCGGCCGAGGACCACACCCGGCCGCGCTCGTCGACGGCGATCCCGTCGGGCAGGCCGTGCTCGATCACCGCGAAGAGGCGGCCGTCGCGGGCGCCCGCTCCCCGGTCGACGACGTCGTAGGCGCGGATCCAGTGGCCGGGACCGTCCTCGAGGCTCATCGCGGTGTCGGTCACGTAGACCGTCGCGCCGTCCGGGGAGAAGGCGATGCCGTTCGGCTGCACGATGTCGGTGACGACCGGCGCGAGGCCGTCCTCGGCACTCCAGCGGAAGACCCAGCGCGCCCCGTACTCGCGCTCGCCCGGGTGCCCTTCGGCCGGCTGCCGGATGCCGTAGTCCGGATCGGTGAACCAGTAGGAGCCGTCGGGCGCGACCGCGACGTCGTTGGGCGAGTTCAGCCGCCCGCCGTCCCAGCTCGAGACGAGCTCCTCGACCGTGCCGTCCGGCCGCTCGCGCTCCAGTCGGCGCAGCCCGTGCGAGCACTGGACCACGCTCCCGTCGGCGTCGAGGAGCCGCCCGTTGGTGAACTCCACGCCCTCGCGGTGCACCGAGGTCTCCCCGGTCGCGCTGTCCCACTGCAGGATGCGGTCGTTCGGGATGTCGCTCCAGCGCAGGCGCCCCTCGGCCGGGATCCACAGCGGCCCCTCGCTCCAGACGGCGCCCGTCCACAGCCGCTCGAGTCCGCCGTCGCCCCGGAGGAGCGCCTCGGCGTCCGTCCGTCTTCCGTCCGTTCGTCCCTCGTCCGCTGTCTCGTCGCTCATCGGCTCCCGCCCCGTCCTGTTCCCCTCATTCTCGCGGAGGTGCTCACGACGGTGCCCAGCAGCCTTCCGGCATCGCCGGAGTCGTCGGTGCGCAGTCGGTGCGCAGTCGGTGCGCAGTCGGCGCGCAGTCGGCGCCGTGCGATCGAGGACCTGGCGCAGAGGCGAGCCGATCGAGAGCCGTCTTCCGCGACCGCGGCGCCCGCCCTGGCGGAGGACCGCGGTCTCCGGTCGTGGGGTGACGGGTCTCGCTCGTTCGGGGGGTAGGGACGGCGCGAGATGACGGCAAGGACCCGTTGTCGCGGGTCATCACGAGTGCCAGGGTCGGCACTGGGCGAGTCGTGCAGGCGCCCGGTCGCTCCGTCCGTAGAGGAACCCGCTGATGCGTTTCACTATCCGCCGATCCACTGTCCGCCGATCCGCTGTCCCCCGCAGTCTCGCCGTCGCCGTGCTGGCCGTCGCGCTCATCGTCTCCGGCGCTCCTGCTCAGGCGGCTCCCGCTCCGGCGCAGGCGGCGGCCGCGGCGGCAGCTGCAGCTCCCGTGGTCGGCCCGATCACCGGGGTCGCGTCGAAGCGCTGCCTCGACGTGCCGAACGGGTCGACCGCGAACCGGACGATCGTGGTCCTCTACGACTGCAACAGCGGCGCCAACCAGAAGTGGACGATCGCCACGACCGGCGAGATCACCGTCTACGGCGGCGCGAAGTGCCTGGAGGTGCGCAACCGCGCGACGTTGGCCGGTGCCGACGTGCAGATCTCGGACTGCGTCGGCGGAGACGGGCAGCGCTGGCGAGTCGAGAGCGACGGCACCATCCGCGCTGTCGCCTCGGGCCTCTGCCTGAGCGTCAAGGACCGGAAGACGGCGAACCGCTCATCGGTGCAGATCGCGGCCTGCGCCGGCGGCGACTGGCAGAAGTGGCGGACCAGCGCGGTCGTCGCGGACACCACGGCCCCGTCCGCGCCGGGGAGCCCGCGGGTGACGAACCTCGCCTGCCGCACGGCGACCTTCTCCTGGAACGCGTCCACGGACGCCGTCGGGGTGGCGGGATACGACGTGTATCACGACGGCCAGTTCATGAAGTCCGTCGCCGGGAACGTCCTGTCCACCGGCCTCGACGTGGTGCCGGGCGCGCAGTGGGGCCTCTACGTGAACGCCCGGGACGCCGCCGGCAACGTCTCACAGGCCAGCGCCACCGTCGCGATCACGGTCCCGCAGTGCAGCACTGACACGCAGGCGCCGACGAGTCCGACCGGGCTTACCGCGAGGGCGTCCGGCACCGCTGTCACCCTCACCTGGACCGCGAGCACCGACGACATCGGGGTGCGCAGCTACACCGTCTTCCGCGGCTCCGCGCAGGTCGGCACGGTCGCCGGCAGCGGCACGACGGCGCCGGTCACGACGTTCACCGAGAGCGGCCTCGCGGCGAACACCGCCTACTCCTACACTGTCGCGGCCGTCGACGCCCAGGGCAACACCTCTGCTCGCAGCGCCGCCGCCGCGGTGACCACGGGCGGCGCCTGCAGCACCGCGTTCTGCACCGTCACCCAGGTCGCCACCGACACCGACATCCCCTGGGGGCTGACCACCGTCCCCGACGGGACCGTGCTCTACTCCCGCCGCGACGCGCAGGACATCGTCCGTCTGAACCCCACGACCGGCGTGAAGACCAGCCTCGGGACCGTGCCGAACGTGCAGAGCACGGACGGCGAGGGCGGTCTGCTGGGCATCGCGGTGTCGCCGACGTTCGCCACCGACCAGTGGCTGTACGTGATGCACACCTCCCCCACCGACAACCGGGTGATCCGCCTCAAGCTCGTCGGCGACCGCCTCGACACGAGCACGGTGCAGGTCCTCGCCTCCGGGATCCTGCGGAACAAGTACCACAACGGCGGACGCCTGCGCTTCGGCCCCGACGGCAAGCTCTACGTCAGCACCGGCGACGGCCAGAACACCGCCACCGCGCAGAACCTGAACTCGCTCAGCGGCAAGATTCTGCGGATCAACCCGGACGGCAGCATCCCCGCCGACAACCCGTTCGGGAACGCCGTCTGGAGCTACGGCCACCGGAACCCCCAGGGGCTCGCCTTCGACTCGCAGGGCCGCCTGTGGGAGCAGGAGTTCGGCAACAGCGTCATGGACGAGACCAACCTCATCGTCCGCGGCGGCAACTACGGCTGGCCGGCCTGCGAGGGCACCAGCGGCAGCTGCGGCACCGCCGGCTTCCTCGCTCCGAAGGCGACGTACCCGACCTCCGCGGGCTCCTGCTCCGGCCTGACCGTCGTCCGCGACGTCGTCTACATCGCCTGCCTCCGCGGCACCCGCCTGTACCGCGCCCCGATCACCGGCGACGCGCTGGCCACCCCGACCTCGGCCTTCGTCGGCACCTACGGCCGCCTGCGCACCGTCGAGCCCGACGGCCGGGGCGGCCTCTGGATGACGACCTCCAACACCGGCGACAAGGACAGCATCCCGAACAACAGCAGCGAGAAGATCCTCCGCGTGACCCTCGGCGGCTGACCCGCGAGATCGGCGGGCAGACCCGCCGTCTGACGCTGCTGGATCTCGATACGCCCGCTGCGCGGGCTACTCGATCAGCATGGTTCCCCGATGCGCGGGCTGGTCGATCTGCATGGTTGCCCGCTGCGCGGACTGCTCGACCAGCATGCATCCGCGCTCGGCGGCCGCATGCGGGCGTGCTCGTTGCATGCTGGTCGAGTAGCCGCCGCAGGCGGCGTATCGAGACCCACCGTCCTCAGCGGGGTGGTCTGCAGACCCGCCTTCCGACGCGGGTGGATCTCGATAAGCCCGCTGCGCGGCTACTCGATCAGCATGGATCCCCGCTGCGCGCGCTGCTCGATCAGCATGGATCCCCGCTGCGCGGGCTACTCGATCAGCATGGATCCCCGCTGCGCGGGCTACTCGATCAGCATGGATCCCCGCTGCGCGCGCTGCTCGATCAGCATGGATCTCCGTTGCGCGGGTTGCTCGATCAGCAGGCATCCGCCCTTCCTCGTCGTGTGAAGCATGCACGGCCTTCCACGGCGCGATTGACTACGCAGTCAAACCGTGTTGTACTCGTCGGACCGCGCAGTTGACTGCGCTGTCAACCTCGGGTCCGAGGACGAGCGAAGGAGCTGCGACGTGGACGCATCGAAGGCCGTGCCGCAGCCGGACGACCGCGGTCGCCGGGTCTCGATGGCCGACGTGGCCCGCGCCGCCGGCGTGAGTCAGAAGACGGTCTCCCGCGTCGTCAACGGGGAGGCGCACGTCTCCTCCGAGATCGGCGAGCGCGTCGCCACGGCGATCCGCACCCTCGGCTTCCGGCCGAACGCCGCGGCCCGAGCCCTGGTCACCCAGCGGAGCCGCCGGATCGGCATGGTGACGATGAGCACCTCGCTCTACGGTCCGTCCGCGATCCTCGACGGCGTCGAGCAGGCCTCTCGTGCCGCCGGCTACTCCCTCAGCGTCGTGCGCACGGCGGAGAACAGCGGCGCGGAGCTGCAGGAAGCGGTCGACGCCCTCGTGGATCAGGGCGTCGACGGCATCATCCTCTCGGAGCCGGTCGACTTCGGGCATCCGCGCCTCACCATCCCCGCCGACGTCACCGTGCTCAGCTTCGACCACCCGAGCGAGGCGCACCGCCCCGAGGAGCTCGTCGTGGGCACCGACGAGGCCGGGGCCGCCCGCAGCGCCACCGAGCACCTCCTCGCCCTCGGCCATGAGACGGTCTGGCACATCGCCGGCGCCGGCACCTGGTCGGCCACCCGCCGTCGCATCGACGGCTGGCGGACCGCCCTCGCCGACGCCGACGCCGCCGAGCCGCCCGTTCTGAGCGGCGACTGGAGCCCGCGCTCGGGGGCGGAGGCGATGGCGTCGATCCTGCACCGCCGCGACGTCACCGCCGTCTTCGCCGCCAACGACCAGATGGCCGTCGGGGCGATCCACGCCGCCGAGGCGGCCGGCCTGCGCATCCCCGAGGACCTCAGCGTCGTCGGCTTCGACGACGACCCGATCTCGGAGTTCCTGCACCGGCCGCTCACCACGGTCAAGCAGGACTTCGCCGAGGTCACGCGCATCGCGATGCACCGGATGATCCGCACCCTCGACGGCCATGCGCCGACCGAGCGGCACCGCTCGGTGCCCGCCCAGCTGATCGTCCGCGCGTCCAGCGGGCCCGCGAACCCCGAGCGCGCGGCGCTGGCGCCGGCGCCGCCCGTCCCTGTCCCGTAGCTCCCCCTGTCCCGTAGCTCCCCCGTCCCGTAGCTCCCCTGTCCCGTAGCTCCCCGTTCCGGCTCTCGGCCCGCGGCTCCCCCCTTTCATCCCTCCCCGTCCCTTCCCACCGCCGTCCGTGCGGTCCGCACGAGCCGCCTGCGCGCGGTCCCTCCGGCGCGCCCGCCGGCCCGTCCCTCCCCCTTCTCCGAAGGAGCTCTTCCATGCACCCACTGTCCCCCGCGCTCTCCCGCCGCGGGCTGCTCCGTCTCGGCGCCGCCGCCGGCGGCTCGGCGGCCCTCGCCTCCCTGCTCGCCTCGTGCGCCGCGACCGGTCCGCAGGCGGCCGTCGAGTCCGGCGCCGTCGACCTCTCGTTCTGGACGCACGACGACGGCTACGTGACGTTCTTCTCGGAGGCGCTCGCCCTCGCCGATGCGCGCACCGACTTCTCCTACTCGCTCGATGTCACCAAGATCGGCGCGACCGACATCGTCACCAAGCTGATCGCGCAGGCCGTCGCCGGCTCCGGCACGCCGGACCTCGTCGGCATCGAGGTCGCGAACTTCGCCCGCACGCTCCGCGGCTCGATCGCGCCCGAGCTGCTGGTCGACCTCACCGAGGCGACCGCCCCCTACCGCGACGACCTGATCGCCGCCCGCGTCGACGCGTTCAGCAAGGACGGCGCCCTCTACGCGCTCGACTCCGACACGCCGCTCGCCGTCTACTACTACCGGGAGGACGAGTTCGCGCGCCTCGGCGTGCCGACCGACCTCGAGACGTGGGAGGAGTTCGCCCGCGTCGGCGGCGAGATCAGCGCGCGGGAGGGCGTGTCCTTCGGCGCGCTCTCCGTCGGAAGCGATCTGCCGCAGGTCGTGCAGGGCTACCAGCTGCTGCTGATGCAGCGCGGCGGACAGCTCTTCGACCGCGACGGGAACCTCGACCTCGCCACCCCGGAGGCCGAGGAGGCGCTGCAGTTCGCGGTCGACGGACTCGCCTCCGGCTTCTTCACGACCGTCGCCGACTACTACGGCCCGAGCATGCAGAGCGGCCTGAAGCAGGGCTCGATCCTCGGGGTCGACATGCCCACCTGGTACTCGAGCTACGGCATCAAGCCGAACGTGCCCGAGCAGGCCGGCCTCTGGCGGGTGAAGACGCTCCCCCGCTTCGAGAACGGTGGCAGCCGCACGGCCGTGGGCGGCGGCACCGGCTTCGCGGCGGTCAGCGGCAAGGCCAACAGCGACGCCGCGGTCGAGCTCGTCCTCGCCGCCTACCTCGACCCGGCCCAGCAGGTGAAGCGCTACCGCGATCTCGGCTATCTGCCGACGCTGCGCTCGGTCTACGACGACCCCGAGCTCGCGACGATCACCGACGACTACTTCGGCGGCCAGGCGCTCTTCGACGTCTACGGCGAGATCATCGACGAGGTCCCGTCGCTCTTCCAGAGCCAGGACCAGCAGATCCTCACGACCGTGCTGTCGGGCTACCTCCTCCAGGCCTACAAGGGCACCCTCTCCCCGGCGCAGGCGCTCCGCGCCACGGCCGAGGACTTCCGCGGCCAGGCCCGCAGCTAAGGATCGATGATGTCGACTCTCACCACGGCCGGGGCGCCCGCCTCCGCTCAGGACGGCCGCGGCGGCTCCCCGCTCGAGGCCCGGCGCGCCGCGAAGCGGAAGCGCCTGAACACCTCCGGCGGCCGGGCCCCGTACCTCTTCATCGCGCCGTTCTACCTGCTCTACGCGTTGTTCATGATCGTCCCGGTCGGTGCGGCGATCTACCTCAGCCTCACGGAGTGGGTCGGCCTCGGCTCGCCCGAGTTCGTCGGGCTGGCCAACTACGGGAACCTGCTCGGCGACACGAGCTTCGGCGTTGCGCTGGTGAACACGCTGATCTACACGCTGATCGCGGTGTTCCTCATCGTGCCGTGCTCGCTGCTGATCGCGCAGGGCCTGAACGCCCGCGGGCTCAAGGCGCGCGACCTGTTCCGGCTCACCTTCTTCATCCCGATGGTGCTCTCGCCGATCGTCATCGCGCTGATCTACAGCCTGATCTTCGACCGCAGCTACGGACTCCTGAACTCGCTGATCCGCGCGGTCTTCGGGTTCGGCGACATCGACTGGCTCGGCGACCCGACGCTGGCCAAGGTCGCGATCGGTTTCGTCCTGCTCTGGCGCACGGTCGGCTACCTGACGATCTTCTTCCTCGCCGCACTGCAGGCCGTGCCGAAGGAGCTGTACGAGGCGGCCGAGCTCGACGGCGCCGGCGTGCTCGCCAAGTTCCGCACCGTGACGCTCCCCGCGATCCGCCCGGTGACCGCGTTCGTCGTCGTCACCTCCTTCATCAGCGCCGCCCAGCTCTTCGACGAGCCCTACCTGCTCACGCGGGGCGGACCGGGCGAGGCGACCCTCTCCGTCTCGATGTTCATCTACCGCGCCGCGTTCGAACGCCAGCAGTTCGGCTACGCCGCCGCGGCCGGAGTCGTGCTCTTCGTGCTCGTCTTCGCCGTCAGCCAGATCCTCAACCGCGCCCTCGCCATCGGGAGAACCTCATGACTGCCACCACGGGAATCGTCACCGCCGACGCTCCGGAGCGCCGCATTCCGCGGAGGCAGCGCCGGGCGAGCGGAGGCGAGCGCGCCCGCCGCGGACTGCTCTACGTCACCCTCTCGGCCCTGCTGCTCGTCTTCGTGTTCCCGCTGCTGTGGGCGCTGAGCGGCTCGTTCAAGAACCGCGGCGACATCTTCTCCACTCCCCCGTCGCTCGTCCCGAACCCGGCGACCACCGACAACTACGTCAACCTGCTGACCACGCAGCCCTTCTGGGCCTGGTTCGGCATGAGCGTCGGCACCTCGCTGCTGGCGACCGCGGTCTCGGTCTTCGTCTGCGCGATGGCGGGCTACGGCTTCGCGAAGTTCGCCTTCCGCGGCAAGAAGGTGCTCTTCACGATCATGTTCTCGTCGCTGTCGGTGCCGTTCGTCGTGATCCTGGTGCCGCTGTTCATCCTGATCGTGAAGGCGGGGCTCTCGAACCCGTGGTTCGCGCTGATCGTGCCGTGGGTCGCTCCCGCGTTCGGGATCTTCATGATGCAGCAGTTCATCGTCCAGTCGATCCCGGACGAGATCATCGAGGCGGCCCGGATCGACGGCAACAGCGAGTTCGGCACCTTCTGGCGCGTGGTACTGCCGCTGCTGCGCCCCTCCCTCGGAGCGCTGGGCGTCTGGGGCTTCCTGCAGAGCTACAACAGCTTCCTCTGGCCGCTCGTGCTGCTCTCGGACTCGTCGCAGTACACGATCCCGCTGGGCCTGAACATCCTCTTCGCATCGGAGAACCGCTCCTACGACCTCGTCCTGGCGGGCGCGGTCCTCGCCTCGGTGCCGACGATCCTGGTGTTCTTCCTGCTGCGCAAGCAGCTGCTCGACGGGCTGACCGCGGGCGCCGTCAAGGGCTGACACCCGCACCGCCCTCCTCCGCCACTCCTCTCCCGAACGTCCGAAAGGCCCTCCCATGCAGCACCTCACCGACCGCATCCTGTTCGGCGCGGCCTACTACCACGAGTACCAGCCGACCTCCCGGCTGGGCCGCCGCGACCTCGCCGAGGACTTCCGGCTGATGAAGGCCGCGGGCTTCACGGTCGTCCGCGTCGGCGAGTCGGTCTGGTCGACCTGGGAGCCCGAGAACGGGGTCTTCGAGCTCGACTGGCTGCAGCCGGTGCTCGACGCGGCCCACCAGCACGGCATCGCGGTCGTGCTGGGCACGCCGACCTACGCGGCGCCGATGTGGCTCGCGCGGCTGTACCCCGAGATCAACGTCGAGCGCTCGAGCGGTCGGCCGATGGGCTGGGGAGCCCGGCAGGAGATCGACTACTCGCACCCGGCCTTCCTCTTCCACGCCGAGCGGCTCATCCGTAGGATCGTCGAGCGCTACGCCGCGCACCCCGCGGTGATCGGCTTCCAGGTCGATAACGAGCCGGGCAACGAGATCTTCCACAACCGGCAGGTCTTCCAGCGCTTCGTCGACCACCTGCGCGCGCGCTACGGCACCGTCGAGACGCTGAACGACGAGTGGGGGCTCACCTACTGGTCGCACCGCCTGTCGACCTGGGCCGACCTCTGGACCCCGGACGCCAATCAGCAGCCGCAGTACGACCTGGCCTGGCGCCGCTTCCAGGCCTCGCTGACCACGGACTTCATCGGCTGGCAGGCCGACATGGTCCGGGAGATCACCGCGCGGGCCGGCCGCGACGACCAGTTCGTCACCACCTGCATCTCCTACGAGCGCAGGACGGTGCAGGACGAGGAGCTCGTGCGCTCCCTCGACATCGCCGCCGGCAATCCCTACTACCGGATGCAGGACGGGCTCGAGCTGCCGGACGCGCGGGTGTTCGACCAGCACTGGACGACATCGGGCACCTGGGCGCTCTACGCCACGGCCGACCGGATGTACGCGTCGAAGCAAGCGCCGTTCCTGGTGACGGAGACCGATGCGCAGGCGATCGGGATGCCGTGGTCGAACGAGCCCGGCTACGACGGGCAGTGGCGCCAGGCCGCCTGGGCTCTGGTCTCGCGGGGCGCGACGATGATCGAGTACTGGCACTGGCACACGCTGCACCACGGCGCCGAGACCTACTGGGGCGGGATCCTGCCGCACTCGCAGGAGCCGGGCCGCGTCTACGAGCAGATCGCCGCCCTGGGCGCCGACTTCGCTGCCGCCGGCGACCGGGTGACCGAGCTGACCCCCGACTCCGACGTGGCGATCCTGTTCTCGAACGAGAGCAAGTGGGCGCTCGAGGAGTACCCCTCGTTCAGCGACCCGACACAGGGCACCGGCGCCGCCCGCGGCGTGCCGGTGGCGTCGACGCGCACCTTCCAGACCGTCTTCGATTCCTTCGCGCGCGGCGCCTTCGACGCGGGGCTGCAGTCGAACACGGTGCACCCCTCGCAGCTGACCGAGACGACCCCTGCCGCCTTCGCCGCTGCGCATCCCGTGCTGATCGCCGCGGCGTTCACCATCGCCGACGACGCGCAGCTGCAGTGGCTGGAGGCGTACGCAGATGCGGGCGGGCATCTGGTCGTGGGCGTGCGCACCGGCTACGAGGACGAGGAGGCGCGGGCCCGGCTGCAGCGCAAGCCGGCGTTCCTCGCCGAGGCCGCCGGTGTCCACTACGACGAGTTCGCGAACCTCGCGGTCCCGCTGCCGGTCGTCGCGGAATCGGGCTTCCCGCTGCCGGCCGGCGCGACGGCCACCCTCTGGGCCGACGGCCTGCAGCCCGACGACGCCGAGGTACTGGTGCGCTACGTCCACCCGCACCACGGCCGATTCGCCGCCGTGACGACGCGCGCGCACGGCGCGGGCCGGGTCACGACCGTCGGGACCGTGCCCGACCTCGAGCTGGCGCGGGCCCTGATGTCCTGGGCCGTCGGCGACGCCGCCTCGGGGTGGCGCCGCGCGACCGCGTCGCAGACGGTCACCAGCGCGACCAACCGCCACGGCGAGCGGATCCGCTTCGTCCACAACTGGTCCTGGGAGCCCTCGGTGTACCCGTTGCCGGCTGCCGCCACCGACGTGCTGACAGGAGCCGAGCTGCCCGCAGGCACCGAGCTCCAGCTCGGCCCGTGGGACGTGCGGGTCCTCGCCACGGACGACTGAGCGACCGGCCCGGATGCGAAGGCGGGTCGGGGCGGGCCGGAGACTCGACTTCTCGCGCGGGTGGATCTCGATACGCCCGCTCCGCGGGCTGCTCGATCAGCATGGGCCGTCGCTCCGCGCTGCTCGATCAGCATGGGCCATCGCTCCGCGCTGCTCGATCAGCAGGGAGCGTCGCTCCGCGCGCTGCTGGATCAGCAGGGATGCGGTGCGGCCGACCCGGGTTCGCCGGCGATCATACCGGTCGAGTAGCCCCGGAGGGGCGTATCGAGACCCGGCCTCCTCCACAGGGCGGTCCGCGGACTCGTCTTCCCTCACCTGGTCGTGCGCGCGGGCGGAGGCACCGCCGCTCTGCCACAGTGGTCACGCGCCGGATCGTGGAACGGCCGACGCGCGGGAAGGGGTGGCCAACGCATGAGCGACACGGCGGCGGGACTCTCCTCGGCGCGAGCCGAGGAGCCCGTGGTGGTGCCCGACGCGCTCTCGGAGCGCAGCGGACCGCGCTCGGTGCGCGCCCTCCGGCTCGGCGTCGGCGGCGCGGGCCTCCTCCTGACGCTGGTCCTGCTCGTCCCGCACGCACCGGCGCTCCCCGGGCTGTGGCTCGCGTTCCTGGTGCTGCTCGCCGCGATGTGGATCACGGCCTCGTTCCGGCTCGAGCTCGCCTCTGGCATCGGCACGGTCACCTTCGGGGTCGGCGTGTCGGTGCTCGCCTTCCTGGCCCAGGACGTGCCGCGCGTCCAGGCGCTGCTGCTGTGGGTGCTCGCGATCGCGCTGTTCCAGCTGATCTCGCGGCGCCCCTGGGCCGCCGTCGTCTACTGGACCGGACTCGCCGCGCTGTCGGGCGGAGCGTTCCTGCTCGTCCTCTCCCTCTTCCCGCAGACGGGCTGGTGGCCGGTCCTCGCAGCGGTGCCGGCGGTGCTGGCCTACGGACTGCTCTCGATCGGGGCGGAGTACCTGCAGGCCTGGCTGACCCTGGCCGAGGTCAGCGACGTGCCGCGGCCGGCGCTCCGGCCCGACCGGGTGCTGCTGGCGCTCGGCCTCAACATCGTGCTGGTGGCCCTCGCCTACGGCGCGCACCTCTCCGCCGGGGTCGAGCGCATCGAGCTCGGCGCCGGCCTCGAGATCCGCTCGGCGAACACGCTCCTGATCGTCGCGCTGGCGGTCGCCGTGGTCAGCCAGTATCTGCGTCGCGCCCGGATCGAGCGCAAGCTGAACGGCCTGATCGAGGCGGCGCTCGCTCTGCCGTGGGGCGACCAGGAGGCGATCTTCGAGACGCTCGAGCGGGCGGCCCGCACGGCCATCCCGTCAGCGAGCACGCGGATCTCCGCCACTCCCGGGCGCGCGTTCGAGCTGTCGGCGCCGATCGCCACGCCCGGCCTGGGACTGCGTCACGTGGTCCTGACGCGGCGCCCCGACTCCGGCGGCTTCACCGCGCTCGAGCACCGCACCCTCCTCGCCCTCGCGCACATCGCGACCCAGGCCCTCTACGATCGCCGCAGCACTCGCGTGCTGCGCGACCAGGCCACGACCGACTCGGTCACCGGTCTCAGCAACCTCCGCGGTCTGTACGAGGAGTTCGCGGCGATCAGCGACCAGGAGGAGCGCGCGGTGCTGTTCATGGATCTCGACGACTTCAAGGCCGTCAACGACACCCACGGCCACTCGACGGGCAACACCGTCCTGCAGGAGGTCGCCCGTCGCATCCGCGAGAGCGTGCGCGGGGACGACGTCGTCGCCCGCATCGGCGGCGACGAGTTCGCCGTCCTCCTGGACTCGATCACCGCCGGAGCCGTCGCGCTCCGGATCGCGCGCGCCGTCGAGCGGCCCCTGGTCGTCGGCGACGCCGAGCTCCACCCCCGCATCAGCATCGGCGCCCCGGTCGCTGTCGACGGCGGCTCATTCGACCGGGTGATGCAGGAGGCGGACGAGCGGATGTACGAGACGAAGAAGGAACGCAAGGGCGAGGATCCGCAGGGGGCCGAGGCGCAGGGTATGGACCTCGTCGCCGAGGTCCGCACCGCCGTCGCCGACGGGACCGTGCGCGTCGCCTTCCAGCCCGTGATCGACGTCGCCGAGCGGCGCATCGTCGGCTTCGAGGCGCTGGCCCGCTACACCCGGACGGACGGCACCGCGCTGAGCCCGATCACCCTCGTCGACATCGCGCGCTCGCTGGGCGTGCTCGACGAGCTGACGGTGCAGATCGTCGACCAGGCGGTGGCCTGCATGATCGAGTTCCGTGCGATCGATCCGTCGGTCACGTTCCTCAGCGTCAACATCGAGGCGGAGCAGCTGATGCACGACGGCGTCACCGACGTGATCGGCGCGCACCGGACCGCCGAGCAGGGCATCCAGCTCTGCCTCGAGCTGACGGAGGGCTCGATCGGGCACGTCGACGAGGCGGTCATCGAGCGGGTGCGCGCCCTCACCGCGGACGGCATCGCGATCGCGCTCGACGACTACGGCCAGGAGCACGCGGCCGCCGCGGCGCTGCTGACGGTGCCGCTGAGCATCGTCAAGATCGACCGCGTCTTCCTCGCCGACGAGGAGAACCCCCGGCACGCGACGATCCTCCGCTCGATCATCAACCTGGTCTCGGACCTCGACATGCACACGATCGTCGAGGGCGTCGAGACGCCGTCCGCACACGAGCTGCTGACGACCCTGCGCGCCGACCGCGCCCAGGGCTACTTCTACGGCCGCCCCCTCTTCCCGGAGCTCGTCAAGGAGCGCCTGCGCGCCACGGGCACAGCGGCGATGCCGGAGCAGCCGCCGGCGTAGCCCGCGGGGCGGCCCCCGCCCGCTGATCGAGCAGCCCGAGCGGCTGCCCCTTCCTGCTGATCGAGCAGCCCGCGCCGCGGGCGTATCGAGATCCATCGTCCGCCGGAGCCCGGGTCTCGATACGCGCTCCGCGCTACTCGACCAGCATGGAGGGGCTGCGATGCACTCGCCCCGCGCAGCGCGCCGTGCATGCCGACCCAGCAGCCCGCGCAGCGGCCCCCGCATGCCGACCCAGCAGCCCGCGGCGTGGGCCCCCTCCATGCTGATCGAGTAGCCCGCGGAGCGGGCGTATCGAGATCCGCCGTCCTGCAGAGCGTGGGTCTCGATGCGCACTGCGCGCTGCTCGACCAGCATGGACGGCGCAGACTCGGCCGTTCTCGGATTCATCGGATTATCGCGGATCCACCTTCGCCCGCTTTCGCAAGAATAGCCGGAACTTTCGCAATAACGTCTTCTTACACTTTCGAAAGAATCACCGCCCCCGTCTTTTCCAGGCATCGCTCGAGAAGTACACGAAACGTTTCGTTTTCTTATTGACACGGGAGTTATCGGCTGCTTAGTCTCGTCCTCGTTCCGAATCACCGGCGATTGGATGCTCTCGACATGACGACCCGACCTGGGGCACGCGACGCCTGCACGGCGACCCGTCCGCCCCTCCTCCCCACACCGGTTGGCACGGCATGGTGATGCCGCTGACCGGCGCCCCCGGGACCACCGTCCCCGGCTCGACCGTGCCCGGCGCCCCCGGTCCGGAGGCGCCGGTCCCCGGCGGCCCGGCGTCGATCCGAGGCCGCTCGAACGCCCGCGGCTTCCGCGCCGCCCGGCGCAGCTTCCGGCGGCACTGGCAGCTCTACCTGCTGATCCTGGCGCCGCTGCTCTACTTCCTCGTCTTCAAGTACGTGCCAATGTCGAACGCGATCATCGCGTTCAAGGACTACAACGTCATCGACGGCGTCTGGGGCAGCCCCTGGGTGGGCCTCAAGCACTTCGAGCGGTTCTTCTCGAACCCGATCTTCTGGACGCTGCTGAAGAACACCTTCCTGCTCTCCGCCTACGTGGTGCTGGCCGGCTTCCCGTTCCCGATCCTGCTCGCGCTGGCCCTGAACGAGGTGCGGCTGCGCTTCTTCCAGCGCACCGTGCAGATGGTCACCTACGCGCCCTACTTCATCTCCACGGTCGTCGTGATCTCGATGACGATCCTGTTCCTCTCGCCCAAGCTCGGCCCGGTCAGCGACGTCACGTCGTTCTTCGGACTCGGGGCGATCGACTTCCTCGGCGACCCGGACTTCTTCCGGCACATCTACGTCTTCAGCGACGTCTGGCAGACGACCGGCTATTCCGCCGTCCTCTATCTGGCGGCCCTCTCCTCCATCGACACCTCGCTCTAGGAGGCCGCCCGGATGGACGGCGCGAGCCGGCTGCAGAAGATCTGGCACGTCGATATCCCGGGCATCATGCCCACGGCGATCACCATCCTGATCCTCGGCGTCGGCAATGTGATGGCGATCGGATTCGAGAAGGCCTTCCTCCTGCAGAACTCCCTCAATCTCTCGCAGTCCGAGATCATCCCCACCTACGTCTACAAGGTGGGTCTGCTCAACGCCGACTTCAGTCAGGCCGCGGCCATCGGGCTCTTCAACGGAATGATCAATCTGGTCCTGCTCCTGGGCGTCAACTCGCTCGCGAAGCGGATCACGGGACAGGGGCTCTGGTGACCGCACTCGACACGCCATCGACCACCGCTCACGAGGACGGCGAGGCCGCCCGGCCGCCGCGCCGCCGGCAGCGCGCGACCCGGATCAAGGACCCGATGGTCGACCGCGTCTTCATGATCGCCGTCTACGTCCTGCTCACGACGTTCCTGCTCGCAGTCCTCCTGCCGCTGCTCTACATCCTGGCCAGCTCGTTCAGCTCGCCGCTGGCCGTCTCGTCCGGCCGGGTGAGCTTCTGGCCGATCGACTTCACCCTCGAGGGCTACGAGCGCGCCCTCGGCGACTCGACGATCGTCACCGGCTTCGCCAACTCGCTCTTCTACACGGCCGCCGGCACCTTCGTCAGCCTCGCGCTGACCGTCGCGATCGCCTATCCGCTCTCGCGGAAGGACTTCTGGGGCCGCGGCGGGATCACCCTCGGCGTCATCTTCACGATGCTCTTCGCCGGCGGCATCATCCCCACCTATCTGGTGGTGCAGCAGCTCGGCCTGCTCGACACCCGCTGGGCGCTGATCCTCCCCCAGGCCGTCGGCGTCTGGCAGGTGATCATCGCGGTCGTCTTCTTCCGCTCCTCCATCCCGGACGAGCTCTACGAGGCGGCGCAGCTGGACGGCGCGAGCGATCTGCGCTTCCTCTGGACGATCGTGCTCCCGCTCTCGAAGCCGCTGCTCGCGGTGGTCGCGCTGATGTACGCGATCTACCAGTGGAACTCCTACTTCGACGCCCTGCTCTATCTCCGCGATCCAAGCCTCTATCCGCTGCAGCTCGTGCTGCGGAACGTCCTGATCCTCAATCAGGCGACACCGGGCATGGACGCGGCCGCGCAGATCGAGCGCCAGCAGCTCGCGGATCTCCTCAAGTACTCGCTGATCGTCATCTCGACGGTCCCGGTGATGATCCTCTACCCCTTCGTCGCCCGGTACTTCAACAAGGGCATCATGCTCGGCGCCGTCAAGGGCTGAGCACCCCCGAGCCCGCCCCTCGCGGGCCGACTCCTCCCGGTCGCGCGGAACTCCCCCGCGGCTCTCTCACCCATGGAAGGAAACACCTTGTTCTCTCGCACACAGCAGTTCTCTCGCACACAGCACGGCAGAGTCGCCGCGCGGAGGAAGCACCTCCTCCTCGGCGCCGTCCTCACCACCGCGATCATCGGGCTCACCGGCTGCACCGGCGAGAGCCCGGAGGCGGACCGCAAGGTCATCCGGATCTTCGGCGAGCAGGGCGCGCAGATCGACCTGAACACCAACTCGTTCACCAAGGTCCTCGAGGACAAGTTCGACGTGGACATCCAGTTCGAGACCACCTCCTACGGCGCGTCCGAGGCGGCCGAGGCCCGCCAGATCTCGCTCGCCGGCGGCGACCTGCCCGAGGCGTACATGCTCGTCCCGTGGGCCTCGCAGTTCAGCCGCGCCGAACTCCAGCGCTACGGCGACCAGGGCCTGCTCGTGCAGCTCAACGACCTCATCGACGAGAACGGCCCGAACATCAAGGCGGCCCTCGACGCGGAGCCGGGCTTCAAGGAGCTCACCGAGACCCCGGACGGGAAGATCTGGGGCCTGCCGCAGTGGAACGACTGCTATCACTGCTCCTACCCCTACAAGTTCTGGATCAACACCGACTGGCTCGACACCCTCGGGCTCGCCGCTCCGACCACCCCCGACGAGTTCTTCGCGGTGATGCAGGCCTTCAAGACCCAGGACCCGAACGGCAACGGCCAGGCCGACGAGATCCCGCTGACCGGCAGCACCCAGCAGTCGCTGGTGCCGTACATCATGAACGCCTTCATCTACAACGCGTTCAACACCGGCTCCGGCGCGAACGGCCAGCCCGTCTCGCTCGGTCTCGACGGCGACACCGTGCAGCTGCAGACCATGCAGGACGGCTGGCGCGACGGCCTCAAGTTCCTCCGCAAGCTGTGGGACGCCGGTCTGATCGACCCCGCCACCTTCTCGCAGGGCGGCGACCAGATGACCGCGACCGGCAACGCGGCGCAGGGTGTCCTGATCGGCGGCTTCACCGCCATCCACCCCGGCTTCGCCGTGACCATCGGCCAGGAGGACGGGCGCGACACGCAGTACGACCTGCTCCCGCCGCTGACGGGCCCCGGCGGCCAGAACGCCACCTTCCTGCTCCCGAGCGTCCCCGGTGCGACCTTCGTCGTGACCAAGGCGGCCGACGAGGTGGAGCAGAAGGTCATCGTCGAGATGATGGACTACCTGTTCTCGCCGGAGGGCCACGTCCGCGGTGAGTTCGGCGAGGAGGGCATCGGCTGGCGCGCCCCCGAGGAGGGCGAGATCGCGCTCGACCAGAGCCTCGAGCCGTCCCTCGTCGACACGAAGATGGACGAGGCGAACGAGGCCGACTACAACGGCAACTGGGGCCCGATGGCCCAGGTGTTCGACACGGCCGAGTTCCGCGCCAGCCAGGTCCAGCCGCTCGACATCTACACCGAGGCGGGCTTCGAGCGCCGCCTGTTCGAGGCGACCGACCAGTACGCCGGCAAGGAGTCGGACGCGATGTTCCCCTACTGGAACATCTGGGTCCCCTCGGAGGACGCGAGCGAGCTCTCCACCCTCACCGCCAACGTCGAGAGCAGCGTCGCCACGACGACCGCCGAGTTCGTCACCGGCGTCCGCGACCCCGAGAGCGACGCCGACTGGCAGTCCTACCTCGACGCCCTGACCAGCCTCGGCGCGGACCGCTACGCCGAGATCTGGCAGAGCGCCTACGACCAGTAGCGGCTCACCCGTCCCCTCCCCTCGCCCGCGACCCGGGCGGCGGGAGGGGACTCCGCTGTCACCGCCCGCACCGCTGCACGCCCGACGCACCAAGCCCGACGCCCCACGCACGACGCACCCCAAGGAGCACCGCATGACCCTCGCCCAGGAGTGGAACGACCCCGACGTGTTCGAGTGGGGCACGGAGCCGGCGCACGCCCAGCTCACCCCCTTCGCCACGCTCGACGCCGCACTGGAGGGCGACCGCGCGAGCACGCCGCTCGCGCACAGCCTCGACGGCGACTGGCGCTTCCACTGGGCGCCGAACCCGGCCGCCCGCCTGGACGGCTTCGCGGCCGAGGACTGGGACGACTCGGCCTGGCCGACCGTCCCCGTCCCCGCCAGCTGGCAGCTGCACGGCTACGACTTCCCGATCGGCACCAATCTCGTGCTGCCGTGGACCGGCGCGAACGGGCGGCACGAGCAGCCGGACCCGCGCGGCGACTACCCGAACGCGCCGACCCTCTACAACCCGGTCGGCCAGTACCGCACCGCCTTCGAGCTGCCGGACGGCTGGGCCGAGCGCCGCACCTTCCTCCAGTTCGACGGCGTGGAGTCGGCTTGCTCGGTGTGGCTCAACGGGCAGCGCCTCGGCTACCGGGAGGACAGCTACACGACGGGCGAGTTCGAGGTCACGGAGCACGTGCGGGCCGGCTCGAACGTCCTCGCCGTCGAGGTGCACCGCTGGTGCACGGGCTCCTACCTCGAGAACCAGGACAACGTCCGCCTCTCGGGGATCTTCCGGAGCGTGCGGCTGCTCTCGCGCGCGGCGGCGATGATCCGCGACGTCACGGTGCGCACGCCGCTCGATGACACGTTCACCGCCGGGTCGGTCGAGGTCTCGGTCGCGATCGACGCGCGCCCCGGAGCGTCCGCGGCCGGTCTCGAGCTCCGCATGCGGCTGTTCGACGGCACCGCGCCGGGTGCGGCGGAGGTCGGCGGACAGAGTCGGACGGTCGTTCTCGACACCGACGGCCGCGCGGAGAACCAGGCGAGCATCCCCGTCTCGTCCCCGCGACTCTGGTCCGCGGAGACCCCCGAAATCTCCACGCTCGTCGTCGAGCTGAGCGACGCGACCGGCGCCGTCCTCGAGCGCGTCGCCGTCCGGGTCGGCTTCCGCCGCGTCGAGATCGTGGACGGCGTGCTGCTCGTGAACGGCCGGGCGGTCTCGCTCCGCGGCGTCAACCGGCACGAGTGGAGCCCGGGCACCGGCCGCACGCTGAGCCGCGACGACATGATCGCGGACATCCGGCTGATGAAGCAGAGCAACATCACGGCCGTCCGCACCTCGCACTACCCGAACGACCCGCGCTGGTACGACCTGGCCGACGAGTACGGGCTCTACCTCGTCGACGAGGCGAACAACGAGACGCACATCAACCGCATCGACGACGACGGGGCGCCCTTCCTGCCCGGCGACCGCCCGGAGCTGCGCGCTCCCCTGCTCCAGCGGATGCGGAGCATGGTCGAGCGGGACAAGAACCACCCCAGCGTGATCGCCTGGTCGATCGGCAACGAGTCCGGAGTCGGCGCGAACCTGCAGGCGATGTACGAGTGGGCGAAGGAGCACGACCCGACCCGCCCCGTCAGCTACCAGGACCCCGTCGGCTCCGGCACCTGGGTCGTCCCGGCCGGCCTCTCGGACTTCGACGGCGACTTCTACCCGCCGGTCGCGCAGTTCGCCGAGCGCTCGCGCCGGGATCCGCGGCCCTACCTGCTGGTCGAGTACGCCTTCAGCCAGGGCAACACCTCCGGCTACCTCGAGGAGTACTGGGCGGCCGCCCGTGAGGACCCGCGCGCGATGCCCGGCGGCTTCCTCTGGGACTGGGCTGACAAGGGCCTGTACTGGCCGCGCCCCGACCGGCCCGAGGAGGAGTTCCTCGCCTACGGCGGCGACTGGGGCGACGAGCCGAACCAGGAGAGCGCCCACATGAGCGGCCTCGTCCTCGCCGACCGCACGCCGACCCCGAAGCTGGCCGAGGCGGCGCTCGCGTACCAGCCGGTCTCCGTCACCGCGGTCGATCTGCGCGCCGGCGAGCTCCTCGTCGCGAACGAGCACCTGTTCACCGGGCTCGACGGCTACGTCGTGCACTGGACCGTGTCGGCGGACGGCGAGCCGGTGCAGCGGGGCTCGCTGCCCGGCGCGGAGTGGGCCATCGGCCCGCAGGAGGAGGGGCGGGTCACGCTGCCCTACCCGCTGCCGGAGCCCGCCGCGCAGGACGCGGCGCGCGAGTACCGCCTCGACGTGCAGCTGGCACTCGCCGCTCCCACCGCCTGGGCGGAGGAGGGACACGTCGTCGCGCGCGCCCAGTTCGAGCTGCCCGTCGACGCCTCTGCGGCCCGCCGCCGGGCGCCGCGGGAGCTGCCGCCGGTGACCGCGACCGAGGAGGGCACGGCGATCGTCGTGCGCGGGCCCGCGTTCTCCGCGACCGTCGACCGCTCCACCGGCCGCCTGACCTCGCTCCGCTACGGCGGTCGCGAGCGGCTCGCCGCGCCGCTGCTGCCGAACTTCTGGCGCACCCCGAACGACCCCGAGCTCTCCATCCCGGACATCCGGCTCGAGCGCCCGGAGCCGTCGCTGCCCTGGCGCGGCGTCGGCGAGGAGTGGGCGATCGATCGGGTGGACGTCGAGGAGACGCCGGGCGCCGTCCGCATCACGGTCGACGGGTCGGTGACGACGGCGGTGCCGTTCCGGCCGAGCGGCCGGGTGACGACCTCTCCGCAGTCGATCGTCTACACGATCCACGGCACGGGTCAGGTCGACGTGCGCTCCACCTTCTCGCCGGTCGAGGGCACGCCGAACCCGCAGGTCGTCGGCACCACGTTCGGGCTCGCGCCGGAGCTTTCGACTTTGCACTGGTACGGCCGCGGCCCGCACGAGTCGTCCGCCGACCGCCGGGCGTCGGCGTTCTTCGGCCGCTGGAGCGGTGCCGTCGCCGACCAGCCGACCCGATACAGCCGCCCGCAGGACAGCGCGAACAAGGCCGACACCCGCTGGGCCGCCCTCGTCGACGGCGGCGGCGCGGGCGTGCTCGTCCTGGCCGGCGACGGCACCTCCGGCGGCAGTGCGTCCGGCGGCAGTGCGTCCGACGGCAGCACGTCCGGCGGCAGCACGTCGGCCGGGAGCATGTTCTTCAACGCTCAGCCGAACAGCCCGGACGAGCTGGCCGACCGCCGGCACTGGCACGAGGTCCCCTCGTCGACGAGGACGGTCGTCCGGGTCGACGCCGCCCAGGAGGGCCTCCAGGGCGGCAACTGGGACGTGCAGACGCGCCCGGAGAAGTACAGCAACACCCCGGAGAAGGGCCCCTACCGCCAGCACTTCCGCCTCCTCCCCCTGCGCAGCGGCGAGGACCCGGCGTCGGTGGCCGCCGCCGCCGTGCCGACCGAGTCCCCCGTGTCGCAGCCCCAGCGGCTGCCTGCCTGACCACGGCGGGTCTCGACACGCGCTGCGCGCTGCTCGACCAGCCTGTGCGGACGTGCGCCAGCGCACCCTGAGTGCGGTTCGTGCAGCACGTACGGGCTCACACCGACGTCCCGCGCGGTGCATGCTGATCGAGTAGCCCGCGCAGCGGGCGTATCGAGATCCACGGTCGTCAGAACGGTGCGGGTACGTCGTCGAAGCGGGGCTTCGGTGGCGGGTCGGGCGGACGCCCGGGTAGTGCCGGTGGCTGGCTGCTGATCCGCCGGCCCGTCGGGCTCGTCCAGACGATTGTCCCGTCACCGCTTGTGACGTAGGTCCATTGGTCCCCGTGCCGGACGTGGTGGTGCGAAGTGCAGAGCGAGACGAGGTTCTCGAGGGAGGTCTCTCCGCCGTTGCGCCACTCGAGGGTGTGGTCGGCCTCGCTGGTGCTGGCGGGGCGGGTGCAGCCGGCGAAGCGGCAGGTCTGGTCCCGCAGCTGCAGGTGCAGGCGCATCTGCGGCGGTGGGACGCGGTAGGTGCGGCCCACGGAGACGACCGCGCCGGTATCGGAGTCGGTGAGGACGCGGGTGAAGGAGGCTGCGGTGCGGATCAGCTCGCGCTCGATCGGTGCGGGGACCGGTCCGTAGCCGTCGAGGTCCGCGTGCGCATCGTCGAGACCGACCGCGGTCGAGGCGGCGAGGGTGAGGCGCACCTCGGCCCGCACTCCGGGGACGAAGGTCGGGTCGGGTCGGTGCTCGGGGTCCGGGGTGGTGCCGGCGATGTCGCCGTCGCAGAGCAGATCGACCGCGGCGTCCGCGCTGAGCTGCTGCAGGGTGTGGGGGTCGCCGTCATCGCGGAGGGTGCGCGCGATGCGGCGCAGCCGGTCGTACGCGCCCGTCACCGCCGGCGCGGGAGCGTGGACGCAGAGCGTGGCCATGCCGTCGACATCCGGTGTGACCCAGACCGCGCGGTCCAGCGTGGCGCGGGAGTGGCGCTCGGCAAGGGGCTGCTCGTGCAGTTCCTCGCGCCAGCGACTCAGGGCGCGGCGCAGCTGGGTCGTCGTCATCGTGAGCGCGGCGTCGGCCGCGCGCTCGTCGAGGGCCGCGCGGGAGGCCTCGGGAAGGCTGATCGCGGTTCTGCAGATCGCCTCGCCCGCCTCCCAGAGGATCCGCGCGTCCCTGAGCAGGGCGCGAGTGAGCGGCAGGTGCTCCATCAGCATCTGCGCGGTCTCGAGGCGGCGCGAGACGTCTCGCTCGGAGACGCCGAGCGTTACCGCGAGCTCGGCGCGGATGGAGCGCTCGACGAGGACCCGGGTCTCACTGCGGGACGTGCCGCGAGCGAACGATTCCGGGACGGTGAGCGCGACGCGGTAGCCGCGGTGGATGCGTTCCGCGGTTCTCAGGCGCGTCGGGGATGCGGCGCGCTCGGTGGCGGCGGCGTCGGTGAAGCAGTCGCGCACCTCCGCGAGTGCTGCCGCATTCTCATCTTCTGACATACGCGTATTGAAGCAGGAGCCACCGACACCGGGACCGGAACCATGGGCTGATCGGGGACAACGCCGTCGGATCGACGAGTGTGGAGGAGACTCGCTCCCGGATGTCTCGGCGATGTGGGGTCTCGATACGCCTCCGAAGGCGGCTACTCGACCAACGGGTGGGTCTACTGGGAAGAGACGTCCGCAGACATGCTGGTCGAGTAGCCCCGAAGAGGCGTATCGAGACCCGCCCAGCGTGAGGACGGCTGTCTCTTCCCCGCCCTGCGCCGGCACCGAAGGCGCTCCCTCCGCTCGATCTGCCGCTGGAGGCGGCTACTCGACCAGCACGATGGGCTGCCTCGGTGGCTCTTCGTGGCAGCAGGAGTGGCCGCATCGGTGGCTGCTGGACGGGCACGAGCGGCCGCCCTGCGGGCTGACCGGCGACCGCGCGGGGCCCTGTCACCGCACCGTGGCGACCACGGGCCCCGTCCCGACCTCGGTGCGCGCGTGGGTTCGGCGGCGTCGCCGTCAGCGCCGGGTGAGGAGCGCGACATGGATCTCCTCCGCGAGGAGGTCCAGCGCTCGCGCGTGAGCGGCGAGGGAGTCCCGCCCGGCACGCGTGATCGAGAACTGCGCGATGCGCAGCAGCATCGTTCGACGGTGTCCTTCCAGGAGCACCATGCCTCGGTTCGTGAGCTCGCGGAGTCGTGACCGCAACTGCACGAGGCCGATCCGGTGATCCACTCGAACCGCCAGAGCCGACAGCAGGCGCGATTCATCGCAGTTCACGCCTCGCGCGAGCTCGATGAGGATCAGGGCGTCGAGGGACCGGCCGGCGGCGCAGGAGCGGCAGGTGATGGGAACCGCGTCAGGGCGGAAGGCTGCCATCAGGAGCGGAGGCCGAGTGATCGGGGGTGCGGTGAGCGCAAGGTCATCCCTGGGGGAAAGGGGCGGGCGGTGGCGGGCGGGGACGTCGGCGTGCTGATCGAGTGGGCCGCGGAGTGGGTGGGTCGAGATCGACCGTGCTCGGCAGGGTGGGTCTCGATACGCCGCCTGCGGCGGCTACTCGACCAGCATGACGCGCACGCGCCGCCGGGGGGTGGCTACTCGACCAGCATCGAAGGGGCACGACGGCGGCCGCTCGGTCGGCGTGCGCCGGGTCACTCGAAGAGGGAGAGGGTGAGCGTCGAGCTGTAGTCGCCCGCGTCGACGGTGGTCGGGGTCTTCAGGGTCAGGGCCGCGTTCGCGGTCCAGGAGCCCTCCTCCGCGACGCCGGCGCTGTCGTTGGTGATGGCGAGCAGCTCCTGGTCGACGAGGCCGACGCCGTCGGGGCCGCCGTCGATGGCGGTGTCGACGACGTCGCCCTCGGCGACGAGGCCGGAGTCGCCGCCGTCGATCAGGTTCGGCGCCCAGCCGAGGTTCTCCGCGCCGATGATGTCGCCGGTCGACGAGGTGAAGTCGCTCGCGGTTCCGAGGACGTACCAGCCGGCCTCCGCCGGGATGTCGGCCGGGTCGCGGGTGTCGGTCACCGTCACGGTCGGCAGGGTGCCGGTGAACTGGCGGACGACGCTGTTCGAGCCGTTCTCGGTCAGGGCGGTGGAGTCGCTCGCGACGGTCATCGAGAGGGCGCCGCCGCCGGTCAGCGGCGCGATCTGCACGTTCACGTCGACGTCGTCCGCGCCCTGCTGCTCGTCGGCGAAGGCGGTGCCGGCGACGCCGAGTAGGAGCAGGCCTCCGGCGAGACCGGCGGCGCCGCGGAGGAGGAAGGAGCGAGCCGTGGAGGTGTGGTTCTGCATGCGGGTGTTCTCCGTTCTCGAGACGGCAGCTTCGCCGTCCGGTTCAGTGGTGTCGGGTGGTCGGTCGGGTCGTGGAAGGAACAGGGTTCAGCCGCAGCTCGCCGCCGCGTACGGCGCCGTGGCCGTCGCGGTGGCCGGCTTGCCCGCGACGAACGCGGTGGCCGTGGCGGTCGCGGAGCCGGCGGGCAGCGCAGCGGTGCGGGTCGTGAACGAGTGGGTGACGCTCTTGCCGGCGGCCACCTCCGCGAACGTCTTCGAGCCCGAGGTCGAGGTGACGACCATCTTCACCGGGAAGGCGTTCGGGTTCGTCGCGACGACCGAGAGGACGACCTTGCCCTGCACGCAGCGGGTCGACGCCGTGGCCGTCGCCGCGATCGCGGGGGCCGCCGGGGGCGCCGTGGCCGTGATCGTCGCCACGGCGAGGGTCGCCGACGAGTTCTGCAGCCGTCCCGTCACCTGGACGCTGTCGCCGGCCTTCTTCAGCCCTGAGAGGTCGGCCGTGCGCCAGGTCACGCCGACGGTCTCGCTGTGACCGTCCCGGAAGCCGGCCGAGACGGTGGCGGGCAGTGCCACCGTCGTGGCGCCGACCGGGGCGGTGGCGGCGACGGGCTTCACCGAGGTGACCAGGAGGGCCGGGTTCCACTTCGCCGCGAGCGCGTCGCGCTCCTTCGCCGTGATCGACACCACGGAGCCGTGCCGGGGCGAGCTCGGCAGCGAGAACGCGGCGGGGTACGTCCACTGGATGTCGCCCTCGAGCGAGTTCGTCCCGAGCGGGATGTACCCCACTCCCCCGTAGTTGTCGACCCAGAGGAAGTACCGGTAGCCGCTGGTGTCGCCGGGGTTGGCGCGGAAGATCTCGGGACCCTCCACCTCGGGGGTGCCGGCGGTGCGGCCGATGCAGGTGTCGATGAGGCTCCAGGCGCCGGAGGCGGTGGTGGCGCGGAGGTCGCTGGAGCGCTGGCCGATGATGTCCGGCGACGGGCACCCGGAGCTCTGGGTGGCCTTGGTGAAGCGGTAGTACTGATCGCCCTCCCTGAGCACGGTCGCGTCGATCAGGCCGTTGCCCTTGTTCAGCCCGGCGACGTCGGCGGAGGCGAACCACGGCTCGGGTTCGGTGAAGGTGCGGAAGTCGCGGGTGATGGAGGTGACGATCTGCGGCCCGTTGCCGTCGGGCCGGGTGCGCGCGTCGTCGAGGTACATCGAGGAGGTCCAGTAGACGACGTAGGCGTCGATGGCCGGGTCGTAGGTCGCCTCGGGCGCCCAGGTCATCCCGGCGTTCGGGACGTTGACCTCGATGTGGCGCTGCTCGCCCCAGTTCACGAGATCGGTGGACTCCCAGACCTCCAGGTGGCGGCTGCCGTTGCTGGTCGCCTCTCCCCAGCCCGAGCGGCCGACGGAGAGGTCGGTCGCGATGAGGAAGAAGCGATCGCCCTCGGCCGAGCGCAGGATGTACGGGTCTCGGAGCCCCTGGGTCCCCTTGGTCGAGGTGAGGACCGGCTGGGCGTCGTTGAGGGTCTTCCACTGCAGGGCGTTGTCGCCGTCGGACGTCGCGAAGCGCAGCTTCTCGCCCTCGACGCTGTCGCCGGTGAAGTAGACGAACAGGTAGGCGTCCAGGTCGGCGGGGTCGAGAGGCGATGCGGCGAGCACCGTGACCGGCAGCGACACCGTCACCGGGGTCGTCCCGGCGACGCGCACGGTGGCGGTCAGGGTGACGGCGGTGTCGGTGCTCCCGCGGGTGACCGAGCCCTTCCGGACGACGTCCGGCTCCGCGCCCTCATCGACGGCGCTGACGACGGCGGGTGCGGAGGAGGACCACTCGATCACCGCGTCCGCGGCTCCCGCTCGGGAGGCGACCGCGTCGAGGTCGGCTCCCGAGTCGGGCAGCGAGAGACTGCCGCGGACCGGCCCCTGCAGTGCCGGGTCGCTGCGCACGGCGTCGGCGACGGCGCGAGCGAGCTCGGCCTGCACGCTGTCACCGGCGGCGAACGCCTTCACGGTGACGGTGATCGGTGAGCCGATGACGGTCGCCGCCCCGTGGGTGGCGGTCGGGGTCAGCTGCACGACGGCATCGGAGCTGCCGGCGGCCGGCCGGGTGACCGCTCCGGTGCTGGAGACCGTGCGGGGAGCGCTGGAGGACCAGGTGAGAGTCGAGCCGTTCGCGCCGCCGGCGGGGAGGGAGAGATCCGCGGTGACAGCGGACGTGCCGCCGAGCGACACCGCCGCGTCCTTCGTCGCGAGCGCGGAGTGGACACCCGCGGCGCTCTGCTGGATCTGCTCGGCGGACAATGCGGAGGACCACACTCGGACGTCGTCGAGTGCACCGGCCCAGAAGGCGTCGGCGCCGTAGAACGACTTGCCGAGGTAGCCCGAGAAGGTGCTGGAGCCGATCGCGGCCACCGCGGTGGAGGTCGTCACCCCACGCCCGACGAGGCTGCCGTCGAGGTAGGTCGAGACGGAGTCGCCGCCGTCGACGACGACGGCCATGTGGACCCAGCGGGCGGCGGGGACCGGAGCCGGAGCGGACGCGCGCACCTCGGTGCCGTTCGTGAGGGCCCCGTACGCGGACGCGCCGCACTGCGTGGTCGCGAGCAGGTGCGCGGAGACGCCCGACCCGAGGGTGAAGGGCCAGGTGCACTCCGGCGAGCCGCTCCAGAGCAGCCACGCGGACATCGTGACGTCCACCGTGCCGGCCGGGATCAGCCCCGGGGCGATCCGGACGGAGGCGGCGGTCGATCCGCTCGCGCCTCCGGGGAGGGAGAGCGCGCGATCGGAGGCGGAACCGGAGGGCCCGGCGACCGAGCGGGCTCCGGACCCGACGACGGTTCCGGGGTGCGGACTCGAGGCTCCGTCCGCGACGATCGCCCCATCAGGGATCGCCGACCCGACGGCAGACGAGGTCCCGCTCTCGTCGAAGCTGTAGCGCAGGAGCGGCTCCGGCACGGTGGTCGCCGCGCCGGCCGCTCCGAGCGGGGCCATCGCCCCGGTCAGCAGCAGTGCGGCGATCGCCAGGGTCGGCCAGCCGGCCCTGCGTCGTCGGCCGCGGGTCGACTCGGCGGAGGGGCGTCCGGGACGCGGAAGTCGTGACGTCATCAGTGACGCATCCTCTCGGGCTCTGCTTCGAACCATCGGCCGGCCGCGGACGGAGGAGTGTCGTCCCGGTGGCGGCGGCTTCACCGTAGCAACAAAATGTTCACGGTAACAAGTTAAATATCCGTCCCGCCAATAACGGACACTTGTCGGCATTCGGAACTCGTATCGGACGCTCATCGGCCACAAAGCCGAATGGCGCTCGGAATGAAGCTTTGTCCCCCAGTCGGGGCGTCATTCCGGCTTGACAGCAGTCGTCCGACACGCACAAGATCGGACCAGGAGGAGTGTTCACGATAACAATCCGCTCGTCCTCGAAAGACCCGGAGGCCGGCCTCTCCATCGCGTCGAGTCGCGTCTTTCGACCTTCTGAAGAATGCGCCGGAAAGCCGGATCAATGATCTTCTCACCGTATCCGCGGTGGACCGGATCAGTACGTCGACCACCCGATAGGGCGGCCGAAGAACCTGAAAGGCATTGCATGTCCAGGACAGTGAAGTCCACCATCAAGGCACGCCTACTCGGAACGATGACGGCCGCGCTGATCGCGAGCCTGACCACCCTCGGCTTCGCCGCTCCTGCCGAGGCCGCGACTGCGCCCGTCGGGGTCGGCGCTGCCCAGGAGATCCGCAATCAGCACAGCAGCATGTGTCTGGACGATTTCGACTTCGTCACTCAGCCGGGTGCCGAAGTCCGCCAGTGGAGCTGCTCGGAAGCGAGCAATCAGCGCTGGCAGATCCGTGATCTGGGAACCGGGTATGCCGAGATCAAGAACGTCTTCAGCAACCTCTGCTTGGACGACTACAACTTCGGAACCACTCCCGGCGCCGAGGTGCGGCAGTGGACCTGCACCGGAGCCCCCAATCAGCAGTGGCAGATCACGGACGTCGGCGGCGGATCCAGCCAGATCCTCAACCGCCACAGCAATCTCTGCCTCGACGACAGGGACTTCGCTCAGACCGACGGCGCCGCGATCCAGCAGTGGACCTGCACCGGTTCGAAGGTGCAGCGGTGGAGCATCACCGACCCGACCGTGCAGAAGATGACCTACGCCCTCGTCCGCTCAGCGAACCCCTCCGCCGACGAGCTCGACGCCTACGCCCGGATCACCGATGCGATGGATCGGGCGGTCGCGCGCTACAACCGCCTCTCGAACATCGACCGGTTCTACACCGTCTACTACGTGCCCGGTGTGCCCACCGCCGACGCGAACCCGAACGGCACCATTCGCTTCGGCGCCGACCGCGGCTACATGCAGGAGGGGACGGCGCTGCACGAGCTCTCGCACACCGTCGGAGTCGGCTACGACGCCTTCGTCGACCGCTGCCAGAACAACGGCTGGACCTCTGCCCTTCCGCTGCTGCGCACCTGGGACGGCCCCACCGCGACCATCAACTGCGGCGGCGGCCACATGTGGCCCTACGGCCTGAACTACAACCCCGAGTACACCGAGCTCGGCTTCGAGCGCCACGTGAAACTCGTGCAGTCGATGCTGTCCGACGGAATGTAGTCCGAGAGATCCACCTGCGGGCCCCGGCCCGGCGAGCGACCTCAGCACGAGGTCGCCTCGCCGGGCCGGGGCCTTCCGTCTTCTCCTGCCACGTCACGATTCCGGAAGAGTCGAGGCCGCGCCCGCGGCGCATTCCGGAATCACTCGGATGCTCGACATCCTTCACCGCCATTGCCATTTGCCTTGCTATTGCCATCGTCATTGCGTCCCGTCCGAGAATCGACGCGAGATCACGCTCGTCCTCCGATTCTCGGTGTCTCTCCTGCCGCCTCTCGAGAGGGCCTCGCCGACCGACTCGGACAGGAGAGCGGAGAAGCATCACGCGTGTCCCTGCAGCTCCGGTCCGAGTCGTCATTCGCTGCGCGGTGCCACCGGCGCGCGCGGTGTCCGGGAACGCCGAGAGGGGGCCCGCCCACTCGACGTGGACGGACCCCCTCTCGGTCGGCTCAGCTGCAGCGTGCTGCGGGGTAGGTCGCCGTGACCGGAGTGGCGGCCCCGTTCACCGTGGCGGTTCCCCCGAGCGTCCCGGCCGACAGGGAGGCGGCCCGGGTGGTGATCGCCAGCGTGCCCGTCCTCTGTGCACCGATCTGCTGGCTGCGCGCGCCCCAGGGGGTGACCCAGGCGACGTCCGCGGTGCCGGCGCCGGCGTTGCGGGTGGTGATCGTGACGACGGCCCTGCCGGAGATGCAGCGCGTCGTGGCGGTCGCGGTCACGGTGACGGCCGACGCCTGGACGGTGATGGTGGTGCGGACCGTGCGATTCGCGGTGAGCACCTCTTCCGCGGCGCTCATGTCGAGGACCGGTCCCCCGTCGGCGGCCCAGTGGATCCGGCGGAGGTAGGTGTCGCGGTTGCTGCTTCCGTTCGAGCGGGCGTGGAACACCAGGACCTCGTTGCCGTCCTCGTCGACCGTGAAGCTGTTGTGTCCGGGGCCCCACAGGTTCGCGGCCGGGTCGCTCTTCAGGAGCGGAGCGTCGGACTTGGCCCAGACCGTCTGGTCGGTGAGATCGGCGCCGGACGGGGCGGTCAGGAGGCCGACGGCGTACGTGCGGTCGGTTCCCGATCCCGAGTAGGTCAGGTAGACCTTCCCGTCGTGAGTGATGGCCGTCGCTCCTTCCGCGACGTTCGTGAGGTTGGTCTCCCAGCCGTAGGAGGCGGTGACGAGCTTGCGCGGTTCGCTGGTGAGGCGCCACGGGTTCGCGGGATCGATGGTGGCGATCCAGAGCTCGGCGTCGCCGATGACACCGCCGGTGACGTAGCGCTGCGACCAGGACACGTAGGTGCGGCCGCCGTCCTGGAAGACCGTCATGTCGAGGCTGATGCCGGGGTGCTGAGCATCGCGCTGGAGCGCCGTGCCGTCCTGCTTGAGGACGGGGCGAGGCGTCTCCCAGTCAGCGAGACGTGTCGGGTCGCCGCCGGTCTTGAGCTTCTGCACGTAGGACGTCACTCGCTGCCAGTCGATGGCGCCGATGCAGGGCGAGTAGAAGATGTAGAGCTCTCCATTGAGATCGTGCAGCTCGGGCGCCCAGTAGCAGCCGGCGATGCCGGCTGTGCCTTGTGCCACGACCATGCTGTCGGCCGCGGTGCGAAGGCCGTCGATGGTCGGTGAGCTCCGCAGGAACATGCCGGGCTGGTCGTCGCCGCGGTCGTCCGTGGAGATGAAGAGGTACCGGTCCTTCCAGCGGAGGATGTTCGGGTCGGCCTCGGCACGGATGAAGGGTGCCGCGTAGTCGCGCTGTCGCACGGTTCCACTGACCTGGTAGGTCCCCGGCGTGGACGTGTCGACGGCGGCGAGATCGGCGGCAGACCAGTCGACCGGGAGCTTCTTCGTGGAGCCGTCCGAGTAGCCGAGCGTCGCTGCACCGAGCGCGGGCACCGCCGCCCCCTGCGGGACGGTCGCGGCGTCGACGGCCACGGTGGTGTTCCGAATACGGCCCAGTCGCTTCTCGAGAGAAGAGGCGGTGTCGGTGGGGACGACCAGCAGGTTGGACGGCACGGCTCCGGTGATCGAGGTGGAGACGGCGGCATCGGGCAGCGAGATCGCGCCTCGGCGCAGGTCGCCGCGGGTTCCCGCGTCGGCGAGGTCGGTGAAGGACCGCGAGAAGTCCGCTCCCGCCGCGTCCTTCCAGGTCACTCGGTACTGCTTGGCCGCCGAGTCCCAGACGGCGCGCGGCTCGGAGGCCACGGTCACCCCGAGGTCGACGAAGCCACGCGGTTCGTAGGAGACGAGGTCCTGGGTGGTGAAGAAGAGCGGCGTTCCGCGGCGTTCGGAGTCGACGTCGCCGTTGGTGAGCGTGCGGGTGGCGAGGACGCCGTAGCCGCCGGTCGCGAGCTGGAAGACGTAGGGGTCGCGGAGCGTCCGGGTCTGCACGACATCGAGCACGCCGGTGGGCTGAGCGTCGGCGAACAGGACTCCGGTGTTGTCGTTGAGCGCCTCGGTGCTGGTGCGGGTCGTACCGAGGCCGAGGTGCATGCTGTACGCGACGTTGCTGCCGTACTCCTGCGATCCCAGCGCCGTGCGCTCGTAGGCGAGGAGGTAGCGGGCCCGGCCCGTCGGAAGGACGCGGACGGAGAAGGTCCTCGTCGTGGTGGCCGTTCCGGCGCGGAGCTCCCCCGCGATGGTTGCCGAGACGGCCGTCGTGCCGCTCGTGCGCACCGCGCCCGCTGCGATGCTCACGCCCGAGGTGGTGGTGCGCCAGGTGAGCGTCGCGCCGGCGGGAGCGGTGGGGAGCAGCTCGCCGTCGGCGAGCGTCGGGCGGAGGACGATGCTCTCGGCGAGAGCGTCGAGGTCGGCTTGGGCGTTCTGCGCGGCGACGGTGAGCGGGAAGTCGCGAGTGGTCGAGGCGCCGCCGAGGGTGATGGTCGCGGTCAGCGTGACGGCGGCGTCGGCGCTGCCGGAGGGCCGGGTGACCGCTCCCGTGCTGCTGATACGCGCCGGGTCGGAGCTCGTCCACCGGATGCTCGAGCCCTGCGCGCCGGTGGTGGGGAGTGCGAGGTCGGAGCTCACGCGGGAGGGTCCGAGGTCGATGGCCGCCGCGTCGGAGGCGAGGGCCGCGGTGCGGACACCGGCGTCGACGCCCGTCCAGTAGCTGTCCGCCACTTGCTGGGCGGAGAGAGCGCTGGTGCGGATCTGGAAGTCCCGCACGCCTCCCTTGTAGTAGGGGTCGGGGTAGGACGAGCGGCCGATGTAGCCGACGAGGTCGGTGCCCAGATCGCTGACCGATCGGTTCGTCACGGTCTCGGCGATGAGGCGGCCGTTGTAGTAGCCGGTCAGCTTCCCGGGCTGCAGGACGGTGGTGTAGAGGCCCCAGGAGGCGTCGGTGCCGGGTCCGGTCGGTCCGCTCGCGGGGATGCCCGCTTCGGTCGTCCAGGGCGCCTGCGCGTTGCGGCTCGCGGTGATGACCGATTTGAAGCGCCCGCCGGGGTCGCGGGGGTTGAGCAGCCAGTACTGGGACGGCGGGCTCTCGGCCGTCCCGAAGAACACGGCGGCGTAGTTGCCCGCTCCGGTGTCGTTGCGCAGCCAGGTCTGGATGGTGAGGGTGTCGCGACCGTCGATGAGGCCGCGCGGCAGTTCGAGGTAGGCCGCGGCGCTGCCGCTCGCGCCTCCCGGAAGGACGAGCTCGCTCCCCGAGACCTGTGCTCCGGAGCCGCGGAGGATCGCGGTGCGCCCGCCGCCGGAGGAATCGGGGACCGTCGTGCCGGAGAGCTGGGAGAAGTCGTAGCGGACGAGGAGATCGTCGGCGGCGGTCGCCGGGACGGCCGGCAGCGCGACGCCGGCTGCGACGACCACCGAGGCGAGCGCACCGACCAGGGCGGCGCGCCACCGTGTGGTGGGTTTCATGGGAACTCCTTGTCGTTCGGGCGAGGCAGCGCTGCCTGCCCTGATCCGGAAAGGATCGAAATCAGAGGGTGGATGGGTCGCGGGGAGTGGGGCGGGCCCGCGGGCCGGCCCCACTCCCCCGGCGCCCTATCCGCAGCGAGCTGCGGGGTAGGTCGCCGTGACGGGCGTGCTCGTGCCTGCTGCGACGGACGTCCCGGTGAGGGTCCCCGCCGTGATGGCGGCTGCCCGGGTCGTGATCGCGAGAGAGGCGGTCTTCTGCGCACCGACGCTCTGCGAGCGCTCACCCCAGGGCGTCGTCCAGGTGACCACCGCGGCGGCGGTACCGGTGTTCTTCGTGACGACCGTGACGACGGCCTTCCCTGCGACGCACCGCGACGTGGCGGTGGCGGTCACCGTCGGGGTCGTTCCCCGGACGACGACGGTGGCGGTGACGGTCCGGTTCCCCGGCGCCACCTCCTGGTTCTTCGTCAGCGACAGATCGAGGCTGCCGTTTGCCCGGACGTTGACGCCCTTGAACCAGGTGTTGCGGTCGGAGTCGAAGAGGCCACCGGCGTTCACCGGGTCCGTCGCCAGGTGAGGGTCCTGGTACGGGCGGGCGTGGTAGGCGAGGACGAGATTGCCGGACTCGTCCTTCGCGAACGAGTTGTGACCCGTTCCGGCCTGCTGCTTCGTGTAGTAGCTCGTCTCGTCCGCTCCCAGACGACCGGTGAAGGTGTCGTTGGTGTCGAGGACCGGGAACGCGGTCTGCTTCCAGCTCGCGGGATCCTGCAGGTTCGCCGTCGCGGTCGTGCTCAGGAGTCCGAGGCTGTAGTACTTGTCCACCGTGCCGCCTGAGTAGGTGATCGAGATGGTGTCGCCCTGCTGCACCATGAAGGGCGCCTCGACGACTCCCTGGTCGCGTCCTTCGGTCGTGTCGCTGGGAGTGGGCGCGAGCTTGCCGATCTCCCACGGCTGGCTCTCGCCGTACACGCGCGTGAGCTCGCCGTCGACTAGGGGCACTGTCCCCTTCGGGCCGGAGACGGCCTTTCCGATCAGGATCTGGCCGCCGGAGGGCATGATCCAGTAGCCCTGCTGCTTGCCGGCCTCGGTGCGCTCGAAGTAGCTGACGTCGAACGCGGCTCCGTCGAGGACGACGGGCTCGCCCCACTTGGTCTGGTCGAAGAAGCCGCCCGCGGCGATCGATACGTCGGTGCCCGTGTACGGAATGAGGACGGTGTTGTCGCAGAAGCCGCCGACGGGTGCGTAGCCCTTGTTCATCCCGGCGACGATCCACCAGGTGCCGTTGATCTTGTGGAACTCCTGCGCCCAGATGAAGCCGCCCCAGCCGTAGAACGTGTTCGGATACTGCCCCTCCTTGCCGGGCGTGCCCTTGTCCGGGTCGATGACGATCTGCTCCGGCGCGTCCTGCAGCCCCGCGAGCGTCGTGGCCCGCTTGAGGCCGATCTTGCGGTAGCTCGAGCTCTCCTCGATCGGTCCGAGGGAGGACTGGCCGTAGTGCGATCCGGTGAGGTAGTAGTAGCCGTCGTCCGGGTTGAAGAAGACGTGCGGATCGGCGCGGGCGTCGCTCACCATCTCCTCGGGGTCCTGCTGGACGGTGCCCGAGACCTGGTAGCTGCCCGGCTTCGTGGTGTCCACTGCGGAGAGGTCGTCCTGCCAGTCGACGTTGAGGCTCTTCTTCGATCCGTCGTTGTAGTCCAGCGTGGCCTGCTTCGGAAGCGCGGCCGCGACTCCGGCGGCTCCGGCTCCCTGGGCGACCGTGGCGTCGATCCTCTCGACGCCCGTGTTCTGCAGGTCGACGTAGTTCTTGTAGAAGACGTCGAACTCGGCGGCCGTCAGCGCGAGGTCGCTCGCCTGGCTCTGCGCGGCCCAGGACGGGAGTCCTGCGCCCTGGACGCCGAGGACCCGGGTGTCCGCCTTCGACGTGACGCCGAGAGGAGTGCTCGCGGTCAGGTCGGCGAGGACCGTCACCCGTCCCTCACCGGTGAGCAGGTCCGTCCAGAACACCTTGTACTTCTGCGCCGTGGCGTCGAACACGATCCGCGGGTCGGTCACGACCGAGCCGGGAGCGATCCGCACGGCGCGCTGCTGCGAGAACGTGCTGCCCTCGGGCGAGGTCCACACGTAGACGGAATCGGTCGCGTTGTTCTGCGCGGACACCGCGCCGAGCGCCCCGTTCGCGGTCCGGAAGAGGCTCGGCGACCCGACCTGGGCGTTCGGCTTCGCGCCCTGATCGCCGTCGTTGGCGACGTACAGGATCGCCTGGGAGCGGTTCAGCGGCTCCCAGCTGCTGCCGCCGGCGGGCAGTGCCGCGGCGTACAGCGCGTCGGCGCGGCGGTCGTCGTTGTAGGCCAGCGGGTCGTCCTTCGTCCCGGCGGTGGTGGTCACCGTCTTGACGTAGGTCGCGATCCGTCCGCCGGGAGCGGCGATGCGGCTGTCCCAGCGGAAGGTCTGGCTGCTGCCCTCGACGGTGGCGGTGAGCGTCACGGCGGCGGTCCCGGTGCCGAGGCCCGACGTGTCGATCGCTCCGTTCGACTGCACGCGGCCCGCTCCGGCGCCGGTGGCGCTCCAGGTGACCTGCTTGCCGAGGACGCGGGACGGGAGGTCGCCGAGCACGGTGGCCGGCACGGCCAGTGCGGCGCCCGCGTCGGAGGTGACCGCCGGGTTCTCCGCGCCCAGCTCCGCGCCGGAGAGCGCCCGGTTGTAGATGCGCAGGTTGTCGATCAGGCCGGAGAAGTACTCTCCCCCGCCCCAGTTCGCCTTGCCCACCTGGAGGACTCCGCCGGACGAGCCGAGGATCTGGCTCAGCGGGACCCCGGAGCCGTTGACGGCGACCGGCTTCCTGTCGACGAAGAGACGCGTCGTCGTCTCCGTGACGACCAGATCGACGTGCTTCCACTCGGCGTTCGTCGCCGTCGTGGCCAGGTTCCCGGCCGTGTTCCGGCCGTTCGTGTTGTCGTACCGCTCGACCGTGATCCCCGAGGTCCGATCGAGGACGCCGAGGTAGTGCTCCTGGGCGTACTCCTGACGCGTGGTGGAGCGGGCGGCGAAGACGGCCCAGCCGGTGTTCGCCGCTGCATCGGGCTTGCTGTCGTAGGAGATGGTCACGTTCTGCCGGCCGGCCAGGAGCGCCTTGCCGTCCGTGGCGGTCAGGTCGAGCCACGAGGCCGACGAGAGGCGCGCGGCTGTGCCCTGGCCCGTGTTCCCGGGGACCAGGTTCGCCGCTCCCTGGACGGCAGCGCGGGTGCTGCGATCGACGAACGCGCCGTTGCTCGGGGCGGCATCGAAGGTGAAGTCCGCGAGCAGGCTCTGCTCGGGAGACGGGACCGCATCGGCTGCCGCAGCGGCTGTCACCGGGACCGCGCAGGACGCGAGCAGCGCGACCGACGCCGCCGCGGCGGTGACGAGTGCGCGCATCGCCCTCGGGTCGGATCGTCTGGAATCCGGTCTTCTCGAATCCGGTCTTCTCGCATCCGGACTCTTCAGGTGGGGGGACGTCGACATTGACGGTTCCTCTCCGGATTCGCCTCTGAATCCGATGTGGGGAAGGCGGAGAGCGCGAGTTGCGCAACACCTGTCGAGCTAGTGGGAGGACGGGGAATCCTCGTCGACACGCTGAACCTATTGCAGATTGTTCACGGTAACAAGCCGTTCGACTCCGCAGGATCGCGCTCCTGGTGCGCAGGATCACGACACCGCAGCGTCCGCGTCCGACCGAGAGTGGAGCCGACCCGTTCTCCTTGGAAGAGACGCCCGCACGCATGCTGGTCGAGTAGCCCCGCAGGGGCGTATCGAGACCCACCACCGCATGCACGTCGGCCTCTTCCCCGCCCTGCGATGGCGCCGAAGGCGCCTCCTCCGCTCGATACGCCCGCTCCGCGGGCTACTCGATCAACAGAGTTCTCCCCACACGTACGAGGTGATCTTTCCTCAGAGACCCGCCCGCGCCAGCACTCAGCCCCCCAGCACCCCGATCAGGGTCATCCCCGATGCCGTCCCGCCCACGACCTCCGAGAATCGACTCATGCCTCCTGCCCCGTCGCGCCCGCGCCTCGTGCGCGCCCTCCTCGTCGCCCTGGTCGGCGGCCTGCTTATGGGCGGGCTCACCAGCCTCCTGCAGGGCTCGCTGCCCGGGCCGGTGAACTCCTTCGCCAACTCCTCGGGCGGCTGGTCCATGCTGGTCTTCGCGCTGATGCGGCTCGGCGGCGCGCGGCCCGTGGCGGCGGCGGCGCTCGGCCTCCTGACCTTCTGGGCCCTGCTCGAGGGCTACGACCTGGTGACCGCCGCGCGCGGCTTCGGCTACTCCCCGCCCTTCACCGACGTGTTCTGGCTGCTGGCCGTGCCGGCCGGGCCGATCCTCGGCGCCGCCGCCGCACTGACGCTGCACGGCACGACGCCCTGGCGCGTGCTCGCGGTCGCCCCGCTGTCCGGCGTCCTGATCGGCGAGGGCGCCTGGGCCCTGGCGAACGTCGCCGACACCACCAGCCCGGTCTACTGGTGGCTCGAGATCGTCCTCGGCGCGGCGTTCCTCGCTCTCGCGGTGGTCCGGAGGCGACCGCGGTGGCCGATCGCCCTCGCCGCCGTCGCGGTCACGGCAGTGGCCGCGCTCGTCTTCGTCGTCGTCTACTCCGTCCTGTGAGCCCCCGCCATCCCGGATCGCCCGCCCGATCCCTGCCCGTCCTCGCCGCCGGCCTCGCACTCGTGCTCTCCGGCTGCTCGGCACCGAGCGCGCCCGCCGCCTCGCGTCCGCCGACGCCGCTCCCGTCGATCTCCGCCGCATCCTCTCCGGAACCCGCCCCCGTCGACGTCTCCGCCGAGCTCGCGGCCCTCGAGGCCGAGTTCGACGCGCGGATCGGCGTCAGCGCCGTCGACACCGGCAGCGGCCGGCAGGTCCTGCACCGGCAGGACGAGCGCTTCGGCTACGCGTCGAGCATCAAGGCTCTGGCCGCCGCGGAGTTCCTGCGCAGCGTCCCCGCGGACGAGCGCGACGAGGTCGTCACCTGGACCGCGGCCGACGTCGAGGCCGCCGGCTACTCCCCCGTCACGGGCGAGAGCATCGACGGCGGGCTGCCGCTGGCGCAGCTGGCCGAGGCCGCGGTCCGCCGCAGCGACAACACGGCGCTGAACCTGGTGCTCGACCGCCTCGGCGGGCCTGTCGCCCTCGACCGTGCCCTCGAGCAGCTCGGCGACACGACGACCGACGTCGTCGACGACGAGCCCGCCCTCAACACGATCGCCTCAGGCAGCACCGCGAACACCACGACTCCGGCGGCGTTCACCGCCGATCTCACCGCCGTCGCACTCGGCGACGCCCTTCCCGCCGCGGATCGCGCGCTGCTCCTGGACTGGATGAGCGGCAACGCGACCGGCGACGCGCTGATCCGCGCGGGCGCTCCCGAGGGCTGGACGGTCGCGGACAAGTCGGGTGGAGCGGGCGGCCTCCGCAACGACGCCGCCGTCGTCACGCCTCCCGGCCGAGACCCGATCGTGCTGTCCGTCCTGACCTCCCGCAACGACCCGGAGGCGGACTACGACGACGCCCTCGTCGCGCGGGCGGCCGCTGTCGTGCTGGGAGCTCTGCGGTAGCCGCACGAAGGTGAGCGTCTGTCTGCCGCTCCGACCCCCCTCGGGGTGGTGTGTCGCTCGTCGGCTGTTCCCTATCCTGACGAAGCTGGGAGGCTCCCTGAATCCTTCCACAGGCTCGGCACCCGCTCCGGAGGTTCGCCCTCGGAGGTCCGCGAGCACGCGGTTCGCCCTCCCTCGGGAGGGTCGAGAAGCGCCTATCCGACAACCCGATGCACGGCCGCTCCGGCGTCCGCGCCGCGGCGGCGTCACCGCGGCAGTGCCGCACTCCATCAGCCCGGACCGCAGCGACGCGTCCTTCGGCACCGCTCCCCGGCGCGGCACCGATCCGCCGCCCGCTTCGAGGCTCCCTCGTCGACGTGCTCCGGGCGACCTCCGCACCGCACCAGTCCCCTCCCCGCACAGCACGAGTCGATCGGACGACACCACATGCCCCCGACCACCCGCTCCAGAACCGCCCTCCCTCTCCTCCGCCGCCCCAAGGACGCCCTGCGCGTCCTGGCGATCGCCGCCGCCGTGGCGATCGGCGTCACCGGAGTCTCGATCCCGGCCGCGTCGGCCGCGGAGGGCAGCGCCTCCCACGGGCCGGACGGCACGCACTACCCCTCGGCCACCCCCGACATCCGCTCCGGTGTCGCGGACTACACCGTCGTCGACGCGGCCGCGTCCGGCTCGGCGATCCGCAAGGCCCTCGACTCGCTCACCCGCACCCAGATCGCGGAGGGAGCCGTCGTCCGGGTCGCCCCCGGTCACATCTCCGATCTGTCCGCGCTCAACGGCTACCGCAACACCGGCAGCGAGAAGGTGCTGGTCACCGCCCGCGACGGCTTCCAGTCGGTCACCGGCGGCAACTGGGCGCTGCGCTCGGTCACCGGCATCACGCTGATGCGCTTCGACATCGACTCGCTCGACGTGAAGGGGGCCACGAACGCCTCGTTCGCCTGGCTGCGGATCAACAAGAACTGGCTCGGACTCGCCGCGTCGGCGGGCGTGCCGGTGCGCGACGTCGAGCTGATCGAGGTCGTGGTGCCGGACTCGACGGTCAAGAGCGCCGACTCGGCGCAGATCAAGGCGTTCTCACCGGACGTGATGGGCGACGTCCTGGTCGAGGGCAGCTACCTGGCGCCGTCCTACTACGTCGACGCCGTCTACGGCGGGTCGAACCCGGCGCGACCGCACACCGACACCCTCCAGATCGAGGGCAGCGGCGTCACCGGCCAGATCACCCTCCGCGACACGGTCGTGTTCACCTCCAACAACAGCGCCGTCATCGTCGGCGGCGTCCGGAACGTGGCGTTCGAGGACTCGTTCATCGTCGGCGGACCGCTCGCGATGAAGCGCTACCCCTTCCTGCGCGGCGGTGCCGGCTACGCCGGTGCGATCAACGGCGCGGGCAGCGTCAGCGCGATCCAGGGCACGGGAGGCGGCAACATCGACGCCTCCGACTCGATGCTCGCCGGCTCGCTCCAGCCGAAGTGGGACACCGTGACGAACACCGTCACGAACATCGCGGGCAAGACCGCGACCCGCGGCGGCTTCACGCTCGACAGCACGCTGAGCTCGATGAGCGTCGACGAGCTCGACTCGAGGACGCCCCGCCCCACCACGTCCCGCCTGATCGGGATCTGGGACGACGTCGACACCTCGACGCCCACGCCGACGCCCACCCCGACCGCGACGCCGACGGCGACTCCCACGGCGACGCCGGAGCCGACCGCGACGCCGACGGCGACCCCGACCGCGACGCCCGAGCCGACCGCGACCCCCGAGCCGACGTCGACCCCGACGCCGACCAAGACCCCGGAGCTCCCCGCGGAGACGCCCGACGGTGAGGACGGCGGAAGCGGACCCGTCGCCGACACCACCGCCCCGAAGGTCGCGATCACCTCGCCGTCGGCCGGCGCCGTGATCAGCGGCTCGACCACCGCCACCGTCACCGCGACCGACGACACCGCCGTCACCGGCGTGGCGTTCTACCTCGGCAACCTCAAGGTCGGCGACGGCACGAAGACCGGCGGCAGCACCTGGTCGCTGACCACCAGCACCGCCGGCATGCGCGGCACCTTCCCGCTCACAGCCCGGGCGACGGACGCGGCGGGCAACGTCGCCGCGAGCGCTCCCGTGACGGTGACGCTGCGCTAGCTCCCCGCGCTCAGCCCTGAAGGGCCGGCCCCTCCGCGACGAGGCGCCGGCCCTTCGCCGTCCCCACTGATTGCGCAGCCACCCCCGCCGGTCGAGCAACCGAGCAGCGCCCCCGCGATTCATGCTGGTCGAGCAGCCGCGCAGCGGCCCACCATGCTGGTCGAGTAGCCGCGCAGCGGCGTATCGAGACCCACCGTCCCCAGCCCCTCGCCGGCCGCGGCATAGTAGAGCCCGAATCGGCGTCAGCGCCAGTGCCCCACTGACGGGGCACGTCCCGTACATTGGCCGTGGAAGCACGCCACCCCTCCCCCTTTTCCCTGCCGCGCTGCCTCCACCTCCCCCGTCGACTCCGACGGACCTCCGTCCCCGACCCTCCTCCGCGCACCACCCGCCCTGCTCTCCCCGCACCGACCGCCCGGACCGCACCGCCGCGGGACTCCGAGGCCCCTTGAGGACCCCGGACCGTTCAGCGCCTCGAGGCTTCTGCCGCGCCGTGCTCCGGGCACCCCTTCCCCCGCTGCCCGACCCGATCGGAAGACACCCCATGGCACCAGCCACTCCCCCCAGGTCGTCCCCCTCCCGTCCGCTCCGCCCCGCCGCGCGCCACGCACGCCCCCGAGCGAGGACCGCCCTCGCCCGCCTCCTCGCGATCACCGCCGCCGTCGGGATCGTCATCGGCGCGACAGTGCTCCAGGACGCACCGGCCGCCTCCGCCGCCGTCTCCGTCACCACCTCCGGGCCCGACGGCACGCACTACCCCTCGGACACCCCCGACATCCGCTCCGGGCTCCCCCGCGGCGCCACCGTCGTGGATGTCGCGGCCTCGGGCCCGGCGATCCGCACCGCACTCGACCGGCTCACCGCGAACCAGATCGCGAACGGCGCCGTCGTCCGCGTCGCCCCCGGCCGCGTCGCCGACCTCTCGGCCCTGAACGGCTACACCAACAGCGGTGCCGTCAAGGTCCTGATCACCGCGCGCGACGGCTTCCGCTCGGTGACCGGCGGCGACTGGGCGCTGCGCGGAGTCACGGGCATCACGCTGATGCGCTTCGACATCGACTCGCTCGACGTCAAGGGCGCGAAGCACGCCTCCTTCGCCTGGCTCCGCATCGCCGACAACTGGCTCGGCCTCGCCGCGTCGGCCGGACTGCCCGTGCGGGACGTCGAGCTGATCGAGGTCGTCGAGCCCGACTCGACGGTCAAGAACGCCGACTCGGCGCAGATCAAGGCCTACGCTCCCGACCAGCTGAGCGACGTCCTGGTCGAGGGCGGCTACTTCGCGCCCTCCTACTACGTCGACGCGAGGTACGGCGGCAACCGCGAGCCGCGCCCGCACACCGACACCCTGCAGATCGAGGGCTCCGGGATCACCGGCCAGGTCACGCTCCGCGACACCGTGGTGTTCGCCTCCAACAACAGCGCCGTGATCATCGGCGGCGTCCGGAACGTCGCCTTCGACGAGACCTTCGTCGTGGGCGGAAGCACGGCCGTGCAGCGCTACCCGTTCCTCCGGGGCGGTGCCGGCTCCGCGGGAGCGCAGAACGGCCCCGGCAGCCTGAGCGCGATCCAGGGGTCGGGCGGCGGCAACGTCGACGCGTCCGGTTCGACCTTCATCGGCTCGCTGCAGCCCAGCTGGGACTCGGTCACGAACACGCGGACGAACCTGCCCGGCAAGACGGCGCGATCGGGCGGCTTCACGGTCGACCAGAGCCTCGGCTCGCTGACCGCCGCCGACCTCGACGCGCGCAGCCCCCGGCCGACCACGGCCTACCTCACCGGCATCTGGGACGACGTCGACCTCCGCGGCAGCGGCAGCACCCCGGCAGTGACCGCGACTCCGAGCGCCGCGCCGACGTCGACGCCCACGACCGCCCCGGCGACCCCCGCTCCGGCACCGACGGCGACCCCGTCCGCGCCCGATGGGCCCGATTCGCCCGCGGAGCCGGAGACGCCCGCCGAGGACTCCTCCGCCCCCGAGGTCGAGATCACCGCGCCGGAGCCCGGTGACGTGCTCGGCGGCCCGGCGATCGCCACCGTCACGGCGACCGACGACGTCGCCGTGACCGGGGTCGTGTTCCTCGTCGAGGGTGTCGAGATCGGCGACGGCGTCCAGACCGACGAGGACACCTGGTCGCTGGCCTCCGACACCGCGGGACTGCAGGGGACCTTCGCGCTCACCGCCCGGGCGACGGACGCGGCGGGCAACACGACCGAGAGCGCCCCGGTCTCCGTGACGCTGCAGTAGCGCAAGCAGACCGACGAAGGGCCGCGGTGCTGAGCGCACGGCGGCCCTTCGTTCTGCGCCCGAGCGACGCGACGGCCCGCGCCATCCGCGCCGCCGGCACTGCGCGGCTGGGAGAAGGGTGTGACACTTCCTCACGTCACCGCTTTGCTCCGCCGAGCCCCCTACAGGAGTCGCAGATGCACACACGCCCACCGCAATCCCACGGACAGCGCCGACCGAGCAGCAGGCCGCTCGACGTCGCGGCGTCCCTCGTCCTCACCGTCGGTCTGCTCGGTGCGGCCGCCCCCGTCGCTCAAGCGGAGACGATGCCGACGGCCGCGGCAGCCCCGACGCCCGCCGCCACCCCGACACCCGCTCCGCAGCAGAACGGGGGGCTGAAGACGTCGATCACGGCGACCTTCGGCAGCGCACCCGACGACATCCTCAACATCTACTCGAGGGTCCACTTCGTTCTCACCGTGACGAACATCACCGACGGAGTGCTCGGCGTGAACCTCGTCGAGTGGCCCGGCTTCGGAAACACGCTCGACCTCCTTCCCGGCGAGTCGAAGGTCTTCTCCGAGAGCGTGTTCCTCGGCGGTGACTCGCTGCGCAAGGGCACGTGGTCGGACCCGATCAAGCTCGAGACGTGGAACACCCCGTTCGGGGAGAGGACTCCGGTGACGGTCGTTCCCGACATCCCCCTCCCGAGCGCCCAGGTGGAGAAGCGCGTCCCGTCGTTCTGGGATCCGATCGTGCCGGAGCCGACCCCGACGCCCACGCCCACGCCGACGGCCAGCACGCCGGACCCGGCACCCCTCCCGGTGCCGACCGTCGCCACCCAGGAGATCACGGTGACCGTCACGGGGAAGTTCCTGACGGAGCCGGGTGAGCTCGTGAAGGAGGGCACTCGCGTCGAGTTCTCGCAGGACGTGAAGAACACGGGACCGGTCGACATCACGAAGGTCCTCGGTCGCGAGAAGCTCGCGGTCGGCGAGTCGTTCCACCTGACCACGACCGAGGCCGTCGTCACCGCGCAGAACCTGAAGGACGGGTTCGTGACGCCGGAGGCGGAGTCCTCGAACGAGATCCTTCCAGGCGGCACCCGGGTCATCGTGTCGGCGCCGAAGCTGCCCATCCCCGCCAAGGCTCCGGTGTCCACGGAGAAGCCGGATCTCGAGGTGAAGGTCTCCGGCACGTTCCAGGTGAAGGAGGGCGAGCCCGTCGTCGCCGGCACGAAGGTGGAGTGGGTCGCCGCGCTCACGAACACCGGGGACACCGCTCTCCGCGACGTCCAGGTCGCCGACAGCGAGAAGCTCGCCGAGCTGCCCGTCGGCAAGACCGGCGTGGTCTCCTTCGAGAGCACCGTCAGCGAGCGCGACGTGCTCGATCACTCGATCTCCGTCGCCGCTGCGGCCACGGCGATCACGAGGGACGGCTACGACTACTCGAAGCAGACCCTCGGTACCCTCGCCATCCCCGCGACGACTCCTGACCCGGCCGGTCCCGATGCCCCCGCGTCGGCGGGACCCGCATCCCCCGCTGCAGTCGGCGCCGACGGTCAGCCCGCCGCGACGCCGTCCAGCGCCACGGCAGCCCGGTCGGCCACCGAGGTCGCCACCTCCTCGAACCGCGGTGAGGTCGCCACCTCGGCCGCCGCGGGGGCGACTCGGTCGACGGCCGGTCACCTCGCCTCCACCGGTTCCGACGCCGCCGCCGTGCTGCCCGCAGCGGGAGTCCTCGCCCTGCTCGGCGCCGTCGGCGTCTTCCTGGGCCGCCGCCGCAGGAGCCGCACCGTCACCGAGTGACGATCGTGCCGGGTCGGCGGGTCGACACCCTCCTCCACCGACTCGGCTCCCGCGCTCAGGGAAGGGCCGCCGTGCACACTGCACGGCGGCCCTTCTGCGCGCCCGGCGACCCGACGTCGCGCGCCAGTCGATGCGGAGAGCGGACCCGACCACGAGAGCGGTGTGAGACTTTCTCGCGTCCACGTTGCTCCGCCGAGCCCCGACAGGAATCGAAGATGCTCACACCCTCACCTCGCCCGCACGGCCCGCGCCGATCGAGCAGCAGACCGCTCGACGTCGCGGCCTCCCTCGTCCTCACCGTCGGTCTGCTCGGCTTCGCCGCGCCCGCCGCCTTCGCGGCCGACGCGGCGCCGGCCGCCCAGCCTCAGGCCGCACCGTCCTCGCCGGCGACGGTCGCCGTGAAGCCCGCCCTCGAGCGGTCGGTCACCGCCGTGTTCGAGCCGTTCGACACCGGGAACCCCGGTCAGAAGGGCGTCCGGGTGAAGTACACGGTGCGCCTCAAGAACACCGGCGACGTCCCGCTGAACGTCTTCCTCAAGGAGATCCCGCAGCCCGGGAACGCACCGATCAAGGTCGCCGTCGGGGAGACCAAGGACGTCACCCGGCCCTCCATGCTCACCGATGACGAGCTGCGCAGCGGCGTCTGGTCCTTCTCCACCGCCGGAGACGCCTACGCCCCCGACGGATTCCGCATCGACGCGAGCGTGAGCGCCACGATCCCCGTCCCCGGTGCGCAGCCGGCCACGCCGACCCCCGCACCCACGCAGCCCGCCACGCCGTCTCCGACGCAGCCCGCCACTCCTGCACCCACGTCGGCGCCGGCGGTCGAGCACCCCGCCCTGGAGCGGACGGTCACCGCCACTTTCATCCTTCAACCCACCACCGATGGAAGCGAGCCTGCCGTCGAGATCGGGTTCACGATCCACCTCAAGAACACCGGCGACGTCCCACTGAACGTGTTCCTCGACCGCTACAGCCGGCCGGGCGTTGGTCCAATCCCACTTGCGGTGGGCGAATCCAAGGACCTCGACCAAGACAACGACTTCGTTGGGGTGAGCAAGCTGGCGAGTGGTTCATGGCGCTTCACTACCGGGGGGACGGCTTACACCCCGAAGGGAGCTCGCATCGATGCAGGCATCGACACCTCGATTCCTGTTCCACAAGGGATTTTGCCCGTACCGACGCCCACGCCGACGCAGCCCGCCACGCCGACTCCTGCACCGACGCAGCCCGCTGTGCCGAGCACGCCGACGCCGGGTCCTTCGATGGCGCCGGCCAGCGCCGATCCTGCGGTGACGGTGACGATCACGGGGAAGTTCTTGACGGAGCCGGGTGAGCTGGTGAAGGAGGGCACTCGTGTCGAGTTCACGTACGACGTGAAGAACACGGGCGGGGTCGATCTGAAGGACGTCCTCGGGCACAAGACGCTCAAGGTCGGCGAGTCCTTCCTGCTGAACACGACGGAGGCCGTGGTCAGTGCGCAGAACCTCAAGGACGGCTTCGTCTCGGCGCAGTCGAAGCTGGTCCGGGGAACGCTCCCGGACGGTTCGCGCGTGACGGTCTCGGCGCCGTTCGAGTACAAGCTGCCCATTCCGGAGAAGCCGCCGATCCCGGTGCCGGCGCCGGATCTGGACGTGACGATCGCCGGAACGTTCCAGGTGAAGGAGGGCGAGCCCGTCGTCGCCGGCACGAAGGTGAAGTGGGTCGCCCAGCTCACCAACACCGGCAACGTCGCACTGCGCGACGTGCAGGTCTCGGACAGCGACAAGCTCGCCGAGCTGCCCGTGGGTGAGACCGGCGTGGTCTCCTTCGAGACCACCGTCACCGAGCGCGACGTCTTCAACCACTCGATCTGGGTCGCATCCCCCGCCACCGCCACGACGCCCGACGGGACCGCGTTCAGCAAGCAGACCCTCGGCACCCTCGCCATCCCCACGGTGACGCCGACGCCCGCGCCGACGCCGACGCCCACCCCGACGCCGACGCCCAGCCCGACCGCGACCCCCACGGCGGGCCCCACTCCGGTCGGCCCCGACGTCCCGCCGAGCGGCGGCGCCGTCGCGCCTCCCGCCGGAACAGCGAGTCGTGCAGGCAAGGAGATCGCGGTCCCGACCACCCCCGCAGCAGCGTCGTCGTCGTCGAAGCAGTCGACCACGGGCCACCTCGCCTCGACCGGATCCGACGCCGCCGCAGTGCTGCCCGCCGCCGGAGTCCTCGGACTCCTCGGCGCGATCGGCGTGCTCCTCGGACGCCGCCGCCGGCGCAACGGCACCGCCACCGAGTAGTCACCACGACGAGCCGGCGGGTGATGGCGGTCACCCGCCGGCTCCTCTCCTCCCACCCGGACCGGGGTGGTCGGCCCCGAGGCCTGCCCCACGGAGCGGGGGCGGAGAAGACCACGGCGCGCGATCTTCTCGGCCAAACAGCACAATTCGCGCCACTTTCTGTCGGGCGGCAGACGTGGCGCCGTACGTTTCCCCCTGTTGCTCAGCGCACCGCTCGGTTCGACCGAGTGCCGCCGCCCCGCCGATGCTCATCGAGTTCGGACGGGAGCGGCCCGGCCGCTGCTGAGCCGCCCGGAACGCACCGCTGCGTGTCTCCGGGGCTCCTCCCCCGTGCGAGGTCCCCGGTCCGTCGCGCCTCGGAGTCCTCGACCCCCTGCGTCGGCGATCCGTCACTCCGCCCTCCGATCGAAAGACACCGCCATGTCACGCATCACCTCCGCCACCCCGTCCACCCGCCGCACCCGCGCACTCCTCCGCTCCCTCGCGGTCACCGCCGCCGTCGGGATCGCCGCCACCGGTGCCTCGTTCCAGATCGCGCCGGCCGCCTCCGCCGCTCCGGCCGCGGCCGCCGCGAGCGCCTCGACCTTCGGCCCGGACGGCACGCACTACCCCTCCGACACCCCCGACATCCGCTCCGCACTCCCCGCCGGCACGACCGTCGTCGACGTCGCGGCCTCGGGCCCCGCGATCCGCGCCGCGCTCGACGCCCTCACGCCCGGCCAGATCGCTGCCGGCGCCGTGGTCCGCGTCGCCCCGGGACGCATCGACGACCTCTCCGCCCTCGACGGCTACACGAACGACGGCCCGCTCAAGGTGCTGATCACGGCGCGCGACGGCTTCCAGTCGGTGACCGGCGGCAGCTGGATGCTGAAGGGCGTCACCGGCATCACGCTGATGCGCTTCGATATCGGCTCGATCGATGTGAAGGGCGCGACGCACTCCTCGTTCGCCTGGCTGCGGATCGCGAACAACTGGATCGGCCTCGCCGCCTCGTCGGGGATCCCGGTGCGCGACGTCGAGCTGCTCGAGATCGTCGAGCCGGAGTCGAAGCTCAAGAGCGGCGACTCGGCGCAGATCAAGGCCTACTCCCCGAACACAGTGAGCGACGTCCTGGTCGCGGGCGACTACATCGCGCCCTCCTACTACCTCGACAAGCAGTACGGCGGCGGCGCGAACCCCGCTCGCCCGCACACGGACAGCCTCCAGATCGAGGGCGCCGGCATCGTCGGCCAGGTCACCGTCCGCGATACCGCCGTGTTCAGCTCGAACAACAGCGCCGTCATCGTCGGTGGCGTGAAGAACGTCCTCTTCGACCACGCGCTCATCCTCGGCGGCGACGTCGCGGCGCAGCGCTACCCGTTCCTCCAGGGCGGCGCCGGCTACCCCGGGGCCGTCAACGGCAAGGGCAGCGTCAGCGCGATCCAGGGCAAGGGCGGCGGCAACGTCGATGCGACCGACTCGGTCTTCACCGGCTCGCTGCAGCCCACCTGGAACGCCGTCTCCGGTTCCCGGACCACCCTGACCGGCAAGGTCGCCCGCAGCGGCGGCTTCTCCGTCGACACGGCGCTCAGCGCGCTGACCGCCGCCGGCCTCGACGCGCTGGCTCCGCGGCCGACCACCGCCCTCCTCACCGGCGCGTGGGATCGGGTGACCGTCTCGGGCGGCACGACCGCCGCGTCCGCAAAGGTCGCCACGCGGACGGCGGCTCCGGCGCACGCAGCCTCGGCCGCGCCGAAGTCGGCAACGCCGGCTCCGAAGTCGACCTCCACTCCGAAGACCAGCGCTCCGCAGGCCGCGACCGCCCCGAAGGCTCCCGCAACGCCCGCGCCCGCTGCCACCCCTGCGTCGGCCGCTGCGAAGCCCGCTCCGAAGAAGGCCGCCGTCGACCGGACCGCGCCGACCGTCGCGATCACCTCGCCGCGCACCGGCACGGTGCTGGGCGGCTCGACGACCGCCACCGTCACCGCGACGGACGACACCGTCGTCAGCCGCGTCACCTTCCTCCTCGGCGGCACCGAGGTCGGCGACGCCGCGCAGAACGCCGACGGCACCTGGTCGCTGACCACCCGCACCGCGGGCAAGCACGGGACCTTCCCGCTCACCGCCCGCGCGACCGACGCCGCCGGCAACAGCACCGTCAGCGCACCGGTCACCGTCACCCTGAAGTAGCCTCCGGGCGCGCGCATCATGCTGATCGAGTAGCCCTCGGAAGCGGGCGTATCGAGATCCACCGCCGTCAGCACCTGAGTCTGCAGACCCGCCCTGCTGGTGACGGCGGGTCTCGATACGCCCCTGGCGGGGCTACTCGACCAGCATGATGTGGCGCAGCCGCGTCCCTTTCCCTGACCACCGAGACGCGAAGCGGCTTCGCCGCTCGGTACGCCCCTTCGGGGCTACTCGACCAGCATGACGGGGCGAGGCCGCGTCCTCTCCCTCACCACCGAGTCGCGAGACGACGATCGCGGCGGTCGCGTGCTCACTGCGGGACGCCCTCCGCGAGGGCCTGGAACTCGTAGACGAAGCCGCCGTCGGTGCCGCTGATCGTCGCGTAGGCCCGCGTCGTGCCGGGCTCGATCGCGATGTTCGTCGCAGAGCTCAGCCCGGTCGACTCGTCCGCCGGAACCGAGACGGTCTGCAGCAGCGCGCCGGACGTGTCGTAGACGAGGATCTCCGGGCGGCTGTGCAGGCCGACGTAGAGGTTGCCGTCGGCGTCGACCGCGATCGAGTCGACCTGGCCGATCCCGGGTGAGGCGTGGATCGTCGGGAACGCGGTGGCGACCTCGGTGCCGCCCTCGGCGAGGGTGAGCCGGTCGATGCGGTTGCCGGTGTTGAGGCTGACCCACAGCTCGCCGTGGCCGGGCGAGAAGGCGATGCCGTTCGGGGACGGCAGCTCGCTCGCCAGCACGGTCGCTGCTCCGGTCGCCGAGTCGACGCGGACGACGCGGCCCGACGCCTCCCAGTACGGGTCCTGGGCGCCGGCGGCGTCGGTGACGTAGAGGGCGCCGTCCTCGCCGAACGCGATGTCGTCCGGCTGCATCGGGACGCCCTCGACCGGGCCGGTGACGACGTCGCGGACGTCCTCGCCCTCGGCGGTCATGCTCCGCACGGAACCGCTGAGGAAGTCGGAGACGTAGAGCCGCCCGTCCCCGGGGTGGAACTGCGCGGAGGTGAGCGCGGAGGCGTCGTCGGTCCAGACGGGCTCGACGCTCTCCTCCTCCAGATCGATCCGGAGCACCTTGCCGGCGCCGGGCGGGGCGGTGACGTCGACGACGGAGAGGCTGCCGTCGGGGCCGAAGGTCGGGCCCTCGAGCAGGGTCATGCCGGTCGTCTCGTGCACCTCCGTCACCTGCAGCACCCGCTCGGCGGTGACGACCGACGGAGTCGCCGACACGGGTGCGGCTGCGGGGTCGCCCGCGTCGGTGCAGCCCGCCAGGGCACCGGCGAGCAGCACCGGGACGGCGATCGCCGGCCGCCTCATCGCGAGGCTCCGACGCCGGCGTCGACGAGCACGTCGCCCATCCCGTCCTCGCGCCAGGCGCGGAGCAGGCGGTGGAACGCGATCGGTCCGGGGCTGTAGCTGGCGCCGCCGATCGAGCGGGTGCCCTCGCCGTTGTAGTAGCCGGGCGTGCACTCGGCCTGGAACGCTCGGGTGTCGGCGGCGGTCTCCTGGATCGTGCGGACCCACGCCTCCTCCGCCTCGGCGCTGGGCTCGAGGTAGCGGGCGCCGACCTCGCGGCCGCGGGCGATGACGGCGGCGATGTGCTCGGCCTGCTCGAGCAGGATGTGCGCGAAGTTGACGGAGTTGGCGTTCTGGATGCCGCTGAGGTGGAAGAGGTTCGGGAAGCCGTGCGTCGAGAAGCCGTGCAGGGTGCGCGGACCGCGGGCCCACGCCTCCAGGAGCGTCCGGCCGTCGCGGCCGACGACGGGCAGGGTGCCGGACAGGACGCCGGAGATGCCGACCTCGAAGCCGGTGGCGAAGACGACGCAGTCGACCTCGTAGGCGGTGTCGCCGACGACGACCTCGGTCTCGGTCATCCGGGTGATGCCGCCGGTGTCGGCGGTGTCGACGAGGTGGACGTTCGGGCGATTGAAGGTGGGCAGGTAGGTGTCGCTGAAGCCGGGGCGCTTGCACATGTAGCGGTACCAGGGCTTGAGTGCCGCGGCCGTCGCCGGGTCCTCCACCGTCGCGTCGACGCGGGCGCGGAGGCGGTCCATGGTGTCGAGGTCGGCGAGCTCGTCGCGCCGCTCGCGCTCCTCGACCGTGAGCGAGGTGTCGACGGCGCCGGAGAGGATCTGGCGCTGCAGCTCGACGGTCTTCGTCCAGCCGTCCTGCACGAGCGATTCGTCGACCGGTTCGCCGGCGAGCACGGCGAGGAAGTTCTCCATCCGCTCGCGCTGCCAGCCCGGACGCAGCGACGCGACCCACGCCGGGTCCGTCGGCCGGTTGTCGCGGACGTCGACGGTGGAGGGTGTGCGCTGGAAGACGATCAGCTCCCGGGCGTCCGCGCCGACGTGCGGGATCACCTGGAGTCCCGTCGCACCGGTGCCGACGACGGCGACGCGCTTGTCGGCGAGGCCGGTCAGCCCGCCGTCCGGGGTGCCGCCGGTGTAGCCGTAGTCCCAGCGCGAGGTGTGGAAGGTGTGCCCGCGGAAGGTCTCGATGCCCGGGATGCCCGGCAGCTTCGGCTGGGTCAGGGTGCCGGAGGAGGTCACGACGAAGCGGGTGCGGAAGGCGTCGCCGCGGTCGGTCTCCACGAACCACTCCTCCGCGTCCTGGTCCCAGGTCAGCGCGGTGGCACGGGTCTGGAAGAGGGTGTCGCGGTAGAGGCCGTAGTGCTCGGCGATCGCGACCGCGTGCCGGCGGATCTCCTCGCCCGGCGCGTAGCGCTCGGACGGGATCGTGCCGACCTCCTCGAGCAGCGGGAGGTAGACGGAGGACTCCACGTCGCAGCGCACGCCCGGGTAGCGGTTCCAGTACCAGGTGCCGCCGACGTCGCCCGCCTCGTCCATCAGGCGCAGCGAGTCGACGCCCGCCTCGCGCAGCCGAGACGCGGTCAGCAGACCGCCGAAGCCGGCGCCGATCACGAGCGCCTCGACCCGGTCCGTCACCGGCTCGCGCTCGACGCGCTCCGTGTAGGGATCCTTCGCGTAGTAGCCGAACTTCCCCGCGGCACGGCGGTACTGGCTCGCGGCGTCCGGACGGGCCCGGCGGTCCCGCTCGGTGCGGTACCTCTCGCGGGCGGCCTCGAGGCGGCGCTCGTCGTCGGGGAGGTTGCTGTCGGTCGGCGTTCGGTCGGTCAGCGTTCGGTCGGTCATGGCGGCTCGCTCTCGTCACGCGCATCGGCGCGACGGCGTACCCCGTGACGGGGCGACGGCGGGACTCCCCCGCGGGCGCCGACACGACTCCGGATCGGTTTCTTGCTCTCCCAGAAGGTTAGCTTCGAACTAAGTGATCGACCTGGGGATCCGCCCAGTCCTACGGTGGTCCCATGGATCCCCGCGCCCGCACCCTCTCGGACATCGAGCGCCTCTCGATCGCGATCACGATCCGGTCGATCCCCCGCGTGCTCGCGCCGCTGCTGACGACCGACCTCACCATCCAGCAGCTCAAGGCGCTCTCGGTGATCGTCACGACCGAGGAGGGCGCGACCGGCGCGGGCCTCGCGCAGAGCTTCGGCGTCTCGATGCCCTCGATGTCGAAGCTCATCGACCGCCTCGCCGCGAGCGGCCTGGTCGTCCGCGAGACCGACCGCGCCGATCAGCGCGTCCGCCGCATCCACGCCACCGATCTCGGTCGGGCCGTCGTCCGCGAGCTGATGGCCGCGCGCCCGGAGCTCGGCGAGGACGTGCTCTCCCGCCTCTCGCTCGAGGAGCTCGAAGCCCTCGAGACCGGACTGCGCGCGATCAGCCGGGAGCTGCGCGTCCCGCGCGACGCCGCCGACTGACCGCCCGCGTACGGGCTGTGCGCGATCTCGTGGAGGACCGTGCTCTCGACGACGGATGGCCGGGAAGCCAGGAGTTCCTCGTACCCCTGTCACTTCATTGACACCGGCGGCAGACCTCATTAGTGTCCCGAGTGCAGAAAGTGTTACCGAGAACATCTGCATCCCTTGCCGACGACGTGCGCGCGTGCGGGCCCGGCGAAGAAGGGGTCCACCGCGCTCCGCGCCGGTGACCGGAGCTCCGGACCGGCCTCGTCGCCCAGTGCGAGGAGCGCGTCCGGGGGCCGGACGGCATCGCTCCCGCAGGGGCCGGGGTGATCCGCCGGCGACGGCTCGACGCAGGGCCCGGCGCCCGCTCGAGCACCGGTGCCCTCCGTTCGGGTCGGAGGGCACCGGCTCGCCCGCGCGCGCTCCGCGAGCAGGTATCGCGGCCTCGCGGCGACCGAAACACCGAAACTACTTTCTTTAACTCCCCGGGCTGGCTACGGTCGATCTCACCACCCGGAGGCCAGCGAAGACGGCTTCATTGGGTGCGATTCACACTGCAAAGGAGCTCTCTGTGAGTAGATTTCGTAGCCTTTTCGGTCTGGCCGCGGCGGCTGCGCTCGCCGCGACGCTCGTCGCCCTGACGCTGCCCGCGTCCGCCGCGGGCAACACGCTCGTCGTCGATGCGAGCACGTCGATCGGACCCGTCACGCGGGTCGGCGCCGGCGGCCTGTACGCGCTGGCCACGCCGAACGACCCGGCACCCGGCCTGCTGACGCCGCTGCGCCTCAAGCAGCACACGCAGCCGGCCCCCGGAGTCGGCCAGCTCGGCAACGGAGCGACGACGCCGACCGGCGACGTGCTGAAGGTGGCCGGCACCTTCACCCGGGACGGAGCGCAGTCCTACGCGCGGATGCCCGACGTGTACCCCGACTTCCCGTACCGCTGGATCAGCTGGGCGGACTGGACGCAGAAGATCGACACGATGGTGAAGGCCCGTCTCGACGCCACCGCCACCACGAACATCAACGGCTGGGAGCTGTGGAACGAGCCCGACGGGACCTGGGACACGGCGAAGGCCGGCCCATACCTCGACGGCTGGACCCGCACCTACCGGCAGGTGAAGCTCCAGGACACGATCACTCCGATCGTGGGCCCCAGCTACAGCCGCTACTACCCCGACCTGATGCGCTCGTTCATGGCCCGCGCGAAGGCCGACGGCACTCTGCCCGACGTCGTCGTCTGGCACGAGCTCGAGGACGGCGTCTACAACGACATCGACGAGCACGTCGCCGACTACCGCTCGATCGAGCGCGATCTCGGCATCTCGCCGCGGCCGATCTCCATCAACGAGTACGGCTCGCCGAGCCAGATCGACACGCCGAGCGTGGCCGCGCACTTCATCGCGCAGTTCGAGCGCACCGGCATCCACGACGCCGAGCGCGCCTACTGGTACGAGTCCGGCACCGTCGGCGGCCTGGTCTGGAACAACCGACCGACCGGCTCCTACTGGCTCTACAAGTGGTACGGCGAGATGGCCGGGAACATGCTCGCCGTCACGCCGTCCGGCGACCTCGACGGCTTCGCGTCCTACGACTCCAGTCGGAAGATCGTGAACGCGGCCTTCGGCGGCACCTTCGGCGACAACCAGGTGCAGGTGAAGGGCCTCACCGGATTCGGGACCTCGGCCAAGGTCGTCCTGAACTACACGCCCCGGTCCGGGCGCATGACCAACGTCGACGCGCCCACGACGGTGTCGACGCAGACCCTGCCGATCACGAACGGGACCGTCACCGTCCCGGTGACGAGCCAGGACTACCTCGGCGCCTACCAGCTCGTCGTCACCCCGGCGGCGGGTCCGACGACGAGCTACCAGCAGGTCTACGAGGCGGAGAACGCGACCGTCGTGAACGCCTCGCTCCTCTCCGCCGGAACGGCGTCGAACGGCGGCTACGTCGGCCGGATCGACGGCTCGTCGAACGCCCGCAGCGACAGCTTCGTCGACTTCGTCGTCGAGGTGCCGACCGCCGGCAGCTACGGGCTCGGGATCCGCTACGCCAACGGTGGAGCGAGCACCTCGACCCAGGGCCTCGCCGTCAACGGCAGCGCCTTCAGCACCGTCTCCTACCCGTCGACGGGATCATGGGGCGCCTTCGGCTCCTCCGTCTCGCGGCAGGTCGATCTGAAGGCGGGCTTCAACGTGATCCGGCTCGCGAAGGGGTCCCCCTTCTTCGCCGGCGGCTCCGGCTTCGCGGAGCTCGACAGCATCACGCTGACGCGCTGAGCGACACGGCCGTCCGGAGGCGCGTCGACGCTTCCGGACGGCCGCGGCTCCCCGGTCTCGACCCCGACGGGGGGTCCCGCTCGCCGCGGATCCACGGCAGTGTTCACGGTAACAACCAGTGTGGACGAGCCGGCGGGCTGCTGCCCGGCCCTGCCGATCCGGCCCGCTCCGCTCGGCGTCGTCCGGGCACTCCATCGAGGGGACACCATGCGCCGCGCTACTCAGTTCACCGGAGCCCTTTGCGGGCTCCTCCTGGCAGCGGGGCTCGTCGCCGCGCCGCACTCGGCCGTCGCCGCGCCGGCCGGGACGGCGAGCACCTCGACGCCTCCGGCCCGCGACGGCGGCGGAGTCGACTCCGCACCCGCGGCGAGCGACGCCGTCGCAGAACCCGGCTCGCCGTCGCTCCTCCGGGCGGCGGCCGCGCCGGCGGACTTCACCGACGTGGCGATCCCCTCCCGTGCCGACATCGTCGTGCACGAGGTGACCATCGCCCTCGTGGCGCCGCAGGGCACGACTCCGTCGTTCAGCGCCGAGGACGCGCGCCGCTCCCTCGAGCTCGTGGACGACTTCTACAACCGCGAGACCGGCGGAGCCGTGCGCTTCGAGCTCGAGCGGCTGATCGACTGGCGGAGCATCGACGAGCCGATCGGCTGCAGCGACACGGGCGGCCTGCACGACTGGATCGCGCGCACGACGGGCTGGCAGCCCGGACCGGCGCGGCACCTCGTCGCCATGGTGCCCCCGGGCGACCCCTGCCCGAACTGGGCCAACGGGGAGCAGCCGGGCGACCCGGACGATGGCGGGCGGACGTTCCAGGGCGGTCCCGACGCGATCCTGCTCGCCCACGAGCTGGGTCACAACCTCTCGCTCTTCCACGCCGCGAGTGTCCAGTGCGCCTCGTCGTGGGACGTCGCGCCCGGTGCCTCGTGCGCCCGGGAGGAGTACGGGAACCTGACCGACGTCATGGGCGACTCCTGGCTCTTCACGCCCCTCTCGGCACCGACCCTCGCGCAGCTCGGCATCCTCTCGGACACCCGGCAGCCCGTCTGCGGCGCGCCGCGGACGACCGTCATCGACACCCTGGGGGCCGGTCCGGGCACTCCTCGAGCCCTCACCTGGACCGACCCGCAGGACTCGGCGGTGCGGTACTGGGCGCAGTACAACGACAAGGCCGATCCGCGAGCGGACGGCGGCGCCTACAGCAGTCCCTGGCAGACGCCGCGGACGGTCTCCGGCGTGCAGATCCTGCGCAGCACCGGCGGCAGCGCCGAGCTGCTGCAGCGGCCCGGTGACGCGAGCGTCGGCAACGAGTTCGCCCTCGCCGGCGAGACCGTCGCCCTGAACACCGGCATGTCGCTCCGCGTGGAGGCCCTCGATGCGACGGCGCGGACGGCGACCGTCACTGTCACCGTGCCCTGCACCGAGGACGTCGGCGACATCACCCGCCGCGCCGCGGCCTCCGCCTCGTACACCTCGGGCTGGTCGTCCGTCGGGGACGCCGTCGACGGCAGGACCGGAACCGCGTGGAGCAGCTGGCCCCGCGTGGGCGAGCAGTGGCTCGGGCTCACCTGGCCGGCGACGGTGACCGTGGACAGCGCGTCAGTGCGCTTCGCCGCCGACGCGGCCGACAGCGCGCAGCAGGGCGTGATCCCGCCTCGGTCCTGGCGCGTCGACTACCTCGACGCCGCCGGCGCCTGGGTGCCGGTCGCGGGAGCGAGCCCGGCCGGCCGCGCTCGGGACGCAGTGAACACGGTCGCCTTCACCCCGGTGGCCACGACGGCCCTCCGCACGGTGTTCCAGGCCTGGGGAAGCGCCGAGTACGGCGGTTCGACCAGCGTCGCCGAGCTCAGCGCCACCGGCGTGGCCCCGATCGCCTCGCTCGTCACCCGTGGCGCCGCGACGACCGTCGCCACCTCGTCGACGCGCGACGTCGCCGCCGGTGTGGACGTCCTCGACGCGCGCGGCCGGGCGCTCGGGGGCCGCGCCGTCTCCTTCACCCTCACCGGCCCGGCGACCTTCACCGACGGCACGAAGGCGGCGACGGTCCTCTCCGCGGCGACGGGAACGGCCGCGCTCCCCCCTCTCCGGACGGGAGCGACGACCGGCACCGTCTCGATCGCCGCCCGCGTCCCCGGGCTGCCGGCGGTGTCCCTGCCCCGCACCACGGTCGCCGCACCGCCCGCCGTGACGGCGACCGCGGCCACGCGCAAGACCCTCGGGACGGTCGTGCTCACGGTGACGGCGAAGAACACCGGCAGGACCGCGACGGAGATCACCATCGTCACCGCGTACGGCACCTCGACGATCGCCGGCGTCGCTCCGGGCGCGACGGTGTCGCGGGCGTTCGCCACCCGGCGATCCACCGTTCCGGCGGGCAGCGCACAGGTCACCGCGCAGACGGACGGCCTGCGCACGACCACCGCGGCGGCCTACCGCGGGCTGTGACCGGCGGGCGGCGATGGTCGAGCCGTGCTCGGCGGGAGCTGAGGAGCGCCGGCCCGGCCGCGACCCGGCGGGCAGCGGCTACGGATCCCCGAGCACCGCGAAGCCCAGTCGCCGGGCGGCGACGAGCACCACCGCATCGGCGGTCACGTCGCTCAGCGCCGTGTGGAAGCTCGGCCGCGGCGGGAAGGCCGGCTCCCGCTCCACACGGCTGAACAGCGTGGCGATCGGGTTCCCGGTGATCGCCGACAGGTGCCACAGCCCGTCGATGCTGCCGAGGCGCTCCTCGATCGCCCAGGCCCAGGCCTGTGTGGCCCGCTTCGGCCCCATCTGGATGGCGGCAGCCGCACCGTTGCGGACGGGCCACTCACCGGTGAGATCGAGGAGCGTCAGCGGACGGGACGGACGCCAGCCCACGAGCCGCGGAGCGTTCTGCACGCGGTCGACCACCCGTCGACGCTGGTACGTCTCGCCGATCGCCGTGACGGCGTCCGCCGCGGCGTAGAGGACGCCGACGGTCGGGTGGTACCCCGGAGGAGGCGGGTGCGGGTCGAAGCGCATCCCCGGCACCGGCCCGTGATGGCGCAGGGCGTCCCAGGCGCCCACGTGCTCGCCCGCGCTGCGATACACGCGCCAGAGTGATCCGGAGTACTCGCGCAGGTGCGACGGGTCGGTGACGAAGGTCGTCGGCGGGGTGAGCGGGACCTTCACGACTCGTCGAACTCGGCCAGGGCGACGAGGACCTCCCGCGGATCGCCTCCCCCGGCGAGCCACCGCACCGGGGTGACCGGCGTCTCGCCGATGAGGAGCTCCTCCTGCGGCGTGGTCATGAAGCCGAGCACGCTCGCGGGATGCATGTCGTCCGGGATCGCCTTGACGAGCGCGGGGACGCCCGGCAGCATCGGCCGCTCCCGGTCGTCGGTGAACTGCCAGGCCGGGAACCGCAGCTTCGAGCCGACCTTGAAGGCGTACAGCCCGTCCTTCGCCTTCCGGTGGCGCACGCGGGTCTCGTCGATCCTGAGTCGCGAGGCCACCTCGGCGGTGCCGAACGAGTCGACGATCGCCTGCAGCCGGGTGCGCCGCTCGAGGTCGGCGAGCTCTCCGCGCGCGATCTCGGCCTCGGCCTCGGCGAGATCCTCGGCGGTCATCGACCCGGACTCGACGAGGAAGTCCGCCGCGCCCTGGGCCAGCCCGCCACCCGGCGACCGGTGCCGCGAGAGGAGCGCGGCCTGCTCCGTGAGGAGCGCGGCGAGCGTCTGCTCATCGCCTCCCCTGTCGCGGACGGCTCGATACAGCCCGTCCAGCCCGTCGGTCAGCTCGGGGTGAGCGACCATGGCGAGCAGCTCGGGAGAGAGCTGGACGAGAACGCCGCGGAGATGCTCGTGCACGACGTCCGGCGCGAGCTCGAGCTCGTCGGCCAGCTGAGACTCCGAGGCGCCCTGGGCCAGTCCGACGATGATCCTCAGCCGAGCCTCGAGGGCGGACTCGCTGCCGGGCCCGGTCGAACTCGTGACCGGCGGCGGACTCGTGGCGAGGTCTGTCATGGTCGTCTCCTCCTGCTCTCTGCGCACTGCTGATCCTAGTTCGGAAGCAGCATGCGCGGAGAAGTGGGGACGTCCGGCGGAGGTCGGTGGCGCGCGATGCCCGCCCGTCACCGCCGCGATGTCAGAAGCGTCCGCAGCGGCGGCGCGATCGACTCCCGACGGAGCAGCGCGGTCGCGAGCAGGAGCAGCAGCAGGACCGAGCCGCGGACGAGGCCCTGCCAGTAGAAGGAGACGCCGAGCAGCACGAGCCCGTTGTTGATCAGGCCGAAGATCAGGACGCCGAGCACGGTGCCGAGCACGTTCGGCCGGCCGTGCGCGGAGAGCGTCGCGCCGATGAAGACGGCGCCGATCGCGTCGAGCACGTAGAGCTGGCCGCTCGCCGGCGAGTAGCCGTAGCTGCGCGAGGCGAGCGCGATGCCGGCCAGAGCGCCGATCAGCGCCGCGACGACGAACGCGGAGGCGAGCGAGATCCCGACCCGGCGGCCGGCGATGCGGGTGGCACCGGGCTGCTCCCCCGCCGCGGTGAGCACGCGGCCCCAGCGGGTGCGGTCCAGCAGCAGCCAGACCGCGACGGCGACCGCGATCGCCAGCAGCACCGGGACTCCGACGCCGAGCACGGTGGCGTTGCCCCAGGCGGCGAAGGCGTCGGGCGTCGCCTGGCGGCGCAGGTAGATCGGTGCGCCGCCGCCGGTGAGCAGCTGCTGCGCGCTGGTGCCGATGAACCAGACCGAGAGGGTCGCGAGGAAGGCGCGGATCCTCAGCACGATCACCAGCACCGCGTTGACCACGCCCGCCAGCGTCCCGAAGCCGAGGCCGATCAGCACGGCGAACCAGGTCACGTAGCCGTCGGCGATCAGCGCGGTGGCGCCGAGGGCCGCGAGGTCGATCGCGATGCCGATCGAGAGGTCGATGCCGCCGGCCCGGACGACGAGCGTCATCGCGCAGGCCGCGATCAGCAGCAGCGCCCCGGCGCTCGCGACGTTGAGCAGGTTGGTCGGCGCGAAGTAGCCGGGCACGCTCGCGCCGAAGACGGCGAGCAGGAGCACGACCGCGGCGGGCGCGAGCAGGCGGACGGCGAGGGCCCGGCGGGACTCGGACACGGGCAGGGCGACGGCGGTCACGAGCGGACCCCTCTCTCGCGGAGGGCCGCGAGGCCGAGGACGAGCAGGATGAGCAGTCCCTTGATCGCGCCGACCCACTGGCTGTCGACGCCGATCAGGGTGAAGCCGTTGCCGAGCGCCGCCACGAAGACGGCGGCGAGCAGCGTGCCGCCGATGGTGACGACGAAGCGGCGCGAGAACACGACCGAGAGGTAGGCGGTGACGATGATGTCGAGCAGGATCTGGTTGCCGATCCCGGGCACGGCGGCGGCGAGGCGCGCGGCGAGCAGCAGCCCGGCGATGCCGGCGAGGAGCCCGGAGAGCAGGTAGCTGGTGAGCACGTGGCGCCAGACCGAGACACCCGCGACGCTCGCCGCGGTCGGGTTCTGGCCGACGGCGTAGCTGCGGGTGCCCCAGGAGGTCCGGCCGACGGCGAGGGCGGTCGCCACCGTGACGACGGCGAGCACCGCGACCGGTGCCGGGAGGCCGAGGACGCTGCCGCCGCGCAGCCAGTCGAAGAGCGGATCCGCGACCGGCACCTTGACGTTGTCGGTGGCGAGGAAGACGACGGAGCCGACGATCCCGGAGACGGCGAGCGTGGCGAGCAGCGGGCGGAGGCCGAGCACGACGGCGGTGCCGCTGATCGCGCCGAAGCCGACCGAGACGAGCAGGGCGAGCAGCACGGCGGGCAGCGCCCCGAACCCCGCGGTCAGGGCGACGGCCGCGACGACGCCGGAGAGGCCGACGATCGGTCCGGAGGCGAGGTCGATCCCGCCGCGGACGACGTCGTCGCCCCCGGTGATCACCACGATCGCGAGGCCGAAGCCGGCGATCGCGGGGACCACGGCCTGGATCAGGATCGTCGAGACGTTGCCGCCGGTCGCGAAGACGGGCGACGCGGCGCTGAACACCGCGATCTCGAGGACGACGACGAGGTAGCCGATCAGGGCGAGCGCGCCGATGCCGCGGCGGCGGGCGCGCGGGGCGGCGGGCGCCTCCGCCGGGGACGCCTTCTCGGGGGGCGCGGTGGTGAGGGTCATCGAGCACTCTCCAGGGTGTCGGGGGCGACGGCGCCGGAGGCGATCGCGAGGACCCGGTCGACGCTCAGCTCGCTCCGGGGCAGCTCGGCGCGCACGGCGCCGCGGTGCAGCACGAGGACGCGGTCGGCGAGGCCGACGAGCTCCTCGAGATCGAGCGAGACGAGGAGGATGCCGGCGCCCTCGTCGACGAGCCGGTCGATGAGCGCGTAGACCGCGGCGCGGCTGCCGATGTCGACGCCCGCGGTGGGCTGATCGAGGACGAGCACCCGCGAGCCGGCGGCCAGCCACTTCCCGACGGCGACCTTCTGCTGGTTGCCGCCGGAGAGCGTGCCGACCACGGCCTCCGGATCGGCGGGCCGCACGTCCAGTGCGGCGATCTGCTCGAGCGCGAGCACCCGGTCGCGGCGGCGGCTGGGCAGCAGGCCACCGAGGCTGATCCGCCCGAGCGACGCGATCGAGAGGTTCTCCCGGACGGTGTGCGCGAGCAGGACGCCGTCGCGGCGCCGGTCGCTCGGCACGTAGCCGCCGCCCGCGGCGACGAAGGCCCGGGCGGAGGAGGTGGCGGTGCCGGCCACGCGCACCCGGCCGCTGCGGCGGGCGAGGCCGACCACGGCGTCCGCGAGCACGTCGACCCCGGAGCCGACGAGGCCGGTGACGCCGACGACCTCGCCCGGCCGGACCGTCAGGTCGAGGGCGTCGAGCGCGCCGGGCACGGTGAGCGCCTCGAGCTCGAGCAGCGGCGCGGCGTCGGCGGCGACCACCCGGTCGGAGCGGAGCGCGAACTCCTCCACGTCGCGGCCGAGCATCAGCTCGACGATCCGGGCGCCCTGCTCGGCGTCGCCGTCGACCAGGTCGAGCCCGCCGACGTTCGCGCCGTTCCGGAGCACCACCACGCGGCTCGCGACGCGCTGCACCTCCTGGAGGTAGTGCGAGATGTAGATCACGGCGACGCCGCGCGCCTGCAGCCGGCGGATCGAGGCGAAGAGCGCCGCCACCTCCTCGGCGGCGAGCGGCGCGGTCGGCTCGTCGAGCACCAGGATCCGCGGCTCGACCAGCAGCGCCCGGGCGATCTGCAGCTGCTGCTGCTCGGCGACGGTGAGCTCATCGACCAGGGTGCCGCCGCGGACGACGAGGCCGACGAGCTCGGCGAGCACGGCCTCGGCCGAGGTGGCCCGGCGGCGCAGCCGCTCGTGGCCGAGGTAGAGCTGCTCGGCCACGGTCAGGCGGCCGGCGAGGTGCCGGTCCTGGTGCACGACCCGGATGCCCGCCCGCTCGGCGTCGCGCGGGGCGGTGATCGCCACCGGCGCTCCGTCGATCGCGATCGAGCCCGCGTCGGCCGAGTACAGGCCGGTGAGGATCTTGATCAGCGTGGACTTGCCCGCGCCGTTCTCGCCCACCAGGGCGACGACCTCGCCGCGGCCGACCGTGAGAGCGACGTCGCGCAGCACCGGGACGCCGGCGAAGGACTTCGAGATCCCCGCCATCTCGAGGGCGGGCGCCGGAGAGGCCGAGGGCCGGGTGGCCGGGGCCGCAGACGGACTAGCCACCGAGACCGAGCTCCGCGGTCTTCTCGGCGATGTTCGCCTTGTCGATGAGCACCGGGGCGAAGTAGGTGGTCGGCGTGACCGAGTCCGCCTCGCCGCCGAGGAAGCGGGCCACGTTGTCGGCCGAGCCGGCGCCGATGGCGAGGTTCTGCTGCGCGACGGTCGCGGTGTAGGAGGAGTCGGGGTCGGCGATCAGGTCGAGCGCGCCCTGGTCGGCGTCGACGCCGTAGATCTTGATCTCGTCGCGGCCCGCCGCGTCGACGGCCTGCGCGGCGCCGATCTGCGGGGTGTCCCAGCAGGACCAGATCGCCGAGATCTCACCCTTCGGGTAGCGCGAGAGCGCGTCGCCGATCTGCTGCTTCGCGTCCTCGATCGTGCCCTCGTACTTGTCCTGGAGCTCGGGCTGGAGGATCGAGATGTTCGGGTAGTCCTCGAGCACGAGCTTCAGCTCGTTGTAGCGGATGCGGCAGGGCGCGACACCCGGGAAGCCGTTGAAGACCAGGATCTGCCCGGAGCCGCCGATGTCCTCGGCGATGGTGCGGGCGAGGGTCGAGCCGATCTGCCAGTTGTCGCTGGTGACGTTGTTCTCGGAGTACTCGGACACGTTGTCGATGGTGAACAGCGGGATGCCCGCGTCGTGCACCTCCTTCAGCGCCGGCGCGAGGGTCGTCGCGTCGCCGAGGATCACGATGATCGCGTCGGGCTTCTGCGCGACGAGGTTCTCGATGTCCGAGACGTGCTTGTCGTCCTTGGCCTCGGCCTGGGTGGCGACGACGGTGCCGCCGAGCGCCTCCACACGGTCCTGCACCGACTGGTACACGATGCGCGAGAAGTCGTGGACGATGTCCTTCGCCGCGACGCCGACCGTCTTGCCCTCGAGGCTGGCGACGTCGGCGGTCGAGGCCGCGGCGGTGGTCGCCTCGGCGGCGGCGTTCGCGGCGTTCGCGCCGTTCGCGCCGGAGGACTCCTCCTTGAGCGAGCAGCCGGTGAGGACCAGCGTCGCGGCGGCGAGGAGCGCCACCGCGGAGGTGAGGGAGCGGAATCGCATGGGAGGGCCTGCTTCGGTGTGGGACGTCGGTGCGGGAGAGGGATGCGGTGCGCCCGGATCCGAGGTGGACCGGGCGGCGCTGCTGGCCATCGTGGCGGCGGCGCGGCGGCGCGTCACGCCCGCGGGTCACGCACCGCAACGCGGCGTCACACGGCGCAACACGGCACCCGTTCGTTACGCCGGATTGCGCCGACGGCGACGCGGTGTCGGCCGTCCCTCCTAGGGTCCGAAGCGCACCAGCCCCGAACCGAACGGAGTCCCATGGCGTCCCGCATCGTCCTCAACGCCTTCGACATGACCTGTGTCGGACACCAGGCGCCCGGCCTCTGGCGGCACCCCGACTCGCAGGCCGACCGCTACAACGATCTCGAGTACTGGATCGACCTCGCGAGGACGCTCGAGCGCGGCACCTTCGACGCGCTCTTCCTCGCCGACGTGCTCGGCGTGTACGACGTCTACCGCGGCTCGGTCGGGCCGGCGCTGATCGACTCGGCGCAGGTCCCGGTCAACGACCCGCTGCTGCAGATCCCCGCGATGGCCGCCGCCACGAAGCACCTCGGCTTCGGCGTCACCATCTCGCCGACCTACGAGCAGCCGTACGCCCTCGCGCGCCGGCTCTCCACGCTCGACCACCTGACCAAGGGGCGGATCGGCTGGAACGTCGTCACCTCCTACCTCGACAGTGCCGCGCAGAACCTCGGCCTCGAGCGGCAGATCCCGCACGACGAGCGCTACGACATCGCCGAGGAGTTCCTCGACGTGAGCTACAAGCTCTGGGAGGGCTCCTGGGAGGAGGGCGCAGTGCTGCGCGACCGCGAGCGCGGCGTCTTCACCGACCCGCGCAAGGTGCACCCGATCGGCCACTCCGGCACCCACTACCGCGTGCCGGGCATCCACCTCTCCGAGCCGTCGCCGCAGCGGACGCCGGTGATCTTCCAGGCGGGAGCGTCGCCGCGCGGCATCGACTTCTCGGCGAAGCACGGCGAGGCCGTCTTCATCAACGCGATCCGGCCGGAGCTGACCCGGCGGACCACCGACGCCATCCGGGACGCCGCGGAGAAGCACGGCCGCGCGCGCACCGACCCCAGGATCCTCATCCTCGCGACCGTGATCGTCGCCGAGACGGACGCCGAGGCGCAGGCCAAGTACGCCGACTTCAAGACCTACTCGTCCCGGGAGGGCGCGCTCGCGTTCTACGGCGGCTGGTCGGGACTCGACCTCTCGCAGTTCCCGGCGGACGTGCCTCTGGACTACGTCGACACCGACGCGGTGCGCAGCGCCCTCTCGATCTTCACGAAGGCCGACCCGGATCGCGCCTGGACCCCGGACGACGTCGCGGAGTACCTCGGCATCGGCGGCATCGGCCCGGTGATCGTCGGCTCGCCGAGTACCGTCGCGGACGAGCTGGAGCGCTGGGTCGACGTCGCCGGGATCGACGGTTTCAACCTCGCCTACGTGGTCACCCCCGGCACCTTCGAGGACTTCGTCGACCTCGCCGTGCCCGAGCTGCGCCGGCGCGGCCGGGTCTGGGAGGAGTACGAGGGCGCGACCCTGCGCGAGTACCTCCAGGGCCCCGGCAGTGCCCGCGTGAAGGACTCGCACCCGGCGGCCGCCTACCGCGGCGCGTACACCGGCTCGCCCAGCGCCGCCGACGGACTGCCCGACAGCGTCCTCTCCGTCCTGCCCGCCCTCGACCCGGAGCCCGTCCGATGACCCAGACCGCCACTGCCCCGATCAGCCCCGAGTCCCGAGCCGAGCGTCCGCGCTCGCACTGGGACCGCGTCGCGACCGCCGCCGAGCACCAGCACTGGGACGCCGTCGCGTCCGGCGTCGCCGAGATCCTCGCGGCCGACGTCCTCGAGCGCGACCGCGGCAACCTCGACCCGACCACCGAGCTCGAGCCGCTGCGCTCGTCCGGCCTCGTGAACCTGCTCGACCCGGCCGAGTTCGGCGGCGGCGGCGCGGTCTGGAGCACGGCGTTCCGGGTGATCCGGATCCTCGCCGCCGCGGACGCCTCGCTCGCGCAGATCCTGCTGTACCACTACGTCAACTCGGCCAACATCGCCTTCTCGGCGCCGGAGTCGGAGCGCGAGCGGTTCTACCGCGCGACGATCGAGGGCCGGTGGCTCTGGGGCGACTCGGTGAACCCGGTCGACCCCGACCTCGAGCTGACGCCCCGCGGTGACGGCTTCGAGCTGAACGGCCTCAAGCGCTTCTCGACCGGGGTCTCCTCGGGCGACGCGGTGCTGGTGAACGCGGTGATCGCCACGGGCGACCGCGCCGGCGAGACGCTGACCTTCGTGCTGCCCCGCGACCGCGCGGGCATCGAGCCGCTCGGCGACTGGGACTTCCTCGGCCAGCGGCAGAGCGCCTCCGGGTCCGTCCGCTTCACCGGCGTGCGGGTGGACGCGTCCGAGATCCTCGGTGCGCTGGTCGACGAGCCGTTCGCGACCCTGATCACGCCGTCGATCCAGCTCGGCTTCGGCAACCTCTACCTCGGCATCGCGCAGGGCGCCCTGGCGAAGGGACGGGGGCTGACCCTCGGCCGGAAGAACTCCTGGTTCCTCTCCGGCGTGGAGACGTACGCGCAGGATCCGTTCGTGCGGCGCCTCTACGGCGAGCTGGTCGCGCACACGGCGGCTGCGGAGGCGCTGGCCGACCGCGTCGGCGCGCTGCACGACGCCGAGGTCGCCCGCGGGGCGGCGGTGACGGCCGAGTCGCGCGCCGCGCAGGCGATCGAGATCGCGAAGGTGAAGATCGTGACGGACGCGCTCGCGCTGGACGTGACGACCCGGATCTACGAGGCGACCGGCTCCTCCTCCGCGAAGAGCGCGATCGGGCTCGACCTCTACTGGCGCAACGTCCGCACCCACTCGCTGCACGATCCCGTCGACTACAAGAAGCTCGAGGTCGGCGCGAACTACCTGACCGGCGACGTCCAGCCGCTCTCCCTGTACACATGAGCGGGACCGGGCACATGAGCGGGACCGGGCACATGAGCGGCGACGGACACGTGAGCGGCACCGGACAGGTGAACAGCACCGGACAGTCGGGGCTCGCGGAGGCGCAGGCCGCGTTCCGCCCGGTCTTCGACGAGATCCAGGCGGGCGCCGTCCCGCGCGAGCTCGATCGCGAGCTGCCCTTCGAGCCGATCGCGCGGCTGCGTGCGGCCCGCTTCGGCGGTCTGCGGGTGCCGCTCGAGCACGGCGGCCGCGGGCTCACCCTGCGCGAGACCGCATCGCTGCTGATCGAGCTGGCGACGGCGGACTCGAACGTCGCCCAGGCGCTCCGCGGTCACTTCGCCTTCGTCGAGGACCAGCTGTCCTTCCCGCCGTCGCCGGAGCGCGACGGCTGGCTGCGCCGGCTCGCGGCGGGCGAGCTGGTCGGCAACGCCTGGAGCGAGATCGGCACGGCCGCGGTCGGCGTCACGCAGACCACGCTCACCCGCCGCGGCGACGAGCTGGTCGTGAACGGCACCAAGTACTACTCCACCGGCACGATCTTCGCGGACTGGACCGACGTCGTCGTGCGCCGCGAGGACGGCACGGACACCGCCGTAGTGGTGCGCGTCGACCAGCCGGGCGTGGTCGCGACCGACGACTGGTCGGGCTTCGGCCAGCGGCTCTCGGGCAGCGGCACCACCGTCTTCACCGACGCGCTCGTCGAGCCGGAGCACGTCTTCGCCTCGGTCCTGCGGGCGCCGCACCAGACGCCGTTCTTCCAGCTCCAGCTGCTCGCGGTGCTGGCCGGCATCGCCGCCGCGGTCGAGCGGGACGCCGTGGCCGCCGTCCGCGCCCGCTCGCGGGTCTACAGCCACGGCCTGGCGGATCATGGGCGGGACGACGCGCAGATCCAGGAGGTCGTCGGCGCGATCTCGGCGATCGCCTTCGGCGCCAGGGCCGCGGTGCTGGTCGCGGCGGAGGCTGTCGGCGAGGCGGCGGCGGACCCGTCGCTGGTGCCCGCGGCCGGCGCCGAGGTGTACCGGGCGCAGGTGCTGCTCACCGAATCGGTGCCGCGCGCGGCGACCCTGCTCTTCGACGCGCTCGGCTCCTCCGGAGTCGCGACGGGAGCCGCGCTCGACCGGCACTGGCGCAACGCGCGCACGGTCGGCGCGCACAACCCGGTGATCTACAAGCAGCGGATCGTCGGCGAGTGGGCGCTGAACGGCACGCCGCCGCCGCTCGCCTGGTCGATCGGCGTCGGGCGGCCGCAGGGCTGAGCGGGAGGCCGGCTCAGCGCCCCGCCTGCACCGCGTGCAGCGTCGCGTAGCGCCCGCCCGCCGCGAGCAGCTCCTCGTGGCTGCCGGTCTCGACGATCCGCCCGCGCTCGAGCACGACGATCGTGTCGGCCGAGCGGATCGTCGACAGCCGGTGCGCGACGACCAGGGTGGTGCGGCCGCGCATCAGCCGCAGCAGCGCCTCCTTGACGGCCGCCTCCGACTCCGGATCGAGCGCGCTGGTCGCCTCGTCGAGCAGCAGGACGCGCGGGTCGCGGACCAGGGCGCGGGCGATGGCGATGCGCTGGCGCTGACCGCCGGAGAGGCGGGCGCCGCGCTCGCCGACGACCGCGTCGAGCCCGTCCGGCAGCTCGCGGACGAACTCCAGGGCGTTCGCGTCGCGGAGGGCGGCGAGGATCCGCTCCTCCCCGACGCCGGTCAGCCCGTAGGCCACGTTGTCGCGGATCGAGCCCTCGAAGAGCACCGAGTCCTGCGGCACGACGGAGACGGAGCGGCGCCAGGTGCGCAGGTCGAGGGTCTCGGCGTCGACGCCGTCCAGGAGGATGCGGCCGCCGGTGGGGCGGAGGAAGCCCAGCACCAGGTTGAGCATCGTCGACTTGCCCGAGCCGGAGGAGCCGACGAAGGCGACGGTCCGGCCGGGCTCGATGTCCAGGTCGATGCTCCGGACGCCGACGGTGCTGGCGACGTCGGCGCCGCTCTCGGCCTCAGCGTTCCCCGAGCCGTAGCGGTACGTCACGTCCTCGAGCCGGATGCGGCCGCGCACCTCGGCCGCGCGGGCCTTGCCCTCGTTCTGCTCCAGGTCCGGGTCCTCCAGCAGCTCGCCGATCGAGCGGATCGACTCGGTGCCGCGGGCGATGACGGGCAGCAGCATCAGCAGGTTGGTCATCGCGCCGGTCAGCAGCGCGAAGTAGGAGCTCAGGAGCACGACCTGGCCGGGCGTGATCGGCAGCCAGCCGCTGATCGAGACCCACGCGGCGAGCACCAGGCAGCCGATGCCGAGCAGCTGCAGGCTCACCCAGGAGAGCGAGGCGAAGCGGCCGTTCAGCAGGTCGAGGCTGTAGCCGGCCGAGCGGACGCCCTCGGCGCCGGCCGCGACCCGGGCGACCGCGGTCTGCTCGAGACCGTGCGCTCGGGTGATCGGAATGAGCGTCGCCATCTCGCCGACGCGGGCGGAGAAGTGCTCCACCTCGCGGCGGAACTGCTCGTTGCTGCGGCGCGAGCGGCGGCCCAGGAAGGCGCGCAGGAGAACCGCGAGCGGGATGGCGCAGGCGTAGACCGGGAGGAACGCGGGCACCTCGATCGCGGTCATCACGACCGCGCCGATCGCCACCATCGTCGCGGAGAGCAGCGGGTGGCCGACCTGCTGGTACATCGTCTCGATGTTCTCGACGTCGCGGACGACCTTGGTCTGCACGATCGACGAGCTGGCGCGGGAGTGGAAGCCGATGGAGAGGTTCTGCAGCCGGGCGGCGAGCGCGTTGCGGAGGTCCGTGCCGGTCTGGCGCACGGCGCTCATGTACAGCCGGGTGTACATCACGTGGTTCGGGTAGTTCTGCAGCAGCGCGAGCAGGGCGATGCCCGCCCACAGCCACAGCGTCGACTCCGGACCGCCGGCGACCACGACGTCGACGATCGCCCCGGTGACCACCGGGAGCAGCCAGAGCGGGGTGTCCTTGACCGCGAAGAACAGCACGGCGACGACCACGCGCGGGCGGTAGCGGCCGAGCAGCCGGAGGGCGGAGCGGCCGGGGTGGCGGCGGTCGAGCAGCAGCGGGGCCTGCGAGGGACGGGCTTCTCTCACGAGACGGTCGACTCCGATCGGGGTGTCCGCAGCGCCTTCGGGAGCGACCGCTCCGACGGGGACGCCCTCGACGCTACCCGGGCGGCGCGGTCGTGGGCAAGCGTTTTCCTGACTAGGGTTCTGCCGACCGTTGCGTGCGGGCGAGCCGGTGCGCCAGACCCCGTGAGGATCCCGATGACCGAGCCGACACCCCTGCGCGAGGACGCCTTCGCCGCGCCCTACTGCGATCCCGTCTTCGACGGACCGACCGACCCGGTGCTGGTCGCCGACACCCTCCGCGGCGAGTGGCGCCTGTTCTACACCCAGCGGCGCGCGACCCTCGATCTGCCCGGGGTCGAGTGGGTGCACGGCAGCGCGATCGGCGTCGCGGTGTCGGGCGACGGCGGGGCGACCTGGCGGTACCGCGGCACCGTCCGCGGCCTCGACGCCGGGCTGTCGGCCGAGCTGCCGACGCTCTGGGCGCCCGATGTCGTGCGGATCGGGGATCGCTGGCAGATGTTCGTCACCCGGATCGACGGCACCCCCGACGACTGGAGCGGGCGGGCGACGATCACGCAGTTCGAGAGCGACGACCTCGAGACCTGGCGGCTCCTCGGCGACATCGACCTCGGCTCCGAGCGGGTGATCGACGCCGCCGTCGCGCGCACCGGCGACGGACGCCACCGGCTCTGGGCGAAGGACGAGCAGCGCGACTGCAGCACCGTCGTCGCCGTCAGCGACGATCCCGGCGACCCGGCGTCCTGGCGGCTCGAGGGCGTCTCCGTCGGCGGGCGCCCGCACGAGGGGCCGAAGGTGTTCCCGCTGGCCGGCCGGTACTGGCTGATCACCGATGAGTGGCGCGGGCTGGCCGTGCACCACTCCCCCGACGGCGTCGGCGACTGGCAGCGGCAGAGCGAGCGGGAGGGTCTGATCCTGACCGCTCCGGAGCGGCTGGACGGTGCGCCGATCGTCGCCCGGCACGCGGACGTCGTCCCGCTCGACGAGGACCGCGCCCTGATCGTGTACTTCACCCACCCCGGCTGGGACGGCAGCGACCTCGCGTCGATGCCTCCGGGCGCCGCGATGCGCCGCTCGCACGTCCGCGCGGCCGTGCTCACCGTCGTCGACGGCGCGCTGCTCTGCTCCGCCGAGGGCCTGCCGGTCGACTAGCCGCCCCGGCGGCCGCCGCCGTAGGCGGCCACCCCATGCCGGTCGAGCAGGCGCCGCAGGCGGCGGATCGAGACCCGGCCGCGAGCCCGGCTTGACGGGCGAGACCCCGGCACGTATTTTGGGGCAAACGCTTTCCCGAAACGTTTCATTGCAGTTCGGGGCTCGAAACGATGATGTTCTCGAAAGGACGACGATGTTCCGCTCACACAGCATGCGCTACTCGGCGGTGGCCGCCGTGGCCGTAGCCGCCCTCGCTCTGACCGGCTGCTCCGGTGGAGGCTCCGGGGCCTCCGCCACCCTGGACCCGGACGAGGAGATCACCCTCGACTACACGTTCTGGGGCAACGACGACCGCGCCGCCCGCTATGACAAGGCGATCGCCCTGTTCGAGGACGAGCACCCGAACATCACCATCAACTCGACCTTCACGGACTACCCCGGCTACTGGGAGAAGCGCCAGACCGAGGCGGCCGGCGGCGGACTCCCCGACGTGATGCAGTTCGACTACACCTACCTGCGCCAGTACGGCGACAACGGCCTGCTCGGCGACCTCTCCGAGTACTTCGGCGGCGTGGTCGACGAGACCACCATCTCCCCGGAGCTGCTCGCCACCGGCGAGCTCGACGGCGCGACCTACGCGATCCCCACCGGCTACAGCGCCTGGGCCGTCTTCCAGAACCAGGACCTCCTCGCCGCGAACGGCGTCGAGCCCTACGCCGGCGGCGGCAGCTGGGAGGACTACGCGGCCTACGTCGCCGACGTCACCGCGAAGACCGGCGGCGCCGTCTACGGCGGCACCGACTACACCGGCCGCATCCAGAACTTCGAGCTGCAGCTGCGCGCCGAGGGCAAGGAGCTGTTCACCGAGGACGGCGAGCTCGGCTTCACCGAGGACGACCTCGCCGCGTTCTGGGAGCAGGGCGACGAGATGCGCACCAGCACCGGCGTGCCGGCCGCGCGCCTCCAGGAGCTGCTGCCCAAGTCCGGCTTCGGCGCCGGCATCGCGACCAGCGAGATGAGCTGGAGCAACTTCCTCGGCGGCTACATCGGCGACAGCGGCGCCTCCGAGATCGTGATGACCGCTCCCCCGACCGCGGACGAGGGCAGCAAGGACCTCTACCAGAAGGTCGGTCTGATGCAGGCGATCTCCTCGGCGACCGAGCACCCCGAGGCCGCCGCGACCTTCCTCGACTTCCTGATCAACAGCCCCGAGGTCGGCGAGATCTTCGGCGCCACCCTCGGCATCCCCGCCTCCTCCGAGCAGCTCGCCGGCGCGAACCTCGAGGGCCCGGACAAGCAGGTCGCCGACTACCTCGACTCCGTCGAGGACCGTCTCGGCGAGGCCCCGGCCGCCCCGGTCGCCGGCTACGGCGCCATCGAGGCGAACTTCCTCGACCTCGGCACCAGCCTCGGCCTCGGCGCGGTGAGCGTCGACGAGGCGGTCCAGCAGTTCTTCGACGAGACCGACGTCACGCTCCAGAACTGACCCGGCCGCCCCGCACCGCTCCCCACTGATCCCCTTCATCCAGGCCAGGAAAGGCATCACATGACGACGACGTCGACCCCCAGCGGCACCGCCGCGGACGGTCGCGTCGCGCCGATCGCCGACCGGACGAGCACCCCTCGTCCGGTCGGCCCTCAGGCGCGGCGACGCCCCAAGCGGGACACCCTGGCCGGCTACGTGTTCCTCTCGCCGTGGCTGATCGGCTTCGTCGGGCTCACGCTCGGCCCGATGCTGATGTCCCTCTACTTCTCCTTCACCGACTACAACCTCTTCCGGGCGCCGGAGTGGATCGGCACCGGGAACTTCGAGCGCCTGTTCGGCGACCCGAAGTTCCTCCAGTCGGTGCAGCTCACCCTCGCCTACGTCTTCATCGGCACGCCGGTGAAGCTGGCCGCCGCGCTCGTCGTGGCGATGCTCCTCAACTACAGCGCGAAGGGCACCGGCTTCTTCCGCTCCGCCTTCTACGCGCCGTCGCTGATCGGCGCGAGCGTCAGCATCGCGATCGTCTGGCGCGCGATGTTCTCGACCGACGGACCGGTCGACTCGGGACTGCAGATCTTCGGCATCCAGATCGGCGGCTGGGTCGGCGTGCCCGCCCTGATCCTGCCGATGATGATCATCCTGGCCGTCTGGCAGTTCGGCGCCCCGATGGTGATCTTCCTGGCCGGCCTCAAGCAGGTCCCGGCCGAGCTCTACGAGGCCGCGATGGTCGACGGAGCGGGCCCGTGGCGGAAGTTCCGCAGCGTCACGCTGCCGATGCTCTCGCCGGTGATCTTCTTCAATCTGCTGCTCGAGATGATCAACGCCTTCCAGGTCTTCGCCTCGGCGTACATCATCGGCAACGGTACCGGCGGCCCGGCCGGCGCCACGAACTTCTACACGGTGTACCTCTACACCCGCGCCTTCACGAACAACCAGATGGGCTACGCCTCGGCGATGGCCTGGGTCCTCCTCCTCTTCGTCGGCGTCCTCGCCTTCGTCCTCTTCAAGACCCAGAAGAGCTGGGTGCACTACTCGGGAGACACACGATGACGACCTTCGACACCACGCTCCCCTCGGCCGATACGCAGGTGCTGACCGAGCCCGCACCCCGCCGGCGCCCGCGCCGCAAGCGCCCGAAGACCGCGACGCTGGTCTGGATCGCGGCGATGATCGTGCTCACCGCGATCGTGCTCTACCCGCTGGTCTGGATGGGCGCCGCGGCGTTCAAGCCGAACAGCGAGTTCGGCGGGCAGACCTCGCTGCTGCCGCAGAACCCGACGCTCGACAACTTCGTCAAGGTGCTCGCCGGCGTCGGCGGAGTCCCGCTCTGGCGGTTCTTCCTCAACTCGACGATCCTCGCGGTCGGCTCGGTCATCGGAGTGGTGATCTCCTCCTCGATGGCGGCCTACGCCTTCGCCCGGCTCGACTTCCGCGGCCGCCCGCTCTACTTCGCGCTGATGATCGGCACGCTCCTGCTGCCGATGCACGTCCTGCTCATCCCGCAGTACACGATCTTCCGCACCCTCGGGATGATGGACACCTACTGGCCGCTGCTGATCGGCAAGTTCCTCGCGACCGAGGCGTTCTTCGTCTTCCTGATGGTGCAATTCATCCGCAACCTGCCCCGCGAGCTGGACGAGGCGGCGCGGATCGACGGCGCCGGCCACCTGCGGATCTTCGGCTCGATCACGATCCCGCTGATCCGTCCGGCGCTGATCACCTCGTCGATCTTCGCCTTCATCTGGAGCTGGAACGACTTCCTCGGCCCGCTGCTCTACCTGAACACGCCCGATCAGCAGCCGCTGCCGCTCGCGCTCCGCGTCTACAACGACCAGACCTCGGCGTCGGACTACGGCGCGACGATCGCGGTCTCGGTGCTCGCGCTGCTGCCGGTGCTGATCTTCTTCATCGTCTTCCAGCGCTTCCTGGTCGACGGCGTCGCCACCCAGGGCCTCAAGGGATGAGCCGCGCGTCACGGGCGCAGCGCGAGGCGCGAGCCGCCGCCGCCGACGGCACGACCCTGCGCTGGCCGGGGGCGGCCAACCGCTTCGCGCTGTTCGCCGAGGTCCTCTTCACGGGGCTCCTCGTCACGATCCTCGCGCTGCCGCTCGTGACGCTGCCGCTCGCCCTCGCGGTCGGGGCGCGGCACCTGCGCCGCTTCGTCCTCGACGAGCCGTCCTCGCTGCGCACGGCGCTGGCGGAGGCGCGCACCGGTGTCCTGCGCTCGCTGCCGGTCGGTCTCGCGCTGCTGGCGCTGTCCGCGGTGCTCGGCCTCGATCTGCTGGTCGCCTCGACCGGCGCGCTGCCCGGAGCGACCGCGGTCGCAATGGTCTGCGCGGCGCTCCTCGCGGCCGCGCTCGTCGTCGTGCTGACGGCGTCGGCGCTCTGGATGCCCGACTCGCGCTGGGTCCCACTCCTGGGCGAGGCCGCGACGCTGGCGGTCCGCGACCTGCGCGGCTCCGGGGCGCTGCTGGTGGCGCTGGTGCTCGCCACCGTGGTCACCTGGCAGCTGGCACCCTTGGTGGTGCCGGCGCTCGGCTGCACGGTGTTCGCCGCGCTCGCGGTGCGGCTGTCGCGGACGGCGCCCGCGGCCCGCTGAGCACGACCCCACGACGATCGTCTCCGCGACGATCACCACCACGATTCGACGACCACGACTCGACGACCACCACTCGACGACGACGACCACGGAAGGCCCACGGCTCGGATGATCCACTACGGCGGCGACTACAACCCGGAGCAGTGGGACGAGAGCGTCTGGCCGGAGGACGCGCGGCGGATGCGCGAGGCCGGCGTCACGACCGTCAGCCTGGGCATCTTCGCCTGGGCGCGGATCCAGCCCGACGAGGACACCTTCGACTTCGGCTGGCTCGACCGGATCCTCGACCTGCTGCACGAGCACGGCATCGCCGTCGATCTGGCGACCGCGACGGCCTCGCCGCCGCCGTGGGCCACGACCAGCTACCCGGGAATCCTGCCGCAGGACGAGAACGGCGCGACCTACTGGCCGGGCAGCCGCCAGGCCTACCGCCCCACCTCCCCCGACTACCGCCGGCTCGCGGCCCGGCTGGTGACGGCGATCGCCGAGCGGTACCACGACCACCCCGCGGTCGTGCTCTGGCACGTCAACAACGAGTACGCCTGCCACCTGCACCACGACTACTCCGACGACGCGGCCGCCGCCTTCCGGGTCTGGCTGGAGCGCAAGTACGGCTCGATCGACGAGCTCAACCGGCGCTGGGGCACCTTCTTCTGGTCCCAGCGCTACGCGTCCTTCGCCGAGATCGTCCCGCCGCGGAAGGCGCCCTACAGCCACAACCCGGCCGGGCTCCTCGACTTCCGCCGCTTCACCTCGGACGCACTCCTCGAGCTCTACACGATGGAGCGCGACATCATCCGCGCCTCGGGCGCGACGCAGCCGATCACGACCAACTTCATGGGCGCCTTCCCGCCGCTCGACTACTGGAAGTGGGCGGCCGAGGTCGACGTCGTCAGCGACGACAACTACGTCGATCCCGCCGACCCGGAGTCGTTCCGCACCGCCGCCTTCACCCGCGACCTGATGCGCTCGCTCAAGCCGGGCGTGCCGTGGCTGCTGATGGAGCAGGCGACCGGCGCCGTCAGCTGGCGGCCCTCGAACGCCGTCAAGGCGCCCGGGCAGATGGCCGCGCTGTCGATGCAGGCGGTCGGGCGCGGGGCCGACGGCGTGCTGTTCTTCCAGTGGCGGCAGTCGCGGCGGGGCAGCGAGAAGTTCCACTCCGCGATGCTGCCGCAGGCGGGCGTCGGGACGCGCACCTGGCGCGAGGTCGTCGAGCTCGGCCGGGTGCTCGGCGCGCTGCCGGAGCTGTCGGCGGAGTCGTCCAGCGTTCCGACCGGCGGATCGGTCGGCGGATCGGCCGCCGGCCCGACCGGCTCCGGTGCCCGCATCGCGCTCGTCCTCGACTGGGAGAACTGGTGGGCGATCGGCAACCCGGACCACCCGGTCGTGCTCGACCTCCTGGAGCTCGTGCAGCGCTGGTACTCCGCGCTGCACCGGCAGAACCTCGCGGTCGACCTGGTGCTGCCGACGGCGGACCTGGCCGCGTACGACCTCGTGCTGCTCGCCCACTCCTACCTGCTCACCGACGCGGCCGCGGAGAACCTGACGGCGTTCGTCGAGCGGGGCGGCCGGCTGCTGGTCACCGCGTTCAGCGACGTGGTCGACGAGGACGACGCCTTCCGCGAGGGCGGCTTCCAGGTCGGGCTCCGCGAGGTGCTCGGTGTGTCGGTCCTCGAGTTCGCCGGGCTCGGGGCGGCCGGCGCGGAGGTCGCCGGTGCTCCCTTCGGCGTCCTGCGCGGCGAGCTGCTGGCGGAGGAGCTCGGCGTGCTCGTCGACCCGTCCGGCGAGCGGCCGGTCGAGGTCCTCGGCCGCTACTCCTCCGGACCCGCGGCGGGCACCCCGGCACTGACCGCGCGGCGCACCGGCACGGGCACGGCGCACTACCTCGCGACGATCCCGGACGACGCGGGCATGCTCGCGCTGACCGCCTGGCTCGCCGAGCAGTCCGGCATCGCCCCCGTGCTGCAGACCGGGAGCCCCTGGGTCGAGGCGGCCCGCCGCGGCGACGTTCTCACGGTGATCAACCACGGCCAGGACCCCGTCGACGTCGCCGTCTCCGGCACCGACCTCGTCACCGGCCACCCCGTCGACACGGTCCACCTCGCCCCCTACGCCTGGACCCTCCTCCGCCCCTGACGCCCGCCCCCCTCTCCCCCTCCGCGAGATGCCACTTGTGCACGCTTCTATCGGCGTGTCGCGCTCACAAGTGGCATCTCGCGGGGGGCGGAGTGCGCGGCGGCGATCTCGGCGGCGACGGCGTGCAGGGCCGAGCGGACGAGGCGGGCGGCGGGGTCGAGCTCGCCGGACCAGGCCACCGCGATCGAGCGGGAGGCGACGGTGAATCCCGCGTCCGAGCGGGTCGCTCACTCGGTGATCATCGCAGCAGGCGGCGGCGTCGAGGTAGGCGCGACGCCGCCGGCCAGCGGCGCTCACCCGGCGAGACGTCCCGCCGGCGTCGAGGCGTCCTATCCCACCTGGACGCCTCGACCGCAACGGGACGCCTCGCCGTTCCGGACGGAGGGTGACTCGAAGTCAGGCGCCGCCCCGCCGCGAGCGACCGCGCAGCGCCAGCACGGCGGCGGCGCCGAGCATCGCGCAGCCCGCAGCGGCGACGGTCGCGGCGACCACCGTCTCGGTCCACGGGGTGGTGTCGAAGGACTGGTAGCCGGTGATCGCGGGCGCGACGACGAAGGTCGCGATCAGCAGTCCCGGCAGGGTGCTGCCGAGCAGGCAGGCGTACGCCAGCGCGGCCCCTACCGACCTCCGGTGGGCCTTCGCGGCGAGGGCTCCGAGGCCGACGACGGGCACCAGCCCCAGCATCATCTGCAGGAAGGGGAGCTGGAGCGGAGTGGGCGCGCCGATCAGCCCCGACAGCACTCCGTGCAGCCCGCTCAGCCCGAGGACACCGGCGACCAGGAGCGCCGACAGGCGGAGGAGACCGCCCCCGCCGATCGCCCGCGCCGACACCGGCAGGGCGATCGCGACGAGCAGCAAGCCGACTCCGTGCACCTGCGCCGCCGTGCCGAGAGGCTCCCACGGATCCGCGGGGATCATGTAGTCGAAGAGATGGTCCTCGACCGACCGGTCCGTCCGCGTCCAGCCCTCGCTCGCGGTGACCCAGCGCTGCAGCGAGGCCTGCAGCTGCAGCAGCGCCGCCCCGAGCAGAAGCGCCGCGGCGAGCAGCACCCCGCGCGGCGATCCCTGTCCAGTCCGCGCGTCCGCCGCGGACGTGCGCACCGTCTCTCGCTCCGCCATGGGCGGCAGGCTAGCGTCGTCCGGCCAACGGCGGGAGAACGAGCGGTGCACGGCCCGGGAGGGATCCATCTGCCTCCTGTGCGTGGGCCTCCTCGGAAGCGTGCCGAGGAGCGGTGACCGCCGAGCTCCGGCTCGCCGAATCTGCTCCGGCTCTCCGGAGCACGCCCGTTCCACGAGCCGAGGCGGTTCCGACGAGCCGGAAGTCCCCGGCCGGTCAGCGCCCGCCGACCGCGGCCAGCAGCTCCCGGACCGTGCGCGGCTCGCGCCCCAGCAGGCCGGCGAGCGTCGGGTCCGTCCCCGCGAAGAAGCCGGCCGCCGCCGCCTCGTGCATGCCGAGCAGGAACCGCGCCTGCGGCTCCGGCTGCCCGGCGGCGACGCGGCGCGCGAGCCACTCGTCGTCCCCGAGGATCCGGAACTCGATCGGACGTCCCGCGACGTCCGCGGCGAGCTCCGCGACCTCCGCGAAGGTCGGCGCCTCGAGGGCGGTGAGGGTGACCGGTCCGTCGTGCGCCTCGTCCGCGAGCAGGAGGCGCGCGGCGGCCTCCGCCGCGTCCTCCCGCGCCGTCCACGACACGGGGCCGTCGGACGGCACCTCGATGACCCCGGTCGAGCGCCAGTCGCCGAGGAAGAACGCGAGGCTGTGGGCGTAGAAGCCGTTCCGCAGCGAGGTCCAGGCGACTCCCGACTCCGCCAGCAGCTGCTCGGTCGCGGCGTGATCGCGGCCCGGGCCGAACGGGGTGTCGGGCGAGGCGCCCTGGTGGCTGGTGTAGAGGATGCGGCCGACCCCGGCCTGGACGGCGGCCTCGACCGCGGCGTGGTGCAGGGCCGGCGCGTCGGCCCCCGGGTCGTTCGAGGAGACGAGCAGCAGCTGGTCGGCGCCCGCGAACGCGCCGGGCAGGGACGCGGGATCGGCGTAGTCACCGCGCCGCACCACGACACCCCGGTCGGCGAAGCGCGCCGCCTTCGCGGTGTCGCGCGCGACGACGACGATCTCGGTGGCGGGCAGGGCGTCGAGGAGGTGGTCGACGGTGGCGCCGTTGAGCGCTCCGGTCGCGCCGATGACGATGATCATGGAGGGCCTTTCGAGAGGGGACCACCGGGGTATCGGTGATACTGCTCGAACGATAACCCTGGAATACCGACGATAGCAACCGTGCGATATCGTCGATCCATGACCGCGCCCCCCACGGACACCCGAGCCCGCATCGTCGACGCGGCGGCCCGCCTCCTGCGCGACGCCGGCCCGGCGGCCGTCACCACCCGCGGCGTCGCGGAGGCGGCCGGCCTGCAGGCTCCGGCGATCTACCGCCTCTTCGGCGACAAGGACGGCCTGCTCGAGGCGGTGGCCGAGCACGTGCTGAGCAGCTGGGTCGCCGAGAAGTCGGCCGTCGTCGAGGAGGCCGCCGCCGGCGACGTCGACCCGATCGACGACCTCAGCGCCGGCTGGGCGGCGCAGATCGAGTTCGGCCTCGCGAATCCCGCGCTCTTCCGCCTGCTCAGCGACCCTTCCCGCGCGGCGGCCTCACCGGCGGCGCGGTCGGGCAAGCGGGTGCTCGCCGCGCGGATCCGCCGGGTCGCGGCCGCCGGTCGCCTCCGCGTCCCCGAGGAGCGCGCCGTCGGGCTGATCCAGACGGCGGGGACCGGCGTCGTGACGACCCTGCTCTCCTCCCCCAAGGGCGAGCGCGACGCGGGTCTCGCCGACGCGGCGTTCGAAGCGGTGCTCGCCGGGATCCTGACCGAGCAGCCGCTTGCCGCGGACGACGCGCCACTCGCCGCCGTCGTCGCCGTCCGCGCCCTCGCCCCGCAGCTCGCCGACCTCCGGCCCGCCGAGCGCGAGCTGCTGCGCGACTGGCTCGACCGCGTGCTCGACGGCGGCGTGCGGCGGCGGACCGCGCAGGACTGACAGGATCGCCGGGTGCCCTCCTCCGCCGACCGATCCCGCCGCGCGCTGCCGGTGGTCGCGCTGGTCGCTCTCGCGACGTCCGGCTGCACGGGCACCGTTCCGATGCAGGCCGCGCCGACCGCGGCGGCCGTCGGCTGCGCAGAGATCGCGGCACGGCTCCCCTCCGACGTCGTCGGTCTGGCCGAGCGGGAGACGGACGCCCAGGGCACGGGGGCCTGGGGCGAGCCGGCCCTGGTCCTGCTGCGCTGCGTCGTCCCGGCCCCCGGCCCCTCTGCCGCGTGCCTCACCGAGCGCGACGTCGACTGGACGATCGACGACAGCGACGCGGCCGTCGTCGTCGCGACGACCTACGGCCGGGACCCCGTGGTCGAGGTCGTGCTGGGCGCCGGCCTGTCCGGTGGTCGCGAGATCCTCGCCGCCCTCGCCCCGGCGGTCTCCTCGGTGCCGGCGACACGGAGGTGCTCGTGAGCGGCGCCCATCCCGACGGCGGGGCCGGCCGGCCGCCCGGAGCCCGCGGGCGCGAGCACGCCGTCCGAGCCGTGGTGAGCGCGATGCTGGCGCTCGTGCCGCTCGCGATCGGGGCGCTCGTCGACAGCGCGAACGGGACCGCGGCCACTCCCCTGTCGGCCGACCCGGGCTTCGTCCTCCTCGCCCTCGGCGGGCTCGCCGTCTGCGCGGCGGTGGCGAGTCTGCCGGTCGGCGCCGCGACGTACATGCTGGACCGCCTGATCGAGCGCGTCTGGACCAGCAGCGGAGGGCGCCTGGCCGCGCAGGTCGTGGCGAACGCCCTCGTCGGCGGCGCGGCAGGGCTGCTCCTCGGCGGACTCGTCGCGCCGTTCTGGCGTCCGATCGAGCGCGCCCTGGTCTTCACCGGCCCGTGGGCGCTGGCCGCCGCCGCGTTGGTCCTCCTCTCGGCCGTCCTGCGGAGTCGCCGCCGCTGAGGCGCCTCCGGCGACTCCTCCGACCGGAGCGGGACTTCATGCTGATCGAGTAGCCCGCGCAGCGGGCGTATCGAGATCCGCCAGTGCCGGCACGAGAGCCTGCACCCCCGACGCCTCTGCGGTGCGCGGGTCTCGATACGCCCCTGCGGGGCTACTCGACCACCATGCACTTGCTGATCGAGTAGCCCGCGCAGCGGGCGGATCGAGATCCACCCTTGTCGGTGTCGACTGCGCCCAAGGGGCTGAGGCTCCGGTGCGGCTGGCCGGGCGGAGACCCCGCCGCCGAGTCCCTCGCTACCGATCGTCCCCCGCGGCGAGCGCCGCCTGCAGCGTGCGGATGAACGCGCCGAGCGCGCCGGAGGCCAGCAGTCCCGGCCCGAGCGGACCGGACGGGTCCTCGCCGAGCAGCGGCAGGCGCGCCAGGGCCGTCCGCACCGGGGCGCTCATCCCCGCCAGCTGCCGGTCGATCTCGGCCGCGCCGCCGTGCCCCGGGTCGGCCAGCTCGGCCGCCTTCGCCGCGAACGCCGCGGCGCCGAGGGCGTGCGCGCCCAGGTGCGCGACTCCGGACGCCTGCCCCGCCGACCAGGCCGCCGCCTTCGCCGCGGGCGACGTCGCCGACTGCGACGCCCGGCCCGCCTCGAAGCGGCGCCGGATCTCCCCGGCCGCGCTCAGCTCGCCGCGGGCGAAGGCACGTGCCCGGGCGATCCCGTCCCGGGCCCGGTCGTCGTCGGGGGCCTCCGCCTCGAAGAGCGGCAGGACCCGCTCGGCGCAGTCGGCGGCCCAGGCGGCGACGAGCCGGCGGTCCTCCTCGGTCAGGGTCTGCGGAGAGGGCATGCCAGCACTCTGCCAGACGCCCGGCGGTCGCTCCGGGCGTGGATCCTCCTCCGCCTCTTGTCGTGCCGCGCGCTTCTGGGCAGTGTTGCCCGCATGAGCCTCTACCTCTCCTGCCCCGTCGCGAGCGTCGAGCGCGCCACCGCCTTCTACACCGCCCTCGGCTGGAGCCGCAACGAGGCGATGTCGAACGAGAACGTCGCCTGCTTCGCGATCGCGCCCGAGCAGTACGTGATGCTCAGCAGCCGCGAGATGTACGCGAGTGTCGGCGGCACCGAGGAGCTGATCGGCGGCCCGGACACCCCGTCCAAGATGACCGTCTCCTTCGACCTCGGCAGCCGTGAGGCCGTCGACGAGCTGACCGAGCGCGCCGGCGCCGCGGGCGGCCGCATCGGCGACACCGACGAGTACCCGTTCATGTACCAGCGCCAGTTCGACGACCCCGACGGCTACCACTACTCCCCGTTCTGGATGAACCCCGATGCCTGACGCCCGCACCGGCGGCAGTCGAGGCGTCCTCGAACCGTCGAGACGTCCACCTGCTCCGGGACGCCTCGACCGTTCGGGGACGCCTCGGCGGCGCCGCCGGGCATAGTGGGCACATGAGTGCTGCAGCCGACGTCCTCCTCAGCGGACCCCGGGGGCGCCGCCTCTGCTGGGAGTACGCGACGGCGGCGGATCCCGCGCTGCACACTGCGGCGTTCCTGCTCGCGCACGCCTCGGGCGGCGGCGGGGAGTCGGTCCTGCTCTACGCCTCCGAGGACGGCGCGCACGCGCGCGATCTGCCGGTCCCCACTCCCGAGAGCCTCGCCGCGATGATCGCGGCACTCCCGCCGACCCTCGCGGAGGACGACGCCGTCCGCGCCGCGTTCCGCAGGAGCGTCGACGTCGCGTACTCCTGGCAGGAGCCCGACGCCGAGGACGTCCTCGCCGCACTGCCGGAGCTCCGCGCCGCGCTGCTCCCTGTCGCCGAGCGCGTGCTCGCCTCCCCGGCCGCGGCGACGTGGACGAGCCCCGCCACCCGGGAGCAGTGGGCCGTCGACTGGCGCCCCGACACCGCCCGCCCGCTTCCGACCGGCGCCGCCGCGCTCCTGAACGAGTGGTCCGCCGCCCGCCGCGCCGACGAGGAGCAGTCCGCGCGCGAGCGCCCGGCCGACCCAGCCGCGAGCTTCTCCGGCTCGTGGTGGTCGCTCCCCCTCCGGCTGCTGCGCACGCAGTCCCGGATCGAGGATCTGCTGGGGCTGGTCGAGGACGCCGCCGGTCTCGACACCGCGACCGTGGTCCCGGTGACCGGCGCCGGCCGCACGCTCGAGATCGGCAGCGCCGAGGACTGGGCCGCGCTCTGCCGCGCCTTCCCGGCCGAGGTCACCGCCTCCCGCCGGCACGACTGGTACCGGGTGACCGGCGGGGAGGGCCGCTGGCTGATCCCGGACTGGCAGCGCGTCGCCGCCGAGTGGGACGCCGTGCACCTCACCGCGCTCGGCTACCTCTCGAGCGCGACCCGGCTGATCCCGGTCGACGACGGCTTCGCCTCCGTGATCGCCGGCTGGGCCCCGGACAGCACCCTGTGGCTCACGGACACCGCGCAGGAATCGGACGGCCCCCGCCAGCAGTGGCGCCGGAGCGGCCGCGACCACTGGGAGCGCACCGGCTGACCGCACGGGTGACGCACTCGGCGGCCGCGACATCGACGAAACCGGCGACGCCGCGCTGTCCTCGGCGGTCTCCCGGACGAGGAGACCGGCGAGCTCGCCGGCGTGAGCGCCCGGCGCACCCCCGGGGAGCACCACCTGGACGGCAGCACGGCGCTCGCCTGTGCTCGCCACGGGCGGCAGACCCGTCCGGCCCGGCGGACGCGCCGCGGAGAGCCGCCGAGGCGCGGAGAGTCGACGAGCGCGATGTCGCAGGATCCCGGTAGCGTCGACCGTGACGGTCAGTCCTGACCGGAGAACGGGAGAACGCCGTGAAAGCCGTGATCCATCGCCTCCGATCCCTCGCCGCGGCGCTGCGCAGCGCCGTCTCGAGGACTCCGGCCGAGCTGCCGGTCGACCCCTTCGGCGAGCCCCCGCGGGCGCCGCACGATCCGCTCGCGTACCGGTCGGAGGCGTGGAAGGCGCCGTCGCCGTCCACGCTGAACTTCCACTGACCGGCGGAGCTCGATCGCGCGAGGGACGGGCGGCGCACTGGCGGTCGCCTTCGCGGTCGCGCTGCTGCTCTCCGGGTGCTCCTCGGAACCGGAGCCGGCGCTCTTCGGAGCCACGGGCGACCTGCACGTGAGCCCCGACGGCGAGACGCGCTTCTGCGAAGCGGTCGTCGACACCGGCTTCGGCACGGACTGCCGCGACGGCGTCCCGACGGCGGGGATCGACCGGGCGTCTCTCGCGAGCACGCCCGGCGAGACGGTCGTCGTCTCCCCCCGAGGTGAGCGGTCGACCTCCCCCGGCGGCCTCGTGCGCACCCTCGAGGACGGCACCCGGGTGTACTCGCTCTTCCTCGTCGGCACGAGGGACTCCGACGTCTTCACCGTCTCCTCGATCGGGACCGCGGACTTCACCCTCCCCGACGAGTACCGGGAGCCGGACGCCGACGTCCCCGGCGGCTTCCTCGTCCCGGTGGTCCCGACGGGCTGACCGTCCGGACCGACCGCGCGCGGCGACCTCGAGCCGCGCGCCATCACGGACCTGCACCAGGACGGCACTGCACCATCACGGCCCTGCACCATGACGGCACGGCGCCATGACAGCACTGCGCCATGATCGAGTCATGGTCGCGTCGGTCGAGGTCGTCACCCGCTCCCAGCGGTCGGTCGACGACCTGTTCGACCGCGCGCGGAGCATCGACCTGCACACGGAGTCGCAGGCCGCGGCCGGTGAGCGCGCGGTCGCCGGGGTGGTCAGCGGCCGGATCGGCCTCGGCGAGGAGGTGACCTGGCGGGCCCGTCACTTCGGCGTCCGCCTGCGGCTGACCAGCCGGATCACCGCCCTCGACGCGCCGCACTCCTTCACGGACGAGCAGACCCGCGGCCCGTTCCGCTCCTTCCGGCACGAGCACCGCTTCGAGCCGGACGGCAGCGGCTCGGTGATGACCGACCGGCTCACCTTCCGCGCGCCCTTCGGCGTCCTCGGCCGGATCGCCGAGCGGCTCGTCCTCGCGCGACACCTGCGTCGGCTTCTCGAGGAGCGCGGCGCGTTCCTCGCGGCCTCGCCGGCCCCGGGAGACGACCGACGGGAGTGACGGCCGCCCGATACTCCTCCCGTTGAAGTATGGTGTCGCCCGTGCCCGAGGAGATGCGAGAGACGACCTTCTGGATCCTGACCGCGCTCGCTCTCGGGCGCCGCCACGGCTACGCGCTGCTGCAGGAGATCGAGGAGCAGTCGGAGGGCCGCGTGCGGCTGCGGGTGACCACGCTCTACGCGGCGCTCGAGCGACTGGGGTCGGCGGGCCTGATCGCAACCGACGGCGACGAGCGGATCACCGGCCGCGTGCGCCGCTACTTCCGGCTGACGGACAGCGGCCGATCCGCACTCGGCGCGGAGGTCGCCCGGATGGAGGCGAGCGCCGTGCGGGCGCGGATCAACCTCGGGCTCTCGCCGTCCGCCGCGCTCTGACCCGACCACTCGATGAAGGAGAACGGCATGACGACGAACGAGGACGCGCGGCGCACCGACCGCTTCCGCCGCGCGCTGCGCTGGTACCCGGCCGCCTGGCGCGACGAGCACGGCGAGGTCCTGCTGGGCATCCTGCTCGACGAGGCCGACGACCGCGGGCACCGCGGCCCGGGCATCGGGCAGCGGATCACTCTCGCGGTCGGCGGTCTGCGCCACCGCCTCCGATCCGCTCCCGGGCGCTCTTCGTCGACGATTGTCCCCCTCGCCCTCGCCACGGCGTTCTTCGTCTTCTACGCCGTCGTCAACTGGTCCCCCGGTGTCAGCTACCCCGGTGCGATCGGACCGTTCACCAACCCCTCCTTCCTCGCCGGGGCGCTCTTCGCGACCGCCCTCGGCCTCGCCCTCGCCGCCCGGACCGGCGCCGCACGGGTCACCGCCCTGCTCGCCTCCGCCACAGAGTTGAGCATCGCGCTCGTCGCCGCGGCGGCTGGCTGGCTCGGTCCCGACCTGTCGACGGCGGGGCCGGTGGCGGCGCTCGGGGTCCTCGCGGTCGTGCCCTGGCGCGGTCGGGTGGCGGCCGTGATGTCGGTCCTCCTGCTGGTCGGTCTGTCGGCGCTGCTGACCGCCGTCGACGCACTCGGCGCGACGGTGCTCACGGACGTCCCGGCCGCCCGGGTGGTCCTGCCGCTCGCCGTCATCGCCGCCGTGCTGCTCGCACTCGCCCTGGCCGCCCGCCGGGCCACCCTCCTGGAGCGGAGTCTCCCCCGCGGCGTCGGGGCGTGACGCGCGAGGCGTCCCCGAGCGGTCGAGGCAGCCCGTTCCAGCGGGACGTCTCGACCGTCGAGGGACGCCTCATGGAGGCGTGACGGCGGACGGCGGGCCGACCCGCGGCAGGGGTGCCCCGGCAGGGAGTCCCAGCCGTGCGCCCGGCGCTCCTAGCCTGGGCGGACCCGAGGAGAGGACGACGACATGGACCCGGACCCGGACCTGGACCTGGACGACCTGATCGCCGCGTTCGACGCGCGGCGGACGATCGAGGGCGGCTCCCCGCTGCACGCCGTCCTGCACGCGGCGAGCCAGGAGGCGCTGCGCATCACCGGCGAGCTGAACAGCGGCTACCACCCGCCGGAGCGCGTGCGCGAGCTGCTCGCGGAGCTGACCGGCCGGCCGATCGACGAGTCGGTGACCCTCTTCCCGCCGCTGCGCGCCGACTTCGGCCGCAACCTCCGGATCGGCGCCCGGGTCTTCATCAACTCCGGCTGCGCCTTCCAGGACCAGGGCGGCATCACGATCGGCGACGACTGCCTCATCGGGCACGACGTCGTCTTCGCGACCCTGAACCACGACCTGGATCCGGCGCGCCGCGGCGACCTGCACCCCGCTCCGATCGTCGTCGGCTCGAACGTCTGGATCGGCGCGAAGGCCGTCCTGCTCGCCGGCGTCACGGTCGGCGACGACGCGGTGATCGCCGCCGCCGCGGTCGTCACGAAGGACGTCCCGGCGGGAGCGGTCGTCGTCGGCGCCCCGGCCCGCGTCGTCAGGAACGTGCGGGACACCGGCGCGGACGCGACGGCCTGAGGACCCGCTCGCGGCCGGTCCCGCGCGTCACTCCGACGGGACGGCGCAGGTCTCCTCGGCGGCGGTCTGCCCGGGGGCGTCGAGCGGTTCCGGAGCGGGCTGCGCGGCGGCGGGGTCGGTCGCCGCAGGAGCGGAGGCGCCCGCTTCGACCGGCGGAGCGGGCTGCTCCTCCGCGGGCGTCGACGCGAGCACGACCGGCTCGTCGTTCAGCACCCGCGCCATCAGCTCGCCGCCGAGCACGGTGTCCGGCACGACCTTGCCCGGCCGGTCAGGGTCGTCCAGCGCCGGGTACTGCACGAACACCATCTGCGCGAGGTCGACGTCCTCGAGGGCCAGCGCGAGCGAGATCATCGTCGACGGGTTCGTCAGCGTGGTGGAGAGGTGCACGTTCGAGGACACCGCCTGCGCGAGTCCGTAGAGGGCGGGGACGTTCGACAGCGTGTCCGCCGAGCGGACCGTGCGCATCAGCGAGGCGAGGTACTGCTGCTGCGAGGAGATCCGGCTGAGGTCGCTCTCGTCGCCGACGCCGTGCCGGGTGCGCAGGAACGCGAGCGCGGTCGCTCCCGAGACGGTGCTGGTGCCGGCGGGCAGGTCGAGCCCGGAGTCGGTGTCGCGGATCGGCCCGGTGAGGCAGATCGGCACTCCCCCGACGGCGTTGCTCATCTCGATCACGCCGTTGAAGGAGACCCAGCCCGCATACGGCACGGTCAGGCCGGTGAACTGCTGCACCGTGTCGTTGACGCAGGAGAGCCCGCCGGCCCCGAACGCGGAGTTCAGCGGGACGTCGGCGGTCGCCTCCGTGACCTCGCCGGTCTCCGGATCGGTGCAGGCCGGTCGGTCCAGGACGAGGTCGCGCGGGAAACTGATCACCGTGGCGCTGCGGTGGTCGGCGGAGACGTGCAGCAGGATCGTGACGTCGTTGAGCGTGCCGTCGCGGACCCCGAAGGCGTCGCCCTGCACCGCGTCGTTGTCGGTGCCCACGATGAGCACGTTGAAGCCGCCCTCGATCGCACCGAGCTGCACGGCCCGCGGCTCCGCGGACGGCGCGATCCCGAGTTCGACCGCGTTGCCGGCGACGTTGCTCGTGATGCTCGCCGTCGCGATCCCGACCAGGCAGGCGCCGCTCACCGCGAGGACCGCGACGGCGGCGGCAGCGCCGCGGAGCAGGGTCCGAACGCCCGAGCGCGGCCTGAGCCGTCCGTGCCGTGCGCCACCCGTCGTCGCCATCGGTCCACGCCACCCCCGCAGCTCGTCGATCCGCCCCGCAGCGAAGCAGCCGCGGTCGCCCGCCAGTGTACGGAAGCGTTGCCGCCCGCCCGGCATCGGCGGGGAACGGTGGCCGCACGGCACAGCCGGCGCCGGTTCGGCCCGGTACGCTCGTCAGCGGATCCGTGAGGGAGGCGACCGGTGCTGGAGACGATCCTGGAGGCCCTCTCCCTCATCACGCTCCCGCTGGGGCTGCTGTTCCTGTTCGCGGCGTTCGTGGGGCTGCTGATCGACGGGCGGTGGTCGACGACGACCGCCTATCTCGAGGACGGTCCCCCGCGCGCTCTGCACTGGGTCACCCGCGCGGGCGAGGTCCGCTCGCGGCCGCTCGCCGCCGACGACCCGCTGACGCCGGTCGGCTCGGACCAGCGGGAGGTCTACTACCGCGAGGAGGACCCGGAGCGGATCCGGCTGCACCGGCGCGCGGATCCGGTGCGGGCGCTGCGGCTGACCGGCCTGATCCTGGTCGGCACCGGCGCCGTCTGTGGGATCCTGTCGACGGTGCTCGCGATCCTCGGGAGCTGAGGCCGCGGCGGTGCGCCGGGTTCGGGTGCGCCGGGCTCGGGTGCGCCGGGCTCAGGTGCGCCGGGCTCAGGTGCGCCGGGCTCACGTGCGCCGGGGTCAGGCCTCCGGACGCCGCTCGTCCTCGATCGCGCGGCGGTGCGCCTCGTCCTCGCGATCGAGGGCGGCGGCGCTCGCCGGAGTGATGACTCCGGCCCGCCGCAGCGCGCTCGTCACCGCCGCCCGGACGACGAAGTAGACCGCGACGAGGACGAGCGCGAACCAGAAGAGGTTGATCACGAGACCGGTGAGCAGGGCTCCGAAGCTGGGTTCCATGCCCTCCACGCTAACCGCCGAATCCGTCCTGAGCCGAGTCCGCCCCTCCCCGAAGCCGCGGCGATCCGCCGATCGACCCGTCACGAACGGCTCCCTCAGCGCGTCGGCGAGAGCCGTCCGCGACGAATCGACCGCCCGCGGGGCGCGCTTCGAAGCCTCAGCGCCAGTGCGAGAGCGTGGCCTCCATCAGCAGGCGGGCTCGGGAGAGCTGCCCGCGGACGACGGTCGCGCTGACGCCGAGCTCGGCGCCGATGTCGTCGTAGCTGCGCTGCTGCAGCTGGCGGAGCTCCCAGCAGCGGCGCTGCAGCTCGGGCATCCGGCCGAGCACGGCGCGCGCCTCAGCGACGAGCGCCGCGCGCTCCGACACCGCGGTCGGGCAGTGGTCGAGCGACTCGGGCAGGTCCTGCTCCAGCTCGGCGCGGTTCTGGTGGTCGCTCGAGCGCAGCCGGTCGTAGCAGCGCCGGCGCACCGTGGTCAGCAGCCAGCCGACGATCGTCTCGCCGTCGATCACGCTGTCCATGTGCGTCCAGGCGGCGAGGAACGTCTCCTGCACCACGTCGTCCGCCTCGCTCGAGGCACGCAGGAGGCGCAGCGCCGTCGCGCGCAGCAGAGAGGTGTGCCGTCGGACGATCTCGGCGAACGCGCGGTCGTCGCCCGACGCCGATCGGATGACGAGCATCCGGTCGGAGTCGGGCGGGAGCAGCGGCAGGGCGAGCGCGAGGACGGTCCGCGAGCGGCGGGCGGCGGTAGTGGTGGCGGTGGCGGTGGCGGTGGCGAGCATGCGGGCTCCGGTCGTGAGGTTGATGTGTACGCATGATTCGGAGCAGACCTGGGAGCGGATGGCCCGAGGGGCCGCTCTGGCGCGACACGACGGCCCGAACGTCGCCCCAGCAACGATTTTGAGCACCTGCGCAGCCGCTGCCGGTCGGTCACCCGTTCTTGCTGGTCGAGCAGCCCCGCAGGGGCGTATCGAGACCCACCGCCGTCAGGAGGCTGGGCGGCAGCCTCGCCTCCTGACCCCGGTGGAGCAGCCCGCGAACCTCGATCGACGCGCACCGCCCTCTGTGCTGGTCGAGTAGCCCACCGGGCGCCTCGGGGCCGATCACCGTCGGGCCGTGACCCGAAGCCGTCCGTCCGGTCTGGCGCACATCCGCCTCCTCGGAGGCACCTAGGCCTCCTCGTGCGGGACCAGACCCGAGGCCTCCCCGCCTGCATGCCCGCGCCCCGACAGTGCCGTTCACACGCCGGCTGACCATGGCGTCCTGGCGCGAGATACCCGACGTACAGCGAACGCGTTTGATTCCCACGAGACGCAGGTGCACTATTCCCTTGCAAGAACCACACCGAGGTGGTTCTCGAGGACTCTCCCCAGAGTTGAAATCGAAAGGGATATCTTTGCCCCATGTAAAGAAGCTAGGGACTGCAGTAGCCGTTGCAATTCTGGTATCAGCCAGCGGCAGTGCACTTCTCGACGCCTCCACCGTCGAAGCGAAAGAGGCGCCGAGCGCATCCACCGCTATCATCGCGGCTGTTGCGCCGGACGTCATCGAGCTGGCCGAGCCTTCGCGCGTGACAGCCATGCCTGATGGCGCCGTGTTGGCCCTGCCGTCGGGTTCGGTCAGAACACCCCAGGACGCGAAGGACGGAGTGACCATCACCGTGGGTGACATCACTGCGAGTGTCGCACTGCCCGCAGCCGATTCGGCCGTCCAGTCCGGGACGTCCGGCGCAGGTATCACCTATCGGAATGGAGACGAGTCCACCACGGTCGTCCTCGCGAATTCCGACGATTCAGTCACCTTCGTTTCAATCCTTGACAGTCCACGGGCGCCATCGCGCTACAGCTACGGCTACAGCGACGTCGGTACCCTGAAGCAGGCCGACGACGGCGGAGTGACGATATGGCGGGGCCAGGACATGGTGGGGTACTTTCTAGAACCCTGGGCGATCGATGCCGCAGGAACCTCGGTGCCCACTCATTACGAGGTCTCCGGCAGCACGTTGACGCAGGTTGTGGATCACACGACCGACTCGTTCGAGTACCCGATCGTCGCAGACCCGACGCAAGACTTCGGTGGCAACTCCCTCTACTCGAATGTCACCCTGAACATCGATATGGCAACTGCGAAGAATGTCGTGTCCGTGACCCCGGCTCCGAATATCAACTGGGGGAGAATGCCGCGAAGCACAGGGCTGCCTGCATACGACGCTCTCGTGCCTTCGAGCTATGAGGGCGCGAAGTTCCACGACCAGCTCGTCTGCCACTTGGCTAACGCCGTGTACTTCAAGACCCCGTGGAACCTCGATTCATGGCGGCCGGACGTCGGTTACGCTGCGACCGCTGCAGCACTGTGCAACCCGACATGACACCGGTCGACTTATGAGAGTGCTAGCGGGCATCGCGCTCGTCGTCGTAGGGACCTTGCTCGCCGCTCTCGCCGTTCAGCACTTACTGGAGGCCGGAGTTTCTGCGGATCGGGAGCAGATCGGCGGGTCCCTTGAGCCGCTCACGCTGATCCTGGTGCTGGCGGGGGTCGTCACGGCTCTCGCTGGACTGTTCCAGCTCTTCCGATGCTGGGAGCGGTGGCGGGACTCCCGGTGACCACGGGTCCGCCTGCCCGACTCTGAGAACCGGCGCCGCGCAGCGCACGGTTCGCTGACAGACCGCGCGGATCGACCTGCGGCAGGGTGAGAGTGACGTGATGACCACGACATCGACCACACCGACTCCCCCGTCCGGCACCGCCCGCACCGCCCTCCTCGTCGGAGCCTCCCGCGGGCTGGGCCACGCCCTCGCAGCGGAGTTCCTCGGCCGCGGCTGGGACGTGATCGGCACCGTCCGCGATCCCGGCCGGCGCACCCCTCTGCACGAGCTCCAGGACGAGGTCGGCGCGGACCGCCTGGCGATCGAGCGGCTCGACATCACCGACGAGGAGGGGACGCGGGCGCTTCGGGAGCGCCTGACGGGTCGCGGGCTCGACCTGCTCTTCGTGAACGCCGGCACCACGACGAGCGAGGACACCCCCATCGGCCGGGTCTCGACGGAGGACTTCGTCGAGGTCTTCGTCACCAACGCGCTCAGTCCGATGCGCGTGATCGAGACGCTGCAGGACCTCGTCGCTGGCGACGGCCTGATCGGCGCGATGTCGTCGGGGCAGGGCAGCATCGCGAACAACACCGGCGGCGGGCGGGAGGTCTACCGCGGCAGCAAGGCGGCGCTCAACCAGTTCCTGAAGAGCTTCGCGGTGCGGCAGTCCGGCACGGGCCGGGCGATCGTCCTGATCGCGCCGGGCTGGATCCGGACCGCGCTCGGTGGCGACGACGCGCCGTTCACGATCGAGGAGAACGTGCCGAAGGTGGTCGACGTGCTGATCGGCCGCCTCGGCACGCCCGGGATCGCCTACCGCGACTTCCGCGGCGAGGTGGTGCCCTGGTGAAAGCGGTGCGGCGCCGGTCCTGCGACTCAGGTCCTGCGGCGCCGAGCCTGCGATGGCGCTCCTCCGGAGCCGGTCCTCCGGTGACGGTGGTCTTCCGTACGCTCGGGGGGTGCCCTCTCCTCGACCCTTCCAGCAGCGACTCCTCCGGCAGCTCGTCGGCACGCTGAGCGGCCAGCGCCCCGCCGCGCCGGTGAGCCGGCGCTCGCAGCGCGCCGTCCTCGCCGAGCAGACCGTGCGCGGCGTGCTCGAGCTGGCGGTGCGGCTCGGCGAGACCCTGCTCTCGCTGGGGTCCGCGGCCGCGGAGGTCACCGAGACCATCGAGCGGGTCTGCCGCGCCTACGGCATCGAGGTGCAGGTCGACCTCACCTTCACCTCGATCCTGGTCGTGCACGACGGCAGCGAGGACTCGCCCAGCGTGAGCGTGCTGCGCGTCGTCGCCTCCCGCAGCGCCGACTACGAGCGGCTCGCCCGCGTGACGACGCTGGTCACCGCGATCACCGACGGCTCCCCCGAGGTGCGGGTCGCCGACACCGTCGACTCGACGGCCGCGCGCGACGAGGCCCGGCAGCAGTTCGAGGCGGCGCACGAGCGGCTCGACGCGATCCTCGTCCAGCCTCACCGCTACCGGCGGAGCGTCGTGACGCTCACCCTCGCGGTGATGGCCGCGGGCGTCGCGATCCTGCTCGGCGGCGGGCCGCTCATCGTCCTCCTCGCCGCGCTCACGACCGCCGCGATCGACGGCGTCAACCAGCTGCTCGGCCGCTGGGGGCTGCCCGCCTTCTTCCAGCAGATCGCCGGAGCCGCGCTCGCGACCGGCGTCGCGGTGCTGCTGCTCGCGGTCGTGCCGCAGCTGCCGGTCGAGTTCGCCGTGCTGCCGCCGGCACTGGTGGTCGCCTCCGGGGTCGTCGTGCTGCTCGCCGGGCTCTCCTTCGTCGGAGCGGCGGACGACGCCATCAACGGCTTCCCGATCACGGCCGGCGGCCGGCTGCTCGAGGTCGGGCTGCTGACCCTCGGCATCGTCGTCGGCATCGCCGCCGTGCTCGACGGCGCGCGCACCCTCGGCGTCGAGCTGGTGCTGGTCGACTCCTACGCCCGCCCCTGGCCGGCCAGCGTGCAGGTGATCGGCGCGGGCATCGCCGCGGGAGCCTGGGCGCTCTCGTCGCACACTCCCCCGCGGCCGGCGCTCGTCGCCGCGCTCACCGGTGCTGGAGCATGGGTCGCCTCCGACGCGCTGAGCGGGCTGGGCGCCGCGCCGCTGCTCGCCAGCGCCGTGCCCGCGATCGTGATCGGCCTGCTCGGCGAGACCCTGGCCGAGCGCTGGCGCGTGCCCGCCGTGGTGACCACGGCCTGCGGCATCGTGCCGCTGCTCCCCGGCCTCACCCTCTACCGCGGCGTGCTCGACCTCACCTCCGGTCGCGGCCCCGAGGGCGGGATCGAGCTGCTGCTCCAGGCGGGCATGATCGCGATCGGGCTCGCGGGCGGCGTCACCCTCGGCCGCATCGCGTACCGGCGGCTGCGCACTCCGGTCGTCCGCGCGGTGGCGCCGGTCCGGGCGCGCCGCTCCCCGCAACCGGAGCCGGCGCCGACCGCCGAGGAGCCGCTCGCGCGGACGGGCACGATGCCGATCGTCAGCACGATCGGGGTGACCGAGCCGACGGAGGACGACCTCGCCGGAGGGGCCGCGGCGGCGAAGGACTGACGCCCGGCGGCAGTGGGCGGCATCACTTGCTGTCGATGCGGCCGACCGCTCCGTCCTCGTGGAACGCCGCGCGCGCGGCGGTCCAGCTGCTCGCGTCGACGCCGAGCGCGGTGCGGAGGTAGGCCGTGGTCAGCTGCTGGATCGCGCTCAGGCGCGCGGGATCCGCATCCGTCGTCTCGGCGACCTCCTCGCCGACGATGCCGCCGAGTGAGTGCTCGCCGCCGTGCAGGGTGAGCAGGTCGGTCGCGCCCGGGCTCTGCGTGAAGGCGTCGGTGAACCAGTCCGGCCCGCGCCGGGAGAGCCGCGACTGATCGCGGTCGCCCGCGACGACGAGGGTCGGCGTGCTCAGCTGCGCGAAGGAGGGGCGGAGGAAGGGGAAGGCCGTCTGCGCGAACGGCTCGAGGTCGTCGCCGGCGACCCCCGTCGCGGCGAGAAGGACGCCGGCGCGCACCCGCCCGTCCGAGCGGTCGGCGCTGAGCGAGCCGTCCTCCTCGACGATGCGGGCGCCGAGCAGCGACTGCGCCGTCTGCGCGCCCCAGGAGTGCCCGGCGACCGCGATGCGGCTCGAGTCGACCCGGCCGGCGAGACCGGGCACGGCCGCCTCGAGGACGTCGAGCCGGTCGAGCACGCGGATGAGATCGGCGATCCGCTGCTCCCCGATCGTCGGGAAGACGGGATGGTCGAAGCCGAAGCCGTGACGCCTCGAGTCGAGGTGCGTCGGCTGGATCACGACGAAGCCGCGCGAGGCCCAGAAAGCGGTGAGCGGCGCGTAGCCGTCGTGGTTCCAGCCGTTGCCGTGCGAGAAGAGCACGACGGGGAGGTCCGTGCCGGTCGCCGGGGCGGAGATCCGCACGGTGAGCGGGACGGGACGGCCGGGAGCGTCGAGCTCGACGGGGGCGACCGAGACGACGGGTAGTGCTTCGGGGAGTGCTTCGGGGAGTGCTTCGGGGAGAGAGGTGGGGACGGTGCTGGTCATGCTGGTGCCTTCCGGTCCGCGCTCTGCGATACTGGTTATCGGAGCAACGTTCCGCAACAATACGGAGCGCTGTTCCGTTAAGCAAGCGGAGCGTTCGGAGGAGGAGCGGCAGTGACGGATCATGGCGGCACCGGCTCGGCAGTCCCCCGCGTCGGCCGACCTCGGCGCGACTCGCAGGCGCTCCTCGACGCGGCCGCGACGGTCTTCGTCGAGTCCGGCGTCGACGCCCCGGTCCGCGAGATCGCGACGCGCGCCGGCGTGGGCACGGGCACGATCTACCGGCACTTCCCCACCCGGGCCGACCTCGTGGTCGCCGTCTACCGGCACCAGGTCGAGGCCTGCGCCGAGGCCGGGCCGCGACTCCTCGCCGAGAGCGACTCCCCCGAGGCGGCGCTGCGCGAGTGGCTGGCGCTGTTCGTCGACTTCCTGGTGACCAAGCACGGTCTGCCCGATGCGCTGCAGGGCGACGGCGCCGGCTCGGACGCCCTGCACGCGTTCTTCGTCGATCGGCTGGTGCCGGTCTGCGCGACGCTGCTCGACGCGGCGATCGCGCCGGACGCCCCGCCCGTCCAGGCGTACGGTCTGCTGCGCGGCATCGGCAACCTCTGCCTCGGCGGCGCGGGCGACCCGCGCTACGACACGGACGCCCTCGTGCAGCTGCTCGTCACCGGTGTCCTGGCGCGCGGCGGGTCCTGAGACGCGCGATCCGAGGCGCAGCACCCTCAGTCGCCGAAGCGGGTCTCCCTGTGGGGAGCGCCGGTGCGGTCGTAGGTGGTCCAGACTCCGACCTGGCGCCCGCGGTCGAACGACCCGCTGCGCAGGCGGGTGCCGTCCAGGCGGAACCACTCCCAGTACCCGTGCAGCTCACCCTCGAGCGTGGCGCCGCGAGCGCGGAGGCTGCCGTCGCGGTGCAGCACCTCCTGCGGGTCCGGGTCGGTCATCGGTCTCCTCCGCGGTCGTGCTGTCGCATGGCGCATCGTCGCACGCCGGATCGCCGCACGCCGAGCCGGCCGGCTGCGCTTGGATGGACGGATGACCGCGCTCATCGTCGCCGCCCACCCCGATCGGGACTCGTTCACCCTCGCTCTGGCCCGACGGCTCGCGGAGGAGCTGCCGCCGGCCGAGCTCGCGGATCTCGCCGCGGAGGGCTTCGACCCGCGCTTCAGTGCGGCCGACCGGCACAGCTACCGCGTCGCGGGCGAGTACCCGGCCGACGTCGCGAGCGAGCAGCGCAGGCTCGACGCCGCCGAGCACCTCGTGCTGGTCTTCCCCGTCTACTGGTGGTCGATGCCGGCGCTGCTGAAGGGCTGGATCGACCGTGTCTTCGTCAACGGCTGGGCCTTCGAGATCGACCCGGCCGACGGGATGCGCCGGAAGCTCGGCGGGCTCACCGTCCACCTCGTGCCGATCGCCGGCGACAGCGCCGGGGTGTACGAGCGGCACGGCTACGAGCAGTCCCTGCGTACCCAGATCGAGCACGGCGTCGTCGACTACTGCGGCGCGGTCCGCGGCACGACGGCCTTCGTCCACGACTCCGAGCAGGAGGACGCCGTCGCCCGCGCGGCGAGCGTCGACCGCGCGGTCGCGGCCGTCGTCGCCGCGGTCCGCGGGCGTGCCCCCGCGCCGGCCGAGTAGCCGCCTCGGCCGCCCTCCTTCTCGCCCTCGCCGCCCTTCGTGCCGGTCGAGCAGCCGCCTCCTGCGCCGTTCATGCTGGTCGAGCAGCCGCCTCCGGCGCCGTTCATGCTGGTCGAGTAGCCCCGGAGGGGCGTATCGAGACCCGCCCAGCTCAGCACGGTGGATCTCGATACGCCCGCTCCGCGGGCTGCTCGATCAGGGTGGGGTCGCCGTCCGCAGCCGCGATGCGGGTCGTGGGCTTCATGCCGGTCGAGTAGCCGCCTCCGGCGCCTCCTCATGCTGGTCGAGGAGCCGCCACCGGCGCCTCCTCATGCTGGTCGAGTAGCCGCCTCCGGCGACCCGTGCATGCTGGTCGAGTAGCCGCCTCCGGCGGCGTATCGAGACCCACCATCACCAAGGCATCCGGGAGCGAGCCTCCTCCACACTCGCGATCCGACGGCGTTGTCCCCGATCAGCCCATGGTTCCGACTCCGGTGTCGGTATCTCCTGCTTCAATACGCGTATGTCAGAAGATGAGAACGCGGCAGCACTCGCGGAGGTGCGCGACTGCTTCTACGACGCCGCGTCCGCTGAGCGCGCCGCGTCCCCGACGCGCCTGAGAGCCGCAGAACGCATCCACCGCGGCTACCGCGTCGCCCTCACCGTCCCGGAAGCGTTCGCCCGCGGCGCCTCCCGGAGCGAGACCCGCGATCTCGTCGAGCGCTCCATCCGTGCCGAGCTCGCGGTGACGCTCGGCGTGTCCGAGCGGGAGGTCTGCCGACGGCTCGAGACCGCGCAGATGCTGATGGAGCACCTGCCGCTCACCCGTGCGCTGCTCCGCGACGGCCGGATCCTCTGGGAGGTCGGCGAGGCGATCTGCAGGACGGCGAGCAGTCTCCCTGAGGCCTCCCGCGCTGCACTCGACGAGCGCGCGGCCGACGCCGCGCTCACGCTGACGACGACCCAGCTGCGCCGCGCCCTGAGTCGCTGGCGCGAAGAGCTGCACGAGCAGCCCCTGAGCGAGCGCCACGCCCGCGCCACGCTGGACCGCGCGGTCTGGATCACACCCGATGTCGACGGCATGGCCACGCTCTGCGTCCACGCTCCCGCGCCGGCGGTGACGGGCGCGTACGACCGGCTGCGCCGCATCGCCCGCACCCTCCGCGACGACGGCGATCCGCGCACCCTGCAGCAGCTCAGCGCCGACGCGGCCGTCGATCTCCTCTGCGACGGCGACATCGCAGGAACGACACCCGACCCCGAGCACCAGCCGGACCCGACCTTCGTCCCCGGAGTGCGCGCCGAAGTCCGGCTGACCCTCGCCGCCTCCACCGCAGTCGGCCTGGACGACGCACCCGCGGACCTCGACGGCTACGGACCCGTCCCCGCGCCGATCGCCCGCGAGCTGGTCCGCACCGCCGCCTCCTTCACCCGGGTCCTCACCGATCCGGACACCGGCGCGGTCGTCTCCGTGGGCCGCACCCACCGTGTCCCGCCGCCGCAGATGCGCCTGCACCTGCAACTGCGGGACCAGACCTGCCGCTTCGCCGGCTGCACCCGCCCCGCCGCGACCAGCGAGGCCGACCACACCCTCGAATGGCGCAACGGCGGAGAGACGTCCTTGGAGAACCTCGTCTCGCTCTGCACTTCGCATCACCATCTGCGGCACGGCGACCAGTGGACGTACATCGGGAGCGGTGACGGGACGATCGTCTGGACGAGCCCGACCGGTCGGCGGATCAGCAACCGCCCGCCCCCGCTCCCCGGCCGACCGCCAGACCCACCGCCGAAGCCCCGCTTCATCGACGTTCCCGCGCCGTTCTGACGACGGTGGATCTCGATACGCCCGCGAGGCGGGCTACTCGATCAGCAGGAAGCGCGCGCGATGCAGGCGTGCGCTCCCGGCCCGCACATGCTGGTCGAGCAGACCCGGGGGGCGTATCGAGACCCGCCCAGGCCCGCACGGTGGATCTACATGGAAGGGACGCCCGCAAAAATGCTGGTCGAGTAGCCCCGCAGGGGCGTATCGAGACCCACCCACCCCAAGGACGTCGGTCTCTTACCCGCCCTGCGCTGGCGCCGGAGGCGCCCCCTCCGCTCGATCCGCCCGCGTGGCGGGCTACTCGATCAGCATGCAGGGGCTGCCCGATCAGCAGACGTCCGAACCAGGGGCGGCTCCGTGATCGGATCGCGACAGCCCTCGATCCGATCGGGACACCCGCCGTCGGCCCCCGCCGCGAGGCTGGATCCATGACCGACACCACCACAGTCCCCCTCCTCACGGACGACCGGCTCGCCGGACGCACCGCCCTCGTCACCGGCTCCTCCAGCGGGCTCGGCGAGGCCATCGCGCACCGGCTCGCCTCGTCCGGCGCGCACGTCCTCGTGCACGGCCGCGACCGCGCGCGCACCGAGGCGGTCGCGCAGGCGATCACCGCGGCCGGCGGCACCGCCTCCGTGCTCGTCGCCGACCTCGGAGGCACGCCCGACGCTACCCGCGCCGTCGCCGCCGAGGCGCTGCGCCTGCTCGGCGGCCGGATCGACGTGCTCGTCAACAACGCCGGCGTGTTCCCCGTCGGCCCGACCGCCGAGCTGAGCGACGCCGACGTCGACGCGCTACTCGTCACCAACATCCGGGTTCCGCACCAGCTCGTCGGAGCGATCGCGCCGACGATGGCCGAGCGCGGCTCCGGCGTGATCATCAACATCACCTCGTGGATGGGGCGCGTCGGCACTCTCGGCACCGCCCTCTACCCGGCGACCAAGGCCGCGCTCGACCACCTGACTCGAGCCTGGGCGGCGGAGTACGGCGCGGACGGCGTGCGCGTCGTCGCGGTCGCCCCCGGCGCGACGCTCACCCCCGGCAACGAGCACGCCTCGGCGATCCTCGACGCGATGACCGCCCCGACCCCTGCCGGCCGCCCCGGCCGCCCGGACGAGATCGCCCAGGCCGTGCGCTGGCTCGCGACCGACGAGGCGTCCTACGTGCACGGCACGACCCTGCTGGTCGACGGCGGTATCGTCGGCGCGCGGCGCTGACCGGAGCCGTCGCCGGGGAGCAGGTCAGTCGACCTGCACCAGCCGGCCCGGGTGCAGGGCGGCGTCGGCGGCGGGGGTCGTCTCGTATGCACGGCGGTAGTCGCGGCCGAAGTGCGACGCGCTCGCGTAGCCGACGGCCGCCGCCGCGCCCGCGGCCGTCTCGCCGCGCACCAGCAGGAGACGCCGCGCCTCGCCCAGCCGCAGTCGGCGCAGGTAGCCGAGCGGGGACATCCCGGTCAGCTCGCGGAACCGCCGAGTGAGCGTCGGCACGCTCGTGCTCGCCTCCGCGGCCAGCGCGTCGAGCGTCCAGCCGTGCGCGAGAGCGGCGGTCATCGCGTCGACCGCCCGGGTCACCGCGGCCGAGCGGACGGCGGACGACGCCGACAGCAGGCGCGGCGCCTGGTCGCTCTGCAGCAGGCGGAGCACCAGCTCGCGCGACACCGCCGGCCCGAGCACCGGGATCTCCTCGGGCGCGTCGAGGAGCCGGAACAGGCGGTGCAGCGCGTCGGCGAGCTCCGGGGTGATCGTGCCGATCCGTTCCGGGATCGCCGCGGCGGGGCGGTGCGCGACGAGCCCGGCGACCTCGGCGACGAGCACCGGATCGAGGTGCCAATTGGCCGAGACGAAGTCGCCCTGCTCGCCGGTCTCGACGACGGCCGCGATCACCGGCAGGTCGACCGGCGTGATCAGGAAGCGGCCGGCGCCCCACTGCTCGTCCGAGTCGCCGACGATCGAGCGCTTGCGGCCGGAGAGGACGAGGCTCAGCGTCGGCGGGAAGCGCGTGTAGACCAGCGAGGTCGGCGCCGTGACCCGGTGCAGCCGCAGGTCCAGCGCGGCGGCGCGCTCCGGATGCTCCAGGTGCCGGCGGGCGAGATCGGCGGCGGCGGCGAGGTGCTGCCGGGCGCTCCCTGGCGCGGCGGTCACGAGCGGGGCAGCGCCGCGAGGGCGAGCTCGCCGATCTCGGCGACGCGCTCGGCGCTGCCGCCGTCGCGGGCCTGCGTCGACATCCCCGTCAGCACCGCGACGACGAAGGCCGCCGTCCGCGCCGCGTCGGTGCCGGCCGGCACATCCCGCTCCGCGATTCCCCGCTCGATGCGGGCGGCGATGACGTCCTCCATCGAACGGCGGCGCTCAGCGAGGCGCGGTTCGCTCAGCACGAAGCAGCCGGAGGGCGTGCCCGGGTCGGAGTAGCCCGCGGCGCTCGAGCGGACGACGGCGGCCAGCGCGTCCCAGGCCGTCGGCGCGTCGAGGAGCCGGGCGAGGGCGGCGTCGGCGGTGTCGGCGTAGCAGCTCGCCGCGGCCCGGAAGAGCTCGTCCTTGTCGCCGAAGGCCGCGTAGAGGCTCGGCGCCGAGATGCCGATCTCGCGAGTGAGCACGGCGACCGTCGTCTCGTCGTAGCCGTCGCTCCAGAAGCGGCGCATCGCCGTATCGAGCGCCTCGTCGCGGTCGAAGCCCCTCGGTCGTCCTGCCATGCTCCGATTCTATAACAGTCGCTACGGAACGTGCTAGCGTGCCCCGCAGCAGTTCTTTATCGTCCACTACAGAAAGGCACTCCCATGCAGATCCAGGACTCCGTCGTGCTCGTGACCGGCGCCAACCGCGGCATCGGCGCCGAGTTCGTCCGGCAGCTGACGGCCCGCGGCGCCCGCACCGTCTACGCCGCGGCGCGCGACGCCTCGACGATCGCCGCCGCGCCGGGCGTCGTGCCGATCGCGCTCGACGTGACCGATCAGGACCGCATCGCCGAGCTCGCAGCGGCCCTCGGCGACGTGTCGATCGTCGTCAACAACGCCGGCATCGCCCCCACCGTCGACTTCATCGCCGGCGACCTCGACGAGATCCGCCGCACCGTCGAGACCAACGCCTTCGCGCCCCTGATGCTCGCGCGCGCCTTCGCCGGGAGCCTCGGCCGCGCGGGTGGCGGCGCCGTGCTCAACGTGCTCTCCGTGTCGGCCTTCGTCTCGTTCCCGGGCTCGGAGTCGTACTCGATGTCCAAGGCCGCGGCCTGGAGCGTCACCGACGGCCTGCGCCTGGCCCTCGCCCCGCAGGGCACCCATGTGCTCGGCCTGCACATGGGCCTCGTCGACACCGACATGGCCTCGTGGTCGGACGCTCCGAAGTCGAGCCCCGAGGCGATCGTGACGGCCGCCCTCGACGGCCTCGAGCGCGGCGCCGCCGAGGTCCTCGCCGACGACACCGCCCGCGCGGTGAAGCCCGGCCTCGCCCTCGACCCGGCCGAGCGCTACGCGGACGTACTGGCGCCGCAGCACTGAGCCTGCGGGAGGGGCGCGAGCACCGTCCAAGGCGGGGGCGCGTCTTCGCGGTGGACCCACCCCGCCGGGCGAGCAGCTCATGCTGGTCGAGCAGCCGCCGACGGCGGCGTATCGAGACCCCGCCCTACCGGACGCGAGGGTCTCGGAACGCCCGCTCCGCGGGCCGCTCGCTCAGCAGGTGCTTCCCGTTCTGCGGCAGTAGAGTGATCCTGAAGACGCGAATGCGGAGAACCTCCCCGCACCCGCGCGCCGGAAGGTCTCTCCCATGCCACTCCCCCGCACCGCCGCGGCGGCCCTCGCCGCCGCAGCCGCGGTCCTCGCGCTGACGGGCTGCTCCGCTTCCGCGGCGCCCGCCCCGACCGGCTCCCCGGGCGCGCTCTCCGGATCGATCACCGTCTACGCCGCCGCGTCGCTGAAAAGCACCTTCACCGAGATCGCGACGGCCTTCGAGGCCGAGCACCCGGGTACCGCCGTCGAGCTCACCTTCGCCGGCTCCTCCGACCTGGTGACCCAGATCACCAACGGCGCGCCCGCCGACGTGTTCGCCTCGGCCGACGAGAAGAACATGGCGAAGCTCACCGACGCCGACCTCATCGAGGGCGAGCCCGTCGACTTCGCGACCAACACCCTCGAGATCGCCGTCCCGCCGGCCAACCCGGCGGGCATCGCCTCGTTCGCCGACCTCGCCCGCGAGGGCGTGAAGACGGTCGTCTGCGCGGCGCAGGTCCCGTGCGGCGCGGCGACGGTCACCGTGGAGACCGCGACCGGCGTCGACCTCCAGCCGGTCAGCGAGGAGTCGTCGGTCACCGACGTCCTCGGCAAGGTCACCTCGGGGGAGGCCGACGCCGGCCTGGTCTACGTCACCGACGTCGCCGCCGCCGGCGACGCGGTGACCGGCATCGAGTTCCCCGAATCGTCGCAGGCCGTGAACACCTACCCGATCGCCCCGGTCGCCGGCTCCGCGAACCCGGACCTCGCCGCCGCCTTCACCGCGTACGTCGCCGGTGACGAGGGCCGCCGTGTCCTCGCGGCTGCAGGATTCGGGGCCCCCGAGACAGGAGCACCCTGACCATGCCGCAGATCCGGATCAGGAACGCCGCCGACTACCTCGGCGTCAGCGACGACACCGTCCGCCGCTGGATCGAGAACGGCACCCTCGCGAGCAGCAAGGACGCCGCCGGCCGCAGCGTCGTCGAGGGGCTCGACCTCGCCCGGCTCGCCCGGCAGAACGCGATCCTCCCCGTCGACCCGAGCGAGGTGGGCCGCTCGGCGCGCAACCGCTTCGTCGGCATCGTCACCGAGGTCGTCTCCGACACCGTGATGGCGCAGGTCGAGCTGCAGTGCGGCCCGCACCGCGTCGTCTCGCTGATGTCCGCCGAGGCCGTCCGCGAGCTCGGCCTCGAGCCGGGCTCGCCCGCGATCGCGATCGTCAAGGCGACGATGGTCGTGGTGGAGACCCCGAGCGGGAAGGCGTGACCCGCTCGCCCGTGACCCGCTCGCCCGTGACCCGCCGGCCGGTGACGCTCTCCGCCGGAGTCCCCCGCTGGGTCGTCGCCGTCGCGGTCGTCGGCGGTGCCTTCGTCCTGCTGCCGCTGGTCGGCGTCCTCTCCCGCGTCGACTGGGCCGGGTTCGTCCCGCTGATCACCTCGGACTCCTCGATCGCGGCGCTCCTGCTGAGTCTGCGCACCGCCGCCGCCGCCACCGCACTCTGCGTCGTGATCGGCGTGCCGATGGCACTGACGCTCGCACGCACCTCCTTCCCCGGCCAGGGCCTGGTGCGCGCCCTCGTGCTGCTCCCGCTCGTGCTGCCCCCGGTCGTCGGCGGCATCGCCCTGCTCTACACCTTCGGCCGGCTCGGCCTGCTCGGCGGCGCCCTCGAGGCGCTCGGGATCCGGATCGCGTTCTCCACCACCGCGGTGATCCTCGCGCAGACCTTCGTCGCCCTCCCGTTCCTCGTGCTCAGCCTCGAGGGGGCGCTCCGCTCGGCCGGCGACCGCTACGAGAGCGTCGCCGCGACCCTCGGCGCCCGGCCCTCGACCGTGCTGCGCCGGGTCACCCTCCCTCTGATCCTGCCCGGGCTGCTCTCCGGCGCGATCCTCTCCTTCGCCCGCGCGCTCGGCGAGTTCGGCGCGACGCTGACCTTCGCGGGCAGCCTGCAGGGCGTGACCCGCACCCTCCCGCTCGAGATCTACCTGCAGCGCGAGACCGATCCGGACGCCGCGGTCGCCCTCTCGCTGGTGCTGGTCGTCGTCGCCGTCCTCGTGATCGGGCTCGCGCATCGGCGGCCGCGCGCCGCCCGAGCGGAGGTGCGTCCGTGACGCTCGAGATCGACGCGCGGCTGCACGCCCGCGGCGTCGACGTCGCGCTGCGGGTCGAGACCGGGACGACCACGGCCGTCCTCGGCCCGAACGGCGCCGGCAAGTCCACGCTCGTCGGGCTGCTCGCCGGCCTCCTCCGCGCCGACGACGGACGCGCGGTCCTGGCCGGAGCGACCCTGTTCGACGCCGCTCGCCGCCTGCACCTGCCGCCGCACCGCCGCAGTGTCGCGCTGCTCGCCCAGGACCCGCTGCTCTTCCCGCACCTCAGCGTGCTCGACAACGTCGCCTTCGGGCCACGGAGCACCGGCGCCGGACGCTCCGCCGCGGCCGAGACCGCGCGCACCTGGCTCGAGGCCGTCGATGCCGTCGACCTCGCCGACCGCCGCCCGGCACAGCTCTCGGGCGGGCAGGCGCAGCGGGTGGCGCTCGCCCGGGCGCTCGCACCGAGTCCGGAGCTGCTGCTGCTCGACGAGCCGATGGCGGCCCTGGACGTCGCGGTCGCCCCGCTGCTGCGGCGGATGCTCCGCCGCGTCCTGCCCGGGCGGACCACGATCCTGATCACCCACGACGTGCTCGACGCCTACACGCTGGCCGACCGCGTCGTGGTGCTGCATGGCGGTCGCGTGATCGAGGACGGCCCCACCCACGAGGTGCTGGAGCGCCCGCAGAGCCCCTTCACCGCGGAGCTCGCCGCGCTCAATCTGCTGACGGGCACGGCGACCGGCACCGGGCTGCGGACGGACGACGGCGTGGAGCTGCGGGCGGCGGGCTCCGTCGCCGCGGGCGCGCGGGCCGCGGCCGCGTTCCGGCCGGCCTCCGTGACGGTCGCGCCGGCCCTGCCGGGATCGCCCGCCGCCGGCCGCGTCCGCGCCCGCATCCGCGACCTCGAGCGGCGCGGCGACCTCGTGCGGGTGCGCGCCGCCGGCATCGCGGCCGACCTCTCCCCCGCGCAGCTCGCCGCCCTCGGCGCGGGGATCGACGACGAGGTCGACTTCGTGATCGATCCGGAGGCGGTCGCGCTCTACCCGGCGCGCGGCGTCGCGGGCGGAGGGTAGCCCTCCGGAGCCCGCCCGAGAAGGGCCCCCTTCCGCAGCCCCTCCCGCGGGTAGCTTTCAGCCATGGCGCAGCGCAGCGAGACCAGGTCCGTGCCGTCGACCGCGATCGACGTCACCGTGAACGGCGAGTCGAGAGCGGTCGAGGTCGACAACCGCACCACCCTCCTCGATCTGCTTCGGGAGCGGCTCGACCTCACCGGCTCGAAGAAGGGCTGCGATCACGGCCAGTGCGGCGCCTGCACCGTGCTGCTCGACGGACGCCGGACCAACAGCTGCCTCGTGCTGGCGGTGTCGCTCGACGGCCGCGAGGTGACCACGATCGAGGGCCTGGCCGATGGTGACGACCTGCATCCGGTGCAGCGGGCGTTCCTCGAGCGCGACGCCTACCAGTGCGGCTACTGCACCCCGGGGCAGATCTGCTCGGTGGTCGGGATGCTCGCCGAGGCGCGCGCGGGCATGCCCAGCCACGTCACCGCCGAGCTGGGCGCCGACGACGTGCCCGACGACGTCGTGCTCGACGACGAGGAGGTGCGCGAGCGGATGAGCGGCAACCTCTGCCGCTGCGGCGCCTACGCGAACATCGTGCCCGCCGTCCACGACGCGGCGGAGCACCCGAGCGAGACGGAGACCGCGCGATGAGGACCTTCGAGTACCAGCGGGCCGCGGACGTCGCCGACGCCGTGCGCCTGCTCGCCGCGTCGCCCGAGGCGAGGCCGCTCGCCGGCGGCACCAACCTCGTCGACCTGATGAAGCTCGGCGTCGAGCGCCCGGCGGGTCTCGTCGACGTCAGCCGCGTCGACTTCGGCGGCGTCGAGGAGACGGCCGAGGGCGGACTCCTGATCGGCGCGGGAGTCGCCAATAGCGACCTCGCCGCGCACCCGCTCGTCCGGCGCCGCTACCCGGCCCTCAGCCGTGCCCTGCTCGCCGGCGCCTCCGGTCAGCTGCGCAACCAGGCCTCGACCGGCGGCAACCTGCTGCAGCGCACCCGCTGCACCTCCTTCACCGACGTCTCGAAGCCGTGCAACAAGCGCGAGCCGGGCACCGGCTGCTCCGCACTGAAGGGCGTCTCCCGCGAGCTCGCGATCCTCGGCATCGCCACCGACGCCGACCCCGGGCACGTCTGCATCGCGACCCATCCCGGCGACATGGCCGTCGCGCTCACCGCGCTCGACGCCGTCCTCCGCGTCGAGACCGTCGACGGTCCGTCGAGCCTGCCGATCACCGACTTCTTCCGGCTCCCCGGCGAGCACCCCGAACGGGACACGAACCTGCCGGCCGGTGCGCTGATCACCGCCGTCGAGCTGCCGCCGCTGCCGTTCGCCGCGACCTCGACCTACCGCAAGGCCCGCGACCGCCGCTCCTACGCCTTCGCGCTCGGCTCGGTCGCCGCGGCCCTCGAGGTGACCGACGGGACCGTGACCGACCTCCGTCTGGCGCTCGGCGCCGCCGCCCACCTCCCGTGGCGGGCGCGGGTCGCGGAGGACCTGCTCCGCGGCGGCCCCGCGACCGTCGAGGCCTTCACGCGCGCCGCGGAGGAGGAGCTCGCCGCCGCGACGCCGACCGAGCAGAACGCCTTCAAGGTCCCGCTGCTCACCAGGCTGATCGTCGGCGTCCTCGCCGAGCTCGCCGGACTCGACGAGGAGGTGGCGGCATGACCGCGCTCGGCACACCGCTGGGCACACCGCTGGCCCGGCTGGAGGGCCGCGAGAAGGTCACCGGCGCGGCCCGCTACGCCTTCGAGCACTCGCCGGAGGGACTGCTGCACGCCTGGCCGGTGCAGTCGACCGTCGCGACGGGCATGGTGCGGCGGATCGACGTCGAGGCCGTGCTCGCGCTGCCCGGCGTGCACTCGGTGATCACCCCCGACTCCGCGCTGCCGCTCGAGGACGCGGAGGACGGGGAGCTGCAGGTCCTGCAGTCGCACGCCGTCGCCTACCGCGGTCAGGTGATCGCGCTCGTCCTCGCCGAGACGCTCGAGACCGCCCGCGAGGCGGCCGCCGCGCTGCGGGTCGAGTACGTCGACTCCGGGACCGACGTCGTGCTCACCGAGGACCAGCCGAAGCTCTACGCGCCGGAGCAGGTCAACGCCGGCTTCCCGACCGACAGCTCCGACGGCGACGTCGACGCGGCGATCGCGGCAGCGGCTTTCTCGATCGACGCGCGCTACTCCACGCCGGCGCTGTTCAACTCGCCGATGGAGCCGCACGCCTCGGTCGTCACCTGGTCCGACGGCCGCCTCGACGTCCTCGACTCCTCGCAGGGCACGAGCTCGGTGCAGTCGACCCTGGCGACGCTGTTCTCACTCGATCCCTCCGTCATCCGGGTGCGCAGCGAGCACGTCGGCGGCGGCTTCGGCTCGAAGGGCTCGCCGCGACCGAACGTGGTACTCGCCACGATGGCGGCCCTCCTCACCGGCCGGCCGATCAAGATCGCCTACACCCGGCAGATGATGTTCGCGCTGGCCGGCTACCGCACGCCGACGATCTCGCACGTCCGGCTCGCGGCCGACGCGGCGGGGCGGCTCACCGCGATCGCGCACGAGGCGTTCTCGCACACCTCCACGATCCAGGAGTTCGCCGAGCAGACCGGTGAGGCCACCCGCCACCTCTACGCGGCGCCCAACCGGCTGGTCACCCACCGGGTCGCGGCCCTCGACGTGCCGACGCCGCGCTGGATGCGCGCCCCCGGCGAGTGCCCCGGCATGTACGCCCTCGAGTCGGCGATGGACGAGCTCGCGGTCGCCGCGGGGATCGACCCGATCGAGCTGCGGGTGCGCAACGAGCCGGACGTCGACCCCGATTCGGGCTCGCCGTTCTCCAGCCGGCACTACCTCGAGTGCTTCCGCCGGGGAGCGGAGCTGTTCGGCTGGGAGGACCGCGATCCGCGGGCCGGCGCCGACCGCCGCGGCCGCTGGCTGGTCGGCACCGGGGTCGCCGGCGCCACCTACCCCGTGCTCACCTCGCCGAGCGGAGCGCGGGCCACCGCGCTGCCCGGCGGCCGCTTCGTGATCGCGGTCAACGCGACCGACATCGGCCAGGGCGCCCGCACGGTGCTCACCCAGGTCGCCGCCGACGCGCTGGACGTGCCGGTCGACCGGATCGGGATCGTCATCGCCGACAGCGCGCTGCCGCAGGGCCCGGTCGCCGGCGGCTCCTCGGGCACCGGCTCCTGGGGCTGGGCCGTCACCAAGGCCTGCCACCGCCTGCTCGCCCTGCTCGCCGACGGGCAGCCGCTGCCCCCGGAGGGCCTCGACGTCGTCGTCGACACCACGGAGGACGTCGCCGGGATGGGCGACTTCGCCCGCTACGCCTACGGCGCCCACTTCGTCGAGGCGCGGGTGGACCTCGACTCGGGCGAGATCCAGGTGCCGCGGATGCTCGGCGTCTTCGCCGCGGGCCGGATCCTCAATCCGCGCACCGCCCGCTCGCAGTTCCTCGGCGGCATGACCATGGGCCTCTCGATGGCGCTGCACGAGCACGGAGCACTGGACCCGGTGCTCGGCGACTACGCCAACCACGACTTCGCGACCTACCACGTGGCGGCGAACGCCGACGTGCTCGACCTGCGCGCGGAGTGGCTGGACGAGGAGGACCCGCACCTCGCGCCGATGGGCGGCAAGGGCATCGGCGAGATCGGCAACGTGGGCACCGCCGCGGCCGTCGCCAACGCCGTCTTCCACGCCACCGGCGTCCGCGTCCGCGACCTCCCCGTGCAGCCCGACACGCTGCTCGCCGCCCTCCCGCCCCGCTTCTGACCGCCCTGCTGCCGACGGCGGGTCTCGATACGCCCCTGCGGGGCTACTCGACCAGCATGCTTTCGCCCCTGTGGGGTTCTTCAACCAGCATGCTTTCGCTCCCGCGGGGCTGCTCGACCAGCAGGGTGGGGCGACACCGCGTCCGTTCCCTCAGCACGGAGCCGCGGATCGGCTGAGGCCCGGCAGCCGGCCGAAGGCGGCGACGACGACGGTCGCGGCGAACGGGAGCACGGCTCCGGCGGCGACGAGGCCGAGCCCGGGGAGGCTCGTCGCGAGTGCCAGCAGCAGGAGCAGCACCGCGCCCAGCATCAGGGTGCAGAGCGGCCGCGCGAGCAGCAGCTGCGCCGTGGTGCGCAGCTGCCAGCGCGTCCGCTCCGCGAAGTGCGCGCGGACCACCCAGAACTCCACGGCGAACAGCGCGAAGAGGGTCGAGACCACGAGGAGGACACCGGTCACCGCCACGCCGAGTCCGTCGACCTCGACGCCGCCGAGGATCCGGTGGTCGACCCAGAGGACCGCGCCGACGCCGAGAAGGACGTACCCCGGCAGGTTCGCCCGCGGGAACTCGTCGCGCCAGGACCGCGCGAACAGCGAGACGGTCTGCCGGAGCGACCACGGACCGTCCGGGTCGAGCAGCCGGGCGCGGTGCACCGCGTGCGCGGCGGCCACCGAGGGGAAGAATCCGGCGACCACCGCGCCGCGCAGCGTGAAGAGCAGCATCGCCGCCGAGACGACCACGATCAGCAGCACGACCCGGCAGGCCGCCTCGTAGCGCTCGGCGAGCGACGCCATCAGCCCTTCACCGCCCCGACCAGGACGCCCTTGTCGAAGTAGCGCTGCAGGAACGGGTAGAGCACGAGCAGCGGCAGCGTCGAGACGATGATCACGCCGTACTTGATCTGATCGGCGGTCTCCTGCAGCTGCTGCGCGGACTGACCGCCGCTGCCGCCCTGGCCCGCGACCGACTGGTTCGCGAGCAGGATGCTCTGCAGCACGTTCTGCAGCGGCAGGAGCGAGGCGTCGCGGACGAAGACCAGGCCCGTGAAGTAGTCGTTCCAGTGCCCGACGAAGTAGTACAGCCCGATCACGGCGATGATCGCGGCGGAGAGCGGGAGCACGATCCGCAGGAAGAAGCCGAGGTAGGTCACCCCGTCGATGCGGGCCGCGTCGTGCAGCTCCTCGGGGATCGAGGTCTCGAAGAACGACCGGGCGATGATCAGGTTGAACACGCTGAGGGCGCCCGGGAGCACGAACACCCACATCGAGTTCAGCAGCCCGAGATCGCGGTAGAGCAGGTAGTTCGGGATCAGCCCGCCGGAGAAGAACAGCGTGACCGCGAACACCAGCAGCAGCACCCGCCGCGGACGGAACTCGGGCCGGGAGAGCGCGAACGCCGCCGGGATGGTGACGAGGAGGTTCAGCGCCGTCCCGAGAACGGCGTAGACGACGGAGTTCCGGTAGCCGTTCCAGATCCGCTCGTCCTGCAGCAGCCGATCGTAGCCCGAGAGCCGGAACCCCTCCGGGATCAGCGTGAGCCGCCCCGAGGAGACCGCACCCGGATCGGAGAACGACGCCACCACGATGAACCAGAGCGGGTAGAGCACGGCGAGCACGACGATCGCGATCAGGAGGCCGGCGACGGCGTCGATCACCCGGTCGAGCGGGCGCTTCGGCACCGTCCGGCGCCGTCGGCGCGGCGGGAGGGGTGCGCCGCCGTCGGCTCGGGCGTCGGCGACGGCGATGCCGCGGGTGTCCGGTGCGGGGGTCATGGACGATCTCTCCCTCGGGGTCCAGGGGTCCCAGCGGCGGCTCGGGCCTCCACGCTCCGACGACCCTCCGCGCTCAGAAGACCCTCCGCGCTCAGAAGACACTGGAACCCGTGGCGCGCTTGGCGAGCTGGTTGGCCACGATCAGCAGGGAGAAGTTGATCACCGTGTTGAAGAGGCCGATGGCGGTGGAGTAGGAGAACTGATTGCTGAGGATGCCGATCTTGTAGGTGTAGGTCGCGATGACCTCCGCGGAGGAGAGGTTGAGCGAGTTCTGCATCAGGTAGACCTTCTCGAAGCCGACGCTCAGCACCGACCCCATGTTGAGGATGAGCAGGATGGCCGCGGTCGGCAGGATCGTGGGGATGTCGACGTAGCGGATGAGACGGAGCCGCCCGGCGCCGTCGATCTTCGCGGCCTCGTAGAGCGACGTGTCGACGGTCGAGAGCGCGGCGAGGTAGATGATCGCGTTCCAGCCGCAGTGCTGCCAGACCTCGCTCACCCAGTAGATCGTCGAGAAGGCGTCCGGCTCGGCGAGGAGGTTCTGACCCGGCAGGAACCGGCCGAGGAGCCCGTTCTCGGGCCGCAGGAAGATGTTGATCATCGCGACGATCACCACGACCGAGATGAAGTGCGGCATGTAGGTGATCGTCTGCACGAAGCTCTTGAGGCGGCCGGCGCTGATCTGGTTGATCAGGAGCGCCAGCACGATCGGCGCGACGAATCCCATCGCGAGCGTCCAGAGGCTGATCTGCACGGTGTTCAGCACGATCGTCGAGAACAGCGGCGACTCGAAGAACTGCACGAAGTAGTCGAGGCCGACCCACTCCCCGCCGCTGAGCCCGCGCGCCGGGACGTAGGTCCGGAAGGCGAGCTGGAGCCCGTAGAGCGGCACGTAGGCGAAGACGGCGGTGAAGACCAGCGCCGGCAGCACCATCAGCCAGAGCTGCCACTGGTTCCGCACGCTCCGGAGGGCGCGCAGCGGCCGGGGCGGGACCGGGACCGGGAGCGTCGCCCCGGCGGCCGGGGCGACGGGTGCCCCGGCAGCGGATGCGTCGAGAGCCGTCCGTGTCATGACGTCGCGGTGGCGAGGTCGTAGGCCTTCTGCCAGAGCTCGACGTTCTGCACGAGGCCGATCGACTCGAGCTGGGCGACGTACTCGTCCCACTCCTCGTCGACCCCGCCCTCCGCGATCCACTGCGACGTCTTCTGCAGCGCGAAGTTGAGCACGGCGGTGTCGTTGTTGGCGGCGGTGATCGCGTCCTCGGCGGACAGCCGGACGTAGTCGGGCATCAGATCGCGCACGTGGTCGTAGTGCGAGTACTGCTCGGTGTAGACGTCGTCCACCTCGCGGAGATCGTCCCGGTTCCAGTCGCCGTTCAGGGTGACGGAGTCGGGGATCCAGCCTGCCAGACGGTCGGCGAGCGCGGGGTCGCGACCGTCCGCGACGGCGGCCCGGTACGCCTCGGTGACCGAGTACGTGCTGTTCCCGTCGTCCGTGACGAACTCGGGGATCGATCCGGTGAACTGCTGGATCGAGTACTTCTCGCTGTAGAGGGCGTCGACCACCTTCCACACGCACTCGTCGCCCGCCGCGGCCGCCGAGACGGCGAGCTTCCCGCCCTCGTACTCGTTGTCCGAGCCGTCCCACACCACGTCCTCCGCGGACATGCTCGCGGAGGCGGCGGGAGCGGGCATCGCCACGTACTGGTCGCGGAGATCTCCGAAGTCGGCGAGCGACCAGCCGAAGATCAGGCCGATCTGCGCGGTCTCCCCGTCCCCCGCCTGAGCGGCGTAGTACGCCGAATCGTCCTTGGTGAGCGCGTCGGCCGGGATGAGGCCGGCCGCGAGCAGCTCGTGCAGGTACGCGACCACCCGGCGGTACTCGTCCGAGACGAGGAAGTTGGCGACCCGTCCGTCGGAGACGTGGATCCCCTGCGCCGACGGGCCCTTGTTGAACGAGGTCGCGATGCCGGTGGAGTTCAGCAGCAGGAACGGGCTGTACCAGCCGAAGCCGGCCGTCTCGAGGCGGCGGACGTTGAACGGGACCTCGTCCGCCTGCCCGTTGCCGTTCGGGTCCTGCGTCTTGAACGCCTGCAGCACCGTCGTCAGCTCGTCCCAGGTCCGCGGGACCTCGAGGCCGAGGGCGTCGAGCCATGCCCGGTTGATCATCATGTGCTGACCGGAGCCGCGGTAGCCGCTGCCGCGGGACGAGGAGAGCGAGTGGATCTCGCCCTTCTCGTTCTCGACCAGCCGGCGCGCGTCGGGCTTCTCCTCGAAGAACCGCCGCACGTTCGGCAGATCGTCCAGGTGCGGCGCGATGTCCTCGAAGAGGCCCGGGTACTGCACCGCGTCGTTCGCGCCGACGGCCCGGAGCGCGATGTCCGGCACGTCCCCCGCGGCGAGCGAGGGGTTCTTCTGCTGGTTCCACGCGGTGTCGTCGATCGTGCTCCAGTTCACCGTGCAGCCGGTCTCCGCCGCGAGCGCCGCGGCCCAGGGGGTCTCGCCGACCGGCACCTGCGCCGTGCTCTGCGCGACGAGGACGTCGACGGCGCCGTCGTCCGCGGCCGGACCGCTGTCCGTGCAGGCCGCCAGGCCCGCCGTCAGCGCGAGCGCGGTCGCGCCGGCGAGCGATCGCCGGACCAGGGTGTTCGTGACGAGGGGCATGGTGTTCTTCTCCATCGAAGGGTGAGCGGCAGGGGATTGCAGCGACCGTGACCGTTCACGTGAACGGTCACGGACCACGAGTGCCCACACGCTAAGCTGGCGGCCGTCGACCTGTCAAGGCAGCTGTCGCCGAAGACGCGAGGCGCTGACGCCATATGCGTGTTGCCAGACGAGACTGAGAAAGAGAGGGCCGCCGTGGACCGCTCCGGCGAACCGCCGATGCCCCCTCGTCCGCCGAGAGACCAGCCGGGTCGCCGCGCCACCATCCGCGACGTCGCCCGGGAGGCCGGCGTCTCGCGGCAGACCGTGACGCGCGCGATGAACGGCATGTCCGAGATCAGCGCCGCCACCCGCGAGCGCGTGCTCGCCGTGAGCGAGGCCCTCGGCTACGTCCCCAGCCGGTTCGCCGCCAACATGGCCCGGCAGAAGAGCATCGCGGTCGGCCTGGTGATCACCTCGCTGCGGAACCCGTACTACACCGATCTCGCCGCCGACCTGCTGGAGGAGTTCGCCGCGCGCGGCTGGCAGGTCGTCGTCGTCGCCGAGACGAACGAGTCCGAGGAGCAGATCGTCGCGGACCTGGCCACCCAGGTCGACGTCATCGTCGGCTATCTCGCCCGGGAGAGCCTGGAGTCGATCCGCCGGGCGGCGCGCGGGGTGCCGGTCCTGCTGATCGAGCGCGACGACGAGCTGCCGGGCGTGCACGCCATCGCCGTGGACTTCGCACCCGGGATGCGCGCGCTGGTCGCCGGGCTGCGCGAGCGCGGGGCGCGCACCATCGGGATGCTCGACCACGCCGAACCGGACGAGTACGCCCCGAGCGCGCGCCGGCTGCGGTTCGAGGAGTGCCTCGCGCCCGGCGAGGCCGCGCTCGTCGCGACCGGCGGCGAGACCATCGCGGGTGGAGCCGACGCCTTCGGCGAGCTGCTGGCCGCGCACCCCGAGGTCGACGCCGTCATCGCGTTCAACGACATGATGGCGCTCGGCGCCCTGCAGCGGGCGAGCCGCCTCGGGCTCGAGGTTCCGCGCGACGTCCGCATCGCGGGGATCGACGGCCTGAGCCTGGGCGCGGCGATGCTCCCGAGCCTGACCTCGCTCACCATCGACCGCGCGCTGATCGCCCGGGCGGCGGCGCTCCGGCTGGCGGAGCTGCTGTCCCCCGGCGGCGCGGGCGGTGCGGATGCCGCGGGTCCGATGACGGTCGTCACGCCGTGGCCGGAGTGGCGGGACAGCGCATGAGGATCACCGCTCCGTCCCCCCGCTGGCACCGGCCGCGAGAGCGCGCCCTAGCCGACGGCCGTCGGCCGGTCAACGCGGTCATCCCGATCCGCTCCGCTCCGTACGCTGAGGACCCGGGCCGAGAGGCCCCACGAGACGGGGGAACCATGCTGCAGGTGACGGTGTCCGAGCGGACGTACCTCCTCGCCGCGGACGCGACGATGGAGCGGACGAAGCAGGACGTGCTCGAGGCGATGCGCACCGCCCCGGCCTTCCTGTCCCTCACGACCGTGCTCGGCGGGCGGGTCGAGGTGCTGCTGACCGCGGCCAGCTCGGTCGTGCTCGAGCTGCACGACGAGGCTCCGCTCCCGACGGCCCCGCACGGCGATGCGGCGCCGGACTACGACGACCTCTACGGCGTCGACTACCTCTGACCCGCCGCGGTGCGCGGCCCGGTGCGACCGGCCCCGGTGCCGTGTCGGAGGCCGGTCGTAGACTGGATCCCCCATGCGCAGACACAGCCTGACCCCGCGTCCCGACTGGCGAGCCCGCTGCGACGAGGTCGGCTTCAGCTTCTACGACCTCCCCTCCGAGGGCGGCCGGCCCTACTGGAACGAGTCGGCGGCCTACGGCTTCGCGCTCGCCGAGATCGAGCTGCTCGAGACGGCGACCCAGGAGCTCTTCGACCGCTGCATGGACGCCTGCGAGCACGTCGTCCGCACCGGCCGCCTCGCCGAGTTCGGCATCCCGGAGCGCTTCCACGAGCTGGTCCGCACCTCCTGGGACGAGGACGACCCCACGGTCTACGGGCGGTTCGACCTCGCCTACGACGGCGAGGGCGCGGTGAAGCTCCTCGAGTTCAACGCCGACACCCCGACCTCGCTGGTCGAGACGGCCGCCGCGCAGTGGCAGTGGCTGGAGGAGACGCGCGGCCCCGAGGCCGACCAGTTCAACGGCCTGCACGAGCAGCTCGTCGAGCAGTGGCGGCACCTCCGCGTCGACCGCTGGCAGCTGGACGAGGGCGCACGGCTGCACCTCGCCTCGCTGCACGACTCCGGCGACGGCGAGCTGATCGTCGAGGACGCGGACACCGTCGCCTACATGGCCGAGACCGCGGCGCAGGCGGGTTTCGACCCGAAGCTGATCTTCGTGGAGGACATCCGCTACGAGCTCGACGGCGCCGGCTTTCTCGACGCCGACGGCGAGCCGATCCGGCGGATCTTCAAGCTCTACCCCTGGGAGTGGATGCTCGGCGAGCAGTTCGGCGGGCTCCTGCTCGACCGGCGCGAGCGCACCCGCTGGGTCGAGCCGGCCTGGAAGCTGCTGCTCAGCAACAAGCAGCTGCTCGTGGTGCTCTGGGAGCTGTTCCCGGGCCATCCGAACCTGCTCCCCGCCTCCGTCGAGCCGCTGGTCGGCACGGCGCAGGTGCGCAAGCCCCGGCTCGGCCGGGAGGGCGCGAACGTGACGATCCTCGACGCGGACGGCGCGCTCGTCGCCGAGAACGGCGGCTCCTACGGAGAGGAGGGCTTCGTGCACCAGGCCCGGGCCGATCTCGCCCGGATCGACGGCCGGACGGTCGTGATCGGCAGCTGGATCGTCGGCGAGACGCCGGCCGGCATCGACGTCCGCGAGACCGGCGGACCGATCACCGGGGACCTCGCGGAGTTCGTGCCGCACTTCATCGAGGAGGGCCGGACCGCCCGCGACGAGCCCCTCTTCGGCCGTCCCGAACAGGGCCGACCCGAGCAGGGCGGCCCCGAGCAGGGCGGCGCCGAGCACGGCCGACCCCAGGACACGCGACCCCAGGACGCGCGGGAGAACCGCCCGCAGGACGAGGAGACCCGATGACCACCCCCGACGACCGGCCCGACCACCGCCCCCAGGACGCTCCGCAGGACTCCCCCGCCGGCGACCCGGGCACCACCCGCACCCGCCGCCGCTCCGGCGACGTCGGCATCAGCGGCATCGCCTCCAAGCGCCGCGGGCTCGTCATCGGCGGCGTGGTCGCCGTCGGCGTGCTCGGTCTCGCGGTCGCCTTGAACTCCGCGAACCCCTCCACCGACGGCGTGGTCACCACCGGCGCCGACGGCCAGGACTACGTCATCCCCGAGAACGCCGAGCGCCCGGTCTACGCGAGCCGCGAAGACTGCCTGGCGGACGTCCGGGAGCAGATCGCGCAGCTGCAGGCCCAGGGCGAGGAGGTCGGCGACGATCCGGAGCAGCTCTGCGAGGCGACCGACGAGTACCGCGGGCACTACGCCGGCGGCTTCTGGGTCGGCCCGCTGATCTTCGCGTCGTCGCGCTGGAACTCGACCCGCGCCACCAGCTGGGCCCCGGTCACGAGCGGCGGCTTCGCGGCGCGCGGGGCGACCCAGCCCGACGTGGTGCAGAAGGCGCCGGCGGGAGCGACTCCCGGCTCGAAGGCCACCCTCGCGGGCGGCTTCGGCGGCACGGGCAAGTCCGGCTTCGGCTCGCACGTCGGCGGCTGAGCAGCACCTCCGAGGGGAGGCTCCTCAGCTGCGGGCGTCGCGGAGCTGGTCCAGTGCGGCCCGCACGTCGCGCCGCACGTCCTTGTCCGGGTCGCGGACCATCGAGGTCAGCGTCTGCTCGACGCTCGCCGCGAACTCGCCCTTCGCGTCGCGCCCCGAGCCGATCCCGGCGACCGCGGCGGCGACGAGCGCCCGCGCACCGGCCGCGCGGACCCGCGCGTGCTCGTCGGTGGTGAGCCGCGCCAGCTTCTTCTGCCCGCCGAGGACCCGCTCGGCGCAGACCCGGGCGCACATCTCGCGCACGCGCCAGGCCGGGTTGGCCAGCCCGGCGAGGACCGCGTCGGCCGCCGTGTCGTCCCAGACGTAGAGCATGGCGCGCGCGCCCCACAGCTCCGGCCAGTACAGCGAGGGCGCCCCCTGCAGGACGCCCGCCGCGTGCTCGCCGCCGACGGTGAGCAGGAAGGCCTCGCCCTCGTAGCCGCCGGTCAGCAGCGCGGCCGAGCGCAGGGCGACCGCGCGCTCGCCCTCGCGGGCGACCTGGGCGCGCAGGCGCTCCTCGAGCGGATCGGTGAGGGTGACGGAGGGTTCGCTGTCGGATGCCATAGGGCCACCAGCGTAGCCGGAGCGCCGTCCTCCCCGGCGAGGGGGATGCGGCGGCTCGATCGTCGTCGCTAGCGTGCAGGGATGTCACGAATCACGCGCCACGGCGCTCCCGCGCGCCTCGGCGCCACCGCCACCACGGCCACCGCCGCCGCCCTCCTCGTCCTCCTCGCCGGCTGCTCCTCCCCCGCCGGCACCGACTCCGGCAGCGACGCCGACTCCATCGACACGGCCGCCGCGACCGGCGACACGATCACCGGCGACGGCTACTCCTACTCCGTGCCCGAGGGCTGGGGCACCCCCGACGCCGACCCCGCGAGCATGGGCGCGGACACCCTCGCCGCCGACCTCACCGACACCGACGGCTTCGCCGACAACGTGAACGTCGTGCTCAGCCCCGCCGGCGAGGTCTCCGCCGAGCAGGTCGAGGGCGCGGGAGTCACCGAGCTCGAGAACGCCGGGGCCACCGACGTCGAGGCCAACGACCGCGTCGTCGTCGCGGGAGCCGAGTCCGCGCACCTCAGCGCGAACCTCAGCGCGTCGGGCACCAGCTACGCCGTCGAGCAGTACTACGTCACCGACGAGGGCCAGACCTACGTCGTCACCTTCTCGTTCAGCCCCACCGTGGACGACGACCAGCGCGAGGCCGTCGCCGAGTCGGTCCTCGCCTCCTGGGCCTGGGCCTGATCCTGACGTGAGCCTGATCCCGATGTGAGCCTGCTCCGGCCGCCGCCTCAGCCGCGCGGCCGGAGCAGGAAGTCGACGTGCCCGAGCACGGACGCGGCGACGAGCGGCCGCCGCCCGACGACCGGCAGGATGATCGCCCCGAGGATCGAGAGCCCGAGCTCGTCGACCGGGGCGTCGGCCGGGAGCTGCCCCGCCTCGACCGCCTTCGCGAAGCGGTCCGAGAGCGTCTGGTCCACGCCGAACGCGCGGCCCAGTCGCTCCCCCACGGCGGCGTCCTCCGCGCCGGCGGCGATCAGCGAGCGCACCAGCGACGCGCCGGGCTCACTGCCCGCGAGCTCCAGGATGGGCGCGAGCCAGACCCCGAGGTCGCGGCGGAGGTCGCCGGTGTCCGGGAGCTGCACCTCGATCGCGACGAGCCGGCCCTCGATCATGCAGTCGGCGATCAGCGCGCCGCGGGAGGGCCACCAGCGGTAGACGGTCTGCTTGGAGACCCCGGCGTCCTTCGCGATGCCCTCCATCGTGAGGTGGTCCCAGCCCCGCTGCAGGAACAGCCGGGCGGTCGCCTCGAGGACCGACTCGCGTGCCGCGGCGCTGCGGACCGGTCCGCTCCGGTGCTCCGTCATGCGACGAGCGTACAGCGGCTCTAGACGAGACGTACCGTATGATCTAGCGACCGCCGCCACCGCCCACGCCTGACCTCCTCTCGATCGGACATCCCCTTGGCCTCCCTGCTGTTCCGTCTGGGCACCTTCGCCGCTCGCCGCGCCTGGGCGGTGATCGTCGCCTGGGTCGTGATCCTCGGCGTCGCGGTCGGCACCTTCCTCGCGGTCGGCGGCACGCTCACCAACAGCTTCGACATCCCGGGCACCGCGTCCGGCGCCGTCACCGACCAGCTGGCCGAGAAGCTGCCGGACACCGCCGGCGGCACCGGCACCGTCGTCTACCGCACCGCCGACGGCTCCGCGCTGACGGCGGAGCAGGAGTCGGCGATCTCGGCGCTGGCCGCCTCCGCCGAGGATCTCGAGGGCGTCGCCGCCGTCGTCGATCCCTTCGCCGCGCGCCAGTCTCAGCTCGACGGCGCGCAGCAGCTCGCCGACGGCCGGGCGCAGCTCCAGGCCGGGAAGGAGCAGATCGATGCCGGGCAGGCGCAGCTCGACGCGGGCCAGGCCCAGCTCACGGCGGGCCAGCAGCAGCTGACCGCGGCCCGCGAGCAGGCCGTCGCCGCCGGCGCTCCGGAGCAGCAGCTCGCCGCGCTCGACGCCCAGCAGGCGCAGCTCGACACCCAGCAGGCCGAGCTGACCGCGCAGCAGGCGGCGCTCGACGCCTCGCGCACCGAGCTCGAGGCCGGCGCGGCCCCGCTCGACCAGGGCGAGGAGCTCCTCGCCCTCGCGAACGGCATCGGCGTCGTCTCGGCGGACGGCTCGACCGCCATCGTCAACGTGTCCTTCACCGAGCCGCGCCTGGAGCTCCCGGAGGAGGTCAAGCAGGGCGTCATCGACCACTTCGAGTCCGCGCCGGTCGCCGGCGCCGACGTCACGTTCGCGACCGATCTCGCCCAGGGCGTGCCGCAGATCTTCGGCGTCGGCGAGGCTGTGGGCCTGGTCTTCGCGGGCGTCGTCCTGATCGTGATGCTCGGCTCGCTCGTCGCCGCCGCGCTCCCGATCGTCACCGCCCTCGTCGGCGTCGGGGTCGGCGTCACCGCCTCGCTCTCCTTCTCGGGCGTCATCGACATGGCCTCGGTCACCCCCGTGCTCGGCGTGATGCTCGGCCTCGCGGTCGGCATCGACTACTCCCTCTTCATCGTCAACCGGCACCGCAAGCAGCTGCTCTCGGGTGTCGAGGTGCGCGAGTCGATCGGACTCGCCAACGGCACCTCCGGCACGGCCGTCGTCTTCGCCGGCTCGACGGTCGTCGTCGCGCTGCTCGCCCTGAACGTCACCGGCATCCCGTTCCTCGGGCTGATGGGCACGGTCGGCGCGGTCTGCGTCGCGGTCGCCGTGCTGATCGCGGTCACGCTCGCCCCGGCGATCCTCGGCCTGCTCGGCACCCGGCTGCTGCGTCGCAAGGCCCGCTCGGCCGTCGTGCACCACGCGGCGGTCAAGACGGTCGCGCCGATGTCCACCCTGCGCGCGGTCCTCACCGTCGTCGGCACCGTCGCCGTGCTGCTCGTCATCGCGATCCCCGCGCTCTCGATGCGCCTCGGCCTGCCGGACGGAGCGAGCGAGCCCGAGGGCTCGACCAGCGCCCGCACCTTCGAGATCGTCGGCGACGAGTTCGGTGCCGGCGCGAACGGCCCGCTGCTCGTGACGGCGTCGGTCCCCGGCGGGGTCGCCGACGACGCGCTGCTCGCCACCCAGGTCGACGTCGCCCGGACGATCGCCGAGCAGGACGACGTCGTCGCGGTGGCGCCCGTCGCCGCCTCCGACGACGGCACGCTGCTCGCCTTCCAGGTGCTGCCGACCGAGGGCCCGAACAGCGCCTCGACCGAGGCCCTCGTGCAGGACCTCCGCGCCCTCCCGCCGGTGGACGACGACATCGTCCTCGGCGTCGCCGGCCAGGCGGCCACCAACATCGACATCTCCGAGGGGCTGAACGACGTCCTGCCGACCTACCTCGCGGTCGTCGTCGGGCTCTCGCTGCTGATCATGATCCTGGTGTTCCGCTCGCTGCTCGTGCCGCTGATCGCGACCGGCGGCTTCATCCTGTCGCTGTTCGCGACCTACGGGCTGATCGTCGCGGTCTTCCAGTTCGGCTGGGGCGCCGACCTGATCGGGTTGCACTCGACCGGGCCGATCCTGAGCTTCCTGCCGGTGATCCTGGTCGGCATCCTGTTCGGGCTGGCGATGGACTACCAGCTCTTCCTCGCCTCGGGGATGCGCGAGGCCTACGTGCACGGAGCGAACGCGCGGCTCGCTGTCGCGCAGGGCTTCCAGGCCGGCAAGGCGGTCGTGATCGCGGCGGCGCTGATCATGGTGGCGGTCTTCGGCGGCTTCATCTTCTCCGAGTCGACCATCATCCGCTCGATGGGCTTCGGCCTCGCCTTCGGCGTCCTGCTCGACGCGTTCGTCGTCCGGATGCTGCTGATGCCGGCGCTGATGCACCTGCTCGGCCGCTCGGCCTGGTGGCTCCCCCGCTGGCTCGACCGGCTCCTCCCGGACGTCGACCTCGAGGGCGCCGCGCTCGAGCGGAGCCACCCGCACCCGCACGCCTGAGCCCCGCGGCTAGATTGACGGGATGACTGCCGCCCCGGACTCCCGCGCCTGGCGGCGGTCGCCCGCCACGTCCGACCAGCGCCGGGCCGACGTCGCGACCGCCGCCGTGCTCTTCGGCGCCGCCGTGCTCTCGCTGGTCCTCGGCCGCGCGATCGGGCTGTTCACCGATCCCGCGTCGCCCGCGCTGAGCGCCGCGGTGCTCGCCGTCGTCATCCTCCCGCTCGCGTTCCGGCGGACGGCGCCCGTCGCGGTCCTCGCCGTCATCGGGGCGGCGTTCCTGCTGGTCGGCGAGCTGAAGGTGCCGGAGCTGACGATCAGCAACATCGCCCTGTTCATGGCCCTCTACAGCGTCGGCGCCTGGGAGCAGAACCGGACGCGGGCGGGCTGGGCGCGCGGCGTGCTGGTCGCCGTGATGGCGGTCTGGCTGCTGATCACGTTCTTCCGCGCGAGTACCCAGGACCTCGACTTCGAGGGTGCCGGCATCGGCGCACTCACGCCGATCGCGGCCTACATGCTGCAGCAGATCCTGATCAACGTCCTCTACTTCGCCGGCGCCTGGTGGTTCGGCGACCACGCCTGGGCCTCGGCCCGCCAGCGCGCCCTCACCGACCTGCGCACCCGCCAGCTCGAGGAGGAGCAGTCGACCGTCGCGCGCCAGGCGATCACGATCGAGCGCCTGCGGATCGCCCGCGAGCTGCACGACGCGGTCGCGCACCACGTCTCGCTGATGGGGGTCCAGGCCGGAGCGGCGCGGATGCTCGTCGACGCCGACCCTGCGAAGGCGCACGAGCAGCTCCAGGCGCTGGAGGGCACCTCCCGCGCGGCGGTCGGCGAGCTCTACCAGCTGCTCGGCACTCTCCGCGACGAGGAGTCCGCGCTCGACCCGGTCACGGCCTCGCTCGATCTGAGCGGGTTGCCGGCGCTGGTCCGCGACGCCGAGTCCTCCGGCCTGCGCGTGACGCTCGAGGTGGTCGGCGAGCCCGTCGAGGTCCCCGCGCTGGTGGGGCTGAACCTCTACCGCATCGCGCAGGAGTCGCTGACGAACGTCCTCAAGCACGCCGGACCCGGCACCCGGGCGCGCGTCCACCTGCGCTACCAGGGCGAGTCGGTGGAGCTCGAGATCGCGGACGACGGACTCGGGCGGCCGGGTCCGCGCCCGCGCGGCGGCGGGCTCGGCCTGCTCGGGATGCGCGAGCGCGCGGCGACCCTCGACGGCACGGTGGAGGCGGGGCCGCGGGCCGGCTCCGGCTGGGTCGTCCGCGTCACCGTGCCCCTGGCGGTCCGGGCATGAGCGGTGGTCCGGGCACGAGCGGCGCTGCGGGCGGCGTGCGCGTCGTCCTCGTCGACGACCACGCGCTGATGCGGCAGGGCATCCGCACGATCCTCTCGCTGCAGGCCGGCATCGAGGTCGTGGGCGAGGCGTCCAGCGGCGAGGAGGCCGTCGAGGTGGTCGCGCGCACCCGGCCCGACGTCGTCTGCATGGACGTGGAGATGCCCGGCATCGGCGGGCTCGAGGCGACCCGGCGGATCCTCGCGGAGCCCGGAGCGACGGCCCAGGTGCTCGTGCTGACCACCTTCGAGCGCGAGGACTACCTGCTGGCGGCGCTCGAGGCCGGCGCCAGCGGCTTCCTGCTCAAGAACTCGCCGCCGGAGCGCCTCGTCGCGGGCGTCCGTGCGATCGCGGCGGGCGACGCCCTGCTCGCGCCCGAGCTGACCCGCACGGTGATCGAGCGAGCCGTCGCCCGCGAGCGGGAGCGCACGCCGCTCCCGGAGCCGCCCGTGGGGCACAGCGCGCAGCCCGGCACCGCGCCCGAGAACTTGACCGCCCGCGAGACCGAGGTGCTCCGCCTGCTCGCGCAGGGCCTCTCCAACGACGAGATCGCCGAGCTGCTGGTCGTCGGCCGCGCGACGGTCAAGACGCACGTGTCGAACGTGCTTGCCAAGCTCTCGCTCCGCGACCGCGTCCAGGCCGTGGCCTTCGCCTACCGCTCCGGCCTGGTCGACCCGCGGCGGCCGTCGGAGGCTCCTCCGTCCTGAGGTGGAGACCGCCGTTCACCCCCGCGCCGGAGGTGCCGGAGACGCGCCCTCCGTAGCGTGGCGGGGTCAGTCGGATCCGAGGAGGTCGCATGCTCAGCGTGCAGAACATCAGTCGCAGCTTCGGTGCCCATCGCGCCGTCGACGACGTCAGCTTCGATGTCGGTCGGGGCCGGCTCACCGGCTTCGTCGGCGGGAACGGCGCCGGGAAGACCACGACCATGCGGATGATCCTGGGCGTCCTCCGGCCGGACTCCGGCGAGGTGACCCTGGACGGCACGCCGGTCGGCCAGGCCGCGCTGCACGGCTTCGGCTACATGCCCGAGGAGCGCGGCCTCTACCCGAAGATGGAGATCGGCGAGCAGCTCGCCTACCTCGCCCGGCTGCACGGCATCGACAAGGCCACCGCCGTCCAGCGGGCGGACGACCTGCTCGAGCGCCTCGGACTGATCGAGCGCCGCCGCGACAAGCTCGAGGCGCTCTCGCTCGGCAACCAGCAGCGCGTGCAGGTGGCGGCCGCCCTCGTGCACGACCCGGACGTCCTGATCATGGACGAGCCGTTCTCCGGGCTCGACCCGCTGGCCGTCGACGACGTGGTCACGGTGATCGCCGAGCACGCGGCCCGGGGCATCCCGGTGCTGTTCTCCTCGCACCAGCTGGACGTGGTCGAGCGGCTCTGCGACGACCTCGTGATCATCGCCGGCGGCCAGGTGAAGGCCGCGGGCGAGCGCGAGGCGCTGCGCGAGCAGTACTCCGGCGACCGCTGGTCCCTCGAGACCGACGGCGACGCGGGCTGGGTCCGCGGCGTCCCCGGCGTCGAGGTCGCGGAGCTGGCCGGCACGTCGGTGCTCTTCCACGCGGACCGGGCGGCGGCCGACGCCGTGCTGCGGGCCGCCGTCGAGCGCGGCACCGTGGCGTCGTTCCGGCCCGTGCGGCCGACCCTCGGGGAGATCTTCCGGGACATCGTGGTGAGCGCGCCCGCGGGCGCCGAGAAGAAGACGGAGGCGGTCCGATGACGACGAGCAGCACGAGGAGCGCGAGCGGCACCGGTGCCCAGGACGGCCGGCTGAGCACCTGGGGCGCGACGCTCCTGGTCGCCGAGCGCGAGATCCTCTCCCAGATCCGGTCGAAGGCGTTCCTCGTGTCGACGGTCATCACGCTCGTGCTGGTCATCGGCGGGATCGTGCTCTCGAACGTGCTCGGCAGCCGCACCGCCGACGCGACCCCGGTCGCGGTCGTCGGCCCCGCCGCGTCCTCCCTGGCCGCCGCGGACAGCCTCGACGTCACCGAGGTCGGAACGGCCGCGGAGGCGGAGGAGCTGGTGCGCTCGGGCGAGGTCGACGCCGCGCTCGTCCCGAGCGACGACGCGGTCGGCTTCTCCGTGCTCGCCCTCGACGAGGCGCCGGAGGGCCTGGTCGCGGCGCTCTCCGTCAGCCCCGCGGTCGAGCTGCTCGAGCCCTCCGAGACTCCCACCGGCCTGCGCACGCTGATCGGCCTGGCGTTCGGCCTGGTGTTCATGCTCGCCGTGCTCGGCTCGGGTGCGACGATCATGCAGAACACGGTGCAGGAGAAGCAGTCGCGCATCGTCGAGATCCTGCTCGCCGCGGTGCCCGCCCGGGCGCTGCTGGCCGGCAAGATCCTCGGCAACTCGGTGATCGGTGTGGGCACGGCCGCCGCGATCGCCGCCGCGTCCGCCCTCGGGCTGGCGATCACGGGGCAGACCGAGCTGCTCGACCTGCTCTCCGCGCCGCTGATCTGGTTCGTCGTGTTCTTCGTCTTCGGCTTCGTTCTGGTCGCGAGCGTCTTCGCGGCCGGCGCCGCGCTCGTCTCCCGCCAGGAGGACACCGGCTCGGTGATGACCCCCGCGATGATGCTCGTGATGGTGCCCTACTTCGGCGTCGTCATCTTCGGCGACAACCCTCTGGTGATGACGATCCTGTCCTACGTGCCCTTCAGCGCCCCGGTCGCGATGCCGGTGCGGCTCTTCTTCGGCGAGGCGGAGTGGTGGGAACCGCTGGTCTCGCTCGGCCTCCTCGTCGTCGCCACCGCCGCCGTGATGGCCGTCGCGAGCCGCATCTACACCAACTCGCTGCTGCGGATGGGCTCCCGCGTCCGCCTCCGCGACGCCCTGACCGCGAGCTGACCCCGTCGCTTGCCGATCGAGCAGCCCGCGCATCGGGCACCCATGCTGATCGAGTAGCCCGCATCGCGGGCGTATCGAGATCCACCAGCGTCGGAAGGACGAGTTCGCAGACCCGCCCAGCAGACGACGGCGGGCCTCCTTGGAAAGATCACCTCAGACGTTTCGAGAACCATGCTGATCGAGTAGCCCGCATCGCGGGCGTATCGAGATCCACCACCGTCAGAACGCGAGTCTGCAGACCCGCACTGCTGGTGGTGGCGGGTCTCGATACGCCCCCGCAGGGCTACTCGACCACCACGACGCGGCGCCGCCGCGTCCTTTCCCTCACCACCGAGAAACGAACGGGGTCAGCCGCTCGAGAAGGCGTCGGGAGACACAGCAAGACCCGCCTGTCCACGTGTGTGGGGCGGGTCCGCTTCTCAAGTCTGACTCAGGCGAGGGGCCAGCTCTGTGCCTTGTCGCCGGAGATCGCCGGCCGTCACCAGCGCTCGGCGGCCCGCGCTTCCCGCTTCGTGCTTTTCGAGCGGAGTACCGCCCTCGGCCAGCGCGGGAGCATCGGGGTGATGGTGCGCCGGCACTGCACGGCGACGGGGAACGACACAGCCAGCAGGCGGTGGGGGCTCCCGCGTCCGCCTCCGCGACGCCCTGACCGCAGCAGACCCCGCCGCGTCTCGACACGCGGCGGACCCGCCAGATCGACTGCATCGTGCCACCGATGGGGCGGTGCCGACCGCGGGGCACGAGACTTCGGACTTCCAGCGGATGATCGGTGCTCGGCTCCCGCCTGACACGAGCACCGGCGCGATCAGGGAGAGACGATGTCGGACGCTCGACGGGACGATGCACGCTTCGAGGAGAGGGACGGCGCCGAGCGGGGGGTGACGCGCCGGACCGCCGTGGTGGCGGCCGCGTGGACCACTCCGGTGGTCTCGGCCGCGGTCGCGGCACCCGGTGCGGCCGCGTCCGCGCCGGTCCCGGTCGATGAGGGACCCTACGTCGGGCTCTTCCTCATCCCCTGGCGTGCGGGCGAGTTCCGGGTCGATCTGCGGGTGGCGAGGAGCGGCGCGGCCGGAGCCCCCGTCCTGCTCGCCGACGAGGCGAGGGTGGACATCGCGTCGGAGCACGACATCGAGAGCTGGTCCGGCGGGATCGTCGTCGAAGGCCTGCGCGCCGGGCACCTCCTGCTCCCGGCCGGCACCTACCCCTCCGCGGGGACTTACACCGGCAAGGACGGAGTGACCCTCCAGGTCGCGAGGATCGTGGGAAGCGGGTACACCAACTTCACCAGGGAACCCCGGGGACGGTTCTCCGTGACGGCGACCGTGACGCGGGGTCGCGTACACCCCGGCAGCGATCCGAAGGCGCAGACCGCGCTCGGCTTCGGGACCCAGACCGTCAGCCTCGTGACCTGAGCGGACAACCTCTCCTGCTGATCGAGCAGCTCGCGCTGCGGGCCTCTCTGCATGCTGGTCGAGCAGCCCGCGGCGCCGGCGTCTCTGCCTGCTGATCGAGTAGCCCGCGCAGCGAGCGTATCGAGATCGACCTTGCTGAGGACGATGGGTCGCGATACTCCCCTGCTCGACCAGCAAGCACCTCGCCCGCCCCTCGACCCCACGCATCGACATCCCCGGCGCCAGGTTCACCGCATCACGCCACCGATTCGACGGACCCGGACAGGCGACGGACGATGGCGGAAGCCGTCCGGCGTCAGCGACCGACGGGTCGCGGTCCGACGGGTCGCGAGGAGCCGTCCGAGTGCAGGGACATCTCATGACCGACAGCCGTCGCGACGATCGACGAATTACCCGCAGGGCCGCGCTGGCGATGGCTTTCGCGGCGCCCGTCATGGCCGCGGCGGCCGGCGCCCCCGGAGCCGCCGCGTCCGCGCCGCGACCTCTCGAGGCCGGACCGTACGTCGGTCTCTTCCTGGACTCCCTGTCCTCGGGGAACTTCATCGTCGAGCTCCGGGCAGCGTGCAGCGGGGAGTCCGGAGCACCGGTCGAGCTCCTCAGCGACGCCCGGATGGACGTGACCGCCGAGCACGACGTCGAGCACTGGTCGGAGTGGCTCGTCGTCGACCGCCCGCGCTCCGCCCACCTCGTGGTCCCGGCCGGGAGCTACCGGAGCCGCGGGACGTACACGGACCGGGACGGGCGGGTGATGCAGGTGGCACCCCTCGGCCCGGGACGGATGTACTGCGCACTGACGCCGGTCCCCCCGGGCGGCTTCCGCGTCACGGCCACCGTGACGCGAGGCCCGGTCTCCCCCGAGACGAAGGGCGAGGCCCCCGCGTTCCTCGGCCTCCCGTCCAGGACGATCCGCGTCGACGTCTGAGAGCGGCGACGGCGGGGCTCCTTCGAACGGTACCTCGTACGTATGAGGGAGGCATGTTGATCGAGTAGCCCGCGCCGCGGGCGTATCGAGATCCACCGTGCCGACGACGGCGGGTCTCGATACGCCCCTGCGGGGCCACTCGACCAGCATGGAGGGCTCTGCCCTGCGGGGCTGCTCGCGCGCTACCAGCCCTCGGGGCCCGCGCTTCCGGCCTCGTACTCGTCGAGCGGGGTGCCGCCCTCGGCCCAGTGCGAGAGCACCGGGGTGATGATGCGCCAGCACTGCTCGGCGACGGCGCCCGGCACCGACAGCAGGGTGTCGCCCTGGAGGATGCCGGCGAGCACCTGCGCGTAGGGGTCGAGCGTGGCGGCGCCGGGCTGCGCCTGGAGCGTCGTGCGCTCGAGGTCGGTCAGGTCGTCGGCGCTGTTCACCAGCAGGTCGAGGCTGACGTCGCCGCCCTTGAGCGACATCCGCAGGACGGTGCTCGCGCCGTCGTCGGCGCCGGCCAGGCCGCGCGGCGGCGTCGCGGCGCGGAAGTGCACCGCGACCTCGTGGCGCGGCTCGCCGATCGCCTTGCCGGAGCGGAGCACGAACGGCACGCCGGCCCAGCGGGGCGTGTCGACCTGGAGCAGCAGCTGCGCGAGCGTCTCGGTGCCGGCCTCCGGATCGACGTCGGGCTCGTCGACGTAGGAGGGGAAGAACCGGCCGTCGACCCGGCCCTCGGTGTAGCGGGCGCGGCGCGCGGTGGCGGGGTCGTCGCGCCAGAGGCGGACGGCGCCGAGCGCCTCGGCCATCCGCTCGTGGACGTCGTCGGGCGAGACCTCCTCGGGGCGCTCCATCGTCGTGAGCGCGAGCACCATCAGCAGGTGGCTCTGCAGCATGTCCCGCAGGGCGCCGGTGCCGTCGTAGAAGGCGGCGCGCCCCTCGATCCCGAGCGTCTCGTCGTAGACGATCTCGATCTTCTCGATCTGCTCGGCGCTCCAGCTCGCCTCGAGCAGGCGGTTGCCGAAGCGCAGTCCGAGCATGCCCATGACGGTCGCGTTGCCGAGGAAGTGGTCGATGCGCCAGAGCCGGTCCTCGGAGATCACGGGCGCGAAGGCGGCGTTCAGCGCGATCGCGTCGTCGAGGTCCTCGCCGAACGGCTTCTCGATCGCGACGACGAGGTCCTCCGGGAGATCCAGCTTCGAGAGCGAGTCGGCGACCTTGTGGCCCATCGCCGGCGGCAGCGCGACGTAGAGCACGGGCGTCGTCGGGCAGGCGTCGAGCAGGGCCTTCAGCTGCTCCGGGTCGGAGGCGTCGGTCGCGACGAAGCGGGCGCGCGAGGCGAGGTCGTCGACGGTGTGCGCCGCGATCCCGGCGGCCTGGAGACTGCGGCGGACGAGCCCCTGCCACTCGTCGTCGGACTGCGGGGTGCGGGCGGCGCCGATCAGGGTCAGCTCGGAGTCGCGGGCGAGCTCGGCGACGCGGCCGAGCCCCGGCAGGAGCAGCCGCTCGGTGAGGTCGCCGCCCGCACCGAGGATCGCGATGGTGCGGCGGGTGCTCTCGAGAGCGGTGGCCTCGGGGATGCCGATCGGGTCGGTCATGGTGTCTCCTCCTGTGCGGGGTGCGGGGCGTGGTGCAGGTCGGGGTGCTGGGCGTCGGGAGGCGTCGTCACGGCTCACGCCTCGGGGATCGTGCGCTCGAAGAGCGCCGGCCGCTCCACGTCGGGGTCGGGGCCGCTGCGGACGCCGGTGTCGAGGGCGTCGATCCGGGCGAGCTCGTCGTCGGAGAGCTCGAAGTCGAAGACGTCGATGTTCGCCGCGATCCGCTCGGGGTTCGTCGACTTGGGGATCGCGGAGCGGCCCTGCTGCAGGTGCCAGCGGAGCATCACCTGCGCCGGGCTCTTGCCGTGCTCGGCTGCGATCGCGCCGATCGTCGAGTCGTCCATCACGCTGCGGCGCTCGTCGCCCCAGCCGGGGTAGAAGGTGATGCCGCCGATCGGCGACCAGGCCTGGGTGAGGATCCCGCGCTCGGCGTGCTCGCGGCGGAGGTCGGGCTGCGCGAAGTACGGGTGCAGCTCGACCTGGTTGACGGCGGGGATGACGTCGACCTCGGCGAGGAGGCGTGCCAGGTGCGCGGGCGTGAAGTTGCTGACGCCGATCGCGCGCACGCCGCCGTCGGCGAGGAGCTTCTCCAGCGCCCGGTAGGCGGCGACGGTGGTGTCGAAGCGCGACGGGACGGGCTGGTGCAGGATCAGCAGGTCGAGCTGCTCGACGCCGAGCTTGCCGGTCGCCTTCTCGAACGCGTGCAGGGTCTCGTCGTAGCCGTAGTCGGTGACCCAGATCTTCGTCTCGACGAAGACCTCCGAACGGTCCAGGCCCGAGCGGCGGATCCCCTCGCCGACCTCGCGCTCGTTGCCGTACGCGGCGGCCGTGTCGATGTGGCGGTAGCCGGCCTCGAGGGCGGACTGCACGGCGGCGGTCGTCTCCTCGGGCGCGCTCTGGAAGACGCCGAGCCCGAGAGCGGGAAGGGTGACGCCGTTGTTGAGGGTGAGCTGCAGGGTCATGCCTCCACGCTAGGACGCGATCGCCGCCCGAGGGAGGGTCCCGCCACCCCCTCGACGGGAGCGCCGATGTGTGCGCTGATGGAGGCGGTGCTCGACGACGTCCCTCCGCTTCCGGAACGGAGCGCGCAGCCCTCATCCGGAAAGGTCGGGTCCGCCGTGTCCCTCAGCGTGCTGTTCATCGGAGGAACGGGCATCATCAGCTCCGAGGGCGTCCGCCGCGCTCTCGCCGTCGGGCACGAGGTGACCGTGCTGAACCGCGGCCGCACCTCGAGCCGCCCGCTGCCCGAGGGCGTCCGGACGCTGACCGCCGACGTCCGCGATCCGGCCTCCGTGCGCGAGGCTCTCGGCGACGAGCGCTTCGACGCGGTGATCGAGTTCGCCGCGTTCACTCCGGAGCACGTGCAGCAGGACATCGACCTGTTCGCCGGGCGCACCGGCCAGTACGTCTTCATCAGCTCGGCCTCGGCATACCAGAAGCCGCCGGCGCGCGTTCCGGTGACGGAGTCGACGCCGCTGCGGAACCCGTACTGGAGCTACTCGCAGGACAAGATCGCCTGCGAGGACCTGCTGGTCGGCGAGTACCGGCGCACCGGCTTCCCGGTGACGATCGTCCGCCCCTCGCACACCTACGACCGCACCGCGCTCCCGGTGGACGGCGGCTGGACCGTCATCGACCGGATGCGGCGCGGCCTCGAGGTGGTCGTGCCCGGCGACGGCACCTCGCTCTGGACGATCACCCACAGCCGCGACGTCGCGGTCGGCCTGGTCGGGCTGCTCGGCGCGCCGGCGGCGATCGGCGAGGCGTTCCACATCACCGGAGACGAGACGCCCACCTGGGACCGCATCCACCACGACCTCGCGGCCGCCGCCGGCACCGAGGCGCGGATCGTGCACGTCACCTCCGACGCGATCGCCGCCGCCGACCCGGAGCTGGGCGCGGGCATCGTCGGCGACAAGGCCCACTCGATGGTCTTCGACAACGCCAAGATCCGGAGCCTGGTGCCGGCGTTCGCGCCCTCGACCCGCTTCAGTGACGGCGCGCGCGAGATCGTCGAGTGGTACGACGCGGACCCGGCCCGGCGGACCGTCGACGAGCGGATGGACCGGCTCTTCGACGCGCTGATCGAGACCTACCGGCCGCGGGCGCTCTGAGGGCCGGCGGTCACGCTCTGAGGGCCGCCGGTCAGACGACCGCGATGATCAGGTAGTCGCTGGCCGGAGCGGCCGAGGTGCTCGACAGCTCAACGAGGCAGCTGACGATGTAGCCCGACGCGTGGACGCTGAACTGCGGCGGGACCGGAGACTCCCCGTCGCGGAGGCCGGTCGCGTCCGACCAGGCGAGGACGACGACGCCCGGCGTGCGGGAGCCGAGCGGCTCCACGACGACCCAGGGGCCCTCCTCGAGGACGAAGTCGGACAGCACGACATCGCTGTCGCCCGTGTCGAACGTCACCCGGGCGACGATGTCGCGCACGGGCTCGCTGCCCTGCGAGGCCGAGACCACCGGGGTGAACTGGCCGGCGTAGAGGTCGCCGCCGCCGTTCGAGAGGCCGCCGGAGACGCCGAGCGCGGCGCCGACCTCTCCGGAGGCCGCGGCGAGCGGGGCGGCGGAGGCGGCGAGGAGGACCGGGGCGCTCCACAGGGCGGCGGTCGTCGCGGTGCGGCGCGAGACGGGGCGGGGCGTGGTCATGGGGTCCTCTCGGCGGGTTCGGCGGTGCGGGGGACACCGGGCGTCACGCTAGCGCCCGCCGGTCAGGCCGGTGCCGGATCCGCCAGAGTTGCCCCCCGCACGGGGTCACCGCACGCGGTCGCCGCACGCGGTCGCCACGGGGACCGGCGCGCGGAAAGTTCACCCGGCTATGCATCTCAGTTCACCCACGGGAGCGGGAATCAGGAGTGTGCTGGGTGAGCCCCTTCTCAGGGGCCCTCACCCCAAGGAGTCTCCGACGTGACACGACTGCCCCGCTCCGCGCACCGCGGACGCACCGCACTGGCCCTCACGGCCGTCGCCCTGGTCGGCGCCGCCGCGCTGGCCGCCCCCGGCGCGGCCACCGCCATCGGCGCCGCCGACCTCGCCGCCACCGGTGGCGCCGCCCGCATCTCCCCCGTCGACGCCGACCTCTCCGACTCGCTGCACGCGGCCGTGAAGGAGCAGGACGCGAAGAACGTCATCCTCCTCATCGGCGACGGCATGGGAGACTCCGAGATCACAGTCGCCCGCAACTACGCCTACGGCGCGGCCGGCCGCTTCCCCGGCATCGACGCCCTGCCGATCACCGGTCAGTACACGACCTACTCGCTCTACCGCGCCGACGACCCCGCCACCGGCGCCGTCAAGGGCGCCCCGGACTACGTGCCCGACTCCGCCGCCACCGGCAGCGCCTGGGCGACCGGCACCAAGACCTACGACAACGCGATCTCGGTCGACATCGACCAGGAGCGCAAAGACACCCTCCTCGAGATCGCGAAGGCGAACGGCCTGAAGACCGGCAACGTCACCACCGCCGAGATCCAGGACGCCACCCCGGCCGTGCAGACCGCGCACGTCGACGCGCGCAGCTGCTACGGACCCGACAGCGCCAGCTGCGGCAACGACGCGCTCGAGAACGGCGGGCTCGGCTCGATCAGCGAGCAGATCCTCGACACCCGCGCCGACCTCACCCTCGGCGGCGGCTCCGCCACGTTCGCGCAGACCGCGAAGGCGGGCGACTGGGCCGGCCAGACCCTGTTCCAGCAGGCCGACGAGCGCGGCTACCAGGTGCTCGGCGACGCGACGACGGCCGCCACCGCGGACCAGCTCGACGCGCTGACCGTCGCCGACCAGGACGCGCCGGTGCTCGGCCTGTTCAACTCCGGCAACCTGCCCGTGCGCTACGCGCCGACCCCCGCGACCGTCGGCGGCGCCGACGCCGCGCCGCAGACCTGCGTGGCGAACCCCGCGCGTCCCGCCGAGCAGCCCACCCTGCGCGCGATGACCGAGAAGGCGATCGACCTGCTCGACACCGGCGACGAGGGCTTCTTCCTCCAGGTCGAGGGCGCGAGCATCGACAAGCAGGACCACGCCGCGAACGCCTGCGGCCAGATCGGCGAGACCGTCGACCTCGACGAGGCCGTCCAGGCCGCGCTCGCGTTCGCCGAGGCGGACGGGAACACCCTCGTCATCGTCACCGCCGACCACGCGCACTCCAGCCAGATCGTCGACTCCACCCCGCCCACCTCGCTCAGCACCGCGCTGAAGACGGTCGACGGCAGCACGATGAAGGTGTCCTACGGCACGGCCGCCGAGGGCGGCTCGCAGCAGCACACCGGCACACAGCTCCGCATCGCGGCCTACGGACCCGGCGCGGCCAACGTCGCGGGCCTCACCGACCAGACCGACACGTTCTTCACCATCTCGAACGCGCTCGGCCTCGACCGCGACATCCGGAACCTGAGCTTCGGCGCCACCGCCGAGCTCTCGGGCAGCACCTTCGCCCCCGGAGCCCGGATCACCCTGACGGCGGAGGGCTTCCAGGGCGACACGCAGCTCATCGGCTCGGCGCCGCTCTTCACCGAGCGCACGGCGACGCGCGATCTCAACGACGGCGCGCTGACCGCCACCGCGAAGGCCCCCACCACCCCCGGGGACTACAGCGTGACGGTCACCGGTGCGCAGTCGGGCAAGGCGATCACCCTCGCCTTCACCGTGAAGCGCTGATCCTCGGGCACTGATCCTCGGGCACTGATCGCAGAAGGGCCGTCCCCGCCGGGGCGGCCCTTCCGCCGTCCCCGGACCCTTTCTCGCCCCTCTCGGAGGCGCGGAGCCCTGGCCCCTCGGCCCGCCTCCGGCCTAGGTTGGAGGCACCTGCTCCGCCCGCACTGAGTTCCGATGGAGGAACCCCATGGCCACGATCCGCAGTCTCCGACGGGCAGCGCTCGCGCTGGTCGCCGTCGCCTCCCTCGGAGTGGCGGGCGCCGCTCCCGCCGCCGCGCTCGACTGGCCGTTCCCCGACGTCCCGAGCCGCGGTCTCCCCACGGCGCAGGAGCTCCGCGACGCGCTCGGCGGTCCGGTCGTCTCGCCGTCGACCTCGGTCGGCTACGGCGGCGCGGTCTCCTCCGTCGACGCTCTCGCCAGCCGGGTCGGCCTCGAGGTGCTCAAGCGCGGCGGCAACGCGGCGGACGCCGCCGTCGCGACGGCGTCGGCCCTCGGCGTGACCGAGCCGTACAGCACCGGGATCGGCGGCGGCGGCTACTTCGTCTACTTCGATGCGAAGACGGGCGAGGTGAGCACCATCGACGGCCGCGAGACGGCGCCGGCCGGCATCACTCCGGACGCCTTCCTCGACCCGGCGACGGGTGCCCCGTACCCCTTCACCCCGCAGCTCGTCTCGTCCGGAGTCGCGGTCGGCGTCCCCGGCACCGTCGCGACCTGGGACGCGGCGGTCGACCGCTTCGGCACCCTCCCGCTCCCGGTCGTGCTGGCCCCGTCGATCGTGCTCGCGGCCAAGGGCTTCCCGGTCGACGAGACCTTCCGCAGCCAGACGCTCGACAACCTCGAGCGCTTCCAGCAGTTCCCCGACACCGCGGAGCTGTTCCTCCCCGGCGGCGACGCCCCGGCGGTCGGCAGCACCTTCCGCAACCCGGACCTCGCGAAGACCCTCGCCCGGATCGCCGCCCGCGGGCCGAGCGCGTTCTACGACGGACCGCTCGCGGCCGAGATCGCCGACACGGTGCAGAACCCGCGCCTCGCGGAGGGCTCGACCCTCCCCGCCCCGGCCGGCTCGATGACCGAGGACGACCTCGCCGGCTACTCGGTCGGCGAGCAGGCGCCCACGCACACCTCCTACCGCGGGCTCGACGTCTACGGCATGGCGCCGTCCTCCTCGGGCGGGATCGCGATCGGCGAGGCGCTGAACATCCTCGAGAACCACGACCTCGCCGCCGAGGACACCGGCAGCGCCCTGCACCTCTATCTCGAGGCGTCGGCCCGCGCCTTCGCCGACCGCGGCGCGTACGTCGGCGACCCGGCCTTCGTCGACGTGCCGACCGAGACGCTGCTCAGCCAGGAGTTCGCGGACTCCCGCGACTGCACCATCGACCCGGCGGCCGCCTCCACGCGGCCGGTCGCCCCGGGCGCGCTCGACGGAGTCGGCTGCGCGACCGCCCTCACCGCGGAGCAGCCGGACACCGAGAACGTCTCGACCACGCACCTCTCCGTCGTCGACAAGTGGGGCAACGCGGTGTCCTACACGCTGACGATCGAGCAGACCGGCGGCTCGGCGATGACCGTCCCCGGCCGCGGCTTCCTGCTCAACAACGAGCTGACCGACTTCTCCGCGACCCCCGTCGAGGGCGACCCGAACCGGATCGAGCCCGGCAAGCGCCCGCGCTCCTCGATGTCGCCGACGATCGTGCTCGAGGACGGCGCGGTGAAGTTCGTCGTCGGCTCGCCGGGCGGAGCGACGATCATCACGACCGTGCTGCAGACGCTGGTCAACCGCATCGACCTCGGCATGACGCTGCCGGAGGCGGTGGCCGCGCCCCGGGCGTCGCAGCGGAACACCGCGTCCACCTCGGCCGAGCCCGGCTTCATCGAGGCCTACGCCGACGACCTCGCGCCCTTCGGCCAGCAGCTGACGCCCTCCGGCGACACCTTCACCTCGGCCGCGCAGATCGGCGCGGTGGCCGCCATCGAGGTCGGCCCCTCCGGCCTGATGACCGCCGCCGCCGAGCCCGTCCGCCGCGGCGGCGGCGTCGGCCTCGTCGTCACCCCGGAGGAGTGACCCGGGCTCCCCGCTGATCGAGCAAGCCCCGCAGAGGGCGCATCGAGACCCACCGTCCCGCAGCGTGGGTCTCGATACGCGCTGCGCGCTACTCGACCAGCATGGGGCGGGCCCACTTCGTCCTGCTGACGTCGCGCACGAGCATGCTGATCGAGTAGCCCTCGCAGAGGGCGTATCGAGATCCACGCACGCAACGACGGCAGCCCTCGCCACACCCCCGACCGTGGGGTCCGCTGGTGCCTCCTCCACGAGATGGACCCCGCCGAGCGACGGATCGCGCCAGCCGCACGGTCTCCCGCCGCGGCGGCTAGGTTCGGGCCGCGTCGAACCGAGACGCCGACCCGAGGAGGACACCGTGGAGCAGCCGCGCGCCCGCCCCATTGATCCCCCTCAGAGCGATCCCACCACCTCGCACAGGCCGCCGACCCCGCGACTCCCCCTCCGCCTCATCATCGCGGCGATCGCCATCCTCGGGATGATCGCCGCACCCCTGGTGCTGGCGTACCTCGGCTTCGCCTCGAAGCTCACCTTCTTCGGAGAGTCGCCGACAGAGGAGGAGGACGCCGCAGGAGACGCGCTCCTCCTCTCCGCGGGGGTCGTCGCGCTGTCGAGCGCCCTCGCCGTCTGGGTCCTCACCCTCGTCCGCCTGGCGATCGCTCCGCAGCGCCGTCACGGGTGGGAGATCCTCTGGAGCCTCCTCGCCCTGCCCGTCACCCTCGTCGGCCTCGCTCTCGTCGTCTCGATCCGGTGAGCGCCCGGCCGGAGCGCCGGGCGTCCGGGTACGGTGCCGTGATGGTCGTGTCGCGAGAGCTGGTGGACCGCTGGGTGGCGGGGTGGTGCGAGTCGCGCGGGATGCTCGCGCGGCGCGACGGGGACGGCCGGCTCGTCGAGGTCGCGGCGGAGACCCGCTCCCGCGAGTACGTGATCGCCGAAGCCGTCGCTGCCCGAGCTGCACCGCCTGGCCGCCGCCGTCACCGCGCCCGACGTCTGGCTGACGATCGTCGGCGAGCTCGACGAGCGCGGTCGCGACGCGGTGGCCGGCCTCGACGCCGTGACCTGCGACGAGCGGATGATGACCACCCGGCTCCGAAGGTCGGCGAGGCCGGCGCAGGTGCGGATCGCGGTGAACGGTCGCGTCGCGCACGCCAGCATCGAGGCGGAGGGCGAGGTCGCGGCGCGCGGGCAGGCGGCGTTGAGCGGCGGTGACGCCGTCTTCGACCGGATCGAGACGACTACGCGGTTCCGCCGCCGCGGCCTCGGCGGCCTGGTGATAACCGGCCTCAGCGCCTGGGCGGCGGAGAACGGCGCGACCACGGGACTCCTGATGGCGAGCGTCGGCGGGCGCGCGCTCTACACGAGTCTCGGCTGGACGGAGGTGGCGCCGATCGTCACCCTGCGCGGGCGGACCGCCGGTGCGGCGACCGACGTGGGGGCATAGCTCCTCCACAGATCCGATCTCGCGGAGTTGTCCGAGGGTTTCGCTCGACGGCCGCTCGGGTGTCGGTGGTCCCTGGTTCAATACGCGTATGGATGACCACAGCGACCCGGGAGCGGCAGGACCGTCGAGCGCGCTCGCCGCCGTCGACGCGCTGACCGACATCGCCGCGGAGATCGGACGCACCTCCGCTCAGCTGCTCCTCACCCGCGCGCAGACCCTGCACCTCGCCTACCGCGCGGCCGTCACCGTCCCGGACGCGTTCGCCCGCGGGAAGTCGCTCGCGAAGAGCGAGGCGCGCGCCCTGGTCGAGCGGTCGATCCGGGCCGAGTTCGCGGCGAGGCTCCGCCTGTCCGAGCGGGCCACCGAGACGGTCCTCGAGCACGCCCGGCTGCTCGTCGAGGACCTCCCCTGCATCCGCGCCCTGCTGGCCGAGGGCCGGCTGCTCTGGGACTCGAGCGAGATCGTCTGCGCGACCGCCGCCACCCTGACTCCCGCCTCCCGCGCCCGGTTCGACGAGCGCGCCGCGGAGGTCGCCCCGGACGTGACCCCGACGCAGCTGAGGCGGATCGTCGCCCGACTCCGCGACGAACTCCACGAGGAGCCCCTCGCCCAACGGCACGTCCGCGCCCGGCAGGACCGCGCCGTCTGGGTTTCCCCCGAGGTCGACGGGATGGCGACGCTCTGTGCGCTGCTGCCCGCGCCGGACGCGATGGGCATCGCCGAGCGCGTCGACCGCATCGCCCGCAGCCTCCGCGACGGTGGCGACGAGCGCACCCTGAGCCAGCTGAAGGCGGACGTACTCACGGATCTCCTCCGCGACGGCGACATCGCCGGGACCACCCCCGCAGGAGATGGCCCGCAGCTGTCTCCGTCGTTCGTGCCCGGGATCCGTGCCGAGGTGCGCCTCACGCTCGCCGCGTCGACTGCTGTCGGTCTCGACGACGCGCCCGCTGACCTCGACGGCTACGGCCTCATCCCCGCCGACCTCGCCCGCGAACTGGTCGCGACCGGCGCGTCGTTCACCCGCGTGCTCACCGACCCGGACACCCGCGCCGTCGTCTCCGTCGGCCGCACCCACCGAGTCCCACCGCCGCAGATGCGCCTGCACCTGCAGCTCCGGGACCAGACCTGCCGCTTCCCCGGCTGCACCCGCACCGCCTCCCGAGCAGAGGCCGACCACACCATCGAGTGGCGCAACGGCGGCGAGACGTCCCTGGAGAACCTCGTCTGCCTCTGCACGTCCCACCACCACGTCCGCCACGGCGACCGCTGGACCTACGTCCCCCGCCCGGACGGCAGCATCGTCTGGACCACCCCCACCGGCCGCCGCATCACGATCCGCCCACCCGCGCTCGCCGGCGCCCCGCCAGGCCCGCGCTTCGAGGACGCACCGCCCCCGTTCTGACGAACGCGGGTCTGACCCCGCGCCGCCCCTGCTGATCGAGTAGCCCTCGCAGAGGGCGTATCGAGATCCACCACCGTCCGGAGGGTGGGTCTCGATACGCGCTCCGCGCTACTCGACCAGCATGGGTTGCGCATGCCCGCACATGTGGATGGGTATGCGCTTGCAGCGCTTCAGGCTGCGCCGGCACGCACACGCATGCTCTGCGCCCGGGCAGATTCATGCTGATCGAGTAGCCCTCGGAGAGGGCGTAGCGAGATCCACCGTCACCTGATGGGTGGGTCTCGATACGCGCTCCGCGCTACTCGACCAGCATGAAATGAGCGCGCCCGCGCCCGCGCCTGCGCCTGCCCATGCGCCGCTTCATGCTGCGCAGGCCCGCTCACGCACGCTCTGCGCCCGGGCCGATTCATGCTGATCGGGTAGCCCTCGCAGAGGGCGTATCGGTGATTGCCTTGGTGTGTCGCGGGGTTCTGACTCGTCTGCGTATCTGACGCCTGGCAGGGCTGTCTGGATCTCGAACTGTCGAACCCCGCGACACCGTATGCATCCGGTCGGCTGGTCATGACTTGATAGAAGCCTGACCGTCCTGTGGTCTCATCACCGATTTGTCTGTCCACTGGCCGGATGCGTGACCCGATGAAGGGATGCATCCAGCATGACAACGAACACGGTCCAAGCCCAGCCCGACCGGGAGATCGTCGCGGGCATCGACACCCACGAGAACAGCCACCACGTGGCTGTCCTGGACTCCGCGGGCCGCTTCCTCGGCGATAAGGCGTTCCCCGCGACGAGCGCCGGTTTCATCGAGCTGCTGTCCTGGGTCGGCGTCTTCGGGATGCTGGTGCGCGTCGGGGTCGAGGGCACCAGCTCCTATGGAGCGGCCCTGACCCGGTATCTGCTCGCCGAGAACGTGGACGTCATCGAGGTCCCGCCGGGAGACAAAGCGCAGCGCCGCCGGCGAGGCAAGACCGACGCGTTCGATGCCGAGGCCGCCGCGCGCCGCGCTCTGGCGGAGACCTCACCGCGCATCCCGAAGGACACGACCTCATCCGTTGAACCCGTGAAGTAGTCGATGATCTCGCCCTGGCGCGCGAGCGCGGCCTCGGTACTGGCCCGCGCCTCGCGGCGAGAGCCGTCGAAGCCCTACGAGCGCCGCTCCAGCGCGGCCAGCAGGTACGGCGCCGTCCGGCTGCCCTCCGCCCGCGCGACCTGCTCCGGCGTGCCGGTCGCGACGATCGCGCCGCCCGCGTCCCCGGCGCCGGGCCCGAGGTCGATCACCCAGTCCGCGTCGGCGACGATCCGCATGTCGTGCTCGACGACGATCACCGTGTTGCCCGCGTCGACGAGGTGCTGCAGGTGGCCGAGCAGCCGGTCCGCGTCGGCCGGGTGCAGTCCCGACGTCGGCTCGTCGAGCAGGTAGAGCGTGTCGCCGCGCTGGGCCCGCCGCAGCTCCGACGCGAGCTTCACCCGCTGCGCCTCGCCGCCGGACAGCTCCGGCGCCTGCTGCCCGAGCGCGACGTAGCCGAGGCCCACGTCGAGCAGCGCATCGAGGTGCCGGCCGATCTCCGTCTCCTCGGCGAAGACCTCGCGCGCCTCCGTCACGCTCAGCGCGAGGACCTCGGCGATCGAGCGCCCGCCCCAGGTCACCTCGAGGGTCTCGGCGTTGTAGCGCGTGCCGCCGCACTCCGTGCACGGCGCCTGCACCGTCGGCAGGAAGAGCAGCTCGACCTCCATGGTCCCCTCGCCCTTGCAGACCGGGCAGCGGCCGCTGGGCATGTTGAAGGAGAAGCGGCCGGCCCCGTAGCGGCGCCGCTTCGCCTCGGGAGTCGCCGCGAACAGCGCGCGGACGCGGTCGAAGAGCCCGGTGTAGGTCGCGACGTTCGAGCGCGAGGTGCGCCCGATCGGCGTCTGGCCGACCTGCACCACCCGGCGCAGCCGCTCCGCCGGCCCGGTCGCGCTGCCGGTGGTGACGGCGGTGTCGGCGTCGAGCAGCGGGTCGTCGGAGGACGACTCGTCCGGCTCCGGGCTCTCCCCCGCGAGATCCGCCTGCAGGCTCGCGCGGAGCAGATCGGGCAGCGCCTGATTGACCAGCGTGGACTTCCCCGACCCGGACACCCCCGTCACCGCGGTCAGCGCGCCGAGCGGGAACGCGACGTCGAGCCCGCGGAGGTTGTTGCGCGCCACGTCGACCAGCCGGACCCGCGCGTCGGGCGTCCGCCGCTCGGGCAGCGGCGGCGTCGGCTCTGCGGTCTCGGGGAAGAGGTAGCGCCGGGTGATCGAGTCGCCCACCTCGCGCAGCCCGTCGAGCTCGCCCGAGTAGACGACGGTGCCGCCGCCCGAGCCGGCCGCCGGGCCGATGTCGACGATCCAGTCGGCCTCGCGGATCACGTCGAGCGAGTGCTCGACGAAGAAGACCGTGTTGCCGCTGTCCTTCAGCGAGCGCAGGATGCCGAGCAGCGCCTCCGTGTCGGCCGGGTGCAGCCCCGTCGACGGCTCGTCCAGGACGAACACCACCCCGAACAGGCGCGAGAGCACCTGGGTCGCGAGGCGCATCCGCTGCAGCTCGCCCGAGGACAGCGTCGGCGTCGAGCGGTCCAGCGACAGGTAGCCGAGGCCGAGGTCGACGATCGGCGCCATCCGGCCGAGCAGATCCGAGACCAGGCGCTGGGCGGCGAGCCGGGTCTCCGGAGGGAGGGGCGCGCCGCCCACCGGCACCCAGTCCCGCTCGAGCACGCGGGCCAGCAGCGCCGCGAGCTCCTCCAGCGGCAGCGCCGAGAGCTCCGTGATGTCGAAGCCCTCGAAGCTCACCGCCAGCGCCTCGGGCTTCACCCGCTTGCCGTGGCAGTCCGGGCAGGGGACGCTGACGAGGAACGTGGCCGCGCGCTCGCGCATCCGGGCGCTCTTGGACCCCGCGAAGGTGTCCATCACGTAGCGCTTCACCCCGAGGAACGTGCTCATGTACCTCGGCTCGGCCCCCGCCGCCACGGCCGCCCGCACCTCGGCCGGCCCGCGATCCGTCCAGACCGGCACCTGCGGCGACTCCTGCGTGTACAGGATCCACTCGCGCTCCTCGGCCGGCAGCGTCGCCCACGGCACGTCGATGTCGTAGCCCAGCGAGATCAGGCTGTCGCGCAGCTGCTTGCCGTGCCAGGCGGTCGGCCAGGCCGCGAGCGCGCCGTCGCGGATCGAGAGCGAGTCGTCCGGCACCATCAGCTCCTCGGGCACGTCGTAGACGCGGCCGATCCCGTGGCAGGCGGGGCAGGCGCCCTGGACGGTGTTCGCGGAGAAGTCCTCCGCGAGGAGCATCGGCGCGCCCTCGGGGTAGGTCCCGACCCGGGAGAAGACCATCCGCACCACGGAGGAGAGCGTGGTCGCGCTGCCGAGCGTCGAGCGCGCCGAGCCACCGGAGCGCCGCTGCGGCAGCGCGACCGCGGGCGGCAGTCCGTCGATCGCGTCGACGTCCGGCACCCCGACCTGGTCGATCAGCCGCCGCGCGTACGGCGCGACCGACTCGAAGTAGCGGCGCTGCGCCTCCGCGTAGAGCGTGCCGAACGCGAGCGAGCTCTTGCCCGAGCCGGAGACGCCGGTGAAGGCGACCAGCGCGTCGCGCGGGATGTCCACGTCCACGTCGCGGAGGTTGTTCTCGCGGGCGCCGCGGACGCGGACCCGGTCGAGGCGGTGGTCGTCGGGAGTGCGCGCAGTCATCGGACCAGCCTGCCCTGTCCCGATGCGCGCTGTCCCGATGTGCGCTCAGTCCAGGAGGGGGCGGTACCCGCGGACGACCGGCGGCGACGCGAGCGCCTCCCGCTTCACGACGTCGAGGCGCTGCAGCAGCGCCGGGAGCGTCGGCGTCATCTCCAGCCGGACCTCCAGCTCGCCGTCCCGGCCGGGCAGCGTGAAGGCGACCTGGGCCGCGGAGGCGCTCCAGAGCAGCCGCTCGCGCAGGGGCCGCGCGGTCGGCTCCTCCGCGAGTCCGCCGACCTCCGCCAGCACCGCGGCGACGCGGCGGGCGCGCACCTCGGCGGGCACGTCGCTCAGGAGGTTCGGGCTGAACAGCACGCCGCCGGAGAGCTCCTCGGCCCGCGCGGGGTCGCCGGGACCGACGATCGCCGCCTCGACGGCCGCCGCGGCCGCCAGCGTCGACGGGTGCACCGCGATGGTGCGCGCCGGCGGCTCCGCGTCCTCGAGCGCCGCGCGGAGCAGGCCCGTGGCCGCGGCGGCGAGCTTGGCGCCGTTCGTGGTCGCGAAGACCACGACTCCCAGGCCCGACTCGAGGTGCCAGCGCATGTTCGAGGACCAGCCGGGCAGCCCGCCGGAGTGGTGCGCGATCGCGCCGAAGCGGACGTCCTGCTCGATCACGAGGCCGAGCCCGTAGGCGGAGCCGTCCAGGGTGCTCTCCCCGGCTCGCGGGCTGAGCGCGGGCACCGGGGTCCAGCCGCGCTGCATCTCGCGGCGGGAGGCGCGGCTGAGGACGGCGTCGTCGGCGTCCCCGTCGTCGGTACCGCCGTCGGCGCCCTCGAACGCCGACGACAGCCAGCCGCTCCAGCGCGCGATGTCGCCGACGGTGCTGTACATGCTCGCGGCACAGGCGCCCACGCCGGTGCCGGTGTACGGGCGGGCGGTCCAGGTGGCGCCCTCGTCGAAGCTGCTGAAGCCCTGCGCGAGGTCGGTGCCCTCGGGGTAGGCGTTCACGTCGTAGCGCGTGTGCGCGAGGCCGAGCGGCTCGAGGATCGTCCGGGTCGCGAAGGCGACGAAGTCCTCGCCGGAGACGTTCTCGACGATCACCCCGAGCAGCCAGAAGCCGATGTTCGAGTACTGGTAGACCTCGCCCGGCCGCTCGGTGAAGGTCAGCCCGCGCGCGATCAGCGCGAGGAACTCGGCGCGCGGCATCGCCATCACGTGGTCGGCCCAGCCGTTGTCCTCGGGCAGCCCCGAGCAGTTGCTGAGCAGCATCCGGAGCGTCACCGGCAGCTCCCGGCCCGCGGCGTCGACCGGATCCGCGAACTCGGGCACGTGCGCGCTGACGCGGTCGTCGAGGTCGAGGAGCCCGCGGTCGCGGAGGATCAGCACCGCCGCCGCCTCGAAGCTCTTCGACATCGAGGCGATGCGGTGCACGGTGCCGACCCCGGGCGTCGCACCGTCGAGCCGGTGCTCCCCGCGACCGTGCCGGGCGATCAGCCCGTCGCGGTCGAACAGCGCCCAGCTCAGCGACGGCGCGACCGGCGCCCCCTCGTCGAACCAGTGCGCGAATCGGTCGAGGAGCTCCGGAGTCATCCCCTCATCCTTCCGCACGCGATCCCTGAGCATTCGCCCCTGGAGCTCGCAGGGGGTCGTCCCTGCGCAGCTCCACGAGGATGCGGCGCAGGTGGATCGCGACCAGCACACCCGGGCCCATGCTCGTTCCGGTCGCCGCAGCGCGGGCGTCGACGGCGCGCGCGAGCTCGTCGACCGCCCTCTCCGCCGGCTCCAGGGAGCGCCTATTGGGCGAGCCGCCCGTCACCACCGCGTCGCCGACCGCGTGGCAGGCCGCGCTCAGCGGCGCCGCGAGCTCCGCGTCGAACGGCAGGGCACCCGGTCGGTTCCAGATCGTGTCGGCGAGCGCCGCCGTCATGTCCCGGACGTGGAAGAGCGACCCGTCCAGGGTCGCCAGCCGGAGGTGGTCGGTCTGCGAGCTGTGCCGGTGCAGCAGCGCGCGCGGGTTGCCCTTCCGGCTCTCGTCGCCGTCGACCAGCGCCCGCCGCACCTCGGTCGCGGTCGCCGCCAACTGCTCGCCGTTGGTCGACCAGGCCTCGTGCTCGGGCGGCCAGGTCTCCTCGAGGGCCGCGCCCATGTCGTGCAGGTGGCGCCCGAGCTGGCGCTCGAACTCGTCCACCCGCGCGGACGCCGCCTCGGAGGTCAGCCCCGGCGCGACCAGCAGGTTGACCAGCAGCCCGACCACGACGCCGACCGCCATCTGCACGAGGTAGCCGAGCGAGTAGTCCTCCGCCTTCGCACCGCCGATGATCAGCACGAAGAGCGCCGCCATCGGCACGTACTCGCGCCCCGCACCGAACCAGCCGGTCCCCGAGAGCACCACGCCGATGCCGACGATCAGCGGGATCGTCCACCAGGTCGGGCCGACCGTCACCACGACCAGCACCGCCAGCCCGATGCCGGCCGCGAGCCCCAGCAGCGTCTGCAGCCCGGTCTTCGCCGAGCCCATCAGCGTCGGGTACATGCTGACCAGCGCGCCGAGCGGCGCGTAGTACGGGTACTGCTCGGCGACGCCGGGCACGTGCGGCGCGACGGCCCAGGCGATGCCCACCGCCACCGCGGTCTTCAGCGCGAGCAGCAGCCGCGGGCCGGCGACCGCGTCGCGCCAGGCGCGGGCGGCCCGGGCGAGGCGGGGGCGGATCACGCCTGGCTGTCGGAGTTCAGGCTGTCGAGGCGCGGAGCGTCGAGCCGCGCCGCGACGTCGGCCGGGAAGCCGCCGGTCGCGATCGGGCTCCAGCGCGTCGGCGTGATGCGCAGCAGCGACTTGTCCTGCAGCCGCATCGCCGCGCGGTACTCGTCCCAGTCCGGGTGCTCCCCCGAGATGCTGCGGTAGTAGTCGACGAGCGCGTCCTCCGCCTCGGGCATGTGCAGGACCTCGGCCTCGCCGTCGACCTGGATCCACGCGTCGTTCCAGTCGTCGGAGAGCACGAGGACCGACGCCGCGGAGCGCCGTTCGGCGTTGCGGGTCTTCGCCCGGCCGGGGTAGGTCGAGATCACCAGGCGGCCCTCGGCGTCGACGCCGCCGGACACCGGCGACATCTGCGGGCGTCCGTCCGCCCGGGTCGTCGCGACGAGCATCCGGTGCCGCGGTCGCACGAAGTCGAGCATGCCGTCGCGGTCGACGATGGTGGTGGTGGAGACGGTTCTGGCCATGCGGACCAGGCTAACGAGGACCTCTTCCGGACTAGGTGGTTCTACGTGGTCGTGTCAGCCGGAGCCCAGGAACGGCGTGCCTCCTCCCCCTGAGAGGGGCCGTGGCGGGACGGGCGCTGGCGCGGAAGGACGGGGCGGCTGTCGCTAATTTCTGCACGGAAAACTCCCCCTCGAAAGGACCCCGTGTCTCCCACCTCCCCCCTCTCCCCCTCCCGTCGCTCCGTCGCCGTCGCCGCGGCCTGGTCGCTGCCCGTGATCGCCGTCGCCGCCGCGGCGCCGCTCGCGAGCGCCTCCACCGTGGAGGTCGTCCCCGGTCAGCCGGACACCTACCCGAACCCGACCTTCTCCGCGACCCGCCAGTCGGTCGGCGACCCGAGTCTCAAGGCGACCAACAACACCGGCTACGCGCGCACCGACTTCACTGCCGTCCCCGACGACGGCGAGTACGCCTCGTACAAGACCGGCTGGACGTACGTCATCACCTCCGCGAAGCCGGTGTCCACGATCACCTACGACACCACCAGCCTCGCCCCGGGCGTGCAGGGCGTCCTGACCGACGGCCTCTACACCTACTCCTGGACCCTGACCCGCGCGGCGGAGACGACCTGGGTGCGCGTCAAGCCCACCGCCGTCCCGCAGGAGATCCGCTTCGTGCTGACCGACACCACGTCCACCCCCCAGGGCGTCGTCGGCAACGCGACGGCCACCTCGAAGGCATGAGTCGCGGCGGGCTCGCCTACTCCGGCGAGCCCGCCTGCTCCGCCGCAGCCACCAGGCTCCGCAGGAGCGCGCACTGCTCGCGGAGCACCACGACCAGCGCGACCCCGTCCGAGCCGCGGAGCCACTCGTCGAGCGCGGCGTCGAACAGCGCGGACGCCGTGCGCGCGGCGAGCGCCGCCTCGACGGCCGGCACCGCCGCGTCCAGCAGCGCGTCGCGCATCGCGTCCGCGAGCAGCGCCGCCTTCAGCAGCTCGCGCTCGCGCAGCGCCGGCTCGGACAGCACGACCGCCCGCCGCGCCGCGATCTCGCTGCGCCAGCCCTCCAGGTCGCCGGCCGCGACCGTCTCGAGCCCGTGCATCAGCAGGCCCAGCGGAGCGAGGCCCTCGGGAGCGTCCGCGATCAGCCGCGCCACCACCTGCGGGAACTCCCACTCGCGGAGGAACAGCACGTCGCGCTTGTCGGCGAAGTGCCGGAAGAAGGTGCGGGTCGTGAGCCCGGCCCGCTCGGCGATCGACGGCACCGTCGTCGCGGAGTAGCCGTGCTCGGTGAACAGCTCCATCGCGGCGCGCTCGAGGCGCAGTGCGGCGTCGGGAGCCCAGCGTGACATGCAGCCAGGCTAGCTGATGACACGACGTGTCATCAGGGCTAGAGTGATGACACGTCATGCCGTCGAGCACTGGAGAACCCTTGCCCTCGAACCCCGCCGCTCTCACCAACTCCGCCGCCCGCCTCCCCTCCGCCCGCGCCGACCTGGTCGTCGGTCCCGCGGCGCTGCACGAGCCCGGGCCCGGCGAGCTGCTGGTGCGCAACCGCGCCGTCGCCGTGAACCCGCTCGACGAGCTCAAGCAGTGGACCGGCGACCTGATGTACCGCTGGCTCCCCTACCCCTCGATCCTCGGCGAGGACGTCGCCGGCGAGGTCGCGGCCGTCGGGCCCGGCGTCGACCGCTTCGCCGTCGGCGACCGCGTCGTCGCCTACGCGGTCGGCATGGAGCGCGGCCGCCGGCACGACGCCGAGGGCGGCTTCCAGGAGTACACGGTCGTCCGCGCGGACCTCGCCGCGCCGATCCCGCCGCAGCTGACGGACGAGCAGGCCGTGGTGCTGCCGCTCGCCGTCTCCACCGCCGCGACCGCGCTCTTCCAGAAGGACCACCTGGCGCTGCCCCACCCGTCGGCCGACCCGGTCGCCACCGGCCGGACCGTCCTCGTCTGGGGCGGCGCCACCAGCGTCGGCAGCAACGCGATCCAGCTCGCCGTCGCCTCCGGCCACCGCGTGGTCGCCACCGCCTCGCCCGGCAACCACGCCCGCCTCCGAGAGCTCGGCGCCGACGTCGTCGTCGACTACCGCAGCCCGAGCGCGGTCGCCGACGTCGTCGCCGCGATCGGCGGCGCGGAGGTGGCGGGCGTCCTCGCGGTCGGCACCGGCTCCGCCGAGCCCTGCGTGGCCGTCGCGGCCGCCACCGGAGCCCGCCGGGTCGCCCTCGCCAGCCCCTCGGTCTCCTTCGGCTCGCTGCCGCGCAGGGCGGGGCTCTCGCTCCCCTTCGTGCGGACGATGTCGCGCCTGGTCGGCGCGAACCTCCGCCTCCAGCTCGCCGCCCGGCGTCGCGGCATCCGCGCCCGCTACGTCTGGGGCGCCACGCTGATGAGCAACGAGGTCGGGCCGATGCTCTGGCGCGACCACCTGCCGAGCGCGCTCGCCGACGGCCGTCACCGCTGCGCGCCCGAGCCCGAGGTCGTCGGCACCGGTCTGGGCGCGGTGCAGGGCGCGCTCGACCGGCTGCACGCGGGCGTGTCCGCGCGGAAGCTCGTCGTGCTGCTCTGACCGCGAGCCGCTCGGGTGCGCCACTATGGACCGTGCCGCTCCCCTCCCCCGCCGGACCGTCCGCTCCCTCCGCGCGCTCCTGGCTCCTCGTCGCGCCGTCGCTCGTCGTCCTCGGCTGGGGCGGCAACCAGTTCCTGCCGCTGATGCAGCTCTACCGCCAGCTCGAGGGCTACACGCAGACGCAGGTCACGATCCTGCTCGCCGCCTACGTCCTCGGCATCGTGCCCGGCTTCGCCCTGGCCGGCGGCTGGTCCGACCGCTTCGGCCGCCGCCCGGTGCTGCTGGCCGGCCTCGTCATGGGGATCCTCGGCAGCATCGTGCTCGCCTGCTCCCCCGCCTCGGTGCTCGGGCTCGGCGTCGGCCGCTTCATCAGCGGGCTGAGCGTCGCGGCGGGGATGGTCGTCGGCACGGCCTGGATCAAGGAGCTCTCGATCGCGACCGGAGCGTCCTCGGCCGGCGCCCGCCGCGCCTCCGCGATGCTCACCATCGGCTTCGGCGGCGGCGCGGGAGTCGGCGGTGCGCTTGCGCAGTTCGGCCCCTGGCCGACCGTGCTCCCCTACATCGTCCAGTCCGCCGCCTGCGTCGCGGCCGTCCTCGTGCTCCTCCGCGCACCCGAGACCCGGGCCTACGATCCGTCCGCCGGCCGCCTGACCGGTGAGCTGAGCATCCCGCGCCCCGCCCGCGCCCGCTTCGCCGCCGTCGTCCTGCCGCTCGCCCCCTGGGTGTTCGCGGCACCCGCCCTGTCCTTCGCGGTCGGACCGAGCCTGGTCGCCGACCGCCTGCCCGGCGTCACAGTAGGCTTCGCGACCCTCGTCACCGTGATCACCCTCGGCTGCGGCTGGGTCACCCAGCTCTACTCCGGCCCGCTTCTCGCGCTGCTGCGCGGCCGCGGCGCCCTCGTCGGCGGCGCGCTCACCGCCCTCGGCGCTCTGCTGCTGATCCCCGCCGCCGTCGGACAGCAGCTCTGGCCGGTCCTCGTCGCCGCGCCGGTCTTCGGCTGCGGCTACGGCCTCGCGATGGTCTCCGGACTGACCGCCTCGCAGGCCCTCGTCGAGACGCGCGACCTGGCGAGCGTCACCGCCGTCTACTACTCCGTCACCTACGCCGGCTTCCTCGTGCCGGCGATCCTCGCGGCGCTGGCCGTCGCCCTGCCGATGCCGCTGCTGCTCGCGGCGACCGCGCTCGCGATCCTCGCCTGCGTCGCGCTCGCGGCCCGTGGACTGCGACGCCCGCCCGCGCCTACGCTCGGCTGAACCGCCGCCCGCCCGAAGGAGACCCCGTGTCGAAGGTCCGCGTCCACAACTTCTCCGTCTCGCTCGACGGCTTCGCCGCCGGGGAGGGCCAGTCGCTCGAGACCCCGTTCGGCCACGCCGGCTCCCGGCTGGTCGAGTGGGCGATGGGGACCCGCACCTTCCGCAGGATGGGCATGCCAGGTCCGGGCGAGGGCTCGCAGGGCGTCGACGAGGCGTTCGCGAGCGCCTGGGCGGACGGCATCGGCGCCGAGATCATGGGCCGCAACAAGTTCGGGCCGCAGCGCGGTCCCTGGGAGGACGAGGAGTGGACCGGCTGGTGGGGCGAGGACCCGGTCTTCCACACGCCGGTCGTGGTCCTCACGCACCACCCGCGCCCGACCGTCACGATGGCCGGCGGCACCAGCTTCCACTTCGTCGACGCCGACCCGGTGACCGCCCTCGAGCGGGCCCGCGAGCTGGCCGGCGGCGGCGACGTGCGCATCGGCGGCGGCGCGGCGACAGTGCGGCAGTTCCTCGCCGCCGATCTCGTCGACCGGATGCACGTCGTGCTCGTCCCGATCGTCCTCGGCCGCGGCGAGCGGCTGTGGGACGGGCTCGAGGGCCTGGAGCAGCGCTTCCGCATCGAGGCGACACCCTCGCCGTCCGGGGTCGTGCACCTCGTCTTCGAGCGCCGGGAGCGCTAGAACCGCGCCGCGACCTCGTAGAGCACGTCCTCGTCGCCGGCGTACAGGCCCTCCGTCCGCGGCCAGTGCGCGATCACGTCGGTGAAGCCCAGCTCCTCGGCGCGGCCCGCCGAGTCGGCGAAGCGGTCGACGCTCTCGAGCGAGTAGTCCGGCCCGGAATCGAGCGAGAGGTGCCGCTCGATCGAGCGCGGGTCGCGCCCGGCGGCCTCGAGCGCGTCGTCGAGGCGCTTCGAGAGATCGGCGACCGCGGCCCACCACTCCTCGGTGCTGCGCCCCTCCGGACCCGTCGTCACCCAGCCCTGCGCCCGCTCGGCCACGAGCGCGAGGCCCTTCGGCCCGTTCGCCGCGAGCACGAACGGCACGCGCGGCGACTGCACCGGCTCTCCCACCATCCGGGCGCCCCGCGCCGTGAACCAGGCGCCGTCGAGGTCGATCCCGCCCGAGCCCGGCTCCTCGTGCCGCAGCAGCACGTCGAGCGCTGTGACGAACTCGACGTAGCGCTCGTGCCGCTCCCGCGGCGAGTGCAGCTCCTGGCCCAGCACCGTCGCGTCGAAGCCCGTCCCGCCCGAGCCGACCCCGAGGACGAAGCGGCCGCCCGAGATCTCGTCGACCGTCGCGATCTCCTTCGCGAACGGCACCGGGTGCCGGAAGTTCGGCGAGGCGACGAAGGTGCCCAGCCGCAGCGTCTCGGTGACCACCGCGGCGGCCGTCAGCGTCGGGATCGTCGCGTGCCAGACCTGGTCGGCGAGCGAGCGCCAGGAGAGGTGGTCGTAGGTCCAGGCGTGGTCGAAGCCGAGCCCCTCCGCGGACTGCCACTTGCGCCGGACGGTGGACCAGTGCTCCTGCGGGAGGATGACGATGCCGTGTCGCATCGTCCGAGTGTAGGGAGGAAGGACCCTGCACGGACGGCCGGTCAGGACGGCCCGGTACGATGGTCGGCGGTGTGCCGGGAAGTCTGGTCGGCGGACGCGGCCCTCTGCCGCGTTCTCACGCGATCCGACGACCTCCCGAAGGAAGCCCCTCCGTGCCCCACACTCCTGCCTCCGAGCCCGTCCACCAGGCACCCCACGCGATCTGGCGGGGCCTGCGCCAGACGTTGCGCTCCGACGCCGTCGGCGGCGCCCTGCTGCTCGGCGCGACCGTCCTCGCGCTCGTGCTCGCCAACTCGCCCGCGGCCGGCTTCTACGAGACCGTCCGCGACTACGAGTTCGGCCCCGAGGCGCTCCACCTGAACCTCAGCGTCGGCGCCTGGGCGGCCGACGGACTGCTCGCGATCTTCTTCTTCGTCGTGGGCCTCGAGCTCAAGGAGGAGTTCGTCGTCGGCAAGCTCCGCGACCCGCGCACCGCCGCACTCCCGGTCGCCGCCGCGTTCGGCGGCGTCGCCGTCCCCGCCCTGATCTACGTCGCGATCAACGCGACCGCCGGCCCCGACGCCCTGCAGGGCTGGGCGATCCCGGTCGCCACCGACATCGCCTTCGCGGTCGCCGTGATCGCGGTCGTCGGCAAGAGCCTCCCGGTCGCCCTGCGCACCTTCCTGCTCACCCTCGCCGTCGTCGACGACCTGCTCGCCATCACGATCATCGCCGTCTTCTACACCTCGGCCATCGCCTTCCTGCCGCTGCTGCTCGCACTCGTCCCGCTCGGGATCTTCGCCGTCCTCGTCCAGCGGGGCGTCCGCACCTGGTGGATCCTCATCCCGCTCGGCGTCGCCACCTGGGCGCTCGTGCACGCCTCCGGCATCCACGCGACCGTCGCCGGCGTGCTGCTCGGCTTCGCGGTCCCGGTCGTCGCGACCGCCCGCGCCCGCGTCCGCTCCGGAACCGGCAGCGACGGCGAGCCCGAGTACGACGGACTCGCCGCGCACTTCGCCGACCGCTGGAGCGGCGTGTCGGCCGGCGTCGCCGTCCCGGTCTTCGCCTTCTTCTCGGCCGGAGTGACGATCGGCGGATTCACCGGCCTCGTCGAGTCGTTCCAGGACTCCATCGCGCTCGGCATCGTCGTCGGTCTGGTGGTCGGCAAGCCGCTCGGCATCCTCGCGACCACCTTCCTGATCACCCGTCTGCCCGGCCTCCGCCTCGACCCCGCGCTGCGCTGGCCGGACCTGGTCGGCATGTCGATGCTCGCCGGCATCGGCTTCACCGTCTCGCTGCTCGTCGGCGAGCTGTCCTTCGGCGTCGGAAGCGAGGCCGACGAGCACGTGAAGGTCGGCGTGCTGGCCGGCTCGGTGATCGCCGCGGTGCTGGGAGCGGCGGTCCTCTCGATCCGCAGCCGCCGCTACGCGCGGACCGGAGTCGTCGGGGACTGACCCTCCGCCAGCCGCATCGTGCCGCCCGCCCGCGCCGCGAACGCCCGCGCCGTCGCCGCGATCGTGCGCTGCATGACCCGCACCGCCGCCGTCGGCACGAGGTCCGCCGGGCGCGCGAGGCTGATCGTCCGGCTGAGCGTCGACTCCTCGAGCCGGACCGAGCGCAGCCCGGGGCGGCCCTGCAGCACCATCGCCGGTACGATCGCGACGCCGAGACCGCGCTCGGCGAAGCGCAGCACCGCGTCCATCTCGGCGCCCTCGAGCACCACGTCGGGCACCAGGCCCGCGGCCGCGAAGGCGGCATCGGTCGTCCGGCGCAGGTCGTAGCTGGAGTTGAAGACGATCTGCGGGAGCCCCGCCACGGCCGCCAGTCCGAGGGCGTCGCCGCCGGCGAGCGCCGGCTCGGCCGCGGAGGAGACCACCACCAGCTCCTCGACGAGCAGCGGTGTCACCGTGAACGCACCGACGGCCGCCGCCGTCGAGGTCGTCACCAGCGCGAGGTCGAGCTCGCCGCGCGCGAGCCGGTCGAGCAGGCTGCGCGAGCCGTCCTCGGCCAGGTGCAGCTCGATCGCCGGGTGCGCCGCGTGGAAGGCGTGCAGAACCTCCGCCACGAGGCTGATGCAGAGCGTCGGCGTCGCGCCGAAGCGGACCCGCCCGCGCTCGAGCCCGGCGAGCTCGGCCAGCTCCCGGCGCACCGATTCGGCGTCGGCGAGCATGCGCCGCGCGAGCGGCAGCAGCAGCTCACCGGCCGGGGTGAGCGTGCTGCCGGAGCGCGCCCGCTGGAACAGCTCGGAGCCGAGGTCCTGCTCGAGCGAGGAGATCTGCCGGCTCAGCGAGGGCTGCGCGAGGTGCAGCTCCTCGGCAGCGCGGGTGAAGCTGCCCAGGCGCGCGACCTCGACGAATCCGGCCAGCTGCTCGAAGTTCATGTCCATAGCGTAAGTGCATAACCGGCCCCAGCATTATGCATTGGAGTAATCGAAGCGCCCTGCCTAGCGTGGAGTCATGACCCCTTCAGCGACCACCACGACCCCGGAGCGCCGGATCTCCACCTCCGTCCTCGTCATCGGCACCGGCGGCTCGGGCCTCCGCGCCGCGATCGAGCTGGCCGAGGCCGGCGTCGACGTCCTCGCGCTGGGCAAGCGCTCGAAGTCGGACGCGCACACCTCGCTCGCCGCCGGCGGCATCAACGCCGCCCTCGCCACGATGGACCCCGACGACAGCTGGCAGCAGCACGCGGCCGACACCATCACCGAGTCCTACCAGCTCGCCAACCCGCACACGGTCGAGATCGTCACCTCCAACGCCGCCCGCGGCATCCAGGACCTCGAGCGCTACGGCATGCCGTTCGCCCGCGAGGACGACGGCCGCATCTCGCAGCGCTTCTTCGGCGCGCACACCTACCGCCGCACCGCCTTCGCCGGCGACTACACCGGCCTCGAGATCCAGCGCACGCTGGTCAACCGGGCAGCGCAGCTCGACGTCCCGATCCTGGACACCGTCTACGTCACGCGCATCCTCGTCAACGAGGACGGCGCCGTCTTCGGCGCCTACGGCTTCGACCTCGTCGACGGCACCCGCTACCTCATCCACGCCGACGCGGTCGTCCTCGCCGCCGGCGGCCACAACCGCATCTGGCGCCGCACCTCCTCGCGCCGCGACGAGAACACCGGCGACTCGTTCCGCCTGGCCGTCGAGGCCGGCGGGCGCCTCCGCGACCCCGAGCTCGTGCAGTTCCACCCGTCGGGCATCATCGAGCCCGAGAACGCGGCCGGCACGCTGATCTCCGAGGCGGCCCGCGGCGAGGGCGGCATCCTCCGCAACGGCCTCGGCGAGCGCTTCATGGGGAAGTACGACCCGGAGCGGATGGAGCTCTCGACTCGCGACCGCGTCGCGCTCGCCTGCTACACCGAGATCAAGGAGGGCCGCGGCACGCCGAACGGCGGCGTCTGGCTCGACGTCTCGCACCTTCCCCGCGAGACGATCATGACCCGCCTCCCCCGCGTCTACCAGACGATGCTCGAGCTGCAGATGCTCGACATCACGAAGGACCCGATCGAGATCGCGCCGACCGCGCACTACTCGATGGGCGGCGTCTGGGTCCGCTCGGACGACCACAGCACCGACGTCCCCGGCCTCTACGCCATCGGCGAGGCGTCCAGCGGACTGCACGGCGCGAACCGGCTCGGCGGCAACTCGCTGATCGAGCTGCTCGTCTTCGGCCGCATCGTCGGCCAGGCGGCGGCGGAGTACTCCGCGTCGCTGACCGCGCAGACCCGCTCCGCCGCGTCGGTGCAGGTCGCCCGCGACGAGATCGCCGACCTGCTCGCCGCCGACGGCGAGGAGAACGTGCGGGCCCTGCAGCGCGCGATCCGCAACACCATGACCGAGCACGCCGGCGTCGTCCGCGACGAGGCGGGCCTGCTCGCCGGTCTCGCCGAGCTGGACGCGATCGAGGCGCGCATCGCCGGCATCGGCATCCACCCGGACATCGCGGGGTTCCAGGACCTGGCGCACGCCTTCGACCTGAAGTCCGCCGCGATGGCCGCGCGGGCGACCCTCGAGGCCGCGCTGGAGCGCCGCGAGAGCCGCGGCTGCCACAACCGCAGCGACTACCCGGAGATCGACCCGGCGCTCCAGGTGAACCTGGTCTGGTCGCCGTCCACCGGCATCACCCGCGAGGAGATCCCCGCGGTCCCGGAGGAGATCCAGGCGCTGATCCGCGAGGTCGCCACCGCGGGCAAGCTGCTCGAGTAGCGGCACCGCTCGCGCTCAGCGCGCACGACGACGCCGGCTCGGGAGCGTTCCCGGGCCGGCGTCGTGTCGTTCCGCATCCGATCAGGCGCGGCTGCGGGCGCGTCCGCCGAAGCGGGTGTAGAGGAACAGCACGATGATCGCGCCGATGATGGAGCCGATGATCCCGGCCGGCTGGAGGAAGCCCTCCATCGGGTCGTGCTGGAAGATCAGGAAGCCGAGGAAGCCGCCGACGAAGGATCCGACGATCCCCAGCACGATGGTCATCAGGATGCTGATGTTCTGCCGCCCGGGGACGATGAGGCGGGCGAGAGCGCCGGCGATGAGGCCGACGACGATGAGGCTGATGATGAGTCCGAGCACGGGAGTCACCTTCCTGTCGAGCACGGCGGACCGTGCGGTGGGGCTCTGCGGTCGCTGAGCCGATGAGCAACCCAAGCAGTCGCGGAGGGGTGGCCGGTACACCCCTGGGGGTGTAGTCACGGAGTCCGGTCGCGCGGTACGGTCCGTGGATGGACAGAGCATGCCGGCGCCCCTGACCGTCGCCCTGGTCGACGACTACGACGTCGTCCTCAAGGGCCTCGCGCACATGTTCGACCACTACCGCGACCGCGTCGTCGTCGCCGAGATCGACGCCAACGCCGCGCTCTCCGACCGCATCGACATCGTCCTCTACGACTCGTTCGCCCAGCCGGAGTCGGACCTGCAGGAGCTCGCCGACCTCGTCCGCAACCCGCGCGCCGAGCACGTCGTCGTCTACACCTGGAACTTCCACCCCGACCTCGTCGCCGACGCCCTCGACCAGGGCGTGCGCGGCTACCTCTCCAAGACCCTGCCCGCCCGCGAGCTCGTCGCCGCCCTCGAGGCCGTGCGCTCCGGCGAGCTCGTCGTCAGCGAGCCGCCCCGCCGCGCCGGCACCGCCCCCGGCCTCGACTGGCCCGGGCGCCACGAGGGCATCACCGACCGCGAGTCCGAGATCCTCGCTCTGATCACCCAGGGCAAGAGCAACGCCGACGTCGCCGCCCTCACCTACCTCAGCCCCAACACGGTCAAGTCCTACATCCGCAGCGTCTACGGCAAGATCGGCGCCTCCAGCCGCACCCAGGCCGTCCTCTGGGGCGTCGAGCACGGCTTCACCCCCGACCACCACCGCATCGACCACTGGCTCGGCGGCCCGTGAACGCGCAGCCCGTCGAGGGCGAGGCGCTGCTCCAGGCGCTCTGCACGACCTCCGAGCTGGACGAGGACGGCGAGGTCGTCGCCGTCGGCGACCGGATCCGGCGGCTCGCCGTCCCACACCGCGGCGGCTACTTCGGCGGCGACCTCGACGAGACGCCGTGGATGCTCGACCGCTACGGCGACGCGATCGGAGCCGCCGACACGGTGTGGATCGAGGGCGTCGTCGAGTCCGTCGCGGCGATCCGGACCCGCATGAGCCGGCGCGACGACGGCGTCTGGACGGTCCGGCCCGGCTCCGCGGTGCTCGAGCCGCTGCGCTCCACCGCGGACACGCGCAGGCCGGTCCCCGAGATCGACTGGGGGCCGCACTCGGAGCCCGACGCCGAGGGGCACGCCTACGCGATGGGCTTCGCGCGGCGGAGCGAGGGCGACGAGGAGCTGTCCGGCTGGCTGATCACCGTGCGGCGCGCCTAGGGTGAGCAGACCGCAGCACGAGGGGGACGCGATGCCACGGAACCGCCGAAGAGCCGCCATCGGTGCGGCGATCGCTCTGCTCGCCCTGCCGCTGCTCGCCGGGTGCGCGGGACCGACGCCCTACTCGGACTTCGACCGGACGCGGGACGACCGCGACGTGCTCCCGGATCTCGGTGTGGTGAGCGAGCAAATCGATCCCGACTCCGTGCGCTTCGTCGGCACCGCCGAGGGCGTCGACGTGTACCTCGGCTCGTCGATCCGCGGCGACGACCACTGCGTCATCGTCGACGGCGGCGACGACGGTCCCATGAGCGGCTGCAGCGGTTCGGGCGACCTGGAGGTGTCGCAGCGCACCTCGGTCGTCGTGCAGGTGCATCCCGACGGCGTCGTGCCGGAGGACTCCCCCGGTCTCGACTGGACGGCCCTCGGCCAGAACGTGTCGGTGCGGTCCTACAACTGACCGCTGTCCCGCCTGCGGTAGGTCGCCAGCGCCACTCCGCCGGGCAGCGCGCGCAGGTCGACGGCCTCGAGCGCCACCGGCTGCGGGAGCCCGCCGAAGAGGGGGACCCCCGCGCCCAGCAGCAGCGGCGAGATCTTCACCTGGATCTCGTCGATCTCCCCGATCAGCTGCGCGGCGAGGTCGCCGCCGCCGCAGAGCCAGACATCGCGCCCGGGCTCCCGCTTGAGCGCCGCGACCTGCGCCCGCACGTCGCCCGCCATCGTCTCCACCCGGTCGGAGGTGGGCAGGCGTCCGTGGGTCACCACGATCTGGCGCAGGTGCGGGTACGCACCGTCGACGAGCCCGGCGTCCACCGCCGGGGCGTGCGTCCGACGGCCGAGCAGCACGGTGTCGAACCGGCGGGGCGACGCCGTGACGCCGAGCGCCGCGCGCAGGTGCGCCGGGCAGGTCTCCGGATAGCGCTCGAAGAGGTCGGCGAGGGTCTCCGGCGCGGTCGGGAACGCGGAGACGTCCCCCTCGGGATCCGCGAGGAAGCCGTCGAGCGAGGTGGCGATGTAGTAGACGAGGTCGCGCATGCCACCGCACGGTACCCCTCGTCGGCGGGGGTCTTCTAGCCTGGAGGGAGAGGAGGCCCCATGTCCGAAGCCAGGGATCGCGCCGCCCGGTACGCCGCGGAGCGCGCTGCCGGTGGCCGTCCGGAGACCGGCGACGAGAGCACCGGCTCCCTCCCCGAGAACCCCGAGGACCGTGCCGCGTTCATCGAGACGTCGATCCAGCAGGCGATCCGCCGGGGCGAGTTCGACGGCCTGCCGGGCGCGGGCAAGCCGCTCGAGGGCCTCGGCGAGCACCACGACCCGGACTGGTGGATCCGCCGCAAGATCGAGCGCGAGAACCTCACCGGCATCGGTCCCGCCGCCTTCCTGCTCCGCGCCGAGGACCGGCGGCTGGACGAGCAGCTCGACCGCCTGATCCGCGAGTCCGAGGTGCGCGCGGTGCTCGCCGACTTCAACAAGCGCGTCGTCGAGGCGCGCCGCCAGCTGCTCGGCGGCCCGCCGGTGGTCACGCCGCTCCGCGACATCGACGCGGAGGTCTCCGCCTGGACCGAGCGCCGGAACGCGCGGTTCGCAGCGCCCGAGCCGCAGGAGCCCGCGCGGCCCCGCCGCCGGTGGTGGTGGCGCCGGCGCTGACCGCTCCGCGCACGAGCGCGCCGATCCGCATCACTATGCTGGGAAACTCCGCGAGGGAGGGTCGGATGAAGGTTCCGCGCACCGCGACGACCCGCGTCGTCACCGAGATCAACCGGACGGCGATCGTCGACGCCCTCCGCCTGCACGGCCCCTCCTCCCGCAGCGCCATCGCCCGGCACACCGGCCTCAGCCCCGCCACGGTCGAGCGGCTCTGCTCGGCCCTGCTCGGCGAGGGCGTCATCGTGCTCGACGGCCGCGAGCGCTCCTCCGGCGGCCGGCCGTCCTCGCTCTACCGCTACGCCGGCGACGCCCGCGTGGTCGCCGCGATCGAGGTCTCCGAGACGCAGGCGCACGGCCGCCTCGTCGACTTCGACGGCAAGACCGTGCGCGACGAGGTCCTCGCCTTCGACCTCTCCGGCGACGGCTCCGACGCCGACCGCCGCCTCGCCGGCACCATCGAGATGGTCGACCTGCTGATGGCCGCGTCGAAGCGGATCCGCAAGCCCTGCGCCGGCGTCGGCGTCACCATCCCGGGCATCGTGCACGGTCCGGAGGGCCGGGTCACCAACACGATCGAGCTCGGCTGGAGCGACGTCATGCTCGGCAGCATCCTCCAGGCCCGCGTCGGCGTGCCGGTGCTGGTCGAGAACGATGCGAACGCCATCGGCTTCGGCGAGTGGTCCCGCGGCGCCGGCCGCGGCGCGCAGAGCCTGGCCACCTACGTCCTCGGCGTCGGAGTCGGCGCCGGCATCGTGCACGACGGAGTGCTGCTGCGCGGGTCGCGCTCGGCCGCGGGCGAGATCGGCTACCTGGTCACCGAGCGCTCGCACCTGGAGCGGCCGTACACGACCCAGGGTGACCTGGAGTCGCGGATCGCCGGGATCTCCCGGAGCTACGCGCGGGAGCACGCGGCCGATGCGGCGAACCCGCTCGGCGCCCTGCTCGACGCGGCCGCGGCCGGCGAGGAGTCCGCCCGGGCGCCCGCCGCCGAGGTCTTCGACTACATCGGCCTGTCCTGCATCGCGCTCTGCACCGTGCTGGACCCCGAGCTGATCGTCCTGGCCGGCCACCTCTCACGCCAGCCCGAGTACGCGATCCAGGAGGTGACCCGTCGCCTCGTCGGCCGGATCACCATCCCGCCGCGCATCGCCACCGCCGAGCTGGGCACCGACGCGGCGCTCGTCGGCGTCGCGCAGCTGATCATCGCCCGCTCGCGGACGGCGACCTACCTCAGCTGAGGGGCCGCTCGAACGCCGAGGCCGCCTCGCGGTCGAGCAGCACCGTGACGTCCGGATGGCCCTGCAGCGCCGAGGCCGGGCAGTCGACGTCGACCGGGCCGAGCAGCGCGCGGGCGACGGCGTCCGCCTTGGCCGCGCCCGAGGCGAGGAGCACCAGCGAGCGCGCGGCGAGGATCGTCGCGATCCCCTGCGTGATCGCCGACTCCGGCACCAGCTCGAGACGACCGTCGAAGAAGCGCGCGTTCGCCTCGCGGGTGCTCCGCTCGAGCCGGACGACGTGCGTGCCGACGTCGTGCGGGGTGCCGGGCTCGTTGAAGCCGATGTGGCCGTTGCCGCCGATGCCGAGGATCTGCAGCTCGACGCCGCCGGCCGCGCGGATCGCGGCGTCGTAGTCCCGGCCCGCCTGCTCGCCGTCCGCGCGGGTGCCGTCGGGCACGTGCACGGCGCCCATCCGCAAGGGGACGCGCACCTCGCGGTCGAGGACCGCGCGGTAGCTCTCGGGGTGCCCGGAATCGATGCCGACGTACTCGTCGAGCGCGAAGGCGCTCACCCCGGAGACGTCGATCCGGTCCGCCGCGACCCGGCCGGCGAGCTCGCGGTACAGCAGCGAGGGCGTCGAGCCGGTCGCGACGCCGAGCACCGCCCGCGGGTCGGCGAGGACGCGCTCGGCGACGAGGTCGGCCGCGGCGTGCGAGGCCTCGGCGAAGGAGTCGAAGACGCGGACGGTGGTGCCGGGCGCGAACGCGGTGCTCCCGCGCGTTCCGGTGAGGCTCACGAGGCCACCTCCGAGAGGGTGCGCTCGGCGGCGGCGAGGGCCCTGGCGTGCGCCATCGCGCCCACCACCGGTGGCCGCCGCACCACGACGAAGGCCAGCTGCGGCGCTTCCTCGGCCAGCCGCTCGCGGATCCGCCGCTCGTAGGCGGGCTGGTTCACGATCACGCCGCCGCCCGCGACGACGAGCGAGCCGATCGCGCCGCGGCGCACCAGCGAGGCGACGCCCGTGGCGAGCGCCTGCGCGGCGTCCTCGACGATCCGCCCGGCGAGAGCCGAGCCGGCGGCCGCCTGCTCGAAGACGAGCGGGGCGAATGCGCCCCAGGCCGCGCCGCCGGCGATGCGCGTCGCCTCGGCGGCCAGGGTCGCGGCGTCGCTCGCGCCGAACGCGGTGAGGACGGCGCCGATCAGCGGGTCCGACGCCCCACCGCCGGGGGCGATGCCGCGGTCGCAGGCCACGAGGGTCTCGCGCAGCGCCGTCGACACGAGATCGTGCGCGCTGCCGCGGTCGCCGAGCGGCCAGCCGTGGCCGTCGACGGTGATCCGGACGCCGCTCGCGGTCGTCCCGCAGATCACGGCGCCGGTGCCGACGATCATCTGGATGCTCGGTTCCTCCTGCTCCGCGAAGCCGAGCAGCTCGGCGTCGTTGACGACCGTCACGGGCCGGCCGAGGCGGAGCGACAGCGTCGCCGTCGCCTCGCGCATCTGCCCCGGAGTGTCGCAGCCGTGCACGCCGAGGACCACCACGGCGTCCTCGGCGAGCGGGCGCAGGCGCAGCAGCACGTCGGCGAGCCGGGGCAGGTTCTGGGGGTCGGCGAAGAGCTCGCCCGTGCGCCAGGCGCTCGAGGGGAGGACCAGGTCCTCCTCCGCCCCGACCGTGTCGAGGAGGCGGACGTGGGTCTTGGTGCCGCCCACGTCGACACCGACGAGATGGGCTGCGGCCTGCGGAGGATTTTGCGTCACAGTGGCATGAAAGCATCTCCGGCCCCGCGGGACAAGGCGGCTGGCGCGGGATGCAGCCCCTCGCACACCTCCGCGTTACGGCGCTGTTTCCGCGAGTTACGGCCCGATCACGACTTCCGGCCCCCGGAAGATTCTTGTTGACCTATATGGGTCGTATTGATAAGAAAGCACTACCGCCTCGACGACGAAGCGCCCGCGCCTCGTCGACTGACAGACACATGAAAGGTGTTCCGTTGAAGAAGACAGCACGCGCCACCCTGGCGCTCCTCGGCACGGGAGTGCTGATCGCTTCTCTCGCCGGGTGCGCGAACGGCTCCTCCGGAGCCGGCGCCTCCGACCCGCTCCAGTTCGTCCTCTCCGGCGACGGGACCCAGGGCGGCGGCTACCAGAAGATGGCCGATCTCTACCAGGAGCAGACCGGTGTCGAAGTCGAGATCGTCGATGTGCCCGGCGACGACCTGACGACCCGCCTGCGCAACAGCGCCCAGGCGAACGACCTGCCGGCCCTCGCCGCGGCGGCGAACGTCGACCCGCTGTGGAAGGACCAGATCCTCGACCTGTCGCAGATCGCGACCGACCAGGACATCCTGCCGCTGCTCGCCGTGCCGGACCCCGAGGACGGCAAGGTCAAGGCGCTGCCCACCAGCCTCACCTCGGTCGGCATGTTCATCAACAAGTCGCTCTTCGACGAGGCGGGCGTCTCGTACCCCACCGATGCGACGCAGAGCTGGACCTGGGACGAGTTCGTCGCCAAGTCCGAGGAGGTCCAGGCGGCCACCGGCGCGCAGTACGGCATGGTGATGGACAACTCCGCGCACCGCCTCCGCTCCTTCCTCTACGAGTTCGGCAGCGAGGGCATCGTCGACGACGGCGGCACCTTCACCGCCAACGCCGAGACGAAGACGGCGCTGGAGTACTTCAAGAAGCTCAACGACGACGGCTTCATGCCCAAGTCGGTCTGGACCGCGGGCGAGGACGCCAGCGCGACCTTCAAGAGCGGCCAGGTCGTCTCCTACTACTCCGGCGTCTGGCAGATCGCGGACTTCCAGTCCAACATCACCGAGTTCGAGTGGGCCTCGGTGCCGACCCCGCAGCAGCCCGTCAAGGCGACCAACTACGGCGCCGCCTCGTGGATCGTCGCCTTCGACGGCACCGGCCAGGAGGAGGAGGCCCAGAAGTTCATCGACTGGCTCTACCAGCCCGAGCAGTACTCCGCATACTGCGAGATCGCCGGCTGCCTGCCCGCCGTCACCGGCCTCGAGATGAACTACCCGGCCAACCAGGACGCGTTCGCGCTCTACAACGCCGAGATCGCGGCCTCGCCCGCCGTCTCCTCGCTGCAGACCGTCGACCAGCTGATCGGCGGCTACGAGGGCAAGTTCCTCCAGTCGGAGCCGCTCAAGGACGAGACGATCAAGTACCTCAACGACCAGCAGAGCGTCGACGAGACCATCGACAACATCCTGTCGACGACCCAGGCCGCTCTCGGCGAGTAGGTCCCCCCGGCGGTGCGGGGTCCTCTCCCCGCACCGCCCTCCACCTCGCAGGATCACCCGATCAGGAGAGCATCATGACCGTCCAGCCGCTCGTCACTCCGTCCTCACCACCGGAGACGGTCCTCACGGTCCCCGGCGCAGGTCGCGGATCGAAGGGCTCGCGCAAGCGCCCCGTGCGCCGCCCCCGCTACGTCGTCAGCACCGTGCTGCTGACGGTCGGCGTCGCGATCCTCTTCGCCCTCTTCTTCGTCTGGCCCGGCGCCCTCGGCGTGATGTACTCCTTCACCTCGTACCGGGGCTTCGGCGACATCGAGTTCGTCGGCCTCGACAACTACACGGCGCTCGCGCAGGACCCGGTGTTCTACGCCGCGGTCGGCCGCACGCTCGTCTACGCGCTGTTCTCCGTGCCGTTCGCCTGCGGCCTCTCGCTGCTGATGGCCGTCGCGCTGAACAACGCGCGGGCCAAGGGCAAGATCGGCGCCCGCATCATCTTCTTCCTGCCCTGGCTGGTCTCCCCCATCGTCGCGGGCGTCATCTGGCGCTGGATGTTCGGCGAGAGCTTCGGCTTCGTCAACTTCGCGATCACCTCGCTCGGCGGCGGCGCCGTGCCGTGGTCCTCGAACGCCGACCTCTCGCTCTTCGTCGTGATCCTCGCCTCCGCCTGGGGCGGCGCGGCCTTCAACATGCTGTTGTTCATCGCGGCGCTGAACAACGTGCCGGTCTCGCAGTACGAGGCGGCCGAGCTCGACGGCGCGAACCCCTGGCAGCGCTTCGTCTCGATCACCCTCCCCGGCATCGCGCCGACCACGCTGCTCGTGGTCCTGCTCTCGACGCTCGGCCATATGAAGGAGTTCGCGATGATCCAGGCCCTCAACAACGGCGGCCCGGGCACCGAGAACCAGCTCATCGTCCAGTACATCTTCCAGACCGGATTCGCGCAGTCGAACGTCGGCTACGCCAGCGCCGCCTCGATGGTGCTGCTGGTGATCCTGCTGATCATCGCCGCCATTCAGCTCGCCATCAGCAAGAGGAGCCAGGCATGGTGACCACGACCCCCGCCCCCGCCCGCACCACCCGCCCGAAGCGCACGCCGGCCGCGCCCGCGCCGATGACCCGGAAGAAGACCGGCGAGTTCCGCCGCTCGATCGGCCCGACCGCGATGCTCTGGGCGATCGCGATCCTCACGCTCTTCCCACTGCTCTGGTTCCTGCTCAGCTCGTTCAAGGGCGGCGGCGACCTCTTCACCTACCCGCTCTCGCTGCTGCCGCGCGAGTGGACCCTCGACGGCTACCAGCGCGCGCTGGAGCGGGTCGACTTCGTCCGCTACTTCTCGAACACGTTCGTGGTCGCGACGCTGACCACGCTGCTCACCGTCTTCTTCAGCGCGACGACCGGCTACGCCCTGGCGAAGTACAAGTCGCCGTGGCTGAGCGTGCTGGCGCTCTGCATCCTCGCCACGACGATGCTGCCCGGCGAGGTCATCCTCAACCCGGTCTTCACCGTGGTCCGCGACCTCGGCATGTACAACACGCTGATGGGCATCATCATGCCGTCGATCCTCACCCCGACCGGCGTCTTCATGTTCCGGCAGTTCTTCATCACGGTGCCGGACGAGCTGCTCGACGCCGCCCGGATCGACGGGGCGCGCGAGCTCTCGATCTTCTTCCGGATCATGCTGCCGCTGTCGAAGCCGATCATCCTGACGCTGTCGATCATCTCGTTCCAGTGGCGCTGGAACGACTACATCTTCCCGCTGATCATCCTCAGCGACCCGAAGAACTTCACCCTGCAGATCGCACTGCGCCAGCTGATCGGCGCGCAGAACATCGACTGGGCGATCCTGCTCTCGGCCTCGGTGCTCTCGATGCTGCCGCTGGTGGCGATCTACCTGGTGTTCCAGAAGTACATCACCGGGTCCGACATCAATGCGGGGCTGCGCGACTAGAGATGCACCACGACGAGATGCGCCCCGAAGACCTGAAGGCCGCCGCCCGCGTCGACCGCTTCCTCGCCGAGCGCCTCCCCCTCGCGGTGACGGCCGAGCACCTCCCGCTCGCCGTCGCCGCGTGGACGGCGGTCGGCGAGCCGGTCGGCGTCGAGACCGCGACCGACCCGCGGAACACGTACGAGACGATCGAGCCGGGAGCGCCGTGGGGCGCCGCCTGGGACACCACCTGGTTCCGGGTGACCGGGACGGTGCCGGAGAGGTGGGGCCACACGGGCCGGGTCGAGGCGGGCGATCGGTTCCGGATCGAGCTCTCCCTCGACCTCGGCTTCGACCGGGCCAAGCCCGGCTTCCAGTGCGAAGGCCTCGCCCGCGCCGCCGACGGCCGGGTGCTCAAGGGCCTCGAGCCGCGCAACCATCACGTGCCGCTCGACGCGGCTCCCGGCGAGGAGTTCCTCGTCTGGGTGGAGGGCGCCTCGAACCCGGACCTCACCGGCGGGAACGACTTCGCCGGCCCTGGCGGCTTCTCGCCCACCCCGTTCGGCGACCGCGCCACTGCGCCCGTCGAGCCGCTCTACCGGCTCGGCCGCTTCTGCGTCGTGCTGGTCGACACCGTCGCCGAGCGGCTCGGCCTCGAGCTCGGCGTCCTCCGCGGGCTGCACGACGAGCTGCCGGTCACCGAACCGCGGAGGCACGAGATCCTCGCCGGGCTGACCCGGGCCCTGAACGCCCTGGACCCCGACGACCTCGCCGGCACCGTCGCCGACGCGCGCGCGGTGATCGCGCCGCTGCTCGCCGCACCGGCCGCGCACTCCGCGCACCGGATCTCGGCGACCGGCCACGCGCACATCGACTCCGCCTGGCTCTGGCCCACCCGCGAGACCGTCCGCAAGTGCGCGCGCACCTTCTCCAACGTGCTCGATCTGATGGACCGCGACCCGGACGCCGTCTTCACCTGCTCCTCCGCCCAGCAGTTCGCCTGGATGAAGGAGCACCACCCCGGGATCTTCGCCCGCATCGTCGAGCGGGTCCGCGAGGGCCGCTTCGTCCCGGTCGGCAACATGTGGGTCGAGTCCGACGTCACCATGCCCTCCGGCGAGTCGCTGGTGCGCCAGCTGCAGCAGGGCGCGCGGTTCTTCCAGGAGGAGTTCGGCGCGATCAGCGAGGTCGGCTGGCTGCCGGACTCGTTCGGCTATCCGGCCGCGCTGCCGCAGCTGCTGCGGAAGGCGGGCCTGCGCTGGTTCTTCACGCAGAAGATGTGCTGGAACGAGACCAATGCGATGCCGCACCACTCCTTCGTCTGGGAGGGGCTCGACGGCTCGCGGATCTTCACCCACTTCCCGCCCTCGAACACCTACAGCGGCGACCTGCGGCCGACCGAGCTGGCGCGCATCGTCCGCAACTTCCAGGAGCACGGGCGGGCGACGCGCTCGCTGATGCCGTTCGGCTACGGCGACGGCGGCGGCGGGCCGACCCGCGAGATGATGGCGCTCGCCCGGCTGCAGTCCGATCTCGAGGGCTCACCGCGCCTCGAGTTCTCCTCCGCGCACGACTTCTTCGCGGCCGCCGAGGCCGAGTACGCCGACCCGCCGGTCTGGTCCGGCGAGATGTACCTCGAGTTCCACCGCGGCATCCTCACCTCGCAGGCCCGCACCAAGCAGGGCAACCGCCGCAACGAGCGGCTGCTGGCCGAGGCCGAGCACTGGGCGAGCGTCGCGTTCCTGCGGCACGGCGTGCCGTTCCCGTTCGACGAGCTCGACGCGCTCTGGCGGCGGGTGCTGCTGCTGCAGTTCCACGACATCCTCCCCGGCACCGCGATCGCCTGGGTGCACCGCGAGGCCGAGCGCACGCACGCCGAGGTGAGCACGGCGCTGGAGCGGATGATCGCCGAGCGGCTCGCGGTGCTCGTCGGGCCGGGCGAGCGGCGGATCGCGCTGAACGCGGCGCCGGTCGTCGTCGGCGGGGTGCCGGCGCGGGGCGGGGCCGACGTGGAGGCTGCCGAGGGGCTCTCCGTGCGCGCCGACGGCGAGGGCTTCGTGCTCGAGTCGCCGCGCCTCGTCGTCGCCGTCACCGCGCAGGGGCTCCTCTCGAGCGTCCTCGACCGCGACTCCGGGCGCGAGCTGCTGCCCAGGGGTCGCGTCGGGAACCTGCTGCAGCTGCACCGCGACGAGCCCAACCAGTGGGACGCCTGGGACCTCGACGCCGCCTACCGCGACACCGTCGTCGACCTCGTCGACGGCACGGTCGAGCTCGGCGAGGACGGCGCGAGCGTCGTCGTCCGCCGGAGCGTCGGGCGCGGGGGCAGCTCGGTCGTCCAGACGATCGCCCTCGATCCGCGCGAGCCCGCGGTCCGGATCCGCACGGTCGTCGACTGGCACGAGCGGCGGAAGCTGCTGAAGCTCGCCTTCCCGCTCGACGTGCACGCCGAGCAGTCCTCGGCCGAGACGCAGTTCGGCCACGTCCGCCGCCCGGTGCACACCAACACCAGCTGGGAGGCGGCGAAGTACGAGATCTGCGCGCACCGCTGGCTGCACGTCGGCGAGCCGGGCTTCGGCGTCGCCGTGGCCTCCGACGCGGTCTACGGCTACGACGTGCAGCGCACGATCGACGACGGCCGCGTGAGCACCGTGGTCCGCCAGTCGCTGCTGCGCGCGCCGACCTTCCCCGATCCGGAGGCGGACCAGGGCGAGCACGAGTTCCTCAGCACGCTCACGGTCGCCCCCGGCATCGCCGACGCCGTCCGGGCCGGCTTCGCCGCGAGCACGGCGCCGCGCGTCGTCCTCGGCGGCTCGATCCCGGAGGCGCTCGTCACCGTCGAGGACCCGGCCGTGGTCGTCGACACGGTCACGCTCGCCGCCGACCGCAGCGGCGACGTGATCGTCCGGCTGCACGAGGCGCTCGGCGGACGCGTCCGCACGGCGCTGGTCGTCGCGCATCCGCTCAGCGGCGTCTGCGAGGTCGACCTGCTCGACCGCGACGCCGAGGGGACGGCGCTGCGGGGCGTCGACTCCGGCCGGATCGCGCTCGAGCTGCGGCCGTTCGAGGTCGTGAGCCTGCGCCTCTCCCCCGCTTCCGTTCCTTACCCCGAGGAGACCCCGTGATCACCGTCGACGACGCCCCCTACGCCGCCCGGCTGATCGCGGACGCCCGCGTGCGCGGCGACGAGTTCGTCGCGCGCGCCCGGCGGCCGCTGACCGGGCTCGGCCCGCGACCCACCATGCGCGCCATCACCTCCCTGGTCGCCCTGGCGATCGCCGAGGGCGACGAGGGTCCGGAATCGCGGGACGCCGCCGAGACCTACCTCCGGCACCTCGCCGCCCAGCAGCTCGACAGCGGTCTGTTCTCGAGCAGCGGCAACCTCGCCTCCCCGCCCGACACGGCGTTCACGATCAACGACCTCTGCGGCTGCGTCGAGCTGCTCGACCGCCACCTGCCCGCCGGTTTCGACGCGGTCCGGGAGGGTCTCGCCGCGATCGCCGTCGCCGCCTCGCCCGCGATGCTGGCCGGCGGCGTGCACACGCCGAACCACCGCTGGGAGCTGGCGAGCGCCCTCGCCGCCCTCGCGGTCCACGTGCACGGCGGGCGCTCGGCGGACGGCGCGTCCGGGGCCCTCGCCGCCGCGCTGCTGGACCGCGCCGACGCCTGGCTGGCCGAGGGCATCGACATCGACGCCGACGGGCAGTACAGCGAGCGCAGCGCCGTCTACGCCACCGAGGTCACGAACCCGAGCCTGCTGACGCTGGCGCACGGCCTCGACCGGCCGTCCCTGCTCGAGCCGGTGCGGCGGAACCTCCGCGCGATCGCCGGCCTGGTCGAGGACGACGGCGAGATCGAGTGCGTGCACTCCCGCCGGCAGGACCAGACCATTGCCTACGACGTCGAGAACCTGCTCTCGCCCTACCGCCTGCTCGCGCTGGAGGACGGCGACGGCGACGCCGCCCGGATCGTCGGGCAGATCCTCGGTCGCACGCTGCGCGAGCCGGAGCGGCACCTCGCCGAGCTGCTGCGCCGCCCGGAGATCGGCGGACTCCTGCCCGAGCCGGCCGCGACACCCGGCTCGGTCACGCGCGGCTATCCGGTCAGCCGGCTGCTCCGCCGCCGCGAGGGCGCGCTCTCCGTGTCCGTCTCGGCCGGCAGCGACTTCGCGAGCACCGGCCGGATCGGCTCCGGCCTCGCCAACTCCGCGACCCTGCTCCGGGCGCGCGCGCACGGGCTCGTCCTCCGCTCGCTGCGCGTCTCCCCCGCGTTCTTCTCGCTCGGCTGCGCCCGACCGCAGACCCTCGAGCCGACCGAGCGCGGCGCGGTGCTCGTCGAGCGGCGGGTCTCGGGCTACTACGACACGCTCGGCGCCGACGCGCCCGCGGCCACCGCCGTCCCGGACAGCGAGGGCCGCTTCTTCTCGGTGATGGACTTCGCCCGGCGTGAGCGCTTCGACGTCGAGCTGCGGACGGAGGTGGCGGTCGAGATCGACGAGACGGGCATCGACGTCACGGTCTCCTTCACCGGCCTCGAGACGCGCTACGCGCTGGAGCTCGTCGTCGACGGCGACGCACTCGTGTCGGGCGCCGCGGTGCTCGAGGACGGCTGGTGGCTCGACGGAGCCGTCGCGACCGTCGCCACCGACGCCGCCGTGCTCTCGATCGACACCGATCCCGGCGACGGCGTTCCGCCGGTCTTCGACGACGGCGAGATGTTCACGTACGTCGGCGGCGCCGATCGCGTCGCCGGCACCCGGATCCTGCTCGGCGGCTCCACGACCGAGCCGCGCCGCCTGCGGCTCGCGATCGCGCCCCGATGAGCAACCCGATGAGCACCGCCGATGGCGCCGGAGGCTTCCACGGCAGCACCGAGGCCAGGACATGGGAGACCGGGGTGATGGTCGGCACCGGGACGACCGGCGCGGCGCTGTACGAGGGCCCCGACGGCGAGGGAGACGGCGGCGAGGGAGACGGCGGCGGCGGCGCGGTCGTCTCGCTCTCGCACGAGCGGCTCCGTCTGCCGGTCGACCCGCTGGTCGGGCCGCCGCTGCTCGCTCCCCTGCTGCCGGCGATCCGCGCGCTGCTCGACCGGGCGCCCGTGAGCGACGCGGACGCGGAGCGGATCGAGGAGTGGCACACCCGCGCCTGGGCCGAGGAGGGGCACGACGGCTCGCTCCTCGACGCCGACCCGCTGGTGCCCGCGGGAGTCCTCCGGCTCGAGCTGGCCACCGGGTCGTCCGGCGGCATCCGCGAGCGCTCGGTCGACTACCCGACGGGCACCGCTGCCCTGACCCTTCCGACGGGACTCACGGTCAGCGTCCGCGCCGACCGCGGCGCCGACCGGCTCCTCGTCACGGTGCGCGCCGACTCGCCCTTCTCCGGCCTGCTCCGGCTCGCCCCGGCCGACGAGCCGACCGAGCCCGATCTCGGCCCCGACGCCCCGCGCGACCACCGCGAGCACGCCCTCGTCCGCGCCGTCGACGGCGGCGAGACCCTCGCCCTCGAGACCGTGCCCCGCCACCCGCGCCCCACCGGTTTCCGCTCCGCCCTCGTCGTCGCGCGCCTGCTGCGGGGCCAGGAGTCCGCCGTGAGGGAGCGCGACGCGACCTGGCCCGCCTGGCGCGTCTCCGGCGCCCGCGAGCTGGAGCTGGAGCTGCGCGTCTCGGTGACCTCGACCGCGCCCGCGCCCGTCACTCCGCCGGTCCTCGCCCGCTACCCCGCCGCGACCACCCCGCACGAGCGGCTCGTCGGCGCCTGCTCCTTCTCCCTCGGCGCCGCGACCCCGCGCAGCATCGAGGAGGTGCGCGCCGACCCCGCGGCGAGCGACGAGCTCGTCGAGCGCGCCTTCGCCGCCGGCCGGCACGCGATCATCGCGGCGACGGGCGAGCTGCCCGCCAGCCTGCAGGGCGTCTGGGCCGGCTCCTGGGCGCCGGCCTGGTCCTCCGACTACACGCTCAACGGGAACGTGCAGAACGGCGGCGTCGCCTCGCTCGGCACGACCGGCACGCCCGAGCTGCTGCGCTCGTTCTTCACCGCCGTCGCCGAGTTCGAGGACGACTACCGCCTCAACGCCGAGCGGATCCTCGGCGCGCCCGGCTTCCTGCTGCCCACCCGCATCTCCGGGCACGGCCGCGCCAACCACTTCACCGCCGAGTACCCGCTGCAGTACTGGCTCGGCGGCGGCGGCTGGATCCTCCGGCTCGCCTGGGACCACTGGTCGAGCACCGGCGACGAGGAGTTCCTGCGCGGCTGGGCCCGGCCCTTCGCCCACGAGGTCGTCACCTGCTACCGGCACGCCCTGGTGATCGACGCGGACGGGACCGCGCACGTCTCCCCCGGCTACTCCCCCGAGAATCACCCCGGTGACCAGGAGACGCCGATCACCCGCGACGCCACGTCCGAGGTCGCGATGATCCGGGACGCGCTGCTGATCGCCGCGCGCATCGAGCGGCTGCTCGGCACGGACGAGGACGCCGCCGAGTGGGAGGCACTCGCCTCCCGGCTCCCCGGCTACCGCGTCAGCCCCGACGGGCAGCTGGCGGAGTGGCAGGACCCGGCGCTCTCCGACCGGCCGGAGCACCGGCACGCCTCGCACCTGCACCCCTGGTGGTACGAGGGCGACCCGGCGACCGCCGACCCCGCCCTCGGCGCTGCGGCCCTGGAGGCGGTCCGCGCCCGGCTGCGCTGGCGCGCCGAGGAGCCGACCGCCCCGCCCGGCCGGATGGAGATGGCGTTCGGACTCGTGCAGGCCGGCGTCGCCGCCGCCACGCTCGGCGACGCCGAGGCGGCGCTGCAGTGCGTCGACTGGCTCGCCCGCCTGCACTGGCGCCCGAACATGATGCCCACCCACGACGCCGACGCGATCGTCAACGTCGACGCCGCGGGCGGACTGCCCGCCCTGGTCGCGCAGATGCTCGCCCGCTCGGACGGCACGACACTGCACCTGCTGCCCGCCCTGCCCGACCGCTGGGCGGAGGGACGGATCACCGGCCTGCACCTGCGCGGCGCCCTGCGGGTCGAGTCGCTCTCCTGGAGCCCGGAGTCCGTCGAGTGCCTGCTCCGCAGTCCCCTCGACGCGGCGGCGGCGCGACTGGGCGAGCGCGTGCTCGTGCGGCTGCCGTTCGACATCGAGCTCGAGGAGGGCACGCCCGGAGCGCTCCAGATCGACCCGCGCACGCTGTCGGTGGACCTGCGGCACGGCGCGCACCTGCACCTCGCCCTGCGAAGGCTCTAGGCCGTCACCACCGGCTCGCCCGCGGCCCACACCGCCCGCACCTGCAGGGCGTCGTCCAGCAGGACCACGTCGGCCGCCCGGCCGACCGCGAGTGTGCCGAGCGCGCCCTCGGCGCCCAGCACGCGCGCCGGCGTCGCACTGACGGCGCCGACCGCGGCCTCGAGCCCCAGACCGACCGACGCGACCGCGCGGCGGAGTGCCGCGTCGAGCGTCAGCGTGGAGCCGGCGAGTGTCTCCGTGCCCTCCAGCCGGGCGACGCCGTCCCGCACGTCGACGCGCAGCCGGCCGATCCGGTGCGCGCCGTCGCCCGCTCCCGCCGCCGCCATCGCGTCGGTGACCAGCGCGATCCGTCCGGGCGCCGACGCGAATGCGATGCGCGCCACGTCCGCGTCCACGTGCTCGCCGTCCAGGATCAGCTCGAGCACCACCCGCTCGTCGGCCAGCGCCACCGGGATCGGCCCCGGCGCGCGGTGCCCGATGCCCGGCATCGCGTTGAAGGCGTGGGTGACCAGCCGCGCCCCGCGCTCGATCGCCGCCCGCGTCGTCGTCGCGTCCGCCTCGGTGTGGCCGACCGCGACGACGACCCCCGCGCCGGTCAGCCGCTCGATCGCCGCGAGGGCTCCCGGCAGCTCGGGAGCGATCGTGATCTGCCGGAGGCTCCCGCGCGCCGCGTCGAGCAGCCGCCCGACCGCCTCTGGCGCCGGCGCGATCAGGGCGTCCGGATCGTGCGCCCCGCGGCGCGACGGCGCGAGGAACGGCCCCTCCAGGTGCGCCCCGAGGACGAGCGGATCCTCCGCCGCCAGCGAGGCGACCACGTCGAGCGACGCCTCCAGCTGCGCGAGCGGCGCCGACACCAGGCTCACCAGCGAGCGCGTCGTCCCGTGCGCGCGGTGCAGAGCGAGTCCCGCCCGCATCCCGTCCGCGCCCTCGTCGAAGCTGCGGCCCGCCCCGCCGTGCACGTGCAGATCGACGAACCCGGGCGTCGCCGTCAGCCCGGCCGCGTCGTGCACCCGCGCACCCTCCGCCGCCCGCTCCCAGCCGCCCCCGGCCCCGACCTCGACGATCACGCCGTCGTCCGCGACCAGCCAGAAGTCCTCGACCGTCCCGCCCGCGTCGACCTTCCGCGCGCCGTGCAGCACCCGCCTCCCGGTCCGCTCCATGTCCGCTCCTCCTCGTCCCGGGGCCACCGCCCCCTCGGCTCATGCTGGCCGACCACCCGCGCAACTCATGCTGGCCGACCACCGGCGCAGCGGCCGTTCATGCTGGTCGAGTAGCCGCGCAGCGGCGTATCGAGACCCGCCCCGCCAGCACTCAGCCGCCCCGCCCCCAGCTCGCCTCGATCTCCTCCGCACCCAGTACCCGGTCCGCGAGCAGCACCTGCCAGCTCCAGCTCGCCTCCGCCCCCGCGTCCAGCGTCCACGTCGCGCCGAAGAACGGCGCCGCGCACAGCATCGGCGTCCCGCTCGTCCGCACGAACCACGTCGACGGATCGACGGGACTCCCCTCGTCCGCCCGCAGCGCCACCGTCGCGCTCCCGTCCGCCACCGCGAGCCAGCGCGACGCGACCCCCATCGGCTCCGCGACCGCGCCGTCCGGCCCGCTCACCGCACTCCCCTCGAACGACGGGTCCAGCCGCAGGAACAGCCCGCCGTAGCCCGCGTCCGGCCGCCCCGCCGTGGTCGGCGACCCGAAGACCAGCCGCTCCCCGAGCGCGCGCCAGCGGCTCTCGATCCGCAGCACCGTCACGTCGCCGAGCCGCCGGACGCTCAGCCGCCGCCGCTCGTCGAGGAAGCGCCGCCCGCGCGCATCGAACCACCCGAGGGCGAGGTCCCCCGGGTCCACGCCCTCCGGCCGCTGCGAGCCGTTGTTGTCCACCTGCCGGTAGCCCGTCCCGGTCAGCCAGGTCGGCCCGCCCCACAGGTTCGTGTCGCGCTCGTCCTCGCCGATCGTGATGTTCGACACGGCGAGCGACAGCCCGAGATGCCAGTCGTGGTCCGCGGGCCGCAGATCGCTGACGACGCGCCCGGCGGGCGTCCGCAGCGGATGCAGATACGGCCGCGGCGAGTCCTTCGGCGGCGTGTCCGGATCGACGAGGACGAGGCGTCCGACCCCGTCCGGCAGTTCGACGGAGGTCGGCGAGTCCTGATCCATGCGGCCGACGGTACACGCTTTCCCGGGCTACAGTGCGACGATGCCCCGCACCGGAACCCCGCCCCGATCGCCGCGCCGATGACCGCCGTCCGCTTCGTCTCGATCGGCGACTCCTTCTCGGAGGGCGTCGGCGACGAGCTCCCCGACGGCACCGCCCGCGGCTGGGCCGACCTCACCGCGCAGGGCTGGGCGGATGCGCTCGGCGAGCCGATCGAGTACGCCAACCTCGCCATCCGCGGCCGCCTCATCGACCCGATCGTCGACGAGCAGCTCGAGCCCGCGCTCGCCCTGCGGCCGACGCACCTCTCCTTCAACGGAGGTGGCAACGACATGCTCAGACCGCGCGCCGACATCGAACGCATCGCCGACCGCTACCTCGAGGTCCTCGCCCGCTGCGACGCCGAGGGCGTCGTTCTGATCGCCCTCTCCGCCCCGGACCCGTCCGCGCGGCTGCCGCTAGGCCGCCTGATCAAGCGTCGCGGCGACGCCCTCACCTCGGCCGTCCTGCGCCGCACGCGGCAGCGCCAGGACATCGTCGTCGCCGACAACTGGACCGATCCGGCCTTCGCCGACCCGTCGCTCTGGTCCGAGGACCGCCTGCACCTCGGCCCGCGCGGTCATCACCGCGTCAGCGCCCGCGTGCTCTCCTCCCTCGGCCTCCCCGTCCCGCCCGCCGCCCGAGAGGCGCCCGAGCGGACCGCCGCAGCGAGCGGAGGCTCCGCGCAGTACTACCGCACCCACGTCGCGCCGTGGCTGCGCCGCCGGCTCACCGGGACGTCCTCCGGCGACGGCCGGACGGCCAAGTACCCGGAGCTCGTGCGCATCGCCCCGAGCGCGTAGGCGGGACCGCCGGGGGTCGGCGCCGGCTCAGCGCCAGCCGTACCGCGCCGAGACGACCCGCGCGACCGCGTCGAACCGCGCGCGCTCGAGCGCCGCGCCCTCGCGCCGCATCCCCGCGGGGTGCACGCGGAAGACCCGCTCCGGGTCCGCGAAGCTCGGCCGCCCCTCCGGATCCCAGGGCCCTGCGCCGACCGCGAGGTAGCCGTCGTGCTCCTTCGAGCTCAACCGGATCGCCAGCGCCGTGCCGGCCTTCTCGACCGCGAGGACGAGGACGGGGCGGTCCTTGCCGCGGCCGTCGTCCTCCTCGTAGGGCACCCAGGTCCAGACGACCTCGCCCGGATCGGGATCGCCGTCCGGCGTCGGCGCGTAGCCGAGGTGCACGCCGCGCAGCCGGGTCGGGTCGACCTCGGAGGTCCTGCCGATCCCGTTCGCGCCCGGAGTGGGCGCCGTGGTGCTCAGGTACGGCCGCTGCGCCGGAGCGCCGGCGTCGGCGCGCGGGGCGCTCGCGCGGCCGAGCAGTCGGAGGAGCAGGGACACGACGGAGCGTGAGGAGGGCACGCGACGACCCTAGCCCGGAAACGGAAGGAGCCGGCTCCGAAGAGCCGGCTCCACCGGGGTGTCGCGCCGAGCGCGACGGGGCGTGCGAGGACTAGTCCGCGAGGACGTAGCCCGCCTCGCCGTGGATGGCGGTGTCGATGCCGGCGATCTCGTCCTCGTTCTTCACGCGGAAGCCGATCGTCTTCTGGATGACCCAGCCGATCGCGTAGGTGAGGACGAAGGAGTAGATCAGGACGGTGAAGGCCGCGAGGGCCTGCTTGCCGAGCTGGCTGGCGTCGCCGGTGAGGAAGAGGCCGACATCGGTGCCGAAGAAGCCGATGTAGAGCGTTCCGATCAGACCGCCGACGAGGTGCACGCCGACCACGTCGAGCGAGTCGTCGTAGCCGAGCTTGTACTTGAGGTCGATCGCCAGGGCGCAGACGGCACCGGTGATCAGGCCGAGCACGATCGCCCAGAAGGGCGAGAGCACGGCGCAGGCCGGGGTGATCGCGACGAGACCCGCGACGGCACCGGAGGCGGCGCCGATCGAGGTGGGCTTGCCGTCCTTGATCTTCTCGATGATCAGCCAGCCGATGATGGCGGCGGCCGGTGCGGCGATGGTGTTGAGGAAGGCGATCGCGGCGATGCCGTCGGCGGCGAGCTCGGAGCCGGCGTTGAAGCCGAACCAGCCGAACCAGAGGAGGCCGGCGCCGAGGAGCACGAACGGCGGGTTGTGCGGCTGGTGCGCGCCCTTGGTGAAGTTCACGCGCTTGCCGAGGACCAGGGCGAGGGCGAGGGCCGCCGCACCGGCGTTGATGTGCACCGCGGTGCCGCCGGCGAAGTCGATCGCACCGACGTTGTAGGCGATCCAGCCGCCGTCCGAGGTGGCGCCGGTCTCGGGGTCGAGGGCGAAGTTGAAGACCCAGGAGGCGACCGGGAAGTAGACGATGGTCGCCCAGACGCCGGCGAAGACCATCCACGCGCCGAACTTGGCGCGGTCGGCGATGGCACCCGAGATGAGCGCGACGGTGATGATCGCGAAGGTGGCCTGGAAGGCCGCGAAGGCGAGCGTCGGGTACGCGGACTCGATGTCACCGCGGGCCTCGGCGTAGGCACCGGCGAGGCCGAGCTGGCTGAGGTCGATGCCGAGGACGCCGTCGATGCCGACGAAGTCGCCCACGCCGGCGTTGGAGAAGGTGATCGCGTAGCCGTAGAGCACCCACAGCACGCCGATCAGGCCCATCGCGCCGAAGCTCAGCATCATCATGCTGATGACGCTCTTCGCTCGGACCAGACCGCCGTAGAAGAAGGCGAGCCCGGGGGTCATGAGCAGGACCAGCGCCGCCGCCAGGAGCAGGAACGCGGTATTGCCTTGATCCATTGTTGAACCTCTCGTGAGTAAGCAGAGTCGTGCAGGAGTCGTGAGTGAGGGCAGTGCAGAGCCCGATGCGGGCCGGCAGTCGCTGCACGACCCCGAAGACACGGCGTCTCGGAGGACGCGGGGTGTCGGGTCACCTCGGGTAGCCGACAGTCTGGCCGCGCGACGTTACGACCCGTGCGGCACGAGGTTTCGCGGATGTTACGAGCGCGGCTCCCGTGTGAACAGTGCGTTACAGCGCGCCGCGGATCCCCCGCGCACGAGCCGGGGAGATGCCGCGGAGGACCGACGCCGCGCGCCGTCGCGTCGTCGGGCGCCGGTCCGCCGTCTGGAGCCGGTCCGTCGTCAGGAGCCGGTCCGTCGTCAGGAGCCGGTCCGTCGTCAGGAGAACGGCCGCATCGAGGTCAGCGCGATCAGGCGCGACATCGAGCGGAGGTACTTCTTGCGGTAGCCGCCGCTGAGCATGTCGCCGCCGAAGACCTCGTCGAGCGCGACGCCGGAGGCGAGGACCGGGATCTGCGCGTCGTAGACGCGGTCGATGAAGGCGACGAGGCGCAGCGCGTCCGTCTGGTCGGTCAGCGTGGCGACGTCGCGGAGCACGATGGCGTCGACCCCGTCGATCACCTTGATGTAGCGCGAGGGGTGCACGGAGCCGAGGTGGTCGACCGCGGCGCGGAAGGAGTCGTCGGTGACGACGGCACCGGAGGGGGCCGTTGCGACGAGCTCGTCGATCGCGCTGTCCGAACGGGTGACCGCGTGGCCCTCGATGTCGCGGCGGCGATAGTCGGTGCCGTCGATCCGCATCGTCTGGAAGTGCTCGGCCATCGCGTGGATCTCGCGGAGGAAGTCCGCGGCGGCGAAGCGCCCCTCGCCCAGCGCGTTCGGCGGGGTGTTCGAGGTCGCCGCGATGCGGGTGCCGGAGGCGACCAGCTCGCCCAGCAGCCGGGTCATCAGCATCGTGTCGCCCGGGTCGTCCAGCTCGAACTCGTCGATGCAGAGCAGCGCCGAGCCCTTGAGCAGGGACACGGTCGCCGCGTAGCCGAGGGCGCCGACCAGGGCGGTGTACTCGATGAAGGTGCCGAAGTAGGTGCGGCCCGGCACCGCGTGCCAGATCGCCGCGAGCAGGTGGGTCTTGCCGACGCCGAAGCCGCCGTCGAGGTAGACGCCCGGCTTCACGGCCGGCGCTTTCTTGCGGCCGAAGCCGAGGAACCCGCCGCCGCCGCCCTTCGAGCCGCCACCGGCCGCGAACGCCCGCAGCGCCTCGACGGCCTCCGCCTGCGAGGGGTACTCCGGGTCCGGCCGGTAGCTCTCGAAGGTCGCGCCCTCGAACTGCCGCGGCGGCACCAGGGTCGAGGCGATCTCGTGGCCGCTGATCTGCGGCGAGCGCGCGGTCAGGCTGCTCGTCGAACGGACGTCGTCGGGGGTCACGCGGTCTCGCATCCAGGGTCGCAGTACTGTGTCGAGCCGCACGGCGGCGGACGCCGGCGGCACTGTGTCGAACTCTTACGGGGCCGTCCGTGCACCCGCGCACGAGGGCGCGTACTGTCGCTGAGGGCGGTCTCCAGCGTAGCCCGCCCGCACCGCCGCCCATCCGAGAACCACGTCTGCGCCCCGCGCACCATCCTGGAGGTCCCCCTTGCCCGTTGAACTCGATCCGTCGCCGAAGTTCGCCGCCTACGCGCACCCCGAACGGCTCGTCAGCGGCGAGTGGCTCGAGCAGCGCCTCGGCACCCCCGGCCTCGTGGTCGTGGAGTCCGACGAGGACGTCCTGCTCTACGAGACCGGCCACATCCCCGGCTCGGTCAAGATCGACTGGCACACCGACCTCAACGACCCGGTGCAGCGCGACTACATCGACGGCGCCGCCTTCGCCGCGCTCGTCGGCGCCAAGGGCATCGCCCGCGACAGCACCGTCGTCATCTACGGCGACAAGAACAACTGGTGGGCCGCCTACGCCCTCTGGGTCTTCACCCTCTTCGGCCACGAGGACGTCCGCCTGCTCGACGGCGGCCGCGACAAGTGGATCGCCGACGGCCGGCCGACCACCACCGACGCCTCGAGCCCGGCCACGGCCGAGTACCCGGCGGTCGAGCGCCACGACGGCGACATCCGCGCCTTCAAGGAGGACGTGCTCGCCCACTTCGGCAACCCGCTGATCGACGTCCGCTCGCCCGAGGAGTTCTCCGGCGCCCGCACGACCGCGCCGGCCTACCCGGAGGAGGGCGCCCTGCGCGCCGGCCACATCCCCAGCGCGCAGAACGTGCCGTGGGGCAAGGCCGCGGCGGAGGACGGCACCTTCCGCTCCCTCGACGAGCTGAACGGCATCTACCGCGACGGCGCGGGCCTCGCCGACGGCGACACCGTCATCGCCTACTGCCGGATCGGCGAGCGCTCCTCGCACACCTGGTTCGTGCTCACCCACCTCCTCGGCTTCGAGGGCGTCAAGAACTACGACGGCTCCTGGACCGAGTGGGGCAGCGCCGTCCGCGTCCCGATCGTCCAGGGCGCCGAGCCCGGCGAGGCCCCCGCGCCCCGCTGACCGGCCCGCTCCGACCGTGACCCGAGGGCCCCGTGCACACCTGTGCCGGGGCCCTCGGCGTCCTGCCCCGTCGTCCCCGCGTAGGGAAGAATGGAAGCGATGACCACCGACACCCCCGCCACCGACCTGCTCGGCCCCGCGCTCCGCGAGATCCGCGACGAGTTCCTCGCCCTCGAGAAGCCGGAGCGCCTCCAGCTCCTCCTCGAGTTCTCGAACGACCTCCCCGAGCTGCCCGAGCGCTACCGCGATCACCCCGACCTGTTCGAGCGGGTCGAGGAGTGCCAGTCGCCGGTCTTCATCGTCGTCGAGTTCGACGGCGACGTGATCCACCTGCACGCGACCGCGCCGCGCGAGGCGCCGACCACCCGCGGCTTCGCCTCGATCCTCGCCCAGGGCCTGGACGGTCTGACGCCCGAGCAGGTGCTCGCCGTTCCCGACGACTTCCCGCAGACCATCGGCCTGTCCGAGGCGGTCTCGCCGCTCCGGCTGCGCGGGATGAGCGCGCTGCTGGGTCGCACCAAGCGCCAGATCCGCGCCCACCTGGCCGCCTGAGCCCCGCGCGAGAGCCCGGCACCGTGATCCTGCAGCCGCTCGTCCCCGCCGGCGAGCCGATCCGCCTCGGTGACGACGGCGCCCGAGCGGCGATCGAGGCGGCCTACCTCCCCGGCGCCGGTGTCCGCGTGCGGCTCAACATGATCGCGAGCGTCAACGGCTCGAGCATCGGCTCCGACGGCACCAGCGAGACGCTGACCAACCGCGTCGACCGCACGATCCTCGGGGTCATCCGCGCGCAGGCCGACGTCGTCCTCGTCGGCGCCGCGAGCGTCCGCGCGGAGGGCTACCGCGTGCCCCACCGCGCGCCGCTCGCCATCGTCTCCTCCTCCGGCGACCTGGCCGGCCACCGCCTCGAGGTGCAGGAGGGCGCCCGCGTGCTCCTGCTGCTGCCGGAGGGGCGGGAGGCTCCGGGCGACCTCCCCCGCGGCGTCGAGGTCGTCCCGGTGCCCGCGACCGGCGGGCGGATGAGCGTCGACGCGATCCTCGCGGCCCTGCGCGCCCTCGGACTCGAGCGCGTGGTCTGCGAGGGCGGCGCCTCGCTCTCGGGCCAGTTCCTCGCCTCCGGCCGCGTCGACGAGCTCTGCCTGACCACCGCGCCCCGCGTGGTGCTGCCGGGCCTCCCCGTCGCATCGATGGGCCAGCGGGTCGACGACACCTACTCCCTGACGTCGCTCGCCGCGGACGACGCCGGCTTCACCTACGCGCGCTGGACCCGGACCGGCTGAGCGCCCGCTCCGCCAGCCAGCGCTCGACCGACGACTCCCAGAGCTCCGGGTCGTCGTTCCAGAGCCGGGTGTGCCCCGCCCCGTGGAAGAGCACGAGCTCGACCAGATCGGGCCGCGCCGCCGCCAGGGCCTCGGACGGTCCGCTCGGCACGAAGTCGTCGTCGACGCTGTGCAGCAGCAGGACCGGCACGGTCAGCTCGGCGGCCCGCTCGACCAGGTCCATCGCCGCCAGCGGGACGTGACTGCTCTGGCCGGTCAGCGCGGCCGACCACGGCCGCTGCATCGCCGTGAGCGCGAGCGCCGCGATCGGCGCCGGGATCCGGTTCAGCCGGGCCTGCTTCCGCAGGGTCACCCGCCAGTCGATCACCGGCGAGTCGAGCACCAGCCCCACGATCAGCCCGCGGCGGCTCGAGCGCAGCGCGGTCTGCAGGACGATCGCGCCGCCCATCGACCAGCCGACGAGCACGACCCGGCGCGCGCCGCGCCGCTCGGCGAACCGGATCGCGGCGTCGACGTCGCGCCACTCCGTCTCCCCCAGCGCGTAGCGCCGGTCCGGGCTCTCCGGAGCGTCGCCGTCGTTGCGGTACGAGACCACCAGCGAGGTGAGCCCCGCCCGGTGGAACGCGGCGATCCCGCGCAGCGTCTCCTCGCGGGTCGTCGCGCGGCCGTGCACGTGGATCGCCCAGACGCCGCCGTCCTCCTCGGCCGGGAAGAGCCAGGCCGGAGCGGCGCCGAACTGCGTCGGCACCTCCTCCGCCGTGAAGGGCAGCCCGGTCTCGCGCGGCGAGAGCAGCAGCCACCCGTTCAGCCGGCCGCGGGCGCCGGGCCGCAGCGTCCCGCGATCGACGGCGCCGAGCTCCCGCACGACCCGGCCGCGCCCGGTCGCGAGCAGCCGCCCGATCCGCGCGTGCCCGCGCCCGTGGTCGAACCAGAGGCTGAAGCCGCCGCGGACCGCCGTGTCGACCGAGGCCGACAGCTCGATCTCGTGCACGTCCGGCCGCACGGCGAGGACCCGGACGTCCTGCGCACGCCGGGAGGGCGGAGTGACCACCCCGCGGAGGAAGGCCGTCCCGAGCGCGGCCCCGCCGAGGGCCGTCAGAGCGGCGAGGGCGGGGGCCGCGAGGACCGCAGCGAGGACGACACCGGTGTGCGCGCTCTCCGCGGCGTGCCTGCGGGCTTCGAGCATGCGGGAACTCTAGTCTGCGACCGTGCCCGAATTCCCAGCGCCGTCCCAGCTCCCGGAGGAGTTCCGCGCCGCGGTCGACTCCCTGCGCCGGGCGACGACCCGCTCCGAGCTCACCGTCTCCGAGATCGCGTCGCCGGCCGGACTCGCGCCGTACGCCGTCGCCCTCTCCGGCGACGTCTCGCCGCGCGCCCACGGCCGCGACTCCGAGCTGGGCACCGGGCGGTTCATCCTGCTCTACGACCCCGAGGAGCCGGAGCAGTGGGGCGGCCCGTTCCGGGTCGTCTGCTTCGCCCAGGCCCCGCTCGAGATCGAGATCGGCACCGATCCCTTCCTCGCCGAGGTCGCCTGGTCCTGGCTGATGGACGCCCTCGAGGTCCGCGGCGCCTTCTACACCGCCGCCTCCGGCACCGCGACCAAGGTCCTCTCCACCGGATTCGGCGAGCTCGCCGCCCAGGGAGACGGCGCGCAGATCGAGATCCGGGCCTCCTGGAGCCCCGAGGATGCGCAGCTCGCTCCCCACGTGGAAGGCTGGGGGGAGCTGTTGTGCATGCTCGCGGGCCTCCCGCCCGTATCGGGCGACGGTGTGACCTCGCTCGCCTTCCGACGGAACAACCGTGACTGATTACCGTGTCCTCTCCACCCCCGACGAGTTCCTCGCCGCGGTCGACGCCCTCGCCGCCGGCGAGGGTCCCGTCGCCGTCGACGCCGAGCGCGCCTCCGGCTTCACCTACTCGCAGCGCGCGTACCTGATCCAGGTCTACCGCCGCGGCGCCGGAGCGTTCCTCTTCGACCCGCCCGCGATCGGCCGGATGGACGCCCTCCAGGCCGTGATCGGCGAGGAGGAGTGGATCCTGCACGCCGCCAGCCAGGACCTCGCCTGCCTGCGCGAGGTCGGCCTCGACCCGGTGCGCATCTTCGACACCGAGCTCGCCGCCCGCCTGCTCGGCCTGCCCAAGGTCGGTCTCGGCGCCGTCGTCGAGGACCTGCTCGGCATCCACCTCGCCAAGGAGCACTCGGCCGCCGACTGGTCGACCCGCCCCCTCCCGCAGAGCTGGCTGGTCTATGCCGCGAAGGACGTCGAGCTGCTGCCCGACCTGCGCGACCGGATGGCCGAGATGCTCGTCGAGGCCCGCAAGACCCGGATCGCCCGCGAGGAGTTCGAGGCGACCCTGGCCCGGCAGCCCAAGCCGGTCCCGGCCGAGCCCTGGCGCCGCCTCTCCGGCATGCACGCCCTGCGCGGACCCCGCGCCCTCGCCATCGCCCGCGAGCTCTGGCTGACCCGCGACGCCTTCGCCCGCGAGCGCGACATCGCGCCCGGCCGGCTGATCCCCGACTCCTCGATCATCGCCGTCGCTCGCAACGTCCCCACGAGCCTCGGCCAGCTCTCCGGCCGCCGCGACTTCACCGGCCGCGCCAGCCGCGGCGAGGTCGAGCGCTGGTGGGCCGCGATCGAGCGCGGCCAGAGCACCGAGGACCTGCCCGGCCCCGTCCGTCCCGCCGCCGACACCCTGCCGCCGCCGCGCGCCTGGGGCGACCGCAACCCGGCCGCCGACGCGAGGCTGAAGGCCGCGCGCGCCGTCGTCGGCGAGATCGCCGAGCTGCTCTCGCTCCCGGTCGAGAACCTGCTCACGCCCGAGCTGGTCCGCCGCCTCGCCTGGAACCCGCCGGAGCCGCTCGACCGGGACTCCGTCGCCGCCGAGCTGGAGCGCGCCGGCGCCCGCTCCTGGCAGATCGACGCGACCGCCGGCTCGCTCGCCACCGCGTTTGTGGAAGCCGGGCAAGCACCCGTCGAGGGCACGGAACCCGCTTCGTAGGAAGAAGCAAAGGATTCCGGCGCCCGTCGCCGCCTTCCTACGATCGGAAGGACGTCCGGTTTCCAAGAGGGCGTCCCGTTTTCAGGAGGCACTGTGGCCGAGAGATCCGAAGTCGTGTTCGTCGACGGAGTCCGTACTCCGTTCGGGCGAGCCGGTGAGAAGGGCATGTACTGGCAGACCCGGGCCGACGACCTCGTCGTCAAGGCCATGATCGGGCTGCTGGAGCGCAACACCGCCCTGCCCAAGGAGCGCGTGGACGAGGTCGCCATCGCCGCGACCACCCAGCAGGGCGACCAGGGCCTGACCCTCGGCCGCACCGCCGCGCTCCTCGCGGGCCTGCCGCGCTCGGTCCCCGGCTACGCGATCGACCGGATGTGCGCGGGAGCGATGACCTCGGTCACCACGACCGCCGGCGGCATCGCCTTCGGTGCCTACGACGTCGTGATCGCCGGCGGCGTCGAGCACATGGGCCGCCACCCGATGGGCTTCAACGCCGACCCCAACCCGCGCTTCCTCTCCGAGCGCCTGGTCGGCGAGGAGGCCCTCAACATGGGCAAGACCGCGGAGAAGATCCACGACCGCTTCCCGCAGCTCACCAAGAGCCGCTCCGACCACTACGCCCTGCGCAGCCAGCAGAAGCTGGCCGAGGCCTACCGGAACGGCGACATCCAGCCCGATCTCGTCCCGGTCGCCACCCGCAGCGCCGCCGGCTGGGGTCTCGCCACCGCCGACGAGGCGCCCCGCCCAGAGACCACGCTCGAGGGCCTGGCGACCCTGCGCACCCCGTTCCGCCCGCACGGCCGCGTGACCGCCGGCAACTCCTCCGGTCTGAACGACGGCGCCGCCGTCTCGCTGCTCGCCAGCGCCGACGCCGCGAAGGAGCTGGGCCTCCCCGAGAAGATGCGGCTCGTCAGCTTCGCCTTCGCCGGCGTCGAGCCCGAGATCATGGGCATCGGTCCGGTCCCCTCGACCGAGAAGGCGCTGAAGAAGGCCGGGCTCGGCATCGAGGACATCGGCCTCTTCGAGCTCAACGAGGCGTTCGCCGTGCAGGTGCTCTCCTTCCTCGACCACTTCGGCATCGACGACGACGATCCGCGGGTCAACGAGTACGGCGGCGCGATCGCGATCGGCCACCCACTCGCCTCCTCCGGCGTCCGGCTGATGATCCAGCTCGCCCGCCAGTTCGAGGCGCACCCCGAGGTCCGCTACGGCCTGACCGCGATGTGCGTCGGTCTCGGCCAGGGCGGCTCGGTCATCTGGGAGAACCCGCACTTCGACGGCAAGCGCGCACGACGGAAGGGACGCTGACCCATGCTCGAAGGATTCGAGGACCTGGTCGAACTCGCCGAGGGCGAGGTCGTCACCCACTCCTACGTCCGCGACGTCCCGCTCCCGAGCGGCCGCGTCCTGGCGCTGATCACGCTCGACAACGACCGCGACCACACCCGGCCGAGCACCTTCGGCCCCGCCGGGCTGTTCGAGCTGGCCGACGTGCTGCTCGCCCAGCAGGCGCGCGCGAAGGCCGGCGAGATCCAGGCGGTCGGAGTGACGGGCAAGCCGTTCATCCTCGCCGCCGGCGCCGACCTCAGCAAGGTCGGCAGCATCCCGAGTCACGAGACCGGCCGCCAGCTCGCTCGCCTGGGCCACAGGACCCTCGGCCTGCTCTCCGAGCTCGGCGTCCCCTCGTTCGTCTTCATCAACGGGCTCGCGCTCGGCGGCGGCACCGAGATCGCGCTGAACGCCGACTACCGCACCGTCGACGCCTCGATCCCCGCGCTCGGGCTGCCCGAGGTCTTCCTCGGCATCATCCCCGGCTGGGGCGGCGCCTGGCTGCTGCCGAACCTGATCGGCATCGAGAACGCCCTCAAGGTGATCGTCGAGAACCCGCTGAAGAACAACCGGACCCTCAAGGGCCAGGACGTCTTCGATCTCGGCATCGCCGACGCGATCTTCCCCTCCGCGAGCTTCCTCGAGAACTCGCTGGTCTGGGCAGACGGCGTCCTCGGCGGGACCGTCGAGGTGAAGCGGCCGAACGTCCCCGGGAAGATCGAGCGCCTGGTCAAGTGGGACGCCGCGATCGCGATCGCCCGCAAGCAGCTCGAGTCCAAGATCGGCACCGTCGCCGCGTCGCCCTACCGCGCGCTCGACCTGCTGAAGGCCGCCAAGACCAGCACCCGCGAGGAGGGCTTCGCCGCCGAGGACGAGGCGCTGGCCGACCTCGTCTCCGGGGATCAGTTCCGCGCGAGCATCTACGCCTTCGACCTGGTGCAGAAGCGGGCGAAGCGCCCCGCCGGCGCCCCGGACAAGAGCCTCGCCAAGCCGGTCACCAAGGTCGGCGTCATCGGCGCGGGCCTCATGGCCACGCAGTTCGCGCTGCTCTTCGTCCGCCGCCTCCAGGTCCCGGTCGTCATCACCGACCTCGACCAGGAGCGCGTCGACCGCGGCGTCGCGAGCATCGTCGGCGAGATCGACACCCTGCTCGCCAAGGGCCGCCTCTCGCCGGACGACGCGAACCGCCTCCGCGGTCTCGTCACCGGCACCACCGACCGCGCCGACTTCGCCGACGCCGACTGGGTGATCGAGGCCGTCTTCGAGGAGCTCTCCGTCAAGCAGGAGGTCTTCGCCGACATCGAGCGCTACGTCTCCCCCACCGCTGTCCTCGCGACCAACACCTCCTCGCTCTCGGTCGAGCGGATCGGCGAGCGGCTGCAGCACCCGGAGCGCCTGGTCGGCTTCCACTTCTTCAACCCGGTCGCGGTGATGCCGCTGATCGAGGTCGTGAACACGCCGCAGACCGACGACGAGACGCTGTCGACGGCGATGGTCACGGCCGCGAAGCTGAAGAAGAACGCGGTCATCACCCGCGACACCCCCGGCTTCGTGGTCAACCGCGTGCTGGCCAAGGTCCTCGGCGAGGCGATGCACGCCGTCGACACCGGCACCCCGTTCGAGGTCGTCGAGGCGTCGCTCGAGCCGTTCGGCCTGCCGATGACGCCGTTCGAGCTGCTCGAGCTCGTCGGCCTCAAGGTCGGTGCGCACGTGCTCGACACCCACCACGCCGCCTTCCCGGACCGCTTCTACGACAGCGCCAACCTGCACCGCCTGGCGGAGCTCGGGCACGTCTTCGAGCGCGACGCCAAGGGCCGGGTGAAGGGCGTGGACAAGCGCGCCGTCGCCATCGTCAAGGGCGGCTCGGACCCGATGACGGCCGAGGAGCTGCGGCTGCGCGTCGAGACCGGCCTCGCCGACGAGGTGAAGCGGATGCTGGACGACGACGTGGTGCACGCCGCGGAGGACATCGACCTCTGCCTCATCCTCGGCGCCGGCTATCCGTTCCAGATGGGCGGCCTGACGCCCTACCTCGACCGCGTCGGCGCGAGCGAGCGCGCCTTCGGCGGCACGTTCCACGACCCGGCCATCCGCGGGGTCCAGTAGCCGCAGGGACGGCGAGAACGCAGGAGGGCGCCCACCGGTCCGGTGGGCGCCCTCTCCCGTGCGTGGTGCGCGGTCAGTCCTTGCGCGCGTCGTCGTGCGCCGCGACCTCTTCGGGCAGCGGGCGCGCGACCGGGATCTTGCTGCCGAGCACCTGGGCGACGACGTCGCGGGCGATGTGCTGCGGAGTCAGTCCGACGTCCTCGAGGATCTCCTCGCGCTTGGCGTGGTCGAGGAACTGGTCCGGCAGCCCCAGCTCGGTGACGGCCGTGTCGACGCCGGCCTCGCGGAGGTCCTGGCGGATCCGGGTGCCGATGCCGCCGACGCGGACGCCGTCCTCGATCGAGATCACGAGGCGGTGCTCGGCCGCGAGGTCGATGACGCTGCGCGGGACCGGCACGACCCAGCGCGGGTCGACGACGGTGGCGCCGATGCCCTGCGCGGCGAGCCGCTGCGCGACGTCGAGGCCCATCGCCGCCATCGGGCCGACGGTGACGATCAGCACGTCCTGCCGCTCCGAGCGCAGCAGCACGTCCACACCGTCGTCGAGGCGCTCGAGCGCGTCGATCTCGTCGCCGACGTTGCCCTTGGAGAAGCGCACGACCGTGGGAGCGTCCTTCACGCCGACGGCCTCGCGCAGCTCCTCGCGCAGCCGGACGGAGTCGCGGGGCGCGGCGAGGCGGATGTTCGGGACGACCTGGAGGATCGCGAGGTCCCACATGCCGTGGTGGCTCGGGCCGTCGGGGCCGGTGACCCCGGCGCGGTCGAGCACGAAGGTGACGCCGGCGCGGTGCAGCGCCACGTCCATCAGGACCTGGTCGAAGGCGCGGTTCACGAAGGTCGCGTAGAGCGCGACGACCGGGTGCAGACCGCCGAAGGCGAGGCCGGCGGCCGAGGTCACGGCGTGCTGCTCGGCGATCCCGACGTCGAACACGCGGTCCGGGTACTTCTCGGCGAGGCGATCGAGGCCGACCGGGCGGAGCATCGCGGCGGTGATGCCGACGATCGTCGGGTCCTCGTCCGCGAGGGTGACGATCTCCTCCGCGAAGACCGAGGTCCAGGAGCGGGCACCGCTCGCGCTGAGCGGCTCGCCGGTCTCCGGGTCGATCTGGCCGACCGCGTGGAACTGGTCGGCGAGGTCCTGGACGGCGGGCTCGAAGCCCTTGCCCTTCTGCGTGATCGCGTGCACGATCACCGGCGTGCCGTAGTCCTTGGCCTGCTGGAGCGCCTCCTCCATCGCGGTGAGGTCGTGTCCGTCGATCGGGCCGAGGTACTTGATGTCGAGGTTGGAGTACAGCGCCTCGTTGTTGATGAAGCGGCTGAGGAAGCCGTGCAGGCCGCCGCGCACACCGCGGTAGACCGCGGCCGCGGGGCCGCCCAGGCGCTCGGAGACGGCGCGGGAGCCGCGGTGCAGCGTCCGATAGGTGCGCCGGGTGCGGACGCCGTTGAGGAAGCGTGCCATGCCGCCGATGGTCGGGGCGTAGGAGCGGCCGTTGTCGTTGACGACGATGACGAGCCCGCGGGAGTTGTCGTCGCTGATGTTGTTCAGCGCCTCCCAGGTCATCCCGCCGGTGAGCGCGCCGTCGCCGACGACGGCGACCACGTGGCGGTCCGTCTGGCCGGTCATCGTGAAGGCGCGGGAGATGCCGTCCGCCCAGGAGAGCGAGCTCGACGCGTGCGAGCTCTCGACGATGTCGTGCGGCGACTCGGAGCGCTGCGGGTAGCCGGCGAGACCGCCGCGCTGGCGGAGGCCGGAGAAGTCCTGGCGACCCGTCAGCAGCTTGTGCACGTAGGACTGGTGCCCCGTGTCGAAGATGATCGCGTCGTGCGGCGAGTCGAAGACCCGGTGGATCGCGATGGTCGTCTCGACGACGCCGAGGTTCGGGCCGAGGTGGCCGCCGGTCTTGGACACCTCGCGCACGAGGAAGTCGCGGATCTCCAGCGCCAGCGTCTCGAGCTCGGTCCGGGTCAGGCGGTCGAGGTCGCGCGGTCCGGAGATGGTCTCGAGAACAGCCATTCGCGCCGCCTTTCCGGGGGATGTCTGAGGGGTGTGGACGTCTCCCGAGTCTACGCACGGGGTCCGGTGGAACAGGTGCGCGCCTCCCCGGCTTGCAGGGAGGCGCGCAGATCTGCTCGGAATCAGACCAGGGAGCGCAGCACGTACTGCAGGATCCCGCCGTTGCGGTAGTAGTCCGCCTCACCGGGGGTGTCGATGCGGACGACCGCGTCGAACTCGATCGGCTGCTTGCCCTCGGGCGAGTCGGACGTCGGCGAGGCGACGACGTGCACCGTCTTCGGGGTCACGCCCTCGTTCAGCGCCTCGATGCCCGAGATGCTGATCGACTCGGTGCCGTCGAGCCCGAGCGAGGCCCAGGTCTCGCCCTGCGGGAACTGCAGCGGGACGACGCCCATGCCGATCAGGTTCGAGCGGTGGATCCGCTCGAAGCTCTCGACGATGACCGCCTTGACGCCCAGGAGGCTGGTGCCCTTGGCCGCCCAGTCGCGCGACGACCCGGAGCCGTACTCCTTGCCGCCGAGGATCACCAGCGGGGTGCCCTGCGCCTGGTAGTTCTGCGACGCGTCGTAGATGAACGACTGCGGGCCGCCCTCCTGCGTGAAGTCGCGGGTGTAGCCGCCCTCCACGTTGTCCAGGAGCTGGTTGCGCAGGCGGATGTTCGCGAACGTGCCGCGGATCATCACCTCGTGGTTGCCGCGGCGCGAGCCGTAGGAGTTGTAGTCCTTGCGGTCCACGCTGTGCTCGGCGAGGTACTGGCCGGCCGGGCTGTCCGCCTTGATCGAGCCGGCGGGGCTGATGTGGTCGGTGGTGACCGAGTCGCCCAGCTTGGCGAGCACCCGGGCGTCGGCGATGTCGGTGACCGGGGTCGTCTCCATCGTCATGCCGTCGAAGTACGGGGGCTTCCGCACGTAGGTGGAGTCCTCGTCCCACTCGAAGATCGAGCCCTCGGGGGTCTGCAGCGAGCGCCAGCGCTCGTCGCCGTCGAACACGCCGGCGTACTGCGTGTCGAACATCGACTTGTCGATCGAGGAGTCGATCGTCGCCTGGACCTCGGCCGCGTCGGGCCAGATGTCCTTGAGGAAGACGTCGTTGCCCTCGGTGTCGGTGCCGAGCGCGTCGACCTCGAAGTCGAAGTTCATCGAGCCGGCGAGCGCGTAGGCGATGACCAGCGGCGGGCTCGCCAGGTAGTTCATCTTCACGTCGGGGTTGATGCGGCCCTCGAAGTTGCGGTTGCCCGAGAGGACGGCCGTGACGGCGAGGTCGTTCTCCTGCACGGCGGTCGAGATCTCCTCGAGCAGCGGGCCGGAGTTGCCGATGCAGGTGGTGCAGCCGTAGCCGACCGTGAAGAAGCCGAGGGCCTCGAGCGACTCGGTGAGCCCGGCCTTCTCGTAGTAGTCGGTGACGACCTTCGAGCCCGGCGCCAGCGTGGTCTTGACCCACGGCTTGGCCTTGAGGCCCTTCTGAGCGGCGTTGCGGGCCAGCAGGCCGGCCGCGAGCATCACCGAGGGGTTCGACGTGTTGGTGCAGGAGGTGATCGCCGCGATCGCGACGGCGCCGTGGTCGATGGTGAAGCTCTCGTGGCCCTCGCCCAGCTCGACGGTGGTCGGCTTGGACGCGGTGGTCGGCGCGTGCGAGCGGTGGGTGTGCGAGTGCGAGCTGTACTCGTCCTGCGGCTGGAGCTCGCCCGGGTCCGACGCGGGGAACGACTCGGCGAGGGTGAGGTCGACGATGTCGTGGGTGACGTCGGTGTAGTTGTTGAGGTCCGACTCGAACTGCGTCTTCGCCGAGGTGAGCTCGATGCGGTCCTGCGGGCGCTTCGGCCCGGCGATCGAGGGGACGACCGTGCTGAGGTCCAGCTCGAGGTACTCGCTGAAGACCGGCTCGACCGCGGGGTCGTGCCAGAGCTTCTGCAGCTTGGAGTACTGCTCGACCAGGGCGATCTGCTCGTCGCTGCGGCCGGTGAGGCGCAGGTAGTCGAGGGTCACGTCGTCGATGGGGAACATCGCGGCGGTGGAGCCGAACTCGGGGCTCATGTTGCCGATGGTCGCGCGGTTGGCGAGCGGCACCTGGGCGACGCCGGCGCCGTAGAACTCGACGAACTTGCCGACGACGCCGTGCTTGCGCAGCATCTCGGTGATCGTGAGGACGACGTCGGTGGCGGTCACGCCGGCCGGGATCGCCCCGGCGAGCTTGAAGCCGACGACCTTGGGGATGAGCATCGAGACGGGCTGGCCGAGCATGGCCGCCTCGGCCTCGATGCCGCCGACGCCCCAGCCGAGCACGCCGAGGCCGTTCACCATGGTGGTGTGCGAGTCGGTGCCGACGCAGGTGTCGGGGTAGGCGCGGAGGACGCCGCCGACCTCGCGGGTCATGGTGACGCGCGCCAGGTACTCGATGTTGACCTGGTGGACGATGCCCGTTCCGGGCGGGACGACCTTGAAGTCGTCGAACGCGGTCTGGCCCCAGCGGAGGAACTGGTAGCGCTCGCCGTTCCGCTCGTACTCGAGCTCGACGTTGCGCTCGAGGGCGTCGGGGGTGCCGAAGAGGTCCGCGATGACCGAGTGGTCGATGACCATCTCGGCGGGCGCGAGCGGGTTGATCCGGTTCGCATCTCCACCGAGGGCCGCGACGGCCTCGCGCATGGTGGCGAGGTCGACGATGCAGGGCACACCGGTGAAGTCCTGCATCACGACGCGCGCGGGCGTGAACTGGATCTCGGTGTCGGGCTCCGACTCCGGGACCCACTCGCCCAGGGCGCGGATGTGGTCGGCCGTGATGTTGGCGCCGTCCTCCGTGCGGAGCAGGTTCTCGAGCAGCACCTTGAGGCTGAACGGGAGCTTCTCGTGACCGGGGACCCGGTCGATGCGGAACACCTCGTAGTCGGTCGAGCCGACCTTCAGGTTGTCTTTCGATCCAAAGCTGTCTACCGCGGACACGTCGCCCTCTCCTTCGCTGACGTGGGCTCCGCCGACGGGCGCACCCACATATCCGTCTCCATCTTGGCGACCGCGCACAGCGCCCCGCCACCAAGGAGGACCTAACTATTTATCTTGACGTCGAGACAACTCTACGCGCGTTCGGCGGGCGGAGCCGCGTCGTCCCGCTCCGCCGCGCCGCGGTACTCCGCGCGCACGGCCAGGACGGTGAGCACCAGCAGCGGTGCGTAGAGGGGCAGGCCGAGCACGAGCTTCCAGGTGCCCAGCGCCGTCGCGTCGCCGGCGAGGAAGAGCGGGTACTGCACCGCGAGCCGGACGAAGAACAGCGCCGCCCAGGCGAGCGTCAGCAGCGAGAACAGCCGGCGCTTCCGGCGGTCGTCCCGCCAGGCCGTGCCGTCGCCCATCAGGTAGCCGGCCGCGACGCCGATCAGGGGCCAGCGCGCGAGCACCGACACCAGGAAGACGAGGCCGTAGACGAGGTTGGTGATCAGGCCGGGCACGAAGTTGTCGACCGCGCGGCCGGTGATCAGCGCGAGGGCGGCAGAGATCACGACGCCGAGCAGACCGCCGACCGCCTGGATGACCGGGGTGCGCCCGAGGATCCGCGCGACGGTGAACAGCACGGCCATCCCGACGGAGGCGACGAGCGAGAGCACCAGCTCGCCGGTGATCGTGAAGAGGAGGACGAAGGCGACCCCGGGCACGACGGCCTCGAGGATCCCGCGGACGCCGCCCATCGAGCCGAGCAGTGCGCGGCCGTCGAACGGCTCGCCGTCGGCGACCACGCCGAGTCCGGAGCGGCGGGCGGCCTTCGCGATCGCGTCGCCGACCTCCGGCTGGACAGCACGCTCGGGCCGCTCGGGCTGATCGGCGCGCTCGGGCTGCTGGTCGCCCTCGGCGCCCATCCCGCTCAGCTCGCGCTCTGCTGGGTCTGGCCGCTGTCCGGCATCTTGAGCGGGATGAGGTCGCGCGGGGGCATCGGGCCGGAGCCGCGCACCACGACGACACTGCGGAAGAGGTCCTCGACGGCGGCCGCGGCCTGCTCGTCGGTGGCCCCCGCGCCGGCGATCACGCCGCGGAGGAACCAGCGCGGACCGTCGACGCCGACGAAGCGCGCGACGCGCACGCCGCCGCCGGCCAGCGGGAGCTGCGCGACGATCTCCGGGCCGAAGACGCCCTCGCGCTCCTCGGTGCTGCCGCCCTGGCGGCCGATCTGCTCCGCGATCTGCCCGCGGATCTCGTGCCAGAGGCCCGAGGAGCGCGGCGCCGCGAACGGCTGCACCTGGAGGGTGGACCCGGCGTAGTCGAGGCCGACGGCGATGACGCGCTTGGTCGCCTCCTCGACCTCGAGGCGGATGTGCATGCCCTCGCGGGGCAGCACCTTCACCCCGCCGAGGTCGATGTAGGGGCGGACCGGGTTGGCCTCGCGCTCGTCGAGCGGGCCGGCCTCGGCGCGGTCGGCGGGCGCGGACTTCTCGAAGTCCTGCGCGGCGGTCTCGACGGCCGCGTCCTCGGTGCCGGCGGGCTGGATGTCGCTCATGCGTTCTCCTCGTTGGTGCGGGCGTCTGCTGGTGCTGCGGTGGCGTAGCCGGTCGAGCCGAAGCCGCCGGTGCCGCGGACGGAGTCCGGCAGCTCCTCGACGGCGGTGAAGCGGGCCCGGACGACGGGCAGGATGACGAGCTGTGCGATCCGGTCGCCCGCGGCGATCCGGTACGGCTCGCGCGCGTCGGTGTTCAGGAGCGCCACGCGGATCTCGCCGCGGTAGCCGGCGTCGATGGTGCCAGGCGCGTTCACGATCGTGAGGCCGTGCTTGAAGGCCAGCCCGCTGCGCGGCACGACGAAGCCGACGTGACCGTCGGGCAGGGCGATCGAGACTCCGGTGCCGACGCTCGCCCGCTCGCCGGGAGCGAGCACGAGCTCCTCCGTGGAGCGCAGATCGGCTCCGGCGTCACCGGGGTGGGCGTAGAACGGGACCTCGTCCGCGCGGATCGGGACGTCGACGGTTTCGTTCACGTGACGAGGGTAGACCAATCGTCTGATGCAATAGGGACATGCCGTCCTACCGAGAGAGGCTGTGGCCCGCGCCCTGGCTCTTCGTCTCCACCGCCCTCGTGATCCCCGCCAGCATCCTGGTCTTCGCGCCGATCAACCTGTCCGTCGGCTTCCTCGTCGCGCTGGTGCTCTACGGCGGCACCGTCGGCACGCTGCTGGCCACGTCGCCGACCATCGAGGTCGTCGACGGCGAGCTGCGGGCCGGCCGCGCGCACATCCCGCTCGAGCTGGTGGGCGACGCGGTCGCCTTCACCGGCGAGCGGGCGTTCGCTCAGCGCGGACCGCGATTGGACGCCAGGGCGTTCCTCGTCATCCGCGGCTGGGTGCGCGACGTCGTCCGGGTCCCGATCGAGGACCCCGCCGACCCGACGCCGTACTGGCTGCTGTCGAGCAGGCGCCCCAACGACGTCGTCGCCGCGATCCGGGAGGGATCACGGCGACGGGGCGCTGGTCTTTCGGAGCCGGGAGAGGCCTAGGCGGCGCACTCCAGGCAGATCGGGCCGAGCTTCTCCTCGTGGTCGATCTGCGAGCGGTGCTTCACCAGGAAGCAGCTGACGCACGTGAACTCGTCCGCCTGCGGCGGAAGGACCACGACGTCCAGATCGAGGTCGGACAGATCGGCACCGGGCAGTTCGAATCCGCCCGGGTTGTCGGCGTCATCGACGTCGACGACACCGGACATCTTGTCGGGGACTCGCTCCTTCAGGGCCTCGATCGACTCGGAGTCGTCATCGGTCTTGCGGGGGGCGTCGTAGTCCGTAGCCATTCCCATCCACTTCTTAAATTCAGTCGTTCAACAAATCGGCGGGGACAGTGTGCATCAAGAAGTATCGATGCGCAAACCGCTTCGAACGCGTCTTGACAGCCGCTGCCGCGCCCTCCTCCGCACCAACTTTCGACCCGCCCGCGGTATTCCCGGGGAACGGCCCGTCGGCGTGCGATCCTGAGCCGGTTCGCGGCAGGCACGGGCTCGTCCGCGGCCAGAAGGAGGTCCAGCACGATGATGGAACTGAAGGTGATCGGCGTCGAGAGCGGATCGCTCGTCCTCGTCTCGGACGGCGGTGAGCGGTTCTCCGTCCGCATCGACGAGACGCTGCAGAGCCAGCTGCGCCCGCGCGTGCACTCGCTGCCCCCGCGAGAGAAGCGCGTGTCCCCCCGCGAGATCCAGTCGCACATCCGCTCGGGCCTCTCCGCCGAGGAGGTCGCCGAGCTCACCGGCGCCGACCTCGACTACGTCGCGCGCTTCGAGGGCCCGGTCACGGCCGAGCGCGAGCACATCGTCGCCTCCGCCCTGGCGGTCCGCGTCTACACCAGTGCCGACCCCGACCCGCTCGAGGAGGGCACGCCCTTCGGCGACGTCATCCGCGAGCGCCTGGGCGCCCTCGGCGCCGACGGCGAGCAGTGGTCGAGCTGGAAGGAGGAGGAGGGCTGGGTCGTCAAGCTCCTCTTCCGCTCCGACGAGATCGACCACGACGCCCGCTGGCGGTTCGACCCCAAGAAGGCGCTCCTCTCCCCCCTCACCGCCGAGGCGACCACGCTCTCCCAGCAGGGCGAGATCCGGCCGACGCTCATCCCGCGCCTGCGCGCCGTCATCCCCGCCGCGGTCGACGAGCTGGCGACCCGCTTCGACACCGACGCGTTCGCGAAGCCCGCGGAGCCGTCGCGCCCCGAGCGAGCGGGCTCCGAGCGTGCGGGCTCCGAGCGAGCGGGCTCCGAGCGCCCCGGGCCCTCGCGCCTCCCGCACTCCCGTCCCGCCGCCTCCCGGCCCTCCGACACCGAGCCGCAGCCGGCCCTCTCGGACACGCCGCGTCCGGTCTCGACGCTCCCCCGCCCGGTGACCAGCACGACCGAGCAGCGCGAGCGCAACCTGAACGACACGGCCGATCTCCTCGACGCGCTCCGGCGCCGGCGCGGCGAGCGCGACCACGCCTCCTCGGCGCGGGTGCGCGAGGAGCCGCAGCCGGAGGCCCCCGCGGTCGTCGCCCCGAAGGCGCCCGAGCCCGAGCGCCCCGCGGCACCCGCCGCCGAGCACCCCGCCGCGAGCGGACGCACCTCGATGCGCCGCGGCCGCGCCGCCATCCCCAGCTGGGACGAGATCGTCTTCGGAGCCCGCAGCGACGATTGACCGAGCTGCGGCCGATCGGGCGAGCGCGCTCCCGGGACTCAGATCCCGGAGAGCGCGCCGAAGCCGAGCAGCGGCACCTGGGTCTCCTCGGGGGTGAGCGAGCCGTGCTGGCCGATCATCGACCGGCCGGAGGCGTCCTCCGCCGAGTAGTAGGCGATCGCCTTCCGAGCGGCGACGAAGACGTCGCCCATCCGCTCGGCCGCCGGCGCACCGATCTCGCCGAACCAGCCGCTCGCCGCGACCTCGTCGCGCGTCGCGATCCAGGCCCGGGAGCCCTCCGCCTCGCTCCAGCGCGCCGCGACCGCCGCGGGATCGACCCCGGCCTCGAGGTGCAGCTGCAGGCAGCGCGGTTCCCCGGCCAGGTGGCGGACGCCCTCGAGCAGCGCGGGCTCCCGCACGAGGACATGCGACGAGGCGGGCACGTCGAGCACGCCGTGGTCGGCGGTGACGAGCACGCCCTCGCGCCCGGAGAGTCCGCGGACGAACGCCGCGACCTCGCCGTCGAGCTGCTCCAGGGCCGTCGTCCACTCCGGCGACTCCCAGCCGCGGGTGTGCGCGGTCATGTCGAGCTCGGGGACGTAGAGGTAGACCAGCTGCCGGCCGCCGCGGTCGAGCAGATCGCGCGCCGCGGCGAACCGCTCGGCGACTCCCCCGGCGACCCGGTACTCCGCGCCGCGCAGGATCGCCCGGGTGAGCCCCGAGTGCGCGTAGCGGGCGGCGCCGATGACGCTGGCCGCGACACCCGCCCCGACGGCGCGCTCGAAGACGGTGGGGTGCGGCTGCCACTGCTCGGGGACCATCCGGTCGTCCCAGCCGGAGAGCTGGTTCACCAGGCGGTCGTGCGCGCGATCGAGCACGCGGTAGCCGACCATCCCGTGCTCCCCCGGGCGCCGGCCCGTGGTGAGGCTCGCGAGGGCCGCCGCGGTCGTCGTCGGGAAGCCGGAGACGAGGGTCGTGGCCTTCGTGAGCGCGGGCGCGAGCGTGCGCGCGTGCCCGGCGCGCTGGCGCAGGTTGGCCGCTCCGAGCCCGTCGACCAGGACGATGACGATCCGCTCGACGCGCGGCGAGCCGAAGGTCCCCGGGCGGCCGAGGAGGGCGTCGAGAGCGCCGGGGAGGACGTCGGCGAGGCTCCGCCGCCCGGCGGGGACGGCCGGTAGCATGGGGGTCATCGCGCCCAGTTTCGCACGCTGCGCCCTTCCGCGGAGCGTGCCCCGCCGTGCCCGCGCCCGCTACCGAAGTGAGACATGAACGCTGCACCCCCTCCCTCCGGATCCTCCCTGACCGAGCGCATCGAGGACGTCGACGTCTCGGCCGAGATGGAGGGGTCGTTCCTCGAGTACGCCTACTCGGTGATCTACTCCCGCGCCCTGCCCGACGCCCGTGACGGCCTGAAGCCCGTGCAGCGCCGCATCCTCTACATGATGAGCGAGATGGGCCTGCGCCCCGATCGCGGCCACGTGAAGTCGGCCCGCGTCGTCGGCGAGGTGATGGGCAAGCTGCACCCGCACGGCGACGCCTCCATCTACGACTCGCTCGTGCGCCTCGCGCAGCCGTTCACGCTCCGGGTCCCGCTCGTCGACGGCCACGGCAACTTCGGCTCGCTCGACGACGGCCCCGCCGCCGCCCGCTACACCGAGGCCCGCCTCGCCGCCGCGGCGACGGCGATGACCGAGCACCTCGACGAGGACGTCGTCGACTTCGTCCCCAACTACGACAACTCGCACGACCAGCCCGAGGTGCTCCCCGCCGCGTTCCCGAACCTCCTGGTCAACGGTGCGAGCGGCATCGCGGTCGGCATGGCCACCAACATGGCCCCGCACAACCTGATCGAGGTCATCGGAGCGGCGCGGCACCTGATCGCGCACCCCGACGCCTCGCTGGACGACCTGATGTCGTTCGTCCCCGGCCCCGACTTCCCCAGCGGCGGCACGATCGTCGGGCTCGCCGGCGTCCGCGACGCCTACGCGACCGGCCGCGGCAGCTTCAAGACCCGCGCGCGCGTCTCGGTCGAGAGCATCACCGCCCGCAAGTCCGGCCTCGTCGTCACCGAGCTGCCCTACCTCGTCGGCGCCGAGAAGGTCATCGACAAGATCAAGGACGGCGTCCAGAACAAGAAGCTCAGCGGCATCGCCGACGTCACCGATCTCACCGACCGCGACAACGGCCTGCGCCTCGTGATCGGGATCAAGACCGGCTTCAGCCCGGAGGCGGTGCTCGAGCAGCTGTACCGCTACACCCCGCTCGAGGACGCCTTCTCGATCAACAACGTCGCCCTTGTCGACGGCCAGCCCCGCACGCTCGGCCTCAAGGAGCTGCTGCAGGTCTACGTCGGCCACCGGCTGACCGTGGTGACCCGGCGCTCCCGCTACCGGCTGCGCAAGCGCCAGGAGCGGCTGCACCTGGTCGAGGGACTGCTGATCGCGATCCTCGACATCGACGAGGTCATCCAGCTGATCCGCGCGAGCGACGACACCGCCGCGGCTCGGGCCCGCCTGATCGAGGTCTTCGACCTCAGCACGATCCAGGCCGACTACATCCTCGAGCTGCAGCTGCGCCGCCTGACGAGGTTCTCCCGGATCGAGCTCGAGACCGAGCGCGACACCCTGCTCGCCGAGATCGCCGAGCTCGAGGCGCTGCTGGCCAGCCGCAGCCGCCTCGAGGCGCTCGTGTCCGACGAGCTCGACGACGTCGCGCAGCGCCTCGGCACGCCGCGCCGGACGCTGCTCACCGAGGCGCGTCCCTCCGTCGCCACGACCGGCCGCAAGACCGCCGCCGTGCTCGAGATCGCCGACCTGCCCTGCCGCGTGCTGCTGAGCACCACCGGGCGGATGGTGCGCATCGACCGCGACCCGGAGGCCGCGCCGCACCCCGAGCGCGCGACCCGCCGCAGCAAGCACGACGCGGTGCTCAGCACGATCGACACCACCACGCGCGCCGAGATCGGCGCGGTGACCACCGCCGGCCGCCTGCTGCGCTTCTCCCCCGTCGACGTCCCGTCCGTCCCCTCCTCCTCGGTGCAGCTCGGCGCGGGCGTGCGGATGAGCGACTACCTCAGCCACCTCGCGAAGGACGAGCGCGTCCTCGCCCTGGTCGCCCTCGACGACCCGCGCCCGATCGCGCTGGGCACCCTGCAGGGCACGGTGAAGCGCGTCGCCCCGGGCGACCTGCCCAACCGCCCGGACATCGAGCTGATCGCCCTGCGGCCGAAGGACGCGGTCGTCGGCGCCGCGCCGTCGGCCGACGAGGACGAGCTCGTCTTCGTCACCGGCGAGGCCCAGCTGCTGCGCTTCTCCGCCTCGGCGGTGCGTCCGCAGGGCCGGACCGCGGCGGGCATGGCCGGCGTCAAGATCAGCGAGACCGACGAGGTCGTCTCCTTCGCGGTGGTTCCGGAATCCGAGCGCGACGAGACGGTCGTCGCGACCGTCGCCGTCGACAGCTGGGCACTGACCGGCACCGACACCGGCAGCGCCAAGGTGTCGGCGTTCTCGGAGTTCCCGCCGAAGGGCCGCGCGACCGGCGGCGTCCGCGCCCAGCGCTTCCTCAAGGGCGAGACCGCCCTCGGCGTCGCCTGGGTCGGCCCCGGCCCGGCGCACGCGCTCGAGGCCGACGGCAGCGTCGCCGCGCTGCCCGACTCCGGGATGAAGCGCGACGGCTCCGGCGTCGCCCTCGCGGCCCCGGTCGCCAGCATCGGCGCGGCTCCCGAGCAGTTCTAGACCGTCGTCCCGCGCCGCCCCGGCGCGGGACGGGCCTCAGACGTCGATGCGGTCGCGCGAGAGCGTCTCGGAGCCGCGGACGATGAACTCCTTGCGCGGCGCCACCTCGTTGCCCATCAGCAGCTCGAAGACCCGGCCCGCGTTCTCGGCGTCCGAGACCTTCACCCGGCGCAGCGTCCGCCGCGAGCGGTCCATCGTCGTCAGCGCGAGCTGGTCGGCGTCCATCTCGCCGAGTCCTTTGTAGCGCTGGATCGGGTCCTGGTAGCGCCGGTTCGCCTTCGACAGACCGGCGAGGACGCCCTGCAGCTCCTTCTCGGAGTAGGTGTAGATCGTCTCGTTCGGCTTCTTCCCCGAGTTCATCACCACGACCCGGTGCAGCGGCGGCACGGCGGCGAACACGCGGCCGGCCTCGACCAGCGGCCGCATGTAGCGGAAGAACAGGGTGAGCAGCAGCGTGCGGATGTGCGCGCCGTCGACGTCGGCGTCGCTCATCAGGATGATCTTCCCGTAGCGCGCCGCCGGCAGCTCGAACGAGCGGCCCGACCCCGCCCCGATCACCTGGATCATCGAGGCGCACTCGGTGTTCGAGAGCATGTCGGCGATGCTCGCCTTCTGCACGTTGAGGATCTTGCCGCGGATCGGCAGCAGCGCCTGGTACTCGCTGTTGCGGGCGAGCTTCGCGGTGCCCAGCGCCGAGTCGCCCTCGACGATGAACAGCTCGCTGTTCTCGACGTCGTTGCTGCGGCAGTCGACGAGCTTGGCCGGCAGCGAGGAGGACTCGAGCGCGTTCTTGCGGCGCTGGGTCTCCTTGTGCGCCCTCGCCGAGATCCGCGACTTCATCTCGGCGACGAGCTTCTCGAGCAGCTGCGACATCTGCGCCTTGTCCTCGCGCTTCGTCGAGGCGAACACGGCGCCGAGCGTCGAGGTGATCGTCTGCGCGACGATCGCGCGGACGGCCGGCGTGCCGAGGATCTCCTTCGTCTGCCCCTCGAACTGCGGCTCGGGGAGGCGCACGGTCAGCACCGCGGTGAGACCCGCGAGCGCGTCGTCCTTCTCCAGCTTGTCCGAGCCGGCCTTGAGCTTCCGGGCGTTCGCCTCGACCTGCGCACGGAGCAGCTTCAGCAGCCCCTGCTCGAAGCCGGTCTGGTGCGTCCCGCCCTTGGGCGTCGAGATGATGTTGACGAAGCTGCGCAGCACCGTCTCGTAGCCCGTGCCCCAGCGCAGTGCGATGTCGACCTCGCAGGTGCGCTCGACCTCGGTGGGCACCATCGCGCCGCCGGCGGTGAGCACCGGCACGGTCTCGGTGAAGGTGCCGCTGCCGGTGAGCCGCAGCACGTCGGTGACGGCCGCGTCCGGAGCGAGGAACTCGACGAACTCCGAGATGCCGCCGTCGTAGCGGAACATCTCGGCGCGGCGCTCCTCCTCGCGGTCGTCGACGATGTCGATCGTGAGTCCCGGCACCAGGAAGGCGGTCTGCCGGGCGCGGGTGACGAGGTCGTCGGTCTGGAAGGCGGCGCCCTTCGTGAAGATCTGCCGGTCGGCCCAGTAGCGGACCCGCGTCCCGGTGACGCCCTTCTTCACCTTGCCGACGATCTCCAGCTCGGAGCCGTTCTCGAACGGCGAGAACGGGGCGTCCGGGGTCGGCTCGCCCGAGTCCGCGAAGCGGCCGGGCTCGCCGCGATGGAAGGACATCCGGTAGGTGCGGCCGTCGCGGTCGACCTCGACGTCCAGCCGCTCCGACAGCGCGTTCACGACCGAGGCGCCCACGCCGTGCAGGCCGCCCGAGGCGGCGTACGAGCCGGAGCCGAACTTGCCGCCCGCGTGCAGCTTGGTGAAGACGACCTCGACGCCGGTGAGACCGGTCTTGGGCTCGATGTCCACCGGGATGCCGCGGGCGCGGTCGCGGACCTCGACGCTGTCGTCCCTGTGCAGCACCACGCTGATCTCGGTGCCGTGCCCGGCGAGGGCCTCGTCGACAGAGTTGTCGATGACCTCCCAGAGGCAGTGCATCAGTCCGCGGGAGTCCGTCGAGCCGATGTACATGCCGGGGCGCTTGCGCACCGCCTCGAGGCCCTCGAGGACGGAGAGGTGCCGTGCGGAGTAGTCGGTGGAGGCCATCCGCTCAGTCTAGGTTCGAGGGCCGACACCCCGGCCGCGGCGCGGCGGAGCGCGATCACGGTGCTCAGGGCCTGGGAAGTGCGCCGGGGGACCTACGCGCAGAGCGAAATGCCACGGGATCGACTCTGCCGGGAAACATCCGCGTGCTTTGATGGTTGGACCAAGGGAAGGACGGAGCCGAGAGGCCGAGTCCACCGAAGTCGAAGACCCGAGCGCAGGAGGCCACGTCATGTCGACCACAGCAACCCAGAACGGCGTGGACGAGCTCGCTGGATCGCAGCAGCTCTCCGCGGCAGACCGCTGCGACAGCTGCGGAGCCCAGGCCTACATCCGTGTCGTGGTGAACAGCGGAGAACTGCTGTTCTGCGCGCACCACGGCAAGAAGTACCAGGAGAAGCTCTCCAGCATCGCCCAGAGCTGGCACGACGAGTCGGCGCGCCTCTTCGAGGAGCAGCGCCCCTAGTCAGTCCGCTCACCTCGCCGGTGGGGAGCGGGACTCCCTACCGGCCGACTCCGAGCCGCTTCGCGATCACTTCGCGGGCGGCTCGAGCTGTCTCATCCGCCGCGCGGATCCGCTCGTCCCGGGTCGAGTAGAGCAGCCCGCGCCGCTCGACCACCCGGTGCAGGATCGCGTCGGCGAGGACGGGGTTCTTCGCCAGCATGGGACCGTGCAGGTGCGTGCCGAGCAACGACCCCGCGGCGTAGCCTTCCACTCCCCCGCCGTCGCCGGTGCCGTGCAGCACCCGGCCGAGGACGTGAGCGGGGTCGATGCCGTCGAAGCGCCGGGCGTGGTTCTCGAAGCCGACGAGGATCCCCGCGCTCGACTCGACGACGAGGTCGTCCGTCGACCGCTCGGCGGTCACCGCACGACCCGGCAGCACCCCGATGCCCGCGATGACGGCCTGAGGGGTCGCGAACGACTCGGCGAGCAGCTCCCAGCCCGCGCCGACGGCGACGACCTCGGTCTCGTCGCGCACCCAGCCGTGGACCGTGTCGCCGACGGCGCGGAGGAGGTCGAGCACGGCGGGCAGGTCCTCGTCCGCTCCCGTGCCGGCCACGAGCACGTCGGGGCGCTCGGCGAAGTCGGCCTCCTCGCGCAGCGCCAGGACCCGGGCGTCGAGACCGGCCCAGCCGGCGCGTGCCGCGAGGACGCGGGCGTTCGCCGCGTCGCCGTTGCTGTCCAGGACGTCGGGGGCGAGCACGCCGATCAGCAGGGTCGTCACGCGGTCTCCTCGCGGTTGGAGGCGAGCTGGAGGTGGGCGCGGGTGCGCCGCATCGAGTCGGCGGAGAAGACGATCGTCTTCCGCCCGTGGCTCGGAGCGGGCAGCGCGAGGAAGGCGTCGAGCGCACGACCGAGGTCGTCGTCGACCGCGTCGATCGCGACCCCGTCGTAGCGCAGCTGCAGCGCGGCCTCGTGCGCCTTCGAGCCGGAGACGACCCGGACCCGCCCGAGGCGGGCGGTGTCGACCGGCCAGAAGTAGGACGGGTCGCGGACGTCGGAGCCGATGGCGAGCATGATCTGCTCGGTGCCCTCGGGGATCTCCGCGATGTTCAGGCGGTAGCTCGCCGGGTTCTGCACCAGGACGAACTCGACCTCCTGGCCGCGCACCGTCACGATCTCGCCGCGCCCGAAGACGGGGTCGATCGAGGAGAGCGCCTCCGCGGTGGTCGCGGCGCGGAAGCGGGTGCCGAGGATCGCGCGCGCCGCGGAGACCGCCGAGGCGGCGTCGACCGCGTAGTGCACACCGCGGGCGGGGAGGCGGACATCGAGGACGTCGGCGTCGCTTCGGATCGTCGCGGCGGCACCGGCCGTGGTCTCGACGACGGTCGTCGCTCGACCCTCCTGGCCCTCGGCATCGGCCGCGTAGCCGAGCCCGCCGACAGCCGCGCCGCGGACGGCGGACGAGGTGCCGTACCAGCGGAGGCGATCGCTCGGCAGGCTCGTCGCGATGTCGGCGACGTGGCGGTCGTCCGCGTTGAGGACGACGGGGCCCGTGGCCCGGCTGGCGATGGTCGCCAGCATGCGGGCGACCATGGCCGGGTCGAAGAAGCGGTCGATCTGATCGACGACCACGTTGGTGAGCAGCACGACGCGCGGACTCATCCGCGGCGCGAGCCGGGCGCCGTGGCCCTCGTCCATCTCGAGGACGGCGATGTCGGCGTCGATCCGCCCGCGGAGGTCGGTGCGCTCGAGCAGCGCCGAGGTCAGCCCCTGCGCGATGTTCGCGGTCGAGGGGTTGGTGAAGACGCGCAGCCCGTGGGCACGCAGGACCGCGACGAGCATCTTCGTCGTCGTGGACTTCCCGGCCGAGCCGGTGACGACGACGAGGCCGTCGGTGAAGCCGTCGAGCACGGCCGGGAGGAAGCCCGGCGCGAGGCGGTTCACGACGAGTCCGGGCACGGCGGAGCCTCCGCCGGGCTTGCGGACGCGCGCTGCGAACCGGGCGGCCCTCCCGAGGAGGACCGCCGGCGCGTAGCGGATCACCGGCTTACTCGAGGTAGTCGCGGAGCGACTGCGAGCGGGACGGGTGGCGGAGCTTGGCCATCGTCTTGGACTCGATCTGGCGGATGCGCTCGCGCGTCACGCCGAAGGTGTCGCCGATCTGGTCGAGCGTCTTGGGCATGCCGTCGCCCAGGCCGAAGCGCATGCGGATCACGCCGGCCTCGCGCTCGGAGAGGGAGTCGAGCAGCGACTCGAGCTGCTTCTGCAGCATCGTGAAGCCCACCGCGTCGGCCGGCACGACCGCCTCGGTGTCCTCGATGAGGTCGCCGAACTCGCTGTCGCCGTCCTCACCGAGGGGGGTGTGCAGCGAGATCGGCTCGCGGCCGTACTTCTGCACCTCGATGACCTTCTCGGGGGTCATGTCGAGCTCGCGGGAGAGCTCCTCGGGCGTGGGCTCGCGGCCCAGGTCCTGCAGCATCTGGCGCTGGACGCGGGCGAGCTTGTTGATGACCTCGACCATGTGCACCGGGATGCGGATGGTGCGGGCCTGGTCGGCCATCGCGCGGGTGATCGCCTGGCGGATCCACCACGTCGCGTAGGTCGAGAACTTGAAGCCCTTGGTGTAGTCGAACTTCTCGACCGCGCGGATCAGACCGAGGTTGCCCTCCTGGATCAGGTCCAGGAACTGCATGCCGCGGCCGGTGTAGCGCTTGGCGAGGCTGACCACGAGGCGGAGGTTCGCGCCGAGCAGGTGGCTCTTGGCGCGCTGCCCGTCCTTCGCGACCCAGCGCAGCTCGCGGACGAGCTCGGGGCTGAGGTCGCTCGAGTTCGCGAGCTTGTCCTCGGCGAAGAGGCCCGCCTCGATGCGCATCGCGAGCTCGACCTCCTCGGCCGCGTTCAGGAGCGCGACCTTGCCGATCTGCTTCAGGTAGTCCTTGACCGGGTCGGCCGTGGCGCCGGTGATCGCCGTCGAGTAGACGGGGACCTCGTCGTCGTCGCCGCCGAAGGAGAGGACGAGCGCGCCGCTGGGCAGCGGCTCGGCCGGAGCGGCGGCCGCGACGACCGGCGTCTCGGTGTCGTCCTTGGCCTCGGTCTCGGTCTCCTCGACCACGACCGCGGGCTCCTCCTCGGCGTCGGCGTCGCCGTCGACGTCCTCGGGCTCGGTGGGCTCCTCCTCCGTCGCGGCGGGAGCCGCGGCCTTGGTGGTCGCGCGGGCGCGGGTGGTCTTCGCCGCCGGCTTGCGCGCGGCGGGCTTCTTGGTCGTCGTCACGTCGTCGTCGACGGCGTCGAGCGTTGCGGTCTTGGTAGCTCTGGTGGCCATGGCGGCACCTCTCCATCCGTTGCGTCCCGGCTGCGGGCGAGGCCGGGAGGCGTCGTCCGTCGGTGGGCATTACGAGGACCCATGTCAAGTCGAGGGGATCGCACGCCCGACGTGGGCGCCGTGCTCCTCGACCCGAACGGGTCCTATTGACAATTATTGCACGCCTGAGTAGTGCGGCCGTGCGCTCAGGGCTTCGGCACTCCGGGAGGAGTCCGACGCGAGACCATGCGGGGCCTCGCGGGAGGACGGGGAAGGGCGGGTCCGACGGTCAGCGTCCTGCGCGGCCACGACGGAGACGGTCGTTCAATGCAACCCACAGAGGGGCCACCGTTATTCCCTCGTCCTCGGCGAGCCGGCGCCGGGTCCTGCGGCGCGCCGTGATCAGCCCGATCACGCCCGCGCCGACGACGACGTACTGGATGCACCAGGCGAGCCGGAAGTGGTCCATCGAGTAGAGCCGGGCGGAGTCCGCGCCCGGCCCTGCCAGCGAGTCGAGCAGCAGCCCCATCAGGAACATCATCGTGAAGCTCGCGAGGAAGCCGCCGACGTTCACCACGCCGTTCGCGGCGCCGAGGCTCCGGGACGGGTTGAAGGTGCGCGCGAAGTCGAAGCCGATCATCGAGCCAGGCCCGCCGGCGCCGATGACGATCAGCAGCAGGACGATCAGCCAGTACGGCGGCACGCCGGGCCAGAGCAGGACGACGGTCCACGCCACCGCCATCGCCGAGACGATGCCGAGCACGAGGTTGCTCCGCCGCATCGGGTGCCGGGCGGTGAGGACGCCGAGGATCGGGCCGACGACGATGCCGGCGACCACGACGATCGTCAGCGTCGGAGCGGCGACGCCCGGCTCGAGGCCGATGGCGTACACGAGGAACGGGTAGCCCCAGAGCAGTGTGAACACGGTGCCGGACGACTGCGTCACGAAGTGCGACCAGAAGCCGAGCTGCGTGCCCGGCCGGCGCAGGCTCACGCCCAGTTGCGTGATCGTCGCCCGGAGCGTCGGCGGCACCAGGACGATCGGCTCGGTCCGCGGGGGGACGTCGGTGATCAGCAGGAGCACGCCGAGGAACGCGACGGCGCCGATCCCGGCGACGGAGAGGAAGGCCGGCGTCCAGCCCGCCGCGTGCAGGATCGCGGCGAACGGCAGGGCGGAGAGGATCTGCCCGACCTGGCCGATGTTGCCGATCCACTGCGAGAGCTGCGGGACGATCGGTCCGCTGAACCAGGTCACGGTCAGCCGGATCACCGAGGTGAAGATCGCCGCGTCGCCCGCGCCCACCAGGATCCGGCCGACGATCGCGACGCCGAGGGACGGCGCGAAGGCCAGGACGATCTGGCCGACCATCATCAGAGCGGTGCCGCTGAGGATCAGCGTCTTCGGGCCGAAGCGGTCGATCAGGATGCCGACCGGGATCTGCATGCCGGCGTAGACGATCAGCTGGACGACGGCGAGCGAGGAGAGCATCGCGGCCGAGATGCCGAACCGCTCCGCCGCGTCGACGCCCGCTACTCCGAGCGTCGTGCGGTCGAGGACGGCCACCAGGTACGCGAAGGCACCGGCACCGAAGACGAACCAGGCTCGACGAGATCGCACTCGGCAGAGACTACCAAGCGCCGCCCGCCTGCTACGGAGCGGTGGGCTCCTCGCCCGGGCGCTTGATCGCGAGGAACTTCTCCAGCTCGGCCGCGAGCGCGTCGGCGGTCGGGACGAAGCCGTCCTCGTCGGTGAGCGGCGAGCGCAGGCTCGTCCCCTCCATGTAGGTGTCGTGGCGCGACTCGAGCGCCGCGACGAGCTTCTGCAGCTCCTCGTTCGAGCCGACCTGCTCGTCGACCTTCGAGAGGAACTCGCGGCCGCTCTCGCGGAGGCTGTCGGTCGGGAAGATCAGCCCGGTCGACGCCGAGATGCTCTCGAGCGCGGCGACGGCCGCCTGGGGGTAGGCGGTGTCGGAGAGGTAGTGCGGGATCAGCAGGGCGAAGCCGACGGCCGGGAGCGCCCGGTCGTAGAGGCGGAGCTCGAGCAGGTGCAGGACGTTCGCGGGCACCTGGGTGACCGGCTTCCAGACCGACATGGCCTCGATCAGGTCCTCGCGGTTGCCGCTGACGGTCACGCCGACCGGTCGGGTGTGCGGGACGGGCATCGGGATCGCGTGCACCCAGGTGGTGCTCGCGACCTCGAGCCGGTCGATGAGCTCGAGCACGGCCCGGGTGAAACGCTCCCACTGGTAGTCCGGCTCGAAGCCGGTGAGCAGGAGAAACGGCTGGTGCAGCTCGTCGTGCGCGAGCGAGAGGCGGAGGCTCGCCGGGGTGTAGTCGGTGAGGTGGTCCTGATCGAAGGTGATGATCGGCCGGCGTGCGCGGTAGTCGAGCAGCTGGTCGGGATCGAACTCGACGACGGTCCGGTGCTCGAGAGTGCCGTGCAGGTGCTCGGCGAGCTGGCCGACCGCACCTCCGGCATCGGCGAATCCGGTGAGGCCGGCCACGAGGTGGAGGCCCCGCGGGACGTCGGAGAGGTCGCCCTCGATCGCGAAGAGGTCTGCAGGATCCGGCATGCGATCCAGCCTAGACGGCCCACCCGGGCGGCTCCCCGGCGGCGCTGAGCCCTGAGCGAACAGCCGCGACGGGGCGGCCGAGCGCCGTCCCGGCCGCGCTTAGCATTGCGCTCATGCCCCTCTCCTCTCTCGAGTACACGACCGTCCCCGCCTCCGATCTCGACACCGGCGCTCTCGTCCTCGGCGTCGCGCCCGGACCGGACGGCCCCCGTCTCGTCGGGGTCGACGGCTTCGACGACCTGGTCGCCGCGCTCCCCGCGCTCGGGGTCACCGGCTCCGCGGAGTCGCTGACGCGGGTCCCCTCCTCCGTCCGCGCCGGCGTGGTCGTCCTCGTCGGCCTGGGCTCCGCGGAGCCGAGCGCCACCGTGCTGCGCACCGCCGCCGGACTCGCGGTCCGCAGCCTCGCCGGCACCGCCTCGGTCGCCCTCGCCCTGCCCACCGGAGACGAGGACGCGCTCGCGGCCGTCGCCGAGGGAGCCGCGCTCGGCTCCTACAGCTACACCGCCTTCCGGCACAGCACCCTCGACGCCGCGAAGGCTCCCGTCGAGCGCGTGCTCCTCGTGACCTCCGACGAGTCCGCCGACGCGGCCGTCCTCGAGCGCGCCCTGGTCGTCGGTCGCGCCGTGTCCGCCGTGAAGGACCTGGTCAACGCCCCGCCGTCGCACCTCTACCCGCAGACCCTGGCCGAGGCCGTGCAGGAGGGCGTCGAAGGGCTCCCCCTCGAGGTCACGGTCTGGGACGAGTCGGCGCTCGAGCGCGACGGCTTCGGCGGCATCCTCGGCGTCGGCAGCGGCTCGTCCCGCCCGCCGCGCCTCGTCAAGATCGCCTACACGCCCGATGGCGCCTCCTCCCCCGCGGGGACGGACGAGCGGACGGCGCCGAAGCACCTCGCGCTGGTCGGCAAGGGCATCACCTTCGACAGCGGCGGACTCTCCCTCAAGCCGCCGGCCTCGATGATCGGCATGAAGGACGACATGACCGGCGCGGCGACGGTCTACGCGGTCGTGCGCGCGGTCGCCGAGCTCCGCCTGCCGGTGCGGGTCACCGCCTGGCTCTGCATCGCCGAGAACATGCCCTCCGGCACGGCCATCCGCCCGAACGACGTGCTCACGATCCGCGGCGGGAAGACCGTCGAGGTCCTCAACACGGACGCCGAGGGCCGCCTCGTGCTCGCCGACGGCCTCGTCGCCGCGAGCGAGGAGCAGCCCGACGCGATCGTCGACGTCGCGACGCTGACCGGCGCCGCCGTCGTCGCGCTCGGCAACCGCTACACGGGCGTGTTCGGCGACGACGAGCTGGTCGCCTCCGTGCTGGAGTCGGCGCGCAGCACGGGCGAGCTCTTCTGGCACATGCCGCTCCCCGCGGAGCTCCGCCCGCTGCTCAACTCCGAGATCGCCGACATCGCCAACATCAAGCCGGGCAACACCGCCGGCGGCATGCTGATCGCCGCGCACTTCCTCCAGGAGTTCGTCGGCACCCGTGGCGAGGGCCCGGACGCGGCGCGCATCCCCTGGGTGCACCTCGACATCGCCGGCCCGGCGAACAACGGCGGCGGCGGGTACGGCTTCACCGGCACCGGCCCCACCGGGGTCTCGGTCCGCACCCTCCTCGCCCTGGCCGAGGGCCTGGCGAGCGCGTAGTAGGGTCGACGGGGCGGGATCTCCCGCCTCGTCCCCCCTCCGACCGGCCCGCGCACAGGCGTGGAGATCCGCGGAGGCGAGGGGAACCGCACGTCGCAAGGGAGTCACTGGGTGTCGGAAGAGCGCTACGACCTGGTCGTGCTCGGAGGTGGCAGCGGCGGGTACGCGGCGGCTCTGCGCGCGACCCAGCTCGGCATGAGCGTGGCGATCGTCGAGCGCGACAAGCTCGGCGGCACCTGCCTGCACCGCGGCTGCGTCCCGACCAAGGCCCTCCTGCACGCCGCCGAGCTCGCCGACGGCGCCCGGGACGCGCAGAAGTACGGCGTCCTCGCCGGCTTCCAGGGCATCGACGTCCCCGGGGTCACGCGCTACCGCGAGGGCGTCGTCGCCGGCAAGTACAAGGGACTGCAGAGCCTCGTCTCCGCCCGCGGCATCACCGTCGTCTCCGGCGAGGGCCGGCTGACCGGGCCGACGACCGTCACGGTCGGCGAGCACGTGCTGCACGGCGGCTCGATCGTCGTCGCGACCGGCTCCGCCTCGCGCACCCTCCCGGGCATCGAGATCGGCGGCCGCGTGATCACCAGCGACCAGGCCCTCGAGCTGGATCACGTGCCGGAGCGGGTCGTCGTGCTCGGCGGCGGTGTCATCGGAGTCGAGTTCGCCAGCGTCTGGCGCTCCTTCGGTGCCGAGGTGTCGATCGTCGAGGCGCTCCCCCACCTCGTGCCGAACGAGGACGAGAGCGTCAGCAAGCAGTTCGAGCGCGCCTTCCGCAAGCGCGGCATCTCCTTCACCCTCGGCTCGCGCGTCACCGGCGTCGTCCAGACCGACGACGGCGTCTCGGTCTCGCTCGAGAGCGGGGCGAGCGTCGAGGGCGACCTCCTCCTCGTCGCGGTCGGCCGCGGCCCGGTCACCGCGGGGCTCGGCCTCGAGGAGATCGGCGTCACGCTCGACCGCGGCTACGTGATCACCGACGAGCGCCTGCAGACCTCGGTTCCCGGCGTCTACGCCGTCGGCGACATCGTGCCCGGCCTGCAGCTCGCGCACCGCAGCTTCCAGCAGGGGGTCTTCGTCGCCGAGGAGATCGCCGGCCTGAAGCCGCAGACGGTGGCCGACCTCAACATCCCGAAGGTCACCTACAGCGACCCCGAGGTGGCGTCCGTCGGTCTGACCGAGGCGCGGGCCGTCGCCGAGTACGGCGCCGAGCGTGTCGCGAGCTACGACTACGGTCTGGGCGGCAACGCGAAGAGCACGATCATCGGCACCGCCGGCTCCGTCAAGGTCGTCCGCGTCGTCGACGGGCCCGTCGTCGGCGTGCACATGATCGGCGCCCGCGTCGGCGAGCTGATCGGCGAGGCCCAGCTCATCGTGAACTGGGAGGCGCACCCCGAGGACGTCGCCCCCTTCGTGCACGCGCACCCGACCCAGAACGAGGCGCTCGGCGAGGCGCACCTCGCGCTGGCGGGGAAGCCGCTGCACGCCCTCTAGGACCATCGCGGGACGGCGACCGGCCGTTCCCGCCTCACTAAACTGAAACCACGTACACAAGCGTCTTAAGGAGACAGGCTCATGAGCGAATCCGTCAGCCTCCCGGCACTCGGAGAGAGTGTCACGGAAGGAACGGTCACCCGCTGGCTGAAGAACGTCGGCGACCGCGTCGAGGTCGACGAGCCGCTGCTCGAGGTCTCGACCGACAAGGTCGACACCGAGATCCCTTCGCCCGTCGCCGGTGTCATCGAGGAGATCCTCGTCCAGGAGGACGAGACCGTCGAGGTCGGCGCCGAGCTGGTGCGCATCGGCGACGGCTCCGGAGCCGCGTCCGCGCCCGAGGCCCCCGCCGAGGAGCCGGCCGCCGAGGAGTCGCCCGAGGCCGAGGCCGCCGAGACCGAGCCGACCGACGAGGTCACCCCGTCCGTCGACGCGGAGACCGAGGAGGAGGCTCCGGCCCCCGCCGAGCCCGAGCCGGCCCCCGCCGCCGAGAAGCCCGCCGCTCCGGAGCCGTCCGCCCCCGCTCCGTCGGTCCCGGCTCCCGCCTCCCCGGCCCCCGCTGCCGCCGCGCCCACGCCGGCCGCGACCCCCGAGCCCACCGACTCGAACCCCGGCTACGTCACCCCGCTGGTGCGCAAGCTCGCCGGCGAGAACGGCATCGACCTCTCCACCCTCACCGGCACCGGTGTCGGCGGGCGCATCCGCAAGCAGGACGTGCTCGACGCCGTCGAGGCCGCCAAGTCGGCTCCCGCGCCGGTCTCGGCTCCGGCCGCCGCCGCCGCGAAGGCCGCTCGCACGCCGCTCGAGACCTCGCCTCTGCGCGGCACGACGCAGCCGATGACCCGCCTGCGCAAGGTGCTCGCGCAGCGCGCCGTCGAGTCGATGCAGTCGACCGCCCAGCTCACCTCGGTCGTCGAGGTCGACGTCACCGCCGTCGCCCGCTTCCGCGACTCGGTCAAGAAGACCTTCAACGAGAAGACCCGCGCCAAGCTGTCCTTCCTGCCGTTCTTCGCCCTCGCGGCCGCCGAGGCCCTCAAGGCCTACCCGGTGATCAACTCGACTCTCGACGGCGACTCGATCGTCTACCCGGACCACGAGAACATCAGCATCGCGGTCGACACCGAGCGCGGACTGCTCACGCCGGTCCTGAAGAACGCGTCGGAGCTCACCCTCGCCCAGATCGCCAGCACCATCGGCGACCTCGCGGAGCGCACCCGCAACAACAAGCTCAAGCCCGATGAGCTGGCCGGCGGCACCTTCACCCTGACGAACACCGGCTCGCGCGGTGCGCTGTTCGACACGCCCGTCGTGTTCCTGCCGCAGACCGCGATCCTCGGCACCGGCATCGTCACGAAGAAGCCGGCCGTCGTGCAGGTCGACGGCAGCGACGCGATCGCGATCCGCTCGACCGTGTTCCTCGCCCTCTCCTACGACCACCGCACGGTCGACGGCGCCGACGCGGCCCGCTTCCTGGTGGCCATCAAGGAGCGCCTCGAGGAGGGCTCGTTCGAGAACGACCTCGGCATCTGACGCCGCCACGCTGACGCGCCGCACTAGCGGCCGCCGTCGGTGAAGACGTCGCGGAGAAGCCATGCGGCCTCCGTCCTGATCATCAGGACGGAGGCCGTCGTCGTTCCCGGATCCGGACCGACGGCGACCACGGCGGAGGCGCCGTTCACGTCCACGCGTACCGCGGTGACGGCGGAGGCCGGCGTGCGGAGCGCCGCGAGCGCGGAGCCCCCGTCGACGCGGATCGGCGAGTCGGGGGTGGTCAGCGCCTCCGCGCAGGCGCTGTCCGAGCCGGAGCAGTGCCGGGCCGCCGCGAGCAGGGCCGTCGCCGCCTCCTCCGCCGCGAGCTCCGCGCCCGGCGGCCGGACCGTCGGCGGCGCGGCGCTCGGCGGCGCCGGTGCCGATGACCCTGTAGGCAGCGCCACGGCGGTCGCCGGCGGCGTCACTGTCGCTGTCGCTGTCGCCGGCGCGGTCGCGGCCGCCGGTGCCGCCCTCGTCGGCGCGACAGGACTCGGCGCCGGTGTCCGCGTCGATGCGGCCGTCTCCGCTCCCGTGCTCCGATCGGGACCGAGACCCGTCATCACCAGCGCGCCGACGAGGACGACGGCCGCGGTCACGAGGGGGCCGCGGCGGCGGACCGCCGACGTGCGCACCCGATCGCGCCAGCCGTCCAGCGGATGAGTGCGGCGGTGTCGTGCGGGCGGGCTCTCGACGACCCCGCTCGACCGCTCCCGGTCGGCCGCCGTCTCTGTCCGGTGAACCGCGCGGAGGGGCAACGGCGCCGCGGAGCGGTAGAGGAGCGCCTCCAGCGCCGCGAGGTCGTCGTCGTCCCGCGGGCTCCCCCGCCAGGCAGGGCAGCTCCTGCGGCAGCGGCCGAGGAGTCCGATCACCGCGGCCACGACGTCGGCCTCGGCCGATCCCGTCGACGCCTCGGTGAGCAGCAGCACCGGACGCCCCTCCTCCGTCAGCCCGATCGCCTCCGCACCGGGGAGCGGGTGGACTCCCGCCGCCGTCGCATCCCGCAGGGCGCCGACGACCGGCGCGAGGAGAGTGACGACGACCCCCGGCGGCAGCACCGCACCGGACTCGAGCACCTGCTCGAGTGTCGAGACGACGGCCGGGGTGGTGAGGAGGACGGCCCCGCCGGCGTGCAGCCCGACATCGACGAGGTGCTGCCGATGCTCGTGCGGCAGGAGCCGCTCGATCCCCGACCGCAGCGCGCACTCCGCCCGCTCCTGCGAGAGCAGGAGAGCGTTCAGGAGCCGGCCGTCGCCGTCGCGGACGACCGGCCCGAGCGCCCCGGAGCCCACCACGGCGTGACCGGCGATCCACTCGAGCGGCCGCTCGCCGCCCCGTTCGCTCTCACCGCTCGCTGCCATGCTCCGAGGGTGCCGCTCGAGCCGGCGCACCGGGACGGCGAAAGCCCGATCGGTGGACGGATCGGCCGTCCTGTCGCTGGGGAGGAGGGGAGGTCCGGCGGATCCGCTCGGATCGGTCTCCCCCACCGGGTCCGCTCGGTATCCTGGAGGAATGGCACGCAGCACGGAACCGTCGACGAAGGCGGTCAAGGAACCCGGACGTCTCAAGCAGATGTGGCAGGTGTTCCAGATGACCCGCCGCTACGACAGCAGCGCGGTCTGGATCATCCTGCTGGCGCTGCTGGTCCCGATCCTGATCGGCGTCCTCCTCGGCGTCCTCCTCGGGGACGGCAACGGCTTCGTCATCGCGCTCTGGATCGTCGTCGGCGTGATGGCCGGACTCGTCGCCGGCCTCGCGGTGCTCTCCCGCCGCGCCGAGCGCGCCGCCTACGGGCAGATCGCCGGGCAGCCGGGCGCCGTCGGCGCCGTCCTGCGCAGCGGCCTCCGCGGCACCTGGACCGGCGGCGAGATGCCGGTCGCCGTCAATGGCAAGACGCAGGACGCGGTCTACCGCGCCGTCGGCCGCGGCGGTGTCGTGCTGATCGCGGAGGGCCCGACCGGCCGCACCAAGCGCATGCTCGAGGACGAGCGCCGCAAGGTGACCCGCATCCTCCCCAACGTCCCCGTCACCTTCGTGAACGTCGGCCCGGACGAGGGCGCCGTTCCGCTGCACAAGGTTCCCCGTGCCCTCGCGAAGACGAAGAAGGTGCTGACCAAGGCGGAGGTGCTCGCCGTCAAGAACCGCCTCGCCTCGCTGAACACCTCGCTGCCGATCCCCAAGGGCGTCGACCCCTTCAAGGTGCGGCCGCAGCGCTCCCGCTGACGCGCGGGACGAGCACACGAACGGGCCGGTCGGGGGATCACTCCCGCCGGCCCGTTCGTCGTTCCCGGACGGCTGCCCGATCAGTAGCGGACGAGCACCGTGCCCGCGACCTTGTCGTGGAAGCCGCGCTGGTCCGAGTCCCAGACGAGGGCCGGGACGAGCACGGCGAGGAGCACCGAGCGCACTAGCGGACGCCAGACGCCGACCCAGCCGCCGCCGAGGCGGACGACGCGCAAGCCCAGCAGCCGGTGGCCGATGCTCCCGCCGATGGTCGGGATGAAGACCGCCTGCAGCACCACGAAGAGGACGATGCTCGCCCAGCGGTCGTAGCCGAAGAAGACGAAGGACAGCAGCGCGACGATCGCGAAGTCGACGGCGAGGGCGGCGAAGCGGCGTCCGGGCCGGGCGATCGACATCCGGCCGGTCTCGGGGAGCCCGAGCCGCTCCCCCGGCCGCGTGCTCGGGGCGACATCGGCGAAGGTCCTGCGCTCGGGTGCTGGCATCCTCCGATGCTACCCGCGCCGCCCGCGCGCCCGCCGGGAGCGGAGGCCGGCTGCGACCCGCTCGGCGGGACCCCGTGTAACACGCCCGAAACACGAGGGACACGGCGGGGTAACCGCCGGTGACTACTGTGGAACGGCTGCGTCTGCAGCCACCCGTTACGCCATTGGAGACCTTTGCATGTTTAAAGATTCTTCCGAGGTGCTCAAGTTCATCAAGGACACGGACGTCAAGTTCCTCGACATCCGGTTCACCGATCTCCCCGGTGTCCAGCAGCACTTCAACATCCCCGCCTCGACGGTCGACGAGGAGTTCTTCTCCGTCGGCCAGCTCTTCGACGGGTCCTCGATCCGCGGATTCGCGAACATCCACGAATCGGACATGCAGCTGATCCCTGACGTGACCACCGCCTACGTGGACCCGTTCCGCGTGGAGCGCACGCTGATCATCGTCTTCGACATCTACAACCCGCGCAACGGCGAGATCTACTCGAAGGACCCCCGCCAGGTCGCCAAGAAGGCCGAGAAGTACCTCGCGTCGACCGGCATCGCCGACACCGCGTTCTTCGCCCCCGAGGCCGAGTTCTACATCTTCGACGACGTGCGCTACGAGGTCACCCAGAACTCCGCGTTCCACTCCGTCGACTCCGTCGAGGGCGCCTGGAACTCGGGCCGCGTCGAAGAGGGCGGCAACCTCGGCAACAAGACCCCCTACAAGGGCGGCTACTTCCCGGTCAGCCCGGTCGACAAGCAGGCCGACCTCCGCGACGACATCTGCCTCAAGCTGATCGACGCCGGCCTGATCCTCGAGCGCTCGCACCACGAGGTGGGCACCGGCGGCCAGGCGGAGATCAACTACCGCTTCGACACGATGGTCCACTCCGCGGACGACATCCTGAAGTTCAAGTACATCGTCAAGAACACGGCCGAGCAGTGGGGCAAGACCGCCACGTTCATGCCGAAGCCCCTCTTCGGCGACAACGGCTCGGGCATGCACACCCACCAGTCGCTCTGGAACGACGGCAAGCCCCTGTTCTACGACGAGAACGGCTACGGCGGGCTCTCGGACGTCGCGCGCTGGTACATCGGCGGCCTGCTCAAGCACGCCCCCGCGGTCCTCGCGTTCACGAACCCGACGGTCAACTCGTACCACCGCCTGATCCCGGGCTTCGAGGCGCCGGTCAACCTGGTCTACTCGGCCGGCAACCGCTCCGCGTCGATCCGCATCCCGATCACCGGCACGAACCCGAAGGCCAAGCGCATCGAGTTCCGCGCGCCCGACGCCTCGGGCAACCCGTACCTCGCGTTCGCCGCGCAGCTGATGGCGGGCCTCGACGGCATCAAGAACCGCATCGAGCCGCACGAGCCCGTCGACAAGGACCTGTACGAGCTGCCCCCGGAGGAGGCCAAGCTCATCCCGCAGGTCCCCGCCTCGCTCGAGGAGGCCCTGGCCGCCCTCGAGGCCGACCACGACTTCCTGCTCCAGGGCGGCGTGTTCACACAGGAGCTCATCGAGACCTGGATCGACTACAAGCGCGAGAAGGAGATCAAGCCCCTCGCGCAGCGCCCGCACCCCTTCGAGTTCGAGCTGTACTACGGCGTCTAGACGGATCACGGGCCAGAAGCGGGTGTAGCCCGCGGATAGTCCGCAAGAAGACCGAAAGAGCCCCCTGAGCATCGCGCTCGGGGGCTCTTTCGCGTCGTCCGGCGGACCGCAGGACTAGGAGGAATTCGCGACGGTCACGGCCACGGCGGACGGGTTGGCCGCGGACCGCGACCGCAGGGCTGCCCAAAGGTTTCGGCATCGAAGACTGCCGGCACTACTTCGCGTCACTGCTGATCGCTTCGGGGCTCGACGTGAAGGTTGTGCAGACCCGCCTCCGGCACGCGTCAGCGAAGACCACCCTCGATACCTACGACCACATGTGGGCGGACAAGGACGAGTCCTCAGGGCGGGCAATTTCGTCCACGTTCCTGCAGTACCCGCCGCTGTACCGAGAAGATCGACCAGCCGGAGATTCTCGGCTCCCGTCAAGGCCGCTCCCTGTGGCAGTGGCACCGCCGCCGCCGCACTCGCGGAGTGGCTCATCCTCGACGAACCAACGGTTCAGTTCGAGGCCATGCCAGCCGTGCGAACCAGCGCCCGACGCTTTACCGCCGCGACACTCACGCAGGGGCACATCGGCGCACGGGTCAGCTTCGCGCGCGTCGGTGACGCAGGAGCGAAAGCGCATCGCCGGGACGCTTAAGCGCATCGACCCCGCCATCAGGGCGAACGGTATGCCCGGCTACAAGCTCCTCATCGGCGGCGAACTCCTCGGCCCGCTCGCCCCGCACCACGAGGTGATCGTTGGCTGTTCCGGCACGAGAACCTAGCACTTCACGCGCTGACTCGATTGTGGCGGTACCGAGTTGCCTTACAAAGCGGTTGTAAAAGTGTCTGATGTCCTCAGACATCGAAGTGCATCCCACTAACGCACGAGAAGGCGCCTCCCCGGTTTCGGGGTGAGGCGCCTTCGTCGTCAGAAGGGTCAGGTTGCGTACTTTTACTTATTCCTGAGGAACCTCCTGCGAGAGGTTCTCCTCGCATAAGCGGAGCCAGAAGGAGATCCTGCGCAGCTTCTTCAGATTGAGGAATGCGACAATCGCACCCGCGACCGCGACCAAGACAGTCGCTGTAATTGCCACGGGTACGTAGGGGGCGGCAGTCTCCGAGTCGCTCAGCACCAGACCAATGAGGGCGGCCAAGACTGCGGACACGGTCGCCCAAACGGTGGCAGAGACGCCCGACGAGAATTGCACCTGATCCGCCGCCACCCTGGCCCTCGCGATCTTCTGCACGTTCGGGCCCGACTTGGTGTAAGCCACGATGCTCGCGGCGATCTCCTTTTCTGTGACGGCCTCGTAGTCGATAAGTTTGTTGGCCGCCTGAACGTTCGAAGTCCAGATCTCTAACTGGGTCTGCATTGGGACACCCTCGCATAACTCCGCCGCCGGTCCGCATCCCCCGTTCGCAGTACACCATCGCTCTGACACTTGCCTCGGCCGTCGACACAGCGGCCGCGCGCACACGCACGCGACGCGAGCACGAGGCAACACCCTCGGTGGTCGCTCGGGTCAAGGTGCCGCCATCGTTGCGCGGTTGCAGCTGATTACTCGTTCAAGGTCTGGCCGATTTTGTCTAGTTGCTCAACAACGGCGTCCGGTTGCTTTGTCCCATCGCGCCATCGACGGATACTGACTATCAACCTCTTGACGCTCGCAACAGCTTTTGGCTGCTCGAGAGCCTGTATGCGCCCTAGCGCCCTTTCGACGGACAACGCAACACTGCGGTCATCATCTCGTGCAATCAATCGAACGGCGTCCAGGCAAGCTCGAACTTGATTCAGCGGCGGAAAGTGTTCGAGAACAGGCGGGTCGGTCAGTGAATTGAGCGAACCGTAGCTGATCGCGTCGCTCGTTGCCCTGTCCCATTGCGAGAGCTCATCAAGTTGATCGCCAATAGCGCGAAACATGACAACGAGCGAATCGTCGAGCCTATCCTGGTACTGCCGATCAACCTCCGCCTTCAGTCGGCTCTCCTCCAGGGCGTCTCGCCTATTTTCCGCCAGCACACGCGCAGCTTCGGACCGCTGGGCAATGTGCGTTGCTTCCCGGGAGGCGAAGACGGCAGCAAGTGCGATGCCGACAGAAGCCACGCCGACAGCCGAGGGGATGACTAATAGAGACCACACGTCCAGAACGGGATCTTCGAGAGATCCATAGATCCTCCGTAGCCAGTACCAGTCCTCGTCAATGGCGAATCTCACACTTGGAGCGTAGGGGAGGCCAGCGGTGAAAATTCGCAAGACACCCAACCTCAACGGTTAGCCATGGTGTCCATCAACCCGCGATACGCGAAGGGCCATCGACGTCGACACGCGACAACGGCTGCTCGACCGGATCTACGACGGTGAGGCCCAATCGATGGCCTGATCTACATCTGACCGCCGCGAGCGCCCGCCTTCCTACTGGATCGAGATCCGCCGCCGCGTTAAGCAGCGCGCTCACGGGCGATGCGGGTACACCACTCACGTGGACGGCTGCAATGGGACGGGCTCCGACGCTGACGACATCCACGCAGGTGACGACCACTCACTCGGCAATCTGCAGTGTCTCAGCGAACCGTGCCATCGCGCCAAGACGGCAGGCGAGACAGCCGTGCGGAACACAGCCAACGCACGCATCTAGCGCAGACCCACAGAAGCCCACCCCGGAAGCGGTCACCATGACCGAGATCACGCTTACCAAGAAGACCGGCGGACACGACGTCGGCCATACCATCGACGTCAGCACCGGTGCTGCCGAGTACCTCACCAACGCCAGCTTCACCACCGACAGCGACACCGAGCCCACCGTCGACCTCGACGGACTCGACAACTACACCGTTATCGACCAGCCGACCGACGCGAAGAGCGCCGCCTCCGCCACCAGACGCCGTTCCTCGAAGGCCTGACCCAGCACGAGGGTGACCAATCCCCGTCTCGATTCTTCTGGCCACCGATCTCGAACGTGGACTTGACGTGCCGACTACCGCGAGCTAGTCCGTGGTGCTCCTGTTCTCCGTGCCCGGTCACCCGAGCGCCCGTGCCGCGATTCGGGAGCCGTTGTCGTCCTCCCGGTAGCGATCGGACGGACATCCCTCCATGACCTAGCAAAGGGTCTTCACCTGCCTGTCGTTCAAAGTCGAGGGCAATCGGTACACGAGCACAGTCTGGCGAAGGACTGGCTCCGCGAAGCCGCGAACGAGAAGATAGTCTTGTTGCGGCCCTCAACCGTCTGAGATGCGCGGGGGCGTGGCACCTCGGTCGCTACCACACGAACCGCACCGTGCACCGAGGACCCGAACACGTGACATGCAACCTGTCGGCGGCCGGCCGCGCCTCGCACCACTGAACCACCGCGTCGAATGCCGGCCCTTCGCCGCTTCTTCCGAAGGACGAGGGGGTGTCGACGGCCGCGTCCAGTCGACGAGGTGTATAGAGTGCCGAGCATGCCCCCCGCCGAAGAGCACGCGTCTCTCGACCAGATCGCCACCGAGATCGGTCGTATGTTGATCGCGTTCTCCGGGCTCGAGACCGCTGCCCTGTCAACGCTGGTCGTCTTCCTCCGAGACTCAGACCAGGACATCGTTCGAATCACGCTCGCCCGCATGCGGTTCGGGGAGGTGGTCAACAAGCTGCGGTCGATCAGTAAACTCCCGTCGGTAATTGCAAGACACGACGCGACGGCGGGTGCACTCACGGCATGGGCGAATAGGACCGAGTCAGTTCGGGTGCGGCGAAACTCGCTGACGCACCTCATTCTCGCTCAGGGTCCTGATGGCGAGTACTCGAACCTCGGAGACCTGCTCGACCCCGATCTTGCCGTCCTCAGCCCGGCTGAGATCCGGCCGCTAATCGAAGACATGAACGATCTCATCCGAGAGATTAACCGGATCTCGAGCCTACTGCTGGGGCGGATGGCTCATCCAAGCGAGGAGGTGGCAGGCACGAGCATGTACCCGATGTTCAAGAAGCGAGGAGACGCTGTTCCAGGCGCTTGACCACTTCGACAAAGCTCGGGTCACCGCCCTCCTCAAAAAGCCTTTCGGATGCGGACGCCGGGTGGCGCCATCCCTCGGGGTCTAGAGCCAGGCACAAGCTCATCTCGAGCTCGATTACCTGCGCCGCGAGCGCGCGAAGTGCGAGTTCGAGGTCATCACGTTCGCCGGGCGCCGAGTAGTCCATGCGGGCAAATTAACTCACCATGCTCGTCGTAGGTGGGCCGACTCGTCAGAGAGGCGCAGAGCTACGAAGTCGACTCGATGCGCCGGCCGGCCACCAGGCAGAGCCCCAGGACGAGGAGGAAGCCGGAGAGGTACCTGTTAATATGGTGCATGATCGCGACCGCTCGCGCGACCACCAGCCAGGAGAAGCCGACGACGAACCAGCCGAGGTACGGGACCAGGGCATAGAATAGACGCCCGGACTTCTCCACTGGAAGATCGCACGGGAGCATCGGCCACCCGACACGGGAGACATGGCGGGGCTGCAGGCGTCGTCCCCCCCGACGAAAACCCTTACAAGCGGAGTTTCGTTCGAGACCCGAACAGCATCACAGGCCAGGAGGTAGAGTGCGAGACGCGGAGCATATTTCCTGGCCGCCGGCCGACACCGTCTCGTAGACAACGAGAAGGTGTCGTTTTCTCCCACGAACGGACAGCAGCGAGGTCACTTGTAAGAGGTCTTCGCCTGGCCGAGATCTCGTGAGGGGGCGCGAGCTCTGCACGCCCCAGGGGTGTCTATTGGCCCGGCCTGGGGTGGCCTTGATCCTCGCCCTCAGTCCGCAGTCAGTCCGCAAGAAGTCCAATCAGGCACCGTCAGCGCCAACCGCCAGCCATCATCGAATTGCCGGGATTACGCGGATTCCGACACTCCCCAACGGGGCACAACACCGGACGGAGAGTTCGAGCTGTACTACGGCGTCTGATCCGACGCACCGCAGGGCTCGCGCACTGCACGAAGGGCCGTTCCTCTCCGGAGGAGCGGCCCTTCCGCGTTCCCGGGCGGACCCGCGGGCGTCAGCGGTAGGTCGGCGCGTCGACCTCGACGGGGCCGTAGAAGCGGCGCTCGAAGACGGCGCGGGCCCGGCGGGTGACGCCGAGGTAGTCGTCCTCGAGCTGCGTCGCCGAGTCGGCGGGATACTCCAGGAGCCGTGCGACGCCGTCCAGCTGGCGACGGTCGGCGGGCAGCACGTCGGCCGTGCGGTCGGTGAACAGGGTCATCGCCGAGCGCACCCGCGACGCGAGGAGCCAGGCCGCGCGCAGGCGCTCGGCGTCGGGCGGCGAGATCAGCTCCGCCTCCTCCGCCACGCTCAGCGCGGTCAATGTCGAGGTCGTCCGCAGCGCGGGGATCGTCCGCGCGTGCTGCAGCTGCAGCAGCTGCACCAGCCACTCGACGTCGCTCAGCGAGCCGCGGCCGAGCTTGAGGTGGCGCTTCGGGTCGGCGCCCTGCGGCAGCCGCTCGCTCTCGACGCGGGCCTTGATCCGCTTCACCTCGCGGATGTCGCGGTCCGAGATCGCGGACGGGTAGCGGACGCCGTCGGCCAGCTCCTCGAAGGCGGCGATCAGCGCCGCATCGCCGGCCACCCCTCGAGCGCGCAGAAGCGCCTGCGCCTCCCACGTCAGCGACCAGCGGGCGTAGTAGGCGCGGTAGGAGTCGAGGGAGCGCACCAGCGGGCCGTTCTTGCCCTCGGGGCGCAGATCGGCGTCGAGGTCGAGCGGGAGGCGCGAGTCCTCGGTGAGGCGCACGAGCTCGGCGACCAGGAACTGCGCGTAGAGCTGCGCCTCGTGCGGGTCCGCCTCGCCCGGTCGCTGCACGTACATCACGTCCGCGTCGGAGCCGAAGCCCAGCTCCGCTCCCCCGTAGCGCCCCATGCCGATCACGGCGAACTCCGCGGCGGATCCGCGGCGACCGGTGCTCGAGCGGCGGACGGCCGCGAGCACGCCACCCAGGAGCGCGGAGATGATGTCGGAGAGGCTGGTCGCGATCTCCTCGATGGTGCTGAGACCGAGGACGCCGCCCATCGCGGTGCGGAGCACCTCCCGGCGGCGCATCCCCCGCAGCGCCGTGGCGACGGCCTCGGGAGTGTCGTGGCGAGCGAGGACCGCGCGCACCTCCTCCGCCAGCCCCTCGGCACTGCGCGGACGCAGCGCGTCGTCGTCCTCGAGCCACGCCGCCGACTCCGGGATGCGGTCGAGCAGCTCGCCGACGAAGCGCGAGCCCGACAGGACCGTCGTCAGGCGCTTCGCGGCCCCGGAGGAGTCGCGCAGCATCCGGAGGAACCAGGGCGTGCCGCCGAGGGTGTCGCTGAGGCGCCGGAAGGCGAGGAGCCCGTAGTCGGGGTCCGCCCCGTCGGCGAACCACTGCAGCATGACGGGGACGAGGTGGCGCTGGATGCTCGCGCGCCGCGAGACGCCCGAGGTCATCGCGGCGATGTGGCCGAGGGCGCCGCGGGCGTCCGCGAAGCCGATCGCCGCCAGCCGCGCCTCCGCCTGGCCGGTCGACAGCTCGATCCCGCCGTCGGGCAGCGCCGCCACCGCGGAGAGCAGCGGGCGGTAGAACAGCCGCTCGTGCAGCCCTCGGACGCGATGCTTGATCGAGTTCCAGACGGTGAGGAGCTCCTCGGCGCTGCGGGCGAGACCGCTGGCCCGCGCCAGGGTCCGCAGCTCGTGCTCGTCCCGCGGCATCAGGTGGGTGCGCCGGAGCCTGCGCAGCTGGAGCCGGTGCTCGAGCAGGCGCAGCGCCCGGTAGTCCTGCGCGAACTCCTCCGCCGCCGCGCGGCCGATGTAGCCGCGGTCGGCGAGAGCGCCCAGGGCCAGCAGCGTGCCGGGCATGTGGATCTCGTCGTCGGTCTGGCCGTGCACGAGCTGGAGCAGCTGGACCGTGAACTCGATGTCGCGCAGCCCGCCCGGCCCGAGCTTGATCTGGTAATGCACGTCGTTCTGCGGGATGTTCTCGGTGACCCGCTCGCGCATCCGCTGCACCGACTCGACGAAGTTCTCCCGCGAGGCGCTCGACCAGACCTTCGGCGCGACGGCGTCGACGTAGGCGCGGCCGAGCTCGAGGTCTCCCGCGAGCGGGCGGGCCTTCAGCAGGGCCTGGAACTCCCAGCTCTTCGCCCAGCGGTCGTAGTAGGTGATGTGCGACTCCAGGGTCCGCACGAGCGCCCCCTGCTTCCCCTCCGGCCGCAGGTTGGGGTCGACCTCCCAGAGCTCCGGCTCGAGCGCGAGCGCGGAGGTGCCGCGCATCAGCAGGACCGCGAGCCGGGTCGCGATGTCGATCGCGCGGGCGTTCGAGAGGCCGTGCTCGGGGTCGCCCTCGGCCACGAAGATGACGTCGACGTCACTGACGTAGTTGAGCTCGGAGGCGCCGGCCTTGCCCATCCCGATGACCGCGAAACGGGTCGCCACGACCTCCTCGCGGGAGAAGCGACCGGGACCGGACCCCGCGATCAGGTCGGCTCGCGCCACCGCGAGCGACGCCTCCAGGGCCGCCCCCGCCAGGTCGGCGAGGGTCCGGGCCACCCTATCGATCGCCGCGACAGGATCCGCCTGGCCGAGATCGTGCACGACGACGCGGGTGAGCAGTCGGCGGTAGCGGACCCGCAGGGCCGTCCAGCCGTCCTCCTCGTGCAGCGCCGCGACGCCGTCGACGGCGCCGACCGAGTCGAGCAGCTCCTGCTTGAGCTCACCGCGACCCGGAAGAACGCGGACCGGCTCGAGGAAGCCGGCGAGCTCGTCGGGCCGGCGCTGCAGGAAGTCCGCGAGACCGGAGGACGCCCCCAGCACGAGCAGCAGGCGCGTGATCGCGGCGTCGTCCGCGAGGACGGCGTCCATCCGGTCGCGATGGCTGCGCAGCAGATCGAGCAGCGCGCCGAGCGCCGCATCCGGATCGGCCACCGACGCGAACGCCGGGACGACCGACTCGAGCGACCGGCCCGCGAGCTCCTCCGCCTCCGCGAGCCGTGCCCCGGTCTCGCCGAGGGCGGCGAAACCGAGGCGGGCGACCTCGCTCAGCGTGCGTTCGCGGGGCATGGCGGGAGGGGTCAGAGCATCTCGAGGTTGCTGCGCAGCTCGTACGGGGTGACCTGGGCGCGGTACTCGGCCCAGTCCTTCCGCTTGTTGAGCAGCACGAAGTTGAACACCTGCTCGCCGAGGGTCTCGGCGACGAGCTCCGACTCCTCCATCAGCGAGATCGCGCGGTCGAGGCTCGCCGGCAGCGGGCTGTAGCCCAGGGCGCGGCGCTCGGCGTCCGACAGCGTCCAGACGTTGTCCTCGGCCTCGGCGGGGAGCTCGTAGCCCTCCTCGATGCCCTTGAGTCCCGCGGCCAGCAGCAGCGAGTAGGCGAGGTAGGGGTTGGCTGCCGAGTCGAGCGCGCGGTACTCGATGCGCGAGGACTGGCCCTTGTTGGGCTTGTACAGTGGCACGCGGACGAGCGCGGAGCGGTTGTTGTGGCCCCAGGACACGTAGCTGGGCGCCTCGTCGCCGCCCCAGAGGCGCTTGTACGAGTTGACGAACTGGTTCGTCACCGCGGTGATCTCGGGGGCGTGCTTGAGCAGACCGGCGATGAACTGGCGGCCGAGCTTGGACAGCTGGTACTGCGCGCCCTGCTCGTAGAACACGTTCATGTCGCCCTCGAAGAGCGAGAGGTGCGTGTGCATACCCGAGCCGGGGTGGCCGGAGAGCGGCTTGGGCATGAAGGTCGCGTAGACGCCCTGCTCGATCGCCACCTCCTTGATGACCGTGCGGAAGGTCATGATGTTGTCGGCCGTGGTCAGCGCGTCCGCGTAGCGGAGGTCGATCTCGTTCTGGCCGGGGCCCGCCTCGTGGTGGCTGAACTCGACCGAGATGCCGAGGTCCTCGAGCATCCGGACCGAGCGGCGGCGGAAGTCGTGCGCCGTGCCGCCGGGGACGTTGTCGAAGTAGCCGGCGGAGTCGACGGGCTCGGGGCCCTCGGCGCCGAAGGTCGACGACTTCAGCAGGTAGAACTCGATCTCGGGGTGCGTGTAGAACGTGAAGCCGCGCTCGGCCGCCTTCGCGAGCGTGCGCTTGAGCACGTTCCGCGGGTCGGCGACGGCGGGCTGGCCGTCCGGAGTGGTGATGTCGCAGAACATCCGCGCCGTCGGGTCGATCTCGCCGCGCCACGGCAGGATCTGGAAGGTCGACGGGTCCGGGTGCGCGAGGACATCGGCCTCGAACGAGCGAGTGAGTCCCTCGATGGCCGAGCCGTCGAAGCCGAGACCCTCGGCGAACGCCCCCTCGACCTCGGCCGGAGCGATCGCGACCGACTTGAGCGTGCCGACGACGTCCGTGAACCAGAGGCGAACGAATTTGATCCCTCGCTCTTCAATGGTGCGAAGAACGAAGTCCCGTTGCTTGTCCATCAAGGCCCTTCCTGTTTCGCTCCCAGGCTAGTGGCTCCGCCCCTCCCCTGCTGGGCGCCCGGCCGTTCCCCGCTGAGCCCCGACGGGGCGCGGATAGACTCGACCGCATGTCAGCGCAGCCCGTGAAACGCGTGAGAACCCGCCACTTCCAGACCGCGAAGGACTCGGGGGTGCGGATCACCGGGCTCACCAGCTACGACGTGCTCACGGCCCGCATCTTCGACCAGGCGGGCATCGACTTCCTGCTCGTGGGCGACTCCGCCGGCAACACGGTGCTGGGCTACGACACGACCCTGCCGGTCACCGTGGACGAGCTGATCCCGCTGGCCCGGGCCGTCGCGGGCGCCGTCGAGCGCGCGTTCGTCGTCGCCGACCTGCCCTTCGGGTCCTACGAGTCGGGCGCGGACGACGCACTGCACACCGCCTTCCGCTTCATGAAGGAGACGCACGCCCACGCGGTGAAGCTCGAGGGCGGCGTCCGCTCCGCGGAGCAGATCCGGCGGATCGTCGAGGCCGGCATCCCGGTGATGGCGCACATCGGCTTCACCCCGCAGAGCGAGCACGGCCTCGGCGGGCACATGATCCAGGGCCGCGGCGAGGGGATCGAGCAGCTGCTCGCCGACGCCCGCGCGGTGCAGGAGGCGGGAGCGTTCGCCGTCGTCCTCGAGATGGTGCCGAGCGAGGCCGCCCGCCGAGTCACCGAGGAGCTCAGCATCCCGACGATCGGCGTCGGTGCCGGCCCGCACGTGGACGGTCAGCTGCTCGTGTGGACCGACTTCGCCGGGCTGACCACCGGCCGAGTGCCGCGCTTCGTCAAGCAGTACGCCGACCTGCGCGGTGTCCTCACCGGCGCGGTGACCGCGTTCCGCGAGGACGTCGAGGCCGGTGCGTATCCCGGAGCCGAGCACAGCTACGAGTAGCGGGGCGGGACCCGGGTCAGCGCGCGATCAGCGGTCCTCCGCGTCCTCCTCGTCCCAGCGGCGGGTGTTCTCGCGCATCTTCTCGAGAGCGTGGGACGCCTCCTCGCGGGACGAGTAGGGGCCCGCGCGATCGACGGACGGGGACTGGAAGCCCTGCTCCACCGCGCCGGACTTGAGGTTGTACCACCAGGAGTTCGCATCACCGTCAGACATGCCGCGATCCTACGCCGGGGCCGGTCGCCGGTCGCTCCCCCTCGCGCCTCGCTAGCATGGCCGGTATGACTGCTGCTGCGACCGCGATCGGAATCGACATCGGAGGGACCGGCATCAAGGGGGCGTACGTCGACCTCGGCGAGGGCGCCCTCCTCAGCGACCGGATGAAGGTCGCCACCCCCGAGGGCGGACGCCCGAAGGACATCGTCGCCACGGTGCAGCAGATCCTGGGCATGCTCCCGGACGCACCGTCCGACACCCCCGTCGGGATCTGCTTCCCGGCCGCCGTGGTGCACGGACGCACCATGTCCGCCGCGAACGTCTCGGACGAGTGGATCGGCCTCGAGGCCGAGAAGATGTTCGAGGACGCCATCGGCCGCGACATCTTCTTCGTGAACGACGCCGACGCCGCCGGCTACGCCGAATCGCGCTTCGGCGCGGCGAAGGACAAGAAGGGCCTGGTCCTGATGACCACGCTCGGCACCGGCATCGGCACCGCGCAGATCTACGACGGCGTCCTCATCCCCAACGCCGAGCTCGGCCACCTCGAGATCCACGGCGGCGACTACGAGAAGAAGGCGTCCTTCGCCGCGAAGGAGCGGGACGACCTGGACTACAAGCACTGGGCCAAGCGCCTGCAGCGCTACTACTCCCACCTCGAGGCGCTCCTCTGGCCGGACCTGATCATCGTCGGCGGCGGCATCTCCAAGCACCACGAGGAGTTCCTGCCCCTGCTCGACCTGCGCACCCCGATCGTCCCGGCCGCCCTGCGCAACAACGCGGGCATCCTCGGCGCCGCGGCCCTGGCGGGCGGCGGCGTGCGCCGCTGAGCCCATTCCGCGGCGGTCCCCGCCCGCCGCGGCGCGGTCGGCTCCGACAGATGGCCGCGTTCCGCAGAGCGTCTCGCCTTCGGCTACGACGAAACGCTGGCACGCGTTTCGCCGGTTCGCCTCGCTGCGCGAGAGCGGTCTGGAGGGCCCGCGTCCCTGACACCCCCCCTTGCGATCGGGTGCCCTCCCCTTCTTGGTGGTCGAGTAACCGCGCAGCGGCGTATCGAGACCCACATCACCGAACGGCGACCCCGAGCCCGCGTCCAGCAGGGGCGGATCTCGATACGCCCTCTACGAGGGCTACTCGATCAGCATGCGCGCGACAACGGCGCACCTACCGCATGAGCAGCGCGATGCCGCACCCGCCTGAGCAGGCCCGCCACTCTTCGCTGGTCGAGTAGCCGCGCAGCGGCGTATCGAGACCCACGGCACCGAACGGCGGCCCCGAGCCCGCGTCCAGCAGGGGCGGATCTCGATACGCCCTCAGCGAGAGCTACTCGATCAGCATGCGCGCCAGGACGACACTCTTCAGGAGCATGCGGAAGCAGGGCCGAGGCGAGCCGGAGAAACGCGTGCCAGCGTTTCTCCGGAGACGGACGCGACACGCTCTGCAGAACGCGACCACGCACCCAGGCCGACCGCGGCGCGGCGGGCGGGGACCGCGGCGCAAGAAGGGCATCGCCGAAAAAGGCCCCGCAGAGCGGGGCCTTTTTAGGCGAAGGGGTCGGCTATTACGCCGGGTTCTGTTCACGCCGCGCCTCTCGGCGGGCGCTGGACGGCCATCTCTCTCGGGGGCACGTCGCCGTGACCCTCCAGCGGTCTACCCGAGGACCCGACGAGCAGCCGCATCGTCCTCTGTCTGACCTTGCTCCGGGCGAGGTTTACCGAGCGGACCGGATCACTCCGGCCCCTGGTGGTCTCTTACACCACCGTTTCACCCTTACCGCGGGCCGGAGCCCGTGGCGGTCTGTTCTCTGTGGCACTGTCTCGCGGGTCGCCCCGGGTGGGTGTTACCCACCGCCCTGCTCTGCGGAGCCCGGACGTTCCTCGGCGCCGGGGCTCTCACCCCGGCGACGCGACCGTCTTGCCGGCCCGTTCGCGGAACCAGTGTACGGGCCGGGTCAGGCGAGCGTCGACTCGTCGCCGCGGACGAGGATGCAGCCGCTGTCGGGGCAGAGCACGACCTGGTCGGGCGCGGTGGTGCGGATCCAGGCGAGGTCGGACTCGGTGAGAGCGACGCCGCTCCCCTCCGACACCTTGCCGCGCAGGAGCGCCGCGCCGACGCCGTAGCGGGCGCGCTGCTTCTCGTAGAGCTCCACCAGGTCGGCCGGGATCTTCTCGACGAGCGAGGCGCGGTCGCGGGCGAGCGCCTCCTGCTTGCCGGCGAGCTTCTCCGCCTGGGCGTCGCGCTCCTCGGCGAGGGTCGCGATGCCCGCGACGACCTCGTCGCGCTCGGCCTGGGCGGCGGCGACCTCGGCCTCGATGCCCTCGATCCGCTCCATCAGCGTCAGCTCGATGTCCTCGAGGTCGCCGCGGCGCTTGACCAACGAGGTGATCTCGCCCTCGAGCGCGGCGATGTCCTTCGCGGACGACGCGGTCTGCAGCCGGTCGCGGTCGCGGGCGAGGCGCTTGTCGACGACCTCGACGTCGGACTCGATCCGGCCGAGCTCGGTCCGGGCGTCCTCCAGCCGCCCGTTGCGCTCCGCGAGGGTGCGGCGGGTCTCGTTGTCGCGGGTCTGCATCGCCTTGATCGCCGCGATCTGCGGCAGGGTGGCGACGGCGTGACGGAGCTGGTTGCCCCTCGTGTCGAGACTCTGCAGAGTCAGGAGCTCTCGCTGGTCGGCGGGGCTGGCAATCACGTCGCGGTCCTCGTTCCCGGCACGGAGGGTGGGCGTGCCGGCTCCATTCTCGCGCGCTCGCGGAGCGTCAGTGGACGATGGCGAAATCCCAGGGGTCGGTGCGGGTCTCACTGACGTCGACGACGACCCCGGGCAGCGCCGTGCGCAACGCCGCGGCGGCGACGTCGAGCCAGAGCCACTCGCTCGCCCAGTGCGAGACGTCGAGGAGCGCCGGTCCGGTGCCGTGGCGGGCCTTCTCGCGCGCCTCCGATGCCGGGTGGTGCCGGAGGTCGGCCGTGATGTAGACGTCGCTCGTGCGGACGGCAGGGCTGTCGAGGAGGGAGTCCCCCGCTCCGCCGCAGAGCGAGACCCGGCGCACGGGCGCCTCGTAGTCGCCGGCGGCGCGCACTCCCCCGGCGGTGGCGGGCAGCAGCTCGGCGACGGCGCGGGCCAGGCGTCCGAGCGTGACCTCCTCGGCGAGGTCGCCGACGCGGCCGAGGCCGACCGACGGGTCCTCACCCGGGACGAGGGGCGTCGTACCGGTGAGGCCGAGCCGGGTCGCGATGACGTCGGAGACCCCGTCCGCGACGATGTCCGCGTTGGTGTGCGCGGAGACGAGGGCGCAGCCGTGCCGGATCAGCTCGGCGAGCAGGCGGCCCTTGTAGCCGTCCTCCGCGATCGAGGTGACCCCGCGGAGCAGGAGCGGGTGGTGGGCCAGGAGGAGCTGGTAGCCGCCGCCGACGGCCTCGGAGACGGTGTCGGCGACGACGTCGACCGTGAGGAGGATCCGCTCGACCTGCGCGGCCGGGTCACCGGTGACCAGACCGGGGGCGTCCCAGTCCTCCGCGGCACCCTCGGGCCAGAGACGGTCGATGACGGCGTGGACGTCGCGCAGCGTGGGCATGGCTCCAGGGTAGGCCGCCGCTCCCCCGCCGGAGTGCGCCTCAGTGCGCGTCTCAGTGCGCGTGGTCGGTCTCGACGGCGCGGATGGCGGCGTCGGAGCTGCCGACCTCGTCGTCGAGGTCCGCGGCGAGGAAGTCCTCCGACTCGGGGAGGCGCACGGTCAGCCCGGCGTACTGCTCGACCGCCAGCTCGCCGCTCAGCCCGGACGCCGCGAGGACGTGGCCGCCGACGGTGCCGCTCGAGTCGACGAAGTGGGTGTGCAGGCCTGCGACGCTGATCCCCTGGAACGGCTTCGGGCCGTAGAAGCCGACGATCGTGCCCTCGACGTCGTGCAGGTGCACCTCGCGCTGGTCGCGCATCGCGTCCGCCAGGCGGAGGTACGGCTTCACCTGGGCGATCGGCTGCCGCAGCGTCAGGTGCTCGACGCGGCCGCGGAGACGGACGCCGACGAACACGTTCGGGCTCGGCGCGGTCCGCCGCACCGCCGTCAGCAGGGCGTCGAGCGACGGCACCGCCTCGACCGTCTCCGTGCTGTCCGGAGCGAACCGGGCCAGCTCGGCGAAGGCGATCGTGTCCTCCGGCTCGAGGACGACGACCGAGCCGTCGCCGCGGAACAGCCGGTGCACGCCGTCGAGCACGACCAGCTCGCCCTCCATGTGGTCGCCGCAGCCCAGTCCGAAGTCGCCGGCCTCGTCGGCCTCGGCGCGCGTGACGACGCCGTCGAACAGACCTGCCAGCAGCGCGTCGACGATCGAGAACTGGGTGATGAGGCCGCGCGGCGCGGTCGGAGTCGGCATCCCGCCATTCTGGCGGAGCACTCAGCTCTCCAGCGCCAGCCGATACCGCTCGCGCGCCATGCGGAAACGAGAGAAGCCCCGCGCTTCCGGAGAAGTGCGGGGCTTTCTGTCGTGCGGTGGATCCGAGGGGATTCGAACCCCTGACCCCCTGCATGCCATGCAGGTGCGCTACCAGCTGCGCCACGGACCCTTGGTGCACTTCTCGAACGGGAGGTACCGACCTTGCGGCCCGCTCCTCCGCCCGGCGGAAGCAACTCGAATAAACTACAACACGAAGCGCGTGGAGTGAAATCGAGCGGCGCCGCCGGGCGTGTTCCTCAGTTCGAGGAGGCCGCGGAGTCGGCGGGAACGGCGTTCGCCACCGTGATCGGGACGACCGGGCAGTCCTTCCAGAGGCGCTCCAGCGAGTAGTACATCCGGTCCTCCTCGTGGAAGACGTGGACGACGAGGTCGCCGAAGTCGAGCAGGATCCAGCGCCCCTCGGCGCGGCCCTCGCGGCGCAGGAGCTTGGCGCCGGATTCGTTGAGGCGGTCCTCCATCTCGTTGGCGATGGCGACGACGTTGCGCTCGGAGCGCCCCGTCACCAGGAAGAAGATGTCGACGAGCGGCAGCGGTCCCGAGACGTCCAGCGCGACGAGGTCCTCCCCGCCCTTGGAGTCGGCGGCGGTGGCCGCGAGGTCGAGCAGGGCGCGGGCGGAAGCGGTCGCAGTCATGAAGCCTTCAGTGTCGGTGGTGGATCAGAAGATGTTGAGGACGAAGCCGCCGATGAACAGCGCGATCGAGGCGACCAGCAGCACGGCGGCGGTGATGGCCAGCACGACGGGGACGCTGACGGCGCGGCGCTTCTGCGGGGCGATCATCGCGGTGCCCGCGGCGTGGGTGGAGACGGCGCTCGACGCCCGGACGGGCTCCGAGTCGGAGGCGGGCTGCTCGCGGTCGATGCGGTCGACGTAGCGGTCGACATCGGGCGAGTCGTAGAGGTTCGGGTGCTGACCGGTGGAGCCGAGGCTCCGCGGCAGGTCGAAGGAGCCAGTGACGAGCACCTCCCCCGTGTCCGTGCGGACGGGTGAGGCGTCGCCCGCGGTCGGCAGGATGAGGGCGTTCGTCGTGGTGACGGCGCCGGTCGCGGCGACTCCGCTCGCGATGAGGGAGTCGAAGGAGGCGTCGACCTCCTCCTTGGACTTGCTGTCGAGCTCGTCGGTGATGGCGAGGTGCTCGATCGGCGGCTGGAAGCTGCCGGTGATCTCGGTGGCCTTCTCGTCCGCGATGTCGAGCGTGCCGACGGTGGCGAAGAGGGCGGTGTTGAGCTTGGGCTGCTCGGGCTCGTCGAGCGGCTGCTCGGGCTCGTCGAGCGGCTGCTCGGGCTCGACCTCGTCCGTCGGCTCCGGAGCGGACGCCTCGGCGACGGCCGCGGGCTCGGCGTCCTGCTCGGCCTCGGCCGGCGCGACCTCGGGCGTCGCGGCGACCTGCTCGGCCTGCTGCTGCGCGAGCAGCGCACGGAGCTCTCGACGGGTGAGCGTGCTGCGGTCGACGCCCGCGGGGAGCACCACCTCGATGGCGGAGGTGCTCAGCTCGGGCTCGGCGGCCGGGGTCGGAGCGACGACGGGGACGCGGAGGGCCTGGGTCGCGGTGAGCACGGGCATCTCGCCCGCGGCGGTGACCGACGCGGTCGCGGCGCGGCGCGAGGTCGTTGGTGCGGCGGCGGGCGCGGCGCCGGCCGCGGCTCGCTCGCGCTCGCGGATCTCGCGCCGGGTGAGCGGCGCGCCCTCGTGCTGAACTGTCATGGCGTGCTCCGATACAGGTGGTGCTTCGAGATGTACTGGACGACACCGTCGGGAACCAGATACCAGACCGGATCACCCCGGTTCACGCGGCTCCGACAGTCCGTCGAGGAAATCGCTAGCGCCGGAATTTCCAACAAGGATACGTCCTGAGCCGGCAATCCCGAAACGGACAGGGCGTGACCCGGCCGGCTGACGGCGACGAAGTGCGCCAGCTCCCAGAGCTCGTCGTAGTCCTTCCAGCTCAGGATCTGCTCGACGGCGTCGGCTCCCGTGATGAAGAAGAGCTCGGCATCGGGGTGCGCGAGGTGGATGTCGCGGAGCGTGTCGATCGTGTAAGTCGTTCCGATGCGGTCGATGTCGACGCGGCTGACGGTGAAGCGCGGGTTGGACGCGGTCGCGATGACCGTCATCAGATAGCGGTGCTCCGGGGGCGTGACCGTCTTCTTGTGCCACGGCCGGCCGGTCGGCACGAAGACGACCTCGTCGAGGTCGAAGGACTGCGCCACCTCGGAGGCGGCGACGAGGTGTCCGTGGTGGATCGGGTCGAAGGTGCCACCCATCACGCCGATGCGCGGACGCCGCGGGTCTCCGCTCGCGGCGGACGTCACGATCGCAGGGCCGCCGGACTAGTGGCCGTGGCCGTGGGAGTCGTGCGAGCCGGCGCCGGTCTTGTGCGAGTGGCGGTTGGCGACGTCGCGGTAGCTCCACGTGACGAAGCCGAGCGCGGTGAAGGCGACGACGGCGATGAGCCCGTAGACGATGGTCGGCATCGGCAGCTCGGTGTGCGCTGCTTCAGCGAGGACGGTCGTCACGAGGGACATGCGGTGCTCCTTGGAATCGGGATCGCCCACTCAGGGCGTCGTCGAGTCTACCCGGACACCGCCGCGAGCCGGGTGCGAGGCTAGGCGCGGACCTGACCGGACCCGCGCAGGAGCCACTTGGTGCTCGTCAGCTCGGGCAGTCCCATCGGGCCGCGGGCGTGCAGCTTCTGGGTCGAGATTCCGACCTCGGCGCCGAAGCCGAACTCGCCGCCGTCGGTGAAGCGGGTGGACGCGTTCACCATCACCACCGCGGAGTCGACTTCGGCGAGGAAGCGCTCGGCGCTGCGCAGGTCGTTCGTGACGATCGACTCGGTGTGGTGGGTGGAGTAGCGGGCGATGTGGTCCATCGCCGCGTCGAGGTCGTCGACGACGGCGACCGCGATGTCGAGCGAGTAGTACTCGGCCGACCAGTCCTCCTCGGTCGCCGGTACGGCGTCCGCGATGATCGCGCGGACCCGCTCGTCGCCGTGCACGGTCACGCCGGCGGCGGCGAGGCGGCCGAGGACCGGCGGCAGGAGACGCTCGGCGGCGTCGCGGTGCACGAGCAGCGTCTCGAGGGCGTTGCAGGTGCTCGGGCGCTGGGTCTTGGCGTTGTGCACGATGTCGACGGCCCACTGCTCGTCCGCACTGGCGTCGAGGAAGACGTGCACCACTCCGGCACCCGTCTCGATGACCGGCACGGTCGACTCGGTGACGACCGACTCGATCAGGCCGGCGCTGCCGCGGGGCACGAGCACGTCGACGTAGCCGCGGGCGCGCATCAGGGCCTTGGCGCCCTCGCGGCCGAAGTCGTCGACCGTCTGGATCAGCCCGGCGGGCAGGCCGACCGAGGCGACCGCCTCCTGCAGCAGCTCGACCAGGACGCGGTTGGTGTTCTCCGCGGCGCTGCCACCGCGGAGGATCACCGCGTTGCCGCTCTTGATGGCGAGGGCGGCGATGTCGATCGTGACGTTGGGGCGCGCCTCGTAGATGGCGCCGACGACGCCGAAGGGCACGCGCACTTGAGTGAGCGAGGCGCCGTTGGGCAGGTTCGAGCCGCGGACCGTCTGGCCGACCGGGTCGACGAGACCGGCGACCGCGACCACGGCGTCCGCCAGCGAGCCCAATCGCGCCTCGTCGAGGCGGAGGCGGTCCTGCAGGCCGGTGCTCATGCCGTTCTCGCGACCGTTCGCGAGGTCCAGCTCGTTCGCCGGGACGATCCGCTCGACGGACCCGCGGACGGCGTCGGCGATCGCGAGCAGGGCGCGGTTCTTGAGGTCGGTCGTCGCGCTGCGCAGCGACCGCGAGGCCGTGCGGGAGGCGGCGAAGCGCTCGGTCAGAACCGTCCCGGCCTGGCCGGCGGTCTGGTCGAGGGGGGTGCTGTCGAGGGTCGTCTGCGGCATCCGGCCAGTGTATTCGCCGACGACCCCTCACCGAGGGCGGAGCCGAGGAGTCAGACCTCCTCGGCGTCGCCCACCAGGTCGTCCTCGTCCGAGACGCGCCAGACGCCGCCCTGGCGCTCGCGGTCCAGCTCGGCGCGGGCGGCCGCCTTGGCGTCCATCCGCTCGAGGTAGTTGTCGCGGCGCTCGGCGCGGGTCTTGCGGTTGTTCTCCTCGAGGCGGAGGTCGGTGCCGCGCGGGGCGGTGATCAGCTCCGCCGTCGAGGTGAGCGTGGGCTCCCAGTCGAAGACGACGCCGTCGCCCGGGCCGATGACGACGGTGGAGCCGGCGACGGCCCCGGCCGAGAAGAGGCCGTTCTCGACGCCGAGCTTCGCGAGGCGGTCGGCGAGGAAGCCGACGGCCTCGTCGTTGGTGAAGTCGGTCTGCGCGACCCAGCGCTGCGGCTTGGTGCCGAGCACGCGGTAGACGTTGCCGTAGGAGCCGCCCTCGACGCGGATCTCGTAGTCCTTCTCGTCGACCGCGCGTGGGCGGATCGTGATCCGCTCGACCTTGGGCTCGGCCGCGAGGGCGAGACGGTGCTGCTCGACGATCTCGCCGAGGGCGAAGGTCAGCTGGCGCAGTCCCGAGTGGGAGACGGTCGAGATCTCGAAGACGCGGTAGCCGCGGGCCTCGAGGTCGGCGCGGACGAAGTCGGCGAGCTCCTGGGCCTCCGGCACGTCGACCTTGTTCAGGGCGATCAGCTGCGGGCGCTCGAGGAGCGGCACCTGGCCGTCGCCGACCGGGTACGCGGCCAGCTCGCCGAGGATGATGTCGAGGTCGGTCAGCGGGTCGCGGCCCGGCTCGAGCGTGGCGCAGTCGAGCACGTGCACGAGAGCGGTGCAGCGCTCGACGTGGCGGAGGAACTCCAGGCCCAGGCCCTTGCCCTCGCTCGCGCCCTCGATCAGGCCGGGGACGTCGGCGACGGTGTAGCGCGACTCCCCCGCCTGGACGACGCCGAGGTTGGGGGCGAGGGTGGTGAACGGGTAGTCGGCGATCTTCGGCTTCGCCGCGGAGATGGCCGCGACGAGGCTGGACTTGCCGGCCGAGGGGAAGCCCACGAGCGCGACGTCGGCGACGGTCTTCAGCTCGAGGATGACGTCGCCCTCCCAGCCGGGAGTGCCGAGCAGCGCGAAGCCGGGGGCCTTGCGCTTGGTGGTCGCGAGCGAGGCGTTGCCGAGGCCGCCCTGGCCGCCGGGGGCGATGACGAAGCGGAGCCCCGGCTCGTCCATGTCGAGCAGCTCCTCGCCCGTGGGCGACTTGACGACGGTCCCGACCGGGACCATCAGCTCGAGGAGGTCGCCGTTGCCGCCGGCGCGGTGGTCGCCCATCCCGGGGCCGCCGTTGGCCGAGGAGCGGTGCGGGTGCCGGTGGAAGGCGAGCAGCGTGGTGGTCTGCGCATCGGCGACGAGGACGATGTCGCCGCCGTGACCGCCGTTGCCGCCGTCCGGGCCGGCCAGCGGCTTGAACTTCTCGCGGCGGACGGAGACGCAGCCGTTGCCGCCGTGCCCGGCGCGCAGGTGCAGCGTGACGTTGTCGACGAAGGTGACCATGGTGTGTTCCGTCCGATGGGGAGGTTGCGGCGTCGGAGTGTCCGACGCCGGATGCCGAGGAGCGCGGCGCTCACGAGCTCGGGGCTCGCGGTGAGGGTGCCGCAGCAACGCGCAAGGGGCGAGCCGAAGCCCGCCCCTTGCGTCCTGTGCCTGCTCGGCCGAGGAGAGCTGCCTAAGCGGCGGCCACCACGATGTTGACGACCTTGCGGCCGCCCTTCTGGCCGAACTCGACCGCACCGGCCGAGAGGGCGAACAGGGTGTCGTCGCCGCCACGGCCGACGTTGACGCCGGGGTGGAAGTGGGTGCCGCGCTGGCGGACGATGATCTCGCCCGCGCTGACGACCTGACCGCCGAAGCGCTTCACGCCGAGGCGCTGCGCGTTCGAGTCGCGACCGTTGCGGGTGGAGCTTGCGCCCTTCTTGTGTGCCATTTCTCATCTCCTCGAGACCGGGGGGCCGCAGCCCCGTGCTGATGCTCTGCGGAGCGATGGCTCCCGCCGCAGATCAGCGAAGTGTGGGTGTTACTTGATGCCCGTGACCTTGACGCGCGTGAGGTCCTGACGGTGCCCCTGGCGCTTCTTGTACCCGGTCTTGTTCTTGAACTTCTGGATGATGATCTTCGGACCGCGGAGCTCCTCGAGCACCTCGGCCGTGACCGACACCTTCTCGAGCGCCGCGGCGTCCGAGGTGATGGAGTCCCCGTCGACGAGGAGCACGGCAGCCAGCTGCACGGTGCCGTTCTCGTCGGCCTTGATGCGGTCCATCGTCACGATGGTGCCGACCTCGACCTTCTCCTGCCGGCCACCGGCGCGCACAACTGCGTAAACCACTTCTCGTACCTGTTTTCTCATCTGGACGGCGCGTGAGCGCTGTCCGGGGCTTGTAAGGACGGGGTCGGACCCCGGTCTTCCCGGTCGTACCCGTCTCTCGTACGAGACGAGGAGACCGGCACCGCGGCTCGCACCCCGTGAGGGGCCGAGCGGCAACGGAAATCTGCGTGAGCACATGGATCGCGCCACACCAACGGTCAAGAGTACGGGATCCGTGCTCCCCGGTCAAACGCGCACCGCCCCGGAGGGGGTGCCGTCCGACCGACGACCCCGTCACGATAGTGCAGGCCGTGCCGCTGATCGGGCAGGCGCGCCGCCTACGATCGACGGATGGCGATCCTCCTCGACGCGGCGCGCTGGCCCGCCCACGACACGCTCTGGGCCCACCTCGTCAGCGACTCCTCCCTGGAGGAGCTGCACGCCTTCGCCCGCCGGGTCGGGCTGCCGGAGCGCGGCTTCGACCTCGATCACTACGACGTGCCCGCCGCGCGTCGCGAGGAGCTGCTCGCGGCGGGTGCTGTGCCCGTGAGCAGCCGGGAGCTCGTCGAGCGGCTCCGCGACAGCGGGCTGCGGGTGAAAGGCCGCGACCGGGACGCGGAGAGGGCCCGGCGCCGGCTCTCGCCGGGCACCGGGCCCCACTGATCCTCGCGGACCGCGCTACTGCGCGCGGCGCGGCGTCTGCTCGGGAACGACCGCGATCCCGGTGAGCGCCGCCGTGGTGACGCGACGGCTCTTCGCACGGCCCTGGCCGGGCTGCTTGGGCGCGGGCAGCGCATCCAGGACGGAGTCGAGCAGGTGCTCGGCGACCGCGCTCGGGACCCGGCGCTCGACGACCGGCGCGGGCGGGATCGGGATGTCGAGGATCGGGACGACCGGAGCCTGAGCAGCCGGGGCCTGAGCCGCGGGGGCCTGCGCGGGCTCCTGTGCGCTCTCCTGCGTCGCCTCGCGGGCGGCGGGAGCGGACTCCTGCTGCTCGCCGGACTCCGGCGTCTCCTGGCGCGGCTCGCGGTCGCGACCGCGGCGACGGCGCTCGCCCCGGGCGGGACGCTCGCGGCGGCCGGACGAGTCACCCTGACGCTCCGCGGACTGCTCGACCGGCTGCTCGCCCCGCTCGGAGGACTGCCCGGTCGGCTCCGACTCGGCCGCGGTGGTGGTGGCGTCGTCGACGAGCGCGACGGCCTCCTCGGCCGCGTGGCGGACGGCGGCCGGGTGGATCGTGCTCGCGGCGATCTGCGCGAGCGCGTTCTTGGCGTCGTCGGTGATGGCGTGGGTGCTGACCGGCTTGGAGCCGTTGCCGTTCTGCCCGGTAGCGCCGTTCTGCGCCGAGCGGCCGTTCGAGGGCTGCTCGTTCGCCGGCTTGCCGCCGCGGCGGCGCTCCTGCTGCGGGGCGGCCGTCGAGCGGTGCTTGACCACGGGGTCGTGCTGGACGATCACGCCGCGGCCCGCGCAGACCTCGCAGTTCTCGCTGAAGGTCTCCAGGAGGCCGAGGCCGAGCTTCTTGCGGGTCATCTGCACGAGGCCGAGCGAGGTGACCTCGGCGACCTGGTGCTTGGTCCGGTCGCGGCTCAGGCACTCGACCAGGCGCCGGAGCACGAGGTCGCGGTTGGACTCGAGGACCATGTCGATGAAGTCGACGACGATGATGCCGCCGATGTCGCGCAGCCGGAGCTGGCGGACGATCTCCTCCGCCGCCTCGAGGTTGTTCTTGGTGACCGTCTCCTCGAGGTTGCCGCCGGAGCCGACGAACTTGCCGGTGTTCACGTCGACGACCGTCATGGCCTCGGTGCGGTCGATCACGAGCGAGCCGCCGCTGGGCAGCCAGACCTTCCGCTCGAGGGCCTTCTCGATCTGCTCGGTGATGCGGAACTCGTCGAACGCGTCCTGCTCGCCCGAGTAGACCTGGACCCGCTCGAGCAGGTCGGGGGCGACCTGGCTGAGGTACAGCTCGATGGTCTCGCGGGCGTCGTCGCCGGCGATCACCATCTTCTCGAAGTCCTCGTTGAAGACGTCGCGGACGATCTTGATCAGCAGGTCGGGCTCGCTGTGCAGGAGCGCGGGCGCCTGGCCGGTGGCGGCCTTGGTGCTGAGCGCGGTCCACTGCGCGGTGAGGCGCTCGACGTCGACGGTGAGCTGCTCCTCCGTGGCGCCCTCGGCGGCCGTGCGGACGATGACGCCCACGTTCTCGGGGAGGACCTCCTTGAGGATCTTCTTGAGGCGCGCGCGCTCGGTGTCCGGGAGCTTGCGGGAGATGCCGTTCATCGAGCCGTTCGGCACGTAGACGAGGTAGCGGCCCGGGAGCGAGATCTGGCTGGTGAGGCGGGCGCCCTTGTGGCCGACCGGGTCCTTGGTCACCTGGACGAGCACGCGGTCGCCCGGCTTGAGGGCGAGCTCGATGCGGCGCGGGCCGCCGGCGTTGTTCGCCGCGTCCCAGTCGACCTCGCCGGAGTAGAGCACGGCGTTGCGGCCGCGCCCGATGTCGACGAACGCCGCCTCCATGCTGGGGAGGACGTTCTGCACGCGGCCGAGGTAGACGTTGCCGATCAGCGACGCCTCCTGCGAGCGGGCGACGTAGTGCTCGGCGAGGACGCCGTCCTCGAGCACGCCGATGCGGATGCTGTCCTCCTTCGAGCGGACGACCATGACGCGGTCGACGGCCTCCCGGCGGGCGAGGAACTCGGACTCGGTGACCACCGTGCGGCGGCGGCCGGCGTCGCGGCCGTCGCGGCGGCGCTGCTTCTTGGCCTCGAGGCGGGTCGAGCCCTTGATGCGCTGCGGCTCGGTGATCAGCTCCGGCTCGCGGGCCTCGCGGGGCTCGCGCTGCTCGCGCTGCTCGCGCGGCTGACGGACCCGGACGACGGTGTTCTCGGGGTCGTCGGAGCCGCCGCGGTCGCTCTCGCCGCTGCGGCGACGCGAGCGGCGGCGGACGGAGCCCTGCTCCTCCTCCGGCTCGTCGCGCTCCTCGCGGACGCCGAGCGGGGCGCCTCGAGGCGGCAGCGGGGTCAGCTGGACGTAGTCCGGCAGGATCGGCGCCTGGAAGAGCAGCGACGTGCTCGGCAGCGGCGGGCGGCGGGGAGCGGACTCCTCCGTCGCGGATTGCTCGGCGTCGGCCGGCGACTCCGGGCCGGCGGTGAAGAAGGCGGCACCGGTCGAGGCCGGCCCTTCCGTCTCGCCGGGCTCGGCGCTCGCGTCCGGCGCGGTGGTCTGCTCGGTGTCCTGGGCGGCCGTGTCCGGGGCGGCGGTGTCCGACCCGTTCTGCTCGGCGTCGTTCGTGTCGATGATCGTTTCCCCTGTCGCTGATGCGCTCGATCCGGCCCGTCGGTTCGTCCGACGGCCACCGAAGAGGCGACTGATCTTCCTGGCCCCGCTGCGGGGCTCGTCGCGGTCCGGTTCGGATCCGCCCGTGCTGTTGTCTTCCACCATTCCTGGTGCACTCCTCGGCCGGGTCGTGCGCCGCGCCGTCGACCCGGATGCTGTTCTCGAGCGACGGGCCTCGGCCCGCCGCGAATCCTTCCGCTCCCCCGGTCCCGTCGCTCACGTGGCGCAGGACTCCGGTTGCAGCTTCTCCTCGGAACTGACTATCCGACACGTGGAGATGCGTCGCGCTCATTCGCGGAACGCTGTCGATCTCCTGTGGCCCGGTGCTCGCCCGGTAAACCTTCTTCGCGTCGGTGCGGGATCTTCCGGGCCGACGGCTCCGATTATCGCACGCATTCCCAGAGCCGCCGATTCGCCGCGTGCCATAATCCCCCGGTGTCCAGCGATCCCGAGGTGCCGAGCGCCCCCACCCAGCAGCGTCCGGTCCTCTTCGCGGTGCTCCTGATCGTTCTCGGCGTGGTCGGCTGGATCGCCGCGTTCACGCTGACGCTCGACAAGTTCACGTCGCTCAGCGGATCGTCGGAGGCCCTCGGCTGCGACTTCAGCCTGCTCGTGCAGTGCAGCGCCAACCTCAAGTCGGCGCAGGGCGCGATCTTCGGCTTTCCGAATCCGCTGATCGGCGTCGCCGCATGGATCGCCCCGATCGTCGTCGGTGCCGGGCTGCTCGCGGGGGCGCGCTTCGACCGCTGGTTCTGGGCGCTGTTCAACCTCGGCTTCGTCTTCGCCCTCGCCTTCGTCGGCTGGCTGATCGCGACGAGCATCTTCGCCCTCGGAACGCTCTGCCCCTGGTGCATGCTCACCTGGGCCGTCGTCATCCCCGGCTTCTGGCTGGTGACCCTGCGCAACCTCCGCGAGGGCGTCTTCCCGGTCCCTGCCGCGGTCCGCCGCTTCGCCGGCGCCGCGTACGGCTGGGTGCCGTTCATCACGATCGTCTGCTACCTGGCGATCGCCGTGATGGCCCAGGTGCGCCTGGACGTGCTGTCCTACCTCTGACGCTGACGGCCGACGCCGCCCCCGGGAGGGGAGGATCTCGATACGCCCGCTCCGCGGGCTACTCGATCAGCATGCGTGGGGGCCAGCCCACTGCCGACAGCATGCACGGAATCCCGGGCCGCGGGGCGCGCCGTTCATTGCTGGTCGAGTAGCCGCACAGCGGCGTATCGAGACGCACCGTCGTCAGGACAGGAGTTTGCAGACCCGCCTGCCGACCCGGTGGATCTCGATACGCCCTCTCCGAGGGCTACTCGATCAGCATGGACCGCCTCGGAGGCGCATCCGGGAAAGCGCGTGTCAGCGCTTTCCCGTCGCCGAACGCAGGACGCTCTGCGGAACGCGCCCGCCTACGAGAGCCGACCGCGGCGTCGCGGATTACCGCGGCGCAAGACGGCACCGCGGCGGTTCGCTACGCGAACCAGAGCGAGAGCTCGCGCTCCGCGGATTCAGCGGAGTCGCTGCCGTGCACGAGGTTCTGCTGGACCTTGAGGCCCCAGTCGCGGCCGAGGTCGCCGCGGATGGTGCCGGGAGCGGCGGTGGTGGGGTCGGTCGTGCCGGCGAGGGAGCGGAAGCCCTCGATGACGCGGTCGCCGGCGATGCGGAGGGCGACGATGGGGCCGCTCTCCATGAACTCGACGAGGGGCTCGTAGAACGGCTTGCCCTCGTGCTCGGCGTAGTGGGCGGCGAGCAGCTCGCGGTCGGCCTCGACGAGCTTGATGTCGACGAGCGAGTAGCCCTTCGCCTCGATGCGGCGGAGGATCTCGCCGGTGAGGTTGCGGGCGACGCCGTCGGGCTTGACGAGGACGAGGGTCTCCTGGATGGCCATGGTTCAGCGGTCTCCTTAGGTGGGGGTGGGGTCGGTGGGCCCGTCCGCCGCGCGGCGGTCCTGGGTGTCGAGCTTGGTGCCGGTGACCATGCAGTACGTCCACAGCGCGACGAACGCCGCGCCGATGACGAACATGATCGGCACCAGGACACCGGTGGCCACGATAACGAACTGGAGGACCCAGCCGATCCGGAAGCCGACCGGCCGGTTGAGCAGGCCGAGCGTCGCGACGAGGGCGAGGCAGACGACCGCTCCCCCGACCAGGACGATCACCGGATCGGCGGCCTTCAGGCCGAAGGCGACGAGCGTCGCGAGGAAGACGATGACGGCCTCGAAGCCGAGGACGATCGAGCCGAGGCTCTCGCGGACAGTCCGGTTCCGGCGCGGGCGGCCGGCCCTCACGCGCCGAGCCAGTTCTCGTCGCGCGCGACCGTCATCGTCCGTCCGACGAGGGTGATCGATCCGGTCACGAGCAGTGCGCCCTTGTCCGTGCGGGCGGCGAGGAGGCGGCCGGCGGTGAGCGCGCCGTCCGGATCCTCGGCGACGCGGACCGACTCCGCGGGGAAGACGGTGCGGGCCAGCTCGGCGAGCTCCTCGGCCGGGACTCCGCGTTCGCTCGGAGCGGTCGTGACGATGAGCTCGTCGACGACCGGCAGGAGCGCGCGCAGGATGCCCTCCGCGTCCTTCTCGGCGAGGACGCCGAGGACCGCGGTGACGCGGTCGAAGTCGAAGTAGCGCTCGATCGCGGAGGCCAGGGAGGCCGCGCCGTGCGGGTTGTGCGCCGCATCGACGACCGTGCGCGGCGACTGGCCGACGATCTGGAGGCGGCCCGGGGAGGTCGCCGCGGCGAAGCCCTCCTCGAGGACGTTCCCGGTCAGCTCCTGCGTGCCGCCGCCGAGGAACGTCTCGACCGCGGCGATCGCGACCGCCGCGTTCTCGGCCTGGTGGTCGCCGAAGAACGGCAGCAGAAGCTGCTCGTAGCGGGTGACGAGACCGCGGACGGAGACGAGCTGGCCGCCCACGGCGACCGTGGTCGACTCGACGTCGAAGTCGGCGCCCTCGAAGACGATCGTCGACTCGGTCAGCTCGGCCGCCTGCCGCAGCACCGCCTCCGCCTCCGGGGTCTGCTTCGCCGACACCACGGCGGCCGCGGGCTTCACGATGCCGGACTTGGTGCGCGCGATCTCCTCGATCGTCGCTCCGAGCTGCCGGGTGTGGTCGAGCGCGATCGGCGTGAAGACCGCGACCTGCGCGTCCGCGACGTTCGTCGAGTCCCACTCGCCGCCCATGCCGACCTCGATGACCGCGACGTCGACGGGAGCGTCCGCGAAGGCCGCGTAGGCCAGCACGGTGAGCGCCTCGAAGAACGAGAGCGTGCTCTCGCCCCGGCCGACGAGCTCGGCGTCGGTCATGGTGAGGTAGGGCTCGACGTCGAGCCAGTTCGTGGCGAGGCTGAGGTCGGAGATCGGCGCGCCGTCGATGACGATCCGCTCGTTGAAGCGCTCGAGGTGGGGGCTGGTGAAGAGGCCGACGCGCAGCCCGTGGGCGCGGAGCAGGCTCTCGATCATCCGGCTGGTCGAGGTCTTGCCGTTGGTGCCGGCGACCTGGATGACGGGGTAGGCCTGCTGCGGGTCGCCCATGTAGTCGACGGCCCGCCGCGTCGGTGCGAGCCGCGGGCGGGGGCTCGCCTCGCCGAGCCGCTTCAACAGTTTCGCGTAGACGGCGTCGGCCGCCTCACGCGCGAGCCGGGCGTCCTCCTCGGAGTAGCGGTCCTTGTCAGACATCGGAGGCCTCCACCTTCTCGACGCGGATGATGGCGGTGCCGGCGGGCCCGAAGGTGATCGCACCCTCGCCGCCCTCCAGCGCAGTGGTGAGCGCGGCGAACCCGAAGCCGGTCGCGAGGGTCTCCTCGGCGATCCAGAGCGCGTGCGGCTCGAGGGCCGCCATGCTCATCTCGTCGAGGACGATCTCGAGCTCGATGCGGTCGCTGACCTCGAAGCCGGCGGCCTTGCGAGCGTCCTGCACGGCGCGGATCAGGTCGCGGGCCAGGCCCTCGGCCTCCAGCTCCGGCGTGGTCGCCGTGTCGAGCAGCACGAAGCCGCCGCGCGGCAGCAGCGCGATCGCGCGGTCGTCGGCTCCCGAACCGCCGACCTCCAGGGTCAGCTCGTACTCGCCCTCGACCAGCTCGACGCCGCCGGCGGTGACGACGCCGTCGGTCTCGCTCCAGTCGCCGGCCTTCGCGGCCTTGATGACGGTCTGCACGCCCTTGCCGAGGCGGGGGCCCGCGGCGCGCGCGTTGACGGAGAGGCGCGAGGTGACGCCGTAGTCGGCGGCGCTCGACTCGACCAGCGGGACCAGCGACACCTCCTTGACGTTCAGCTCGTCGCGCAGGATCGCCTCGAACAGCGCCAGCTCGGCGGCGTCGTCGACGACGACCGTGAGCCGCGCGAGCGGCAGGCGGACCCGGAGGCCGGCCTGCTTGCGCAGCGACAGTGCCGTGGACGAGATGCCGCGGACGGCGTCCATCGCGTGCACGAGCGACTCGTCGACCGGGAACTCGGCGGCGTCCGGCCAGTCGGCCAGGTGCACGCTCCGGCCGCCGGTCAGGCCCTGCCAGATCTCCTCGGTCATCAGCGGGAGCAGCGGCGCGGCGACCCGGCAGACGGTCTCGAGCACGGTGAAGAGCGTGTCGAACGCCTCCGTGCCGCGGCCCTCGGCGTCGACGCCCTGCCAGAAGCGGTCGCGCGAGCGGCGGACGTACCAGTTGGTCAGCACGTCGGCGAAGTCGCGGAGCGCCGCCGCCGCGAGGGTCGAGTCGAGCGCCTCGAGGTGGCCGGTGACGGTCTCGATCAGGTCGTGCGTCTTGGCCAGCAGATAGCGGTCGAGCACATCCTCGGAGTCGGTGCGGCGGGTCGCGCTGTAGCCCTCGCCCGCGGCGTCGACGGAGGCGTTCGCGTAGAGCGAGAAGAAGTACCAGGTGTTCCAGAGCGGCAGCAGCACCTGGCGCACGCCCTCGCGGATCCCCTCCTCGGTGACGACGAGGTTGCCGCCGCGCAGCACCGGGCTCGACATCAGGAACCAGCGCATGGCGTCGGAGCCGTCGCGGTCGAAGACCTCGGCGACGTCCGGGTAGTTGCGCAGCGACTTGGACATCTTCTGCCCGTCGTTGCCGAGGACGATGCCGTGGCTGACGACGTTGCGGAAGGCCGGGCGGTCGAAGAGCGCGGTCGAGAGCACGTGCAGCGTGTAGAACCAGCCTCGGGTCTGCCCGATGTACTCGACGATGAAGTCGGCCGGGTTGTGCGAGTCGAACCAGTCGGAGTTCTCGAACGGGTAGTGCACCTGCGCGAACGGCATCGAGCCGGAGTCGAACCAGACGTCGAGCACGTCGCTGATGCGGCGCATCGTCGAGCGGCCGGTCGGGTCGTCGGGGTTCGGGCGGGTGAGCTCGTCGATGTACGGACGGTGCAGGTCCTCCGGACGCACGCCGAAGTCGCGCTCGAGCTCGTCGAGCGAGCCGTAGACGTCGATGCGCGGGTAGTCGGGGTCGTCGCTCTTCCAGACCGGGATCGGCGAGCCGAAGTAGCGGTTGCGGCTGATCGACCAGTCGCGCGCTCCGGAGAGCCACTTGCCGAACTGGCCGTCCTTGACGTTCTCGGGCACCCAGGTGATCTCCTGGTTCAGCTCCTCCATCCGGTCGCGGATCGCGGTGACGCGGACGAACCAGCTCGAGACGGCCTTGTAGATCAGCGGGTTGCGGCAGCGCCAGCAGTGCGGGTAGCTGTGCTCGTAGCTGGCCTGGCGGAGCAGGCGGTGCTGCGCCTTGAGGAGCTGCGTCAGCGGCTTGTTGGCCTCGAAGACCTGCAGGCCGGCGACCTCGCTGATCTGCGGCAGGAAGCGACCGCCGTCGTCGACGGAGATGATGACGGGGATCCCCGCCGCCTCGCAGACCTTCTGGTCGTCCTCGCCGTAGGCCGGCGCCTGGTGCACGATGCCGGTGCCCTCGCTGGTGGTCACGTAGTCGGCGACGAGGATGCGCCACGCGTTCTGCGTGCCCCACTGCTCGGTGTCGGCGTAGTGGTCCCAGAGGCGGTCGTAGCTGATGCCCTCGAGCTCGCTGCCGCGGTGCGTGCGCGAGACCGCGGCCAGCGCCGACTCCGCGTCCTCGTAGCCGAGGTCCTTCGCGTAGGCGCCGACCTGGTCGATGGCGAGCAGGTACTCGGCCGAGAGCTCGCGCTCCTCCGGCTCGCCCTTGCCGTCGGCGGCGCCGTTCGGGCCGGCCGCCAGCACGGCGTACTCGATGTCGGGGCCGACGGCGAGCGCGGCGTTGGTGGGCAGGGTCCACGGGGTCGTCGTCCAGGCGAGGGCGCGGACGGCGGTGAGGTTCAGCGCCTCGGCGGTCTCGCCGACGAGGGGGAAGGTGACCGTGACCGTCTGGTCCTGGCGCATCTTGTAGACGTCGTCGTCCATCCGCAGCTCGTGGTTCGAGAGCGGCGTCTGGTCGCGCCAGCAGTAGGGCAGCACGCGGTGGCCCTCGTAGGCGAGGCCCTTGTCGTAGAGCCGCTTGAAGGCCCAGATCACGGACTCCATGAAGGTGGGGTCGAGGGTCTTGTAGTCGTTGTCGAAGTCGACCCAGCGCGCCTGGCGGGTGACGTAGTCCTGCCACTCCCCCGTGTAGCGCAGCACCGACTCCTTGGCGGCCGCGTTGAAGGCGGCGACGCCCATCTCCTCGATCTGCGACTTGTCGGTGATGCCGAGCTGCCGCTCCGCCTCGAGCTCGGCGGGGAGGCCGTGGGTGTCCCAGCCGAAGCGGCGGTGCACCTGCTTGCCGCGCATCGTCTGGAAGCGGGGGAAGACGTCCTTGGCGTAGCCGGTCAGCAGGTGCCCGTAGTGCGGCAGACCGTTGGCGAAGGGCGGGCCGTCGTAGAACACCCACTCCTGGGCGCCCTCGCGGGAGCGGATCGACTCCTGGAAGGTGTCGTCGGCCTTCCAGTAGGCGAGGACCTTCTCCTCGATCTGCGGGAACCGCGGCGACGCGGGGACGCCGCGGCCGAAGGCGGAGCCGGTGCTCTCGGGGACGCCGGTGCTCGGGTCGTCTCCGGCGCTCTCGGCGTCGCGGGGGGTGGGCGGGGTCAGGGGGTAGGTCACGTGCGGTCTCCTGGCAGTGCTGCTGGTCTGCACGAGGACGGCCCGCCCGGATCTCAGACCCCGGGCCGGGTCGCGGTACCACCTCGCTTGAACCGCCCAGGACCGGCCCTCACGGGCTCTCCCTGGTCGCTCCCACTCGATCGGCTGTCACGGGCCGTACCCGTCCGGGTCTACTGGGCCGCGGCCGGGGCCGGGCTGTTCTTCCGGAGACTCACCGGTGATGGCCGGGTCGAAGTCGTCCAGCCGTTATCCTAGCGCGTCGGCGGTCGCCGGACAGGGGCGGAGGCGGTCATGGCGCGGACAGCGGGAGCGGGTCGCGGACGGCCGCGGGCGTCGTCGCGCTCCATGCTCGAGGACGCGGCTCTCGATCTCTTCGTGGAGCAGAGCTACGCGGGCACGACGGTCGAGCAGATCGCCCAGCGCGCCGGCGTCTCGCGCAACACCTTCTTCAACTACTTCGCCTCGAAGAGCGACGTCTTCTGGGTGCTGGTCGACGACCGGCTGGCCGAGCTGCCGGCGGCGCTCGAGGCGGCCTCCCCGGACGCGTCGACGATGGACGCTCTGCGCGGCGCGCTGCTCGCGGTCGGCGCGGGCTTCGGTCCGTCGAGCGTGCCGTGGGCGCTGACCCAGACCGAGCTGATCGGGAGCGTGCACGAGCTGCAGGCGTCGGCTCTCTCGCGGCTCGCTCGGCAGGCGGCGATCGTCGCGGCATTCGTGCGCGCCCGCGCCGGGCGTCCGCTGCCGGCCCACGTGGCGCACGCGATCGCCTACGCGAGCGTCGGGGCGGCGGTCGCCGCGGTGCAGGCCTGGGCGGCCGCGGGGCCGACCCGCGGGGAGCTGGTGCCCTATCTCGACGAGGCGCTGACGCCGGTCTGCCGCGGATTCGCGCCCGTCGTCGGCTGACCGCGCCCGCCCGTCACGGCTTCCCGGCCCCGCGGTAGGATCGTCGCGGCCGGTGAGCGACACGCTCCGAGAGCCCCCACCCAGGCATCATCACCACCGACGCGGTGCCGCCCATATCGAACCGGAGAACCATGACCGTCGCCGACCGCCTCCCCGCCAAGCCCGCCCTCGAGGGCCTCGAGAGCAAGTGGGGCCTCGTCTGGCAGACGGACGGCACCTACCGGTTCGATCGCACCGGCCTCTCCCGCGCGGACGTCTACTCGATCGACACCCCGCCGCCGACCGCCTCCGGCTCGCTGCACATCGGGCACGTCTTCTCCTACACGCACACCGACGTCGTCGCGCGCTTCCAGCGCATGCGCGGCAAGAGCGTCTTCTACCCGATGGGCTGGGACGACAACGGCCTGCCCACCGAGCGCCGCGTGCAGAACTACTACGGCGTCCGCTGCGACCCGACCCTCCCCTACACGCCGGACTTCGTGCCGCCGTTCGAGGGCGGCGACAACAAGAGCAGCAAGGCGGCCGACCAGAAGCCGATCTCGCGCCGCAACTTCATCGAGCTGTGCGAGCGCCTCACCGTCGAGGACGAGAAGCAGTTCGAGGACCTCTGGCGCACCCTCGGCCTCTCGGTCGACTGGACGCAGAGCTACCGCACCATCGGCGAGGAGTCGCAGGCCGCGTCGCAGCGCGCCTTCCTCCGCAACCTGGCGCGCGGCGAGGCCTACCAGGCGCAGGCGCCGACCCTCTGGGACATCACCTTCCGGACCGCGGTCGCGCAGGCCGAGCTGGAGGACAAGGACCAGCCCGGCGCCTACCACCGCATCGGCTTCCACCGCGACGGCGCGGAGGACGTCTTCATCGAGACGACCCGCCCCGAGCTGCTGCCCGCCTGCGTCGCCCTCGTCGCGCACCCGGACGACGAGCGCTACCAGGCGCTCTTCGGCACGACCGTGCGCACCCCGCTCTTCGACGTCGAGGTGCCGGTGCTCGCGCACCACCTCGCGCAGAAGGACAAGGGCTCGGGCATCGCGATGATCTGCACCTTCGGCGACCTGACCGACGTCGTCTGGTGGCGCGAGCTCGACCTGCCCAATCGCGCGGTCATCGGCTTCGACGGCCGCCTGATCTCCGAGGCGCCCGCCGCCATCGAGAGCGAGGCCGGCCGGGCCGCGTACGCGCAGCTCGCCGGCAAGACCGTGTTCTCCGCGAAGCAGACCGTGGTCGCGCTGCTCACCGAGTCGGGCGAGATGGTCGGCGAGCCCCGCCCGATCGTGCACCCGGTGAAGTTCTTCGAGAAGGGCGACAAGCCGCTCGAGATCGTCTCGACCCGCCAGTGGTACATCGTCAACGGCGCCCGCGACGCGGCGCTCAAGGAGCGCCTGCTGGAGCTCGGCCGCGACGTGCGGTTCGTGCCCGAGTTCATGCGCGTCCGCTACGAGAACTGGGTGAACGGCCTCGCCGGCGACTGGCTGATCTCGCGCCAGCGCTTCTTCGGCGTGCCGATCCCGGTCTGGTACCCGCTCGACGGCGACGGCAACCCGGTCTTCGACGCGCCGATCGTGCCCGACGAGTCGGCGCTGCCCGTCGACCCGTCCTCGGACGCCGCCCCCGGCTACTCGGAGGACCAGCGCGGCGTGGCCGGCGGCTTCCAGGGCGAGCTCGACGTGATGGACACCTGGGCGACCTCCTCGCTCACCCCGCAGCTCGCCGGCGGCTGGGAGCGCGACGACGAGCTCTGGCAGCTAGTCGCGCCCTACGACCTGCGCCCCCAGGGACAGGACATCATCCGCACCTGGCTCTTCTCGACCCTGCTGCGCTCGCAGCTCGAGGACGGCCGCGCGCCGTGGAGCACCGCGACGGTCTCCGGCTTCATCGTCGACCCCGACCGGAAGAAGATGTCGAAGTCGAAGGGCAACGTCGTCACGCCGGCCGGCATGCTCGAGCAGCACGGCTCGGACGCGGTGCGCTACTGGGCGGCCTCCTCGCGCCTGGGCACGGACGCGGCGTTCGACCCGCAGAACCCGACGCAGATCAAGATCGGCCGCCGCCTGGCGATCAAGGTGCTGAACGCGGCGAAGTTCATCCACGGCTTCCCGCTGCCGGAGGGCGCGACGGTCAGCGACCCGCTCGACCTGAGCATGCTCGCCGCGCTCGACGGTGTGGTGGCGGACGCCACGACCGCGCTGGAGAACTACGACCACGCCCGGGCGCTCGAGACCACCGAGGCGTTCTTCTGGACGTTCTGCGACGACTACCTGGAGCTGGTGAAGGAGCGCGCCTACGGCGAGGACGGGGCCTCCGCGGCCGCCGCCCTGCACCGCGCGCTCGACGTGCTGCAGCGGCTGTTCGCGCCGTTCATCCCGTTCGCGGTCGAGGAGACCTGGTCCTGGTCGCACGACGGCTCGGTGCACGTGCAGCCCTGGCCGGAGCAGGCCGCTCTCGGCGGCGACCCGGCCGTTCTCAGCGCGGCCAGCACCGTGCTGACCGCGATCCGCCGGGCGAAGACCGACGCGAAGGCCTCGCAGAAGACGCCGGCCCGCTCCGCCGTCGTCACCGCACCGGCCGAGCTGGTGGCGTCGCTGCGGCTCGCCGCGGGCGACCTCGCGGCCGTCGGCCGGATCGCGGCGCTCGACTTCGCCGAGGGCGACGCGCTGGCCGTCCAGATCGAGCTCGAGACCGAGCCGACCGCCTGATCACCCGGGGAGCGGGCGATGGTCCGCTCCGCTTGCCTTCTCTCGAGAGGAACACCCCATGCAGCTCGGAACGCGCTGGCCGGTCGGCGGAGACACGCCGTCCACCCTGCCCGAGATCGTCGTCACCGCCGTCCGCGACGTGGAGGGCGAGCTCGCCTCCGCCGGCACCGACAGCTCCGCCTGGCGCTGGACCCTGACCTGGCTCGAGGGCAAGCCCGTGCTCGAGCTCGACGACGGCACCACCATCACCTACCGCCCGGACGAGGACGCCGCCTACATCACCCAGCCGCAGGGCCGCGTCGAGGGCGAGGACGACGACTGGGGCTGAGCCGCTGACGGCGTCGATCTCGATACGCGCGCTGCGCGCGCTACTCGATCAGCATTTGTGGCCCGCTGCGCGGGCTGCTCGATCAGCATGAGTGGGCCGCTGCGCGGGCTGCTCGATCAGCATGACGTTCCATGCTGGTCGAGTAGCCGCGCAGCGGCGTATCGAGACCCACCGTCTCCAGCAGGGTGGGACTGCGGATGCAGCGCGCAGCGGCGGCGCCCCTAGGCTCGCTGGATGAGCACTTCCGCCGCCGTCGCCGTCCTGATCGAGCCGAGCGGGCTGCCGCACGGGCTGCCCGACTTCGCGGCGGTCGAGCCGGAGGCGTACCGCCCTGCCTTCGACGAGGCGCTGCGCCGCCACCGGGCCGAGATCGAGGCGATCGCCTCCTCCCCCGACGAGCCGACGGTCGAGAACACGCTGGTGGCGCTCGAGCGCTCCGGGCGGGAGCTGCGCCGGGTCAGTGCGGTCTTCTTCACCGTCGGCGCCTCCGATCGCACGCCGCTCACCGACGCGGTGGAGGAGGAGCTCGCTCCCCTGCTCTCCGCGCACGACGACGCGATCACCCTCGACCCGCGCCTCTACGCACGCGTCCGGTCCCTCGCCGACCGGGCAGCGATGCTCGACCTGGACGACGAGACCGCCTACCTGCTCGAGCGCGTCCTCCTGCGCTTCGAGCGCGCGGGCGCCCTCCTCGACGACGCCGGCAAGACCCGGCTCAGCGCGCTGAACGAGCGGCTGTCGAGCCTGACCACCCGGTTCGACAAGAACCTGCTCGCCGACACCAACGAGCGGGCCGTCCTGCTGGAGCGCGCCGAGCAGCTCGACGGCCTCGACGCGTCCGAGGTCTCCGCCGCCGCTCGGGCCGCCGCGGACCGCGGTGCCGACGGCTACCTCGTGACGCTGCCGCTCTACTCCGGGCACCCGTGGCTCGCCCGCCTGCGCGATCGCTCCGTCCGCGAGCGGATCCTGCGCGCCTCCCTCGGCCGCGCCGGGGAGAGCGGAGCGCACGACAACCGGGAGGTCCTGCTCGACATCGTCGCCCTGCGCGCCGAGCGCGCCGCACTCCTGGGCCACTCCTCGCACGCCGCGTTCGTGATCTCGGGCCAGACGGCCGGCACACCCGAGCGCGTCCGCGCCCTCCTCGAGGAGCTCGCGATCCCCGCCGCCCGCAACGCCCGCGCCGAGCTCGCGCAGATGCAGCAGCAGGCCGACACCGAGCAGGACGCCGCAGGACGGCCGCGCTTCATGCTCGAGGCCTGGGACCGCGCCTTCTACGAGGAGCGCGTCCGCACCGCCCGCTACGCCGTCGACTCCAGCGCGCTCCGGCCGTACTTCGAGCTCGAGCGCGTCCTGCACGAGGGCGTCTTCGCCGCCGCGACCGGGCTCTACGGTGTCCGGTTCGCGGAGCGGCCCGACCTGGTCGGGCACAGCGCGCACGTCCGCGTCGTCGAGGTCGCGGAGGAGGACGGCACCCCGCTCGGCCTGTTCCTCTTCGATCCGTTCACGCGCGACTCGAAGCGCGGCGGCGCCTGGATGAACTCGCTCCGCACCCGGACGACGCTGCTCGGCGACTCCGCCGTCGTCGTGAACACGCTGAACATCTCGGCGCCCGGCGACGGGGAGCCCGCGCTGCTCAGCCTCGACGAGGTCGAGACCCTCTTCCACGAGTTCGGGCACGCACTGCACGGCCTCTTCGCGACCACGCGCTACCCGCGGTTCGGCGGCACGAGCGTCTTCCGCGACTTCGTCGAGTTCCCGAGCCAGGTCAACGAGATGTGGATCCGGCACCCGGAGCTGCTGCCCGTCTACGCCCGGCACGTCGAGACCGGCGATCCGCTGCCGGCCGCCGTCGTCGAGCAGCTCGAGGCGGCGGCGCTCTGGGGCGAGGGCTTCGCGACCACGGAGTACCTGGCCGCCGCCTTGCTCGACCTCGCCTGGCACGAGACTCCCGCCTCCGCCGACCGCGCCGACGTCGTTCAGTTCGAGACGCGCGCGCTGGAGGCCGCCGGACTGCTGGACCCTGCGATCCCGCCGCGGTACCGCAGCACCTACTTCAAGCACGTCTTCTCGGGCGGCTACTCCGCGGGCTACTACTCCTACATCTGGAGCGAGATCCTCGACGCCGACACCGTCGAGTGGTTCGAGGAGAACGGCGGACTCGACCGCGCGGCCGGCGAGCGGTTCCGGCGGCGGATCCTCGAGATCGGCGGCTCGCGCGATCCGCTCGTCGCCTACCGGGAGTTCCGCGGGCGCGACGCGCGCACCGAGCCGCTGCTGCGGCGCCGCGGACTGGCCTGATCCGAGGGCTCGTCCCGGGGGTCAGGAGTGGCGGGCCACCCGACGCGGGTGCAGCCAGGCCAGCACGACCAGCCCCACCACGAGGCCCCAGAACGCGGAGCCGATCCCCGCGACCGCGATGCCGGACGCGGTGACGAGCAGGGTCGCTGCGGCCGGGAGGCGCAGTCGCGCGTCCTCGACCGCGGCCTGCACCGACGAGACGAACACGCCGAGCAGCGCCAGCCCGGCGACCGCCTCGATCAGCAGCGGACTGGCGGAGGAGACGAGTGCCGCGGCCGCTCCCGCGACCGCGCCGAGCACCAGATAGGACGCTCCCGCCGAGACCGAGGCGATCCACCGCCGCTCCGGCTGCGGCGAGGCCTCCGGACCGGCGGTGAGAGCTGCGCTCAGTGCCGCGTAGTTGACCGGCACTCCCCCGAACACCGCCGAGACGCCGGAGGCGAGGCCGCTCGAGACGATCGCCGGACGGGAGTGCGCCTCGAAGCCGAAGCTCGACAGCACCGCGATGCCGGGGATGTTCTGCCCCGCCATCGTGACGACGTAGAGCGGCAGGCCGATGCCGACCATCGCGCCGATCTCGAAGACCGGCACGACGAACTCGGGGACCGGCAGCAGCGGCGCCCCGGCGAGGGCGGCGCCGTCCGTGACCAGCAGCAGCACGATCGCGAGCGCGATCGCCGCCGGCACCGCCCAGCGCGGCAGCAGGCGGAGCAGGATCAGCCAGAGCGCGACGACCGGCAGCGCGAGCAGCGGGATCTCGACCGCGGCCCGCACGGGCGCCAGCACGAGCGGGAACAGGATGCCGGCGAGCATCGCGTTGGCGAGCGGCCGCGGGATGCGCGCCACGAGCCTCCCGAGTGCCGGCCAGAGCCCGGTCACCACGATCAGCGCGGAGGCGACGAGGAAGGCGCCGACGGCGCGGTCGAAACCGCCGGGCAGGGTCGCGGTGGCGGCGAGCAGCGCGGCGCCCGGGGTGCTCCAGGCGAAGGTCATCGGCACCCGGTAGCGCAGACTCAGCGCGATGCAGAGCACGCCCTGCAGCACGCAGACCGCGAGCAGACCCGACGCGGCCTGAGCATCGGTCGCGCCGACGGCGACGACGCCCGCGAGGACGATCGCGAACGAGCTGGAGAAGCCGGTGAGGGCGGCGACGATCCCGGCGAGGAGCGGCTGGACGATGACGGGGCCTCCGGTCGCTGACCCGGCCGAGCGCCGGGCCGGCGGACGCATCGGCGATGCGCTCCGCCAGAGTAGGGAACCGCGTCGCGCCCGGGCGCACGAACGCCGGGCCAATCAGCGCGAACTGGTCACGCGACGGCCCGGCGGAGGCGACTCAGGCGCTCTTCTCCTGGCGGCGGGGAGCGTGCGGCACGATCGTCGGCGCGGCGTTGTCGAGCACCGCGGCGCGGGTGACGACCACGCGGGCGACCTCGTCGGAGGACGGCACCTCGAACATGATCGGGCCGAGCACCTCCTCGAGGATGGCGCGGAGGCCGCGGGCGCCGGTCTGGCGCAGCACGGCGAGATCGGCGATCGCCTCGAGGGCGCCGCGGTCGAACTCGAGCTCGACCCCGTCGATCTCGAACATCCGCTGGTACTGCTTGACCAGCGCGTTGCGCGGCTCGGTCAGGATCTGCATCAGCGCGACCTGGTCGAGCTGCGTGACGGTGGTGACCACCGGGAGGCGGCCGATGAACTCGGGGATGAGCCCGAACTTGTGCAGGTCCTCCGGGAGCACCTCGCTGAAGATGTTGATCTCGTCCTGCTTGTTGTGCAGCGGGGCGCCGAAGCCGATGCCGCGCTTGCCGGCACGCGACGAGATGATGTCCTCCAGCCCGGCGAAGGCGCCGGCCACGATGAACAGCACGTTCGTCGTGTCGATCTGGATGAACTCCTGGTGCGGGTGCTTCCGGCCGCCCTGCGGCGGCACCGAGGCGACGGTGCCCTCGAGGATCTTCAGCAGCGCCTGCTGCACGCCCTCGCCCGAGACGTCGCGCGTGATCGACGGGTTCTCGGCCTTGCGGGCGATCTTGTCGACCTCGTCGATGTAGATGATGCCGGTCTCGGCCCGCTTGACGTCGTAGTCCGCGGCCTGGATCAGCTTGAGCAGGATGTTCTCGACGTCCTCGCCGACGTAGCCCGCCTCGGTGAGCGCCGTCGCGTCGGCCACGGCGAACGGGACGTTCAACCGCTTGGCCAGCGTCTGCGCGAGGTAGGTCTTCCCGCAGCCGGTGGGGCCGATCAGCAGGATGTTGCTCTTGGCGATCTCGATTTCGTCGTGGATCGCGTCCGCGGCGGTGATGGTGTTGCGCACCCGCACGCGCTTGTAGTGGTTGTAGACCGCGACGGCGAGGGCGCGCTTGGCCTGCTCCTGGCCGATCACGTACTCCTCGAGGAAGCCGTAGATCTCCTTCGGCTTCGGGAGGTCGAACTCGTGGCTCGTCTCCTCGCTCGACTCGGAGAGGCGCTCCTCGATGATCTCGTTGCACAGCTCGACGCACTCGTCGCAGATGTAGACGCCGGGACCGGCGATGAGCTGCTGCACCTGCTTCTGGCTCTTGCCGCAGAACGAGCACTTCAGCAGGTCGGCGCTTTCGCCAATACGTGCCACGGGGATGCCCCACTTCCTTGTCGTGCGTCGGTGCTCTCGGGCGGCGGTGCCGTCGAGCGTCTCGCAGAGGGCGGTCATGCGGAACCGCCGAACTCAGGACCGAGCCTAGCCGCTGAGCCGAGGGGGCTCGGCAGGCGAGCCGGATCGGCGGACCATTGCCCCGTCCGTGTCGGTTTGCTACGGTCCGGCGGCGCGGATCCGCCCGCCGGCACGCGGAAGGGCCGGGCGGCGGATCGCTCCGCCTCCCGGCCCTTCGACGATCGGTCGGTCTCCCGAGATCAGACCGTGAGGGCGGGAACGCCCTTGCGGCTGGTCAGGATCTGGTCGATCAGTCCGTACTCGAGCGCGTCGTCGGCGCCGAGGATCTTGTCGCGGTCGATGTCCTTCTTGACCTGCTCCGGGGAGCGGTTGGAGTGGAAGGACAGCGTCTTCTCGAGCCACTCGCGCATGCGCATGATCTCGGCGGCCTGGATCTCGATGTCCGAGGCCTGGCCACCGCCCTGCTGCACCGCCGGCTGGTGGATCAGGATGCGCGCGTTCGGCAGCGCCAGGCGCTTGCCGGGCGTGCCCGCCGCGGTGAGCACCGCTGCGGCCGATGCGGCCTGACCGAGGACGACGGTCTGGATGTGCGGGCGGATGTACTGCATCGTGTCGTAGATCGCCGTCATCGCGGTGAAGGAGCCACCGGGCGAGTTGATGTACATCACGATGTCGCGGTCCGGGTCCTGGCTCTCGAGCACGAGGAGCTGGGCCATGATGTCGTCCGCGGACGCGTCGTCGACCTGCACGCCGAGGAAGATGATGCGGTCCTCGAAGAGCTTCGCGTAGGGGTCCTGGCGCTTGTAGCCGTAGGCCGTGCGCTCCTCGAACGTGGGGAGGATGTAGCGGGAGGAGGGCGCGGCTCCGGAGCCGAAGGCCGTCCCGCCGAAGGTGGGTGTGTTCATTGTCTCTTCCTGATCTCTCGGCGCGTCGGGGTACTCAGCTGTCGGTGGCGGTTCCGCCGCCGCCGGCGACGTCGGTCGCCGACGAGCGGATGTGGTCGACGAAGCCGTAGGCCAGGGCCTCCTCGGCGCTGAACCAGCGGTCGCGGTCGCCGTCCTCGTTGACCTGCTCGACGGTCTTGCCGGTCGCCTTCGCGGTGATCTCGGCGAGGCGCTTCTTCATGTCGAGGATCAGCTGCGCCTGGGTCTGGATGTCGGACGCGGTGCCGCCGAACCCGCCGTGCGGCTGGTGCAGCAGGACGCGGGCGTTCGGCGTGATGTAGCGCTTGCCCTGGGTCCCCGCGGTGAGCAGGAGCTGACCCATGGACGCCGCCATTCCGATGCCGACCGTCACGATGTCGTTCGGGACGAACTGCATCGTGTCGTAGATCGCCATTCCCGCGGTGATCGAGCCGCCGGGCGAGTTGATGTACAGGAAGATGTCCTTCTCGGCGTCCTCGGCCGCGAGGAGCAGGAGCTTCGCTGCGATCTCGTTCGCATTCTCGTCGCGCACCTCAGAACCGAGCCAGATGATCCGGTCCTTGAGAAGGCGGTCGAAAACACTGTTGGGCATCGCCATATCGGCCATGTGTCGCTCCGTTTCAGTTGTCGCTTCGGAGGCGAATCTATCGGACGGCACCCGGGCGACCCGGCCGTGTTCGCCGGGGGCGGAGCCGGAGCGGCCGGTGTTCGCCCGGGGCGGACTGCGGCGGGGCGGCGGGCGGGCGGTGGGCGTGACGCATGCGAGCGGCGGGCCGGACCGCGGCGGGACGCGGGCCGGGACGACGAGAGCCGCCCCCGGTGATCCGGGAGCGGCTCCTGTCGTTCTCGCGTCGAGGACTACTCGGCGGCCGGGGTCTCCTCGGCGGCCGGAGCCTTCTTCTTCGCGGGGGCGCGCTTCTTCTTGGGGGCCGGAGCGGCCTCCTCCTCGGCGGGCGCCTCGGCGGCGGCGGGGGCCTCCTCGACGACGGCCTCCTCGACGGCCTCGGCAGCGGGCGCGTCGACCTCGTCGGTCGCGGCGTCGGTGTCGTCGGCGGTCTCGTCCGCGTCGTCGCCGGGCACGGCGGTGAACGCGGTCAGGTCGACGGCGTTGCCCTCGGTGTCGGTGACCTTCGCCTTGCCCAGGACGATGGCGAGCGCCTTGTTGCGGGCGACCTCGCCGACCATCTGGCCGATCTGGTTGTTCTCGGAGAGGATCTTGATGAACTCGTTCGGCTCCATGCCGTACTGCGCCGCGCCCTGGATCAGGTACTGCGTGAGCTCGTCCTGGCTGACCTGGACCTTCTCCTGCTCGACGACGTGGTCGAGGAGGATCTGGGTCTTGAAGGTCTTCTCGCTCGCCTCGGTGACCTCGGCGCGGTGCTCGGCGTCCTCGAGGCGGTTCTCGCCCTCGAGGTGGCGGTGCACCTCGTCCTCGACGAGCGCGGCGGGGACGGGGACCTCGACGAGGCCGAGGAGGGCCTCGACGAGCTTCTCGCGCGCCTGGCCGCCCTGACCGAAGGTCTTCTGCTGGGCGGCCTGCTCCTTGAGCGAGTCGCGCAGCTCGGCGATGGTGTCGAACTCGCTGGCGATCTGCGCGAAGTCGTCGTCGGCGTCGGGGAGCTCGCGCTCCTTGACGGCGGTGAGCGTCACGGCGATCTCGGCCTGCTGGCCGGCGTGGTCGCCACCGAGCAGCGGAGCGGTGAACGTGGTGCTCTCCCCCGCGGTGAGCGAGTCGAGCGCCTCGTCGATGCCCTCGATCAGCTCGCCCGAGCCGAGCTCGTAGGAGATGGCGTTGGCCGTGTCGACCTCGACGCCGTCGATGGTCGCGATGAGGTCGATCTGCGCGAAGTCGCCGGTCGTCGCGGGGCGGTCGACGGTGACGAGCGTGCCGAAGCGGCTGCGGAGCTTGTCGAGCTCGGCGTCGACGTCGGCGTCGGTCACCTCGGCCGCGTCGACCGTGAGCTCGAGGCCGTCGTAGGCCGGGACGGTGATCTCGGGGCGGACGTCGACCTCGATGGCGAGCTCGAGGTCGCCGGTGAAGTCCTTGTCGCTCGGCCAGGCGACGATGTCGGCCTGCGGGCGGCCCAGGGGGCGCACCTCGGTCTCGCGGACGGCCTCGCGGTAGAAGCCGTCGAGCCCCTCGTTGACGGCGTGCTCGAGGACGGCGGCCTTGCCGACCCGCTGGTCGACGATCGCCGGCGGGACCTTGCCCTTGCGGAAGCCGGGGACGTTGATCTGCTCGGCGATGTGGCCGTAGGCGTGGGTGATGCTGGGGCCGAGCTCGTCCGGGGTGACCGAAATCGCGAGCTTGACGCGGGTCGGGCTCAGCTTTTCTACCGTGGTCTTCACGTGAGGGGATCTCCTGTGCTGGTTGGTGTCGGCGCCGTGTGACCGGTCGTCACGGGTCGATGTCGTCACGATGAGTACTCGTGGTCGGGGCGACAGGATTCGAACCTGCGACCTCCCGCTCCCAAAGCGGGCGCTCTAGCCAAGCTGAGCTACGCCCCGGTTGCGCGGGCCGGTGCACCGTGCCGATGAGGACTCTCGTCGAGCCCTTCCTGCACGGTCACTGGCGCGACACGCCGAAATGGCCTTCGCAAGTGTACTGCACCGCACTCCTGCGGCCGGAACAGGCGCGCGGGGGCGGCTTCGCGGGTCGGCGTCGCCGCCGCTTCGCCTCGTGTACTACAGTGTCCTGGTGCCCGGTCGAGACGACGGGCCCCGCCCGAGAGGGCGGCCCGCGGCGGGTTCTCCGGACTGCCGATTTCGGGGCTGTAGCTTAGTGGTAAAGCCTCTGTCTTCCAAACAGATGATGCGAGTTCGATTCTCGTCAGCCCCTCCGATTCTTTCTTCCTTCTTGCCGGTCGAGTAGCCGCGCAGCGGCGTACCGAGATCCACCGTCCTCAGCAGGGGTGGATCTCGATGCGCCCTCTGCGAGGGCTGCTCGATCAGCGGACGGTGACGGCGACCGGGGCGCTCGATGCGGTGTTGCCCGCGGCGTCTGACGCCTTCGACACGACCTGGTGCTCGCCCTTGGGGAAGCCCTTGGTGGAGACGGTCAGCTTCCAGGTGCCGTCGGCCGCCTTCTTCGCCGTCCCGATCCGCGTGCTGCCCGTCCAGAAGACCAGGGACGTGGTGTCGGCGTCCGCGACCGCGACGAGGGTGACCGTTCCGACGACGGTGCTGCCCGCGGTCGGGCTGGTGACGCGCGAGGACGGTGCGGCCGTGTCTCGGGCCGGAGTCGGCGTCGGCGTGCGCGTCGGAGTCGGCGACGCAGTCGGAGTCGGAGTCGGAGTCGGGGACGCAGTAGCAGTCGGAGTCGGAGTCGCGGTTGCAGTCGGAGTCGCGGTTGCAGTCGGACTCGGGGTGGAGATCGGCGTCGCGGTCGCACTTGGCGTCGCGGTCGCACTCGGCGTCGCGGTCGCGGTCGCGGTCGCGGTCGCGGTCGGAGTCGCGGTCGCGGTCGGCGTCGGCGTCGGCGTCGGCGCAGCAGTCGCGGACGGAGACGGAGTCGGAGGGGTGGTCGGAGAGGCCGTCGGGGTGGGGGTCGCGGTCGGGGTCGCGGCGGGATCGGACGGTTCGGGGACGGCTGTCGGTGCCGGGGAGGCGCTGGGCGTCGGAACGCTCGACGGCGCAGCGGTCGGCGGCGCGGACGGCACGGGCGTCGACGTCGGCTCGGGCGCCGCCCAGTCGGGCACGGCCTCGGGTCCCCAGAGGAGGTCGGCGATCAGGGCCTGGCCGCGGGCGTTGGGGTGGAAGTAGTCGACGGTGGACACGATGTCGGGCGAGACGGTGGCGGCGGTGAAGGCGCCGTCGTCCCAGACGCAGCGGGAGCCGACGGCGGAGCAGGCCGCGGCGAGGGCGTCGTTGAACTGCCCGGTGCGCTGCGCGGCTGCGGTGACCGCCGCGGCGTAGGCGTCACCGGTCTGGACGACGTTGTCCGCCGTCGCCCCGCGGGTCGTGCGGCAGAGCCGGTTCGCCGGCCAGCCCGCCTCGGCCGGTCCCCCGCGCAGGCCGGCCCACTCGGAGGCGATGTCCGGCATCGAGCCGACCAGGACGGTCGCCTGGGGCCAGGTCGAGCCGATCTGGCGCAGCAGGCTCGACGCGGAGGCGCTGAAGGAGGCGGCGGGCGTCATCGCGTACCCGTCGGCAGCGCCGGTGAGGTCGGGGTGGCAGAGGTCGTTGCCGCCCACGAGGAGGGTCACGACGTCGGGGTCCGCGCCGGCCGCGGCGGCAGCGGTCACGGTCGACGCGACGGCGTTGATCCGGCTCCCCGACTTGGCGTAGTTCGCCGTGGTGACGACGCTGCCCGGGTTCACCTCCTGGAGGCGGGTGGCGATCGAGCGGACCGCACTCGCGGTCCCGGTCGACCAGGAGTTGACCGGGCAGTCGGCGCGGGTGCCGCAGCTCGAGGCGCCGCGGGTGATCGAGTCGCCGAAGGAGACGACCGACAGGGTGGGGGCCGGCTCGGCGGCCGCGGCGGGCACCGCGGCCGCGCCGGCGAGGAGGAGCACGATCAGGAGGAGGACGGACAGGGGGGAACGGCGGGCCGGGCGCGGGGGCATGACTCTGCTCTCGTGGGGCGACGTGGTGCCGCGGTCGGGGAGCGAGGCGGGGGCCACGGGCTCCGTCGACCGGGCGACCGGGGGGACGGGGAGGGGAACCGCCGGATCCGCCCGGAGAAGTGCCGCTCAGGGAGCCCGGCCACTCCGGCGGTGCCGGCTGCTCAGAGCCTGGCCGACGGTGCAGCACCGCGATACCGCCTCACGACCGGCCAGCTCCCCCCATAGGTGAGGCGCGGCACGGGTCGAATCCTTCGGTGCGTCCTGCACCGCTCCGACGAGGACCGCCGTGGTCCTCCGGGCGCCTGGCGGCGGCCCCTGCTGGTCACCGGACGGTGACGGTGACCGCGGCGCTCGTCGATGTGTTGCCCGCGCGATCAACCGGCTTGGCGGTGACCGGATGCGACCCCTTCGTGAATCCGGCCGTCGAGACCGTGAGCGTCCAGCTGCCGTCCGCGGCCTGCTTGGCGGCGCCGATGCGGGTCCTGCCGGTCCAGAAGACGAGGGACGCGGTGTCCGGGTCGGACACGGCGACCAGAGTGACGGTTCCCACGACGGTGCTGCCCGCGGCCGGGCTGGTGATGCGCGCGACGGGGGCGGTCGTGTCGCGGACCGGAGTCGGCGTCGGAGAGGGGGAGGGTGTGCGAGTCGGCGTCGCCGACGGCGTGCTGGTCGACGTCGGCGTCGCGGACGGCGTGCGTGTCGGCGTCGGCGACGGCGTCGGCGTCGGCGTGCGAGTCGGCGTGGGGGTCGCGGTCGGCGTCCGGGTCGGCGTCGGCGTGCTGCTCGGTGGCGGAGTCGCCGTGGGTGCGGTCGTCGCCGGAGGAGTCGTTGTCGCCGCCGGCGACGGAGCCGGAGTGGACGAGGGAGTCGGAGTCGGCACCGGCGTCGGCGTCGGCGTCGGCGTCGCGGAGGGAGTCGGCGCGGGCGTGGCAGGCGACGACGCGGAGGGAGTCGGCTGCGGAGTCGGCGCGGAGGTGGTGCCGGGGTCCGCGGGCGCTGCGGCCGTGGGAGTGGTCTCCGGAACCGGCGTGCCCGTCGGAGCAGGGCCGCCGCCCGGCTCGGGAGTCGGGGTCGCCGTCGGCTCGGACGTCGGCGTCGCCGTCGGCTCGGGAGTCGGGATCACGGTCGGCTCAGGAGTCGACGTTGCGGTCGGCTCCTGAGTCGTCGTCGGGAGCGGCGTGGGCGCCGGAGCGGCGAAGCGCGCGGCCCACGCCGGGACCCGCTCGGGACCCCAGAGCACGTCCGCGATCAGAGCTTGACCGCGCACGTTCGGGTGGAACCAGTCCAGGGTCGACACGATGTCGGGGGTGAGCGGCGTCGCGTTGAAGGCGCTGCCGTCCCAGACGCACCGCGGTCCGACCGCCGCGCACGCCGACGCCAGCGCGTCGTCGTACTGCACGGTGCGCTGCGCCGCCGCCGCGACCGAGGCGGTCTGGGCCGCGCCGGTGAGAATGCCTCCGGTGTCCGTGACTCCGCGGGTCGTCCGGCACAGCTTGCTCGCCACCCACACGGGCTCGGCCGGTCCCCCGCGCAGTCCCGCCCACTCCGACGCGACGTCCGGAACCGAGCCGAGCAGGATCGTCGCGGTCGGCCAGGTGCGGCCGATCTGCTGCAGCAGGCTCGAGGCGGAGGTCGAGAACGCCGCGGCGGTCGTCATGGTGTAGCCGTCGGCCGCCGGGTAGAGGTCGCCGTGGCAGAGGTCGTTGCCGCCGATCATGAGGGTCACCACGTCGGGGGACGCGCCCTCCGCCGCCGCCGTCGTGACCATCGCCGCGACGCCCCGGATCCTGCTGCCGGACTTCGAGTAGTTGGCCGTGCGGACCGTGCTGCTCGGAGCAGTCTCCTGGAGACGGGTGGCGATCGAGCGGACGGCGGTCGCCGAGCCGGTCGACCAGGAGTTGATCGGGCAGTCGGCCTTCGTCGTGCAGCTCGCTCTCCCCTGGCTGAGGGAGTCGCCGAGCGCGAGGACGGTGATCGTCGCGGGCTCGGCCGCGGCGACCGGGACGGCGGCGGTCGTGAGGAGCAGCAGCGCGGCCGCGACGGCGACGATGCCGCGGAGCGGGCGGCGGTTCGGTCGCACGCGCATGACGGTGCCTTCATGGAGCGTCGGTGCGCAGGCACGGGGCCGGGCTGCGCCGGACGTGGTCCGCTGCGGAGCGGAGCAGGACGAGGGACTCGACCCGGGACGAGCATGGCGTGGCGGCGGTCGACTGGCAAGACCACGCACCTGCCCGAGAGCGAGCGGCTCCCGTTCGCGGGGACACCTCCGGCTCGCGGAAGCGCGGTGCTTCGGCGAGCCGGAGGTGGTGTCACGAGCCGGAGCGGCTCGGAGGTCGGATCAGCGGACCGTGACGGCGACGGGGGCACTCGTCCCCGTGTTGCCCGAGCGGTCGGTCGCGGTGGCGACGAGATCGTGCTCGCCCTTCGGGAAGCCCCTGGTCGACACGGTCAGCGTCCAGCCGCCGTTCGCCGCGTGCTTCGCCGAACCGAGGCGGCGACCCTCGCTCGAGAAGACGAGCGAGGCGGTGTCGTCGTCGGAGACGGCGGCCAGGGCGACGTTCCCCGAGACCGAATCGCCGGCGAGCGGGCCGGTGATGCGCACTGTCGGCGCGGTCGTGTCCTTCGTACCGGCGAGGCCTCGGCTCGGGGTCGTGCTCGGAGTGTTGACGGGCGACGGAGCGCGGGTCGCTGCGGGTGCCGGGGTCGCCGGCCGCGCAGGAGTCACGGCCTTCGTCGCTCGGCGCGCCGGGGCCGGAGCAGCCTTCGGCGCGGGGGTGGTCTTCGACGACGGGACGGGAGTCGTCACCGGGGCGGGAGTCGTCACCGGAGCGTCGGTGACCGCCGGCGCCGGCAGGGGGACCGGAGCGCCCTGGGTGAGCCGCGCGGCCCAGGCGGGGACGGCCTCGGGACCCCAGAGCACCCTCGCGATCAGGGCCTGGCCCTGGACGTTCGGGTGGAAGGAGTCGACGCTCGAGACGATCTCGGGGCTGATCTCCGTGCGACTGAGGGCGCCTCCGTCCCAGACGCAGTGCGGGCCCTCGGCCGCGCACGCCGAGGCGAGGGCGTCGTCGTACTGCCGCGTGCGCTCGGCCGCGGCCGCCACGGTGGAGGTGAAGGCGTCACCGGTCTGGACGACGTTGTCGGCGAGGGCCCCGCGCGTCGTCCGGCACAGCTTGGCCGACGGCCAGGTCCTCGCGCCCGCGCCGGTCTGCACCGCGGCCCACTCGGACGCCACGTCCGGGACCGACCCGACGAGGACTGTCGCCTCTGGCCAGGCGGACCTGATCCGCTGCAGCGCACTCGTCGCGGACGCGGCGAACGCGTCGGCGGGCGTCATCGCGTAGCCGTCGGCGGCGGCCCGGAGATCGGGGTGGCAGAGGTCGTTGCCGCCGATGAGCAGCGTCACGACGTCGGGCCGGGCCCCGGCGGTCGCCGCGGCGGACACCGCCGAGGCGACTCCCGCGATCCGGCTGCCCGACTTGGCGTAGTTCGTCGACGTGACGGTACGCCCCGGGTTCAGCTCCTGGAGGCGGGTGGCGACCGAGTGCACCGCGGGTGCGGAGCCGGTGGCCCAGGAGTTGACGGGGCAGTCGCCCCGGCCTCCGCAGGTGGTGGCGGCGCGGGTGATCGAGTCGCCGAACGAGGCAACCGAGAGCGCGGGGGCCTCGGCGGCGGTGGCGGACGGGGCGGCTGCTCCTCCGGCGAGGAGCAGTGCCGCGAGAGCGACGGTGGACAGGCGGGAACGGAGGGACATGGCTCTTCTCAAGGACGGTGACGAAGGAGGGCGGAGCACGGTCGTTCGACCGTCGGCTCCAGCGGTCGACCGACCGCGGAGAGGTCAGCGGACGACGCCGGGTGAACCTCGTGGTGAAAGGTATTTCCGCTCCTCCGCCGGCCGCCAACTTGTGGCACGGATCGACTCGACTGGCATTCATTGAGCAGTTGTCGGTCTTTGATCACCTGGCGCACATCGACGACGGGTGCACATCCTCGACCACTCGGCGCACTCCGATCCGGTGCGCCTCCCCTGAGCTAGCGGACGCCGACGGGGGTCTGCTGGAGGTCCGCCGGAGACGGGCTCCCCTCGGACGGCTGCGCTCCGGCCGGACGGCCGAGCGTCACGCGCTCGGTCACGTTCTCGCGCATGCCGACCCGGGTCCTCGAGTCGTCAGGGGCGCCACTGGTCGAATCGGCGATGCCGATCTCGTCGAGCGTCGGGAGGTCCGCCGGAGCCGGAGCCGGAGCGCCCGCGGAGTGCGGGACCGCCCACGCGGGAACCGCCTCCGGGCCCCACAGGACGCTCGCGACCAGCGCCTGACCGGCGACGTTCGGGTGGAAGTAGTCGACCGTCGAGAGGACGTCCTTCGTGATGGGCGTCCTGGTGAGAGCACCGCCGTCCCAGACGCACTGGGGGCCCGCTGCGGAGCAGGCCGCGGCCAGAGCCTCGTTGTACCGATCCGTGCGCTCCTCGGCTGCGGCGACCGCCGCCTCGAAGGCGGCCCCCCTCTGGACGTGGTTGTCGGCCTTGGCCCCGCGCGTGGTCCGGCAGATGCTGAACAGTCCCCAGATCAGCTTGCCCGGTGTGCCCTGGACGACCTCCCACTCGGACCCGATGTCCGGCACCGATCCGAGCAGCACGGTCGCCCGGGGCCAGGCCGAGCTGATCTGCCGGAGCAGACTCGACGCCGACGCGGAGAAGTCCGCGGCGGGCGTCATCGCGTAGCCGTCCGGCCCGGCCGGGACGTCGGGGCTGCAGAGGTCGTTGCCGCCGATGAGGAGCGTGACCACATCCGGAGCGGCCCCGGCCGCCTGCGCCGCTGTGACCGCCGCGGAGACCTCGGCGATGCGGCTGCCGGACTTCGCGCGGTTGTCGGTCGTGACCGTGCGCTGCGGAGACACCTCCTGGAGGCGGGTCGCGATGGAGCGGACCTCGGGCGCGGATCCGGTCGACCAGGAGTTGACCGGGCAGTCGTCCTCCGTGCCGCAGGTCGCGGCGCCTCGGGTGATGGAATCGCCGAAGGCGACGACGGACAGCTCGGACGGTGTCGCGGCGGCGGCGGGCGCGATCACCCCTCCCGCGAGCACGGCCGCGGCGAGGCCGAGGACGATCAGGGGGGAACGGCGGGGTCGGTGCGGGGACACGATTCTCCTCGGGAAGAGTGGGACGGAGTCAGAGGTGTCCGATCGATCGGCGAGCCGTCGATCCGAGGGCGGCGACCGCGCACCGGAGTGCCGCGGCGGAACCTGTTCCCGAACGGTAGTGACGCTCACCCCAGAGGCGGGAACTTCTGGCGCCGATCAGTCCCCTGGCGCTCCCTGACCGCCTCAGTCGGTCCCGGCGCCGGCCGCTCCCCGGTGCAGATCGGACAGGGCGAGGTAGGACGCGGCGTTGCGGCGGATCCCGTCCCGCTCCTGCTCGGACAGCTCGCGGCGCACCTTCGCCGGAACGCCCGCGACGAGGGAGCCCGGCGGCACGACGGTGCCCTCGAGCACCACGGCGCCGGCGGCGACGAGCGACCCGGAGCCGATCACCGCCCCGTTCAGGACGGTCGCGTTCATCCCGACGAGCACGTCGGACTCGAGGGTGCAGCCGTGCAGCACGGCGTTGTGCCCGACCGAGACACCCGAGCCGAGGCTCGCGTCGAACCCCTCGTCCACGTGCACGATCACCCCGTCCTGCAGGTTGCTGCCGCGGCCGATCCGGATGTGCGCCTTCTCCGCGCGGAGGACGGCGCCATACCAGACGCTCGACTCCTCCTCCAGCTCCACCGCTCCGACGAGGGTCGCTCCCGGGGCCACCCAGGCCGAGTCCGCGACGACCGGTGATCCGCCCGGAAGAGCGATCAATCGGGCGTCCGGGTGTGCTCCTGGTGCCATGCGATCGGTCCTCCTCCTCGGCGGACTCCGCGGTCGCCGGATCCCAGTGTCGCAGGGGCGTCGGGCACCGCCCGGGCGGCGATCCTGGCCGGTCGTCGGACCCTGATCACGATCTGTCCCCGTCCGGGGCACGCGCGGAGGAGGCGGCACGACCTAGGCTGACCCCGGTCCGGGGGGATTTCCGTGACCGACGGAACAAGGGGACGGCAATGCGACGACGTACCGCACGGGCGACGATCATGGGAGCGCTCGCAGCCCTCCTCCTGGTGCCGATGGTGGCCACCGCGCCCGGCAGCTCGGCGAGCGCCGCCGCCGACACGGTGAAGCCGGTGGTGAGCATCACCGCTCCCGTGAGCGGATCGACGGTCGCGGGGACGATCTCCCTCGCGGCGACCGCGACGGACGCGGTCGGGACCACCCAGCTCTCGTTCTGGGAGGGCACCCGCCGTCTGGGCTACGCCACCATGCAGGCGGGCGTCTGGACGCTGCCGCTCGACACGCGGACGCTGGCCGAGGGCTCGCACGTCTTCGTGGCCAAGGGCAAGGACGCGGCAGGGAACATCGGCAACAGTGCCGCCACGCGCGTCACCGTGCAGAACACCGGCTCGACCCCCGTTCCGACGACGAGTCCCTCCCCCACGCAGACCCCGGTCCCGTCGGCGACGCCCACCGCGACGACCACCCCCTCGCCGACCGCGAGCCCGACGACCGCGCCGAGCCCCAGCGCCACGCCGACCGCCACGGGCTCGCCGAAGCCGGACACGACGAAGCCGACCGCGCGCATCACCTCGCCCGCCACGGGGAGCACCGTCCCGCGGACCGTGACGCTCGTCGCCACCGCGTCGGACGACATCGGAGTCACCGCTCTCTCCTTCTGGTCCGGCTCCACCCGGGTCGGGAACGCCGTGCAGCAGGCCTCCGGGGACTGGTCGCTCACCACCTCGAGCCTCGCCGTGACCTCGCACGTGATCATCGCCAAGGCCCGCGACGCCGCCGGCAACATCGGCAGCAGCGGCTCGATCGCGCTGACCGTCTCGGCCACGGCACCGACGACGCCGCCGACCGCGACTCCGACGCCCACCGCGACCCCGACGCCCACCGCGACCCCGACGAGGACCCCGACGCCCACGGCGACCCCGACCGCCACCGCGACACCGACGGCGACCCCCACGGCCACCCCGACCGCGACGCCGACCCCCACGGCGACGCCCACCACTCCCCCCACCGTGCCCGGCGTCCCGGCGCCGCTCGCGCAGTGGGACTTCACCCAGTCCGCCGCGCCGTACTACTCCACCGCGAACGACCTGCCCCTGCTCCAGGCGGGCAAGACCAAGGCCACGACCACCTCGACGCCGTGGGGCTCCGGGATCTCGATGACCGGGACGAGCTTCCTCCGGGTGCCGCTGGAGTCGGCGGGCCGCCTGACGATCGGCGCCACGGGCAACGCGGTCACCGTCGCGAGCTGGGTCTACATGACCGACGACAGCACCGGCTACGTCGCGGGCGCCTGGAACGAGCACGGCGAGCGCGCGGGCCGCTCCTACGGCCTCTTCTACGACCTCGGCCTCTACGGCGGAGACGAGCGATCGGCCTTCCACGTCTCGCGCACCGGCGGGCCGACTCCCGGCTACCCGTACTCCCGCGACTACTCGGCCTCGGGCAATAAGTTCACCCGGTACACCTGGCAGCTGCACGTCGGCACCTACGACGGGACCTACGCGGTCTCCTACCTGGACGGCACCTCCGTCGCCTACCCGCGCTTCGTCGACAACAAGGGCGCGACCTACGCGAAGAACCCCTACCTCTTCACCGAGGGCCTGAACCCGAACGCCGGCGACTTCACGGTCGGCGCGGTCGAGCTCACCTCCGGCCCCGGCAACTACGCGAAGGGCACCTTCGCGAAGATCCGGGTCTGGGACACGGCCCTCACCGCCGACCAGGTCAAGGCGCTCTACGACACGGAGCGCACGGCGCTGAAGTAGGCGCGGGGGCTGTCTCTTCCGCGTCGGAGGCCCATGCTGATCGAGCAGCCCGCCCAGCGGGCGTATCGAGATCCACCGGCGTCAGAACCTGAGGCTGCAGATCCGGCTTGCTGAGGACGAGGGGTCTCGATACGCCCCTTCGGGGCTACTCGACCAGCATGGAAAAGCCGCCGCATCTTCCCTCAGCAGCGAGACGCGACGCGACTGCTGGGCCGGCTCAGCGGGCGGCGCGCAGCCAGGCGAGGACCGCGAGCACGCGGCGGTGGTCCGAGCCGGAGTCCTCGAGTCCGAGCTTCTGGAAGATCGAGGTGACGTTCTTCTCGACCGCGCCGACGCCGATGAAGAGCGCGGCGGCGATGCCGGCGTTCGTGCGCCCCTCGGCCATCGCCTCGAGCACCTCGCGCTCGCGCGGGGTCAGGAGCGCCAGCGGGTCGCGGTTGCGCTGGAGCAGCGACGCGACGACCTGCGGATCGAGCACCGTCCCGCCCGCAGCGACGCGCTCGACGGCGTCGCGCAGCTCCTCCACCGAGGCGACGCGGTCCTTGAGCAGGTAGCCCATACCACCCTCGCCCGAGCCGAGCAGCTCGTGCGCGTAGGTCACCTCGACGTACTGGCTGAGCAGGAGCACGGCGATACGGGGATGCAGGCGCCGGAGGTCGAGTGCCGCGCGAACGCCCTCGTCGCGGAAGGTCGGCGGCATGCGGACGTCGAGCACGGCCACGTCCACCGAGAACGGCTCCGCAGCGACGGCCGCGAGCAGCCCCTCGGCGTCGCCGTGGGCTCCGACGACGGAGAAGCCGGCATCCTCGAACAGTCGGACCAGGCCCTCGCGCAGGAGGACGGAGTCCTCGGCGAGGGCGACGCGGATCGGTGAGGCGGGCGGCACGCCCTCAGGATAGGGCGGGCGGCGGTGCGGGCAGGAACGGCACGTGCACACCCACCGTGCTCGGGCCGCCCGGGGGCGAATCGACGGTGAACAGCCCGCGCAGCCCGCTGACGCGCCCGGCGACCCCCTCGAGCCCGTGACCCGGCAGGGGCGAGGCGCCGCCGACGCCGTCGTCGACGACCCAGACGTCAAGCCAGCGCTCCGGTCCGCCCGTCCCCCGCACGTCGAGATGCACGCGGATCGAGCGGGCCGACGCGTGCTTCGACGCGTTCGCGAGCAGCTCCGCGACGACGAAGTAGACGCTGCGCTCGACCTCGGGCGGCACCTCCGCCACCGGATGCTCGACCAGCACCTCGACGGGCACCGGGCTCAGGACCGCCAGCGAGTGCACCGCAGCGGTGAAGCCCCGGTCCTGCAGGATCGGCGGCGCGACTCCCCGGGAGAGCGCGCGCAGCTCGTCGAGCGCCGAGCGGACGTGCTCACGCGCCTCGTCGATCAGCGCCGCCGCGAAGTCGGGATCGGAGCGCACCCGGTTGAGAGCGGATCCGAGGTCCATCTGCACCCGGATCAGCCGCTGCTGCGGACCGTCGTGGATGTCGCGCTCGAGCCGGCGCAGCGCCCGGTCCTCGGCGGCGACCGCCGCGCCGCGGGAGACGCTGAGCTCCGCGACCTCGCGCTGCAGCGCCTCCGAGCCCCAGGGCCCGAGCAGCAGCCGATCGACCAGGAATCGCGCGAGGGTGAGCCCGCGGGTGACGAACGGCAGCGTCGCGAGGAACAGGACGACGAGCGCGGCATCGGCCAGCACCAGGAAGGCCGTGGGCGGCCCGGGAACGCCGAGGACGGCGCTCGACTGCCCGGCGACGAACCGGACGATCGCCGAGGAGTCGCCGGCGAGCAGCGCCGTCAGCGAGCCGAGGCCGGCCCAGCTCCAGAGCCCGAGGACCGCGGCGAAGACGAGCGCGAGCAGTGGCGCCACGACGAGCGTGTGCAGCAGCGCGAGCCAGTAGTGCCCGTCGACGACCGGGCCGTAGAGGGCGAAGGTGGCGGGCGCGACCGAGGCGGGCGGGCGGCGCCACTGCGGCTCGTCGATCCGAGGGCGGCCGGCGAGCCGGTCGAGCGCTCGGGTCGCCCGACCGAAGCCCCGGGCGGTGTGCAGCGCCAGCGGGAGGAAGACCGCGCCGATCAGCACGCCGATCAGGCCGAGGCCCAGGGCGAGGGCGACTCCGGTGGCGAACGCACCCGCCAGTGCCAGCGGCACGGCGACCACGAGCGACAGGGCCTCGCGGGGCAGCTCGCGCCAGAGCCGGAGGTAGGCGGCGGAGGCCTCACCGAGGGCGGTCGGCGCTGCAGGCACGCGAGCCTCCTCCCACGGTCCTCGCGGGCGCGCGGACATCCTCTCGAGGGTACCGGCGACCCTTCGCGGCAGCGCGGGGGCTGACCCCCTGTTCCGCCTCGGAAGCGCACCGCCCGTGCCGGGCCGGCACAGGCCAGGCTCCCCTTCTCCCGCCTTAGCCGAGCCTGCACTTCCTTGCGAGCACTGGGCTGCGGCGTAGTGTTGACGATCAGTCACCCCCTCTCGAAAGGAACAGACGATGTCCACTGCATCCGTCACGTCGCTCACCTCGTCGAACCCGGATGTCGCATCCGGAGTCGCCCAGTTCCTCAGCCCGGTCGTCATCGAGATGACCGCCCTGGCCGTCAACAGCAAGCAGGCGCACTGGCACGTGCGCGGCGCCAACTTCATCGGCGTGCACGAGCTGCTCGACGTCGTCGTCGGCCACGCGATCGAGTGGGCCGACCTGGCCGCCGAGCGCGTCGTCGCCCTCGGCCTCCCCGTCGACGCCCGCATCCAGACCGTCGCGTCGGCCACGCAGACCGCCCCGCTCACCCCGGGCTTCCAGCGCTCCGAGAACGCCATCGTCGAGGTCATCGGTCTGATGGACGTCGCGATCACCACGGTCAACACCGCGATCGCCGAGCTCGCCGACATCGACGCGAGCAGCCAGGACGTCGCGATCGAGATCGGCCGCGGCCTCGAGAAGGACCGCTGGTTCCTCTTCGCGCACGTCAGCGAGAGCTGAGCACGCGCCTCCCACGCCGCGACGGCCCGTCGGATCCTCGGATCCGGCGGGCCGTCCGTCGTTCCGGACCCGGTCAGACCTCGTGCGTCACGCGTCCGGCGAGCAGCGTCGCGGCGACGGGCATCGAGCGCAGCTGCTCGCCGTCGGAGGCGAGCGGGTCGCGCTCGACGACGACCAGGTCGGCGGCGTCTCCCCCCTGCGGAGCGAGCCGCCGGGTCCGCGTGGACGCGACGAGCGCCTCCGCGATCGTGACCCGCTGCTCCGGGTGCCACGGCTCGTCGCCGTCCCGGGCGCGGGAGACGGCGGCGGCGATCGCCACCCAGGGGTCGAGCGGTGCGACCGGCGCGTCCGAGCCGAGCACGACCGTCGCTCCGGAGTCGATCAGCGAGCGCAGCGCGAAGGCCCGGCCGGTGCGTCCGGCCCAGTAGCGGTCGGCGACCTCCCGGTCGTCCAGCGCGTGCGCCGGCTGCACTCCCGCGACGACGCCGAGCCGGGCGAAGCGGGGCAGGTCGGCGTCGGAGAGCAGCTGCGCGTGCTCGATCCGGCCGCCGCCGACCTTGGCCAGCGCGTCGAGCGCGACCGTCGCGGCCGCGTCGCCGATCGCGTGCACCGTCGGCCGGATGCCCGCCGCGGCCGCCCGGGCGAGCAGCTCGTCGAGCTCGACGGGGTCCACGGTGAGGACGCCGCGGCCCTCGTGCCCGGCGTACGGATGCACGCAGTACGCGGTCCGGGTGTTCAGCGAGCCGTCGACGAGCACCTTGAGTGGTCCCATCCGCAGCAGCCCTGCACCGCCCGCGATCTCGTCCCCGGTGCGCAGGCCCTCCGCGATCGCCCGGTCGAGGTGGTCGCGGTACACGCCGATGTCGACGCGCAGCGAGCGGGTGCCGCGGGCGATCCGCCGCGTCCAGTCCCCCGCGTTCCAGCGCATCTCGAGGTCGACGACGCCGACGACGCCGCGGGCGGCCGCACGGCGCGCCGCCTCGTCGGCCAGCTCGTCGAGCTCGTCGTCGCTCAGCGCACCGAGCGCCGTGACCAGGCGGAAGCAGGGCTCCTCGCGGAGGATGTCGTCCTGCGGCGCGAAGCCGTAGCGGCGCAGCGCGGCGGAGTTGACCCAGGCGCAGTGCAGGTCGCCGCTGACGAGCACCACCGGTCGCTCCGGCGCCACCGCGTCGAGCAGCGCGGTCGTCGGCAGGTCGGGCCAGAGCCCGTCGCGGAAGCCGAAGCCGACGAGGGTCGCGGGCGAGTCCGGTGCGAGAGCGAGCCGCGCGCGGACCGCCGTCACCGTCTCCGCCGCCGACCGCGCCGTCGAGACGTCCAGGCGGGGAGCGGTCATCGACCACTGGGAGAAGTGCACGTGCTCGTCCCAGAGCCCGGGCAGTAGCCAGCGGCCGTCGAGGTCGCGCACCTCGGCGTCGCCCGAACGGGTGGCGTCGAGAGCGCCGTCCGGAGCGATCTCCTCGATGCGGCCGTCGCGCAGCAGCACCGACACCGGCTCGTCGCGGCCGAGGAGCCGCGCGGTGCGCAGGAGCAGGCTCGGGGTCACGGGGTCCTCTCGGTCGTCGCTCATCACGAGCGATTCAGGCGGTCACGACTGGCACACCGGGCACCAGTAGAGCTTGCGCGCGCCGATCTCCTCGAGCAGGACGTTCGTGCCGCAGACCCGGCAGGGCAGTCCCTCGCGCTTGTAGACGTAGTTGCGCTCGGCCCGGCTGCGCACGGCGGCGGAGCGCTGCGTCTTCGTCAGTCCCCGGCGCGTGATCATCATCCCGGTCCGGATGCCGTCCTCGAGCAGGAGCGCCCAGTCGGCCCAGAGCTCGCGTGCGAGCTCGAGCGGCACCAGCTTGCCGGGCGTGTGCGGGTCGAGGCCGGCGCGGTAGAGCAGCTCGGCGCGGTAGATGTTGCCGATGCCGCTGACGACCGACTGGTCCATCAGCACGAGCCCCACCGGCGTGGCCGTCTTGCGCAGCCGGTTCACGAAGCGGTCGCGCGCCTCGTCGGAGTCGTCCGCCGCGGGATCGGGACCGAGCCGGGCGAGCAGCGCCTCCACCTGCGAGTCGTCCATCACCTCGCAGGCCGTCGGGCCGCGCAGGTCGGCGACCGTCTCCTCCGTCTGGATGCGCACGCGCACGGCGCCGATCGGCGGCGGCGGGAACTCCTCGAGGTCGCTGTCGGTCTCGTGCTCGGTCTCGGAGAGCCGGACGGCCCGGCGGCGGCGCGGCGCGCCGATGCTGCTGCCGGCCTTGCCGTCATCGAACAGCGGCGAGACGTGACCGAGGAAGTCCCAGGCGCCGTAGAGGCCGAGGTGCACGTGCAGCGTCGCGTCGCCCTCGAAGCGCAGCAGCAGGTGCTTGCCGACCGCAGTCGACTCGAGGACGGTGCGGCCGTCCAGCAGCGCGGCGCCCTCGGTGAAGCGGCCCTGCGGGCTGCTCGTCGCGACGGCGTGGCCGACGATGTCGCGCTCGAACTGCAGCGCGATGCGGTGGACGGAGTGGCCCTCGGGCACCTAGCGGCCGCTCGCGGCGGAGTCGACCGTGCGGCCGGCGATGTCGCCCGTGGTCTCGTACTCCGCGAGCTGCGCGATGCGGCGCATGTGGCGCTCCTCGAAGGAGAACGGCTCGGCGACGAAGGCGTCGATGAAGTCGGTCGCCTCCTCGACCGAGTGCTGGCGGGCGCCGATCGAGATCACGTTGGCGTCGTTGTGCTGCCGGGCGAGCACCGCGGTGCTGAGGCTCCAGACCAGCGCGGCGCGGACGCCCGCGACCTTGTTGGCCGCGATCTGCTCGCCGTTGCCGGAGCCGCCGAAGACGATGCCGAGCGCCTCGACGCCGGCCTCCTGGTCGCGCACGACCGCGGCGGCCGCGTTGATGCAGAACGCGGGGTAGTCGTCGAGCGGGTCGTACGAGGTGGGGCCGTGGTCGACCACGTCGTGGCCGGCGGCACCGAGGTGCTCGATCAGGTGCCGGCTGAAGTCCAGCCCGGCGTGGTCCGTTGCGATGTGGATGCGCACGTGCTCGTCCTCCGGAAAGCCGTTCGTGGCCCGTGGATCCGGGGCCGGGAGTCAGGGTACCGCTCGCGCGGCGGCCCGGTCCTCAGGAGAGGACCGGGTCGCCCGCGCGGACCGCGGCTCAGTCGAAGATCGGGTCGCGGGTGCGCGAGCGCTTGAGCTCGAAGAAGCCGTCGTACGAGGCCACGGCGACGAGGCCGTCCCAGAGCGAGAGCGCCTGCTCGCCGCGCGGGATGGGCGAGATGACCGGCCCGAAGAAGGCGATGTCGCCGATCGCGATGACCGGGGTGCCGACGTCCTGGCCGACCCGGCCGATGCCGTCGAAGTGCGAGGCGCGCATCGGCTCGTCGTACTCGTCCGTGTCGGCGAAGGCGGCGAGGTTCGCGTCGAGGCCGACCTCGGCGAGCGACTCGGCGATGATCGCGTCGACGTCCGTGCGGCCGCCGGGGTGGATCCGCGTGCCGAGCGCGTCGTAGAGCGGCTTGACCTTGTCCTGCCCCTCACGCTCGCCCACGGCGGCGACGAGGCGCGTGTAGCGCAGGGCGCGCGGGAAGAACGCGCGGTAGTCGTCGCTCACGTCCTGGTCCTCGTTGAGCACGGCGAGGCTCATGATGTGCCAGGTGACGTCGAGGTCGCGCCCCTCCGTCACCTCGTCCACGAAGCGGGAGGTCATCCAGGCCCACGGGCAGGAGGGATCGAACCAGAAGTCAACGGCGGTCATGAGGCAACGCTACGCCTCTCAGCGCCTCTCGGGTGCGCGGGTGCGGAGCGGCCCTAGGGTGGATCGGTGGCGCCCGCACCCCGGCGCCGAAGCCGCAGCGCCGAGACGAACGGATGGAGCACCCTGTGCCTGGAGACAACCTCACCCGGAGCGAAGCGCAGGAGCGCGCCTCGCTGATCCAGGTCGACGCCTACGACGTCGCCCTCGACCTCACGCGGGGGGCCGAGACCTTCCGCAGCACCACGACCGTGCGCTTCACGGCGACGGAGGGGGCGTCCTCCTTCATCGACGCGATCACGAAGACCGTGCACTCGGTCACGCTGAACGGCGTCGAGCTCGACCCGGCCGACGTCGCCGACGGCGTGCGCATCCGCCTCGACTCGCTGGCGGCCGAGAACGTGCTGCGCGTCGACGCCGACGCGCTGTACACGAACACGGGCGAGGGCCTGCACCGCTTCGTCGACCCGGTCGACGGCGAGGTCTACCTGTACTCGCAGTTCGAGGTTCCCGACTCGCGCCGCGTCTTCGCGGTGTTCGAGCAGCCCGACCTCAAAGCCGCCTTCTCCTTCACGGTGACCGCGCCCGCCGCCTGGCAGGTCGTCTCCAACCAGCCGACCCCCGAGCCGGTCCCGGCCGGCGACGGCGTCGCGACCTGGAGCTTCGAGCCGACCCCGCGGATCTCCTCGTACATCACCGCGCTCATCGCCGGCCCCTACGTCGTCGAGACCGACTCGCTGGTCTCCTCCGACGGCCGCACCGTGCCGCTCGGCGTCTTCGCCCGTGCCTCGCTCGCGCCGTTCCTCGACGCGGACTACGTCTTCGAGAAGACCAAGCAGGGCTTCGCCTTCTACGAGGAGAAGTTCGGGGTGCCGTACCCGTTCGCGAAGTACGACCAGCTCTTCGTCCCCGAGTTCAACGCCGGCGCGATGGAGAACGCGGGAGCGGTCACCTTCACCGAGACCTACGTCTTCCGCTCCAAGGTGACCGACGCGGTCAAGGAGCGCCGGGTCGTCACGATCCTGCACGAGCTCGCGCACATGTGGTTCGGCGACCTGGTGACCATGAAGTGGTGGAACGACCTCTGGCTGAACGAGTCGTTCGCCGAGTACGCCTCCACCCTCGCGACCGCCGAGGCGACCGAGTGGACCGAGGCCTGGACCACCTTCGCCGCGATGGAGAAGAGCTGGGCCTACCGCCAGGACCAGCTGCCCTCGACGCACCCGATCGTCGCGACGATCAACGATCTCGAGGACGTCCAGGTCAACTTCGACGGCATCACCTACGCCAAGGGCGCCTCCGTGCTCAAGCAGCTGGTGGCCTGGGTCGGCGAGAAGGAGTTCCTCGCCGGCGTGCACGAGTACTTCGTGAAGCACGCGTTCTCGAACACCGAGCTGCGCGACCTGCTGGTCGAGCTGGAGGCGACCAGTGGCCGCGACCTGTCCGAGTGGTCGGCGCAGTGGCTCGAGACGGCCGGCGTGAACACACTCCGCCCCGAGATCGTGGTCGACGAGGAGGGCGCCATCGCCTCGTTCGCGATCCTGCAGAGCGCGGTCGCCGACTACCCGACCATCCGCCCGCACCGCCTCGCGATCGGCCTCTACGACTTCGAGGGCGACCGCCTCGTGCGCATCGACCGCCTCGAGCTCGACGTGGACGGCGAGCGCACCGAGGTGCCCGAGCTGATAGGCCGCACCCGCCCCGCGCTGGTGCTGCTCAACGACGACGACCTCGCCTACGCGAAGATCCGGCTGGACGACGCCTCGCTCGCCGTCGCGATCGAGCACCTCGCGAGCATCAGCAGCCCGCTCGCGCGCTCGCTGGTCTGGGGCTCGGTCTGGGATGCGACCCGCGACGCCGAGTCGGCGCCGCGCGACTTCGTCCGCCTCGTGCTCGGCAACATCGCGAACGAGACGGAGTCGACGACGCTGCGCACGGTCCTCGGCCAGCTGGTCAGCACCGCCTCGCAGTACGTCGCGCCGGAGCACCGCGACGAGGTCCTCGCGGAGGTGGGCGACCGGCTGTGGACGCTCGCGCAGGGCGCCGAGGCCGGCAGCGACGCGCAGTTCCAGTTCGTGAAGGTGCTCGCCGCCGTCGCCACGACGCCCGCCCACCTGGACGCGGTGCAGGCGCTGCGCGACGGGACCACGACGCTGCCGGGGCTCGAGATCGACACCGACCTCTCCTGGGAGCTCCTCATCGCTCTCGTGGCCGGCGGGCGAGCGGACGCCTCGGACATCGACGCGGCCCTCGCTGCCGACAACACCGCGACGGGAGCGCAGTCCGCGGCGAACGCCCGCGCGGCGATCCCGACGGCGGAGGCCAAGCGCGCGGCCTGGGACTCGGTGACGCTCGACGACTCGGCGCCGAACACCATCGTGCGTGCGACGGGGCTCGGCTTCCAGCACACCAGCGACCCCGCCGTCCTCGAGGCGATGGTGCCGGTGTACTTCGACGCCCTCCGCTCACTGTGGGACGCGAAGAGCTACAAGATCGCCGAGTACCTCGTCGTCGGCTTCTACCCGGCGGCGACGCCGACGCCCGCGATCGTCGACGCCACCCGCGCGTGGCTCGACGCGAACCCCGATGTGCCGGCGCTGCGCCGCCTCGTCATCGAGAACCTGGCCGGCGTCGAGCGCGCCCTGCGCGCGCAGGAGCGCGACGCAGCGCTCTGAGCGCGACAGCCCTGCTGATCGAGTAGCGCGCGCAGCGCGCGTATCGAGATCCCCCGCCACCAGGAGGAGCGGGTCTCGATACGCCGCTGCGCGGCTACTCGACCAGCATGCGGGAGGGGGCTAGCGCTCCGGGACAGCGCGGCGGGCCGGGCCGGCGTACGCCGACAGCGGGCGGATGAGCGCGTTCGAGGCGCGCTGCTCCAGGACGTGCGCGGTCCAGCCGACGACGCGGGCCGCGACGAAGAGCGGCGTGAAGAGCTCCGTGTCGAAGCCCATCAGGCGGTAGGCCGGACCGGACGGGTAGTCGAGGTTCGGCAGGATGCCCGTGCGCTCGCTCATCTCGGCGGCCAGCGCGTCGTAGAGCTCGAGCATGTCGTCCGCCCCGGCCTGCTCGGCCACCCGCCGGAGCGCCGCTTCCATCGTCGGCACGCGCGAGTCGCCCGACTTGTAGACGCGGTGGCCGAAGCCCATCACCTTGCGCTTCGCCCCGAGCGCCTCCGCCAGCCAGACCCGCGCGCGGGGACCCGCCTCCGGCCCCAGGCCGATCTCGTCGAAGACGTGCAGGACGGCCTCGTTCGCGCCGCCGTGCAGCGGCCCCTTCAGCGCGCCGACCGCCGCCGTCACGGCCGAGTGGACGTCCGAGAGCGTCGAGGTGACGACGCGAGCCGTGAACGTCGAGGCGTTGAACGAGTGCTCGGCGTACAGCACCAGGGACACTCGAAAGGCGTCGACGACCACCGGGTCGGGCAGCTCGCCGAAGGTCATCCAGAGGAAGTTCTCCGAGTAGTCGAGATCGTCGCGCGCGGCGATCGGCTCCTGCCCGTGCCGGCGGCGCTGGATCGCGGCGACGACGGCGGGCAGCACCGCCCAGAGCCGCATCGAGCGCTCCAGGACCGCTTCCGGCGACTCGTCCTCGGGGTCCGTCTCGAGCGCGCCGAGGACGCTCACCGCCGTGCGCACCACGTCCATCGGATGCGCCGTCACCGGCAGCAGGTCGACCACCGCGCGCACCTCCGGCGCCGGCTCCCGGTGCGCGCGCTCGAAGGCGCGGAGCTCCTCGGTCTCGGCCGGAGTCGGCAGCTCGCCCTTCCACAGCAGCCAGGACACCTCCTCGAAGGAGCAGGACGCCGCCAGCTCCTGCACCGGATAGCCGCGGTACAGCAGCGAATTCGACTCCGGGTCGACCTTCGAGATCGCCGTGGTGTCGACGACGACCCCCACGAGTCCCTTGCGGATGTCCTGCTCGGTGGTGCTCATCGCTCGCTCCTTCGCGATCGGATCGGCGACCGGAGCCGCCGGGGTGGGTCGTGGCTCAGGCCCCGTGGTGGCTGGCGAGGCTGAAGTCGAAGACGCCCTCGTCGAAGCGGCTGTAGGACGAGTAGTCGAGCAGCTCGTAGAGCTCGGCCCGCGTCTGCATCCCGGCGACCTCGGACTGCAGCGAGCCCTCGGCCTTCAGCGCGTCGAGCGCGCGCATCGCCGCGCCCATCGCGATGCGGAGCAGCGACACCGGGTAGATCACGATGTTCACCCCGACGTCGGCGAGCTGCTGCGTCGTGAAGAGCTCGCTCTTGCCGAACTCGGTCATGTTCGCCAGGACCGGGACGTCGATCGCGGCGCGGACGGCCTCGAACTCGCTGAGGTCGCGCATCGCCTCGGGGAAGATCGCGTCGGCCCCGGCGTCGACGAGGCGCTTCGCCCGGTCGATCGCGGCCTGCAGCCCGTCGAGGGCGCGGATGTCGGTGCGGGCCATGATCACGAGACCCGGATCGCGGCGGGCGTCGACCGCGGCGGCGATGCGCCGCACGGAGGTGCTCTCGTCGACGACAGCCTTCCCGTCGAGGTGTCCGCAGCGCTTGGGATTGACCTGGTCCTCGATGTGCAGGGCCGTCACTCCGGCGTCCTCGAGCATCTGCACGGTGCGCGCGACATTGAGGGGCTCGCCGAAGCCGGTGTCGGCGTCGATCAGGACGGGCAGGTCGGTCATCCGCGCGATCTGCTGGCCGCGGCCCGCGACCTCGCTCAGCGTGGTCAGGCCGATGTCCGGCAGGCCGAGCTCGGCCGACAGCACCGCACCCGACACGTAGACGCCGTCGAAGCCCTTCTCCTCGATCAGCCGCGCCGACAGCGGGGTGAACGCCCCCGGCAGCTGCAGCAGCTCGCCGGTCGCGAGCCGCTCGCGGAAGAGGCGGCGCTTCTCGGCGGGAGTCCGGGTGGAGTGGAGCATCGGGCGTCCTTCCCCTGGGGCGGAGTTCGGGTGCGGAGTGCGGGGGCCGTGCCGGCCCTCGTCGAATCTATCCCCCGGACGCCGCCCGGCGGCGTTCCGGCGTCACCGGAGCCGGCCAGCGCGCGTCCCTTAACCTGGACGGGATGCTGCTACTCGAGACCTCCACCCCAGACCCCGTCGCCGCGACCATCTCCTTCTTCGACTCCCAGCTCTTCTGGAAGAGCGTCGCCGTCCTCGCGATCGTGCTCGGCGCCCTGCTGGCCCGCGTCATCGCGCACTTCGTCGTCGGGCGCGTCGTCGATCAGATCGTCTCAGGGGTGAAGAAGCGCCAGCGCGTCGAGGACACCCAGGCGATCGCCGCCTCCCCGCTCGCGGCCGTCCGGGTCGTGCAGCGCACGAGGACCCTCGGCTCGATCCTCAACAACATCAGCTCGATCCTCATCGTGGTCATCGCCGTCGTGATGATCGTGAACACCATCGACAACACCTTGATCGGCTCCTTCGCGCTGCTGACCGCCGCGCTCGGCGCCGGCCTCGGTTTCGGCGCGCAGAACATCGTCAAGGACGTCCTCAACGGCTTGTTCATGGTCGCGGAGGACCAGCTCGGCGTCGGCGACGTCGTCGACACCGGCCAGGCCACGGGAGTGGTCGAGAACGTCGGCGTGCGGATCACCCAGATCCGCGACGTCAACGGCACACTCTGGTTCGTCCGCAACGGTGAGATCGTCCGCGTCGGCAACATGTCGCAGGGCTGGTCGCGAGTGATCATCGACCTGGCCGTGCCCTACGAGACGGACCTCGAATCCGTGCAGAGCACGATCCTCAGCACCGCGAACGAGCTCGCCTCGAGCAGCCGCTGGCGGGCGCGGATCATCGACAAGCCCGAGCTCTGGGGCCTCGAGTCGATCGCCGACGACGCGCTGGTCATCCGCGTGGTGCTGAAGACCCGCACCACCGCCAAGGACGACGTCGCGCGCGAGCTCCGCATCCGCCTCAAGCGCGCCCTGGACAGCCTCGACGTCAAGCTGCCCTCGCTCAGCGCGGTGGTGCTCAGCGGCTTCGAGGGCGCGACGAGCGTCGGGGGCGTGAAGGGACCGCGCACGACGCCGACCGCCACGGTCACGACCGAGCACGGGAAGCCGGTGCGCCTGCCGCGTGCTCTGCGCAAGCCGAAGGCGCCGCCTGCGCCCGAGCAGGCGCCGCCCGCTCAGCGACCGCCGGACGGCGGCTCCGTGCCGCCCCGGACGGGACCGCGCCCGTGAGCGGGCTGCAGATCGGCGGCACTCCCCCGATGCGCTCCTTCTGGGAGCACCTCGGCGGGCGACCGACCTTCGAGCGTCTCGTTCGCCGCTTCTACGAGGGTGTCCGCGAAGACGAGGTGCTCTGGCCGATGTACCCCGAGCACGACCTCGAGGGCGCGATCCAGCGGCTCACCGGCTTCCTCGAGCAGTACTGGGGCGGCCCCGGCACCTACAGCCAGGAGCGCGGGCACCCGCGCCTGCGGATGCGGCACCAGCCCTTCAAGGTGAACCCGGAGGCGCGCGACCACTGGCTCGCGCACATGCGGGTCGCGGTCGACGAGCTGGAGCTGGCTCCGGCCGACGACGCGATGCTCTGGGACTACCTGGAGCGCGCTGCGCACGCGATGGTCAACACCTTCGAGGAGTAGCGCTCGGCGCTTCCCGCCGGCCCGAGATCAGGCGGGGGTGCGGACGAGCACGTGCCCGCGCCGCGAGGTGAGCCGCCGCCACTGGCCGCTCTCGAGCAGTGCGACGGGGTCGTCGGCGCCGAGGAATCCGAGGGCGAAGAGCGCGAAGGCGGCGCCGGCGGGCACGTCCTCGAGACCGTCGAGCGGACGGCCCCAGACGGTCGAGCGCACGCGGCCGACGATCTGCTCGCCGGTCTCGGAGCCGACCGCCGCGGCGATCTCGTCGATGCCGTCGCGGGCGACCTTCTCGAGGAACGCCGGGTCGACCGGCTCGCGCCGCTGCCAGCCGCCGCGCGGCGGCGAGATGCCGGCCCAGGCGCCCGCCGTGGCGTCGTCGCCGTCGGGCAGCACGACCGGCTTGCCGTCCGCTCCCCCGGGCTCCCACTGCAGGCGGGCGAGCCGGTCGGAGAGCGCGCGGATCGGCACCACCCGGTCGAAGGCGGTCGGCTCGTCGAGCGCGAAGACGCGCAGGCCGAGCACCGTCGAGGAGCGGTCGAGCAGGCCTCGCGGCTGGAGGATGGCGGTGTACGCGGCCAGGATGCGATCCTGCGCGAGCAGGCGCACGGCGCCGTCCTCGACACGCGCGGACCGGCCGAGGAACACGCGCAGATCGGAGAGGCTGGGCGGATCCGCCAGGGAGAAGGACGACATCATCGCGTCGATAAACTTACCCGAGGCCGCTCTCCTGATCGGCAGACACCCCGGAGGTCCCGTGTCCGATCCGCTCTCCTCGTTCCTCACCGCCCTCGATCTCGTCGACACGGGCGCGCGCACCAGCGAGGACATCTCCACCGGTCCCTCGCAGTGGATGCCGGAGGGCCGCGTCTTCGGCGGCCAGGTGCTGGCGCAGTCGCTGATCGCGGCCGGCCGCACCGTCGAGGAGCGCAGCGTGCACTCGATGCACGGCTACTTCCTCCGCCCGGGCGATGTCTCGCAGCCGATCACCTTCTCGGTCGACCGGATCCACGACGGCCGCTCGTTCGCCACCCGGCGGACGCAGGCCTATCAGAACGGGGCGCCGATCCTCTCGATGATCGCGTCGTTCCAGACCGAGGACGAGGGCCTGGACCACCAGACGCCGATGCCGGAGGGCGTGCCCGATCCGGAGTCGCTGCCGAGCACCGCCGAGGTGCTGAAGGGCGTCGACCATCCGGTCGGCAGCTTCTGGGCCACTCAGCGGCCGTTCGACGTCCGCCACGTCGAGCAGCCGGTGTACCTCCGCGCCGATCCGAGCCGCACGGCGCACCAGTGCGTCTGGATGCGCGCGCTCGGTCCGCTGCCGGACGACGCGCTGCTGCACCGCGCCGCGCTCGCCTACGCGAGCGACTACACGATCCTCGAGTCGACGCTGCGGCGGCACGGCGCGGCCTGGATCACCCCGGGACTGCGCATCGCGAGCCTCGACCACGCGATGTGGTGGCACCGCCCCGCGCGCGTCGACGAGTGGCTGCTCTACGTGCAGGAGTCGCCGAGCGCCTCCGGTGGCCGCGGGCTCTCGCTCGGCCGGATCTACTCCCGGGACGGCCGCCTGGTGGCGAGCGTCGCCCAGGAGGGCATGGTCCGCGTCCCGCTCGGCTGAGCGGTCCGGCTCGCGCCGGGAGCGCCCGCCGGACGGGACGGCGTCAGCTCCGCTTGGAGAAGGCGACGGGCTCCTCGACGTACGGCGCCCAGACCTCGCGGAGCTCCTCCGGGATGCGCTCGGGGCGACCCGTGGCAGCGGTCACCATGACGAGCGTCGTCGCGGCCTTCGTGTAGAGCACGCGCGGCTCCACGCCGGTCGGCGAGTACAGCTCGTAGCAGACCTCGAGGCTCGCGCCGCCGATCCGCCCGATCCACAGCTCGATGTCGAGCGGGGCGCGCATGTACGGGATCGGCGCGAGGTACTCGATCTCCTGCCGCGCGATCAGGCTGATCGTGCGCGCGCCGGGCCGGGCGTCGAGCACCGCCGTCGCCCTCCCGCCCGCCTCCGGGGAGTCGGGGCGCCAGAACGCCTGGATGCGCGCCTCCTCGAGCAGGCGCAGCATCTCGGCGTTGTTGACGTGCGCGTAGGCGTCGAAGTCCGACCAGCGCAGCGGGATGGCGACGTGCAGGCGCATCAGTCGCGGGTGAGCTTGCGGTACGCGGAGCGGTGCGGCTTCGCCGCGTCCGGACCGAGGCGCTCGATCTTGTTCTGCTCGTACGACTCGAAGTTGCCCTCGAACCAGTACCAGTTCGCCGGGTCCTCCTCGGTGCCCTCGTAGGAGAGGATGTGCGTCGCGATCCGGTCGAGGAACCAGCGATCGTGGGTGATCACCACGGCGCAGCCGGGGAACTCGAGCAGCGCGTTCTCGAGGCTGCCGAGCGTCTCGATGTCCAGGTCGTTGGTGGGCTCGTCGAGCAGGAGCAGGTTGCCGCCCTGCTTGAGCGTCAGCGCCAGGTTGAGGCGGTTGCGCTCACCACCGGAGAGGATGCCGGCGCGCTTCTGCTGGTCCGGGCCCTTGAAGCCGAACTGCGAGACGTAGGCCCGCGAGGGGATCTCGGTCTTGCCGACCTGGATGTAGTCGTGCCCGTCGGAGACGACCTCCCAGAGGTTCTTGTTCGGGTCGATGCCGCCGCGGGTCTGGTCGACGTAGGAGATGTCGACGGTGTCGCCGATCTTCAGGTCACCCGAGTCGAGCGGCTCGAAGCCGACGATCGTCTTGAAGAGCGTGGTCTTGCCGACGCCGTTCGGGCCGATGACGCCGACGATGCCGTTGCGCGGCAGGGTGAAGCTGAGGTCGTCGATCAGGACGCGGTCGCCGAAGGACTTGTGCAGCTTCTTCGCGTCGATGACCTGCGAGCCCAGTCGCGGGCCGACCGGGATGACGATCTCCTCGAAGTCGAGGACGCGCGTCTTCTCGGCCTCCGCCGCCATCTCCTCGTAGCGCGCGAGGCGCGACTTCGACTTGGTCTGGCGGCCCTTCGCGTTGCTGCGGACCCACTCGAGCTCGGTGGTCAGGCGCTTGGCGAGCTTCGCGTCCTTCTTGCCCTGCACCTCGAGGCGAGCGCTCTTCTTCTCGAGGTAGGTCGAGTAGTTGCCCTCGTAGGGGTAGAGGTGACCGCGGTCGACCTCGGCGATCCACTCTGCGACGTTGTCGAGGAAGTACCGGTCGTGGGTCACGGCGAGGACGGCACCGGGGTACTTGGAGAGGAACTGCTCGAGCCAGAGCACGCTCTCGGCGTCCAGGTGGTTGGTGGGCTCGTCCAGCAGCAGCAGGTCGGGCTTCTGCAGCAGGAGCTTGGTCAGCGCGACGCGGCGCTTCTCACCACCGGAGAGGCTGGTGACGGGCGAGTCCCCGGGCGGCGTGCGCAGCGCGTCCATCGCCTGCTCGAGCTGGGAGTCGAGGTCCCAGGCGTCGGCGGCGTCGATGGCCTCCTGCAGGGTGCCCATCTCGGCGAGGAGCGTGTCGAAGTCGGCGTCCGGGTCGGCCATCGCCAGCGAGATCTCGTTGAAGCGGTCGATCTTGCCCTTGATCTCGCCGACGCCCTCCTGGACGTTCTCGAGCACCGTCTTCGTCTCGTCGAGCTCCGGCTCCTGCATCAGGATGCCGACGGTGTAGCCCGGGCTCAGCCGCGCCTCGCCGTTGCTCGGGGTGTCGAGCCCCGCCATGATCTTCAGGATCGTCGACTTGCCGGCGCCGTTCGGGCCGACCACGCCGATCTTCGCCCCGGGCAGGAACGACATCGTGACGTCGTCCAGGATCAGCTTGTCGCCGACCGCCTTGCGGGCGCGCACCATCGAGTAAATGTATTCAGCCACTTCAGTCCCTCAACCGCTCGTACGTTCTCGGAGCCCCGCTCTCCGCCGCGGGCGTCCCGTTCGTCGGGTGCCCCTCGGCCGGAATGTCGCCGGTGATCGACCACCGCACGCGGGAGCGCGGGCGGGAAGGTCGGAGGCCGGGCCGGTACCGAGGATACCGGCTGGACGCGCGGAGCGTTCGGCTCGCTGCTCCGGCTCCGGCCGGCGGCTCAGCTGTCGAGCGGGACGATGCTGCCGATGAGGCAGGCGCCGGTCGCGATCGGCGCGGCGACGACCGCGCGGACGCCGTCCACCTTCGGCCCGTACTGCCCGATGAGGCAGGCGTCGCTCGCCTTCACCGAGACCTGCACGGAGTCGGCCTCGAGGCCGACCGAGGTCTCGTCGGCGGTGAGCTGCATCGACTCCTTCGCGAAGCCGGCGGCCACGAGAGCGTCGACGACGCTCCGGCCGGGCGTCTTCGGATCGGAGCCGGCGGCGGCGGTGACGATCTGCCGGAAGAAGGGGAGGTTCTCCTCGGCGGTGCCGCCGGGCACCAGCGCGACCGGGGCGGCGGGCTCCTCGGTGGACGGGGCGGCCGACGCCGACGGGCTCTCGGCGGCCGGCGGCGCGGTGGGCGCCGTGCAGCCGGCGATCCCGGTCAGCAGCGCGAGCACCGCTCCCGCTCGCAGGCCGGCGCGGACGACGGTCCGTGTGCTCACTCGAATCCCTCCCGCGGCGGCCGGACGCGCGCCGAACGCCGCGTCAGAACGGGGCGTCGGCCGAGTCTAACGAGGCCTCGGACGGCTCCGACGCGGAGGCGCGCGCTGCGCCCCAGTCGCCGCCGGAGGACGCGGAGGTCGCGCCCTCGACGGCGGCCGGCGCCTCCGGGCTCCAGCCGCTCGCGCCGCTCGTGGCCGCCTCGGGCGCTGCCGCCTCGGGCGCTGCCGCCTCGGGCGCTGCCGCCTTCGCCCGCCCGACCGTCCGGGTGCAGCGGGTCGTCCCCCAGGCCAGGTCGTGGCCGAGGCCCTCGGCGATCACGCTGACGTCGGTCCCCGTCTTGCCGCCGGACTCCCACGAGCGGACGGAGAGGTGCCCGGTGACGAGGACGCGATCGCCGCGCGCGAGCGAGGCCAGGGCATTGCCGGCCAGCCCGTTGAAGGCGTTCACGGTGTACCAGTTGGTCGAGCCGTCCACCCAGCGCTGAGTGGAGCGGTCGTAGCGTCGCTGGGCGGACGCCAGGCGGAAGGTCGTCATCGCGGTGCCGCTCGCCGTGTCGACGCTGCGCGGCTCGGTGCCGATGACTCCGATGACGGTCAGGGTGTCGGTCATGCTGCTGTCCTCTCCTCGGTCGCCGCCACGGGCGGCGCTCCTCTGCTCCCGACGCGACTGCGACGGGGACGCCGCCCGGGCGGAGGGGGCCGGAACCACCCGGGCGACGCAGGGACAGTGTCGCGACGAAGGGCCCGCCTCCGTGCTGGAGGCGGGCCCTTCGGTGGAGAGCCGGCGAGATCGTCGCCTGGGGAGGAGCGCTAGGACGCGAGGATGTACTTGGAGTACGACTTGCGGATCTTGTTCACCTTCGGCAGCGCCACCGCGAGGCAGTAGCCCTGGCCGGGGTTCTTGGCGAAGAAGTCCTGGTGGTAGTCCTCGGCCTCGTGATAGACGCCCAGCGGCGCGATCTCGGTGACGATCGGGCCGTCCCACCACTCCGAGGCGCGGTCGCGGGCGGCCTCGAACAGCTCCTTCTCCTCGTCGGAGGAGTAGTACATGGCCGAGCGGTACTGGGTGCCGACGTCGTTGCCCTGGCGGTTGAGCTGCCGCGGGTCGTGCAACGTGAAGAACACGTCGAGGATCACCTGCTCCGGGATGACGTCGGGGTCGAAGGTGACGGCGACGGCCTCCGCGTGCCCGGTGCGGCCCGTGCAGACGGACTCGTAGTCGGGATTCGGGGTGGATCCGCCGGTGTAGCCGGAGACGACGTCGGTCACGCCGTCGAGGACGCGGTAGACGGCGTCCAGACACCAGAAGCATCCACCGGCGAGTACGAATGTGCGCATTGCGTGTGACTCACTTCCTGTCGCATCGACGCGTCCGGGGTGCCGGGCACGTCACTCGATCCAACACCTCCGGCACTGTGCGCATTCCGCACGGCTCGGGCGCTGGAATAGAGTCGGCGCGTGAGCTACGACGCCGCCCCCGCCCGCTACGACGCCATGGACTACCGACGCGCAGGACGGAGCGGGCTGAAGCTGCCCGCCCTCTCGCTCGGCCTCTGGCACAACTTCGGATCCGATCGTCCCCTCGACCCCCAGCGCGCGATCCTGCGCCGCGCGTTCGACCTGGGGATCACCCACTTCGACCTCGCGAACAACTACGGTCCGCCGTACGGCGCAGCCGAGACGGCGTTCGGTCGCCTGTTCGCCGAGGACTTCCGCCCCTACCGCGACGAGATGATCATCTCCTCCAAGGCCGGATACGACATGTGGCCCGGCCCGTACGGCGACGGCGGCTCGCGGAAGTACCTGCTCTCCTCGCTCGATCAGAGCCTGACCCGGCTCGGACTCGACTACGTCGACGTGTTCTACTCGCACCGCCCCGACGCCGAGACGCCGATCGAGGAGACGATGGGCGCGCTGGTCTCGGCCGTCGAGCAGGGCAAGGCGCTCTACGTCGGCATCTCGAACTACAGCCCGGAGCAGACCCGTGCCGCCGAGGCCGCCCTGGTCGGCAGCGGCGTGCACCTGCTGCTGCACCAGCCGCGCTACTCCCTCTTCGACCGCCACATCGAGGACGGCCTCTTCCCGGTCCTCGACGAGATCGGCACGGGCTGCATCGTCTTCTCGCCGCTCGCGCAGGGCCTGCTGACCGACCGCTACCTCGACGGCACGGTCCCGGCGGGATCCCGCGCGGCGACCTCGCGCTTCCTCTCCTCCGACCGGATCGACGAGAAGTACCTCGAGCGCGCCCGCGGTCTGAACGCGATCGCCGAGGGCCGCGGCCAGACCCTCGCGCAGCTCGCCCTGAGCTGGGTCCTGCGCGTGCCGACGGTCACGAGCGCCATCATCGGCGCCTCGAGCGTCGCCCAGCTCGAGCAGAACGTCGCTGCCCTCGAGGCCGGACCGCTGACCGAGTCGGAGACCGCCGCGATCGAGGAGTTCGCGGTGCACGGGACGTCGCTGAACTGACGCTCCCGGCTGACGTCGCCGAACCGACCGCCGCGGGCCGGCGGCGATGTCGGTGGTCGCTCGTAGTCTGCGAGAGCACTCGGCCGGTGGGTGCCCCCGCATTCGACGACCAGCAGGAGGAAGCAGTGTCCCTCACCACCCTTCACGCCACCCGCGTCCCGCCCACCCTCACCCGCGTGAACGCCCGCCTCTGGCGCGTGAGCACCGGAGCCGGCTCGATCGTCGGCCACGTCGAGCTCGTCGAGGGCCCGCAGGGCGAGAAGTACCGTGCCCGGCTGCTGCGCGCGGGCATGCCGGCCGGCGCCGAGATCGGCGAGTTCTGGAGCGTCGAGGACGCCGTCGAGGTCTTCCGGGTGGCCTGAGCCCCGGCTCGGCGCGCCGATCCCCCGGGGGTCGGCGCGCCTGACCGGTGTGCCGCCGGGCCCCGGGCTAACGTTCGGCTCATGCAGTGGTGGAACGAATTCGTGACCTGGGTCCAGACGGCCGAAGGGCGCCAGTCGGTGTTCGTCGGCGCACTCGTCCTCCTCGCCGTGATCGTCGGGGTGATCGTGGCCGCGCTCGTCCTCCGCTCGGCGATCGCGCGCCTCATCCGGCAGCAGGAGCACGAGCGCAAGAACGCGGTCATCGCGACGCTCATCGATGCCGCGGTCGACGCCTCCGCCTGGAACGTGCTCAGCCAGTCCGAGCGCATCCTCAGCGACCGCGCCGCCGCGCAGGCCGAGACCCACCTCCGCCTGCTCCCCGTCAAGGGCTCGGGAGTCGCCGCCAACTGGGCCGCGCACGAGCTCGCCGACCTCAAGCACACCTCGTCGACCGGCGGGTACCAGACGCAGGCGAGCGTCGGCGAGTTCCGAGACCGCCTCGTGCTCTGGCGCGACAAGCCGAACCGCGCCCGGAAGGCGTTCCTCGCCGACCTCGAGCGCTGGCGCTTCTCGGAGACCTCGCGCCCCGAGACGCCGAAGACCGGTGCCTCGACGGAGGGCTCGAACGAGCGCTCCCCCGAGCCCGTCCGCACGACCCCTGCGACCCCTGCTGCCGCTGCTGCGACCCCGGTGGTCGTCGGTGCCGGGTCGAGCACCGAGCCGACCGCCGCCTTCGAGCGGCCGTCGACGCCGACCATCGTCCTGCCGCCCGCCTCCGACGGCCCGCACAACGACGAAACGCGCCGACTTCTCGCCGACGTCGACCGCCTCGACGTCCCGTCGCGCGAGCGGCCCGTCGAGGAGCTGCCGCCCGTCGAGCAGCGCGCCACGAGCACGGACGCGGACTCCGCGGAGGAGCCGGACGAGTCCTCGGCCGAGCGCGATCAGAGCGCCGCGACGACCCGCCCGGCCGACTAGCCGTCCCCGGGGAAGAAGAGAAGGCCCCGATCGCGAGTGCGATCGGGGCCTTCTCCGTGGTGCAGTTCGTACGCCTCAGACGTGCGCATCTCGAGCACGAGCGACTCGACCGACCAGCACAGCGAGGGGCGCCGCGATGATCGTCCACGCGACGGCGATTCCGCCGAGGATGGCGAGGAGCAACATGGTCGTACCTCCGTTTCTTACGTCGTTGTAATTCCGGTGCTCGACCAGCCTAGGGGCGGGTGGAGGGGCGGAACGGCCGATGCGGCGAAACACGCCGGTGTTGCTCAGATATCTGCACTGTGCTAGCACCGCTCGGACCGCGAGCCCCGTCCGGGGGACCTGCCCACCCGCGTCCGGGTGGCACGAGCGGACGGGGCTCGACAGAGAGGATCCGACGGGCGGGCGGAACGATCGCCGCGGTCGTCGTGAAGAGGAAGTGCCCCCGGCAGGACTCGAACCTGCGACCGTCAGATTACTCCGCGGACGATGCACGCCCCATTGCGTACCTTTCGGACCACCGCTTGGCGCTGCGAGAGGGCGCCTGATGCCCGCCGAGCTCACGCCGACCGAGCAGATCGCGGCACTCGAGGCCGAGCGGATGCGCGCCGCCAAGACCTACATCGCGTCGGTCGTAGACGAGGCCGGCTTCTACGTGCACGGGACGCTCGACGACGTCGCCACCGCGCTGGCGAACGAGTGGGGTTGGGAGGCGTTCGACGACGAGCGCATCGGGTTCGCGGAGATTATGCCTGCGGTCGCCGCGGCTCACGTCGCGATCGTCGAACGATGAGCCGGATCAGCGGAGACGCTTCCGCACGGGTGTTCAACACTCGTCGTCTAAAGGTTGTCAACCTGTGACCCCACACACGGGGGGTGCGGGTTACCGTCAGGGACGCTCACCCCGAGCTTCCGAGCTCGCCGGTCACGTCGGCACTTCCCACCCCAGACCCCGGTGGCTTGCGGCGATCTCGGACGATTCGAAACCCGAGACCGAGATGGACGACGATGTACTGCTGGACTACTGGGCTGCCTTCCAGGCGGCAGAGAGCTGCTCCTCGACGACGATCGGCGATCGCGCGATCGCCATCCGCGCCCTCATGCGTCGGACGGACCGAACGTTGCTGACCCTCACGCGCCAAGACCTGATCGCCGACCTGTCGCGGCCACTGTCGCCGAAGACGCGGCAGAACTACAAGAGCATGTATCACACCCTGTTCACGTGGATGCAGGACGAGGGCTTCCGCCTCGACAACCCGGCGGCGCGACTGCCGCGAGCTCGTATCCCGCGGTCCGAGCCGAACCCTGTGCGGACGACCGACATCGAGCGATTGCTCGCTTCGGGCATCTACGCGAAGACCCGGCTGTACGTCCTGCTCTACGCCTTCCAGGGTTTCCGCGCGATCGAGATCGCTGCGGTGGCCGGCGAGACGATCGACTGGGAGCGTCAGAGGATCCTCTCGAAGGACGGGAAGGGCGGCAAGGAGGTCTGGCGCCCGATCCATTCGCTGGTGTGGGATGAGCTCGCCAAGTACCCGACCACGGGGTACCTCTTCCCGGCGCCCGGGGGCGAGGGGCACGTGTCGCGGAAGACCGTGTCCAACGTGCTTTCGAAAGCGTTCAAGCGCGCTGGCCTCGAGCATCGGCCGCACGAGCTGCGCGCCTGGCACGCGACCGAGCTCGTCGCGGCGGGGGTCTCGACGATCGTGGCTCAGCACTCGATGCGGCACTCGGATCTACAGTCCCTGAACCGGTACGTCACCGTCTCCGAGGACCGGATCCGCGACGCCATGGAGCTTCTCCCGCGGGTCGCCGTTCCGGGGCGCTCGGGTAGAGTGTCGCGGTCAGCCCCCGTAGCTCAGCGGATAGAGCAACAGCCTTCTAATCTGTCGGTCGCGCGTTCGAATCGCGCCGGGGGCACCTCAGCGGCCATCGCATGATCCGGCGCATACTTGCGCTGCTTGTCCGCAAGCAGCGGCCCTGCGAAGCGTGCGGCGTCAGATCTGCACGACGGCATGACCCGTTTTGCTCGACCGCTTGCGCATCAACGAACCACTACTACGACCTTTAGATCGAACAACGAAAGCGCCCCCTCACCCGCTCCCGAAGGAGTAGGTGAGGGGGCGTTGTTGTTCTACTGGCCGCTGTTCGTGATGATGGTTCCGGCGCCGTCACGCCACGTGTCTCCGCTGCCGTCGACCGCTGCGCCCTTGACGTACAGGGTGATGTCCCGCGGCGGGGTCAGGTTCGTGCACGAGAACTTCTGGTAGAGGACCGCGGCCGGTCCCTTCGGTCGAGCTCCCCACCCGCCGCCGAGCGGAGCCATCAGCGCTGCGAGCGTCGCCGGCGAGAGCATCGAGGCCAGGGTCGACACCCCGGTGCGCCAGGTTGCCTCATCGAAGGCGTTCAGGCTCGTCCACGCCGACCAGGCCGTGCCGTTGTAGGTGCGGAACGAGAGGATCGACTGGTTCCCCGACGAGAGCCGAACGACGGTCTGCAGGATCTCTCCCGTGGGGAACGGCGAGACGGTCATCTGCATGCTGCCCGACGTGTACGGCCAGTTCGGCGAGGGCGCCGTCTTGGTCGCGAACACGCCCGCGCGGATCAGCTGGTTCGCGTCCACGCCATCGCCGGCCACGCCTGCCACCTGGTAGCCGGTGACGTACTTGATCACGTTCGCGAGTGTTTCCGGGGAGATGGCGGCCCCGACTTGGGATACCCCAGTGCGCCACGTGCCGACGTCCGGGTTCGCGGACCGTAGCCAGTCGGTCCAATTCCCGGAGGCGTCCCGAGCGCGGACGTAGGTGCGAGACAGGTCCTCCCTGTTCCGGAGCACCCACTGCAGGACCGTGTTGTCGGCTCCTCGGGAGACGAGCATCAGCTGCGGGTTGCCGACCGTGACGACCGGCCAGTTCGCGCCAGTCCCGTCGCCCTGGTAGACGCCCGTGCTGGTCAGCTGATTCGCGTCAGCGCCGGCACCGCGGGCCGCGCCGGAGATGACGACGGCCGCGTTCTCGATCGCCGTCTGATCTCGGCCTATGCCGGTGACCTCTGTGGCCGCGCTGGAGGCCGACGTCTTCCGTAGGAGGAACAGCGCACCGGGGGTGTTCGCGTACGGCTGCGTGAGGGAGAGGGAGCCGGCGTCGGTGATGATGCGTTCGACGGTGGTGGCGTCGTCGCGGATGTGCACCAGGTCCATCGCTCGGCCGGCGCCCGTGTCCTCGGAGACGCAGGAGACGTTCTTGAGCATGAGCGTCTTCACGCGGGCGCCGTTGCGAATCAGCAACGTCGGGTAGGCGGGGACCGGGGTCGATCCGCCGTACGACGTCGCGGGCGCGCGCCGGCTCACTCCGTCGATGGTGATGCTGTCGATGGTCATCTGCGAGATCGAGAGGAACGTCTCGAACTCGGAGAACGACCACGACGATCCCGACACCCCGGCGAGGGTGATCGACTTGATGTAGCCGGTATTTACGCCCGCGCCCGTGTCGCCCGCGTCGGCGTAGCACTTGAGCATCACGTGGCCGGATTTCGTCTGACCGGTGACGTTGGAGATGGACACCGAGTCGAAGGTGTAGCCGTTCATCGCGTACAGCGCGACGCCCCGCCACGCCTTCACCTCGGAGTCGGTGTCGCACACCTGCGCTGAGACACCGCGGATGTTGACGGTGGCCGCGTTGACCGCACCTGTCGCGCCGAGCGGCGACCACCGAATGCCGACGCCGACCGCCACCAGGTCGTCGGCGGTGTAGCCGGAGACGCCGTCGATGTCGACGTGCTTGGCGGCGCCGGTGATCCCGTCCCGGCGGCGAGCGCCGGCGGTGGAGACGGGGTTCTTCATCTGCATGACGCGGTAGCTGCGGACAAAGACGTAGTCCCACCCGAAGTAGTTCACGCCGTGCCCGCGAGTGTGCTCCACGGTGACGTCGATGAGGGTGAGGCGACGGCCGCGCATCAGGAGCATGCCCTTAGAGCGGTCGTAGTTGTTGCCGTCCGCCGCCTCGTCGCCCTGGTTCTCGTCGTTGCCGTAGATGCGGAGACCCATGATGGTGAGGTCGCCGTGATCGATGGTGGTGGACGAGGTGACGTTGTGGACACGCGCCATGTCTGTCAGCCAGAGGGTGACGCCGTAGGCCCAGATGGTCATGTCGGTGCCGTCTATCGACAGTAGCCCCTTGTGCCAGTACTTTCCGGGCGGGAGGAGCACGTACTTCCCATGGTCGCCGCGGAACAGCTCGCGCAGGATCTCGGTGTTCTTGGCGGCGGCGGAGGCATCGTCGGGCACAAGCCCGAGGTCACCGCCGTTGACGAAGGGCAGCCGGTCGCGGGTGACGACGATAGGTCCGTCCATCAGTTGGTCCTCTCGGTAATACGGTAGGCGCCGATCGAGGGATCGAACGTCACGGAGTACGGAAGAGCTGGTACCGCTTCTGCTCGCTTGGCCGCCGCCTCAGCGCGCGCGGCCGCTTCGACTGCTTCCGCTGCCGCGGGAAGGAACACAAGCGGTTCGGACTGGCCCGCGATGCCCGAGCGACGCAGCTGCGTGATCGAGACGCGCCGATCGGCGGGGATCGTCTCAGGCAGGAGGTAGAGCGCACGGTCGGGCGAGACTCCTGGCACCTCGAGTTCGACGAGGAGGCCGGATGCTCCGGGCGGGATCTCGAGGTCGACCTCTGTGACCGCTTCGTTCCCTCGGAGCCACACGCCCTCGTCGATGATCAGCACCGTCGCGGCCTGGGTGACCACTCGGTCGGCGTTCGGGAACGTGACCCGTTGCGCGATGACGTAGCGGCCGTCGCTGATTCGCTGGCCGGTCGCGTCGACGAATCCGCCGGCGGGAAGGGTCAGTGTCAGCGTGCCCGTGAATGTCTCCGCGGGAGCGGGTACGGTCACGGTCCGGATTGCCGAGTCGGTCCAGTTCCCGCGCCGGTCAAAGCCGCGGACGACGAACGACAGCTGCGTGCTGCCGTCGCCGACGGCAGCGAGGAGGATGGCGCGCGGGATGCGGGCCGCCCACGTGCTGTCGGCGGCGTTCAGCGGGTCGAGGTCCGCGAGCTTCTGCCCGCTACCCGCGAGACGAACCTCTGCCGAGGAGACGCCCGAGGGCGCGTCGGAGACGGTCGCGAGCAGCTCGAGAAAATCCGGCACCACCGAGCCTCCGGCCGGCTGGGTGACGACGACGACCGGGCCGGTCGTGTCCGGCGGAGTGACCGTCGGCAGGGCGATCGCGACGGGCGCCGACCAGGACACGTTGCCTGCCTGGTCGACGGCGCGCACCCGGTAGCTGGTGATGCCCTGCAGTTGCGCCCACGCGATGGACGCGCCCCACACCTCCCCGGTGATCGTGGCGGCTGGTGAGAGCAGCGAGTCGCCGGAGTAGATGTCGGCCGACAGGACACCGGAGTCGATGTCGGTGGCCTTGAACTGGAACGGCTGGGGGTCGATCGCCAGCGTTCCGGCCGCGGGCTTGTCGAGGACGATGACCGGACCGTTGTTGTCGAACGCCCAGGTCGTGAACGGGACGAGCGCGCTCGACGCGGTGTTCCCGGCGGGGTCGTAGGCGATGACTCGAGCGGTGTGCCGCGGCTTCGAGTCGAGCCCCGAGAGCGCGCGGGCGAGTACGGTGATGTCGTTCTCCACGACGTCGCCGTCGAGCTCGAACTGGTACTTCACCTGGGCGCCGGACGCGTCCTCCGACAGGGTCCATGCCGCGTTCGCGGTGTGCAGTCCTGTCGCTTCGATCGTCAGCACCGGCGTGCTCGGCGCGTCCTTGTCCTCGTCCACGACGACCCGGTTGCGGATGGTGATCGCGACCGTCGAGCCGACGAATTCGTTGCCGGCGGTGTCGACGATGTGCGGCTCCACCGGGTACACGCCGTCCGGGTACTTGGTGGAGTCCAGGCGCCCCTCCCACAGCGCGCCGTCCGCGAGGGCGAAGGTGCCGGGGAGCTTCTGCGGGCCAGACCAGAGCGTCACGCCGGCGACGCCCACGTTGTCCGCGGCGGTGATCTGCACGACCGCGGTGCCGGAGATAGGGACAGTCCCATCAGGCGAGATGATCGCGCCCGTGGGCTTCACCGTGTCGGATGCGCTGAGCGGGATGGATGCGGTGCGGGGGTTCGAGAGGTCTGCGATGTTCCCCGCGCCGTCGACCGCCTGGACCGTGTAGGTCGGGTTCGTGCCGCGAGGGCGCCCGCTGTCGGTCCAGGTGGTCCCGGTGATCGGCGCGGAGGTGGTGACCTCGGTGCCGTCGCGCTTGACGATGTAGCGGACGACGCCGGTGCCCTCGTCGGTGGCAGCGCTCCATGCGAGCTGCACGTCCTGGCCGGACACGACGGGCACGCCGAGCACCGACGCGGTCGGCTTCGTCGTGTCGACGGGTGCGGTCGACGCTCCGAAGATCGCCGTCCGGCGCGCGGCGGTGAAGCGGGGCATGCGGGCGAAGACGTCGGAGGCAGTCAGGTTCTGCAGCGCGAGGTTCGGAGTGACCAACCCGCGGCTGGCTCCGGTCCAGTTGTAGGAGATCTGCGTGCCGGTGGTCCCCGGCTGGAACTGGGTCTTGGTGACGGAGCCGACCAGATCGCTGTTCACGGCGGTGACCTGCGCGGCGCCGGAGAACGCCTTGAGATTGCCGTCGGTCGCTTCGTTGTTCTCGTAGGGGTAGACGCGGACGTTGACGGGCGATCCGTAGGCGTCGACGTTGTCGACGAGGATGCCGGGGTAGGACGCCAGCTGGAAGAGAGCCTCGGTGGATGCGAAGCCGCGGCCGTCGCGGAAGACGATGCCCTTGACGTTCTGACCGCCGAACAGCTGCCACGAGTCGGAGTGCGCCTCAGACGGCAGCTTCGTCCACGGGACGGTGACGTAGTGGTAGACGGCGGGCATGTCGAAGCCCTCGATGATCAGGCCGTCGACCTGCCCGGTCGAGGAGACGCCAAGCCCTCCCCAGTCGCCGTCGCGCGTGATCTTCCCGTCCCAGCCGAACTCCTTCAGCTCGACGTTCTTGATGCGGCGGCCGGCGTTGGCGTTGACGCGGGGCGCGGCGGACTCCGCCCAACCCCAGCCGAACTCCTCGCAGTTGTTGATCTCGATTCCGTCGCGCGCGTAGCGGCGCTCGTTGTTCGGGTCGAAGGTCGACATGCCCGCCCAGACGATGCCCTTGGTTCCGTCGAAGCTGATCTGCCCGTTGACGCGAACGGAGTCAGCGCCTTCCTTCGGCCAGATCAGGAGCTTCTGCTCCCATGCTGCGGAGCCCATGTCCTTGAGGATCGTGCGCGAGACGATCGCCGCGCCGCCGGCTGCGGGCGACGTCTTGCCACCGACGAGGACGCCCGGGCGCACGACGAGTGCGGCGCCGGCCTTCGCCTTCTGCGCCGGGACACCCATGGCGGCGCCCTCGGTCTCGAAGGCCGTGACCGCTGCTTCGATGGCCTCGATGCTGCAGTCGACCTCGATCTCGTTCGGAATGATCCCCTTCCCGATGTCGCCCTTCCAGGGAGTGCGCGAGAACCAGTGGGTTCCGTTCGGCCCAGCAGAGCGGGTGACGGCGGGTGCGGGCATGAGGGGCTCCTCGTGGTCGTGAGATGCGAAGACCCCCGCCAGGAGTGACGGGGGTCTGGTGGAGCTCGAGAGGTAATGCCCGCGGTCGCGGGCGATTGGTCAGACGCCGATCCAGCGTCCGTCAGTGATGAAGCCGTGCAGCCCACAGCAGTCGGGCCAGTAGGCCGAGGCGGTGATGGTCAGCGGCGAGCGCTGCACGAGCGTGTGAGCGCTGACGCCGGAGGGGCGCCAGCCGAAGGTGTCGCCGGGCGCGACCGTGTGCGGGCCGAGGATCTCGGTGCAGTCGTGCCACACCCAGAGGCAGTTGATGGTGTGCTCGTGGGTGTCCTGGTCGGGTGCCTCGCAGCGTTGCCAGGAGTAGGCGACGCCGGGCCCGAGCTCGACCGCCTCAGCGGGCGGTCGAGCGTGGGACCAGCTCACTCGCGCCGGTGATCAGGGCCGGGGGTGCGGTCGAGGTCCGACTTTACGAGGGCGGCTGCGGCGGTGGCGATGTCGTCGGAGGTGGCGACGGTCAGGCTGGTGATGTTGTAGACGCCGGCCGGGTCCTGCTTCGCGTCGATCTTGGGCGGCGAGTTGGGGACGACGGCGATGCCGATCGCGAGGAACGCGGCGATGATCGCGCCGGCCCAGTCGTCGAAGCTGATCGACGCCCAGGCGTTCCATCCGACGAGGACGGAGAACGGGACGACGAGCGCCTGCAGGCCGGCGAGCCCGAACGCGGCCGCGGTCTTCACGGCGGTACCGGTGAGGAAGAACACGGGCACGAGGGTGACGGCCTGGATGATCAGCTGCAGCCCCTCGACGGGGACGATGCCGCCGCCGAGCGACGCGCGGATGGACGCGAAGAGGGTGACGGCGATCACGAGGATCGCCTTCGTCACCTCTTGCGGGGACTTCGGGATGAGGGCCACGGTGGGCTCGGTGGTGGACATAGTTACTCCTTGCGGGTGAAGTGGCGGCGGACGAATGCTTTGAGGGCGTCCTGGCGGGGGAAGGCCTTCTGGACGCGTCTCAGCTCGAGCAGCGTCTTCCAGAAGAACCAGACGAGGAGACAGAGGACTGCTCCGTTGAGGAGGGCGCGGTAGGGGTACCCGGGCCCGAGGATGCGGAGCAGCAGCGAGAGGCTGAGCATCGCTCCCATGGCGAACTTCTGGCCGAGGAGGGTGCGGCCGATGCCGGTCTCCCACCAGGGCGAGTAGCGCAGGTAGAAGTAGATGAACGCTGCGATCGGGATGAGTCCGGCGACGAGCAGGATCGTGATGATGTTGGACTCGAGATCGGTCACTCTGGTCTCCCGGGCTGGGCCATGCCGTACGCGGTCGCGATCCGGATGACGAGGTGGTTCTTCGTGCGAGTCACGTCCAGGGAGCTCGTCACGGACTCGACCTTCGGGCCGAGGCGGGCGGTGTCGTCCAGCGCCTGCTCGGACGCTGCGCGGGCGTCGGCTGCTTCGTTCGCCTCGGGCTGAGCCGCGGCGATCTTGCGCTTCCACCACCTCACGGCGAGGCCTCCTCGCGCTGGTGTTGCACTTCCGGCAGCGCCTTGAGGACGCGGTCAGCGGTTTCCGCATAGGCGAGAAGCCGCTCGACGTAGCCAGTGAGCTTGTCGCCGCGCAGCCGTTCCGCCTCCCATGCGGCCTTGTAGTCCTCCGCGCGGGTGCGCTCGACGGCGAGGAGCATGTCCACCGTTGAGCGGGGCACGACCTGGCCGCGGATGAACGCGATGCCGAGAACGGCCGCAAACATCAGCGCGAGCCCGGTCGGTGTCGCGGGGGATCTCAGGATGGTTTCGAGGACTACGTCCATAGGGCGGGTCCCCCTCTCAGAGGCGAGGAGGGGCTACTGCTTGGCGGCGTCGGCGATGCGCTGAATTGCCTGCGCGGCTTCCGAACCGGGCTCGGCGGTCGCGAGCGCGAAGATCGCGTAGTCGGCGGAGCTCTTGCCGATTGCATCGCGAGCCTGCTTGCCCCACCCGTCGCCCGACGCGGGCACCAGGCGTGTGAGCGTGAAGTCCGCGGCGGCAGCAGCGATCGCGTCGCGCGCCTGCTTGCCCGGCGACGCCGGGTCCTGCGACGAGAACCCGCGGAGGATCTCTTCGGCTACTTCCTTGGCAGTGGGCATGTCGTCTTCCTCCTGGGTGGGGGCGTCATCGACGCCTTCGCTGATGATGTGGTTGGCGCGGTCGACGATCCATCGGACGTCGAGGTGCTCGGGGCACGTCTTCTTCGCGACGGCACGGTGCGGGATCACGTTGAAGTCGCGGCCGAAGCCGGGGATCGATCGGTCGTAGAAGTGCGGGCCGATCTTCGGGTAGTCGGACAGCTCGGCGTACACGAGCTGCAGCTTCCCGGCGATACGCCAGTCGAAGCGGACCGCGAGCTGCGCGTGCAGCTGCGCGGACACCTCATGCACTTCCGCGGTCGGCTTGGCGGACAGGTCGGGGTACTTCGACCGGTCGTTGGCGTGCTCGATGGACACGGCACGCGTGTTCATGTCGGCGTTGCCGTTACCCCAGGCGACCAGGTCGGGGGCGACGTACTCGGAGACACGCACCTTCCCGTCTGCGCCGAGGCCGATGCCGTAGTTGGTCGAGTACCCGGTCGACGGCTTCTGGAACATGCCGTCCGTGCCGAGGAGGTATCCGCCCATGTGGTGATCGACGGCACCGACGGGGGTGCGGTGGATCGGGCGGGCCGGCTGGTTGGCGGCGGCGGCTGGGATGCGGACGATGGTGAGGCTCATGGTGTGCTCCTCGATCAGATGGGGAAGGGGCGCGTCCACGCGGCGTGCACGTTCGAGGTCGCGATGGTTCGCGCGGTGAGGGTCATGTCGCGGATGCCGGACTGCACGCGGAGCAGACCGCCGGGATGCGAGATGAGCCGGACGAGTGTGGTCGGCTGACCACTGAAGTCCTGGTCGTCGCGCACGGCTGCGACCTCGACTCCGTTGACCGACAGGAATGCGGTGCCGATGGCACTCGCGTTCTCCCCTGTCGAGACGACCGAGGTCGACGTGACGGTGTAGACGCCGCGCGGCGCCTCCCACTGCTTGTCGACGACGGCGCCCGTCTCGCCGGAGGCGAGCAGGTCGTCCTTCACGCGCTCGGCCTCGTAGAAGCCGCCGTCGACGGGCATCGACGCGGGGCGCTTGTCTGGTAGGACTCGCAGGTCCACGATCCGCAGCGTGGTGAACGCGTAGGACGTCCACACCCATGCGATCGGGATGTCGTACGTCACTGCCGGCGTGCGCTGCAGAGTCGGCGGGAACTCGCTCGGCGGTCGAGGGGGCAGCGTTGTCGCCGTCTCCGCTCCGGTGAGCTCCGACGGGAGCAGCAGGAAGGAGTCCGCGCGGCCGTCCCATGAGCGGCGTGTGACGAGTAGCGACCACTGGCCGCGGGCGGCGGGTGGAGTGGGGATGTCGACGACGTCGATGTCCGTGACGCCTGAGCGGACGGCGATGACGCCGCAGCCGGACAGCTGGCCGACCGCGATGTTGACTCGCCTGTTCCCGCCGACCGCGGTCACCCGGTAGGAGGCGGTGGTGAGCACGTGCCCGTGGTCGCCGGCCGCCCAGAGCAGACGGGCCATTTCTCGTTCGTTGACGCGGGTGGTCTGCCCGCCTCTGGCGAAGCCGAAGTACTCGACCATCTAGGTGCTCTTCTCTCGTCGTGCGTTCGATGCCGCGAGGGCGCCGATCGCGTCGTGGATCTCTCGGTCCGGGTCGTCGACGAAGCCGCCGACGGTGGGGGTGACGGTGCGGCCGCCGCCCTCGGGCACTTCGAGGTGCACTTCGGTGATGCGGTCGCGGATCGGCTCGCCGGCGCCCGCCTGGATGGCGACGCGGTCTCCGCGGAGGAAGCCGCGGATCCCGTCGCGGATGCCGTAGTAGAAGCTGCCGGCCTCCATCAGTTCGGCGGCGACGCCAGCGGTAGGGCGGCCCTCGGCGAGATGCTTCGCCCCGGCACTCTCGAGCGCTGTGGCGAGCTCGGTCTTCGACTCGGCCGCGACGTCGCCACGCAGGGACGCGTACTTCTCGACCTTCTCCGCGTCATCGAGGTCCTTGGGCCAATCCGGGGACGCGCCGGTCGCGGACGTGAATGTCTCAGCGACGAAGCCCCACGCGGACTCGAGGCCGGTGTCGTCGCGGTATTCCGCGAACGCGCGGGCCGCGTCCTCGCCCGGGCCGCCGACGACGACTCGCGTAGCGGTCGGAGCGTCGAGGTTCCACGTGCCCTTCACGATGATTCCGGACTCCGCGTCGATGACCTGCGGATACTCCTCCGACTCGTAAATGTCGACGTTGATCAGCGGGGACTCAGGTTCGAACCACACCCGCAGGCCGAGGCCGGCGGCGTCGAGGATCGGGACGACGGTCTCTTCGAGGGTCGCGAACCGGCCGACTGCGGGAAGAGTCACTGTGCCGCCCCGTCGCTGGTCGTCGCGGATCTGCACGGGCAGGCCGAGTCGCTGCACTAAGTTCACGCCGAGCAGCCACTTCACCGCCGTCTCGACTGGCATGCGCGCCTGCGGCCAGGCCATGACTCCGGACTGGCCCTCGACCGTGCCGCGCCGGAGCGTGCCGGTGACGACTGCCTGCGCCGGATCGTCGAGCGACTTCGGTGCGATCGGTCCGCCGGGCACGATCCACGCGAGGGTGCGGCTGAGGATGGAGAAGTCGTCGCCGGCTGTGTAGCGCACGGAGTCCCCCGAGAGCAGCGAACCGCCGCGGGAGACGATCGGGCCGGAGTGGAAGTGCAGGTCGTCGAGGCGGACGACGAGTCGAGCTCCGGGTGTCTGCAGCGCCTTCGTCGCGCGCTCGTCGTCGTCGAGGACCAGGTCGAGGGTTCCGGCTGCGAGGTGCCGGATCGTGCCGTCGACGGAGCGGAAGTGCGGGATGGGCGCGGCCCGCTTCAGTGCTCGGTCCCAGACGGTGATGTCGAGTCCGTAGTCCGCGGCCGAGACGATCACCCTCGGGCCTGCCGATACTGAGGCGTCCACTCGAGGCGCGCGGAGCCGGTGCCCTCACGCTCGATGGACACGGTCGAGGTCTGGCCGGGCGCGAGGCGGGAGAACTGCCAGGAGGTCAGCTGCCGCCACATGTCGATCTCCTGCGCGCCGGTCGAGAGCAGCGCCGTGTTGCTGTCTGAGTCGATGCGAAGCGTCTGCCCCGCGGGGATCGGGAAGCTGCCGGCGACAGAGCGGCCGTCGATGATGGTGTCAAAGCCGCTGATCGGGCCGTCGAGCACCCAGCGCACCGGCGCCGGTACGTTCCCCGGGTTGCGCAGCGGCTTCGTGATGGGCGCGTAGGCGGCCGAGAGCCAGTAGTCGGGTCCTCCGTCCTGGCCGTGCACCGCGTCGCGGCCGAAGAAGTCCGCGTCCGGCTCGTTCGAGTCGAAGAGGAACTCCTGCTGCGGGCCGCGCCAGAGCGGATCGTCGGCGATGACCGCGACGTCGGATCGGTAGAAGCGGAAGTTGTCGGGGTCGCGCGTGAAGTCGAGCGGGCCTCCGTCGAAGTAGACCGACAGGTAGCGGTTCGGTTCGTCCTTCACCTGCACCTCGAGCGTGGCCGGCTCGTCGTACGACCACACCTTCGCCCACGCCCGCTCCGCTGCCCGGAGATCCTGTGGGCTTCCGTCGCGGTTGAGGAGCACGCTGACCGTCCCCTCCCGCTCGGCGAGCTGCGTGCCGGTGCGGCGTCGGCCGGCGCGAGTCGCGCTCGATCGGGAGAACACGCGAGGGCGAGGAGCGCCGAGGAGCCCGACGAGCCCGCCCGGTGCGAGCCGGATGGCGCCGCGGTACAGGTCGTGCCTGACGCCATCCGGCCCGGTAATGAAGACGCGCACTGGTCAGCCTCTCTTCGACAGGGCTTTCGCTCGTCTGCTATCGGCCGAGTGAACGGACCGGATGATTCCCCGCACGAGGGCGACCAGCTCGCCGGAGTCGAGGACCAGCTCGCCCACGAAGTCCCCGCCTCCGCCTGCGGTACCGCTCGTGCCGATGCGCTCGAGCGCCGAGAAGATCGCGGCCATGCTCGGGTCCTGCTGCAGCATCGGCGCGGCGAGCGCTCCCTCGGCCACACGCCAGGTGCTCGACGGGATCGAGCGCATCTCGACTGGTCCGCCGTCGGCGAACTTGAGCTTCCCGCTCGCGAGCATTTGCCGGAGCCGGAAGACGCCCTCGTGCCCGCCCGCGTTGCGGACGTCTTCGGCGTCGAGCATGTGCTCGCCTGGCGACGCCCAGATGGGGACGAGGTCGTCGCGCGGGCCGCCCGGTCCGTAGATGGGGCCGCCGTCCTTGCGACCGTCGCCGAGCCCGAAGCCGATGTTGGGGTTGGTCGCGTTGACCTTGATCGTCGCGGACCGGGTGTTGACCCAGTCGAGGTAGGACTGAGTCTGCCCGTACGCGGTGCCCGTGTCGGCGGTGATGACGACGGATCCGTCGGGCAGGGTGACGATGCGGTCCGCGAGGGACTGCACCTTGCCCTGCTGCTCGGGAGCATTCGAGGAGAACGCGGTCGTCGCGGACGAGGGAGTCTGCAGGACCGTGTTGATCAGCGATCGCGCCTGGCCCTCGGTGAGACCCATCTGCGTCAGCTGGCCGACGAGGGCATCGGTCGCCGTGTTGTAGCGGCCGGTCAGCGCTTCCTGCGCTTCTCCGGTTGCCGCGGCCGCGGACACCTCGTCGCCGAGTGCCGCGATCGAGGCTCGGATCTGGCCCTCGAGCGTGGAGCCGGCTTGGACTGATCCGTCCTGGGCGACGGTGTAGGCGTCGACGAGCGGTGTCGTCCCGTCGAGGGAGTAGCCGACGGCGTCGACAGACTCGGCGAGTCGGAGGCTGGCGTCGTTGAGGTAGCCCATGGCGACAGCGCCCTCGCCGAACTCGTTCAGCTTGGTCCGCGCCTCCGAGAGAGCCCCGCCCATGTTGGTGCGCAGGTTCTCAGCGGTGATGTTCGCCTTCTCGTCGAAGCCGTCCATGTCGTCGATGAGGGTGTTCAGCCCGGTCAGGTCCTGGTCGCCGGGCAGCCATTCGAGGAAGTCGCGCAGTCCGATCACAGCGTCCCGAAGGGCGCCGGACACGAACTCCCCGAGGGACTCCGTCGCTGATGCCGACGACTCGATCATCGAGTCCCCGAAGTCGAGGGCGCCATTCGCGAGGTCGAGCATGAACTGCAGGACCGGGCCGCGATTCTCGGAGACGAACTCAGCGAGCTCGCCGAGAGGCTCGGAGAAGGCTGCCGCGAGGGCGCCCTTCATGCCGTCCGCCGCGACCTCGATGTTCCGCTGAGCCTGCTCGAGCTTCGACGCATCGTTGTCGGCGAGGGTATCGAACATGCGCTGGGCGGCGCCCTCGACGCCGTTCAGCTGGTCGACGGCGGTCGACAGGTCCATGTTGAAGAGCGCCTCACCGAGGTCCTCCGCCTGGGTGCCAAAGAGCGCGACAGCCGCCGCGTTCCGCGCCACCGGGTCCTCGATCGCGCGCAGTCCGTCGAGGACCTGGTCAAGGCCCTCCTTCGCGGAGTCGCCGCCGGCCGCGATCTTGGCGGTCATCTCCTCAGCGTTGAGACCGAGAGCTGCGAAGCCCTCGGCGCTGGCCTTCGATCCGTCAGTCGCCCGGATCTGGAACTCCTTGAGAGCATCCGCTGCCAGGTCGCTGTTCCGGGCTCCGCCCTCGAGACCCTGATTGATCAGGCCAAGAGCCTCCTGGCCGGAGAGGCCCAGCCGCTGGAACAGCGCCGGGTACTCGGTGAAGGTATCGAGCAGATCCTCGTTCCGGTTCACGCCTTCTCGGGCGCCGGTCGCGAGGATGTCGAAAGCTTCGGACGCGGACTTCGCCAGCCCAGAACGCAGGAGCGAGGTGACCGCGACGGCCACGGGCTGCACGTCTTCGCCGAGGACATCAGCGATCCCGGACAGCCCGGAGATGACCTGCTGCGCGTCGCGGTTCGTGGCTTCCGGATCGATCAGGTCGAACTGCAGGCCGAGGCGGGCAGTGTCCATGTTCTGCTCGATCGACTCGCCGAAGCCGTTCGCGTACGACTCGGACGCGGACCGGCCAAAGCGCAGGGCATCCTTTTCGCTGATGCCCGTCAGACCCTGCAGCCGGTCGAAGCTCTTCTCCTGCTGCAGTCCCTCCTGAAACGCCTGCAGGATCGCGTCGGCTCCGGCCTTGCCGACGCCGATGACAGCACCGGCGATCGGGATGCTCGCGAGCGCAGTGAGGATCCCGGTCGCGAGGTTGCCGCCGGCGTCGGCTCCGCCGCGCTTGCCGGCCTCGCCCGCCTGGTCGGCGACAGCGTCGAGGCCCTGCTCGGCGCTGGCCGTGTCGACCTCGACTTCCATCTGCGCGCGTGCGCCCTCGAGCGACTGCAGCTTCTTGCGGGCGCCCTCGAGTAGCGCCTCCGCCTTGTACGTCTCGGCGCGGACCTCAGTGGTCGGCTCCATGGCGGCGAGCTGCGCGAGCTGAGCCTCGAGGCGGGTGACGGCCGACTGTGCGGACTTCACGTTCGCGTCGACCTGGACGGCGATCTCGCGGGAGACCAGACGCTTCACGTTCGCGTCGACCTGGTCGAGCCCCTCGATCGCATCCTGGACGTCGGCCTCGACCTCGATCTGAGCGCGAGCCGACGTAAGCGCAGCGAGCTGGCGCTGGGTCTTCTGCAGCGCGGCTTCCGCACGGCGGGTCTCTGCGGTGACGTCGAGCCCGCCGAGCGCGCGCGCCTGCAGCTCCTCGAGCTTCTGCTGCGTGCGGGCGACCGCCTTCTCGGCCTTCGAGATGTCGGCGTCGATGACGGCGACGGTCCGCTGGTTGACCAGCTTCTTGGCTGCCTTCTCGACCCGGTCCATCCCGGCGAGAGCGTCAGCGGTCTCCGCCTCCACCTCGACGGTGACGTCCTGGGCGCCGAGCTTCTTACCGGCGGACTCGATGTCCTTGAACTCACCCTTGGCCGCGGCCGCGAGCTGCTTCGCTGCCGAGCCGGCCACACCGTACGACTTGGTGAGGACCTTCTCGATCTGCTCGGCGGACTGCTTGCTCGCGCGCTCCGACTCGAGGAAGCCACGGATGAGATCGCGTCGCTGCTGGTCGCTCGGCGCCAGCTTGTCGAAGACGGCGTCGAAGCTGTTCGCGGCCTTCTCGACCCGGGCCATCCCGGCGAGGGCGTCCTTCGTGTCGACGTCGACCTTCGCCTGGATCGGCTTCTTCTCGATCCGCTCGCCAGCGGTCTTGACGTCCTTCTCGCCGCGCGCGATGTCGGTCGTGTTGGCGGTGAACAGCACCTCGAGTTCGGCAGCGCGCAGCGGCATGAGTCACCTCCGGGTGAGAGCGCCTCGAAGTCTCGAGGGTGAGTCGATGAGCGAGAAGATCGCGGCGCGCACGCCGAGCCACGATCCGGCGCGGACGGCCGGGTCGTAGAGGTCGATGCCGCGATCGCGCAGCTCAGCGATGACGAGTCGCCACTGCCCGACGATCGCGAGCCACGAGCCGTCGACATCGGGCGGCTTGACGGCGGCGGCCTGTTGCACATCGGGCGGCTCGGGTGCGAGCTCGTCCGGGACGGGCCGGTAGTTCGGGTACCATCCCTCGGCGTCGGGCTGGCCGATCCCGTAAGGCGCCCAGTCCTCTGCCGTCGTCAGCCTTTTGGGCCGGTACCCGCACTCTCGACAGCGTCGACGGCGCGGGGCGTCCAGAGGACTGTCGCGACGAAGTCGGCGTACTCCTTGCTCCGCGCCCAGTAGAAGATCGCGTAGTAAGCGACCCGGTCGAGGGTCTGCCCTGAGATGCCGTCCTCGGCCATCTGCCGGTAGGCGTCGCCGAGCGCGGGGTGCTCCCCCGGCTGGATCGTGTCGAGGACGTGCTGCACCTCGACGGGGATCTCTCCCTTGACCAGGCCCAGGTTCACCTCGCCGCGGATCGCTGCGGCGAGCAGCTTCCCGGCGTTCTCGACGCTCGGCGGCTGCACCCGGTAGGTGCGGCCGCCGAGCGTGATGTCGAGGGTGGGGGCGACCCACTCCTCGAAGTCGACCGCCCCCATTCGCTCAGGCCCCGCGCGGGACGACGAGCGCCTGCGAGACGCCGGCGGTAGTGGTCGCGGTGATCGGGACGTCGCCGGCGTCTCCGACGGGCATGACGCCGACGAGGGTCGAGTCGTTGACGACGGTGAACGGGACCGAGATCGCGTTGACCTTGAGCGAGAGCGTGTCGAGCAGCGCGCGGCCGTTGACGGTGAACAGGTCGCCGTCGTTGGCCGGCGCGCCGTCGGCGGTCGTGACGCCCAGGATGACGGGCAGCGCGTCGACGTCGTTGCCCAGCCACGGGTTCGCGATCTCCTCGTACGCTCCGACGCCCGTGAGGGTGACGGCGTAGGAGTCGATCTCGCCGGCGGGTCCCGTGTTGACGCGGGAGAGAGCGACGGTCGCGTTGCCGCGGCCCGCCTCGAGGGGGTGCGGCTTGCCCTCCTTGGGCTTGTGGTACCAGCGGACGTCGATCTCCGCGTCGTCGCCGGTGGCGGAGGGCTTGGTGCGGGCGAGCAGTGCCTCGACCTCGGGGAGGAACAGGCCCGTGATCAGGCTGCGGTTCACCTGCACCGTGAAGGCGCCGTTGAAGCCCCATCCGGTGACCTGCGAGTTGGGCGCGCCCTCGTCGTCGTAGGTGGCGGCGTCGGTCGTGATCGGGGTGGGGGTGACGCCGAAGCCGCTGATGCGGCGGAACGGCTGCCACAGCGGGTTGGCGCGGGAGCCGAGGTTGGCGTCGATGCCGTACTCGAAGGACTTGCCGAGCGTGAAGCCGGCGGGAAGGGTGACGCGGTTCATGTGGATGCCTCCGGATTGTCGAGGATGATGAGGTAGTTGTCGGATCGCTGCTCGCGCCCGTTGGTGTCGGCGCCCAGGCGGGCGAATGACTGGCGGGTGATGCTGCTGATTCCTTGCTGGCGGGAGATGCCGGTGAGCACCGGGCGGGCCTCGTCGGCCATGTCGTCGGCGTCGGCGCGGTCACGGGGACGACCGCGCACGCGCAGCTGCACCCGCCTGGACGAGGGGCCTTCGTCCTCGTCCGGGTCGCTCCCGCCGTAGACCTGGACGCCGACGGCGCGATGGGGCGTGGACCCGATCGCGCCATAGAAGACCGCGACGTCGTCGGGCGGATACGTCTCCGCCGTCTCGAGGTAGGCCCACCCCTCGATGCCGCCCAAGGCTCGAGCGACGATGTCGGTGAGCTCGGAGTCCCTCATCCGATCGCGCCGGTGTGCTTCGCGATGATGGCCGGGGTATCGACCTCGGCGAGCGCTGACTCGAGAAACTTGTACTCGCCGCCGCGGGGGTGTTCGTACTCGAGGCTCTCGTGTTGCAGGAGAGCGACGAGGCTGCGGTAGCCGACCTGCAGGGTGAGGTCGTCAATGGCGACGAAGCCGCTGTCCTCGGTCTCGCCGGTCAGGTGGGGGGCGAGATCGTTGGAGCGGGCGAGGATCTCCTTGCCCGCTTCGCGGAGTCCGTCCTGCGCGGCGGCTTCGATGAGGGTGAGGACCGGGGTGGTCTTCATGTGCTGCCTCCGTTCAGGCGAGGGAAAGCAGGAGGAACGAGTCAAGCGGTTCCGCGTTCTCCTCGCGGGCGACCGCGAGGACTTCCGCTTCCCGCTCGCTCGAACGTCCTGCCCAGACGGTGACGAGTGCGCCGGGCGCGACGTCGGAGTCGAGGGGAACGGTGACCTTGGTGGAGGAGACCGCTTCGGATCCGTCGGCGGTGCGGACTAGCCGCTGCTCGTCTCTCACCTCCGCGGCGATCGTGCGGGACGCTCCGTAGTTCGAGCCGCGGCCACCGCTCGCGGACACGTCCCGCACGTTCACCGTGTGGGGGTACCAGAACTCGTCGTCCCAGCTCACCGGTACTCCCCCTCGGGCCAGATGCGGCCGAGCTGGCTGATCGGAAAGGACCCGGCCGGGAGCCCCGCCGCTGCTTCGACGCCGGCTAGCGCGCGCAGCGCTGTCCGGTCCTCGGAGGAGAAGGCAGAGGAGATCGCGTCGAAGGTCATCGACGTGCCGTTGCGGCTCATCGACCGGGTGCGGCGTGACCCTGCCTTCGGTATCTCGGCGGCGGCTGCTCGCAGGATCGCGACCGCTGTCGCCTTCTTGTCGCCCGCTTCGGGGATCGAGTCGAGAGGGGCGATGGTGTTCGCGTACGCGAGGATCCGCAGCGCGGTGTCCGTGGGCACCGGCGCGAGGTCTTCCTTGGTGATGCTCACCATCGCCCCCTTCGGCTACTTGGCGGTGCGGCGGGCGGGCTTGGCGGCGGGTGCCGCGTCGCTCTCGGTCGCCTCGAGGATCTGCAGGCCGTCCTCGCCGACCGGCACCTCAGCGCCGTCCTCCCGCTCGACGATGGCGGCGGGCATCTCGGCGACGAGCTTCTCGGCGGCGATCCGGACGGCCTCGTCGAAGGCGGCCTGGGAGTCGGCCTGCTCGCGGGCGATGCGGTCCTCGTCGGACTCGACCTCGGGCACGACGAGCTCGGCGATGAAGCCGAGGTCGATGAGGTGCTCGAGCTGCGCTTCGCTGACGCCGTCGGGGACGACGACGCCGGCGGTGAGGATCTGCGCGATCTTGTGGCCGCCGGCGGCGCCGATGGTCACCTTGACGACCTTGCTGACGACGACGTGCGCCATGCTCAGGCCCCCGTTCCGGTGAGGCGGAAGCCGGCCTGCGGGACGCGCACGACGGGCACGTGCGGGTTGCGGGCCTGGATGCGGGTCTTGTCCGCCTTCGGCTCGCGGATGGAGGCGATCTCCACGCCGGTGTCGGTACCCACCGCGACGTACTCCGGCGACGCGATGCGCTCGCGCGCGATGCCGCCGAAGATCCGACGGTCGAGGAACATCGGGTCGGTGAAGTCGTCGTCGTCCGCGGACACCCAGGTGATGCCGGCGACGGTCGGGAAGCTGCCGGTGATGGCCAGGTCGGAGTTGTCGGGCAGGATGTCGAGGAGCTCGGGGAGCACCTCGGCGTACTGCTCGCCGCTGAGGACCACGGTGTCGATCGAGATGCCGAGCTTGAGGGCGCGCGCGCGGGCCTTGATCCGCTCGGCGTCCTTGAGGATCTGCTTCCCGTTCGTCCACGCGCCGCCGGGGACCGACTGGGTGATCGCGGACTGGGCGACGCCGAGCGCGATGTCGTTCGCGTCGAAGACGAGCTCGGTCTGCAGGAAGGTCAGCGCGTCGTCCAGCGGCTGGCGCAGGCTGCGGGTGACCTCCTCGTCGGTGACCTCGGTCGCGAGGCCGCGCTTCTGGGAGGTGTAGATCTCCCACTCCTCGGCGGAGAGCGGGGTGAGCTTGTACTCGGCGCCCGCGTTGACCGTCTCGGCGGTCCGCTGCGTGCGGAACTTCTCGTTCGACGGGACGGCGATCGCGCCGCCCTGGATCGCGTAGCGGCCCGAGAACAGGAAGTTCCCGATGAACTGCTGCGCGGTGAGGATCTCGCCCAGGCGCCGCGCGAGGAGCGTGGGCGACTTGATGAAGGCGAGGACGTCCGTGGCCGAGGCGTTCTGCACCTGGCTCGCGGTGAAGGGGTAGGTGTTCATCGGATCTCCTAGAGCTGCAGGGCCTTGACGGGAGCCCCGTCGGCGGCGGACGTGAGGGCGAGGAACACGGCGGTTCCTGCGGCGAGGGTGCGGACCCGGCCGGCGGCGGCGAGCTCGAGGCGCTGACCGCGGGTGACGGCGCCGGTGGCGGTCAGCTCGTGGATGACCTTGCCGATCTCGACGGTGACCTTGTCGCCGACGGCCGCGGCGTGGCCGGCCACGCCGACGTACTTCGAGGACGCGGCGGCGGCGGGGGCGACGGAGAAGTCGGTCGCGCCGACTTCGACGGCCTGGCCGGCGGTGACGGCGGTGGTCACGGCGAACGTGACGGTCTGGCCGGGGCGGTAGAGGGGCAGGTAGTCCATGGGCTAGGCCTCCTTGGTCTCGCCGAAGACGCGGCCGTAGGCGCTGTCCTCGGGGGTGCTGGTGTCGTCGCTGTGGCCGATCTCCTGAACGGGCACGGTCACGGGGAGCGCGCCGAGGATCTTGGCGATCCCCTCCTCGTCCTTCTCGAGCGCGTCCCGCCAGGACTGCTGCGACGCGGTCGTGATGCGGCCGCTGGTGAGCGCGGCGGTCACGATGCCGTCGCGGCGGGCCTTGTCCTGGTTGGCCAGCGCGCGGGCGCCGGCGGCGGCGTCCGACTGCAGCTGCTCGAAGGACGAGCGGTCGACGACGATGGCGTTCTCGGGGATGGCGTTGCTGGTGCCGGCGAGCTTCTCGTCGACGAGAGCCAGGAGCTGCTCGTCGGTGAGGGCGGCGTCGGTCGTGCCGAGCCGCTCGCTGAGGCCAGCCTTGAGGTTGTCGCCCACGATGGGCTCCTTCCGGTTGGGGGTACCCGGCTCGGACGAGACGGGAGGTGTGAGGGCGCCCTCTCGGGCGTGTGCCGCGAAGCGGCTGAGACGCGCGTACGCGTCCTCGGGGTCGCTCTCGGCCGGTGCGAGGACCAACTCGAGCTCCTCCTCGCCGACGGTCGAGGTCTCGCCCGCGTCGGGGATGACGGCGACGCGGTCGGCGAGACCGAGTTCGACTGCCTCATCGGGGGTGAGCCACGTGTCCGCCTCGAGCAGCGCGGCCCAGTCCTTCTCGCCGGCCTTCGCGCTGTAGACGTCGATGATCGAGCGTTCGATGGTGTCGAGGAACTCGGCGTCCTTGCGCAGGTCGCGGGCGTTGCCCCAGGTGAAGGTCGACGGCGAGTGGATCATCATCGTCGTTCCCGGCGACATGACCGCTTCGTCGCAGCCCGCGGCGAGGAACGAGGCAGCCGACGCGGCGAGCCCGTCGACGACGGCCAGGACCGAGGCGCGGTGAGCGCGGAACATGTTAAGAATCGTCGACGCCTCGAACACCTCGCCGCCGGGCGAGTTGATGCGGAGGATGATCTGCTCGACGCTCTCGGGCAGCGCGTCGAGGACCTCACCGACGTCTTTCGCGGACACGCCCCAGTAGCCGCCCCACGAGTCGATCGGGCCGTAGAGGCGGATCGTTGCGGTGGTCGCGCCCTCGGTCGAGCCGGGCACCGTCACCGCGTCGAAGAACTGGGTCTTCGCTGTGGGCAGCTCGCGGCTCCCCCAGTACCGGTTCGCGTCCTTCATGTCGGGGCGGGAGCGCGTGCGCTCCTCGCTGCGGGCGTGTCGGTTCATGGCTGCTCCTCAGTGGTGCGCGGATGGAAGAAGTCGGTCACCTGCGTACCGATCGCGGTCTGCTCCGGCTGGGCGGGCGCTTCCCCGATGAGGATCGCGCCGGCGCGGCGCGCGAGGTCGCGGGCCTCGTCGGCGTTGATGACCTTGCCGACGCCGAGGTAGGACTTCTGGATGACTTCCGCCGCGGCGCGGGCCGTGTCGGCATCGGACTTCGTCGCACCCCCGCCCTCGGCCTTGATGGGCAGGCCGTAGGTCTGGCGCAGGAAAGCCTCGAGGTCAGCATCGGAGGTGATACCGCCGGACTCGAGAAGGGTCTTGACGGCCTCGGCAGTGACCGGGGCCTGCGCGCCGATCGGCTTGCAGACGATGCGGGGCGCGGGCTCGGTCGGGCCGAAGTTCTTGTCGACGAGGTCCTCGACGACGTGCTGGTTGGTGATGGTGAGCACGTGGTCGGCGACGGCGTTGAGGGAGTCGGCGAAGATGCGGGCGAAGGTGTCTCCGAGCGCGTACGAGCCGGTGGAGTTGTCGCCGCCGAGGTTGAGCACGTGGGCCAGGACGGCTCGGGCGATCTGCTCGTCGTAGTAGCGGATCGGCTTGTCGCTGTCGGGGAGAGTCCCGGTGACGCCCTGCAGTTCGAGCTTCGCGCCGTGTGGTAGCGAGACGCCGGCTTGCTCGCCGGAGCGGTAGGCCTTGGCGATTGCAAGACCCATGTCCTGCTGGCGCTGACGCCAGGCGACGAGCTCGGCGCCTTCAAGATCGGGCGGGTCGGGGGGTGCTGTGTAGGTCGGCACGCCGAGCCCGTTGCGCTCGAGGGTCTGCGCCTGCACGCGCAGGCCGCCGTCCTTGAGCTTCCAGTACTTGTAGGCCGAGCGGAGCATCGAGCGTCCGAGCCAGTTGCCGCCCTCGCGGTCGTTGCAGTAGACGACGAGGAAGTCGATTGGGATCGGGATGCTGGCGCTGCCGGCCTTGCCGTACTGGGTGACGGACTCGAGCCCGCCGTCGGCGGCGACCGACATCTTCGCGATGGTGCGCGGCGGCCGCCAGGCGAGCTTCGCGAGGCGGGTCTGGCCCGAGGTCACGTCGTACACCTGCTCGAAGACGCTGTGTCCGTAGACGAGCTCGAGCAGCGCGAGGCGCATGTGCTCTGTCCAGGAGAAGCGGCCCTTGGTACGCAGCGGAGTGGTCGGCGGGCGGCCCTTCACCTGCAGTCCGAAGTCCGCTGCGATCAGGTCGACGACCTCGTCGCGGGCGCCGGCCGGGTCGATGAGGTACTCAGCGGAGAGGATCGGGAAGGTGACGGCGCGGAGGACGGACTGGACCTGCGCGTCTTCGCTGCGCATCCGGTCGTAGACCTCGATCGACTTGGGGTGGACCAGGTCGGGGTTGGATTCGAACGCGTCGGCGTAGAGGTTGCCCCAGGACGGCAGGGCGCCATTCTGGTAGCCCAGTTCGTCGGCCATGAGTGCCCCTTTCAGAAGTGCATCGACGCGAAGTTCTCGCCGGTCGAATCGGTGGCGGTGCCCTCGGAGATCAGGACGGGCAGCGGCGCCGGCGGCGTCTTTTTCTTCTGCGGAGGCTCGAGCGCCTCGAGGGCGTAGAGCGCGATGGTCTCGGCGCAGAGGCCGGCGATGTCGACGGGCGCTGACTTCTCTCGCGACCATCCGGTGTTCTCGGCGTAGGTGCGGACGACTCCGCCTTCGACGGCGGTGGCAATGTCGGGCTGATCGACGAGGACGAGCTCGCGGTCGCGGACGCGATCGCTGAGGCGGCCGGTTGCGAGGGCGAAGCTGGACCAGTCGATGGCGTGCACCGTGAACTTGGTCTTGCGCCCGTTCAGGAGGAACTCGGCGTCCTGCAATGGCTTGAGGAAGTCGACGGCGGGGACGCCCTTGGACTGCACGGCGACCTCGACGTTCCCGGATTGCTGGGCGAGTTCGATCAGCCGCGGGATGACCCAGGACCAGCCGTCCCGCTTCTCTCGGATGGTGACGAAGGGCTCGCCGTTCCTGGTGCTGACGGCCGCGGCGATCCACGTCGTCTCACGGTTGAAGGACATGTCGACGGCCCAGACGGTGCGGCCTCCTCGAGGAATGGCGGCGGCGATCTCGGCTGGCGGGAGGTAGCCGTCCTTCCAGTCCTCGAGCGGGATGAAGCTGTCGACGGTCGCGGTGACCCATTGGCCGAGGACCTCGATACGCTCGACGTTCTTCTCCTTGGCGTCGGCCGCCGCTTTCATCAGCGCGGGGATCGTCATGCCGGGCAGGTAGCCGGCGCTCGGGTTGGCCTGGGCGAAGGAGGGCGCGTGGTCGAGCGGGGCGTCCTGCTCGGCTGACCACTCGGCGAGAAACCACTGCGCGTCGTGCTCGTCGCGGCTCTCGGTGGCGATCGCGCGGACGTCGCGGAGGACTCGGGAGCGTTTCGTGCCCGCGTTGGAGAAGGCGACGAGGAGCGAGTCGAACATCGCGTTCGCGGACTTCTCAATCGAGGACCAGCCCTCGTAGTCGTACTGCTCGCGCAGCTCGTCGAGGATGAGGCGGGCGGCGCTGTGTCCGCGGGCGCCGTCGAAGGTGCGCGGGAGGTAGGCGCCGCCGCCGATGGTCTTGAGCTCGGTCTCGCCGTTGGTGGTGCGGGGCGGGTAGGTGAAACGCTGCAGCTCGGGGATGCGGTCGTGCGCGATGCCCGCCTTGACGTCGTCCGGGGCGCCCCAGCGGCGGACCTGGCGCCACGGCTTCATGGCGATGTCGAGCTTCTGGGCGGCGCCGACCACGATGAAGTCCTGCTCGGGCAGCTGCTCGGGCCAGCGGGCCGCGTCGACGTAGAGCCAGAAGGCGGCGAGGACCGCGGCGATCGCGGTCTTGCCGTTCTGCCGGCCGACGATGACGAGGGCCTTGCTGAAGCGGAGCGTCCCGTCCGGCTTGAGCTCGAGCAGGTGGACGAGGAGCCACTCCTGCCAGGGAAAGAGCCGGACGTGGAGGATCTCGCGGGCGAACTCGATGACCTCGAATCCGCGTGACGTCTCGGGGGTGAGGTCGCGAAGGGGCGTCGTGAAGAGGCGAGGCTCGGTCTTTCCGTACTGCGGAGTGGTCAAGCTCGCCTCCGTCAGCTACGCGGTGCCCTGCTTCCGGAAGCCGTCGAGCTTCGTGACGGTGGCTTCGCTCTGCTGCTTCTCACCGGGGGACGAGGACGGGACGAGGGACTCCTCCTGAGTCGGGACGCGGGCAGCGCGGGGACCCTTCACGGTCAGGCCGAGGGAGTCGAAGACCTTGAGGAGCATGCCGGCGGAAACGTTGTCGAAGCGGCCGTCGACGACGAAGCCGGAGGCGGCGAGCTTGTCGACGCGCTTCGCGAGCACTCGGCCGAGTGCGACGACCGGTCGCTGGTCGTCGGACAGGTGGGTCGAGCCTCGGACTGCGGAGTTGAGGGCGGCGTGGACGCTCTGCTGCGGGAAGGCGTCGGGCTTGCGGGGCTGGCGGCGGGTCGGCATGCCCGACCTCCCTTCTGTGCGCGCGCGACCCCCCCTACCCTTCGAGCCGGGGAGGGAGGAACACCCACCCCGGTGGTGGTCCGCCCCTCGTCGTCGCGCTGGATCTTCTGGCGGATCGGCCCGAGGCAGGCCGCAGGGGGTGGTCAGGCGCCGGTGGCGCCGCTGCGGGGTGCCTCGAGGGGCCGGACCTCGTGTCCGTCGTCGAGGTGGGTGAGCGCGGCCGGCGCGTCGACGATCAGCTCGGAGCCGCACGTCGCGCAGGTGAGTAGGTAACCGGTGACCTCAGGCTCGGGAGCGTCGTGGTCCGCGAAGGTGGCGAGGTCGCTGGTGATCGGCTGGCACTCGGGCGTGATGCCGAGCCGGACGGCGGCTGTGCGGAGGAGACGCATGCTGACGTCGCTCGGCGGACCAGCAAGCGGGAGGACCGCCTCGGCGCCTTCATCGACGTTCACTCGCGCACGACCTCAGTGCCCAGCACCGACCGCAGTTCGCGCTCGAGCCGACGCCGGTGCCGGCGAAGACGCACCAATGCGCACGCCTCGGCCTGGCCGGCGGTCGGTCGCCAGGCATCCCAGAGCCCCGGACCCTCCACCGTGTATCCGACGCGGCGAGGGATCACCTTCGCTTCGAGCGTCTCCAGCTGCCGTCGGATGAAGTCCGCTCGCAGCTCCTTGCCAGACGGCAGCGTCGGGCGTGCAGGCGGACGCTGATGAGCGCGGCCGACCATCAGTCGGTGCCCTCATCGAGTCGCTCGGCGACCTCGCGGAAGGCCGAGGCGAGCTGCGTGACGAGCGGCTCGGACTTGATGGCGGCGATGCCGGTCTCGCGGTCGAAGGTGAGGTCCGTCTCGAGCTCGATGGTCCCGATCTCGGTCGGCTCGTCGTCTCCGATGCGGGCGAGCAGGGTGACTGTGGTGGAGGCGAGGGTCAGCGCCATTGTCGAGCTCCTGTCGGTCGGCTACCACCAGTCGGGCACGGCCTCGCCGAGGCCGCCGCTGGGGATGCTGGTCTTGCGCTTCTCGTTGCAGTACCGGTGCGCGTGGCGGAAGTTGGTCCACTCCTCCTGCATGTCCTCGTCGTCGGAGACGGTGATGTAGTGGTCCAGGTTGTGCGACTCGCGGGTCTCGCCAGCCGGGACGTCGTAGTCGATCGGGACGTCGCCGAGGTAGCAGAGCGGGCCGAGCCAGCAGTTCGCTCGCGGATCACCCTGCTCGGCGAGAGCCTTGCCCTCCTTGAAGAACTCCTTGCGGAGGTCGTGCATCCGCCGCGTGTTCTTCCGCACCATCGAGCTACCAGTCCCTCTCAGCTGATGGGAGGGCGGGCACCGCGGCGCGATGGTGCGCATCACGCGATGCCCGCCCTGTGACCGCTTCGCACGAGGCAGGGCGTCAGGCCTCTTCCGCTCCTGCGCGGCCTGAGGCCGAGGGTGCGGGTCTTCGGTGCTTCGTCGGCACCGGGCGTCCCGCGCTCACCCTCCAGTGGCCGCGGGAACGACGAAGGCCCCGCATCTCTGCGAGGCCTTCAAGTCTGCGTCCAGGGTGCCGAACACCCCAAACCTAGTGATCTGAATTGTTATGGCTTCTCGCGGGCTTGTCAAGCGCTCACGAGAAGTCTCCTGTCGGCTTCTCCCGCGCGATCAGGGTCGGCGTCATCACTTTCGCCCCTCGCCTCGCGCTCGGCCTTCCTGCGCGCGTGGGTGGCGCGGACGTCGCTGAGCGCGAACTTGGCCGGCCTGCCTCCGGTCTTCGCCCAGCAGTCTGTCTGGGCAATGAGGTAGGCCTGTCGGATCGAGACGCCGAGACCCGCCGCGGCCGCGTCGATGCGGATCCACCGCTCCGGCTCAGGCAAGAGCTGCTCGTGCGGCGGCAACCTCGGCCTCGGTGAGGGGCCAGTGGGCTCCGGTGTCGCTGTTCTCGTGGTCGTCCTCGTGAGGCCAGGTGCTGTTGCATCTCATCCAGTACGGATCGGTCTGGCCGTGGCGGAAGTAGTCCCATGACCAGAGCTCGGCCTCGCAGTCGCTTCGGGGCCACCGCTCGAAGAGATAGTCCTGCAGCGCGTCGACGAGGGTCTCCGCCTCGGCCCGGGTGAGGTGGATGGCGGTGGTACGGGTGTCGTCCTCGACGATGGCGACTCGCACGGGCGGGAGGACGGGGAGGTCCGGTGCGGTCACGGTGATGGGCCGCTGCTCGCGAGGGGTGTCATCCACGGTTGTCGAAGTCCTCTCGGTGGCAGGAGCACTGGCAGTCGGCCGGCTCGTCCTTCACGTTGTCCCAGGCGTCCTCGTGACAGCTGCCGTGCTTCCCGACGATGCACTCAGGGTTCAGGATCGGTCCGTCTACGGCGAGCGCCGTCGGGTCTTGGGTGGTGGTGTGGAGGTAGTTGGTGCGGTGGGCGGTGGCGGCGTGGAGTTCTTCGGTGGTGGGGCGGAAGAAGCCGCCGTCGAGGTCGCCGGTTGAGGCCATGGCCCATCCGCGGCAGTGGGGGTCGGTGCAGCTGCAGTGGAGGACGACGGCACCGTTGCGGAGGCGCTCGAGGCCGACGTCGGGTGTGCGGCCGAAGGTGGCGACGAACTGGTCGCGGGTGATGGGTTCAGGCATGGGTGGTCTCCCGGGTGGTGGCGTGGGTGAAGGTTCCGGAGCCGTACTGGTCGCCGGTGCGCCAGGTGGCGCGTCGGTGGCGTCCTGGGCGGGCGGTGATCCAGATGCGGTTGCCGTCGGGTGCGGGTCGGGTGACGGTGATCGAGCGGTCGGCGTCGACGCGGAAGTAGTCGATCTCGAGGCGCTCTTCTGCTCCTACTGGCATAACTGCTCCTTGGCGATGCAGTCGGAGCACCAGCAGGGGCCTTGGTCGAGGCGACCGGTCTGCTTGAAGCGCTCGGCTTCGTCGTGCCAGACGCCGGTGATCGAGGCGCCGAGCTGCTCGGTTGCGGGTGGCTCGGCGACGAGTGCTCGCGTCGCCTTGCGTCGTTCGGATCGCCAGCGGGAGGCTTCGCGCCAAGTGACGGGGATGGCGCCGGCGGCGATCGCGGCGGCCTTCCTGGGTGCGGTGACGTCGTAGTGCTCGCGCAGCGTTCCGGGGTGCTGGATCCACGAGGGGCGCAGGCCGATGGTGCGGGCCATCGCTTCGAGCTCCTCGTGAGTGTCGGCGTACATGTGCGACCAGACACCGGTGACGGTGCGGGCGCCGTTCGGGACGGTCGCGCGGCGGTCCATGTCGTCCACGTAGACGCTCACTGCCCTGCCTCCTGCGCGCAGTCGGGGCAGTCGCCGGTGCCGTAGCCGTGGTGGTTGTCGTCGCCGCACTCGCGGGCAGTGTCGGGCTCCGCGGGAGCGCTGGGGACGCTGAGCACGCGCCCGCTGATCGCGTCCCTCATCTCGCCGCATCCGAGGCAGAGGATTCGAGGGTCGTCGCTGTCGAAGCGCCACGAGTGCTTGCGGTTGTCGACCCGGATTGGCCGCGAGCAGACGTCCACAGTGTCGGTGAGCTCCCGGCCTTCAGGGGTGGGTTCGTCAGCTTGCGCCGGTGCGACTACTTCCCACGCGCCCCACTCGCCTGCTGTGCGGTGCGAGCCGGTCGGGGTGGAGGTGCGGGTGACCATGCGGGCGCGTCGGACCATCTCGAAGCGTCCGGGGGTGGCGAGACCGACCATCTTCTCGGCGCCGGCGAGCGAGTAGCGGGCGCCGAGGTAGCCGCGGCCGCCGGTTGCTCGGACGCCGTACTCGTGCTCGTCCCAGCTGGACGTCGAGTTCGCGGCCGCGAGCTGCTCGCGTAGGCGACGGACCTCGGCGACGAGGGCGGGCACGTCCTCGCGGGCGCTCAGGATGAAGTCAACGTTGTCGCGTCCCTCCCCGCGGGAGATGGTGCCGACTGTGATCTCGTCGGGGTCGACTACTCGCAGGAGCGGGTCCAGCGGGTGGTAACCGATGACGGCGGCCCTGCTGTTCTGGACGATGATCCGCCATGGACCGACCGTGGCCGCGTTCGCTCGCGCCTCGATCGCGTCGAGGTCGAGGGGCTCTGGCGTTGTGTCGCTCATCGTTGCGCCTTCCCATCCCGGAAGCCGGCAGCGTAGGCAGTGCCCGCCTCGTCTCGTGCGGCGTCCCGCTCAGCTTCCGCGGCGCGCACCCGGCCGAGCAGCGCCTGCACCGCGGCGTCGTAGTCGTGCACCAGGTTGTCGCCCGGCTGGCCGAGGGCACCTCGGCCGGGCGTCGCCGGATCGGTGCGGACCGCGCCGCCACGGCCAGCCGGAGTGAGTCGCATGTCGTCGCGGATGACGTGCACGAGGAAAGGCTCGAGAGCGTCGAGGTCCAGGTCCTCCCGCGGGAGGGACGCGGACAGGGCGGCGGCGGCATCTCGGAAGAGCACGCGGTCGGGTTGCTCCGGGACGGGCCCCTGCCCGCCGATCCTCGCGATGAGGGGCGGTGCGCCACGCCGCTCGAGACGGGCGATCAGGGCGCGTACGGCATCGGGGGTGATCGGTTCAGTGAGCACGGTGAGCTCCTATCGGGTGGGGGTGGCGGGCTGGAGTGAGAGCCAGTCGCGTTGCGCGGTCTGGCGGTGGGAGGGGTCGGCGGCGCACATGATGCGTGAGGGGCGGGCGGAGCCGGGTTCGGTGATGATGCCGACGAGCTGGCCTTCGCAGATGAGGACGCCTCCCCCGTCGAGCTCGGCGACCTCGGCCTGGCAGCGGGCGTCGCGGAGGGTGACGCGGGTGACTCCGCCGGCGCCCTCGGCGCGCTGCGCGTAGCGGCGGAGGTTGATGGCGTCGGTCACCCAGTAGGCGCCCATGGTCGGGTAGTGGGTGAGCCAGGTCGCGTGGTGGTGGGCGATGTAGGCGAGGGCGCGTCCGGTCTGCTGAAGGATCCGGGTGGTGGGCTGGCGCTCGAGGTACATGCCGACGTAGCCGACGTCGTAGATCAGGTCGAGCTTCCCGCCGACGAGATCCGACGGGGTCTGCGTGATGAGGATGCGTGCGATGTAGGACGTCCAGTCGGCGATCTCCTGCAGCGCGGCGGTGGCGGTCGGGTTCCAGAGGGCGGAGACGTCGCCGTGGCCGGACGTCGCGACGCGGTCGTTGTCGCGGGCGCCGCGGGAGACGAGGACGGAGTGCTGGACGTGCGGGATCGCCTGCATGACGTCGAGGAGGGTGCGCTTGAGGGAGGCGTGACAGCCGGCGCACAGCTCGGTGCCGGGCGCGACCGGGATGCGCAGCTCCTCCCCCGACGTGCCACGGTGCGGGCGGGCGCAGAAGGTGAGCGGGTGCCCGTCAGGGGTGAGGGTGGGGGTGACGAAGTCGGGGTAGGTGCTCACGCTGTGTCTTCCTGTGCGGGTGGTGCAGGGGTGTCGGGTCAGTAGACGCGGAGGCGCTCGGGCAGCTGCCCGTACTCGTGCGCTCGAGAGATCTCGGCGCGGTGATCGGGGTGCACGACGAGGGCCGGCAGGCCGAAGCCGATCGCCGGGACGTGCTTGACGCTCCCCCGCGGCTGGTACGGCGAGAAGGCGAGCACGAGCGGTCCGGTGCCGGTCAGGGCGGCGAGGGTGCGCACGTCGGCGACGATCGACGTCGAGCTCGTCGTCAGCGTCGGTGCGCTCGAGCGGGCCTTCGGCGAGCGCCGTGAGAGCTTGCGGGCGAGTCGGGCGGGTCCGTGCTGCCAGTTGATGGTGAGTGCGGCGACTGCGAGGAGGACGAGGGTGAGGCGGATCATCGGTCGGTCCCCCGGTCGGCTCGGTCGTCGTTGATGGCGTAGAGGAGGCGGCGGTCGATGGCGGCAGCCCAGCGGGTGATGTCGGCTGCGACGGTGACGAGGGCGGTGCGGAGGGTGCTCTCGTCGTCGACGGCGAGGGCGGCGAAGAGTTCGGAGAGGATCTGGAAGGACCAGCTGCTGCGGGCGATCGGTGCAGCGCTGTCGGCGAAGCCTGCGATGCGGGCGAACTCTCGGCTGATCTCGCGGGCGGTGAGGATCTCGTCCTCGTCGACCGGGGCGAGGGGCAGGGTCATGGGTCCGGTGCCGTCAGGCCGGCCGAGGTCGAAGTCGGCGTGGAGAGAGGTGGCCGTGCGGCCGATCTTGTCGGCGACGTCGCGGATCGCCTGGACGGTGTGGGGGCTGGTGGTGGCGTCGAGGAGGATGCGGTGCGGGATGGGGATGCCGATGACCATCAGAGGGTGCCTGCTTCCGGGATGGTGTCGCCGCTCGTCTGCGCGATTGCGCGGGCGTGGAGGGTCACGACGAGGTCGTTGCGGACGGTGTCGGTGAGGGTGAAGAGGCCGATCGTTTCGAAGGGGTCGAGGTCGGCGGCCTCCTGCAGGGCGAGGGCGACGTCGGCAAGCTCTTCGATGCCTTCGGGGGTGCTGTGGTCGATGGTGCGGGAGGCGTAGCGGGCGTTGAACTGGGCGAGGGCGCGCGGGGTCCACTGCGGGCGGCGGTCGGTGTTGGCGGGGAAGCCGGCGATCGCGGTCGCGAGTTGGGCGCGGGCGGTCTGGTAGTCGTGGGTGGCTTCGGCGGCGATCTTCGCGACGTGCTTGGTGATGCTCTTGCCGAGAGCGAAGGACGTGTCGGGTGCGAGCTCTCCGTCGGTGATGGTGGTCTTGCCGGTCTGGAACAGCTCGCGCAGCGCGGTGGTGCGCAGGTAGTCGGCGAGGCCGGGCTGGCGGTAGTTGAGGATCTGGGCGGAGGTGGTCATGGGGTGTCCTTCCGGGTGATGCCGAGGATCTGCTCGGCCAGGCGGCGTGCGCGGTGGGGGTCGGGGGTGGAGTTCTGTCGGAGTTCGCCGTCGCGGGAGAGCAGCGGCTCGGCCTGCTGGCGCTTGAGGTGGAGGCGCTCGAGGACGACGGGGTCGGAGCCCTCGGCGATGTTGAGGAAGTAGGCGACGGGCGGGTCTTCGGACATGCCGTCGCGGCGGAGGCGGCCGATGGCCTGCTCGTGCACTTCCGGGGACCAGTCGAGTTCGCCGAACACGGCGACGCGGGCGACCTTCTGGAGGCCGTCGACGCCGGCGCCGGAGCGGAGGGACATCATCAGGACGCGGGAGTCGCCGTTCACGAAGGCGTCGATCGCTTCGGCCTTCTGGGTGGCGTTCTCGGTGCCGGTGTACATGGCGGGCTGGAAGTCAGCGAGCTGCTCCTGCCAGATGTCCCACACGTCTCGGTGCCAGCCGAAGAGGACGATCTTGTCCTCGGACTCGAGGAGCATCTTGCAGAAGTGGGCGACGTAGTGGGCCTTCGCGATGCCGGTGGCGTGGCGTAGCTTCATGTCGATCTCGCCGCCGGCGAGGAACTTCTCCTGGTTGGAGGAGTCGTCGGCGAGGATGCGGCGGGCGATCTCGGCGAGCTCGCGGGTGGCGGCGGCGAGCTCGGCGGTGTCGTGGTCGATGAGCTGCGAGACCTTGACGGTGTCGGGGAGCTCGCGGCCGACGTCCTTGCGGGTGCGGCCGAGCATGAGGCCGTTCTCGCGGAGGTAGCCGCCGAGCGCTGCCGGGTTGGTGACCGACTGCTGGCCGGTGGAGTGGGTGAGGCCTCCCCACTCGCGGCCGAACTCCTCGCGGGTGCCGAGCTCGCCGGGCGCGAGGATGTCGAGGATGTTCCAGATCTCGCCGCCGTAGTTGTAGATCGGGGTGGCGGAGAGGCCGAGGACGTAGCGGGCGTCCTGCGCGGCGAGGGCGGCGGCCTTGCCCTTCTCGGTGTTGACGCCGTTGCGCAGCTCCTGGACCTCGTCGAAGATGACGGTCCGGACCTGGCCCTGCATGTAGGCGCCCCACCCGTCGAGCTTCGAGTAGGGGACGATCGTGACGTCGCGGAGGTTGCGCTGGCGGGCGCGGATGGACGGCTGCTTCGACCGGGCGAGCTCGAAGTCGAGCCACGGGAAGGCGTCCTGCAGTTCGGCGATCCACCGCGGCGGGAGGTGTGTGGGCGGGACGACGAGGGCGGGCAGGGCGTCCTCGTAGCTGAGGGCGAGGAGCGCGGTGAAGGTCTTACCGAGGCCGACCTCGTCGGTGAGGAGCATGCGGCCGCGGGTGCGCAGCAGCGCGATCGCGGCCTGCTGGTACTCGCGCGCCTCCTTCGACGGGGTGCGGCCGGCGGCGAAGTCGAGGCGGCCGTCGAGGATCGCGCCGACCTGCTGCTCGACGACGCGATGCTCCTCCGCAGCGTGCTCGAGGAAGCGCTGGTCGCGGGCGGACGCGGGGACGAGCGGCCACCGGTCCATCAGCCACTCGATGTCGCGGGCGACCTCGGGCGTCGCCGCGACCTCGAGGACCGTCGTGCGGGTCGTGGCGAGGCGGCCGAAGATGCGGCGGGCGCGCGTGCGGACCTGCGGTTCGAGCTCGAGCTGCCACGTGCCGCGCGAGCGGGACCCGAACGGCGGCGCCTGGAAGTGGTAGCGGCCGTAGGTACGGCCGGCCTCCCCCGTCACAGGCCACCCTCCAGCAGCATCGCGACGACGAGGGGCTTCCCGTTGTCGAAGGTGCGCGGCATGCGCAGGTGCCGAGACGACGTCGTCACGAGGACGAGGCCATGCACCTCCTCGCACTCCGCGTACCGCGCGAGCTGCCGGAAGACATCGGCCGGCGCGCCCTTCACCTTGACCTCGACGCCGATGAACGGGCCGCCGGTGATCGCCGGGTAGACCATCAGGTCGATCCGCGAGTGACCGTCGGACAGCGGCACCTCGCGGACGACGCCGGGATCGTCGGTCACGGCCGCGCGGGCCATGCCGTCGATGTGCGCGGCGAGGGCAGCCTGCAGCTCAGCCTCGGATCCGTGGGTAGCGGTCGGCATCGCCTGGATCTGGACGGCGATCTGCTCGGCCCAGTCGAGAGCGGGGATGGTCATCGGTTCCTCCGGTGAGTAATGGCAGCGATCACGGACTCGACCGCGATGTAGGTGACGACGCTGGCGACGAGGATCGCGACGCCGAGGACGAGGTAGCAGGCCGCGATGAAGACGTGGACCAGGACAGCGGCGGGATCCATCAGGACTCGTCCTCCGGCTCGGCGGCCGGCGGCTCGACGAGGGCGAGCTCCCAGTCGGAAAGGCCGTACCCCCACTCGCGCAGCGATGCGAGGTAGGCGGGCGCGTGCGGGTAGTTGCCCCATCTACTGTCGAGGTGCTCCTCGAACGCGGCGAAGATGATCGCGCCGAGGACCGCGGCGGATCGCCGAGGGTTCAACACCTCCGACTCCAGCTCGAGCCACGGATTGCCCTCCTCGTCGTACTCGAGGCCGAGCAGGTTGAAGACCTCCGGCGCCTCCGTGTTCAGCTCGAGGTGAACGAGCGCGTACGCGGCGAGCGCCGTCAGGTCCGGGAGGCGGGTTCGCTGGAGGAAGGTGATGAGCCAGGCGACGCGGATGGCGGCTGCGGCGCGGTTCTCGGCCCAGAGTGCTTCCAGGTTCTCGTCGCGGCGGGCGGCTTCGGCGTGGCGTTCGGCGATCTCGGCCTTGAGAGCGACGTCGCGGACGGTGTCTTCGCCGGTGCGGGCGGAGGTCCAGGTGACGAGGCCGGCGTCGGCGAGGGGGACGCCGGCGGTGCGGGCGATGACGCCGTAGTGGGTGGCGGCCCATGCGCGGTACTTGCCGTCGGCGGTCTCCCATTCGTTCTGGATCTGGGCGGCGACCTGGACGGTGTCGGGGACGGTGTCGAGGGTGAGCTTCTCGTGCGGGGTGGCGGCTAGGGCGACGTCGCCGAGGGGGCGGGTCTCGCGTCCCCTGTGGGCGGCGGTCCAGCTGACGGCGTACTGCTGGTCGGGGAGGCGGACGTAGCCGGCGGCGTCGATGGCGGCCGCGAGCTCGGCGATGTGGTCGGCGAGTTCGGCCTTCTTGCGGAGGTCGTCGATGACGTGCGGGAGGCTGTTGGGGTTGTTGGTGACCGTGTCGATGATGCGCTTGACGGCGGCGGGGCTGGTCTCGAACTCGGCGATCGCGGCGGCCTGCTCGAAGGTGAGGGCGCGGTCGCGCGGGATGGCGGTGGAGCGGGCGATCTTGATGGCGTCGCCGACGCGGGAGATCGGGGTGGCGAGGCTCTTGGCGATCATGGTGGCGGGCATGCCGAAGAGGGACAGCTGCTGGACGGCGGTGGCCTCGTCGAGGGTGTCGAGGGCGGCGCGGTGCTGGTTCTCGACGACCTGGGTGGTGATGCGGATGGTCTCTTCGTCGCCGTCGTGGCGGGTCTGGACGTAGACGGGGACTTCGGTGAGGCCTGCGGCGAGCGCCGCTGCGGTGCGGCGGTGTCCCATGACGACTTCGTAGCTGCCGAGGTAGAGGTCGGCGGGTCGGACGACGATGGGCTGGAGGACGCCGTGCTCGCGGAAGGAGTCGATGAACTTCGGGTCGAGGCGGAGGTCGCGGCGGACGTTGCCGGCGTCGGTGATGAGGAGCTTGGGGTCGACGCGGACGATGGTGCCGGCGTGGGGGCTGTCGGTCATGGTGGGCCTTTCGGTGAGGGTGAGCGTGCGGCGCCCGACGGCGTCGCGCGTGCGGGTGGTGCGTCAGGTGGTCTTGCGGCGGGGGAAGACGATCTCGATGGAGGGGTCGCGGGTGGCGAAGGGCTCGGCGGGGAAGACGTTCCAGTGGCCGCGCGGGCAGCAGATGCCGGTCTTGCGGCGGGCGAGCTCGCGGCGGAGGGTGTCGAGGATCGCGAAGCGGGTCTCGCAGAGGGAGCACTGGCAGAGGACGAGCGCGTTGGGGTCGGTCTTCGCAACCGGTGCCTTCGGACGCTCGGGAGCCGGCACCGGTTCGGCGACGGGCTCGACTGCCGGCGTCGCTGCGAGCTCGGCTTCGAGCTGCGGGGTCGGGGTCGGGGTCGGGGTCGGGGTCGGGGTCGGGGGCAGGGTCGGGGGCAGGATCGCGTCGAACGGAGAGAAGGCAACGGGGAGGTCGGCGGCGGCGATCGCTTCGGGCGAGGGCCGGACGGCGGTCGGCTTCGGGACGGGTCGGGGCTTCGGCTCGGCCTTGGTGGCGGCGCGCTGCTCGGCGACGGTGAGCTGGCCGGTCGGGATCGGGGTGGCGGTGACGCCGGCGGCGGGCTTGGCCTTGCCGAAGTTCTCGCGGTCGGTGGTGGCGGTGCCGTTGTCGACGGCGCGGTGGTAGGCCCAGTCGCCGGCGTAGCGGACACTCGCGTCCTTGCAGGTCATCTGGTCGGTGCCGGCGTTCGGGCAGGTCGCGTTGCTACGGCAGCCGTCGGTGTAGCCGGACGGGTGGCCGTGGCGGGTGTCGGCGGTGATGGTCATGCGATGCCTCCGTCCGTGGTGAAGAGCGGGATTCCGCGGCCAGCGAGGCTCATGCGGTCTCTCCAGGCCAGGTCGCGGCGTTGCGGGGATCGAGGAGGTGGTCGACGGTGCCGTCGAACAGCTGGATCGGGCGGACGAAGTAGGCGCGGTGGCCGGCCCACCGGAGCGCCTCGATCCAGGTGTCCTGCTCGGGGCGGATCCGGCCGGTCTGGGTCTTGAGCTCGAGGAACAGCGAGAGCCGGCCGCGGACGTGGACGAGGTGCAGGTCGGGGTAGCCGGGGTTCGAGCGACGGGAGTCGTGGGTGTGGTAGCTCATCCATCCGTGGATCGCGGCGCGCGCCTCGACCTCGCGCTGCAGGCCGGCCTCGGTCGTCTCCTTGGCGCGCAGCGCGTGGTACTGCTCGACGGTCAGGTTCGGGACGTGCTTGATGCCGGCCATCAGAAGTCCGCTCCGTTGTCGAGGGCGTCGTCGGGGCGGGACTCGGCCACGAGCTCGAACCCGCGGCGCTGCCACTCGGGGGCGTCGTTGAGGACGGCCTTGATGGCGTAGGCGGTGAAGTCGATGACGGCGCTGCGGGACTTCGAGACGATCTCAAGGGCGAGGTGGTGGAGCAGCTCGTCGGAGAGCTCGCAGTCGACGAAGGCCCAGCCGACGGCGTTCTTGAACTTCGGCAGGTCGATCGCGTGGCGGTCGGCGAAGCGGCGAGGGGTGGGGCGCAGCGGGAGGTTGTTGGTGGGAGAGATCCCGTCGGTCGAGTCGTTCTCCACAGGTGCCTCTAGGTGAGGTTCCGTAGAGGACTGAAGTGTTAAGTCACGGGAGTTACTACCGGGAGGGGTGCACTCTGGAGTGCACCCATTCGGCCCGAAAGTGCACCCGTTACTCGTATGGGTGCACTCCAGTGCACCTGCATTTCCGGAGTTATCCACAGGCCCGGCGGGTGCTCTCGGAGTGGTGTCGGCGCCGGCCGAAGCGGCGATCTCGGCGGCGTTCGGGAAGACGAGGAACTCCGCCTTCCGGCCCGGCTGGGCGTAGGTCAGGCGGGCGATGTAGCCCTCGGCGACGAGCTCGTCGAGGATGTCCTGGACGCGGCGGGCCTTCACGCCGGACCAGAGGATGAGCTTCTCGCGGCCGGGGTAGGTGCGGCGGGTGATCTTGTTGGCGTCGTCGCAGAGCGCCATGAGGACGAGCTTCTTGGACGCGGGGAGGTCGGTCTCGGCGGCTGCCTCGAGGTGCTGGATGCTCATCGCTGGCCCCCCGCTCGCTTCTCTGCGGCGCGCTGGCTCGCGGCGAAGGCTCGGTGCTCCTGCGGGTGCTGACGGCGCCACAGCGCCACTGAGCGGCGCGCGTAGCTGTACGCCTCGACGCGGCTCGTGAACCAGCGGGCGACGATCGGGCGGCCGCCGCGGCGGCGAGACGGTTCGAGGGCGACGTTGTCGGCGCGGACCATGACGCGCCACATGCCGGCGAAGAGGGTGACGTGGAGGCGGTCGGAGGCGCGCGCCCAGCGCAGCTTCGGGAGGTGGTCGGGCTGATCGTGGAGGCTCACGCTGCGACCTCCTCGGCCACGAGGGCGCGAGTGGGGTCGAAGGTGCGCTCGACGTCGGCGAAAGCCGTACCGCGCCAGCGGGTCGTCTCGCCTTCGAGGGTGCGCAGGACGAGGCGGCAGTCGCCGCACGGGGCGTTCGCGGGCAGGTGGTCGTGACCGGCGAAGTCGATGCCGCAGCGCCAGCAGCAGCGCGCCTGCGACCGGCGGACGCGGAGGGCCGCCTCGTCGACGGCCGGCGTGGGCTCGGCGGGGTAGCCGTGCACAGTCCACGCGGGGCGGGTGGTGATCATGGTGATCCTCGGAAGGTCAGGGGGTGAGGGTGAGCATCGGCGCCTGCGCCGCCAGGAGCAGCGCGGCTACGGCGAGCGCCGTGAGCCAGTCGCGGCGGGTCATCGGCTGGTGCGGCGGTAGCGCGGGCGGTGTGCTCGGCGGGGCCGGGCAGGGCGTGTGCGCATGAGGCGCAGGACGCGGAGCTGGAGGAGGGTCAGCGTGTCCATCGGCCGGTGAGGAGGTAGGCGATGGTGATGGCGGTGGCGCCGAGGATGACGGCGAGGGGGCCGGCGGCGACGAGGGCGGGGATGCCGACGACGACGAGGAGGATCGCGATCGCGATGAGGAGGGTGGTGGTGCGGCCGGTGGTGCGGGTGGCGGGCTGGTTAGGAGTGGTCATCGGTGCCTTCTTCGGTGAGGGTGAGGTGCTGCCGGGTGAGGTCGAGGGCGCCTTCGCCGCCGAGCCGTTGGTGGAGCTTCTGGAGGCCGAGCGGGGTGATGCCGACCTGGGGGTAGAGCTCGGCTTGGCCGCGGACGCGGCGGGTGACGACGGTGAGGTAGCCGAGGACGATGAGCTCGCGGACGGGTTCCCAGGAGTTGCCGGGTCGGTCGAGCCAGCCGGAGTGGTGCATCCAGGCGAAGAGGGTCTTCTGGTTGGTGTCGATGGCGGGGTCGCGGTTGAGGATCGCGGCGGCCTGGGCGACGGAGAACCAGGGGTCTTCGGTGTGCGCGGGGAGGGAGGCGCCGGGCGACCAGGGGCCGGTAATGAGGTTGCTGCCGGCGGGGACGGTGCGAGCGGCTTCGATGTGGGCGACGGTGCGGGCCTGCCTGTCGGCCCAGTCGATGAAGGCGGAGGCGCGGTCGGTACCGAGGGCGCCGGCGACGAGGCGCAGCTGCTCGAGGTCCCAGGCGATGCAGTGCGCGAGCTGCTCGCGGGTGGCGCCGGCGGACGCGGCGGGGTCGGTCGCGTAGGTAGCGGTGTCCTGCTGCAGGGCGCGGAGGATGTCGACGGCGGGGATGGTCGGCTCGTCGTGGAGCCAGAGGACACGGACGTCGACGCCGCGGCCGACCCATCGGAACGAGTAGACGGCGGGGACGTCGAGCTGCTCGGCGGCCACGGCGATCACGCGCCGGATCCGGGCGCGAGGGTGAGCGGCGAGGCGTCGGGGGTCGCCTCGCCGCTCGCGCCGACGTGGCCAGAGAGCCCCCTGTCGGCGCCGTCCTCTACGGTCTTCGCAACGGCAGGTGTAGTCAGCACCGTGCCGTCAACCGGAGAGGAAGCATCATGCCCATGAACGGGAAGCAGGCCGGCGGAGTCGTCGACCACGGAGGGGACCCCGCGCACGTCATCCGCTTGATCGAGCAGCACGAGAGCCGGATCCACAGCCTGCTCTTCGCGAGCAAGCCCAACCTCGGCAGGATCGACAGCGAGGTCGCCGCCCTCAGTCGCCTCGCGATCGCTGCCATCCGCGGCGAACAGCAGCAGACGGTGGTAGTCGATGGGCGAGTAGTCGAGGATCGGTAGTTCGATCTCGTGCCGAGCCCAGGACTCGGCAAGCGCCGGCGTAATTGCCGAGGTGGCAGCGCGAGCGTGCGGCTCGGCCGTCTCGTAGTAGCGATCCGCGAGGTCCTCGAGCGCCTGGACCAGCGAGTAGAGCGTGCGCACACGGCGAGCGCCGAGCAGCTCCTCGATGTCCGCTCGGAGGACGATGACGTCGACGTCGAAGTCCTGACCGACGAGCCGGCCCGTGGTGATCGGGCGACGGTCGGCGCTCACGCTGCACCTTCCTCGACGGAGGTGAGCGGCGAGGCCTGGGGGATGGCCTCGCCGCTCGAGCCGACGAGAGCTGCTCCACTCTCGTCGGCGGCATCCTCACCGGTTCCTGCAGCGGCAGGAGCGACCCGAGCGGCGCCGCTGACCGGAGAGGACGAGTTGATAGCGCGGACGTCCTCGATGCGAAATCGACGCTGACCGCCGGGCGTGCGCGAGTGCGCCAGCTTGCCGCTGTTCGAGTACCGTCGGATGGTCGCCTGGCTGAGCTGAGCGATCCGGGCAGCCTCGCCCACGCCGACGAATACGTCGTCTAACGAAGTATGCGTAGGTTCCATGGTCAGCGATACTACGCATACTTAGGCGAACCTGCGACCTTACGGAGCAAAGTGGGCGCAGGAATCCTGCGCTTGCGTACCTTTGTCTAGGTCTGCATACTGTTGACCATGGAATCAGCGGCAGCAGAGAACCTTCGCGTCCCTCAATGGACCTTCGGCGACAAGATCCGCAAGGCGCGGACGCTCACTGGGCTGAGCCAGGTCGACTTCGCGGCGCGCGTGAACATCACCGCGAGCACTCTTGCGGCGTACGAGACCGACCGCACGACGCCAAGGATGAAGAACCTCGGAACGCTGGCAAAGTCGATCGAGCTGCTGGCTGGCATTCCGCGGAGCTGGTTCTTCGACTTCGAGCCCGCGCCCGTACTCAGGGCGAAAGATCGACCTTCAGATTAGAAGGCTGCTGCTCTATCCGCTGAGCTACGGGGGCGTCTCGCCAGGCTACTACGGCGCCTCCACGAGGCGGTCTCGCCACGGCGCCGGCAGCAGGGCCGGGTCAGGCGCCCTGCACGAGACCCAGCACGCCGACGACCAGGGAGACGACGGCGAGCAGCAGCGAGATCCCGATCAGGATCGTGTGGACGCGGAGGAAGGTCGTGGCGCGGCCGGAGGCGTCGCGGGCCCGCGGGTCCTTGCGCACCCGGCGGAGGAACGGCGGCCAGACGACGGCGTTCCAGACGGCGTTGGCGATCAGCAGCACGCAGACGAGGATCATCACGGAGAACGAGTCTAGGAGGCGCTCCCCCGCCGCCGCGGTCGTGTCGGTGGCCGCGGATAGACTTCGGCGCATGAGTAGCGCCCCCGACCGTCTTGTCTGGATCGACTGCGAGATGACGGGACTCGACCTCGCCGTCGACGAGCTCGTCGAGATCGCCGTGATCGTCACCGACTTCGATCTCGAACCCCTCGACGAGGGGCTGTCGATCGTCATCCGCCCCGACGCGTCAGCGCTGGAGAACATGGGCGACTTCGTCCGGAACATGCACGAGACGTCGGGCCTCCTGAAGGAGATCCCGGACGGCGTGAGCGTCGCCGAGGCCGAGTACGAGGTCCTCGAGTACGTGCTCAAGCACGTCCCCGCCGAGCAGCAGGCTCCGCTCGCCGGCAACTCGATCGGGACCGACCGGGCGTTCCTGGTCAAGTTCATGCCGCGTCTCGACGCGCACCTGCACTACCGCAACGTCGACGTCTCGACCGTGAAGGAGCTGGCCCGCCGCTGGTTCCCGCGCATCTACTTCAACGCCCCCGCCAAGCACGGCGGCCACCGCGCCCTCGCCGACATCCTCGAGAGCATCCGCGAGCTCCGCTTCTACCGCCGGGCCGTCTTCGTCCCCGAGCCGGGCCCCACCTCCGCCGAGGTGCAGGCCGTCTCGGCCGCTGTCGTGGACGAGTTCGCCTCGCGGATGTAGTACTCTCGTACAGTTGCTTCGCGGGTTCGCCCCGCGGAACACCGTCCTGGTGGGTATAGCTCAGTTGGCAGAGCGCCTGGTTGTGGTCTAGGAGGTCGCGGGTTCGAGCCCCGTTACTCACCCCAGTTGTACGAGAACTAGCTCGGAAGGCCCGGAGTCGATGGCTCCGGGCCTTCCGTCGTTCTGCCGCCGGAGATCCGTCCGCTCCCCTACCCGATCGACGACGAGAGGCCAGGCGATGCTCACCCTCGACGAGGCCGAGTTCGAGACGCTGGTCGTCGCCGAGCTCGACGCCCTCCCGGACGACATGGTCGACGGGCTCGAGAACGTCGTCTTCGTGGTCGAGGACCGCCCCGAGGACGGCTCGCTCGACCTGCTCGGCCTCTACGACGGCGTCGCCCTGACCGAGCGCGAGCGCTACGGCTTCGGCGAGATGCCCGACCGGATCATCCTCTACCGCGAGCCGCACCTCGCCGCCTGCGAGACCCTCGACGAGCTGCGCGACGAGATCCACGTCACCCTCGTGCACGAGATCGCGCACTTCTACGGCATCGACGACGACCGCCTGCACGAGCTCGGCTGGGCCTGACCCGTCAACCTGGAGCGATGGCCTCCGGGTCGCTCGAGTCGAGCACCAGGTCGGCGCCCTCGCGGGGGCGCTCGCGTGCGCAGTAGCGCCGGAACTGCTCGTCCCAGGAGTCCCAGTGCGGCTCGAAGAGCGCGCCGTCGCGGGCGAGGGCGCGCTGCTTCCGCTGCGCCTCGTCCGCCTCGATCCAGACGGTGAGGTCGGCGAAGCGCCGACTCCGCTCCCCCGCGGCGCCGCAGCCCTCGAGCAGGAGGAGCGGTGCCTCGGCGCTGCGCGGGCCGGCGGTCGTGGCGGCGGCCCAGTTCCAGGCCTGCCAGCGCGCGCCGAGCCCGAGCGCGTGCGGCCGGACGATCCGGTCCGCCGCGATCGCGACCGAGCGGTCGAGCCCCGACCAGCCGGGGTAGACGTCGTCCATCCGCACGAGCGCGGCTGCGGGAGCGCAGGCGGACCGCCGCAGCTCCGCCAGCAGCGCCAGCGCGAACGTCGACTTCCCCGAGCCGCTCGGGCCGTCGAGCACCACCGTGCGCGCCCGGCGGGCGATCACGGCGGCGGCGAGCATCCGCGCGGTCGCCCCGGTGAGGTGCCGCGCGTCAGCCATTCAGCACGAAGCTCCAGGCGCCGGTCAGCACGGCCGCGGTCACCGCGACCGCCGCGATCGCCGCGCCGCCCAGCATCAGCAGCCCGTCGAACGCGCCCAGACGCGACTCCCGCGCCCAGGTCCGCGGCGTGTCCGAGCCGAAGCCCTTCGCCTCCATCGCCGTGGCCAGGCGGCTGCCGCGCCGGATCGCCAGCACCAGCAGCGAGAAGCTGCGGGCGCCGAGGCTCTTGAGCGCCGCGATCGGCCCGCGACCATCGGCCACGCCCCGCGCCCGGCGCGCCATCGCGAGGGTGCGCCAGTCGTCGGTGAGCAGGCCGACGAGCCGCATCCCGGCGAGGCCGCCCAGGACGAAGCGCGCCGGGAGTCGGAGGATCTGCGCGAGCCCGTCCGCGAGATCGGTCGGATCCGTCGTCGCGATCAGCACGACGCTCGGCAGGCCGATGGCGAGCACGCGCAGGGCGATCGCGGCGCCGAGCGCGACAGAGCCCTCCGTGACGGAGACGAAGAGGAACTGCCCCAGCACGGCGCCGCTGTCGCGCCCGTAGAGCACGGTCGTGATGCCCGCGAGCGGCGCCGCGATCCAGACCGGAGCAGTGCGGCGCACCAGGTCGCCGGGACGCAGCCCGACGAAGGGCAGCACGAGCAGCTCGAGCGCGAGCGCGGTCGCCGCGGACACGACGTCGACCGTCAGGATCAGGACGACGGCGATGACGAGGCTCGCGACGAGCTTCGCGACGGGGTTGGCACGGGCGATGCGGCCGCGGGCCGGGATCGCGTCCAGGAGCGTCATCCGGTCACCGCCGTCGGCTCGCCGAGGCGGACCGCCGCGTCGGCGAGGGCGGACACCAGGTGCTCGTCGTGGGTGACGGCGAGCACCGCGCGGCCGTCCGCGCGCAGCTCGGCCAGGAGATCGACGACCACGTCCCAGGTCCGCCGGTCCTGGCCGAAGGTCGGCTCGTCGAGCACGACGACGGCGGGACGCCGGACCAGCGCCGAGGCGACGGTGAGCCGCCGCTTCTCACCGCCGGAGAGGGTGAAGGGGTTCGCCTCGGCGAGGTGCGCGAGGCCGAGGCGCCCGAGCAGTTCGTCGGCGCGGCGCCGCTCCGCCTCGTCGCGTGCGCCGAGGTGCAGCTCCTGGCGCACCCGCGCCGTGAGGAACTGGTGCTCCGGCTCCTGGAAGACCATGGCGACCCGGTCGGCGAGCTGCCGGGAGCTCCAGCGGTGCGGGTGCGGCGAGGCTCCGTCGCGCACCGCGGGAGAGGCGACGATCTCGCCCCCGGCCGGCGGGAGCAGGCCGGCCAGCGTCAGGGCGAGCGTCGACTTGCCGGCGCCGTTCGGGCCGAGGACGGCGGTCACCCGACCAGCGGCGATCGTGAGGTCGAGGTCGGCGGCGATCAGGGGCGGCGTGCGGCGGCCGAAGACCGGCCGGGCGAGATCGAGTGCAGTGGCGGTCAGCGCCGTGGACGCCGGTCCGGTCGCCGCGTCGCGTCGCTCCGGGTGCTCACCCGGGAGCCAGACGCCGGCTGCGACGAGGACGCCGCGGGCGCGCTCGATCACCGGACGGGGTTCGCCGTCGGCGACGACCGTGCCGTCGGCGCCGAGCACGACGATCCGGTCGACGAGGTCGATCCAGACGTCGACGCGGTGCTCGACGACGATCAGGGTGGCGCCGGTGCGCGCCGTGGTCCGCTCGACCGCGGAGCGCACCTCCTCGACGCCGAGCGGATCGAGGTTCGCGGTCGGCTCGTCGAGCAGCAGGAGGCGGGGCTGCATCGCGAGGACGCCGGCGAGGGCGAGCCGCTGCTTCTGCCCGCCCGAGAGCGCGGAGGTCGATCGGTCGAGGGCGACGTCGAGACCGACGTCGTCGAGCGCGCGCCGGACCCGCGCCGGGATCTCCCCGCGCGGCACACCGAGGTTCTCGCAGGCGAAGCCGACGTCGTCGCCGACGCGGGCCAGCACGGCCTGGGTGTCCGGGTCCTGGAGGACGAGTCCGGCCACTCCGCGGCGCTCCGCAGGCGAGGCGCCGTCGATGCTCAGCTCGCCCTCGTCGGCGCCGTCCTCCTCGCCGCCGAGCACCCCGGCCAGCGCGTGCAGGAGGGTGCTCTTGCCCGCGCCGGACGGGCCGAGGAGCAGGACGCGCTCGCCCGGCCGCACGTCGAGGTCGAGCCCCGTGACGGCCGCGGTCGACCGGCCTGCGTGCCGCCAGCTCCAGCCGCGGGCCCGGATCGACGCGCCGCTCATCGAGCGCCCGCGCCCGCCCCCTCGACCACGCGGCCCTCCCGGCCGGAGACGAAGCGGTCCAGCGCCCCGGAGGCGGCGAGGCCGCGCACCGCGAACCAGGGCAGGAGCCCGGCGAGGACGGCGCCGGAGACGAGCGACGACACGACGTAGACCGTGCGGAACAGGTCGTCGACGGCGGGGTAGTAGACCAGCAGGTCGTTGACGGCGAGGGCGAGGCCCGCGCCCGCTCCGGCGAGCATCGCCACGAGCGGGCGTCCGCTGCGGTAGAGGAAGAGGGCGAGCACGATCTCGGCGCCGAGGCCCTGGACGAGGCCGGAGAGCAGGACGGCGAAGCCCCACTGCGTGCCGATCAGCGCCGAGACGACCGCCGCGAGCAGCTCCGTGTAGAGCGCCGCGCCGGGCTTGCGGATGATCAGGCCGCCGAGCACGCCGGCGAAGAGCCAGCCGCCGCCGAGGAGGCCGCCGAGGCCGGGGAGGAACTCGAAGGCGACGCCGAGGACGTTGGTCGCGATGCCCCACGCCCAGAAGACGATGCCGGCGGCGACGGCCACGACGCTGGCCACGACGATGTCTACGACCCGCCAGCGGAGGTCCCGGGGACGGCCGGCGGAGGAGGGGGCGGACTTCTGCGCTGCTGAGTTCTGCGCTGCGTTGTTCTGCACTGACGTGCCCTTTCGTGGAAGCGAAACGGGGCACGGGTCGAAGAAGAGGAGATCGAAACGTTCCTTCGCTGGCATGACCCAGATCAGGTTCGACGGTCGAAGGCTGCTGCCTTCCTCTCAGCCCGGTGCACCGGACTCCCGTGTTCGTCAGCAATCATAGACAGCATGTCGTGGTCGGTGGTGCTCGTCCTCGCCGCGGTCCTCGTGGTGCTCCTGCAGGTGCTGCTCTGGCGGCGCCGCTTCCGGATCCGCCGCGAGCTGCTCAGCTACGGCACGCGGGTGTCCGGTCGGGTGGTCGCGCAGGATCCGTCCCGCGGAGACGCCTCGGCGGCTCGCGATCTCGGGCGTCTTCTCGTCGCCTACCGCCTCGTCGACGGCGAGGAGCGGCACCTGGTGAAGACCCCGCAGCGGCGGGGCGACGCCTGGATGGCGGGCGAGCCCGTCGCCGTCATCTACGACCCGCGGCGGCCGAACGACGCCGAGCGGCTGATCGTCGGCTTCGGCCGGACGAAGAAGACCTGGTTCGCTGCAAGGCCCCAGCGCTGAGACCGCGCCCGGGCCGCTACTTCTTGAGCGCGCGGATGATCCGCGCGAGCGCCTTGCCGGAGACCCAGACCAGCGGGACGCCGACGGCGAGGACCGAGACGATGTTCGGCTGGAAGCGCAGTCCCAGGTCGTCCTTGATGTAGGCGCCGATCGGGACCACGGCACCGCCGCCGCCGCCTCCGCCGCCCTCCTGGCCGTCCTCGGAGCCGCTGCCGCCGCCGAAGCCGAACCAGCGCAGCGAGACGGGGACGAGCGAGACGCCGTCGACCTCGATCGGGTCTCCGTAGCTCGTCGCGGCACCCGCGGAGGTCACTTTGTCGGCCAGGGAGACAGCGATGTTGGGCATGGCCCGACGCTACTCCGCGGGCCGAACGGGCGACAAGCGGCGCACCGGCGCGCACAGGACTCCCCCACCTCCTCCCCGAGGTCTGCTGCGATGATCGTCGGATGCCGTCCCGCCCGCGCCGCCGCCGACCAGGTCGCGCCGCGACCGTCGCGGTCGCGAGCCTGCTGCTGGCGGCGTTCCTCGCCTTCCACCGCGTGCTGTGGGACGCGGCCGGCTGGCTGTCGGTGGTCGAGACCGCGATCCCGTGGTCCGGACTCGCGGTGCTCCTCCTCGTGGCCGCCGCGGTCGCTCTGCGCTCGCGCGGCGCCGGGGCGGCGGTGACCGTGCTCGTGATGGTCTACGGCGTGCTCGTGCTCCCGGTGGCGCTGCCCGCACCGGCGGTCCGCTCCGGATCGTTCACCGTGATCAGCCAGAACCTCGGCACCGGCGACGACGCCGGAGCGCTGGCAGCGGAGCTGGCGACGAGGGAGCCGGACGTGCTCGCCTTCCAGGAGCTCGCGGGCGAGGACCGCGAGGCGGTCGACGCGGAGCTCTCGGACGCGTACCCGCACTCCTACGTGGTCGGCACGGTCGGGCTGTGGAGCCGCACGGTGCTCTCGAACGGCGAGCCGCTCGACCTCGGGCTGGACTGGAACCGCGCCCTCGCGGTCGACGTCGACACCCCGCTCGGGGCGACGCGGCTCTTCGTGGTGCACCTCGCCTCGTTCCGCCTCGGCGATCACGCCGAGCGCGACACGATGCTGGGCGGCCTCGCCTCGACGCTCGCGGACGACGCGTCGGACCGCACGCTCGTGGTCGGCGACTTCAACACCGCGACCGACGACCACCTGCTCGCGCCGGTCCTCGACCAGGCGGCGCTGGTCCGCACCTCCGGCATCGGCTTCCCGGCGACCTGGCCGGCTCTGCTGCCGCTGGTCTCGCTCGATCACGCTCTGGCGGACGGGGTGCCCGCCGCGACCCTCGAGGTCCTGCCGCCGAACGGCTCGGACCACCGGCCGATCAGTCTGACGATCGGTTCCGCGTAGCGAGGGTGTCGCTGATGTCGATGCCCTTGGCCGACTCGGGAGCGGAGCGCGAGAGCAGCGACGCAGGCCGGACGGCCCCGGTGCCGAAGCGCGCCGAGACGCCGTCGACCGCCAGCTCGGCGTCGCGCCAGTCGTCGGAGTCGCTCCAGAGCGAGAAGGCGACGTCGTCGCCCTCGACGAGCTGCTCGCCGCGGACGCCGATCAGGCGCACGGGCCGGCGCAGCGGATTGGCCGCCTCGAGGAGCGCGGACGACGCGTCGTAGAGCACGCGCGCCACGTCCGTCGCCTCGGGCAGCGTGCGCGAGCGGGTCAGGGTGCTGAAGTCGCCGAATCGGACCTTGACGGCGACGGTGCGGCAGCGCACTCCGGAGCGGCGCATCCGCACGGCGACCTTGTCGCAGAGGCGCAGCAGCTCGCGGCGGACCAGCTCGGGGTCGGCGACGTCGTCCGCGAAGGTGATCTCGTGGCCGGCGCTCTTCTCGATCTGCCGGGTGTCGACCGGGCGGGGATCGACGCCGTTGGACAGCGCGTGCAGGCGGCGGCCGGTGGCCTCGCCGAGCGCCGAGACGAGGGAGGCGAGCGGCGTGGTCGCCACGTCGGCGACGGTCCGCAGGCCCCGGCGCACCAGCGCCTCCTCCGTGCTGGCCCCGACGCCCCAGAGCGCGCTCACCGGCAGCGGATCGAGGAAGGCCTGCACGCCGTCCGACGGCACGACGAGCAGGCCGTCGGGCTTGGAGCGGCCGGAGGCGAGCTTGGCGACGAACTTGGTGCTGGCGATGCCGACGGAGCAGGTGAGACCGAGCTCGTCGTGCACCCTCCGGCGGATCTCGGTGCCGATGGCCCAGGGCGAGCCGGAGATGCGCCGCGCGCCGGCGACGTCGAGGAACGCCTCGTCGATGCTGAGCCGCTCGACGAGCGGGGTGAAGGAGTCGAAGATCGCCATCACCCGGCGCGAGGCCTCGCGGTAGCGGTCCATGTGCGGCTCGAGGATGATCGCGTGCGGGCAGCGTCGCAGGGCGACGGCCATCGGCATGGCCGAGTTGATGCCGTACTTGCGCGCCTCGTAGGTGGCGGCGGTGACCACCGAGCGCGAGCCGATGTGCCCGACGACGACCGGCTTGCCGCGCAGCTCCGGGTGCTCGAGCAGCTCGACGGAGGCGAAGAACGCATCCATGTCGACGTGCAGGATGCTCGCGCGCGGGTCGTCGAAGGGCTCGGTGGTGACCTGCCGCCCGCTGCCGTCCTGCTTGCTCACGTTCCGCCCTGCTCGAGTGGCGCACCGCTCCCCTGACGGCGGTGCTTCCGAGGATCATGGTCGCACGCACCACCGACACCGGGCCGCCCTCGCGCGGACCCGCCCCGGTGGGAATGGCGGCGCCGCTCAGGCGGTTGACCCGAGCACCCACGATCACTCCATCGGAGAAGACATGACGCACGAGCACGAGCCCGCCTCCCCCGACTCCGACCTGAGCCTCTGGCTCGACCTGCAGGCCCGCGCGCACGCCGCGTTCGAGGTCCGCCTCGACGCTGTCGTCGACTGGACGGCGCCGACCCCCGACACCGAGTGGGACACCCGCGCGCTCGTTCTGCACGTCGTCCGCGAGCAGCAGCGCGCGCACACGCTGCTCTCCGGCGGCGACGAGTCGCCGATCCGGCTCGAGCCCGTCGCCGCCGATCTGCGGAGCGAGTGGACCCGGGTCACGACCCTGCTGCGCGCGGTGTCCCGCGAGGTCGACCCCGCCGCGGAGCTCCGCCTCGGCCGCGACACCGTCACCGCCCTGGAGCTGCTGCAGGAGCAGGTCGCCGACATCACCGTGCACACCTGGGATCTCGCGCGGGCCACCGGCAGCGAGGAGGCGATGGAGGAGGGCCTCGTCGCCGCCGTGTGGGAGCTCTTCGCCCCGCAGGAGGAGACGCTGCGCGCGAGCGGGCTGTTCGCGGCGCCCGTGCCGATCGACGCCACCGCGCCGCTGCAGAGCCGGCTGCTGGCGGTCACCGGACGCGACGACCGCCTCGCCGCCTGAGCCGCGGCACCTGAGCGGCGCCGCACGAGCCGCACCACCTGAGAACGACCCCAGGCTGCCGACGGCAGGATGGGGAGGTCCGCGCCCACCGCGCGGACGGCACCAGGGGCCCAGCGCCCCGACGAGGAAGGGACACCCATGACACGCGTCGCCGTCATCGGAGCACACGGCAAGGTCGGCCAGCAGATCCTCCATCTGCTCTACGACGCCGGACACGAAGCGGTCGGAGTCGTCCGCAACCCCGACCACTCGGAGGACATCGTCCGCCTCGGCGGCGAGCCGCTCGTCCACGACCTCGAGCACTCGACCGCCGAGGACTTCGCCGGGCGACTGGAGGGCGTGGACGCCCTGGTCTTCACCGCCGGCGCCGGACCCGACTCGGGTCCCGAGCGCAAGCGCACCGTCGACCTCGGCGCCTCCGTCCTCAGCCAGGAGGCGGCCGCGATCGCCGGCATCCGCCGCTTCGTGCAGATCAGCGCGATCGGCGTCGACGCCCCGCTCGACGACGACACCGAGGAGGGCTGGCGCGCCTACGTCGAGGCCAAGCGCGACGCCGACACGGCGCTGCGCAGCACCGACCTCGAGTGGACGATCCTCCGCCCGGGCGGTCTGACCAACGACGAGGGCACCGGCCGGATCGAGCTGGGCGAGAGCGTCGAGCGGGGCAGCATCCCGCGCGAGGACGTCGCCGCCACCGTGATCGCGGTGCTCGCCGATCCCTCCTCTATCGGGAGGACCTGGGAGATCGTCTCGGGCGACGTCGCCATCGAGGACGCGGTCGCGAAGGGCGCCTGAGCGCTCACCGGCCCGTCGGGCGCCGGGAGCCCTGCACCTAGAGTGGGGCGGGTGAGCACTCACCCGCCCCGCCCCTGGATCCGCAGCTACGCCGAGGGAGTGCCGGAGGAGCTGGAGCTCCCGACCGGCTCGCTCGTCGACATCGTCACCGAGTCCGCGCGGCTCTATCCGCACCAGGTCGCGCTCGAGTTCTTCGGCCGCTCGACCAGCTACGCCCAGCTCGCGGAAGACGTGGAGAGGGCTGCGGAGGGCCTGCGCCGGCTCGGCGTCCGGTCCGGCGACTCGGTCGCTCTGATCCTGCCGAACTGCCCGCAGCACGTGGTCGCCTTCTACGCGGTCCTGCGTCTCGGCGCGGTCGTCGTCGAGCACAACCCGCTCTACACGCCGCGCGAGCTGCGGCACCAGTTCGAGGACCACGGCGCGCGGGTCGCGATCGCCTGGGACCGCGTGGTGCCGCTCGTCCAGGACCTCCCCGAGGACCTCGGCGTCGAGACGATCGTCTCCGTCGACCTGACCCGGGCGATGCCCGCGCCGATGCGCGCGGCGCTCCGGCTGCCGATCCGCAAGGCACGCGAGTCGCGCGCCGCGCTGACCGGGAAGGTCCGCGGCGCGATCGAGTGGGACTCGCTGCTGCGCCGCCGGCTCGACCCGGCGCACCCGCGGCCGACGGCGGAGGACCTCGCGGTCATCCAGTACACCAGCGGCACGACCGGCACCCCGAAGGGCGCCGAGTTGACGCACCTCAACCTCACCGCCAACGCCGCGCAGTCCCGCGCCTGGGTGCCGACGGTCCGTCGCGGCGACTGCGTCGTCTACGCGGTGCTGCCGATGTTCCACGCCTACGGGCTGACCCTCTGCCTCACCTTCGCGATGAGCATGGGCGCACGTCTCGTGCTGTTCCCCAAGTTCGACCCGGACCTGGTCCTCAAGGTGGTCCGAAAGCACCCGGCGACGTTCCTGCCCGCGGTCCCGCCGATCGCCGAGCGGCTCGCGCTGCGCGCGAAGGAGAAGGGCGTCTCGCTGCAGGGCATCGAGATCGCGATCTCGGGCGCCATGCCGCTCGATCCCGACCTGGTCGAGTCGTTCGAGGCGCTGACCGGCGGCACGCTCGTCGAGGGCTACGGGCTGTCGGAGACCTCGCCGGTGCTGATGGCGAACCCGGTCAGCACCGCGCGCCGGGCCGGCACCGTGGGGCTGCCGCTGCCGTGGACGGACGTGCGGATCGTCGATCCGGAGGACCCGGAGACCGAGGTCGAGGCCGGCGGCCAGGGCGAGCTGGTCGTGCGCGGCCCGCAGGTGTTCCGCGGCTACCACCGCAAGCCCGACGAGACCGCAGCGGTGTTCACCGCCGAGGGCTGGTTCCGCACCGGCGACATCGCGACGATCGACGAGGACGGCTTCGTCACCATCGTCGACCGGATCAAGGAGCTGATCATCACCGGCGGCTTCAACGTCTCGCCGTCGGAGGTCGAGGAGGTGCTGCGCCGGCTGCCCGCCGTCCGCGACGTGGCCGTCGTCGGCCTGCCGGACGCCCGGAGCGGCGAGCAGGTCGCTGCCGCGGTCGTCCTCGAGCCGGGTGCCCACCTCGATCAGGAGGAGGCGCGCCGCACCGTGCGCGAGGCGCTCACGCCCTACAAGGTGCCCAAGCGGATCGTCGTCGTCGACGAGCTGCCACGGAGCATGATCGGGAAGGTGCTGCGCCGCGAGGTGAAGGCGCTGCTGCTCGACGAGTCCTGAGGCCGGGCGGTCCCCCGCCGGCCTCAGGACTCGCGGGGGTCAGAAGTCGAACCCGCCGAAGTCGCCGCCGCCGAAGTCGCCGCCACCGCCGATGTCGCCTCCGCCGCCGAAGTCTCCCCCGCCGTAGTCGCCCCCGCCGTAGTCGCCTCCTGCGTCGCCGGCACCGGCGTCGCCGCCGTCCGCTCCCGCGTCTCCGCCGTCTCCACCGTCGGCGCCCTCGGCCTGGACCGACTCGCCGACCCCGTCGGGGATGAACGCGTCGGCGATGGCGGAGCCGATCACGAAGCCGGCGATGGTGCCGAGCATCGACGAGGCGAGAACGCCGCCGAAGCCCATGCCGCCGGCGCCGCCACCGGAGAAGCGCCGCTCCATGAAGCCGGGCTGGCGCAGCTCGCTGCGGGTCGCGGACTGGGCGAGCGACTGCGCGTCGTCGGCGCGCGGGGCGTCGCCCGCGGGCGCGCCCTCGCTGAGCTCGCGGAAGACCTGCTGGCGCTGCTCCGGCGTGAGCTGCTCGAACGCCTCGCGGTGCACCTGCTCGATCGCCTCGGGCGGCGCAGTGCGGAGGAGGTAGCGGTAGCGCTCGATCGCGATCTCGTCCTTGCTGCGCGCGGACTGCGCGGGCGGGGTGCCGTAGGACGGGGCGTCGGCGCGGCGCTCCGCGGCCGCAGGGGCCGGGTAGCCCGCGGCGGGGCGGCGCTCCTCGGGTCGCTCTTCGCGGCCCAGCAGTCGGTCCAGGAATCCCATGATCTCCTCCTCGGCGCGGCAGGATGCCCACGCACAGCGCAACGCTATGCCTCCCTCCGCGGTGATCGCTGAGGGTTCACTCAGAGCGAGCCCAGCGCAGAGGATCGCGGGCGAGCGCGGGTCTCGGTACGCCCCTCCGGGGCCACTCGACCAGCATGAGGGCGCCACCTCAGACGAATGCCCGCCTTTCATGCTGATCGAGTAGCCCGCGCAGCGGGCGTATCGAGATCCACCAGCGTCAGAAGAAGAGTCTGCAGTCCCGCACTGCTGACGACGGCGGGTCTCGATACGCCCCTCCGGGGCTACTCGACCAGCATGAGGGCGCGGCTCGCGGCACGCGAGACCTCGACGGGGAGCGCAGCTCGCGGCACGCGAGTCCTCTTCGGCGAGCGGTGCGCGGGGCGCGAGTCCTCCTCGGCGGGGTCAGGCGGACTCGCGGAGGACGAACTGGTGGCGGACGGTGCGGTGCACCGACGGGCCGCCCTTCGGGAGCTCGCCGGCGATCATGGCGACGGCGAGGTCGAGGGCGTGCCGGGCGAGCTCGTCGAGGTCGACGGCGAGGGTCGTCAGCGTGGGCGCGAGCAGCCGGCCGATCGAGAGGCCGTCGATGCCGACCACCCGGACGTCGCCGGGCACGTCGACCCCGGCTCGACGACAGGCGGAGAGCACGCCGAGCGCGCAGAGGTCGTTGAAGGCGACGATCGCATCCGCGACCCGCGGCCGCGCGACGATCCGCTCGGTCGCCTCCGCCGCGGCCTGCGCGGTCGGGCCGTCGGCGCGGACGACCGAGGGCTCGAGGCCGTGCGCGGCGAAGGCGCCCAGCAGCAGCTGGGCCCGCCTGCTCGGCCGCGCGTCCCCCGAGACGTCGACGATCACCGGACGCCGCACGCCCGCTCCGGCCAGGTGCTCGGCCAGCGCCTCGACCGCGTCGGAGTGGTCGAGCACGACCGCGGCCCGCAGCGGGTCGCCGGTGGGATCGAGCTCCACCACGGGCACGGAGCCGAGCCGCTCGATCCACTCCGCGGCCCGATCGCCGAAGGTGCCGATCACCGCATCCGTCTGCGCGCCGAGCGCCTGGATCATCCGGTCGGAGTCGGCGGCGAGGCCGACGTCCGCGAGCGACACGTTCCAGCCCCGCGCCGCGGCGACCCGGACGACGGCGGAGGCGAGCTCCGGCGACCACGGGTTCCGCAGGTCGTCGACGACGAGCCCGAGCTGGTGCTCGCCACCCGTCACCAGGCCGCGGCCGAAGCGCGACGGCCGGTACGACAGCTGCTCCGCCGCCTCGAGGACCCGCTGCTTCGTCTCCTCGCTGATGCCCGGCATGCCGTTCATCGCCCGGGTGACGGTCTGGCGGGAGACCCCGGCGGCCGCCGCGACGTCGTGGATCGTCGCGCGGCCGCCGGCCTCGGCACCGCTCAGGCGCGGAGGTCGAGCCACGCCGTCTGCTCCGGAGTCAGCTCGATCGACAGGCCCCGCATCGACGAGCGCAGCTCGGTGATCGTGCGCGGTCCGAAGAGCGGGAAGGTCGGGAACGGCTGCGCGAGCACGTAGGCCAGGGCGATCGCCGTCGCTCCGACGCCGTGCTCGGCCGCCAGCTGCTCGGCCCGGCGGAGCCGCTCGAAGTTGTCCGGCCCGTAGTAGCAGCGCACCAGCTCGGCGTCGCTGGTGTCGTCCGGGCGGGCGCGGCCGGTGAAGAAGCCGCGGGCCTGCGAGGACCACGGCAGCAGCGGGATCTGCCGCTCGACCAGCCACTCCTTCGAGGCCCGGTCGGTGACGTGCACGCAGCCGTCCCACGGCACGTCGTACGCCTCGGCCAGGCCGAAGTGGTTGCTCAGCGCCTGGAAGCCGGCCCGGCCGTTGGCCCGGGCGTACTCCTGCGCCTCGTCGAAGCGCGCGGGCGTCCAGTTCGAGACGCCGTAGGCGCGGATCCGCCCGGCGCGCTGGTGCTCGTCCATCACGTCGACGAACTCGCCCACCGGCACCTCGAGGTTGTCGCGGTGCATCAGGTAGATGTCGGCGTAGTCGGTGCCCTGGCGCTCGAGGCTCTCGAGCAGCTGGCGGGTGAGCGACTCCGGGTCGCAGTGCGGGGTGTGCGCGCCCTTGGTGATCACGACGACGTCCTCGCGGATGCCGCGGTTCCGGATCCACTGCCCGAGACGGCCCTCGAGCACGCCGCCGCCGTAGATGTAGCCGGTGTCGAAGGCGGTGCCACCCTGCTCGACGAAGGCGTCGAAGATCGCCGAGGCGTGCGCGAGGTCGGGCTGGTTGTCGACGCCCATCACGAGCCGCGACATCCGCTTGCCGACGCCCGGGATCTCGCCGGAGAGCATCGGCGCGTCCGCGGCGACGCGCAGCGGACGGCCGGAGACGGTCGGGATGTCCGCGGTCTCGGCCTCGAAGGGGAAGCGCAGGCCGACCGCGGCGCGCCAGCGGTCGAGCGTGCGGGCGGTGGCGAGAGTCTCGTCGAGGGTCATCTGCGGCACCTCGACGGCGCCGGCGGCGAGGGCGTCGGTCGTCGCGTCCGCCTCGAGCGCGTAGGGGCTCTCCCCCTCGAAGGCCACGATGCGGGGCTCCTCGCCCACGACGCTGATCTCGATACCCGTCTCCGCGGCGCCGAACCACGGGTCGGCCACGTGCAGACGGCCGCGGGTGCCGTGGACGGTCAGGGCGTTCACGTCGTCCAGCGCCACTCCGGTGCGGAGGGCCGCGGTGATGCCGCCGCGGTAGGTGGCGCGGGCGACGCTCCACTCGTCGACGCCGGTCGGGCCGAGCGTGCCCTGCGCGTCGAACTCGACGGGCTCGGCGACGGCGACGCCGGTCGCGGCCTGGACCACGGCCGCCGCGGCGGTGACGGTGTAGCCGCCGACGTCGAGGATGCCGCCGCCGGCCGTCGCGAGGTCGTAGAGGCGGCCCTCGCGGGACCCGGTGCGGAAGGAGAAGGAGGCGTCGATGTGCACGACGTCGCCGATCACGCCGTCGCGGACGAGGTCGAGCAGCGCGGCGGTCTGCGGGTGGAAGCGGTACATGTACGCCTCGACCAGCGGCAGCCCGGCGCTGCGGGCGGCGTCGACGAGGGCCATCGCGGTGCCGTGGTTGACGGCGAGCGGCTTCTCGCAGAGCACGGCCTTGCCGGCCTCGAGCGCCTGGAGGACGAGCGCCGCGTGGCCGGTGTGCACGGTGGAGATGTAGACCGCGGTGACCTGCGGATCGGCGAGGACCGCGGCGTAGTCGCCCGCGGTCGCGTCCGGGAAGCCGTGCTCGACCGCTTCGGCGGCGAAGGCGGCGGCGCGCCCCTGATCGGAGCTGCCCGCCGCGACGAGTCGGGCGCCGCGGCTGCTCGCGGGGAGCTGGGAGAGGAACCGGCGCGCGATGCTGCCGGGGCCGAGCACCGCCCAGCCGGGTGCGGTGGCGGTGGTCGGGGTGGAGTCGGTCATGCGTGGCCCTTTCGCGGCGTCGTCGACGTGAACGTTCACGCATCACGCTAGGGCGGCGGGAGGAGGCGGGTCAAGCGTGTCGCGGAACGTCGCCGTGAACGTTCACCACGCGAAGAGAGACGCTCCCCCGCCACCGCTCCCGAGGGAGGCGGACGGGCGGAGGAGCGCCGGGATCACTTCTGCTTCGGGACGACCACCCACATCACGAGGTACGCGATGATCTGCGGCCCGGGGAGCAGGCAGGAGAGCACGAAGAGCAGCCGGACCAGGAAGGGGCTCCAGCCGAAGCGGTTAGCGAGGCCGGCGCAGACGCCGGCGATGATCTTGCCCCGACGGGGGCGCACGAGAGTAGCCATGCCTCCACTCTGGCGCAGGGCCGCTGAGTGGAGCATCAGGGGAACCCCCCGAACCGGGCTAGGGGGTGCCGCCCGGCCGCTCGGAGGCGATCCGCCGGGAGAAGCCGGCTGCGGCCCGCGCGTCCTCCTCCGGCCAGACGAGGCGGAAGCGCTCGAAGACGACGGTGCCGATGCCCCCCGGCGACTCGCGCTCGAAGTAGCGACGGTGCCCGGCGAGCCAGGACTCCCGCGAGCGGTCGTTCTCGCCCTCGTCCCAGGCGAAGGCGTCGTCCACGCTGTCGAGCGGACCGAGACGGATCTCGACGGTCCGCAGCACGACGCGGGCGACACCGGCGCCGTCGCAGACGATCCAGTGGTCGCCGACGCGGGGCACGGGCTCGTCGCCGACGAGCGAGGCCGTCGCGGTCTTGACGCCGCGCCGCACCAGGGCGAGCAGCTCGTCCGCGAGCTCGACCGAATCGCCGAACGACTCGACGAGGGGCGGTTCCTCGGGCGCGGTCGGGTCCTGGGCCCGGTAGGCGGCCCAGAGCGCTTCCGCCGCCGCGAGGTCCGGCTCGGGCAGCGGGGTGCGCGCCGGAGTGTCGGGGAGCAGCGGGAGCAGGTTGGCCCCGGCCAGGGCGGCCGGCTCCTCGGGGTGGTTGTCGGGGGTCTCGACGCGCTCGAACGGCCAGCGCAGCAGCAGCCAGCGTCGCGCGTAGGCATCGAGCTCCTCCTCGAGGCGGGACCCGACGAGGCTCGGCACCACCCACCAGGACGCTTCGGCGTGGTCGTCGCCGACGGGCCGGACGCTCAGGGCACCGAGGACCTCGGTCCAGTCCGCGCCGACCAGGAGGTAGGCGAAGAGGCGCCGATCGCGCGCGGCGGTCTCGAGCAGCCGGAGCGCGCGCAGGTCGTCACCCGGGGAAGCGGAGGGCAGGCCGCTCGGGTCGCCCTCCGGCAGCAGCGCGGCGAGCCAGCCGCGGCGCTGCCCGATCACCGGGTGCAGCAGATCCGCGTCGCTCGTCACGAGCGGGCGGAGGAACGCCCCGCCCGGCAGATCGAGCCGAGCGGGGACGGACGCGTCGCCGGGCAGGGTACTCACGCCGCCGTCCGTTCCCCGCGCATCGACTCAGCCGGCCGCGCGCTCGAGGACGAGCTCGCGGACGCGGGCCGCGTCGGCCTGGCCCTTCATCGCCTTCATCACCGCGCCGATGACCGCGCCGGCGGCCTGGACCTTGCCGTCCCGGATCTTCGCGAGCACGTCGGGCTGCGAGGCCAGGGCGGCGTCGATCGCCTCGATGAGGGCGCCGTCGTCCGAGACGACCGCGAGCCCGCGGGCGTCGACGACCTCCTGCGGGGTGCCCTCGCCGGCGATGACGCCCTGGAGCACCTCACGGGCGAGGCGGTCGGTGAGGGTGCCCGCGTCGATCAGCCCGGCGAGCTCGGCGACCTGCTCGGGCGACACCAGCTCGGCCGGATCCTGCCCTGCCGCGTTGGCGAGCCGGGCGACCTCGCCGGTCCACCACTTGCGAGCGGCCTGCGGCGTGGCGCCGGCGGCGACGGTCTCGCTGATCTCGACCAGGAGACCGCTGTTCGCGACGTCCTGGAACTCGAGGTCGGTGAAGCCCCAGTCGGCCTTCAGCCGGCGGCGGCGGGCGGCGGGCTTCTCGGGCAGCGCGGCGCGCAGCTCCTCGATCAGCTCGGGGCTCGGCACCACGGGCAGGAGGTCGGGCTCGGGGAAGTAGCGGTAGTCGTCGGCGTCGCTCTTCGGGCGCCCGGCCGAGGTGCGGCCGGTGTCCTCGTGCCAGTGCCGCGTCTCCTGCGTGATCGTGCCGCCGGCGGCGAGGATCGCGCCCTGGCGCTGGATCTCGTAGCGCACGGCGCGCTCGACCGAGCGGAGCGAGTTGACGTTCTTGGTCTCGGTGCGGGTGCCGAGCTTCTCCTGGCCGATCGGCTTGAGCGAGACGTTCGCGTCGCAGCGGAGGTTGCCGCGCTCCATCTTCGCGTCGGAGATGCCGAGCGCGAGGACGATGTCGCGGATGGTGGCGACGTAGGCCTTGGCGTACTCCGGAGCGCTCTTGCCCGCGCCGTGGATCGGCTTCGTGACGATCTCGACCAGCGGGACGCCGGCGCGGTTGTAGTCGACCAGGGAGTACTCCGCGCCCTGGATGCGGCCGGTGGAGCCGCCGATGTGGGTCAGCTTGCCCGCGTCCTCCTCCATGTGCGCGCGCTCGATCGGGATGTGCACGACGCTGCCGTCGGCGAGCTCGACCTCGACCGAGCCCTCGAACGCGATCGGCTCGTCGAACTGCGAGATCTGGTAGTTCTTCGCCATGTCCGGGTAGAAGTAGTTCTTCCGAGCGAAGCGGCTGGACGGCGCGATCGAGCAGCCGAGCGCGAGGCCGAGGCTGATCGAGTAGCGGACGGCCTGCTCGTTGACGACCGGCAGCGAGCCGGGCAGGCCCAGGCACACGGGCGTCGTGTTGGTGTTCGGCTCGGAGCCGGCGATGTTCGGGGCGTCCGAGAACATCTTCGTCTTCGTGTTGAGCTCGATGTGCACCTCGAAGCCGAGGACCGGCTCGAAGCGCTCGAAGACCTCGTCGTAGTCCATCAGCTCGGGGGCGGACGCGTGCGCGGAGGCCATCAGACGGCACCTTCCTGGGGGGCGGAGAGCTGGGCGGCGGCGAGATCGGGCGCCTGCGAGAGCAGCGGGTGGCCCCACTGCTCCTCCAGGAGCGCCTCGAGCGCGCCGCCGACGGTGTAGAGCCGGACGTCCTGGCGGGCGGGGGCCAGGAACTGGACGCCGACCGGGAGGACGTCCTCGTCGGCGAGACCGGCGGGGACGGAGATGCCGGGGATCCCGGCGAGGTTCGCCGGGATGGTTGCGATGTCGCCGCGGTACATCGCCAGCGGGTCGTCGAGCTTCTCGCCGAGCCGGTAGGCGGTGGTCGGCGCGGTCGGCGAGGCGATGACGTCGACCGAGGCGAAGGCGGCGTCGAAGTCGCGCTGGACGAGGGTCCGCACCTTCTGCGCGCTGCCGTAGTAGGCGTCGTAGTAGCCGGCCGAGAGCGCGTAGGTGCCGAGGATGATCCGCCGCTTCACCTCGGGGCCGAAGCCCTGCTCGCGGGTCGCGGCCATGACCTGCTCGACGGTGCCGCCGCCCTGCGGGGTGACCCGCAGGCCGAAGCGGACGGAGTCGAACTTCGCGAGGTTGCTCGACGCCTCCGCGGGGAGGATCAGGTAGTACGCGGCGACGGCGTGCTCGATGCTCGGCGCGCTGACCTCGACGATCTCGGCGCCGGCCTTCTCCAGCACCGCGAGGGCCTCGTGGAAGCGGGCCAGGACACCGGGCTGGAAGCCCTCTCCCCCGTCGAGCTCCTTGAGCACGCCGATCCGCAGGCCCTTCACGTCGGCGCGGCGGACCGCATCGGCGAAGGAGGGCCACTCGTCGCGGAGCGAGGTCGAGTCGCGCGGGTCGTGCCCGGCGATGACGTCGTGCAGGAGCGCCGAGTCCAGGACCGTGCGCGAGACCGGGCCGATCTGGTCGAGGCTCGAGGCCAGCGCGACGGCGCCGTAGCGGGAGACCCCGCCGTAGGTCGGCTTGACGCCGACGGTGCCGGTGACGTGCGCGGGCTGGCGGATCGAGCCGCCGGTGTCGGAGCCGAGTGCCAGCGGCGCCTCGTAGCTCGCGACGGCCGCGGCCGAGCCGCCGCCGGAGCCGCCGGGGATGCGGTCGAGGTCCCACGGGTTGTGGGTGGGACCGTAGGCGGAGCGCTCGGTGGTCGAGCCCATCGCGAACTCGTCCATGTTGGTCTTGCCGATCGGCACGAGGCCGGCCGCGCGGACCTTCTGCATCACGGTCGCGTCGTACGGCGGGCGCCAGCCCTCGAGGATGCGCGAGCCCGCGGTGGTCGGCATGTCGTTCGTGACGATGACGTCCTTGACCGCGAGCGGGACGCCGGCGAGCGGGTGCAGCGACTCGCCCTCCGCGCGGCGGCGGTCGATCGCGTCGGCCGTCGCGGTCGCGGCGTCGCCCGCGACGTGCAGGAAGGCGTGCACGGCGCCGTCGACCGCGGCGATGCGGTCGAGGTGCGCCTGCGTCGCCTCGCGCGAGGAGACGGAGCCGTCGGCGAGGCGCGAGGCGAGGGCGGACGCGCTGAGGCGGACGAGCTCGTCGCCGTGGGCGCTCACTGCTCCTCCCCCAGGATCGCGGAGACCTGGAAGCGGCTGCCGTCGTGCTCGGGAGCCCCGGAGAGCGCCTGCTCGAGGGTCAGCGTCTCGCCCACGACGTCGGGGCGGAACACGTTCTCGAGCGGGATGGGGTGGCTGGTGGCCGGGACGTCGGGCGTGGCGACGGCCTGGATCGCCGTCACCGAGTCGACGATCTGACCGAGCTCCCGGGTGAGGTTCTCGATCTCCTCGGTGGTGAGGTCGATCCTGGCCAGCGAGGCCAGATGGGCGACCGTGTCGGCCGTGATCTCGGACATGCGTCTCCGTCGGGTGGTTCGTGGGAATCGGCGTCCAGTCTAGCCAGGGGCACCGACGCTCCCTCCGCTCAGGCCCCGGGCGATGGGGTGGGCGACGCGGTGACCGTGCCGGTGCCGAAGAGGCTCGTGCCGTGCTTCAGCAGCGCCTCGTAGGCGCCCTGGTACGTGGTCGGCAGGTCGTCGCCCGGCTCGCCGTAGCGGGCGAGCAGCAGGCCCATCAGCCCGAGGGCCGGTGGGCTGAGCGGCTTGTCCCTGTTCGCGTTGGCCGGGTGCGGCGGGGTCGCCTCCGGGTTCGGCGGCAGGTACTGCGGCACGGTGGTCGGCCAGTCGTCGATCTGCCGCGGGGTGTCGAGCGTGACGACGCCGAAGAGGTCGGGCGCGTCCGCGTCGCGCGCGGTGAGCGGCTCGAGCCCGTGCAGGCGGCTGAGGGTGCGGATCAGGGCGCCGTGGTGCATCTCGTCGTGCAGGACCGTGCCCGCCCGGGTGTAGGCGGAGATCGCGATGGCGGGCACGCGGCAGCCGAGGCGGTCGAAGCCGAAGCCCATCTCGCCCTCGCGGCCGTCGCCGGGCGGGGTCGCGGCAGGCGGTGGCACGTGGTCGTAGAGCCCGCCGTGCTCGTCGAAGGTGGCCAGCAGCAGGGTGTTGATCGCGTTCGAGCCCGTCGTCGACGCGCTCTCGCGGATCGCCGAGTAGATCTCGTGCAGCAGCAGCTCCCCCGCGCGCACGTCGGACAGCGCGCTGTCGTAGAGCGGCTGCCCGTCGACCTCGTCCTCGTGCAGGACGCCGGTCGGCGGGTGCATGTCGTTGTGGTCGAAGACGAGCCGCGGCTCCACGAAGGCGTAGTCGGGCAGCTCGCCGCTCGCGACGTCCGCGTAGAACTGCTCCATCGGGGCGAAGTTGGTCTTCCAGTACTTCTCGAGCACCGGCGCGTGCAGGAACCCGGTGTAGGAGACGACCTGGAGCGCGTCGAAGTAGACCCGCCAGCTCTTCCCGGCCTCCTCGAGGCGGTTGAACACCGTCGGCGCATCGGCGAGGTCGTCGGCGAGCCACTTCTCGTAGCCGCCGCCGTGCTTGTTGGTGACGAAGCCGTGCGAGGTCGAGGCGTGGAAGAAGGAGCGGTTGCAGAAGGTCTGCGAGGGGACGGCGCAGAACCAGTGGTCGAAGACGGCGAACTCGCGGGCCAGGATCGAGAAGACGGGGAGCATGTCGGGCGAGAAGCCGCCCATGATCGTGCTGTACTCCTCGCGGGTGGGCTCCTCGCCCTTCTTCAGGTGGCGGAGGTTCTGCACGTAGTCCTCGAGGAACCCGCTCATCGTCGGGGCGGAGGCGTCGGCGGGCGCGTTGAAGGGGGCCGTCATCGCGCCGACGGACGCCCCGGCGTTGGACGGCGGGTCGATCGTGCCGAAGAGCTGGGTGTTGACGTGCGGGTACTCCTCGCCCGGGTCGGGATCGGGCTGGCGCATGACGGTGTCGGTCGCGCCCTGGTAGACGTGCGCGGCGACGGTGTCGCCCGCGGCGGTGGTGTTGGAGTGCTCGCCGGTCTGCAGGCCCTCGAAGGTCTCGCCCGCGGGCGGGCCGTCGGCCGCGTAGAGCTGGCCGAGGATGTTGTCGAAGGAGCGGTTCTCGAACATCACGACGACGACGTGGTCGAAGCCGGGCTCGCTGCGCTCGGGCAGGGGCGACTCGGCCTCGCGGTCGCGGCCGGAGGCGACGGCCGCGCCGATCGCTCCGCCGGTGAGGCCCGCGGCGGCGGCGGTGCCGGCCACGGCGCTGCCGGCCAGGAAGCGGCGGCGGGAGCGGGAGCGGGGGGCGTCGTCTCGCGGGGTGCGGTCGCCGCCGCCGTCGGTGCCGCTCATGCGCTCCGCCCTTCCCGCGTGCCGCGGATCCGTGCCTCCGGGGAGTGTAGCGACGCGCCCGGGGCGGCGGCTCGGAGCATCATGAGGGCCTGTTCGACGTCGCCGGGCTCGGCGGTGACGCCCGCCGCGGCGATGGCTGCGGCCAGGGCCGGCCCGATCGAGTGCTCCCGGCCCTCCGGCGCGAAGGCGGGTGCCGTGCGCGGGTAGCGCGACAGCGGCCGGGCGGGTCCGGACAGCGCCTCGGCGACGGCGAGCACGCCGGCGTCGGCCAGCGCCCGGCGGTCGGCGGCGAAGCGGGCGCGGTGCAGGAGGGCGGGGGTGGTCGGAGCGAGTGCGGCGCTCAGCCGCGCGCCCGGCCGCGCGCTCGAGGCGACGAGGAGGGCCGGGACGTCGCCGGGGCGATCGGCCTGCCCCCGCGCGGTGACGAGCAGCAGCACCCGGCGCCCGGCCGACTCCGCCGCCCTGGCCGCGTCGACGGTCTCGTGCAGGAGCCGCTCGGCGGCGCGCGCGTCCGCGGAGCGCGAGGCGCTCGGGTCGGCGGCGGCGGCGAAGTCGGCCGGGTCGACGAGCGAGCGGGGCTCGACCAGGACGACCGGCGGCAGGGCGCCCGCGGCGGCCGCCGCCGCAAGACCGGAGAGCGGGAGGAGTGTCCCTCCGGCTGCGGCGATCGCCGAGGGATCGCGGTGCATCCGGTCGGCATCGGCGAGGAGGGTGGTCGAGACGCCCTGCCGATCGTCGACGACCAGGGACCAGGGGGTTCCGGCGTGCCGGGCCGAGTCGAGCAGCGACCGGAGCGGGTCACGGCCGTCCGCGCGCCAGTGGTCGGCGCGCGCGAACGAGCGGGCGAGCAGCGTGTGCACGGGGAGCATCGCGGGGGCGAACCGATCGCCCGCGGTTCCGGGGCCGGGGGCGGTCAGCACCTCGTCGGTGCCGCCGGCGAAGTCGGAGCCCGGCTCGCCGTCGAGGGCACCGAAGACCTGGGCGCGCGGCCGGCCGGCGAAGGACAGGACGACGAGGTGATCGATCCGGGCCAGCGCGGCGGCGGCGTCGCGCTCGCGCGGCGTCAGCGGCACGGCGCGGGCGGCGGCGTCCAGCGCGGTCGAGGCGGCCTCGGCGAAGGAGCGGCGGAGGAAGGCCCGCCGCTCCTCGCCAGGCCGGTCAGGCATCCGCGTCGGGGGTCTCCTCGGCGGCGGGCGCATCGGCGGTCGGCGCATCGGCGGTCTCGTCGGCCGGCGCCTCGGCGGCGACCGGGTCGGTGCCGTCGGCCGCGGGTGCGTCGGCCACGGGCGCGTCCCCGGCCGCGTCCTCCGAGGCCGCTTCCTCGGGCAGCGCGATCGCGGCCGGCCCCTCGGTCACGAGCAGGTGGAACTCCGCGGCGGTGATGATCCGCACGCCGAGCGCCTCCGCCTTGCCGAGCTTGCTGCCGGCGCCGGGCCCTGCGGCGACGTAGTGCGTCTTCTTGGAGACGCTCGAGCCGGCCTTGCCGCCCGCGGCGAGGATCGCCTCCTGCGCCCCCTCGCGGCTGTAGCCCTCGAGCGAGCCGGTCGCGACGACGGTGAGCCCGGCGAGCACACCGCCCGCCGCATCGGCCGCACCCGGGCCGGGGTGGCCGGGCGTGGTGAACTGCACGCCCGCCTTCGCCCAGCGGTCCACGATCTCGGCGTGCCAGTCGACCTCGAACCAGGCGAGCACCGCGTCGCCGATGATGCCGCCGACGCCGTCGACCGCGGCGAGCTCCTCGCGGCTGGCCGCGCGGATCGCGTCGAGCGAGCCGAAGTGCCCGGCCAGGGCGCGCGCGGCGACCGGGCCGACGTGCCGGATGCTGAGCGACACCAGGAAGCGCCAGAGCGGCGAGGTCTTCGCCTTCTCGATGTTGGCGATCAGCGCGAGACCGGTCGTCGACGGCACGTACTCGGCGTCGCCGCCGAACACCTCCGCCGACGGGTCAAAGGCGCCGTCGCGCTTCTGCCGCTTGCGCTTGAAGGGGCGGACGACCTTCGCCTCGCCCCGGTCGTCGAGCTTCTGCAGGCCGGTCTCGCTGTCGCGCACGACGACCTCGATCGGGAAGACGTCCTCGATCCGCAGCTCGAAGAGGCCCGCCTCGGTGACGAGCGGCGGCTCCGCGGGCACGAACGGCTGGGTCAGCGCCGCGGCGGTCACCTCGCCGAGCACCTCGATGTCGAGCGCGCCGCGGCTGCCGATGTGCTCGACGCGGCCGCGCACCTGCGCGGGGCAGGAGCGGGCGTTCGGGCAGCGCAGATCGACGTCGCCCTCCTTGGCGGGAGCGAGGGTCGTGCCGCACTCGGGGCACTGCGTCGGCATCACGAACTCGCGCTCGCTGCCGTCGCGCAGCTCGATCACCGGGCCGAGCACCTCGGGGATGACGTCGCCGGCCTTGCGCAGGACGACGGTGTCGCCGATCAGCACCCCCTTGGCCTTCACCACGTCCGCGTTGTGCAGCGTGGCCTGGCGCACCTCGGAGCCGGCGACCTTGACCTTCTCCATCTGCGCGAACGGGGTGGCCCGGCCGGTACGGCCGACGCTGACGACGATGTCGAGGAGCTTGGTGTGCACCTCCTCGGGCGGGTACTTGTAGGCGATGGCCCAGCGCGGGGCGCGGCTGGTGGCGCCGAGCTCGTCGTGCAGCTCCAGCTCGTCGACCTTGACGACGACGCCGTCGATCTCGTGCTCGACCGAGTGTCGCTCGCGGCCGTACTGCTCGACGAAGGCGAGGACCTCGTCGACCGACTCCGACACCCGGTTGTGCGCGCTGACCGGCAGCCCCCAGGAGGCGAGCAGGCCGTAGACCTCGGACTGGCTCTGCACCGGCGGGTCGGGCCAGGCGCCGATGCCGTGCACGTAGAGCGCGAGCGAGCCGACCCGCGCCTCGCCGGCGCGGAGGTCGAGGCCCGACTTCTTGTCGAGCTGCTGGCGGAGCCCGCCGCTCGCGGCGTTCCGCGGGTTGGCGAAGGTGGGGAAGCGGCGCAGGGCGCTGTCGCGGACCCGCTCCTCGTCGAAGGGCTTGCGGGTGGCGCTCGGCCGGGCCGACCAGCGCTCGCGCGCCTCCTCGACGGCCTCGTCCCGCAGGGTCTCCTGCAGGGCGTTCAGCGCCGCGAACTCGGCGACGGGGATGAAGACCTCGCCGCGGACCTCGACCAGAGCGGGGTGCCCCTCGCCCGCCAGCTGCTGCGGGATGCCGGCCACGCGCAGAGCGTTGACGGTGACGTCCTCGCCGGTGCGCCCGTCGCCGCGGGTGGCGGCGGTGACGAGGCGGCCGTTCTCGTAGTGCAGCGAGATGGCGAGGCCGTCGATCTTGAGCTCGGTCAGCCAGGCGACCGGGCGGGCGGCGGAGGCGACGGTCTTGTCGCACCACTCGCGCAGCTCCTCGGCCGAGAACACGTTGTCGAGCGAGAGCATCCGCTCGGCGTGGTCGATCGGGTCGAGTCCGGCGGCGACCACTCCCCCCACCGTCTGCGTCGGCGAGTCCTCGGTGGCCAGCTCGGGGTGCGCCGTCTCGAGCTCGGCGAGCTCGCGGACCAGCGCGTCGTACTCGGCGTCGGCGAGCGGCGAGGCGTCGGCCGCGTAGTAGTCCTCGCTCGCGGAGCGGATCCGCGCACGCAGCTCGTCGACGCGCTGCGCCGGATCGAGGTCCGCCGCCGGCGTCGCGCCCGCCTCGGACTTCGCGGCCATCAGAGCACCGCCCCGCTCGCGGAGGCACCGACGAGGTCGGCCGCGACCGTGCGGTCGATCGTGCACTGGCCGAGCACGCGGGTGCCGAGGTAGACGACGGCCGTCTGGCCGGGGGCGACGCCGTCGAGCGGCGAGTCGGGAGTGATCACGAGCTCCACCTTCCCATCCACCTCCGACACGACCGCGATCGCCGGGACCGGATCGGCGTGCGCGCGGATCTGCACGTCGCAGCGGAACGGCGTCGACGCGTCCTCCGGAGCCGCGCCGGCCCAGGTGAAGCGCGAGCCGGCGATCTCGCCGATGCGCAGCGCCTCCCGCGGGCCGACGACGACCTCGTTGGTCTTCGGCCGCACCTCGAGCACGAAGCGCGGGCGGCCGTCCGGCGCGGGCACGCCGAGGTGCAGGCCCCGGCGCTGGCCGACCGTGTAGCCGTGGGCCCCCTCGTGCGCGCCGACCACCGCGCCGTCGCGGTCGACGATCGCGCCGGTCTCGGGAGCGACGCGCTCCGAGAGCCAGCCGCGGGTGTCGCCGTCGGGGATGAAGCAGATGTCGTAGCTGTCCGGCTTGTTCGCGACGCTCAGCCCGCGGCGGGCCGCCTCCGCGCGGACGACCGCCTTCGACGGCGTCGAGCCGAGCGGGAACATCGAGTGCTCCAGCTGCGCGGTGGTGAGCACGCCGAGGACGTAGGACTGGTCCTTCGCCTCGTCGCTCGCGCGGTGCAGCTCGGGACTGCCGTCCGCCGCCGTCTCGAGGGAGGCGTAGTGGCCGGTGCAGACGGCGTCGAAGCCGAGGTCGAGCGCCTTCTCGAGCAGGGCCGCGAACTTGATCCGCTCGTTGCAGCGCATGCACGGGTTGGGGGTGCGGCCGGCGGCGTACTCGGCCACGAAGTCGTCGACCACGTCGAGCTTGAACCGCTCGGAGAAGTCCCACACGTAGTAGGGGATGCCGAGGACGTTCGCGGCGCGCTGGGCGTCCATCGAGTCCTCGATGGTGCAGCAGCCGCGGCTGCCGGTGCGCAGCGTGCCGGGCATCCGGCTCAGCGCGAGATGCACGCCAACCACCTCGTGCCCCGCCTCCACCGCGCGGGCCGCGGCCACCGCCGAGTCCACTCCACCGCTCATCGCCGCAAGAACCTTCACCGTCCGAGTCTACGAGCGGGCGGCGGCCGTGCGGTGTGCGCGATTCGCGGCGGTCCGTCCCCGGTCGCGTCCGATCTGCAGGCGATCGCGTGCGTTCGGCGCAGACCTGCACGGAGGATCGGGCGACTCGCGCCGGACGCCTGCACAACGGACGAGCGCCTGCACAACGAGTGGGCACCGCGCGGAGGCGGCGTCAGGCGGGGAGCACGGCGCGGCGGGACAGGCCGGCGCGGGCCGCCCGCGCGTACGCGTCCGGCAGCGCCGCGAGCAGCGCTTCGACGTCGGCGTCCGTCGTGGTCCAGCCCAGCGTCATCCGGAGCACGCCGCGCGCCTCGTCCTCGCTGCGGCCGAGCGCCAGCACCACATGCGAGGGCTCGGGGATGCCCGCCGTGCAGGCCGATCCGGTCGACACCGAGACGCCCGCCATGTCCAGGAGGAAGAGGAGCGAGTCGCCCTGCGCGCCGGGGAAGGCGACGTGCGCGTTGCTCGCGACCCGCCGGCCGGAGTCGACGGCCGGCCCGGTCAGCGTCGCTCCGGGGACGGCCTCGAGGATCCCCGCGACGAGCCGGTCGCGCAGAGCCGCCAGTCGCAGCGCCTCCTCGGGCAGCTCCGCGACCGCCTCCGTCACGGCCGCCGCGAACGCCGCCGCCCCGGGGACGTCCTGGGTGCCCGAGCGGACCCCGCGCTGCTGACCGCCGCCGTGCAGGACCGGCACGACCCGGGCGTCGCGCGCCAGGACGAGGGCGCCGGTCGCGATCGGCCCGCCGACCTTGTGCCCCGAGACACTGACCGCGACGAGGCCCGCGCCGTCGCGGGAGCCGGAGGCGCGCCGCACCGCCGCGATCTCGAGCGGCACGTGGCCGAGCGCCGCGACCGCGTCGAGGTGCAGCGGCACGCCGGCCCGCGCGCAGACCGCGGCCAGCTCGGCGACCGGCGCGATCGTGCCGATCTCGTTGTTCACCCAGAGCGCGGAGACCAGAGCGACCGAGCCGGGGTCCGCGGCGAGCGCCGCCGCCAGCGTCTCGGGCCGCAGGGCCCCCTCGGCGTCGAGCTCGAGCCATTCGACCCGGGCGCCCTCGTGCGCGGCCAGCCACTCGACGCTGTCGATCGTGGCGTGGTGCTCGCCGCCGGGCAAGAGGATGCGCGTGCGCGCCGGGGACTCCGCGACGCGCTGCCAGTAGAGGCCCTTGAGCGCCAGGTTGATCGCCTCGGTGCCGCCCGCGGTGAGGATCACCTCGATCGGCTCGCAGCCGAGCGCGACGGCGATCGCCGAGCGGGCGTCCTCGAGCCGGCGGCGCGCCTCCTGGCCCGAGCCGTGCACCGACGAGGGGTTGCCGGGCTGCGCGGACGCCTCGGCGAAGGCGGCGAGCGCCGAGGCCCGGAGCGGGGTGGTCGCGGCATGGTCGAGATAGATCATGGCGCCCTCCGTCCCGCGTCCGGGGTGCGGAGCAGGTCTCCGGCCCCTCACTACTGTAGGTCGCATGCAGACACGCGACTCCCTGGCCCGCCTCGGAGTCGTCGTGGACGCGGAGGGCGGTGAGCTGCGGGTCTGGTCGGAGCACGCGACCGCCATCGATCTGCTGCTCTACGACGAGAAGGACCCGAGCTGGGTCACCCGCACCGTCCCGCTGGTGCGCGGGGAGGACGACGTCTGGTCGGCCCGGGCCGCGCAGCTGACCGTCGGCCGCCGCTACGCGATCAAGGTGGACGGGCCCTCGGGCGTCCCCGGCCGCTTCGACCCGCGGGTCCCCCTGCTCGAGCCCTACTCCCGCGGGCTGCACCGGGTCGCCGAGAACGAGTGGCGCTCCGTCGTCGTGGACGACTCCTTCGACTGGGGCTCCTCCGAGAAGCCGCGCACGCCGCTGGACCGCACCGTGCTCTACGAGGCGCACGTGAAGGGCCTGACCAAGCTCAACCCGGCGCTGCCCGTCGAGCTGCGCGGCAGCTACGCCGGCCTCGCGCACGAGTCCACCGTCTCGTCGCTCCTCGACCTCGGGGTCACCGCCGTCGAGCTCCTCCCCGTGCACGCGTTCGTCTCGGAGCAGCGTCTGCTGCGCCAGGGGCTCACCAACTACTGGGGATACAACACCCTCAACTTCTTCAGCCCGCACGCCGCCTACGCCTCCCCCGCCGCCCAGCGCGGCGGCCCGACCGCGGTGCTGCGCGAGTTCAAGGGCATGGTCAAGCTGCTGCACGAGGCCGGGCTCGAGGTGATCCTCGACGTGGTCTACAACCACACCGCCGAGGAGGGACCGCAGGGTCCGCGCTCGAGTCTGCGCGGGATCGACGACCGGGCGTACTACCGCCAGACCGACGAGGGCCACTACATCGACGTGACCGGCTGCGGCAACACGATCGACTTCGGCCGGCCGGTCGCGCAGCGCCTGGTGCTCGACTCGCTCCGCTACTGGTCCGACGAGGTCGGGGTCGACGGCTTCCGGCTCGACCTCGCGGCGACACTGGGGCGCGACGAGATCGCGCACTTCCAGCGCGACCACCCGCTGCTGCGCGCGGCCGTCGAGGATCCGTCGCTCGCCGACGTGAAGATGATCGCCGAGCCCTGGGACGTCGGCATGGGCGGCTGGCAGACCGGCAACTTCCCCGACGGCTGGTCGGAGTGGAACGACCGCTACCGCGACCGCGCGCGCAACTTCTGGCTCTCCGACATCGACTACGCCCGGCGCGCGGGAACGGCGCCGGTGGGCATCGGCGGCTTCGCGACCCGGCTCTCCGGCTCGTCGAACACGTTCTCGCTCGAGCGCGGACCGCTCGCCTCCGTGAACTTCGTCACGGCGCACGACGGCTTCACGCTCGCCGATCTGGTCTCCTACAACGTCAAGCACAACATCGGCAACGGCGAGTCGAACCGCGACGGCGCCGACACCAACCGCTCCTTCAACCACGGCTTCGAGGGCCCGACCACCGACGACGGCGTCAACCGGGGCCGGCGGAAGGCGATGCGGAACCTGCTCGGGACGCTCCTGCTCTCGGCCGGTGTGCCGATGATCACGGCCGGCGACGAGTTCGGCCGCAGTCAGCGCGGCAACAACAACGCCTACTGCCAGGACTCGGACCTCACCTGGCTGCGCTGGGACGGGCGCAGCGATTGGCAGCTCGAGCTGCGGGAGCACGCGCGGACGCTCATCCGCCTGCGCCGCGAGCACCCGGCGCTGCGGCCCTCGCACTACGGGCGCGGCGGTGCGGTGACGCCGGGTGCGACGAGCATGCAGTGGTTCGACGCGCACGGGCGGACGATGTCCGAGCACGACTGGACCTCGGCGGAGAACCGCACGCTGCAGTACCTGGCGGCGTCGACTCCCGAGACGGAGGAGTTCGACCGCGTGCTGCTGATCGTGCACGGCGTCGAGGCGGACACCTCGGTGGTCCTCGCCGAGAGCGAGGGGGTCACCGGGTACACCCGGCTCTGGAGCAGCGAGGAGGCGGTGCCGCTCGAGCACGGCGAGTCGTTCGAGCCGGGGCAGGTCGTCCGCGTCGCCGGGACCTCGATGCAGCTGTTCGCCGCGCACGGCCCGCGTCCGGCCGCCGCGAGCTGATGAAGGGCGGTCCGGGGACTCCGGCGACGCTCGCACTGACCGCGGCGGGGATCGCCTTCGTGCCGCGCGAGTACCGGCACGATCCCGGAGCGGCGAGCTACGGCGGCGAGGCGGCCGAGGCGCTCGGGGTGGAGCCGGAGCGGGTGTTCAAGACGCTGCTGGTCGACGTCGACGGCGAGCTGGTCGTCGGCATCGTGCCGGTGACCGGGCAGCTGGGGCTCAAGGAGCTCGCGGCGGCGGTCGGCGGCAAGCGGGCGGCGATGGCCGACCCGGCGCTCGCGCAGCGGCGCACCGGCTACGTGCTCGGCGGCATCTCCCCGATCGGGCAGAAGACGCGGCACCGCACGGTGCTCGACGAGACGGCGGAGCTGTACGACACCGTGCTCGTCTCCGGCGGCCGCCGCGGCTTCGACATCGAGCTCGCGCCGGCGGACCTCGTCGCCGCGACGGGCGCGATCGTCGCGGACATCGCGCGCTGAGGGCGGGCGGGTCTCGATACGCCGCTGCGCGGCTACTCGACCAGCATGCATCTGAGAGGACGCTTCGCGGCAGCTCCACCAGCATGCACGGAGGCCGCCTCCATGCTGATCGCGCAGCCCTCGCAGAGGGCTTCCCTGTTGATCGTGCAGCGCCCGCAGAGGGCTCCCATGCTGATCGAGTAGCCCGCGGAGCGGGCGTATCGAGATCCTCCGTCACCCGGAGGCCGGGTCTCGATACGCCGCTCCGCGGCTACTCGACCAGCATGAATCCGAACGAACGCTGCGCGGCTGCTCGACCGCCAGGCGGGCGCATCAGCCGGCCGCCGCGACCAGGCCGAGCTCGGCCGAGCGGGCGAGCAGCGGGTGCCGCGGCACGACGCGGACGGTGTAGCCGAAGGAGCCGCTGCGGTCGAGGACGATCTCGCCGGCGTAGGGCACTCGGCCGACCGCGTCGGCGGGCACGACCGCGCCCGACTCCTCCGCCACCTCGAGCTCGTGCAGGCGCACGTCGACGAGCGAGCCGTCCGCCGCGGTGGTGCCGGAGACGACCTGCACCACGACGTCCTCGGGCGAGAGCTCGCCCAGGCGGACCCCCGCGCGCAGCGCGAGCCGGTCGCCGCGCTGGGGCACCGCGTCGATGCCGCCCGACTCGACCGACGCGACCGCCACGCCCGGCCAGCCCGCGCGGACCCGCTGCTTCCAGGCGGAGAGCTCCTTGGCCGGCTCGAAGTGGTCGGCCGCGATCTCGCGCCCGGCCTCGGCGGCGGGCTGGTAGAGCGCCTCGACGTACTGGCGCACCATCCGCTCGGCCGACAGCTCCGGCGAGAGCGTCGCCAGCGTGTGCCGGATCGAGCGCACCCAGCGGCGCGGCACCCCGTCGTGGTCGCGCTCGTAGTAGCGCGGCACGACCTCGCTCTCGAGCAGCTCGTAGAGCGCGTCCGCCTCGAGCGTGTCGCGCGACTCCGGATCGAGGTCGCGGTCGGAGGACGGGATCGCCCAGCCGTTCTCGCCGTCGAAGTACTCGTTCCACCAGCCGTCGAGGATCGACAGGTTCAGCGAGCCGTTCAGCGCGGCCTTCATCCCGGAGGTGCCGCAGGCCTCGAGCGGACGCAGCGGGTTGTTCAGCCAGACGTCGGTGCCCGGGTAGAGCAGCTGCGCCATCGCGATGTCGTAGTCGGGCAGGAAGACGATCCGCCGGCGCACGTCCGGCTCCTGCGCGAAGCGGACCAGCTTCTGGATCAGCCGCTTGCCCTCCTCGTCGGCGGGGTGCGACTTGCCGGCGATCACGATCTGGATCGGGTGCTCCGGGTGGGTCAGCAGCGCGCGCAGCCGCTCCGGGTCGTGCAGCATCAGCGTCAGCCGCTTGTAGGTGGGCACGCGCCGGGCGAAGCCGATGGTGAGCACGTCCGGGTCGAGCAGCTCGTCCAGCCAGGCCGGAGTGAGGCCGCCGGGGTTCTGCTCGCGCCAGGAGCGGGCGGCGCGCGCTCGGGCGTCGCGCACCAGCTGCTCCCGCATCGAGCGCCGCGCCTGCCAGAGCTCGCCGTCGCTCAGCGCGCCGGACGCCCAGTCGGCGCGGGTGGTGTCGTCGGTGCCGAGCCGGTCGCGGGCGAGACCCCGGAGGATCGGATCGGTCCAGGTCGCCGCGTGCACGCCGTTGGTGACCGAGCCGATCGGCACCTCCGCCGTGTCGAACCCCGGCCAGAGACCGGAGAACATCGAGCGGCTCACCTCGCCGTGCAGCTTGGAGACGCCGTTGCTGCGCTGCGCCAGGCGGAGCCCCATGAACGCCATGTTGAAGACGTCGCTCGCACCGCCCGTGGGCGACTCCGAGCCCAGTGCCAGCACGTCCTCGATCTGCACGCCCGGCAGCAGCTCGGTGGTGAAGTACTGCTCGATCATCCCGCGGTCGAAGCGGTCGATGCCCGCGGGCACCGGCGTGTGCGTGGTGAAGACGGTGCTCGCGCGGACGACCTGCAGCGCCTGGTCGAAGTCGAGGCCCGAGCCGATCAGGCCGGAGATGCGCTCGAGACCCTGGAAGCCGGCGTGCCCCTCGTTGGTGTGGAACACCTCCGGCAGCGGCGTGCCCGAGACCTCCGCCCACAGCTCGAGGGCGCGCACGCCGCCGATGCCCAGCAGCAGCTCCTGCAGGAGGCGGTGCTCGCCGCCGCCGCCGTAGAGCCGGTCGGTGACCGTCCTCAGGGCGTCCTCGTTCTCGCGGACGTCGGTGTCGAGCAGCAGCAGCGTCACCCGGCCCACCTCGGCCCGCCAGACCCGGGCGTAGAGCGCGCGCCCGTCCGGCAGGGCCAGCACGATCCGCGCCGCCGAGCCGTCGGCCAGCCGCACGATCCGCAGCGGCAGGCCGTCGGGGTCGAGCGAGGGGTAGGACTCGAGCTGCCAGCCGTCGGCGGAGAGCCCCTGGGAGAAGTAGCCCGAGCGGTAGAAGAGGCCGACACCGGTCAGCGGGACGCCGAGGTCAGAGGAGGCCTTGAGGTGGTCGCCCGCGAGGATGCCCAGGCCGCCGGAGTACTGCGGGAGCGCGGCGGCGATGCCGAACTCGGGCGAGAAGTAGGCGATCGAGCGCGGCGCCGACTCCGGCAGCGACTGGTACCAGCGCGGCTCGGTGCGGTAGCGCTCGAGGTCGTCGCGCAGGCGCCAGGCGTCGTCGACGAAGCCCTGGTCGCGGGCCAGCTCGGCGAGGCGCTCGGGCGCGATCGCGCCGAGGAGCGCGGTCGGGTCGCCGGTCCCGCGCTGCCACAGCTCGGGATCCGCCCGCTCGAACAGGCGGCGGGTCGGCTCGTGCCAGGCCCAGCGCAGGTTGCCCGCCAGCTCGCCGAGCGCGGACAGCTCGGGCGGCAGGACCGATCGGACGGTGAAGCGGCGGATGGCCTTCACGGCACTCCTCGACTCTCTGCCGGTACGACGACCGGCTGATCCCGGCGACTGCGGACCCCGGCGAGCACCCCCTGCGGACGGCCGGGGCGGTCGCGCTCGCACACTGTAGCGGAGTGCCCGCGGGCGCCGTCGGCCGTGGCGCCGGCCCTTTTGCACAGCGGCGCGCGCGTTCGCAACCGGCGTGCCAAAGGCATCGCCGGTCGCTACTGTCGTGACGTGGCTCAGACACCTTTCGGCAAGGCTTCGCACGGCAAGGACGCACGACGAGCGGCTCGGGGAGGTGCGGCCCGGGAGGAGACTCCCGCGGCGCAGACACCCCCGTCGCCCGAGGCGGCGGCACAGGATGCGCAGGATCGCACGGCACCGGCACCGGCTCCGGCCGCGCAGGCGCAGGCACCGGGGACGGCCGACGCGGCGCCGGCTCCCGAGGCCGCGGCGGAGACCGCGGGGCAATCCGCTCCGACCGGCTCCGGCTACCGGGTGCGCGCCGAGCGCATCCCGATCATCGACCCGCAGCCGCGGCTCGAGGACGACCGCTGGCCGGCCAAGGCCTTCGTCGGCGAGGTCGTCCCGTTCGCGGCGACCGCGTTCCGCGAGGGGCACGACCTGATCGGCGTCGACCTGCTGCTCACCTCCCCCGCCGGCACCGAGTCGGAGCACCGGATGGCGCTGATCGCCACCGGGACCGACCGCTACGGCCGCCTCGTCCTCCTGGAAGACGAGGGCGACTGGACGTACCGCATCCGCGCCTTCGCCGACGACTGGGCGACCTGGCTGCACACCGCCGACGTCAAGATCCCGGCCGGCCTGGACATCGCCGTCACCTTCGCGATCGGCGAGGGCCTCCTCCGCACCGCGGCCGGCGACGACACCCGCTCCGAGGCCGAGCGCTCCCTGCTCTCCGACGCCGCCGCCACCGTGGCGGACGAGTCGCTCTCCCCCGAGGCGCGCCTCGCCGCCGCCGAGGACCCCGCCGTGCACGGCGCCTTCACCGCGCGTCCCGTGATGAGCCTCGCGAGCGTCTCGGAGCCGCGCACCGTGCACGTCGAGCGCACTCGCGCGGGCGTCGGCGCCTGGTACGAGTTCTTCCCCCGCTCCGAGGGCGCCGTCCGGAACGAGGACGGCAGCGTCACCTCCGGCTCCTTCCGCACCGCGATCGACCGCCTCCCCGCCGTCGCGGCGATGGGCTTCGACGTGCTCTACCTGCCGCCGATCCACCCGATCGGCCGCAACTTCCGCAAGGGCCCGAACAACACGCTGAACGCCGGCCCGAACGACCCCGGCTCGCCGTGGGCGATCGGCGCCCCCGAGGGCGGGCACGACGCGATCCACCCCGACCTCAGCACCGTGGAGGACTTCACCGCCTTCCACGACGCCGTCACCGCCGCCGGCCTCGAGCTCGCGCTCGACTTCGCGCTGCAGGCCTCGCCGGACCACCCCTGGGTGACCAGCCACCCCGAGTGGTTCACGACGCTGCCGGACGGCTCGATCGCCTACGCCGAGAACCCGCCGAAGAAGTACCAGGACATCTATCCGATCAACTTCGACAACGACCCCCAGGGCATCCGCCAGGAGGCGCTGCGCGTCCTGCGCTACTGGATCTCACTCGGCGTGAAGATCTTCCGCGTCGACAACCCGCACACCAAGCCGCTCGACTTCTGGGAGTGGATCATCCACGAGGTCAACGCCGAGAACCCCGAAGTCGTCTTCCTCGCGGAGGCGTTCACCCGGCCGGCGATCATGCGGGCGCTCGGCAAGGTGGGCTTCCAGCAGTCGTACTCGTACTTCACCTGGCGCAACACCAAGGAGGAGCTCGAGGAGTTCTTCACGAGCATCTCGCACGAGACGGCCGACTACATGCGGCCGAACCTCTTCGTGAACACGCCGGACATCCTCACCGAGTACCTCCAGTACGGCGGCCGCTCGGCCTACAAGGTCCGCGCCGCGCTCGCCGCGACGGCGTCGCCGCTCTGGGGCGTGTACGCAGGCTACGAGCTGATCGAGAACGTCGCGCGCCCGGGCGCCGAGGAGAACATCGACAACGAGAAGTTCGAGTACAAGACGCGCGACTGGGCCGCGGCCGACGCCGACGGCTCGACGATCGCCCCGTACATCACCCGGCTCAACGAGATCCGCCGGGCGCACCCCGCGCTCGCCCAGCGCCGCAACCTGCAGGTGCACGGCAGCGACGACGACGCGATCCTCGTCTACTCCAAGCACCTGGACCGCGCGTTCACCGGCACCGGCAGCGACGACACCCTCCTGGTCGTCGTCAACACCGATCCGCACTCGGCTCGCGAGACCACGGTGCACATCGACCTGCCGTCCCTCGGACTGGACTGGAGCTCGACCTACGAGGTCGAGGACCTGATCACCGGTGCCGTCTGGACCTGGGGCAGCGACAACTACGTGCGGCTCGACTCCTTCGTCGAGCCCGTGCACATCCTGAGCGTGAAGGCGGACGGACGATGACGGTTCCCGAGGACAAGGGCACGAGCCCGGCCGAGAGCACGGACGAGAGCAGGCGCGGGACGGGGCCGGCGCAGAACGCCGTCCCCGCCGAGCCCGGCAGCCCCGCCGACGCGGCGGGTGTCGACCCGCGCACGGAGACGGTCGTGACGACCGGCACGAGCTCGGCGACGACCACGGGCGCGCACGTCGCGGAGCCCGCGGCCGAGGAGTCGGCCGCAGCACCTGAGCGGCTCACGCCGCCCGAGCCCGTCGCGCCGCCCGAGCCGCTCCTGCCGCCCGAGCCGACCACGGCGTCCGCGACCCCCGAGCCGCTCACGCCGCCGGAGCCGACCGCACCGTCCGCGACCCTCCAGCCGCTGACGCCGCCCGAGCCGACCGCCGCGGCCGACGCACCGATCGCCGAGACGAGCGACTCCGGCCCCGCCCCGGCGCCGGACTCCGACGTCGACGCGCTCCCCGAGTTCCCCGAGTGGGTCCTCCAGCAGCTGGCGACCGGCAGCAACGCGCTCCCCCACGACGTCCTCGGGCAGCACCCGCTCCCCGGCGGCGGCGCGGTCGTCCGCGTCCGCCGGCCGCTCGCCGACGCCGTGACGGCCGTCCTGGCCGGCGGCGTCCGCGTCGAGCTCGAGCACCTGCACGACGGCCTCTGGCAGGGCGTCCACGACGAGGACCCGCAGGCGTACACCGTCGAGGCGCACTACGGCGACGGCTCCTCCTGGACCGCCGAGGACCCCTACCGGTTCTCGAAGACCGTCGGCGACTTCGACCTCTACCTGATCGGCGAGGGCCGGCACGAGCGGCTCTGGGAGGCGCTCGGCGCGCGGCACCGCGAGCACGAGGGCGTCTGGGGCACCTCCTTCGCCGTCTGGGCGCCGCACGCCCAGGCCGTCCGCGTCGTCGGCGACTTCAACGACTGGAGCGGCGAGGGCCACGCGCTGCGGAACCTCGGCGTCAACGGCGTCTGGGAGATCTTCGTCCCCGGCATCGAGCCCGGCGCCTCCTACAAGTTCGATCTGCTCTCTCGCGACGGCCGCTGGGTCCGCAAGGCCGACCCGATGGCCCGCGCCACGGAGGTGCCGCCGGCGACCGCCTCTCGCGTCCCCGTCTCGCACCACCGGTGGACCGACTCCGGCTGGATGGAGCAGCGCGCGAGCGTCGATCCGCACACCCAGCCGATCAGCGTCTACGAGATGCACCTCGGCTCCTGGAAGCCCGGTCTCGGCTACCGCGACCTCGCCGATCCGCTGATCGAGTACGTCACCACGCTGGGCTTCACCCACGTCGAGTTCATGCCGCTGGCCGAGCACCCCTTCGGCGGCTCCTGGGGTTACCAGGTCACCGGCTACTACGCCGCGTCGAGCCGCTTCGGCACCGCCGACGACCTCAAGTACCTGATCGACCGGCTGCACCAGGCCGGCATCGGCGTGCTCGTCGACTGGGTGCCCGGGCACTTCCCGAAGGACGACTTCGCGCTCGCCCGCTTCGACGGCGAGCCCCTCTACGAGCACCCGGACTGGCGCCGCGGCGAGCAGATGGACTGGGGCACCTACGTCTTCGACTTCGGGCACACCCAGGTCCGCAACTTCCTCGTGGCCAACGCGCTGTTCTGGCTCGAGGAGTTCCACGTCGACGGCCTGCGGGTCGACGCCGTGGCGTCGATGCTCTACCTCGACTACTCCCGCAAGGAGGGCGAGTGGCTGCCCAACGAGCACGGCGGCCGCGAGAACCTCGAGGCGATCAGCTTCCTGCAGGAGGTGAACGCCACCGCGTACAAGCTCTACCCCGGCATCATGATGATCGCCGAGGAGTCCACCAGCTGGCCCGGCGTCACCCAGCCCACCGTCTCCGGCGGGCTCGGCTTCGGGCTCAAGTGGAACATGGGCTGGATGAACGACTCGCTGCGCTACATGGCGAACGACCCGCTGTGGCGCCAGTACCACCTGGGCGAGATCACCTTCTCCTTCGTCTACGCGTTCAGCGAGCAGTTCGTGCTGCCGATCAGCCACGACGAGGTCGTGCACGGCAAGGGCTCGCTGATCCAGAAGATGCCGGGCGACCACTGGCAGCAGCTGGCGAACGTGCGCGCCTACCTGGCGTTCATGTGGGCGCACCCGGGCAAGCAGCTGCTCTTCATGGGCCAGGAGTTCGGGCAGTACTCGGAGTGGTCCGAGGAGCGCGGGCTGGACTGGTGGATCCTCGACCAGCCGAGCCACCGCGGGCTGTGGAGCCTCGTCGGCGAGCTGAACCGCCTCTACCGCGAGGTCCCGTCTCTGAACGAGCTCGACAACGACCAGGCCGGCTTCGAGTGGATCGACGGCGGTGCGGCGGCGCCGAACGTGATCTCCTTCCTCCGCAAGGACAAGGCCGGCCGCGCGGTCGCGGTCATCGTCAACTTCTCCGGCTCGCCGGTGCACGGCTACCGCGTCGGCCTCCCCGAGGCCGGCCGCTGGGAGGAGCTGCTCAACACGGACGCCGAGATCTACGGCGGCTCCGGAGTCGGCAACTTCGGCGCGGTCGAGTCCCGCGACGAGCCCTGGGCGGGCCGCCCCGCCTCGGCCGAGCTGATCCTGCCCCCGCTCGGAGCGCTCTTCCTGCGCCACCTGGGCTGACCGGCACCACCCCACCCGGAGGCGGGCGGAGGGGACGCACACGCGTCCCTCCGCCCGCCTTCGTCGTGCGCCCGGCCCACTCAGCGGACCGAACCATGCTGATCGAGCAGCCCGCGGAGCGGGCGTATCGAGCGGAGGGGGCGCCTCCGGCGCCATCGCAGGGCGGGGAAGAGACCGACGTGCATGCGGTGGTGGGTCTCGATACGCCCCTGCGGGGCTACTCGACCAGCATGACTGCGGGCGTCTCTTCCAAGTAAATCCACCGGCGTCGGCAGAGCAGTTCCCGTCCTTCGTCAACGGACCGGACACCGGCGTGATCGGCGCGGCGCTCTCCGGCGCCCTGGTCGAGCTGGAGTCCGGCAACGTGAGCTCCGCGGACGCCTTCTCCTCCGGCCTCGACAGCGCACGCCAGGCCGTCGGCGGCTGACGCAGCCCCGCTGAACGACGACGCCCCCGAGCCCTCCGGCCCGGGGGCGTCGACGTTGAGCGGCGCGGTTCGGAGGCCTCCGATCAGACCTCGTCCCGGCGCACCACCGCGGTGCGCCAGGTGTCGATGAGCACGACCGACCCGAGCATCACCAGCGCGAGCGCCACCGAGGCGAGGGTGTCGGTGAGCCAGTGGTAGCCGAGGTACAGGCGGGCGACGACCTGGCCGGCGATCATCCCGAGCGAGAGCGCGAAGCCGCCGATCGCCCAGACCGGCGAGGAGCGGCGCGAGGCGAGCAGGAAGGTCGTGATCAGGAAGAAGTCGCAGACGCCGGTCACGTGGCCGGACGGGAAGGAGAACGTCCCGTCGGCCCCGAGCAGCATGTACTCCACGGGCGGCCGCATGCGCTGCACCAGGTGCGCGGCGAGCTGGACGCTGAGCATGCCGGTGACCATCCCGCCCGCGAGCAGGAGCGGCCGCCAGAGGTGCCGGGCGAGCGCGATCCACAGCACGAGCACGCCGAGGATGATGATCGGCAGGAAGACCGGGCCGAAGACCGTGGCCAGCGTGTCCATCACCACCGTCCCCTCCGCGAAGCGCTTCGCGCGGAACCACTCCGAGACCGCGGGATCGAGCGCCGCGAGGCCGGTGCCCGTCGCGACCTGCACGATCAGCGCGGCGAAGAGCACGAGCCCGACCGCCACCGAACCGCCTCCCGCGCGCATCAGGCGGCGGCGGGCGGGCGCCGACATCTCGCGCTGCTCCACGAGGAAGCGCTGGTGGAATCGGGCGCTCGGGGAGAGGGCGGCGGTGCTCATCCGCTCACCCTAGGGGTCGGCGGGCGCCGTGCCGCGCGCTCCCCGCCCAGCCGCCCGGTCGATCGACGGCGCGCACCGCAGCCGACGGGTCCGTGCCGTCGGCGGCGAGCCAGAGCACGCCGCGCGAGACGCCGACACCGGGCGCCGACTCGCCGATCCGGTAGCCGATCCGGAACGGGAAGTCCGGGCCGCGGTTCCACGCCGCCCCCGTCACCCTCGCCCTGCGGACGCTGAGCACGACCCCCGCCCGGCGCCTGTCCCGGGTGCTGCGCAGCGGGCCCGCGCGGCTCCTCTCCCATCCCGTCACGGCGACCGCGATCAGCGCGGGCGGACTGTGGCTGCTCTACCGCACCCCGCTCCTCGAGGCCATGCATGCGGCGCCGCTGCTGCACGTCCTCGTGCACGCCCACCTCCTCCTGGCCGGCTGCCTCTTCACCGCGGCGGTCATCGGCGTGGACCCCCGCCCCCATCCGCCGGCCCGGACGACGCAGGTGATCGCGCTGGTCGTCGCGATGTCCTCGCACGCGATCCTCGCCAAGCAGCTGTACGCGCGCCCGCCCGCGTTCCTCGACTCCGCCGACGTGCGCGCGGGAGCCGAGCTGATGTCCACGGCGGGCGGCTGGCTGGAGGCGGCGGTCCTCGTCGTCTTCTGCGCCCAGTGGTACCGCGCCACAGGGCGCCGCCTGAGGGTCGAGGGCGGCGCAGCACCCGCTCATCCCTCCGGCCGCCCCGCCTGATTGTCAAGAGCCGACACCGGCCGCTCCGATGGGCGACGATCGAGGGATGGCGACCAGCGGAGCACCCCTCGAGGGCCGGCACGTCCGATTCATCCGCTACACCCGCACCCGCGACGGCTGGACCAGCGAGACGGTCCACGGGCGCCTCGAGGGGCACACTCCGGCGATGTGGCAGCTGCGCGTCGTCGACGAGCTGCGCGAGCTGCCCCGGGAGGAGTGGGCGCTCTACCGCCCCTGAGGGCGGGTGCGGCGCCGCTGTCAAGATCCTCGATCGCGGCGGCGCCCTCGGACTAGCGTCGGCGACGCCGGACTCGTGCCAGTCGAGGAGGTCGTCCGATGTCCCGCTCCCCCGCCGCGTCGAGTAGACGCACCCGCGCACTCGCCCGCGCACTCGGCGGTGCGCCCGCCGGAGCGCTCGCGGTCGGCCTCGTCCTCTCCCTCGCAGGGTGCGCCGGCCTCGCGCCGGACGCCGCGGCGGCCGGTGCCACCGCCGCGGCGTTCGAGGAGGCGCTGGCCGCCGGCGACGGCGCCGCCGCGTGCGCGGTGCTGACCCCCCGGGCGGCCGAGGCGGTCGTCGAGACCGGGGCGGGATCCGCGACGTGCCCCGACGCGATCCTCGCGCTCGGCCTCGACCCCGCCGCTGCCGGCTCCCCGCGCGCCGAGGCCTTCGGCCAGGCCGCCGTGGTCGAGCTGCGCGGAGACACCGTCTTCCTTACGGCGAGCGGCGACGGCTGGCGCGTGCGCGCCGCGGGGTGCACGGCGACCACCGAGGACCTCCCCTTCGACTGCGCGATCGACGGCTCGTGATGCGCGGGGTCTTCACCGGCTGCCTGACCGTGATCGGAGCCGGACTCGTCTTCTTCCTCGCGACGGGGCTGCTGCACCGATGAGCGCCGTGACCCGGGCACTCGGTTCCGAGCGGCGCACCGGCGCCGACCGCGGCTTCCTGCGCGAGAACTCGCTGACCCTCGTCTTCGGCGCACTCTTCGTGCTGTCGCTGGCCGGTCAGTCGATCGCCGGCTTCCTCGTCTACCTCGACGACCTGCGGATCGCCGGTCTCGAGCCGGTGACCTACGCGCGCTACCTGACCTCGTCGACCTTCTCCGCCGACGTCGCCGAGAACTGGCAGTCGGAGTACCTGCAGTTCTTCCTCTACATCGCCGCGACGGTCTGGTTCGTGCAGCGCGGCTCCTCGGAGTCGAAGGACCCCGGCGAGGCCGGCCGCGCCACCGAGCGGGAGCAGCGGATGGGGCGGTGGGCCGAGGAGTCCTCCCCCGGTCTCGCGAAGCTCCCGGGCGGCCTCCGGCGCCGGCTCTACGCGCACTCCCTGCTGATCGTGATGGGGGCGGTCTTCGCCGGCTCCTGGCTCGCGCAGTCCGTCGCCGGGCACGTCGCCTATGACGAGCAGCAGCTGCTGGACCTGTCGGCACCGGTCTCCTGGGGCGAGTACCTCGCCTCCGCCGACTTCTGGAGCCGCACGCTGCAGAACTGGCAGTCCGAGTTCCTCGCCGTGGGCAGCATGGCGGTGCTCTCGGTCTACCTGCGCGAGCGCGGCTCGCCGGAGTCGAAGGCGGTGGGCGCTCCGCACGCGGAGACCGGCGGCGACGAGTGACGCGGCGGTCGACGCCGTCGCCGCCCCGAGCCCCGCGTCAGCGGCCGAGGGTGCGGCTCGGGTACTCGCCGAAGCGGGAGGCGTAGGCGGCGGAGAACCGGCCGAGGTGCCCGAAGCCCCAGCTGCGCGCCGTGCCGGCGACACTCGAGCGTGCCGGGTCGCCCAGGCGCAGGTCCGCGTGCACCCGGTCGAGGCGCACGTCCCGGACGTACTGCAGCGGCGTGGTGCCGAGCAGGCGCTGGAACGCGACCTGCAGCCCGCGCACGCTGAGGTGCGCGGCCGCGGCGATCTCGATCGGTCCGATCGGCAGATGCGCGTTCTCGTGCACGAACTCGACGGCGGAGCGCATCCCGGCGTTGCTCGGGGCGAGCAGGACCTCCGGGAGCGCCGCGCCCTCGGGCGGGTACAGCTCCAGGAACGCGGCCGCCGCCCGGCGGGTCAGCCGGTCCCAGAGCAGCGGCGTCACTCGGCCGGTGCGGATCGCGGTGGAGATCTCGCCGATCACCGCGTGCCACTGCGCCACGGGCTCCACGCCGTGGCGGTGCAGGTGGTCGAAGCGGAGCACGCCCGTGCGGCGGTAGCCGTGCTCGCGGGCGCTGCGGTCGACGTGCTCACGGCTCAGATGCACGAGCTTCTGGTCGTAGTCGGCGTAGGAGAAGACGAACGGTCGATGGGCCGGATTCAGGAGCGGCACACCACGCGTCACCGGCATCGCGTCCCGGTGGACGTCGACGATCCCCCTGCCCTCGACCAGCCACTGCACGACGTAGTCGCCGCCGGCCGGGTCCTCCCCGGTGGTCGCGCCGCGCATCTGCGAGGTGCGCAGCGTCATCACCGGGTCGCCGAGCGCCGCGTAGCGGAACGAGAACGGCTGCTCGGTGGCCGCCACCGACCACCCCGTCCCCGAGTAGAAGCCGCCGAGGACCTCGGAGGCGCGCTCGAGGTCGGTGCCGACCGCCTCGATGCGGATGCTCCCCCGATCCTTCCGTGCGGAGTCGGGAGCCCGATCAGTCGCCATGCGGCGCTCTCGTCCGCTCCGGCCCACCGGGCGGGTCGAGCACGCTCGCGAGCTGCTGCAGGGTCGAGAGCACGGACTCGACCACGGTGTCGTCGAGCTGCGCGACGAGCGCCGACGCCTCCCGGTCGGCAGCGCCGAACGCCTCGTCGATCGCCTCGCGACCGCGTGGAGTGAGGACGAGCCAGCGCCGTCGGCCGTCGGACTCGTCGTCGACGCGGTGCAGGTAGCCGGACGCGACCAGCCGCTTGGCGGCCATCGACGCCGCGGCGCGAGTGACGTCGAGCCAGTCGGCGAGCTGGCCGAGGGTCACCGGGGAGCGGCCGGTCCGCGCCACGTACTGCAGGGCCGCGATGTCGGTCGCGCCGAGGCCGAGCTGCACCCGCCCTCGAGCGGTCAGCCGACGCTGGGCGTCCTGCGCGTGCACGACCGCCTCCACGAGGCGCGCGGCCCGGTCTCCGCTCGGCTCGAACTGCAGGTGCTCCGCCACTGCTCCCCCTTCCGCCCGTGCCGATGCGCGGTAGCCGCCGCCGTGAGCGACCTCGCGGTGCGAGGAGTGCGCTGAGCGGACAACCGCACAGGAAGGAGATACCGGCAAAAAAGTTACCTTGTCTGCGTCGATCCGACAATCCGATCCGCCCCAGACCCCGGCAGACAGGACGACCACCATGGGACTTCTCCGCGGTCGATCCGCGCCGACCCGAAGCGATCCGCCGGATCGGCTGCCCGCGGGACCTCGCGTCGACTCCGAGCGCCGGGTGTCCACTCCTCGCTCGGCACGCACCGTCCCTGGGGCGCCCGACATGAGGCGGGACCGGTCGTCCTCGTGCGCGTTCCTCCCGCAGCGGCGAGCCCCCCGTGCTCATGTCACCGTTTCGGTGACACTGGTGGGGATGCTGTCACCGTTCCGTACCTCCCTGAGCCGTCGTCGTGCCGGTGGTGGCCCCCGTGCCTGAGGACTCGGTCGACGGTGTGTTCGTCTCCTGGGTGGAGTCCCTGCCCGACGTCACGGACGAGGAGGCGGCGGTCCTCCAGGCCGTCGGCTTCCTGAGCGCGAGCCTGCGGATCTCCGCCGACGTCGCCTTCCTCACGCTGCGCGCCGAGGCGGCGGCGAGCGGTCTCGACCTGCCGATCGTCGCCCGCGAGGTGCTCGTCCACCAGCGCAGCATCACCGCCCCCCGCTCCGAGAACTGCTCCTGCGGCTGAGCGCGACGCCCCGTCCGACCGCGGCCGACGCCGCCCAGAGCGCGGCCCCCCGCATGCTGATCGAGTAGCCCGCGAAGCGGGCGTATCGAGATCCACCACCGTCAGCAGGACGAGTCTGCAGACCCGCCCTGCTGATGACGGCGGGTTTCGCTACGCCCCTGCGGGGCTACTCGACCACCATGTGGCGCGAGTACTGAGGACGAGGTGCGGAGCACGAGCGCCGAAGAGAGCGACTACCGAGCCGCCCGTCCCCCGAACCAGCCGAGTCCATGAAGGCGATGAGCGAGAAACGCGTGCCAGCGTTTCTCGCGAGCCGGACGGGACACGCTCTGCGGAGCACGACCGCACGACCTGCCGACTGCGGCGGGAGGAGCGCTCGCGCTCGTCCCGCGAAGAGGCGCCGCACGCGTGCCAGCGTTTCTCGCGAGCCGTGGGCGACCCGCTCTGCGAATCGCAACCACAGACCCAGCCGACCGCGGCGGGAGGAGCGCTCGCGCTCCTCCCGCAATTCAATACAGCAGCCCCGTGAGCCGCGCTCGCGCCTTGTTCACGCGCGGGTCGGTCGTGCCGACGATCTCGAACAGCTCGAGCAGGCGGGCGCGGACGCTCGCCTTGCCGTCGACGTCGAGGCGCGGGTACATCGAGAGGAGGCGGTCGAAGGCGTCCTCCACGTGGCCGCCGGAGACGTCGAGGTCGGCGACGGCGAGCTGCGCGTCGAGGTTCGCGGGCTCGGCGGCCGCGGTCGAGCGGATGTCGTCGAGGGTGCGGCCCTGGAGCCGCTGCAGCAGCTTCACCTGCGCGAGTCCGGCGACGGCGAGGTCGTCGCGGGGGTTCTGCGCGATGGCGGTCTCGTACTCGGTGATCGCGGCGGAGTAGTCGCCGCGGTCGATCGCGTCGTACGCCTCCTGGTGGTGCGGGGGCAGCGGCGCGGCCTCGGGCTCGGCGCCCGGCTCGGCACCGGCGGCGGCCGGGTCGACGGGAACGGTGCCCGTGACGCCCTGCTGCGCGGCGAGCTGGAGGACCTGCTCGAGCAGGTCGCGGAGCTGCTCCTCGGTGATGAGGCCGTTGAACATCGGCACCGGGCGGCCGGCGATCACCGCGGCGATCGTCGGGACCGACTGCACCTGGAAGGCCTGCGCGAGCTGGGGGCTCGACTCGACGTCGACGCCGACCAGCACGAGGGCACCGGCGTAGGAGATCACGACCTTCTCGAGCAGCGCGGTCATGCTCAGGCTCTGGTCGGACCACGAGCCGCGCAGGTCGATGATCACGGGGACCCGCGAGGACAGCTGGACGACCTGGTCGAACTCGGCGTCACCGGCCGAGAGCAGCAGCGGGTTCGCGACGGGGGCGCCCTGGGGGGCCTCACCGCCGCCCGCGGGTGCGGGGGGCGCGGCCGGCGGCGTGCGCCGGTTCACGAGGGTGGACAGGTCGACGGCACCGCGCAGGTTGCCGGGCAGCGGGGGCAGGGGGGTGCTCACGGCAGCTGCACCACCGAGACGAGTCCTTGGCTCCATCCGAGCATGACGATCTTCTCCTCCGATCCGACGGGCGGTACGTAGAACAGCAACTGATAACCGTAGGTGGTCGCGATGCCCGTGGTCGACTTGTCGATGCCGAGCAGGGTCTGCGAGGCGCCGGACGTCGACACGGTCGAGCCCTCGGCGGTCGGGCGGACCGTCGCGGTCTCGGCGATGCTCGCAGCGACGAGCGCGCCGGAGTCGTTGGTGGCGAGGGCGATGGTGTCCGAGGTGCCCGCCGCGTTGGTGAACTCGATCGAGGCGGTGTCCGGCAGCGCCTCGCGATCGGCGTTCTTCTTGTCGACGCCGACCTGACCGCGGAGGGTGTCGCCGTCACTCGAGAAGGTCTCGGCGTACTGGCTGGAGTCGCCGTTCGCGAGGATGTCCGCGTAGGCCGCGCCGACGTTCTCCGGAGCGAGCTTCATCAGCTTCGAGTCGGGGGCGACGATCGAGGTGCCGACCGTGACCGGTGCGACGTCGGGGATCCGCGCGTTGGCCTCGAGCGAGATCGCGTAGTCCACCTTGTAGTCGACGCGGGGGCTCGCCTGGCTCATCATCAGGGCGATCGGCGCCTGCGTGGCGTCGGCGGTGTTCTGCACGACCGCCGTGACGAGCCTCGGCCAGCTGTCGGTGTCCTGCGGGAGGACGAGGCTCACCGGCGACGCCGGGATCGCCTGCGGCGCGTCGATCGTGCCGCCCTTCGTCAGGACCTCGTAGTTCGTGGTGCGCTCGGTGAGTGCCTCGCCCTGGAAGCGCTCCGCGAGGATGCTCGCGTCGCGAGCGGCGTCGGCGGCGGCCGCGACCTCGGAGACCGAGGCGACGATCGCCTCCGCCTGCTGGGTGGTGACGACCGGGGTCGGCTCCTCCGCGACGGGCTCCGCGCCCGGGGTCGCGGTGGCGGACGCCGTCGGCGTCCCGGAGGCGCTCGCGGCGAGGTCGGGCCAGTAGTCGGAGCTGCAGCCGGCGAGCAGCACGGTCGCGCCGAGCGCGATCGGGAGCACCAGCAGCCGGCGGCGCCGCGAGGGCTGAGCCGCCGCGATGGAGGACTGGATGCCGGCGCGGGCGCGAGGCAGCCGGACGCCGCGCGGCACCTTGCCCTGCGGGCCCTTGCGGCGCGGTCCGTGCTGGCGGCGCAGGTGCAGGAACGCCCAGATGTAGAGGACGAGGCCGATCAGCAGGAACACGGCGCCTCCCAGCAGCAGCGGACCGGCCAGCGGCGTCGCGGTGTCGACCGGCCAGCTCACCCGGATGTCGCTCGCGGCCGGGGCGGTGCCGTCGGTGGCGACGATCAGCGAGACGTCCTCCGGCAGGTCGAGCGCGACGGTGATGCTGCCGGTGCCCTCGAACTGCTCGAGCCAGAGGTCGGAGTCGCGGGGATCGACGACGGCAGCGTTCGCGTCCGCCACGTCGGAGGCCAGCGTCAGCGCCGTCCCGGTCTCCTGCTCCGCGGACAGGCTGTCCGCGCCGTCCTCGCTGCTCGCGTAGTCGATGAGGTCGTAGTCGGAGCCGCCGACCCAGCCCAGCACGTCGGTCGTCGGCGCGTACGCCATCACGAGGTCGCCCTCGCCCTCGACCGTGATCGTCTGCCGGCCGGGATTGGCGCCGAGCGTGCTGCCGTCGATGACGGCGTAGGGGGCGCCGGACTCGAGCGCGGTCTGCGCGGTGAGCGACTCCGGTGGAGCCCACACCGTCCGCTGGCCGATGCCGAGCGCGATGAGCGCCGCGGCGATGACGGTGGCGATGATGGCGAAGACGAACCGCACGAAAGAACTCCTCCTGCGTTGCCGGATCGGGGGGTGGCGGCCCGGGACGGCTCCGGTGACGGCCGGACCGGGGCGCGACGGCAACAGACAAAGACAGTCCAGGTTAGCGGATGGGCCGAGCCGAACCCAGGGATCGGCCGAGAGCACCGATCGAGGGGCGCGCGGTGCGGGTGTCGGCCCGGGCCGCGAGGCACCCGCTGACTAAACTCCCTGGAGTGCCGCGACCCCACCGCGGCCGTGTTCCGGAGGAGACGACGTGGCAAGCGACGAGGCCGAATTCACCCAGGTGTTCCGGGGCTACGACCGGGACGAGGTCGACAAGGCCATCCAGGGTCTGCGCCGCGAGCTCATCCACGCCAACACCCAGGCCGCCGAGAGCGGTCGCGAGGCCAAGCGCCTCTCCTCCCGCATCGACGGGCTCGAGAAGGAGCTGCAGCAGGTCGGTGCGCCCACCTACGCAGGACTCGGCGCGAAGCTCGAGCACACCCTCCGGGTGGCCGAGGAGCAGTCGGAGCGCATCATCGCGCAGGCGGAGAACGACGCCTCGGCGCTGCGCCGCTCGACCCGCGACGACCGCGACGGTCTGCTGAAGGACGCGCGCGACGAGGCCGAGCGCCTCGTGACGGAGGCGCGCCGCCGCGCCGACCGCACCCGCGAGGAGTCCGAGGCGCAGGCCGCCGCGACGCTCGGCAAGGCCGCCGACGACCGCGACGTGATGACCCAGGACGCCGTCCGCGAGGCCGCCGCCATCCGCGGCACCGTCGCCACCGAGGCCGCCGAGACCCGCGCGACCGCCAAGCGCGAGGCCGCGGCGATCCGTTCCGAGGCCGGCCGCGAGGCCGCCGAGATGCGCGCCGTCGCCGCCCGCGAGGTCGAGGTGGCCCGCGCCGAGGCCGCCCGCCTGGCGCAGAGCAACGAGCTGCTGCGGGCGGAGGTCGCCTCCGAGGTCGACCGCCTGCGCGCCGCCGTCACCGCCGAGGTCGCCGAGGCCCGCGCCGCGATCGAAGCCGAGGTCCTGTCCGCCCGCGCGGACCTCGAGGCAGAGGTCCTGTCCGGCCGCGCCGACCTCGCCGCGGAGCTGTCCACCGGCCGCGCGGAGGGCGCCCGCGAGCTCGCCGATCTGCGCACCCAGCTCGCCCGCGACCGGGCCGACGCCGTCGCCCTCCTGGACGCCGAGCTCGCCGCGCTGCGCTCCGCCGCGTCCGACGAGGCCGCCGCGCTCTCGCGCGAGGTCGAGCAGGCCCGGATCGACCTCGTCGTCGAGCTCGCCGCTCGCCGCGAGGAGGCGGACCGCGACTACCTGCTCCGCCACCAGGAGGCGGTCGCCCAGACGCAGCGCTACCTGGACGAGTCGAACCTGCAGCTCGCCGACGCCATCCGCCGCGCGAACGACAAGCGCCTGGAGGCCGACGCGCTCCGCAGCGACGCCCTCGACGACGTCACGCGCCTGCGCCGCGAGGCGCAGGACGAGTCGGACGCCCTGCTCGACTCCGCCCGCGACCGCGCCCGCGAGATGATCGCCGACGCCGAGCGCCGCACCCGCGAGCTGCAGAACACGGCCGAGTCCCGCCTCGACGAGATCCGCACCGAGCGCGACGCGATCGCCGGCTACGTCACGGGCCTCCGCGGCCTGATCGGCCACATCGACGGCCTGTCGGACGACGACTCGAAGGACGACGACGGCGGCTCGAAGAACGACGGCGGCTCGAAGAACCGCTGACCGGCGCGGGCGGGCTCAGCCGAGCTCGCCCGCCCACTCCGTCGGCAGCGGCGACGACGCCGGCGCCACCACCCGCACGATCTCGTCGAGCACGCGGCGCGTCTGCGCCTCGCCGACCCAGAGGTGCTTGCCGCCCTCGACGGCGACCAGCTCGAGCTGCGGGACCGAGGCGAACCGCTCGGCGGCGGCCTCCGGCCGCAGATAGTCGTCGAGCTCGGGGATCAGCGCGACCAGCGGGCGGCCGTCCTCGCCCCAGGCCGCGACCTCCTCGGCCGTCGCCCGGTGCAGCGGCGGCGACAGCAGGATCGCGCCCTCGACCGGGTGCTCCCTCCCCCACTTCAGCGCCAGCTCGGTGCCGAAGGACCAGCCGACCAGCCACGGGTGCGGCAGCCCGCGCTCGGCGACCAGCGCCATCGCCGCGGCGACGTCGGCCCGCTCGGCGGTGCCGCCGTCGAAGGCGCCCTCGCTCGTCCCGCGCGGCGAGCTCGTGCCGCGAGTGTTGAAGCGGAGCACCGCCACCCCGGCCAGGGCGGGCAGCCGCGCGGCGGCCTTCCGCAGGATGTGCGAGTCCATGAAGCCGCCGTGCGTCGGCAGCGGGTGCAGGGTGACCAGCGTGGCCACCGGCTCGCCCTCGAGCGGCAGCGCCAGCTCGCCGACCAGCGTCAGCCCGTCGGCGGTGTGCAGCTCCACGTCCTCGCGGCGGGCGGGGAGGACGACGCCTCCGCGGATCTCGTGCGTCATCGTGCTCCTTCGATCCGCCAGCAGTGGGTGTGCCAGTGGCGACGACCGGCGAGGTCCGCGGCGTCGCCGAGTGCTCCGTCGCCGCGCCAGACGACGACGTGCGCGAGGCCGATGTCGATGGTCTGGCCGCAGCCCGGGCAGAGGTAGTTCTTGACCGCGCGCGACGACGAGACGGGCTGGACGTTCCACTCTCGGCCGCGGCGCGTCTCGATGCGGCGCCAGCCGGCGAGCATCTGCGAGAGGTCGCGCTGCTCGTCGTCGTCCTCGCGCCCGCGTCCGCGGGGTCGATTGCTGCGCGGCATTGCTCCAGTCTAGGAGCCGCCGCGCGAGCGCTCGCTCGCAGCCGTCCCGTCCGGGCGGGTCAGTGCGAGGAGTCGTCCATCTCGAGCCGCGTCTCCTCGGCGTCGAGCATCAGCTGCGCCCGCCGCAGGATCCGCGAGGAGTAGACCCCGCGACCGCGCGCCTCCAGCAGTGCCTCGCGCTCGGCGCTCAGCACCGCCCGCCGCAGGTGCAGGTACTGCCCCTGAGGGCCCAGCGGGCCGTCGGCCTCGCGCTCCACCTGCTCCCACGCGACCTGCGAGCGGGTCAGCGTGTCCCGGCGGACCCGCTCCAGCACCCGCTCGCCGACACTGCCGGCCGGCAGGTCCTCGACCGCCTCCGGCAGCGCCTGGATGCCGGTCGAGGCGACCTCGTCGAGCAGCGTGGCCAGCTCGCGGCGGTCGGCGTCGCCGTCGCTCCCCTGGATGCCCGTCACCCGGATGAGCGCCGGGAGCGTCGCGCCCTGCAGCAGCAGGGTGACCACGGCCACCGTGAAGGCGATCAGGATGAGCTGCGAGCGGTAGGGCGTCTCCGCCGGCAGCGACTGCGCCGCCGCGAGCGTGACCACGCCGCGCATCCCGGACCAGGAGAGGATGACCCCGCCGCGCCAGCCGAACGCCTCGCTCGTCGTCGCCGCGAGGTCGGTCTCCCGCCGCTGGTAGAGCCGCTCCGCGCGCTGCTGCCGGCGGACGAACCGCTCGTCGCTGCTGGCGCTGTTGCGCAGGCGCATCACCCCGACCGCGAGCCGGCGGTTGATCCGCTCCGCCCGCCGGCCCGAGCCGCGCAGCCAGAGCAGCAGCGGCCAGACGAAGAGGGTGCGCAGCACGATCAGGATCACGACCGTCGCGAGCCCGAGGAGGACCGCCGTGTCGACGCCGACGCCGCCCGGCTCGATGTCGCCGACGATCGCCTTGATCTCGGCGCCCATCAGGAGGAACACGCCGTTCTCGAGCAGGAACTGCGCCGTCCGCCAGTTCACCCGCTCGCTGATCCGCGACTGCGGGCTGAGGAACCGCGCGCTGTTGTGCCCGGTGTAGATGCCGGTGACGACGACCGCGAGGACACCCGAGGCGCCGAGCTCCTCCGCCGGGATGTAGGCGAGGAACGGCACCGCGAACGAGACCGCGGTGTCCAGCACCGGGTCGCGTAGCTTCGAGCGCACGAAGACGGTCAGCACGCCCATGACCAGCCCGAGGACGACGGCCATCACGACCGAGTAGACGAAGAGCACGCCGACCTCGCCGATGTCGATGGCGTCGCTCGAGACGGAGGCGCCCACCACCGCGGTCGCGGCCGTGGCGGCGCGCAGCAGCACGAGCGCCGACGCGTCGTTGACGAGACTCTCGCCCTCGAGCACGGTCACGAGCCGCGGCGGCAGGCCGAGCTTCTTGCCGATCGAGGTGGCCGCGACCGCATCGGTCGGACTGACCACCGCGCCGAGCGCGATGGCGGCCGGGAGGCTGAGGTCCGGCAGCAGCATGTAGAGGAAGAAGCCGACGACGAGAGCCGTGACGACGACGAGCAGCACCGACAGCCCGAAGATCGAGCGCAGATTCCGCCGGAAGTCCGCCAGTGGCACCTGGATCGCCGCGGAGTACAGCAGCGGTGGCAGCACCCCGGCGAGGATCAGCTCCGGCTCGACCTCGATCTCGGGGACGCCGGGGAGGTAGGACGCGCCGATGCCGATGACGACCAGCAGCAGCGGTGCCGCGACTCCGAGCCGGCTCGAGAAGCGCGCGACCGTGACGACGGTGATGATCCCGACGACTCCGAGCAGCGCGTAATCCACGCGCTCAGGCTATCGGGCGGGTCGCCCGCCCCGAGCACGGGCGGCAGCCGGGATCAGTACCAGCCGACGCTCTCCGAGTGCGCCCAGGCACCGCACGGCGAGCCGTAGCGACCCGAGATGTAGCCGAGGCCCCAGGTGATCTGGGTGTTGGCGTTGGTCTGCCAGTCGCCGCCGACCGTCGCCATCTTGCTGCCGGGGAGCGCCTGCGGGATGCCGTAGGCACCGCTCGACTTGTTCTCGGCGTAGACGTTCCAGCCGGACTCGCGGTTCCACAGAAGCACGAGGCAGTCGTACTCGCTGTCGGCCCAGCCGCGCTGCACGATCTGGTCGTAGGCGAGGGCCTTCGCCGAGCCGGGGTCCGGGGCGGCGGAGCGGGCGACGGGCGCCGCGGCGGCCGACTCCTCCTCCTCGTCGTCCTCGACGACGGCCTGCTTCGACTTCGTCGGAGTGGGGGTCGGCGTCGGAGTCGGCGTGGGGGTCGGCTTCGCCTGAGCGTCGAAGGTGTCGCGCTGGACGGTGCGCTCGACCGCCGCCTCAGCGACGACGAGGCGCTGGGCCGGGTCGCCGTTGAAGCGCTCCGGGGCCTGGTAGAAGGGCGACGCAACGGCGCCGCTGGACGGGTCGACCGCGCTGACGGCGACGAAGCCGATGGAGGCGGCGAAGGCGAGGAACGCCAGCGGGACACGGGTCCGGGACCGGCGGGCCGCCGCGCGCTTCGAGGTCTCGACCGAGGATCGGGAGACGGGTGGCTGCGCGACGGACGTTCTCTGATGCATACCCACGATCACGAAAGCATAACGGAGGACCTCTCGATCCGCCAGTGCGGGGCCGACCGCTCAGCGCACCGCCAGCATCACGTCGACCACGGCGTCGAGCACGAGGTCCACCTGCGGCTCGGAGTAGCCGCCGCGCTGCGGTGCGAACGACACCGTCCGCACGTCGTCCACGGTCAGCACGGAGCCGTCCCGGAAGTAACCGGAGACGCGGTCGGAGAAGGCGTCGACCTGGCGGATGTTGTAGCCGGTGGTGAGCACGCCGGCGCGGGTGAAGCGCTCGCGCGCGGGCCGCGCCAGGCGGTTCACGATCTCCTGCGCGGTCTCCCGCGCGTTCCGGAGCCAGGCCTCCTCGCCCTGCGCCGCGATCGCGTACTGGCGCTCGCGCACCGCGAAGGCGTCCTCGAGGCGCTCCAGCGCGGCGTCGACGTGCGGCGCCGAGTAGCCGCCCTTCTTCAGCGAGAAGGCGGTGTGCCGCAGATCCACCGCGCGCAGGTCGGCGGGACCGCCCGAGAGCTGGGCGTAGGCGTCCCTGGCCGAGGCGAGGAAGGAGTCGACCTCGTCCGTGTCGTAGCCGGGCCGGGACTCGCGGGCGCGGGGGAAGGGAGCGTTCATCCCGTCATTCTGCCAAGGCGGCGGCCCGGTCCGGGAATCGGCGCGTCGACCGCGCCGCGACGGAACGGAGACCGTGCGCTCGGCCACTGCGCGGTCCCGTGCTCGAGGTCAGTGCGCGAAGACGAAGTAGAGCACGTAGGCCGCGGCGGCCGAGGGGAGGATCGAGTCGAGGCGGTCGAGGAAGCCGCCGTGGCCCGGCAGCCACGAGCTCATGTCCTTGATGCCGATGTCGCGCTTGATCAGCGACTCCGCGAGATCGCCCAGCGTCGCCGTCAGCAGGACGACCGCGCCGAACACGGCGCCGACCCACCAGGGCTGGCCGAGCAGCAGGAGCGCGAGGAGCACGCCGACGACGACGCCTGCGACTGCCGCGCCCGCGAAGCCCTCCCAGGTCTTCTTCGGACTGATCCGCGGTGCCATCGGGTGCTTGCCCCAGGTGAGACCACTGACGTAGGCGCCGGTGTCGACCACGATCACCAGGATCAGGAAGGACAGCGCCCAGAGCTGGCCGCCCTCCTCCGCGACGAGGCGGATGGCGAAGGCGCCGAGGAACGTGACGTAGATCTGCACGAACGCGCCGAGCCCGACGTCGAGCAGGAGCTCGCGACCGGTCGACCTCGTCCGGCGGAGGAGCTGCTCCCCCAGCCGCCAGAGGGCGACCAGCGCCGAGCCGCCCAGCACGGCGAACCAGGCGGCCTGCATCCCGCCGTAGTAAGCCGCCGGCACGGCGACCACGGCGACGACCCCGGTGGGGATACGCGGGATGTCGCGCCCGGCGTGCCGCAGCGCGTTCGACAGCTCGAGCGCCGCCAGCAGCACGAGGGCGCCGGCCAGCACCATGAAGAGCTCTTTGACGACCAGCAGGCTGACCACCATCGCGCCGCCGCCGATGAGACCGATGACGGTCGCGGAGACGAGGTTCCGGCCCGAGCGCGCGGTCAGGCGCTCGTTCGTCGCCTCGAGCTGGGCACGGGTCGCCTCGAGCTGTCGCTCGACGTCGGCCCGGCCCTGCTGGGCCCGCGCGCGCAGGGCGTCGCGCGTGACCATGCGCGAACCCCGGGCGCCCGGAACGTGCGGCGCCGGAGCGTCGTCGCTGCTCTCGGGATCCTCGGGGTTCACGGGCACGGCACTACACCTCGAGCAGTTCGGATTCCTTGCGCTTGAGCGCCTCGTCGATGGCGTCCACGTGCTGCTTGGTCACGGCCTCGAGCTCCTTCTCGCCACGCGAGAGCTCGTCGTCGCCGATGTCACCCTTGAGCGCGTCGAGGTCGCTCTTCGCGCTGCGGCGGATGTTGCGGACGGCGATCTTCGCGTCCTCCGCCTTGGTCCGCACGATCTTCACGAACTCCTTGCGGCGCTCGGCGGTGAGCTCGGGGAGGTTGATCCGGATGACCGAGCCGTCGTTCGTCGGGTTGGCGCCGAGGTTCGGCATGTCCCGGATGGCCTGCTCGATGTCGCGCAGGGCGCCCTTGTCGTAGGGGGTGACCAGCAGCGTGCGCGCCTCGATGTTCTGCAGCGATGCGAGCTGCGAGAGCGGGGTGGGCGTGCCGTAGTAGCTCACCAGCACCTTCTGGAACAGGCCGGGGTTGGCCCGACCGGTGCGTACCGTGGAGAAGTCCTCCTTGGCGACTCCGACGGCCTTGTCCATCTTGACGGTCGCGTCGGCGAGTACATCCGAGATCACAGGGGGCTCCTTAAGAGAGGGAAGTGGTCAGTCTAGTTCGGGGCGGGGGCGCCCTAGTTGGAGACGAGGGTGCCGAGCCGGGTGCCCCGGATGGCCCGCGCGACGTTGCCGGCCGGCTCCATCCCGAAGACCTGCATCGGCATGCCGTTGTCCATGCAGAGGCTGAAGGCGGTCGAGTCGACGACCTTGAGACCGCGCTGCAGCGCCTCCTGGTAGGTGAGGGTATCGAGCTTCTTCGCGTCCGGGTTGGTCCGCGGGTCGGCGTCGTAGACCCCGTCGACGCCGTTCTTCGCGACGAGCACGACGTCGGCGTGCGTCTCGAGCGCGCGCTGCGCGGCGACGGTGTCGGTGGAGAAGTAGGGCAGGCCGGCGCCCGCGCCGAAGATCACGACGCGGCCCTTCTCCATGTGCCGGATCGCCCGGCGGGGGATGTAGGGCTCGGCGACCTGCGTCATCGCGATCGCGGACTGCACGCGCGTCTCCGCGCCGGCCTGCTCGAGGAAGTCCTGCAGGGCGAGCGCGTTCATCACCGTGCCGAGCATGCCCATGTAGTCCGCGCGGCCGCGGTCCATGCCGCGCTGCGAGAGCTCGGCCCCGCGGAAGAAGTTGCCGCCGCCGACGACCACCGAGATCTCGACCTCGGTCGCGGCGTCGGCGATCTCGCGCGCCAGGGCGCTGATCACGTCCGGGTTGACCCCGAGAGTGCCGGCTCCGAACGCCTCCCCCGACAGCTTCAGCAGCACCCTGCGGCGCTTGCCCGTCGTCTTCGCATCCGTCTCCGTCATGGACGTTTCCTCCCGTAGACCCGTACAAACCTATCCCGCGCGGGGGACGCCCCGCGACCACGCCCGGGCACCTCCCCCGGGCAGAGCGAAGGGAGTCCGGGTCGACTGAACGACCCGGACTCCCCTCGCTGTGCGTGCTACGCGCCGACCTTGAAGCGGGCGAAGCCCGACACGGTCAGACCGGCGTCCGCCACGACCTTGCTGATGGACAGCTTGTTGTCCTTGGCGTAGTCCTGGTCGAGCAGCGCGACCTGCTTGAAGTACGCGTTGACGCGACCCTCGATGATCTTCGGCAGGGCGGCCTCGGGCTTGCCCTCGCCGCGCGAGATCTCCTCGACGATGCGGCGCTCGTTGTCGACCTCCGACTGCGGCACGTCCTCGCGCGACAGGTAGGAGGGGTTGGCGAACGAGATGTGCTGCGCGATCGAGCGCGCGGTCTCCGCATCGTCTCCCGAGTAGCCCAGGACCACGCCGACCTGCGGGGGCAGGTCCTTGTTGGTCTTGTGCAGGTATACGGCGAAGTGCTCGCCGGAGACGGTGGCGACGCGACGGAGCTCGACCTTCTCGCCGAGGATCGCGGCCTCGTCGTTGATGAGGTCGGCGACGGTCTTGTCGCCGGCGGGGGCCGCGAGGGCCTCCTCGACGGTGGTGGCGCCGGCGGCGACGACCGCGTCCAGCACGCCCTCGGACAGGGCGATGAACTTGGTGCCCTTGGCGACGAAGTCGGTCTCGCAGGCGAGCTCGATCAGGGTGGCGACGCCGTCCTTCTCGGCGGCGGCGACGAGGCCCTCGCTCGTGGAGCGGTCGGCGCGCTTCGCGTTGCCCTTGGCACCCTTGAGGCGGAGGATCTCGACCGCCTTGTCCAGGTCGCCGTCGGCCTCGACGAGCGCGTTCTTGGTGTCGACCATGCCGGTTCCGAGCTGCTCGCGCAGCGTCTTGACGTCAGCGAGGCTGAAATTAGTCATAGTTCTGCGAACTCCTCTGTTGTGTCCGGTCGGCGCGGTGCTTCGAGCACCTGCGCCCGCCAGGACGTCGTGGTCTGCCGGTCCCGCGGCGACGGGCCTCGGTGTCGAGGACTCCATCACGCCGGGGTGTCGGCGGTTCTGCTTCGTGGTGAACGTGCCCCGAATGAGCGGGGGTCGGCCGGGCGCTCTCGCGACCCGTCCGACCCCCGGCTCAGTGCGGGTGTCAGACGGACGCGGGGGTCTCGTCGGTCGCGGACTCGGTGGTCGAGTCGGCCTCGGCGGGCGCCTCGGCCTCGGCGACGGCCTCGTCGGCGGTCGCGAGCTCGGCGTCGGCGACCTTCTCGGTCTCGGCACCGGCCTGCTCGGCGGGCTCCTGGACGTCGGACGCCGGGGCGTCGGTCACGGCGGCGCCGGTCGCGGCGGCGGAGTCGTCGCTCGTGGTGAGCAGCTCCTTCTCCCACTCGGCCAGCGGCTCGACGGCGGAGACGTTGCCCTCGGCCTCGGGCTTCTGGTGACGCTGGATGAGGCCCTCGGCGGCGGCGTCGGCGACGATGCGGGTGAGCAGGCTCACCGAGCGGATCGCGTCGTCGTTGCCCGGGATCGGGTACTGGACCTCGTCCGGGTCGCAGTTCGTGTCGAGGATGCCGATGACCGGGATGCCCAGCTTCTTGGCCTCGTCGATCGCGAGGTGCTCCTTCTTGGTGTCGACGACCCACAGGGCCGACGGCGTCTTCGAGAGGTTGCGGATGCCGCCGAGCGACTTGTGCAGCTTGTCGAGCTCCCGCTTCTTGATGAGGAGCTCCTTCTTCGTGAAGCCGCTCTTCGACGTGTCGTCGAAGTCGAGCTCCTCGAGCTCCTTCATGCGCGCGAGGCGCTTGGAGACCGTCTGGAAGTTGGTGAGGAGGCCACCGAGCCAGCGCTGGTTGACGTAGGGCTGGCCGACGCGGGTCGCCTGCTCGGAGATCGCGTTCTGCGCCTGCTTCTTCGTGCCGACGAAGAGGATGGTGCCGCCGTGGGCGACCGTCTCCTTGACGAAGTCGTAGGTCTTGTCGATGTAGGCCAGCGACTGCTGGAGGTCGATGATGTAGCTGCCCGAGCGCTCGGTCAGGATGAAGCGCTTCATCTTCGGGTTCCAGCGACGGGTCTGGTGCCCGAAGTGGACGCCGCTGTCGAGCAGCTGGCGCATGGTGACGACTGCCATGAGTCGTTCTCCTTCTCTGGGGCTCGGGCGCACGACGGCGCCGAACTCCCGTTCGGTTGTCCGCGACGGCCGGTCGGCACGTCGCCCTGGCGCCCGGCGCGCTCCCGCCCTCCTCGCACTGGGCGAAGGGGACCGTGGGGAGCGTTGGCCGAATGGGCGCGCGTAGTCACCCCGACGAGCGAGGTGCTCCTAGAAGACTAGCACCAGGACGGCCGCCTCCCCCGCGGGTCCGGCCCGCGCGTCCGCCGCCCGGCTGCCGACCACCTCCGGCACGCGGATACACCTCCGGCACGCGGAAACCGCCCGATCCCACGAGCCCGGACCGAAATCGCGAGCCCGAGGTCCCGCCGCGCGGCTTCCGGCACGCAGAAACACCTCCGGCACGCAGGAACCACCCGATTTGACGAGCCCGAAACGCAATCACGAGCCCGAAGTCCGCCGCGCAGCTCAGCCACGTGGCTCCGGCACGCGGAAACGCCTCCGGCTCGCGGAACCGCTGGGATTCCACGAGCCGGAGGCGTTCTCGCGAGCCAGAGCTCGGCCAGGGGCGAGGCCGTGCGCTACTTGCGCGCCGACTTCATCACGGTGCGGATGTGCAGGGTGTCCATCTCCTCCAGCGAGCGGCCCTTGGTCTCGGGCACGAACAGGAACACGAAGAAGAACGAGATGAGGGCGAACGCCGCGTACAGGCCGTAGGCGAGGGTCAGCGAGACGTCCTGCGACAGGATCGGGAACGTCACCGTGATGGCGAAGTTGGCGATCCACTGCGCCGAGGCGGCGAGGCCCAGGGCGGCGGCGCGGATCCGGTTCGGGAAGATCTCGCCGAGCAGCACCCAGACCAGCGGGCCCCAGGTCGCGCCGAAGAACACGACGAAGGCGTTGGCCGAGACGAGGGCGATCGGGCCCCAGGCGCCGGGCAGCGAGACGTCCTCGCCGCTGATCGTCGACTGGCTGAACGCGAGCGCCATCAGTCCGAGCGAGATCGCCATGCCGGCGGAGCCGACGAGCAGCAGCGGCTTCCGGCCGACCTTGTCGACCAGGAAGATCGCGACGAAGGTGACCACGACGTTCACCACCGAGGTGAAGACCGAGATGGCGAACGAGTTCGACTCGTCGAAGCCGACCGCGCTCCAGAGCGAGGTCGAGTAGTAGAAGATCACGTTGATGCCGACGAACTGCTGGAACACCGAGAGCAGGATGCCGACCCAGACCACCGGCAACAGACCGAGCGCCGGACCGCGCAGGCTCGATCGCTGGGCGTTCTCGGCGTCCTCGTCGATCTTCTTCTGGATGTCGGCCAGCGCCTCGTCCACCTCGTCGCGCGGGGTGACCGTCGCGAGGACCTTGCGCGCGTCCTGCGAGCGACCCCGCGTGGCCAGGTAGCGCGGTGACTCCGGCAGCGTCAGGGCGAGCAGGCCGTAGATCACGGCGGGGACGGCGCAGGCGATGAACATCCAGCGCCAGGCCGCGACGCCGAACCAGTACGGCTCGGACGCGCCGCCCGCGCCCTCGGCGATGACGGTGTCCGAGAGCAGTGCGGCGAAGATGCCGAGCGTGATCGCGAGCTGCTGCAGCGACGCGAGCGCACCGCGGATCGCCTTGGGCGCGATCTCGGAGATGTAGGTGGGGGCGATCACCGAGGCGATGCCGATGCCCAGGCCGCCGACGACGCGCCAGAGGACGAGGTCCCAGACGGCGAAGGCCGCGCCCGCGCCGATCGAGGAGATGAAGAAGAGGCCTGCGCCGAGCAGCATGACCTTGATGCGGCCCCAGCGGTCCGCGAGGCGACCGGCGAGGTAGGCGCCGACCGCGCAGCCGAGGAGGGCCGACGCGACGGCGAAGCCGATCAGCGCGGCCGACAGCTCGAACTCGCCCTGCACCGCCTCGACCGCTCCGTTGACCACGGACGAGTCGAAGCCGAAGAGGAAGCCGCCGACCGCCGCCGCGATGGCGAGACCGATCACCTTCCTCTTCAGTTTCGCCGCCGAGGGGTTCGGGATGGTGTCAGATCGTCCGCTGGTCATGGTCGTCTCCGATTCTCGCCGCCGGTGGGTGCGGTGTCTCCGCGCCCGCTCCGGATCACAGGCACGTTACTCCCGCCTGCCAATGTCCCGGGCCGGGTTGCGCAGCGGGGTCGACGTCGTTCTCCTCCACAGCCCACCCTGCGAGCGTCTTCTCCCCCGGTCGCGCGGCCGGCCGCCCGCGCGACGCGAGCGAGGAGGAAGGTGTCCGCATGGTTGCACCTCTCCTCCTCCGCCCGGGCGTGTTCCTGGTGCTCGCCCTGCTCGCGCCGATGCTCTGGACCCCGCCGGTGGACGGGTTCTCCGTCGTCGAGCCGTGGCGGGCGCCCGCGCATCGCTACGCCGCGGGGCATCGCGGGATCGACCTCGCCGCCACGGCGGGGTCTCCGGTCCGGGCCGTCGCGGACGGGCGGGTGTCCTTCGCGGGGCGGGTGGTCGACCGGAGCGTGGTCAGCATCGCGCACGCCGGTGGGCTGGTGTCGAGCGTGGAGCCGGTGGAGCCGTCCGTCGCGGAGGGTCAGGAGGTCCGCGCCGGGGACGTCATCGGCACCGTGGGCGCGGGCGGGCACTGCGACGGCTCGTGCGTGCACCTCGGGGTGCGCGAGGACGGGGAGTACGTGAACCCGATGCGGTTCTTCGGCGGGATCCCGCGCGCGGTGCTGCTCCCGATGGATGGAGTGGACGCAGGAGCGGTCACCGATACGGAGCAGGCGGTGGTGAGTGCGGCGCGCTCAGGCGCGCGGGTGGGCGAGGCGGTAGGCCTCGCGGATCCGCTCGGTCGAGACGTGGGTGTAGATCTGCGTGGTGCCGAGGCTCGCGTGGCCGAGCAGCTCCTGGACGGCGCGGAGGTCCGCTCCCCCGTCGAGCAGGTGCGTCGCCGCGGTGTGCCGGAGGGTGTGCGGGCCGGACGGGCCGGAGCCTTGGCCGCCGTCGAGGAGCCGGGCGACGACGCCGTAGACGGTGCGCGGGGTGAGGCGGGCGCCGCGACGGCCGAGGAGGAGGGCCGGGGTGCTCGTCCCGGTCGCGCTGGGCTCCGCGTCCGGGAGCAGCTGCGGACGGGCCTTCTCCAGGTAGGCGATGAGCGCCTCCTTCGCGGGCACGCCGAACGGCACGACGCGCTGCTTGCTCCCCTTGCCGGTGACGAGCACAGTGAGCCGGCTCAGGTCGAGGTCGCCGACGTCGATCGCGACGAGCTCGGAGACGCGGATGCCGGAGGCGTAGAGCAGTTCGACGATCGCGAGGTCGCGCAGGGCCACCGGGTCCTCGGTCGCCCCGCGCGCCGCGACCACGTCGATCAGGTGCTCGGTCTGCGGCTCGGTGAGCACGCGCGGCAGCGCCCGCCCGCCCTTCGGGGTGCGCAGGCGCGCGGCGACGTCGATCGGCAGGCGCTCGGAGCGCTGCGCCCAGGACGAGAAGGAGCGGACGGCCGCGGTCCGCCGGGCGAGCGTCGCCCGGGCGACGCCGGTCTGCGACTCGTGCCAGAGCCAGTCGCGCAGCAGCTCGAGGTCGAACTGGGCGAGCATCGGCTGCTTCCTGCCTGCGGCGAAGTCGATCAGCGTCGAGAGGTCCGCGCGGTAACCGCGGGCCGTGGCGGGTGAGAGGGAGCGCTCGTCGAGGACGTAGCGGAGGAAGTCCTCCACGGCCGCCGCGAGCGGCTCGCCACGCGGGGGCAGGCCTGCGGGAGGCTTGTCAGCCATCGGTGCCCGGCATCCGCGACCACAGGTCGATGCGGCCCTGCTCGTCGAGGCTCTCGAGCTTCTCGATCAGGTCCGTGCCGAAGCGGGTGGCGATCGGCGTGGTGGCGCTCGGGACGAGCGAGGTGACGACGGTCTCGGGATGTACGTGGACGAGCGAGAAGCTCTGCGCTCCGTCGATGCCGGCGAGCTCGCGCTCCGGAGCGCCGAGGTCCATCGTGTAGCTGGTCGCTCCGGCGACGAAGACCGGGACGCCGGCGAAGGTCGCGGCCGTCGGATAGTGCAGGTGCCCGCCGAGGATCGCGCGCACGTCGGTCCCGCGCACCACCTCCTCCAGCCGGTCCATCCCTCGGAGCTCGAGCACGGTCATCGCGCCGAGCGGTGTCGGCAGCGGCGGGTGGTGCAGCGCGAGGATCGTGCCGAGTGGAGCAGGCGTCGCGAGCTCGGCTCGGAGCGCCTCGAGCTGCTCGCCGGTGAGCGCGCCGTGGTGGTAGCCCGGCACCGCGCTGTCGAGCGCGATGAGCCGCAGCCCGCCGAGGTCGACGACCTGGTCGATCGGGGCATCGCTGGACACGTCGCGCGGCTCCTGGTCGAGGAGCACCCGGCGGAACGCACCGCGCTCGTCGTGGTTGCCCATCACCCAGACGATCGGGCAGTCGAAGCGCTCGCCCACGGGATCGAGGACGTCCCTGACCCGCCGGTAGGCGTCCTCCTCACCGCGATCGGCGACGTCCCCCGTGACGACGATCGCGTCGAGCCGACCGCCGCGCTCGACGAGCCGCGCGACGGCCTGCTCGAGCCGGGAGACGGTGTCGACGCGCCCGTAGAGCGGAGCGCCCTCCGCGAGGAAGTGCGTGTCGCTGAGGTGCGCGATCACCCGGTCGGCGGCCCGGAAGTGCCCGAGCTGCGGATGCTCCGGCTGCGTCCTCGTCGTCGTCTCGTCACCCATGCGGCTCCCCTCGCTGCTTGATCGACAGCGTAGGGCGCACCGCCGACAGCGCCCCGTCGCCTCGGCGGCAGGCCGTGCGCGCGGGATGCTCCGGACTGGCTTGCTTCGCCGTGAATCGAGGCGGGGCCTTTCCCCGCGCCTCGCGAGGCCGGAAGAACCTCGTCCCGCGAGTCGCTCGCCTTCAGGGCCGTCGAGGACCGGATGCCTCGCCGGACGGCGAGGGACGGAGCGGAACGTCACCCGGTCCTCCTGCGGCGGACCGCCACCTCCCCTCACCCGCTTCTCACGCGGCTGCCCTCCACCTCCCTTCCGCGTCGCGTTGGACGAGCCCGGTCGCGAGGCAGGTCCCGAGCAGGTCGAGCGTCTCGGGGACGGACAGGCCGGAGCGCTGCGCGAGCGCCTCGGTCTCGTGCGCACCGTCCGAGCGGAGGACGTCCAGGACGCGCGACGCCGCCCGTGAGACTTCCGGTGCAGCAGCGAGTACCGCGGACATGCCGAGCAGCTCGACGACCTCCGGAGCCGACGTCACGCAGGTCGCGGCGTACTCCCGGAGAAGCCGATGGCAGCCCGCTGAGGAGGCGCTCGTCACCGGGCCCGGCACTGCACCGAGCGGTCGCCCGAGCGCCGCCGCGTGGCCGGCGGTGTTCAACGACCCGGAGCGGGCTCCCGCCTCCACGACGACCGTGGCCGCGGTCGTTGCGGCGATCAGCCTGTTGCGCTGCAGAAAGCGCCAGCGCGTCGGCGTCGTACCCGGCGGCACCTCCGTCACCACCGAGCAGCCGGGCGTCGCGATCACGCGATGCAGGAGGTCGGTGTGCGCCGTCGGGTAGAGCCGGTCGGAGCCGCCGGCGAGGAAGGCGACCGTGCTGCCACCCGCACCGAGGGCGGCCTTGTGCGCGACCGCGTCGATCCCGAAGGCGGCTCCGGAGACGATGAGGACGCCGCGCTCGGCGGTGCCGGCGGCGAGGTCCGCGGCGACGTGCTCGCCGTAGCCGGTCGCCGCGCGGGCCCCGACGACGGCCAGGCGATACGGAGCGGCGAGGGCGATCGGGTCGCCGCGGCTCCACAGCGCGAACGGCGCGTGGTCCCCCAGATCGGCGAGCGGCTGCGGCCAGCCGTCGCATCCCGGCAGCAGCAGGCGCGCGTCGAGACGGTGCGCGATCTCCAGGCGGCGGAGGAGCAGGGCCCTGTCGACCCGGGGACGCCAGCGCGCCAGGCCTGCGGCGAGGACTCTCGTTCCGCTGCGGGAATCGTCGCCGTCGCTCTCTCCGTCGCCTGTCGAGTCGAACGAGTTATCGGAGCGGCCGGTCTCCGCGGCAGCGTCACCCGCAGATCCGGACCCCCTCTGGCGCAGGTCGGCCGCCGCCGCTTCCGCGAGGATCTCCCCGGCGGACGCCGTCCCCACCACCTTCGCGAGCGCGCCGCCGGCGCCGAATCGCTCGATCAGTGTGCCGGCCACCGCGTCGCCCGGCTCGGCGAGCGACGACCAGGCCGCGCGCGCGAGCGCCTCCACCGGATCCGACTCGCCGTCCTCGGGAAGGAGCCGCCGCGCGAGGCGTGTCTCGGTCCGGTCGAAGAGCTCGGCGACGGCCGTCACGAGCCCGCTCCCCGCAGAATCAGTGCGCGGGCGAGGTGGCTCGCAGCGGGGCGGTCGACCTCGTCGAGGTCGGCGAGCGTCCACGCGAGGCGCAGCACGCGGTCGTAGCCGCGCATCGTCACGAGCCCGCGCTCCAGGGCCAGGTCGAGGGTGCCCGACTCCCGGGCGGTCGGGCGCTGCGGGCTCGCGCGGAGCCACGCGCCGTCGACCTCGGCGTTCAGCGACCACGGGGTGCCTGCCAGACGCTCCCGAGCGCGGGCGCGGGCGGCGACCACCCGAGCGCGAGCCTGCGCTGTCGAGAGCCCCGGCTCGTCACGGCGGACGGCGAGCTGTGCCGCGCCGATGCGCCGGACCGTCAGCCGGATGTCGACGCGGTCGAGCAGCGGACCGCTCAGCCGCGCCAGGTAGCGGCGCCGCACCGGCGGCGAGCACGTGCAGATCTCACCCCGGATGCCGTGGCGACCGCAGGGACACGGGTTCGCCGCGAGCACGAGCTGCACGCGGGCCGGGAACTCCGCCATGACGTTCGCCCGGTGGATGCGGATCAGGCCCGACTCGAGCGGCTGCCGCAGCGCGTCGAGGGCGACGGCGGAGAACTCCGGAGCCTCGTCCAGGAAGAGGACGCCGCGGGTCGCGCGTGCAACGGCGCCCGGTCGGATCCTTCCGCTGCCACCGCCGACGATCGCTGCGGCGGACGCGGAGTGATGCGGACTCTCGAACGGCGGACGCCTCACCAGTGTCCCGCCGGGGTGCTCCCCGACCAAGGAACGCATGCAGGTCGCCTCGAGGGCGGCCTCGTCGTCGAGATCCGGCAGTATCCCGGGCAGGCGTGACGCGAGCATCGTCTTCCCCGCCCCAGGCGGACCGAGCAGGAAGACGTGATGCCCGCCCGCCGCGGCGGCGACCATCGCGGACGCCGCCTCCTCGTTGCCGATCACGTCCGCGAAGTCGAGCCGCGACTCCGGCTCAGGAACAGCAGGGGGCTGTGCCGTGCGCTCCGGCAGCACCGGCACGTCCCACTCCGCCCCGTGCCAGACCGCGGCCGCGGCGAGGGACGAGACCGGGATGACGTCCACCCCGTCCACCAGCTCCGCTTCGAGCCGGTCGTCTTCCGGCACCATGACCCTGTATCGGCCGGCCCGCGCCGCGGCGAGTACCGCGGGCAGCACTCCCGGCACCGATTGCAGTCTCCCGTCGAGCCCGAGCTCGCCGATGTGCACGACCGCCGCGACCGACTCGCGGTTCACCTCCCCCAGCGCCGCCAGCGCCGCGAGTCCGATAGCGAGATCGAACGCGGACCCGTGCTTGGGCATCGCCGCCGGCGACAGATTCACCGTCATCTTGTACTCCGCGATCCCGCTCCCCGAGTTGATCGCCGCGGACCGCACCCGCTCCTTCGCCTGCGACAGCGCCGCATCCGGCAGACCGATGATCACCATTCCCGGAGTGCCGTCCGCCGAATGCGCCTCCACGCCCACGACGGCACCGGTGAAGCCGACCAGCCCGACCGCGGACGTCCGCCCCAGCCCCATCACGCCACCGCCCGCACGTGCCGCACCTGCGAAGGCACACCCTCCGGAGCGACGATCCCGACCGCATCGATCCGCAGATGCCGCGACCGCTCGTCGTGCTCCCGCGCCCACGCATACGCCAACCGTCGCAACCGCTGCGCCTTCACCCGCGTGATCGCCTCGATCGGCAACCCGAACCGCGTCGAGGACCGCGTCTTCACCTCCACCACCACCAGCGCCGCACCCTCGCGCGCCACGATGTCCAACTCCCCCTCCCGCACCCGCCAATTGCGGTCCAGGATCTCGAAACCGCGCTCCCGCAGATGCGCCGCAGCGATCTCCTCGCCACGGCGCCCCAACTCGTCCTTGTTCATCCGGAACCTCCCGAGGAGAGGGTCTAGGAGGCAGGCGCGACGATGAGGCGCCGATCGGAGATCTGGGGATAAAAGCGAGATGTGAGACCTGTGGAGAGCGTCCCTGCCTGAATCGCGATCGTGCTCAGCAGCGCCGTGACCGCGACCCGACACAGCGAACCTGCTGGAACGCACTGACGCTCCTACCGGGGAAGAAATTCCGGGCTCATGGCACGGCGCTACGGATCGACGTGGACGTCGCTGAGGTTGTGTGCCTGGCTCAGGCCTGCCTCGCCGCGGATCGCCGCGATGGTGACGTAATGGCCGAAGTCATCTCCGCGCACAGGTTCGGTGTTGGACAAGGGCCGTCTCGTCGTTCGTAGTGGCGTTGTAGTCGGTGGAGCGATACCACAACGCACTGGAGCCGCCAGCGTCCGTAAAGAAGCTTAAATGCTGGTCAGGTTCGATGTTTCGCGTGGCCAAGACGCTGAAGAATTCGTCCGCCGGAATCGGGCCGTCGATGTTGACCGAGCGGTAGATGTGGATTAGGTCGCGTACGAGAGTAGGACCGTGCCGTCTGCGCCGCTAACCTGCATGCGTGCGGTCTTATTCATGACATAGACGGGGGGCCAGAGGCGCCCTTCCACGCGACGACACGGGTGAAGGCGATCCCCTGCTCGATTGTGAAGTTGTACTTGCCTGCCGCATACCGCCCAACATGACCTAGGCGGCATCCTTTGGCAAGACGCCATGCTTCGCCTCAGCTTTTTGTGACCATTCTTCGAAGAATGAGTAAGAAACAGGGAGGCACTCGTCTTCTGCAAACAGTCGAACCCAGCGCCGATTGTGTGCATCTTTGAAGGCGACTGCTCCCTGCCTTTTCGCAGTCGCCTTAGTAACGCTCGAAGTCGCCGTGGACATCTTCTCCGTCGGATTGAGGGAGAAATATGAACTTACCGGAGTGACTTCCGAATTGACCTCGTCCGGCGGGAATACATCGAGAACCTTTGCAACCGGCTTATCATACTTGGGGTTACGACTAGGCTCAACAATCAGGAAGAATGTGTCCGAAATCCTTTTAGGTGATGTGTTTTCGACAGAAAAGTGAACGGCATTGCTGTAGTACTGCACGTTGAAGAAGATCTGATCTGCCTGGTCACGCTTGAGGCGCATTGTCTCGCCGCGGTAAACGGCAAAGACCGCGAAGAAACCTAGGATGGTCGCCAGTGCAGCGACCCAGTCAGCAATTGATCCCGGGTCAACTCCTGAAACGCGTTCGCGTGCTGACTCAAGAATTTCCGCGAAGTCTCCAAAGATCATGGCTCGAACCTAGCGGACGCGCACCGGCAGCAAGGTGCACCTGCACCGTGGGTGCAGCGGAGCACCCACCACGTCGTCGTAAACGTGGTTGCAGACGTAGGGCATCTCCTCACCCTTGCGATTCGTGCCGGCCTCGGTCGGGACGTCGCCCTTCGAGTAGAAGTTCTCCTCCAGGCCGATCACGCGACCGTGCATCGGTCCGCAGAACTTGCAGACGCGCTCGTCCTGGGCGGTGTACCACTCCTTCGCCGTGACGATCCCACTCTGGTCCCAGGCCGCGATGTCCGCGTAGCTCTGCGCTCGGGCAATCTCGGTCTGGGCGATCAGGTCAGCCCTGAGCGTGGAGGCGAGCCCCATGACCGCTTCGATGCGTGGCTGGAGCTGGTAGCTGCTCTCCCCCGCGTTGACACCTTCGGTCAGCGTCGCGTGGAGCTGCTTCTCTGTCTCGTCGGTAACGTCCTCAGCGACCTTCGTGGTGCGCTGCTGGTACCAAGCGGTGATGGCCTCGCTGTACGGGTCGTAGGTGCTCGGCTGCATGCCGATCTGCTGCATGGCGTCCATGCCGGTCTCGATGATCACGGCGAGGAGGGCTGGCTCAACGGCAGCCTTCATGGCCACGTCGGCTTGCTCCCAGTTGAGGAGCGAATCGATGTAGTCCTTCGTGCGCTGTCCGGTGAAGGTGCGCTGCACTGTGGCAACGTTGGCCAACACCTCGTCTCGCTGGCGGTTGAACTCGCGCTGGATCCCGGTCAGGAGGCTCGTCTCGTACCCGGCAGCCTTGCGGGTGTAGAGGTCTGCGTTGACGGCTCCCTCTTCCTCGCGGGTCACTGCCTTGGTTTTGGGACGCTCCTCTTACCCTCGCTCTTAGTGTCGTCTTGGACCTCTTCGTCGTCATCTGCTGCAGCGTCACCGGCGCCGGCGGTCGGCTTCGGTGCGTTGATCACGCGGTCGAGGGTGGTGCTGTTGATCGGGACGACGATTTTCTCGCCGAGGCCGTCTGGAAGGGGCTCCTGGCCATACAGCTCACGGGTCTCGTCGATCGTGCGCCAGGTGTTCGTGCCGGCCTGGGCCTCCCTGAGCTTCGCTTCTACGTCCTCAGGGATCGGGGACACGTAGTAGAGCTCTAGCGTCGGGTCGTACTTCTTCACCAGTTGCGTGTTCCACATCGCCGTCTAGTCGTCGAGACGAGGGATCGTTTTGAGCAGAATGTGCAGGTAGCGAGCCGCGTTCATGTTGGCGCGGTTGAAGTCGGTCGTCATGCCGAGCATCGGACGGGACAGCGAGAAGATCGCGAGAATCTCGTCATGAGTGAGGCTCGAGACGGTAGAAAGTCGAGGTCCTGGTGTGTGACATGTGCGGCTTCACGTCATCGTTCTCGACGACGAGCGACTTGAAGGCACCGTCAGCGGTGTACAGCTCGTCCATCTGCTACTAGAGGCGGTCGTAGACAGCAGGGTCGATGTTCTCGCCCTGGAGATTGAAGACCAAGCCTGGACGGGCGTTGTTGCTGAGCGTGCGTCGGTTCCACGACTGCATCTGCTGGTCTGAGTCGATGGCCGCAGCGGCGGCGCTGATGATCGACTCGCTGTAGTACGGGTTCTCAGGGTCCGGGTTGTAGCCACGGATGACCTCGCCGATCTTGTCCTGCTGCGCGTACTTGATCAGGCTGTCCGAGAAGCGCTCCTTGCCGAGCTTGAACTGGACGAGGTGGGACGGGAGCAGTTCGATCGCGTCGGGCAGCGCTTTGACGCCGAGCTTCACCTCGAAGGGTGCGCCGTTCTTGCGCATCAGCATGAACGTCTCGCCGGTGAGGTTGAGGTACGTGTGATTCAGCTCGCGGAGCTTCTTGCCGTTGAGGGCGACGTGTGGGTCACCCAGGAGCGTCAGGATCTCGTGCTCGGTGATCTCCTCGTAGTCACCGTTGGGCTTGAGCCGACGGAGCGTCAGCTGCACCGAGGCAGTCGGCGTGACGATCGCCCGGTTGGCGGTGCGGACCCAGCCGATGTTGGTGCGGAGCTGCTCGGGCTTCGTGACGTATGTGACGAGGGGGACGCCGGATGCCATGTCGAACATCGATAGCGGCGGAATAAACTCCTTGGACGAGAGTGCTTGTGCGAGTCTGTTGCGAAGTTTCGATATTCTGTTTGGCATGTAGGGCGTTGCTTATATGCTTCTGCAGCCCATAGTAAAGCAACATTGCTCAAGTGGGAATAGGATTCAGCGCCCTACTTGTACTTGCGGGCCTTCCGGCCCGACAAGTACTCGCCTGACTTCAGGTCCTTAACCCAAGTTCGCCCATTGAAATCCCGGAACATGACCACCACAGCAATCTCGGATCGCCAGTAGTCCGAGTTGCTCAAGGGAAAGGTTTTTTCAGCCGGCAGCTCGGACCAAACCTCTCTGTGCAATTTGAAGACTCGGTGGAAGAATAGATAATTCCGAATGTCGATCAGGAATTGCCTTTTGCCAACGTCCGCCATCTTCCAGAGGATTTTTCTGTCTTGCCAAAAGTCTTTTCGATCCTGTTTCATAAACCTCCTGGAATATGGATAAATGAAGGTAACCTGCTTCAGCGGACGGTCCGAGCCATTCTCCACCTGGCCTGTGATCGTGGCACGCTCGTCAGCACTCCACCTGTGTTTCCTCCAGTCGACGTTGGGCGACTTTGTGAATGAAACTCCTACGAGATCAGCTTGTGCACGATGGCTGCGCTGGACCTCTGAGTAGAACGCCTTTGCCGCGAAGTAGACAGCAACAATAGTTGCGGTACCAGCTACCCACTCAGCCGCTATTCCCCAATCCCAGTGGTCATAGCCCAACCATCGCGGCAGACCGTCCCAGAAAGGAACAAGATCCCATTCCAACTTGTGCATGACCCAACCGTATCGGGCTCAGATCACCCGCACTGACGACGTTTTCTTCGCGCTCAGCGCGTCAGCGATGCCGTACCGCACCGCGTCGAGTGCGTGGTTCCAGTCGTCGATCGGGACGTTGAGTCTCTTCCCCGTCTTCTTGTCGACCTTCCAGGCGTAGTTGCGCAGCTCCTTGATGAGGTTCACGCTCCGCGCCGTGACGTACAGCTTCTGCTGCTGCACGAGCTGGATCCCGTAGTCGATCGAGTTCGGTCCCTTCACCGCACCCGTGATCGGCACGCCATAGTCCCGGATCTCCGCGATGCTCTTGGGCTCCGACGAGTCAGCGATCGTCAGCGTGTGCGTGCGACCGACGTACGCCCCGTCCTGAGCAGGAGGCGTCAGCCCCTCGGCCGCGCGGAGCGCGTTGGCCAGCGCCTTGTTCTTCTGGTCCGTTAGGTACAACCGCTCAACGAGCAGGAAGCCGCCCTCGTAGCGGTAGAGGTCCACCAGCGCGGACGGGTCGTTAGTGAAGCCAAAGTCCAGAGTGTGCCGGAGAAGCTGAGCACCCTCGGGCACTGCCTCGGCCGGCTCCCAGTTCTCATAGATCACGCCTTCCGAGAGGCCGATCTCCCCCAGGCCGTACACGCGCCAGTAGTTGGCGTCGTGCATGCGGCTCTCGATCGAACGCACGATGGCCGGCTCCTGGGCCTCGTTGTCGCGGTACGTGAGCTTGAGAAAGTCGTGCGGGTTGTGCGGCATGACCTCGGTATGGACCCCGAACTCGCTGGTCGGGTTGTAGTCGAGGATCACGAGCTTGCGCGTACGCGTCGCGAGCTGCGTGTAGACCTCGTACGTGACGTTGTTGCACTCGTTGAGGAACAGCACGTCGCGACGCGGTCCTTGCGCCTTCGAGGAGTCGACCGAGAAGAACTCCTGCACGGCGCAGTTGGGGAACGAGTAGTAGAGGTCACCCTTGGACCACTCGCTCTCGTTCCAGTAGCGCTGCGGCTTCATGATGAAGCGAAAGTCGCGGATGGCGCCGAGCTTCAGGTGCGGCAGCGACTCCGAGACGACACTGATGAGGATGTCGGGGTTCGTCTGAGCGACATGGATCAGGTACGCCAGGATCGAGAACGTCTTGCTGGCGCTCGTCCCACCCTGGATGATCCGGAGGCGGCGTCTAAGACTGCTGATCTTCGTCAGCGCTGTCGTCTGCTTGAGCAGTCCGGCCATCGTCGTCGTCCTCGATTACCAGCGGACCAGGGGTCGCGAGGCCTGCAGGAAGGGGGATCGGCATGTCGCCGGAGGTGTGGTCGATCGCGTGCTTGTCAGACCAGTCCTGGTGCTTACCCTTGTAGTTGTTGATGAGAAAGAACTTGGCACCGTTGCTGTAGGCGCTAAAGAGCTGAGCCTCGGCGTATTCCTCGCAGCGCTGTTTGGCACCCAGTATCGAGTCAAAGAACTTCTCGCGAGCCTGGTAGTTCAGGATCGACTGACGGGTGAGCCCGAGCGCACGAGCGAGCCCGCTGATCGTGTAGGGCTTCTGGTCCGTCATAATGCTGCGCTCTTCGAACATCGTCTCCCCGTTGGTCTTTCGACCAGAGACGACCCTATGCGTCTCAACATGAGGGTCCTGCTTGTCGAAGTAGGCTTGAATAGCGAGGTCGAGCGCATCTACCGTCTCGAACTTGAGGGGCCGACCGCCTGCGTGTTTATCGGATTGTGTTGTAGAGTCTGCCATATGCTCTAGTTATCGCACAAAACGGGCCTGATTGGAAGCCTATTCGGGAAGGCCTTTGGGCTGCTTTTTTCGCCTCGCGCGAATACGATCGATGCGCAGGGTCGTATACCACTGCTTCAAAGAGCGTAGGACACTGCGCTTGTTCTTCCGCGCAATCATTTGCTTTCGAGTCAGGTACTCTCTAGATCCAATACGCCGATTCCAGTGCATGCCGTCGGAGTCCCAGAAGGAAACAACAGGGTCATACTTTCGCGGATTGACCTCGATCGAGAGCGACGTCAGCTTCATCTCGTCGGGCTCGACCACCAGCTCCATGGCACTCATGTCAACGTCCGCGACTGGAACGTATTGGTAGCCACCGCCAACATCAAAGAAGCTGACGTAAGGGCTGAAGATTCGTGCGTTGCCCGTGTTGTGGACCCGAACATCAAATGACGCCGATCCCTCTTCAAGTCCATCCGCGAAAGCAACGGTCACGCGGAAGCCCTCCGCGAGCAAGCGGCGCTTGCCCTTGACGTCCTGGCGCCAAAGAAAAATGCCGCCAATGAAAGTGGCGACGGTACCCACAGCGGCGAACCAGTCTGGAGCAGTGCCCCATGCCTGGCTGTCCCACCATGTCTTGAACCAGTCCAACTCTTCTCCCTGCGTCGCTCGATCGCCTGAGCCTACCGACCGGCTTCCACCATGTAGTCCACGTACCGCTTCGTTCGACAGTGTGGACAGCCCTTCACCACGAACCACGCTCTGCCCGCAAACCCTCCGTTCTCGACCGTGACGGTCTGCTTGAACGTCTCCCACGTGTGATCGCAGGTCGTCGGCTTCGTGCGGGCGGTGCGTCGAGCCCCGGCCGCGAGCTTGATGCGCGCATGGAGGGCGGAGCGGAGGGTGTCGAGGTGCTCGGTCACCCGAGGAGGTCCGGGTTCTCATGGATGTTGCCGATGACCTCTAAACTTGTCGCTTGCTTGCCATTAACGGCCACTACATTGAAACCAATCCTTGCTTGAGTCTGCGACCACACGACTTTGTACGCGTCCGGTCTCATACCGGCTTGCGTGGATCTATTTGCTCGCCTTGCAAGGATGTCGCCCTCTTAGATCTCAATGCCGTTCTTGTCGCGGAGGCCGGTGAACTGCATGACCGAGTCATGGCGAGCGAAGTGCCCTATGTCATCCACGCCTGCGCCAGCGGGAACCCCAAATCCCGAAAGGTATCCGCCCATTTGTCGCTGAACGCTGCAGTTGAACAGCATTCTCCGTTCTTCTGGCTGCCAGACCCTGAACTTGATCTCCCGGCTCATCGCTCGTTCCTCTGGTCGAACCAGACGGCGATGCCAGTGACGATGAAGATGATGGCGAACATAACTCCGACGACGGTGTAGCTCTGTAGTGTGACCATGATGGTGTTCCTTGCTTAGTTATGCTTTCACTATGCGCCTAGCGCTTCAAATAGTCAATACTATTCTTGCATCATACGTACTGCTCATACTTGCCACTCGTAGAGACCGACCACGGCGTGAACGACCCGCGCGCCTCGTAGATGCGCCACGCGTTCGCCAAGTTAGTCGCCGGGTCCAGCAGCGCGTCGCAGTCCGGTCGCCCGGCCAGTAGTCAGACCTGCATGAGCCCGCAGCTCATACCTTCGCGCCGGCCTCGCCCCTGGTAGGTGAGACTCAGGTCGCCGATCGCGTCCGGGTTACAGCCGCTCTCTGCCCGCATGACGGTGAGGGCCACATCGACGTCCCGCGCGTACTGCGCGACGAGCGGTCGGTACTGCTCACAGCCGCTCGGTGCTGCTGGTGCCTCTACGACCTGCGAAGGCGTCGCCTGTGGCTCGACGAGCGCTACTGGCGATTCGAGTGCCGTCTTGGTGTCTGGCTCGTTAGAGACGGCTTCTACTGGCGTTGCTCTAAAGACGCGAAGGCCACGGCTTGGTCGACCTGCGCCATGTTCTCGCTACGGAGCATCCAGCCGGTGATGATGCCAGCGACGCCGGTGGCGAAGATCGTGACGAGGAACCATGGGAGGACTCGTGAGGCGAAAATCCGCTTGAACCAGTTAGGTTGCTTTGATGGGATGAACTTGTCTTCGTGTTGTGTGTTGCTCATATGGGTGATTCCTGTTTAGTTGCGCTTACTTGACTGTGACGAACGTGATCTTGGTCGGCGTCTGGTAGTCTGTTATTGCTATTAGGTCAGTCATCCTTATGTTCCTGTTTATTTGACTGCCTTTAGATAAGCATGAACGTCATGAATAGTCAATACTATTCTTTACTAGAGACGCTCGCCTAAAGCAGTGAACAGCTTTTCGGCCTCATCCGAGTCGCAACTTCCAATCACATTTGATTTCTTTGCTGCAACACAGATCGCATAGTAGGACCGCGCGATTGCCTCATCGGTCGGGTCGGTCAGATCGAGGGCCTCGGGATACTCGCGAGCGGCATTCACCCAATAGATCGGCGCAGCACACGCAGCCGTCGCAGTAACTAGCTGGTCCGTATTTCCACCTGCCCTCCCGGTGACGGCGGCGGCTCGCATAGTGTCACCGCACAGATTGTCGACAGGGGCCTCGCCAAAGGTGATTGCAGAGTCATCCTCGACTGGCGCGGTACTCCGGGAAGACGTTGTTTCGGGGTTGCTCGTCGAACACCCCGCCAGAGCGATCACCATCGTGAAGACGGCGAGCAGATGGTGGCTACGCACGAATAATTCCTTTATCCAGGGCTTCAACACAGACCTTCAAAGTTCGGACTGCTGGTGAATCTTCAGAGGGCTCACATAGAGAAATGAGTGCCCAGGTAAGGAACTCGTCATCCATCGCCTCTCTGTTCACTCCGTAGGCCTCAGGGCGGGACCGGGCCGACGTAGCCCAGTCGTCGAGAGACTCGCACGAGAAGGCCGTTCCGACCAAGGCCGTGTCCGCCGAAGCCGACCCGTAGACCTCGTTGGTCACGTTGGAGAAGGCAAGATCACACTCCGGGGTCGACTGTGATGGCTGAAATGCATAGGGATCCACACTTAGCTTCGATGACGCTGTTGGCGGCGTGTATGGCTCGTCCAACTGACTCGGCCCTGTGTAGGTGGTCTCGGTGGGTCCCTGATCGTCCGCGGCGCACCCGGTCAACGCTGCGCCGACGAGAGACAAGATCAACACCTTGCATGCGCGCGCCTTGAGCTTCACGGCTTGAATCTACCGCTCATACCCGCCGCACTGCGTTCGCCCACACCCACGCGTCGAGCTTCGTGCCGTGCGACATGCTCCACTCCACGTGCACAGCTCGATCGTTCCACTCGACAGCGAAGGCCTCCGTGATGACGGGCTACTCCTGGAAGCGCACCCAGGCACGCACGGGCACCGCCGGCCCCCGGCGAATCGGGTGATGCGCCTCGTCGAGCTCCTCAGGTGCAAGCGTCACCGGTACCGGCCGTACGGCTGCATCCGCCACGCGCTGCTGCGTCAGGCGGTCGTAGTGGTCCACGTAGCGTCGGTTACTGCCCATGGCGTCAAAGTAGAACGTATGTTCGAAGGACACGCCAGACATCACGCTCCCTCGCCAGGTGCCGGCTCCAATATGGTCGCAACATGACTGAGGAAGTGCAGAACACTGAGACGGCCGCTGACGCTGGCCAGATGAACGCGAACACAACGTTCGTGTCACATGCGTCGGAAGACAAGAAGTACGTGAAGAACCTCGTTGACACGCTGCTGCGGTATCAGATCAAGGTCTGGTACGACGACTACGAGATCGACGTAGGCGACAGCATCCGCACAAAGATAAACGAAGGCCTCACCCAGAGCGACTACGGCGTTGTTGTGTTCTCCCACAACTTCTTTAAGAAGAAGTGGCCGAAGAAGGAGCTCGCTTCGCTCGATATCCTTCTTGAAGAGGGACGCCTTCTACCCGTCCTCTATGAGATCACCATCGACGAGGTGAAAGCCTATGACGCACTCTCTAGCGACATCAAAGCAGTCACGACGCAGGACGTGACTGCAGTAGCTGGAGTCCTCGCCCGAAAGATCAAGGGCAAGGGAGTCGAAAAGGCCGGGCAGCGCCTCATTTACCGCAATCAGACCCTCAGCATCCTCGACGTGCCAATGAGCGAGACTCTCACGATTACAAATGTAAGTTTCCACGATTGCGTCATTCAAGGGCCAGCTATTCTTTACCTTCACGACCGCGTGACGCTAGAGGACATGACATTCAACGACGAGTTTACCTTCGTTCCCCGAATACCTGATCGCCCAATAGTTGGTGCTATCGGCATCGAAAACGTGCGCTTCAAGCGTTGTCGATTCAAAGACATCGGCGTGTTTCAAACTTTAGAAGAAATTGAAATATTGATGATGGCGATGCCACGCCAACCTGATGATTACGAGGTACCTGAGCACCTCCAATGACCCCTTCTCCCCTACTACTGAGGAGAGCAGCCGCTTAGCCGCTCACAACCTACTCGTACGTCACGGCCGATGCTCACGAGGCTTCCCTCGGCCTGACAGTTGGGGTTCTGATACAACAGTGACTTCTTGGTAGTTCGAGCACTCTGTAAGAGAAGTGAATCAATGGTCAGTCGCGGCACACTACACCTGAGGGTGCTCGCTCTTGCTGCCTTGGCTTGTTCTTGCACTCCACCTTGGAACCGGGGTTACGGCTAGCGGCGCAGTCAGCACGTTGCCCGCGTCCAGGAGCCTCACTTCGAGCTGGGCGAGCGCGCGGGCTGGGTGAACCTCCTGCGTGAGGACCGGAGCATCGGTTTAGACGAAGCCGAGGCCAGTCCAAAGTTCTGGGCCTGGGCCGAGTAGAACGGAGATACGACCGATCAAGCGCTCGACGAGATGGTGCGGTCGCTCGGATTTTTGGCATACGCTGCGCTGATTCAGCTCGCCCTCGCTGGTCTGACAGAGCGAACACTGGTTCTGCGCAGTCGTAGGCAGGGTGACGAAGCGCTCCATGCTTGAGTCAGCTGGACCTGTAGTGCGGAAGTGCAAGGGCTGCGGTACAGCGATCACCGTTTACAACTCGATCCGGAGCCGCTGTCGAAGCTCCAAGATCGCACGAGCGATGCAGATACCTCAGCAGGGTAAGCAGGCTCGACTCTGGACGACGTTCCGGGACGAGGTGGCGCGCGCGTTCCTCGGCAAGAACTTCGGGTACGTGTGCAGCCGCGAAGGATGCAGCGTCACGACGAACCTCGACGTCGACGACATTCAGAAGCGCGGCTTCCATCCTGAGCTGAAGTTCGTGGCGAGCAACCTCCGTTACCTGTGTCGGACTCATCACATCGAGGAGACGGATCAACTGAGATAGTCGAAGACCGTCGGATCGCTGGTGCGACTGTGTGACCGACCGGTCGCGCTGAACACCCACGATCAGGGACGCGCCATGACGACCGCGCTCGTACTACCCGCAACCGAAGACCCGTATTTCTGCGACCTCACCAGCGCAGAGCAACTCCACTCACTCGTCGACATCTGGTTCGAGATCCTCCACCTCATCGAACCCGAAGCGACGCTCTGGATCAACGACGAAGCCGCGCTCAACAACAGGCGCTCAACCAGCACGCGATGTGGCGGCTCGGAGCCCACTTGACGAACGTGAGCACCAGCCCGTTCCTCTGCGGCTCGATCGTCCTCACTGGACGGACGCGCACCAACGAGGACGGCCTGCGCCATCATGAAGAGGCCCGAGCCCAGGATTAGCTCTTGAGGACGAGGGCTTCATGACCGGAGGTCCGCTCGGCGGTGGGTCTTGAGACGCCGCCTGCGGCGGCTACTCAACCAGCACGAGCGGTGCCGACAGCGGTGTCTCGATGCGCCTGGAAGCTCCACGATCAGCAGACGGAAACGCGTGCTAAATGCGCTCCTCAGCAGCAAAGCGCGCGTTGCAGTCGCACTTCAGGGGACCGAGCGCGGGCCGGAGGCCCTACTCGTCGAGGGCGAGCTCCTTCGGGAGCTCGAACTCCTTGCGGGAGAGCTCCTCGACGTTGACGTCCTTGAAGGTGAGGACTCGGACCGACTTCACGAAGCGGTCGGAGCGGTAGACGTCCCAGACCCACACGTCGCGCATGGTCAGCTCGAAGTAGAAGTCGTGCTCGGTGTCGCGGCGGACCAGCTCGACCTCGTTGGCGAGGTAGAAGCGCCGCTCGGTCTCGACGACGTACGAGAACTGCGAGACGACGTCGCGGTACTCCCGGTACAGTGCCAGCTCGACCTCGCGGTCGTAGTCCTCGAACTCGTCCTCATCCATCGTCCGTCGATTCTACGCGACACCGCCCGGCACCGGGACCGCCCTAGGCGGAGACGGCATCCGCTCCGGCCTCGCGCGAGCGCGACAGCCACGTCACCCGGTGCAGCGGCGACGGCCCGACCCGATCCAGGCCGGCCCAGTGCGCGGCGCTGCCGTAGCCCTTGTTGCTGTCCCAGGCGTAGTCGGCGAAGTCGTCGTGGTGGCGCACCATCTGGCCGTCGCGGCCGACCTTCGCCAGCACGGACGCGGCCGAGACGGAGGCGCAGTCGCGGTCGGCCTTGATCCGGGTGACGATCGTCAGCTCCGCCGCCCACGGGCCGAGCGCGGGCGTCAGCCAGTCGTGCTTGCCGTCGAGCAGGACGACGGCGCGCGACAGCTCCACGCCCTGGTCGACGAGGCGCTCGATGCCGCGCGAGGCGGCACGGCCTAGTCCCGCGATGATCCCGGTGTCGTCGATCTCGTCGGCGGAGGACTCGCCGATCGCCCAGCCGGACACCCACTTCACCACGCCGGGCAGCAGCGCCTCGCGACGCGCGGGCGCGAGCATCTTCGAGTCGCGCAGGCCCTCCGGGAAGCGGCCGCAGCGCGAGCCGATCGAGACGACGCCGACGGACACGGGGCCGGCGATCGCACCGCGGCCGACCTCGTCGCAGCCGATGACGCTCTCGTAGCCCTGGCGGAAGAGCCGGCGCTCCTCGCGGAGGTCCGGGTCGGCGACGACCACCTAGCGCCCGCCCGCGGCGGTCCGGTCGTCCTCCGCCTGCTCGTCGGACGCCTCGGTGTCGACCCCGCGGAAGACCGACGGGTAGTCGTCGAGCCAGGCCCACTGCTGCACCGGCCAGGTGACCAGGATCGCGCGGCCGACGACGTTGTCGATCGGCACGAAGCCGTTGCCGGGCTTGTCGGTGTTGTAGCGGGAGTCGGCGGAGTTGTAGCGGTTGTCGCCCATCACCCAGAGCGAGCCCTCGGGCACGACCACGTCGAACGGGGTCGCCGAGACCGCCTGGACGCCGTCGGGGAGCTTCACGTACGGCTCCGAGATGGGGTTGCCGTTGATCTCGACCTGGCCGAGCGGCGTGCAGCAGGTGACGTGATCGCCGGGCAGGCCGATGACCCGCTTGATCAGGTGGTCGTTGCTGTCGGGCGCGGTGAGGCCGACGAGCGCGAGAGCGGAGTCGATCGCGGCCTGGAACGCGGGGACCTCGGGCTCCGTGGTCGGCGAGAGCCAGCCGCCCGGATCGCGGAAGACGACGACGTCGCCGCGCGAGATCGGGACGACGCCGGGGACCAGCTCGTTCACGAGGATGCGGTCGTTCTCGACCAGCGTCTGCTCCATCGAGGAGGACGGGATGTAGAACGAGCGGATCAGGAACGTCTTGACGAGGAACGAGACCAGGACTGCTACGACGACGATGATCAGCACGTCGCGGAGGAAGAGGAGCACACCCCGTCGGCGACGGCGCGGGCGGTGCTCGCCGTCCGGATCGGCGGAGTGGCGGCCGCCGTCGTGCGGGAGGGTCACGGGGGCCGTGCTGTCTGTCATCGCGTGCCGTGGCCCCTACTGTGGTCGACCCGCGCGGTGCCGCGCCGGTCTGTGGATCACCGGGTCGTACCGCCCCGGAAAAGGGTCGGACCCCGGTCCATCATAGATGGGCCGGGGTCCGGGAATCGCTGTGCGGACGCCGCTCAGGAGTCGCGCTTCTCCTTGATCTTCGCCTTCTTGCCGCGGAGGTTGCGGAGGTAGTAGAGCTTCGCGCGACGCACGTCACCGCGGGTGACGACCTCGATGTGGTCGATCACCGGGGAGTGGACCGGGAAGGTGCGCTCGACGCCGACCTGGAAGCTGACCTTGCGGACCGTGAAGGTCTCGCGGACGCCCTCGTTCGAGCGGCCGATGACGACGCCCTGGAAGATCTGGATGCGCGAGCGGGTGCCCTCGACGATGTTGACGTGCACCTTGACGGTGTCGCCGGCGCGGAACTCGGGGATGTCGGTGCGGAGTGACGCCGCATCGAGTGAGTCGAGGATGTGCATGCTGTATCGCTCTCCGTGCCCGCCACAGGTCGAACACCGTTTCGTTGATGGAAGTCGGTCGTGCCCACGTCGTCGCGGCTCCCCTGTGGCAGAGCCTGCGCGAGGCACAAGCGCTCATTCTGCCATGGCGCCGGAGCCGGCGTCAAAGCGGCGGGCCCGGTGGGATCTCGCCGCTACGCAGAAGTTGCGGTAGTCGAGCGCGACTACCGCAACTTTCGAGGACTCGACGGCGGAGTCGGAGGCGCGGCGGGCCCGGCGCGCAGCCTCAGAGGACGATCGTCTGGCCGTCCTGGGGGCGGTCCGGGTCGAAGCGGTCGTCCGTCACCGGCTGGGGCTGCGGGCCGCCCTGGGCCTGCACCTCGGCGGCCGCGGCGAAGGCGAGGAGCGTCGCCCGTGCATCCGTGAAGAAGCGCCAGACGGAGTGCGTGAACGCGACGACGCCCAGGAGGATCGAGAGCAGGCCGAGCGCCCACGCTCCAGGAGGGAAGAAGCCGAAGGCGATCAGCGACACGTGCCAGGCGCCGAGCGCGGCCACGTCGCCCCAGGCGGGGGTCCGGGAGGGCCGCACGGTCACCCGAAACGCCACGACGCTCGCGACGACGGCCAGACCGACCGCCAGAATGGGGAGGGCGATGACCAGGCCGAGCACGGTCCAGCCGCTCGATCCTCCGAAGAGTCCGTACCCCAGGAGGATCCAGAGCGGCAGGACGACCGCCGCAGGGTACAGCCAGGAACCGAAAGCCCGTCTCGTGCGCATGCACCGACGGTACCCACGACCGCTGAAGAACGCCTCAGCGACCCCCGAGAGGATCAGCATGATCGAGCTGCGCACACCCGCCGAGATCGAGGAGATGCGCCCGGCCGGCCGCTTCGTCGCCGAGGTGCTGAAGGCGACGTCCGCCGCGGCCGCCGTGGGCGTCAACCTGCTCGAGCTCGACCGCCTCGCCCACGACATGATCCGCTCGGCCGGCGCGGAGTCCTGCTACATCGACTACCACCCGTCGTTCGGCGCCAGCCCCTTCGGGAAGGTGATCTGCACGTCGGTCAACGACGCCGTGCTGCACGGCCTCCCCTTCGACTACCGCCTGCGCGACGGCGACCTGCTGACCCTCGACTTCGCCGCCTCCGTCGACGGCTGGGTCGCCGACTCCGCGATCACCGTCGCCGTCGGCACGCCCCGCCCGGAGGACCTGAAGCTGGTCGACACCACGACCCGCGCGCTCGAGGCCGGCATCGCCGCCGCGCAGCCGGGCAAGAAGATCGGCGACATCTCCGCCGCCATCGCCGCGGTCGCCCGCGCCGAGGGGCTCAGCATCAACACCGACTTCGGCGGCCACGGCGTCGGCCGCACCATGCACGGCGACCCGCACATCGCCAACGACGGCCGCGCCGGCCGCGGCTATCCGCTGCGCCCGGGCCTGGTCGTCGCGATCGAGCCGTGGTTCCTGCAGAGCACCGACGAGATCTACACCGACAAGGACGGCTGGACCCTCCGCAGCCGCGACGGCTCGCGCGGCGCGCACATGGAGCACACGATCGCGATCACGGAGACCGGCAACATCGTCCTCTCCGCGCGCGACTGAGCCCAGTCCCGAAAAGTTCTCCCGTCGAGTACTGGACAGCAGCAATATCCGATAGCAATACTATCCGCATGCGAGTCTCGGAGCTCAGCCGCCTCAGCGGCGTCAGCCTGCCCACGATCAAGTACTACATCCGGGAGGGGCTGCTGCCGCCGGGCACGGCCTCGGGGCCGCAGCGGTCCGACTACGGCGACGAGCACCTCGCCCGCCTCCGCCTGCTCCGCGCGCTGATCGAGAGCGGCGGGGTCGGCATCGCCGGCGCGAAGCGGATCACGGCCGTGCTGGACGAGGGCGCTCCCCCGGCGGTCGCGTTCGAGGTGGCGCAGGACGTCGTCTCCGCGAACGTCGACTCCGAGGCCGTCGCCTCGGACGACGCACTCGAGCGGGTGCGGGCGATCGTCGGCGACGACTACTGCGAGCACCCGGCCGTGCGGACGGCGGCCCGGGCTCTCGACGCCCTGGAGCTCTCCGGGGGCGGGATGACGCCGTCCTGGCTCGACGCCTACGCCCGGGCGGCGGCGATCGTCGCGAGTGCCGACCTGGACGAGCTCGAGGCGCGCAGCAGCGTGAGCGAGCAGACGTCGATCGCGGCGGTGGGCACGGCCCTCGGCGACGTCGTGCTGCAGTCGATGCGCCGGGTCGCCCAGGCCCGCGAGACGCAGCGGAGGTTCGGGGAGCGGCAGGACTCGGCGTCCGCCTCCGAGCACGTCGCGGCGCGAGAGAACGCCGAGGTGGCGCGATGACCGTCACGATCCAGCATCCGGAGCGTGCCGCAGCTGCCCCCGCCCGCCCGCACCGCCCGCTCCTCGTCCTCGCCGCGGCGATGGCCGTCGGCGTCCTGGCCTGCCTCGTCCTGCTGCTCGCCGACCCGCGCGAGCTCGGCGGGCAGCCGCTCTGGGCCAAGCCGCTGAAGTTCTGCCTCTCCATCGCCGTCTACGCACTGACGCTCGCCTGGCTGATCGGCCTCGTCCCCGAGCGCCGCCGGCGACTCGCGCGGATCCTCGGCAGCGTCGCGGTCGCCGGACTCGCGATCGAGATGGTCGTCATCGGCGGCGCCGCCGCGGTGGGCGTCACGAGCCACTTCAACGTCACCACCCCGCTGCACTCGGCGCTCTGGGCGGCGATGGCGGTGTCGATCGTCGTCGTCTGGCTGGTCACGCTGGTGCTCACGGCGCTCCTGGCGCGGGTGCCGCTCGGCGACCCCTCGCTCACCCTCGCGGTCCGGGCCGGCCTCGTGATCGGACTCGTCGGGATGGCACTCGCCTTCCTGATGACCGGGCCGACCGCGTCGCAGCTCTCGGACTACCAGGGCGTCGTCGGTGCGCACGCGGTCGGCGTGGACGACGGCGGCGCGGGGCTGCCGCTGCTCGGCTGGAGCACCACGGGCGGCGATCTGCGGATCCCGCACTTCGTCGGGATGCACGCGCTGCAGGGGCTGCCGCTGCTGGCCTTCGCGCTCGCACGGCTGGCGACGCGGGTGCGGATGCTCGGCGACGCGACCCTCCGCCTCCGTCTGGTCGCGCTCGCGGCGCTCGCCTGGTCCGCCCTCGTCGCGCTGACCTGCTGGCAGGCGCTGCGCGGGCAGTCGATCGTGGCTCCGGATGCGCTCACCCTCGCTGTCGGCGGCGCGGTCGTGCTCGCCCTCGTGATCGCGGGAGTCGTGGCGGTCCGCCGCTCCTCCGTCGAGGTCGCCCGATGAGCCGGCTCCGCCGCGGCTGGACGCCGCCCGCCGTGATCTACCTTCTGCTCGCCGTCGCCGGCCTCGTCGGCACCTGGACGTACAACGTCCGCGCCGTGCTGGAGAGCGTCGACTTCCTCGGTGACCTCGCGGGCGGTGGACCGGCGGTCTCGTCGATCACGACGGACCTGCTGGTGGTGGCGATCGCCGCCGTCGCCTTCATGCTGGCGGAGGGGCGACGCGTCGGCATGAAGCGGGTCTGGATCCTCGTCCTGCTCGCGCCCCTGGTCGCCCTGGCCTTCGCCTTCCCCCTCTTCCTCGCCCTCCGCGAACGCCACCTCACCCTGGAGCGCGCGCGCTGACTCCCGCCGCGAGATGCCACTTATGAGCGCGACACGCCGCAAAAGGCAATCACAAGTGGCATCTCGCGGGAACGGGCCGTGGCACGGAGTGGCGAGATGCCACTTCGGTACGCGACACGCCGACGAAGGTGTGCACAAGTGGCATCTCGCGAGGGGTAGTCAGGGCAGGAGCTCCGGGCGGACGCGGCGGGTGCGCTCGACGCTCTGCTCGTGACGCCAGGCGGCGATCGCTCCGTGGTTGCCGCTGAGGAGCACCGGGGGGACGTCGAGGCCGCGCCAGGAGGCGGGCTTGGTGTAGCTCGGGTACTCGAGCAGGCCGTCGGAGTGGCTCTCCTCGACCAGGCTCGCCGGGTTGCCGACGACGCCGGGGACGAGGCGGCCGACGGCCTCGATCATCGCCATCACGGCGACCTCTCCCCCGTTGAGGACGTAGTCGCCGAGGCTGATCATCCGCACGCGGGCGCGCTCGGCGGTGTGGTCGACGACCCGCTGGTCGATGCCCTCGTAGCGGCCGCAGCCGAAGACGAGGGACGACTCCTGCGCGAGCTCGCGCGCGGTCGCCTGGGTGAAGACCTCGCCGGCGGGCGAGGGGAAGATCACCATCGGGTCCGCGGCGGGGTCGAGGATCGTGTCGAACGCCTCGCCCCACGGCTCGGGCCGCATCACCATGCCGGCGCCGCCGCCGTAGGGCGTGTCGTCGACGGTGCGATGCCGGTCGTGGGTGAAGGAGCGGAGATCGTGCACGCCGAGCTCGATCAGCCCGCTCTGGCGCGCGCGCCCGAGCAGGCTGATGTCGAGGACGCCGAAGAACTCCGGGAAGATCGTGACGATGTCGATCCTCACGACCGCGGCTCCTCCTGGGAGTCCGAGGTCGCGGCGTCGGCCGAGTCGACACTGGCGGAGTCGGCCGGAGCGGAGTCGGCGGTCGCTTCCGCGGAGTCGGCATCGGCATCGTCCTCCTCCTCGATCGGAGCGGCCGCGGCCAGCTCGGGGTCGGAGAGGTCGACGCCGCTGAGGTCCACCTCGGCGGGCTCCTCCTCGGGAGCCTCCTCGAAGAGGCCGATCGGCGGCGTGACGGTGACGACGCCGGCGACCGGGTCGACGGACGGGACGATCGCGTTCACGAACGGGACCATCACCTCGCCGGACGGCGTGCCGACGATCAGGAGGTCCTGCGCGGGGAAGTGGTCGACGCGGCGGACCGTGCCCACCTCGCGGCCGTCGCGGACGACGGACATGCCGACCAGCTGGTAGTCGTACCAGGAGTCGTCGTCGCCGGGCTCGGTCTGCACCTCCTCGTCGATCCAGAGGATCGCCTTGAGGAGGGTCTCGGCGGCGTCGCGGTCGGCGATGCCCTTGAAGAACGCGACGGGGTGGCTGTTGTACCAGCGCAGCTCGACGAGCTCGAGCTTCTTGCCGTGCCACTCGGAGGTGCGGGGCACCTGGAGCGTGAAGGAGGCGCCGGGGGTGAAGCGCTTGTCGGGCTCGTCGGTGTAGAGCTCGAGCTTGATCGCGCCCTTGAGCCCGTGGGCCTTGGTGAGTCGGGCGACGCGGAGCTGCGTCGTGCCCGCTGCGGGGGTCGCCACCCTACTTGTCGGTGTCGACGACGTCGACCCGCACGCGTCGCCCGTCGGCGAGGGCAGCGACGAGAGTGCGGACGGCCTTGGCGGTGCGACCGGAACGTCCGATCACGCGGCCGAGGTCCTCGGGGTGCACGCGCACCTCGAGGACCTCTCCGCGCGGGGAGCTCGTAGCCACGACCTTGACCTCATCGGGGTTCTCGACGATCCCCTTGACGAGGTGTTCGACGGCGGGAGCGAGCATGGACTACGCCTCGGTGGAGGCTTCGTCGGCGGCGGGCGCCTCGGGCGCGGTGGCCTTGGCGGGAGCCTCGGACTTCGGCTTGAGGACCGGCTTCTTCTTGGCGTCGACGACGAACGGAGCCTTGGGCTCCTTCACCTGGACGGTGCTGACGGCGTCGGCGTCGCCCTTGAAGCGGCCCCAGTCGCCGGTCAGCTTGAGGATCGCGGCGACCTGCTCGGTCGGCTGCGCGCCGACTCCGAGCCAGTACTGCGCGCGCTCCGAGTCGACCTTGATGAACGAGGGCTGCTCGGTCGGGTGGTACTGGCCGATCTCCTCGATCACGCGGCCGTCGCGCTTGGTGCGCGAGTCGGCGACGACGATGCGGTAGTAGGGCGCTCGGATCTTGCCGAGGCGCTTCAGACGAATCTTGACAGCCACAATTCTCCTGTGTGGTCGTTGACCGTGAGGTCGATGATGGATGAACTGAGCCGTGAGCGTGGGGTGCACACCCGGCCGGAAGCTCGAGGGGGTTTCTTCGGCGGTGAGTAGAGGGTCGACCGCCTCGGACCCGACGGATCATTCTGCCAGAAAAACCCCCGGCCTGCGGCCCCGACACGGACACCCGTCACTCGGCGTCCGCCCCGGTCTCTGGTGCGAGGATGTGGGGGCGCGTCCCGCCCCGGTGGACGCCGGACTGACGAGGACGCCGTCATGGAGATCACCTTCGCCGAATCCGACCGCTCCACCCTCGGGATCGAGTGGGAGGTCGCCATCGTCGACCGGCAGACGGGCGATCTCGCCAACGTCGCCGACGTCGTGCTCGAGGCGCTCCGCGGCGAGGACGGATCGCCGCACCCGCGCATCACCGGCGAGCTCCTGAAGAACACGGTCGAGCTGGTCTCCGGGGTGCACCGCACCGTCCGCGACGCCGTCGCCGACCTGCAGGACCAGCTGCGCCAGGTGCGCGAGATCACCGACCCGATGGGCCTGGACCTCGTCTGCTCCGGCTCGCACCCCTTCGCGCAGTGGTACGACCAGACCATCACCGACAAGGAGCGGTACCACCGGCTCATCGACCGCACCCAGTGGTGGGGCCGCAACATGATGATCTGGGGCATCCACGTGCACGTGGGGATCGAGGACCGCGACAAGGTCCTCACCATCCTCAACGCGCTGCTCGACTACTACCCGCACCTGCAGGCGCTCTCGGCGTCCAGCCCGTTCTGGGGCGGCGTCGACACCGGCTACGCCTCGAACCGCGCGCTGATGTTCCAGCAGCTGCCGACCGCCGGGCTGCCGCCGCAGTTCGGCGCCTGGGCGAACTACGAGGAGTACGTCGACGACATGATGCGCACCGGCGTCATCGACGACCACACGGAGGTCCGCTGGGACATCCGCCCCTCCCCGCAGTGGGGCACGATCGAGATGCGCGCCTGCGACGGGCTGTCCTCGCCGGAGGAGATCGGCGCGGTCGCGGCGCTGATCCAGTGCCTGGTCGAGCACCTCTCGACCCAGCTCGACGAGGGCGGGACGCTCGCGACGATGCAGCCCTGGTACGTCCGGGAGAACAAGTGGCGCGCCGCGCGCTACGGACTCGACGCCGAGATCATCCTCGACGCGGCCGGGAACGAGCGGCTCGTGACCGACGACATCCGCGATCTGCTCACGACGCTCGCGCCGGTGGCGGAGCGGCTCGGCTGCGCGGCGGAGCTCGCGGACGTCGAGCTGATCCTGGTCGCGGGCGCCAGCTACCAGCGTCAGCTGCACACCGCGGCCGCGAACGACGGCGATCTGAAGGCCGTCGTCCGGGCGCTGGCGGGCGAGCTGCGTGACGGTTTGAAGGACCCGCGGGCATGACGCGACGGCTCCTCACGGGCGCGCTGCTGCTCGGCGCGAGCGCGCTGGCTCTCGCCGGGTGCTCGAGTGCCAGCGGCGCTCCCGCCGGAGCGGGCGCGACACCGACGGCGTCCGCCGCGACGGCCACTGCCCTGCCGTCGCCGACCTCGGATCCGCTGTCCGACTCCGCTCCCCTCGCGCTCGGCGGAGCGCTGCCCGCCGGCGCGCGGGTGACGATCGTGGGCGACAGCATCGTCCGCGGTCTGGGGCTCGATCCCGGACAGGCCTGGCCGGCCCTCGTCGGGGACGACCTGGGCTGGAGCGTCGTCAACCTGGGCTGCGACGGCGGCGGCTTCATCGAGCCGGGCGACTGCGGCGTGGCCGTGGGCGACCGGGCCGAGGAGATCGCCGACACCCGGCCCGACGCGATCGTGCTGATCGCCAGCAGCAACGACCTCGGCTGGACCCCCGAGGAGGTCGCCGACGCGATGGGCCCGGCGGTGCAGGCGATCGCCGAGGCCTCCCCCTCCGCGAAGCTGATCGCGCTCGACTCGGTGTGGGGACCGGATCCGCGCCCGGAGGATCTCGACGCGTACGACGCGGCGCTCGTGGAGGCCGTGGACGCGGCGGGCGGGATCGCCCTCGAGTACCCGGACCCGCTGCGCGCCGACGGGCTGCTCGCCGAGGACGGGGTGCATCCGACGGCCGAGGGCCAGGTCGCGCTCGCGGACGCCTTCGTGCTCGCCGCGGAGAAGGCCGGGCTCGCGCAGGCGATCCCCGGGGACCAGCGGGCGACGGACGCGCCCGGCTGACCCCCGGGGAGCCGCTCAGCGGGTGGTGCTGTTCTTGCCGTCGCGCCAGGAGAGCAGGTCGCGCACCGGCTGGAGGTCGATGTCCGGGCCGGTGATGCCGAGCGTGAAGAGGCGGGCGCCGAGGTCGAACTGCTGGTCGAGCACGCCGAAGGAGGCGTCGCCGACTCCCCCGCGGACGCTCGCGCCGGTCGAGATCTCGATGGCGTCCCTCTCGCGGTCGACGCGCGAGCACCAGTCGGCGAGGACGCCGAGCTTGCGCTCGAGAGTCGGGACGTCGGAGAAGCTGTGCCAGATGTCGGCGTGCTCCGCGACGATGCGGAGGGTCTTCTTCTCGCCGCCGCCGCCGATCATCACGGGGATGTCGCGGGTGGGCTGCGGGTTCAGCTTGTCCCAGCGGGCGCGGATGCGGGGCATGGCCTCGGAGAGCTCGTCGAGGCGCGAGCCGGCGGTGCCGAACTCGTAGCCGTACTCCTGGTAGTCGCGCTCGAACCAGCCGGAGCCGATGCCGAAGATCAGGCGGCCCTCGGCGCCCTTCGCGCTGATGTGGTCGACGGTGCGGGCCATGTCGGCGAGCAGGTCGGGGTTGCGGTAGCTGTTGCAGGTGACGAGCGGGCCGAACTCGATGCGGCTGGTCTGCTCGGCCCAGGCGGCGAGCATGCTCCAGCCCTCGAAGTGCAGGCCGTCGGGCTCGCCGGAGAGCGGGTAGAAGTGGTCCCAGTTGAAGGCGATGTCGACGCCGATGTCCTCGAGCTCGGCGAGCGTGTCGCGGATGACCTCGTAGGAGACGTGCTGCGGAGCGATCTGGACGCCGATGCGGACGGGGCGCGGAGAAGCGGTTGTCATGCCTTCACGCTAGACCTCGCGGCGGGCGGCGTGCCGGTGGACGGGTCTCGATACGCCCCTGCGGGGCTACTCGACCAGCATGAGGCGGACCCCCCGCTGATCGAGTAGGCCGCGCAGCGGGCGTATCGAGATCCACCGGGGCGGCTACTCGCCGGCCGGGTCGGGGGACGCGGTGGGGGCGTCGTCGCTGGTGGAGCGGGCGAGCTTGACGGTGGTGGCGCCGTCGGCGTCGAAGAGGCGGAGGCGGCCGCCGTCGATCGAGGCCATCATCGCGTCGGCGAAGATCATCGGCAGGGCGACGCCGTCGCAGGCGATCATCGTGCTCGGGCCGGCGTCGACGGTCAGCGCGCCCTCGCCGTCGATCGACCACTCGCCCTGCACGCCGTTGCAGCCGTCGGAGCCGGTCCAGGTGCCGTCCTCGGCGAGGAGCAGGAACGGGACCTCGGGCGACTCGTAGGACACTCCCGTGACCCAGCGGCCGACGAGCTCGTCCGGCGCCGGGGCCGACGCGGCGTCCACTCCGGAGCCCTCGGAGCAGCCGGCGAGGCCGAGGGCGACGGCGGCCGCCGCGGCGACCGCGAGACCGGCGCGCACGCCCCTCATCGGCCGAGGAGCTTCTGCAGCTGCTCCAGCTCCTCCGGAGTGGGCTGCGCACCCGCGCCGGAGCCGCCGCCGAGGCCGAAGCCCGAGCCGCCCGCGTTGGTGGACTGCGGGCCGGAGCTGATCGCCGCGTTCTCCGCGGCGCGCTTGGCCGGGTTGCCCGACTTGCTGCTCTTCTTCTTCTGCGGCTTCGGGCGGCCCTGGTAGCCGGCACCGGGCACGGGGCCCATGCCGGGGACGTTCGGCACGCCGCCCTTGGCGACGGTCTTCATCATCTTCGCGGCCTGGTCGAAGCGCAGGACGAGTTGGTTGACGTCGGTCACGGTCATGCCGGAGCCGCGGGCGATGCGCAGGCGCCGCGAGCCGTTCAGCAGCTTCGGATTCACCCGCTCGGCCTTGGTCATCGACTGGATGATCGCCTCGGTGCGGACGATCTCGCGCTCGTCGAACTGGTCGAGCTGCTCGCGCATGCCCTTCGCGCCGGGCAGCATGCCGATCATCTTCTTGATCGAGCCCATGTTGCGCAGCTGCTGCATCTGGCCGAGGAAGTCGTCGAGGGTGAACGTGTCCCCCATGATCTTCTCGGCGATCTTGCGCGCCTCGTCCTCGTCGAAGGCGCTCTGCGCCTGCTCGATGAGGGTGAGGACGTCACCGAGGTCGAGGATGCGGCTCGCCATGCGGTCCGGGTGGAACTGCTCGAAGTCGTCGAGGCCCTCGCCGGTGGACGCGAAGAGGATCGGGCGGCCGGTGAGCGAGGCGACCGACAGGGCCGCGCCGCCGCGGGCGTCGCCGTCGAGCTTGGAGAGGACGACGCCGGTGAAGTCGACGCCCTCCTGGAAGGCCTTCGCGGTGGCGACCGCGTCCTGGCCGATCATCGCGTCGATGACGAAGAGGACCTCGTCCGGGTTCGTCACCCGGCGGATGTCGGAGGCCTGCTTCATCATGTCGGCGTCGACGCCGAGGCGGCCGGCGGTGTCGATGATGACGGTGTCGTACTGCTTGTCGGTGGCGAAGCGGATCGCGTTCTGCGCCACCTTCACCGGGTTGCCGACGCCGTTGCCGGGCTCGGGCGCGTAGACGGCGACGCCGGCCTGCTCACCGACGACCTGCAGCTGCTGCACAGCGTTGGGGCGCTGGAGGTCGGCCGCGACGAGGAGCGGAGTGTGGCCGTCCTTGCCGAGGTACTTGCCGAGCTTGCCGGCGAGGGTCGTCTTTCCCGCGCCCTGGAGGCCGGCGAGCATGATGACCGTCGGCGGGCGCTTGGCGAACTCGAGGCGGCGCGACTGGCCGCCGAGGATCGCGACGAGCTCCTCGTTGACGATCTGCACGACCTGCTGCGCGGGGTTCAGCGCCTTGTTGACCTCGTCGCCGAGGGCGCGCTCCCGGACCTTGCCGGTGAACGCCTTGACGACGTCGAGCGCGACGTCGGCGTCGAGCAGCGCGCGCCGGATCTCGCGGACGGTGCCGTCGACGTCCGAGGCCGAGAGCTTGCCCTTCGTGCGCAGGTTCTTGAAGGTCTCGACGAGTCGATCGGAGAGGGTGCCGAAAGTAGCCATGATGCCGGGAATTCTACCGGAGCCTTCCCGGAGGTCGGACGACGGCGGCCCGCGTCGATTAACTGTACCGGGTGCAGGAACTCGTCTAGGGTGGCCGGGTGATCGAGACACTGCTCGCGGGCGACGCCGCGGATCCCCTGGACTACCGCGACGGCTGGGAGCTGCAGCGCCGGCTGCACGGCGAGGTGGTCGCCGGTTCGCGGCTGGGCACGCTCGTGCTCTGCGAGCACGCCGCCGTCTTCACGGCGGGCAAGCGCACGGAGGCGCACGAGCGGCCGGTCGACGGCTCCCCCGTGGTCGATGTCGACCGAGGCGGACGGCTGACCTGGCACGGGCCGGGGCAGCTGGTCGGCTACCCGATCGTGCGGCTGCGGGAGCCGGTGGACGTCGTCGCCTACGTCCGCTCGCTCGAGGGCATGCTGATCGACGTGCTCGACGACCTCGGTGTCGCCGGGGTGCGGGTCGACGGGCGCTCGGGGGTCTGGATCCGCCGGGGCGAGGGCGCCGACAAGATCGCGGCGATCGGCATCCGGGTGGCGCACGGGGTCACGATGCACGGCTTCGCCCTCAACGTCTCGAACAGCCTCGAGCCCTACTCCCGGATCGTCGCGTGCGGCATCGCCGACGCCGGAGTGACCACTGTCGAGCGCGAGCGCGGCGAGGCGCCGTCCATGGAGTCGGTGCGCGCCCGGGTCCAGGCGCGGTTCCGGGAGGCGGCGCCCGCCTTCGCGGTCGTGGAGACGATCGCGGGGGTCGCGGCGTGAGCGCCGAGACCGGCGGCCGGAAGCTGCTGCGCCTCGAGGTGCGCAACGCCGAGACGCCGATCGAGCGCAAGCCCGAGTGGATCAAGACCAAGGCCGTGATGGGCCCGGAGTACCGGCAGCTGCAGTCGCTGGTGAAGGACGAGGAGCTCCACACCGTCTGCCAGGAGGCCGGCTGCCCGAACATCTTCGAGTGCTGGGAGGACCGCGAGGCGACCTTCCTGATCGGCGGCTCGCAGTGCACGCGTCGCTGCGACTTCTGCCAGATCGACACGGGCAAGCCCGCGGACTACGACGCCGACGAGCCGCGCCGGGTGGGCGAGTCGGTGGCGCGGATGAACCTGCGCTACGCGACGGTGACCGGGGTGGCCCGCGACGATCTGCCGGACGAGGGCTCCTGGCTGTACGCCGAGACGATCCGGCAGATCCACGCGCAGGCGCCGGGGACGGGCGTCGAGATCCTCGTCCCCGACTTCACCGGGCGCGCCGAGCACCTGCAGCGCGTGTTCGACGCCCGGCCGGAGGTGTTCGCGCACAACGTCGAGACGGTGCCGCGGATCTTCAAGCGGATCCGGCCGGCGTTCCGCTACGAGCGCTCGCTCGATGTCCTGACCCAGGGGCGCGATGCGGGGCTGATCACCAAGTCGAACCTCATCCTCGGCATGGGCGAGGAGCGCGAGGAGATCTCGCAGGCGCTGCAGGACCTGCACGACGCGGGCACCGACATCGTGACGATCACGCAGTACCTCCGCCCGACTCCGCGGCACCTGCCGGTGGACCGCTGGGTGCATCCGGAGGAGTTCGTCGCGATCAAGGAGGAGGCGGAGGACATCGGCTTCCTCGGCGTGCTCTCGGGCCCGCTCGTCCGCTCCTCGTACCGCGCCGGTCGCCTCTGGGCCCGCTCGATGGAGTCGAAGGGCCTGCCGGTCCCCGAGCACCTGCGCCACCTGGCGGACGCGGCCCTCGGCTTCTCCCAGGCGGTCTGACCCGCTCTCCCCGCGAGATGCCACTTGTGCACGCCTTGCACGGCGTGTCGCGTGCACAAGTGGCATCTCGCGGGAGCGGGCGAGACGGCGGGCGACCGGGCCTCGTATCCTTGACGCATGTCCACGGCCACGGCGCGAGCAGTCCTTCTGCGTCGAGCGCTGGAGACGCACCGTGCCGCCGTGGACGAGGTCCTCGCCCGATACGGAGCGCGCGATCCCCGACTCTTCGGCTCCGTCGCCCGGGGTGACGCCCGCGCGGACAGCGACATCGATCTGTTCGTCGACCTCGAGAGCGGATCGGGCAACGCCCTGCTGCGAGTGGCGGGCATCGGCGAGGAGATCAGCCGCATCCTCGGGGTGCGGGTGGACGTTGTGACGGAGTCGCTGCTCCGCCGACCTGTCTCGGAGACCGCGCACCGCGACATGGTTCCCCTGTGAGCAGGTCGCCCGAGGACCGCTTCTGCGACATCCGCGCCGCGATCGACCGCTGCATCGAGTACCGGCCCTACCTGAGCGGCGACGACGACGCGATGGCCGGCATGGCCATGGACGCAGTGCTGCGCAACCTCGCCGTGATCGGAGAGGCGGTGCGCGCGCTCCCGGAGTCCGCGCTCGTGACCTTCGAAGGCGTTCCGTGGGCGGCTATCGCGGGGCTCCGCAACGTGATCATCCACGAGTATTTCCGCATCCAGCCGGAGCTCATCATCGAGATCCTCGACGAGGAGCTGCTGCCCCTGGCCGAGGCACTGCGGACGCGACACCTCTGACTCCTTCGCGAGATGCCAGTTGTGCACGCCTTTCACGGCGTGTCGCGTGCGCAAGTGGCATCTCGCGGAGGGGGAGGGAGGGCTCCCGGGTCAGGCGACGAGCTGGGCGGCGAAGACGTGGGGGGTGAAGCCGGTGAGGTCGTTGATGCCCTCGCCCTGGCCGACGAGCTTGATGGGGATGCCGGTCTTCTCCTGGACGGCGAGGACGAAGCCGCCCTTGGCCGAGCCGTCGAGCTTGGTGATGACGAGGCCGGTGACGCCGGCGTGCTCGATGAAGGCCTGGGCCTGCATCAGGCCGTTCTGGCCGGTGGTCGCGTCGAGGACGAGGAGGATCTCGGAGATCGGCGCCTGCTTCTCGACGACGCGCTTGATCTTGCCGAGCTCGTCCATCAGCCCGCCCTTGGTGTGCAGGCGGCCCGCAGTGTCGATGATGACCATCTCGATGCCGTGGGTCTTCGCGTACTCGACGGTCTGGTAGGCGACGGAGGCCGGGTCCTGGCGCTCCTGCTGGGGCCGGACGATCTGCGCGTCGGCGCGCTGCGCCCAGGTGGCGAGCTGGTCGACCGCGGCGGCGCGGAAGGTGTCGGCGGCGCCGACCACGACGCTGCGGTCGAAGTTGCGGAGGAACTTCGCGAACTTGCCGATGGTCGTGGTCTTGCCGACGCCGTTGACGCCGACGACCAGGATTACGGCGGGCCGCTCGCTGAGCTTCAGCGTCGTGTCGTACTTGGCGAGGCGCTCCTCCAGCGACTCGCGGAGCATCCGCTGGAGGTCGCGCGGGTCGGTCGTGTTGTAGCGGTCGACCTTGGCACGGAGGTCCTCGACCATCTCCTCGGTGATGTCCGGCCCGAAGTCGGCGGTGATCAGGGCCGTCTCGAGGTCGTCCCACGTCTGCTCGTCGATCGTGCGCTTCTCGAACAGGCCGCGGAGTGCGCGACCGAGCGACCAGGAGCTGCGTTCTGCCATGCGCCCAGGCTACCGGCGGGCGGACGTCCGATCTGCAGGCGATCCGCCCTTCGCGGCGCCTGCACCTGCGGCAGGACGGGCCTGCGGGCCGGCATCGCCTGCGAATCGAACCCGTGAATCAGACCGCCGGGGCCTCCACGCGCTGACCGACCACGGCGGAGACCCCGTCCTGGCGCATCGAGACGCCGTAGAGGGCGTCGGCGATCTCCATCGTGCGCTTCTGGTGCGTGATGACGATCAGCTGACTCGACGTGCGGAGGTCCTGGAAGATGCTGAGCAGGCGGCCGAGGTTCGCGTCGTCGAGCGCCGCCTCCACCTCGTCCATGATGTAGAACGGGCTCGGCCGCGACTTGAAGATCGCGACCATGAAGGCCACCGCCGCGAGCGAGCGCTCGCCGCCGGAGAGCAGCGACAGCCGCTCGATCTTCTTCCCGGCCGGGCGCACCGCGACCTCGATGCCGGTGGTGAGCAGGTTCTCCGGGTCGGTGAGCCGGATGCTGCCGGTGCCGCCGGGGAAGAGCACCGGGAAGACGTCCGCGAAGGCGGCCTGGGTGTCGTCGAAGGCCGAGGCGAAGACCGTCTGCATCGTCTCGTCGAGCTCCTCGATGATGGTCAGCAGGTCGCGGCGGGTGTTGGTGAGGTCGGTCAGCTGCTCGGTGAGGAAGACGTGGCGCTGCTCCAGAGCCGCGAACTCCTCGAGGGCGAGCGGGTTCACCCGGCCGAGCTGGCCGAGCTGCTTCTCGGCCTTGTCCAGCCGGCGGCGCTGCTCGTCGCGGACGAACGGGCGCGCGGGCGCCTCGGCGTCGGTCTCGTCGGGGACCGGGACCTCGGGGCCGTACTCGGCGACCAGCACGTCCTCGACCAGTCCGAGCTCGGAGCCGGCGCGCTCGAGCAGCCCGGTGAGCTGCAGGCGCTTCTCGTAGATCTGCAGCTCGAGGCCGTGCACGCTCTCGGTGACGCTCTGCAGCCGGTCGCGGAGCACGCCCTCCTCGCGCCGCAGCGCCTGAAGCTCCTCGTTCTGCTGCGAGCGGGCGGTCTCGGCGCGCAGCAGCTCGGCACGCGACTGCTGCACCGAGCGGTCGACGGAGGCGAGCACGGCGGGGATGGCGCCGGTCACGTCGGCCGCGGCGTCCTGCTGACGGCGGCGGATCACGGCGCGGCGGGCGGCCTCGTCGGCGGCGGCGCGGTCGGCGGCGAGCTGGCGCTCGAGCGACTCGCCGCGGGACTGCTCGGCTCGGACGCGCTCCTTGGCGGTCTCGACGCCGAGGCGCGCCTCGATCTCGCGCTCGCGTGCCGCGTCGACCTCGCGCTGGAGGCCGTCGCGGGCGCTGACGTCGAGGACCGGGCGCGGGCGCGAGCGGGCGACGTCGAGCTCGGCCTTCGCCTTCTGAGCGGCGGCCTCGGCGTCGCCGACCCGCTCGGTGGCGATGGTCAGGGCCTTCTCGCCGCGGCCGAGCTCGGCGGTGGCGCCCTCGAGCTGCGCGCGGACCCGGCCGAGGCGCTCGGTGTGCGCGGCGCGGGCGGCGTCGTGCTCGCGCAGGGCGGCGAGGGCGAGGCGCGACTGCTCCTTGGCGGCGCGGAGGGCGCCGGTCTGCTCGGCGAGGTCGAAGCGGAGGCGGTCGATCCGGCCCTCGATCTCCTCCAGCCGGCTCGCTGCCGCGTCGCGCTCGGAGACCAGCTCGAGGCGGCTGCGCTGCCCGCCCGCTCCCCCGCTGAGGACGGCGTCCGAGACCGAGGCACCGTCCCGGGTGACGACGGTGACGGGGTGCTCGCCGCCGGCCAGCGCGGGCCAGAGCCGGCGGGCGGTGTCGAGGTCGTCGACGACGACGACCTGCTCGAGCAGGGCGAGGACGCCGTCGGGGCCGGTGACCAGGTCGCGGGCACGGGTCGCTCCCTCCGGCACCTCGATCGCGAGGGCGGGGCGGGCGGCGTCGCCGATCAGCAGCTCGACCCGGCCGAGCTCGCGGCGGATCGCCTCGTCGAGCGCGGCCTCGGCCTGCGGCTGCGAGTCGGCGAGCACGGAGTCGGCGGCCGCTCCGAGTGCCGCCGCAATGGCCGCCTCGTAGCCGGGGCGGACCTGGATCCGCTCGGCGACGCGGCCGCGGATGCCGTCGAGGCGGGTGGCGATCAGCTCGGCCGAGCCGTCGGAGACGTCGAGGGCGAGCGAGAGGGCGCTGCGGCGGGCGGCGAGTCCGTCGCGCTCGCGCTCCAGCGCGTGCAGCTCCTCCCGGAGCCGCTCGATCTCGCCCTCGGCCTCGAACACCGAGGACTGGGCCAGCTCGTAGCCCTCGTCGAGCGTGCCGTCGGTGCCGCCGCCCGCCTCGCCGATCTCGTCCTCCAGCGCGTCGAGCTGGCGCTGGGCCGCTTCGCGGCGCTGCACGGCGGAGTCGAGGGTGTTCTGCGCGCGGAGGACCTCGCCGCGGACGGCCGCGAGACGGGAGGCCGCGGTGTCGGCCTGGCCGGTCAGCTTGGACAGCTCGAGGTCGTGCCGGGAGACGAGCGCCGACTGCGCCGCGATCTCCTCGTCGGTCGCGTCCAGGGCGCCGCGGGCGCGCACCGTCGCCTTCTGCGAGTCGGTCCACGCGGTCTCCGCGTCGAGGACGGCGACGCGGAGGCGCTCCAGCTCGGCGCGCGCCTCCTCGACCATCGGCGCCGTGACGCGGGGCTGCACGGCGGGCTGCTCCGACTCCGCCTCGAGCAGGGCGAGGCGCTGGCCGGCGAGCGCCGCCAGATTGCGCAGCCGCTCCTGCACCGACTCGAGCTCGAAGGTGGTGCGCCGGGCGTCGTCGACCGCGTCGCCGACCATCTCGGACTCGATCCGGGCGGTGCGCAGCGTGCTCTGCTCCAGCCGCTCCTGCAGCACGAGGCGCTCGCTGTGCCGCTCGCTCTCGGTGCGGGCGAAGCCGTCGAGCGCGGTGCGGAGGGTGACGACGTCGTCGGCGAGCAGTCGCGCGCGGGCGTCGCGGACGACGGCGGCGATGGTCTGCGCCTGCCGGGCGACCTCCGCCTGGCGGCCGAGCGGCTTGAGCTGGCGGCGGATCTCGCCGGCGAGGTCGGAGAGGCGGGTCAGATTCGCCTGCATGCCGTCGAGCTTGCGGAGGGTCTTCTCCTTGCGGCGGCGGTGCTTGAGGATGCCGGCCGCCTCCTCGATGAAGCCGCGGCGCTCCTCCGGGGTCGCGTGCAGGACGGCGTCGAGCTGGCCCTGGCCGACGATCACGTGCATCTCGCGGCCGAGACCGGAGTCGCTCAGCAGCTCCTGGACGTCGAGCAGCCGGCAGGCGCGGCCGTTGATCGCGTACTCGCTGCCGCCGTTGCGGAACAGGGTGCGCTTGATCGTCACCTCGGTGTACTCGATCGGCAGCGCGCCGTCGGTGTTGTCGATGGTGAGCGCGACCTCCGCGCGGCCGAGCGGGCCGCGGGTGGAGGTGCCGGCGAAGATGACGTCCTCCATCTTGCCGCCGCGGAGGGTCTTCGCGCCCTGCTCCCCCATCACCCAGGCGAGAGCGTCGACGACGTTGCTCTTGCCCGAGCCGTTGGGCCCGACGACGCAGGTGACCCCGGGCTCGAAGGCGAACGTGGTCGGCTGCGCGAAGGACTTGAACCCCTTGAGGGTCAGGCTCTTCAGGTACACCCGGCCGCCTCGCTCCGCTCGAAAACGCTCCCTACGGTACTCGACGGGCTCCGTCGTGCCGCGGAACCGCGCGGTGCGGCCCGGCGGCGTGCACACTGGGGAGGTGACGAGCCCCATCGACCCCGCGCTCCGGATCCGCGAGCTGCCGATCCCCGAGCACCCGGGCGCCGAGGGCTGGCACGACTTCGTCACCCTCACCGCGATCGGCAACGCCGTCGAGGCCGAGGGCACCGGCACGGACGAGCTGGGCTTCCCCGCCGAGACGAACCTCGGCGAGTGGCGGCAGCAGGAGTTCGACCCTCGCCGCGCGTTCCTCGCCGAGGTCATGACGGACGACGGCGTCCGCGCGGTCGGCAGCGGCGAGCTGCACTGGAGCACCGAGGAGGGCGACGACGCGGCCTGGCTGGCGTTCTCCGTCCTCGCCGGGGAGCGCGGCCACGGGGTCGGCTCCGCCCTGCTTGAGCGGCTGACGGCGGAGGCGCAGGCGCTCGGGCGCACCGTGCTGCAGACCTGGACGGCGCACCGGGCCGACCGTTCGGCGCCGCGCCTGGCCGCCCGCTCGGGGGCCGGCTCCGTGCCCGCCGACGACCCCGGCGCGCGCTGGCTCGCCTCCCGCGGCTGGGTGCTGGAGCAGGTGGAGCGGGTCAGCGCGGTGCGACTGCCGCTCGACCCCGTGCTCGCCGCGTCCCGGCGCCGCGGTGCCCTCGCGCACGCCGAGGCCTACGAGCTGCGGCACTGGAGCGGCGCGACTCCCCAGGAGCTGGTCGACGGCATGCTCGCCCTGCGCGCGAGCATGTCCGCGCAGGCGCCCACGGCCGGGCTGTCCGTGCCCGAGGAGACCTGGACCCGCGAGCGCCTCGAGGCGCACGACCGCGAATCGACCGCCGGCGGGCGGGTGGAGCTGACCTCGGTCGCTCTGCACGAGGGCCGGCCGATCGGCTACTGCACGGTCGACGTGCTTCCCGGCCGCGCCGCGCTCTGGGGCGCGACGCTCGTGCAGCCGGCGCACCGCGGGCACCGGCTCGGCATGCTGCTCAAGCTCGACGCGCTCGAGCACCTCGCCGCGGCCGACCCCGACTGCCGGGCCGTCTACACCTGGAACGCGGAGGAGAACCGGCCGATGCTCGCCGTCAACGAGGCCGTGGGGTTCCGCGCGATCGCGGTGGAGGGCCAGTGGCGGCTCGACGAGGTGGCGCCGTGATCCCCCTGGTGGAGCCGGGGCCGGCGCTGACCGCCGCCGAGCGCGAGCGCTTCGCCCGGCAGATCCGGCTGTCGCCCCTCAGCGAGCTCGGGCAGCGCCGCCTGCGGAACGCGCGGGTGCTCGTCCTCGGCGCGGGCGGCATCGGCTCCCCGGTGATCACGGCGCTCGCCGCGGCCGGAGTCGGGCACCTCGGGATCGTCGACGGCGACGTCGTCGAGGCGTCCAACCTCGCTCGGCAGACCGCGCACGACGAGTCGTCGATCGGCTCGTCGAAGGCGGAGTCCGCGGCGGCGACCGCGCGGCGGCTCTCCCCCGGGATCGATGTACAGGCGTTCCCCGTCTCCTTCACCGGTGCGAACGCCGACGCGCTCGTCGCCGGCTGGGACGTGGTGGTCGACGGCTTCGACACCTTCGGGTCGCGCTACCTGGCCTCTGACGCGACGACCAGGGCCGGCGTTCCGCACGTCTGGGGGTCGGCGCTCGGCTTCGACGGGCAGCTGTCCACCTTCTGGGCGGCCGCGCCGGGCGGCGGAGTCACCCTGCGCGCCCTGCACCCCGGGGCCGAGGACGCGGCCGACAGCTGCGCGACGGTCGGGGTGCTCGGCTCGCTCTGCGCGGCGATCGGCTCGGCGATGGCGAGCGAGGTGGTCAAGCTCGTCACGGGCGTCGGCTCGCCGCTGTTCGGGCGGGTCGTGGTGCACGACGCGCTGGACGGCTCGTGGAGCGAGCTGCCGCTGGCCCGCGCGGTGCCGCCGGTGGCCGCGGTGCTCGCTGTGGCCGGAGCGGTGACCGCCGACGAGCTGCGGGCGCGGCTCGTGGGGCCGATGCCGCCGACGGTCGTGGATCTGCGGGAGGACGACGAGGACCGCTCGGTCGCGATCCCCGGGGCCGTGCGGCTGCCGATGTCGCGCTTCGATCCGGCGCTGCTGCCCGCGGGGCCGCTGGTGCTGCACTGCGCCTCGGGCGTGCGCTCTCGGATCGCGGCCGACCGGGCGGCGGCGGCGGGGATCGCCTCCGACTCTCTGCTCGGCGGCATGGTGGGCTGGCGCTGATCCGATCGGAGGTGCGATTCGCAGGTCGTCCGCGTTCCCTGTGCCGTCTCGCCGCGTGGCGCGGCCGAGCGGAGCCGAGATCTCCTGCACAACGGACATGAGCCTGCACAACAGACAGGAGCCTGCAGAACGGACAGGAGCCTGCAGAGCGGCGAGAGGCGCGGGTTTCAGCCGCCGGCGAAGGGCGGCAGGACGTCCACCGCGGCGCCCGCGGGCAAAGGCATGGTGCGGTCGGTCGTCGAGACGCCGTCGACCAGGTAGCTGCAGCGGGCGAGGACGTCGGCCGCAGACGGGACGGCGGCGACCAGCTCCGCCTCCAGGGCGGCCAGGTCGGCGACACCGTCGAGCTCGTCGGAGGCGCGCCCGAGGGCGGCCTTCGCCGCGGCGAAGTAGCGGACGCGCACGCTCAGCCGCCGATCGCGCTCATGGTGCGCTCGGGCTGCACGAAGCCGGCCCGGTTCATCTCGTGGCCGGCCGGCTTGGCCCACATCGCGCCGCGCCAGAGCTGGGCGACGTGGTGGTCGTCGGCGCCGGAGCGCATCGCGCCGAGCAGGTCGGTCTCCTCGTTGGAGAAGAGGCAGCTGCGGACGCCGCCCTCGGCGGTGAGCCGGGTGCGGCGGCAGTCGCCGCAGAACGCCTCGGTGACGGAGGCGATGATGCCGACGGTGCCGAGCAGCTCGTCGGAGCCGATCGCGCGGACGTCGAAGAGCTCGGCGGGCGCGCCGTCGCGCGGGGCGGCGTTCGGCGTGAGGACGAAGCGCTCCGAGAGCAGGTCGCGGATCATCGCCGCCGTGATCATGGTGGAGCGGTCCCAGCCGTGGTCGGCGTCGAGGGCCATCTGCTCGATGAAGCGGAGCTGGTGCCCTCCGGCGAGCGCCCAGGCGAGCAGCTCGGGCGCCTCGTGGTCGTTGATCCCGGGCAGCAGTACCGCGTTGATCTTGGTCTGCTTGAGCCCGGCGGGGCCGAGCGCGTCGATGCCGGCGAGGACCCGGTCGAGGAAGGGGCGGCGGGTGACCTTCGCGAAGGTCTCGGCGCAGATGGAGTCGAGCGAGACGTTCACGCGGTCCAGGCCCGCGTCGGCGAGCGACTGCGCGCGGCCGGAGAGGCCGATCGCGTTGGTGGTCAGCGAGATCTCGGGGCGCGGCTCGATCGCGGCGACGTCGCGGATGATGTCGACGAGGTCCTTGCGCAGCAGCGGCTCGCCGCCGGTGAAGCGGATCTGGCGGACGCCGAACTGCTCGACGGCGATGCGGGCGAGGCGGACGATCTCCTCGCGGTTCAGCAGCGAGGCGGGCGGCTGGAACGGCAGGCCCTCGGCCGGCATGCAGTAGGTGCAGCGGAGGTTGCAGCGATCGGTGAGCGAGATCCGCAGGTCGTCGGCGACGCGTCCGTAGCTGTCGAGCAGCAGCGGGGTCTCGGGCCGCTCGGCCGGAAGGACCGCACCGCGTGGGCGGGGCCGGATGCCGGGGATCCCGAGTGCTGTGCTCATCCGGACAGACTACGCGCCGGATCCGGGCCGGAGCGGGCAAGATGGAGACGTCCCTGCCGCCGGTCAGGAACGCCTCCGCCCCGTCAGGAACGCCCCGCGCCGTCAGGAGCGCTTTCGCCGGCCAGGACCTCCGAGAGGACCCGATGACCTCGATCGATCTGCACGCCGCCCGTGTGCGCGCGCTGCTCTCGCCGCTGGCCACCCGCGGCGCCCGCGAGACGCTGGCGCTCGCTCCCGCCGCCGTCGCGGCCGACCCGGGCGCGTACGACCGCCGGGTCCTCGCGCGCTCGGTCGACGCTCCGCTGGATCTGCCCCGCTTCGACAACTCGCAGATGGACGGCTTCGCGGTGCGTGCGGCGGACCTCGCCGCGGCGAGCGCCGGCAGCCCGGTCTCGCTGCCCGTGGCCGCGCCGATCCCGGCCGGCGACCGCGCTCCCCGGCACGAGGCGGGCACCGCGGTGCCGATCATGACGGGCTCGCCGCTGCCGGCCGGGGCCGACGCGGTCGTCGCGATCGAGACGGTCGACCCGCCGCGCTTCCCCGCCCCGAGCAGCACCGACGCCCAGGTGGCGTTCTCGCGCCCCGTCGTCGCGGCGGCCTTCGTCCGCGCCCGGGGCAGCGACGCGAGGCAGGGCGAGCTCGCGCTGCCCGCCGGCACCGTCCTCCGCGCCGCGCACTACGGCCTGCTCGCCTCGCTCGGCCTGACCGAGGTCGAGGTGCTGCCCCGCGTCCGCGTGCTGGTCGTGCCGACCGGGCACGAGATCCGCGCGGCCGGCTCGGAGCTCGAGGACGCGCAGATCTACGACGCCAACGGCTCGCTGCTGGCCGAGGCGGTCCGCGAGGCCGGTGGCCTGCCGAGCGTGGTGCCCTGCGGCAGCGACCGGGCGGAGGACCTCCTCGCGCTCCTCGACGCGCACGCGGCCGAGGCCGACCTCGCGATCACCGTCGGCGGGGTCAGCGCCGGCGCCTACGAGGTCGTCCGCGACGCGCTCGGGGCGGCCGGCTCGGAGTTCGGCCACGTCGCCGTGCAGCCGGGCGGTCCGCAGGGCCTCGGGCTCGTCCGGGTCCGCGACGACCTGCACCTGCCGATCGTGTCGCTGCCGGGCAACCCGGTGAGCGCCCTGGTCTCCTTCGAGCTGTTCCTGCGGCCCGTGCTCCGCTCGCTCGCCGGCCGGCTGCCGGCCGAGCGCCCGCGGCTGCGTGCCCGGCTGGGCACGCCGCTCGACTCCCCCGGGCACCTGCACCAGATCCGGCGCGGCACCCTCGACGACGAAGGGCTCGTGCACGCCGTCGGCGGCCCGAGCTCGCACCTGCTCGCGTCCTACGCTCGATCGAACGTGCTCATCCAGGTCCCGATCGGGACCGAGCACGCCGCGACCGGAGACACGGTCGAGATCTGGAGGATCGATGACTGACACGACGGACACGACCGGAAGCGGCGGGACGGCCGACGGCACCGAGCTGACCCACGTCCGCGGCGACGGCGCCGTGCACATGGTCGACGTCGGCGGCAAGCAGGTCACCTCGCGGGTCGCGGTCGCGGAGGGGTTCGTCGAGACGACCCCCGACGTCGTCCGCCTCCTCGCGCAGGGCGAGCTGCCCAAGGGCGAGGCGCTCGGCGTCGCGCGCATCGCCGGGATCATGGGCGCCAAGGCCACCTCCGCGCTGATCCCGCTCTGCCACCCGCTGGTGCTCGACGGCGTCGACATCGACCTCGAGCCCGGCGACGACCGGGTCCGGATCGAGGCGCGCGTGCGCACGAGCGGCCGCACCGGCGTCGAGATGGAGGCGCTCACCGCCGTCAGCGTCGCTGCGCTCACCGTCTACGACATGATCAAGGCCGTCGACCGCGGCGCCGTCATCACCGGGATCCGCGTCCTGGCGAAAGAGGGCGGCAGGAGCGGCTCGTGGAGCCGGTCGTGAGCCGCACCGCGGTTGCGGTGGTCGCCTCCACCCGCGCCGCCTCGGGCGTCTACGAGGACCGCACCGGTCCGGCGCTGCTGACCTGGTTCGAGAGCCGCGGCTGGAGCGGCCGCGTGGTCGTCGTCGCGGACGGCGACGCGGTGGGCGAGGCGATCTCCGACGCCCTCTCGGCCGGCATCGACGTGGTGATCACCACCGGCGGAACGGGTGTCGCACCGAGCGACGTGACTCCGGAGCAGACCGCGCCGCTGCTCGAGCGCGAGCTGCCGGGTGTCGCCGAGGCGATCCGCGCGCGCGGCGCCGCGCACGTCCCGACCGCCGTGCTCAGCCGCGGGCGCGCGGGGGTCAGCGGCCGGAGCGTGATCGTCAACCTGCCCGGCTCCCCCGGTGGCGTCCGCGACGGCATCGAGGTGCTCGAGCCGATCATCGGCCACGTGCTGGACCAGCTGGGCGGGGGCGATCATGTCCGCTGATCCCGTCGCCCTGGCCCGGATCGCCCGCGACCCCGTCACCGTCGACGAGTGCGAGCACGCCGTCGAGTCGCCGACGCACGGCGCCGTCGTCACCTTCGCCGGGATCGTCCGTGACCACGACGAGGGACGCGGGGTGCTCCGGCTCTCCTACGAGGCGCACCCGGAGGCGCCGGCGGCCCTGCTCGCCTCGGCCCGGCGGATCGCGGAGCGCTTCCCCGAGGTGCGGGTCGCCGCGGTGCACCGGGTCGGCGACCTCGTGGTCGGCGACCTCGCGCTCGCCTGCGCCGTCGCCTCCGCCCACCGCGCCGCGGCCTTCGAGGCCTGCGCGGCGCTGGTCGACGACATCAAGGCGACCGTGCCGATCTGGAAGGAGCAGTCGTTCGTCGACGGCAGCTCGGAGTGGGTCGCGTCGCTCGGCTGAGCCTCCGCGGCGGGCTCGGAAACACGAGCGTCACACGTCTGAGGTTCACTGGGAGGAGCGCGCCGTCGGCGCACGGAGCGGAGGGCGCGGCATGGACCTGAACACGATCCAGCACGTGCGCGTCGTCCGCGAGCGCGCCGAGCTGGCCGGGATGGGTCCGCGCACCGCGGTGATCGGCGGCGGGTCCTGGGTGTTCTCGCTCCCGCACGACCACCTCGACGAGTTGCTCGACCTGCAGGGCTTCGGCTGGGAGCCGTACCGCGAGACAGCCGAGGGCCTCTCGATCGCGGCGACCTGCACCCTCGCCGAGCTGTCGGCGATGCCGGACGGCGACAGGCCCGCGCACCCGCTCTTCTTCCAGTGCTGCACGGCGCTGCTGGGCTCGTTCAAGGTCTGGAACGTCGCGACGGTCGGCGGCAACATCGCCAACGCACTCCCGGCCGGGCCGATGATCAGCCTCGCCGCGGCGCTCGACGCCGAGGCCCTCGTCTGGCGGGCGGACGGCTCCGACGCTCTCGTGCCGGTCGCCGAGCTGGTGACCGGCAACATGACCACCTCGCTCGGGCACGGCGACGTGATCCGCTCGATCGAGTTCCCGCGCCGGGCGCTGGCGGCGCGGACCGCGTACCGGAAGATCGCGCTGTCGCCGCTCGGGCGCTCCGGAGCGCTCGTCATCGGCCGGGTGGACGCCGACGGGGCGTTCGTGCTCACGGTGACCGCCGCGACGATCCGGCCCGAGGTGCTGCGCTGGACGGCGCTCCCCTCCTCCGCAGAGCTCGACAGCGCGATCAGCGCGATCACGAGCTGGTTCACCGACCCGCACGGAGCGGCCGACTGGCGTCGCGCGGTGGTCGGCGTGCTGGCCGAGGAGATCCGCGGCGAGCTGGGCGGGACGGGCGGACCGGAGCCGATCACCGAGTCGGCCCCGACCGCGGGAGGCGCCGCATGAGGTTCACCGTCAACGGCGAGCCGGTCGACGCGTCGCCCCGCCCCGGCCAGGTGCTGCGGACGCTGCTGCGCGACCACGAGCACTTCGAGGTCAAGAAGGGCTGCGACGCGGGCGACTGCGGCGCCTGCTCGGTGCTCGTCGACGGCACGCCCTTCCACTCCTGCCTCTACCCCGCGCACCGCATCGAGGGGCGCGAGGTCACCACCGCCGCCGGACTCGGCACGCCGGAGGAGCCCGGCGCGGTGCAGCAGTCGTTCGTCGACCACGCCGCCTTCCAGTGCGGCTTCTGCACGGCGGGCATGGTCGTCACTGTGAGCGCCCTCGAGGGGGCGCGCGAGGAGGACCTCCCCCGCCTGATGAAGGGGAACCTCTGCCGCTGCACCGGCTACCGGCCGATCCGCGAGGCGGTGACCGAGCACGTCTGCGAGCCGCCCACCGGGCTGACCCCCGTGCGGCGAACCGGGCGCGTCTCCGCCGACGAGTCGCGGGTGGGCCGCTCGCTCGGCGCCCCGGCCGGCCGCCGCATCGTGTCCGGTCAGGAGCCGTACACGCTCGACGTCGCGGTGCCCGGGCTGCTGCACCTCAAGGTGCTGCAGAGTCCGCACGCGCACGCCCGCATCCTCTCGATGGACACCGCGGTCGCCGCGACGATGCCCGGCGTCGTCGCCGTGCTCACCGCGGCCGACGTCCCCGACATCCTCTACTCCACCGCACGGCACGAGTCGCGGCTGGACGATCCGGACGACACCCGGATGCTCGACACCGTCGTGCGCTTCCGCGGCCAGCGCGTCGCGGTCGTCGTCGCCGAGTCGGTCGGAGTGGCCGAGGCCGCCTGCCGGGCGATCGAGGTCGAGTACGAGCTGCTGCCCGCGGTCTTCGACCCCGAGGAGGCGCGCGCGCCCGGCGCCCCGCTCCTGCACTCCGACAAAGACCCGATCGCCTCGCGCATCGCCGACCCCGGCGCGAACGTGGTCGCCGAGCTGCACGGCGAGTACGGCGACGTCGCCGCCGGCCTCGCCGAGGCGGACGTCGTGGTCGAGGGCCGGTGGACGACGTCCCGCGTCGCGCACACCGCGCTGGAGACCCACGGCACCATCGGCTGGCTCGAGGGCGACGAGCTGGTGCTGCGCACCTCCACCCAGGTGCCGTTCCTGGTTCGCGACGAGATCGCGCGCATCTTCGATCGTGACCCCTCGAGCGTGCGGGTGTTCACCGCGCGGGTCGGCGGCGGTTTCGGCGGCAAGCAGGAGATCCTCACCGAGGACGTCGTCGCGCTGGCCGTGCTGGCGACCGGGCGGCCGGTGCAGTTCGAGTTCACCCGCTCCGACGAGTTCACGATGGCGCCCTGCCGGCACCCGATGCGGGTCGACGTCACGCTCGGCGCGCGCCGCGACGGGACGCTGACCGCGCTGAGCGTCGACGTGCTCTCCGACACCGGCGCCTACGGCAACCACGGCCCCGGAGTGATGTTCCACGGCACCTCCGAGTCGGTCGCGACCTACACGGCGCCGAACAAGCGCGTCGACGCGCAGGCGGTCTACACGAACAACCTGCCCTCGGGCGCGTTCCGCGGCTACGGCCTCGGCCAGGTGATCTTCGGCATCGAGTCGGCGATGGACGAGCTCGCCCTCGAGCTCGGCATCGACCCGTTCGAGCTGAGGCGGATCAACGCGGTGAAGCCCGGCGAACCGCTGGTCGTCACGCACGTCGAGGGCGACGACATCGGCTTCGCCTCCTACGGGCTCGACCAGTGCCTCGATCTCGCGGAGGCGGCGCTCGACCGCGCGACGGGGGCTGACGCTCCCGAGGGACCGGGCTGGAGCACGGGGCGCGGCATGGCGGTCGCGATGATCGCGACTCTGCCCCCGCGCGGCCACTTCTCGGAGGCCACCGTGTCGGTCGACGCCGAGGGCGTGCTCACGATCGGAGTCGGCACCGCGGAGTTCGGCAACGGGACGACGACCGTGCACACCCAGCTCGTCGCGAGTGCGTTCGGGGCCTCGGCCGATCGGGTGCGGATCCGCCAGTCGGACACCGCCGCGGCCCGGTACGACACGGGCGCATTCGGCTCCGCGGGGACGGTCGTCGCCGGCAAGGCCGTGTACAGCGCGGCGCTGCGGCTCCTCGCCGACCTGCGCTCGCTGGCGAAGCGGCTGACCGGCCACGACGGCAGCGAGTTCGAGCCGGACGACGAGGGGCTGCTCGCCGCCGACGGCACCCGGGTGAGCTACGCCGACCTGGTGCTCGCAGCCGGCGGACCGGTGTCGGCGACCGGCACCGAGGACGGAGCGCAGCGCTCGCTCGCCTTCAACGTGCAGGGCTTCCGCGTCGCGGTGCACGCGCCGACCGGTGAGGTGCGGATCCTGCAGTCGGTCCAGGCGGTGGACGCCGGCTTCGTGATCAATCCGGCGCAGCTCCGCGGGCAGGTCGAGGGCGGCGTCGCCCAGGCGATCGGCTCGGCGCTGTACGAGGAGGTGATCCTCGACGGCGAGGGCACCGTGACGACGGCGATCCTGCGGAATTACCACATCCCGCAGATGGCCGACGTGCCGCCGACCGAGGTGCACTTCGCCGACACGGCCGACGAGCTGGGCCCGTTCGGCGCGAAGTCGATGAGCGAGGCGCCCTACAACCCGGTGGCGCCCGCGCTCGCCAACGCCGTCCGCGACGCCGTCGGCGTCCGGCCGCACGCCCTGCCCGTCTCACGCGACCGCGTCTGGCGCCTGCTGCACCCCGGCGCGGCGCCGGTCCAGGCGGTCGACGCGGGCGCACCCCCCGGCTGACCCGAGCGGCGGCCGCGGCCGCCCATGCTGGTCGAGTAGCCCCGCAGGGGCGTATCGAGACCCACCACCGCCAGAACGCGAGGTCTGCAGACCAGCCTGCTGGCGACAGTGGATCTCGATACGCCCGCTCCGCGGGCTACTCGATCAGCATGAAGGCGCCCACTCGGTCGGCATGCGCACGGCCACTCGGTCAGCATGCAGACGCGGTGGGCATCACCTCCCTGCTGGTCGAGGAGCCGCGCAGCGGCGTATCGAGACCTACGCTCGTCAGGACACCGCGTCGAGGCGTCAGACGCGCGACGCCAGCTCCGCGCTCGCGCGGGCGACCTCGCGGGCGATCGCGTCCTCGTCGGCGGTGACGAGGTGGCCGTCCGCGACCACGGGCCGCCCGTTGACGAGCAGCAGCGTCAGCGGCGGCTGCGCGCCGAGCGCGAGGGCCGCGACCGGGTCGGCGATGCCGGCGTGCTCGATCCCGTCGATCCGCCACAGCGCGAGGTCGGCGAGCTTGCCCACCTCGATCGAGCCGATCTCGTCCTGGCGCCCGAGTACCCGGGCGCCGCCGATCGTCGCGATCGAGAGCGCCTGCCGGGCGCTCATCCGGTCGGCGCCCGCGCGGAGCCGGTTCATCAGCACGGCCGCGCGGATCTCGGAGCCGAGCTGCCCGGACTCGTTCGACGCCGCCCCGTCCACACCCAGCCCGACCGGAGCCCCGGCCGCCAGCAGCTGCGGGATCGGCGCGATGCCCGCCGCGAGCCGCGCGTTCGAGGACGGACAGTGCGCGACTCCGGTACCCGTGGCCGCGAACTTCGCGATCGCGTCGTCGTCGAGGTGCACGCCATGCGCCATCCAGACGTCGTCGCCGAGCCAGCCGAGCGACTCCAGGTAGTCCGTGGGCGACATCCCGAAGGTCTCCCGGGTGTAGACGTCCTCCTCGACGGTCTCGGAGCCGTGCGTGTGCAGCCGCACGCCGAGCTGCCGGGCGAGGACCGCCGACTCGCGCAGCAGGTCCGGCGTCACCGAGAACGGCGAGCACGGCGCGATCGCGACGCGCACCATCGCGTCGAACGAGGTGTCGTGGTACCGCTCGACGGCCTCGCCGCTGGCCTGCAGTGCCGCCGCGGTGGTCTCGACCGCGAAGTCCGGCGGCAGCCCGCCCTGCGACTCGCCGAGGTCCATCGAGCCGCGTGTCGCGTGCAGCCGCAGACCCAGGGTGGCGGCGGCGTCCACGATGCCGCCGACGATGTCGCCGGAGCCGCGCGGGAAGACGTAGTGGTGGTCGCCCACGGTGCTGCAGCCCGAGCGGGCGAGCACCCCCATCGCACCGAGCGACGCCGATCGGGTGAGGTCGGCGTCGATCCGCGACCAGGCGGGGTACAGCGCGACGAGCCAGTCGAAGAGGATCGAGTCCTGTGCCCAGCCGCGGGTCAGCCACTGGTACAGGTGGTGGTGAGTGTTGACGAGTCCGGGGGTCAGCAGGTGCCCACGACCGTCGACCCGGGTCAGCACGACCGGCTCCGCGGACGGGAGACCGGTCGGCGCCCGGCCGTCCAGGGCCCAGGCGGGCGGCTCCCCCGCGCCGACGGCGACGATCCGCCTATCGTCGACGACGACGTGACCGCCCGGGTGCTCGGCCCCGGCGGCGTCGACGGTGGCGACATGGGCTCCGGTGATGACGTGGCGCTGCATCCCCCGAGCATGGCAGCGCGGTGTTTCGCGGCGGTTTCCTCCGCCCCGGCCCGCCCTCGTCAGGGCCGTTCCGGACCGCTGCTCAGCGCGCGAAGAACCAGATCGCGAAGGGAGCAGCCGTCCACGAGCGCGTCGTCGTGCGGACGGTGAACCTCCCGGAGACGGTCCGTCGAGGACCGCGCGTCGTCGGCACGGCACGCACTCGAGGGGGAGGAAGGCCGACGGAGGGGGACGGACGCGGAGCGACGGGACATCACTTCGCGTCCGTCCCCTCGAGGCGGTACGCCGGCGCCCGACGAACGTCAGGGCAGCCGGTCGGACCGCCGCCGAGCTGGGCGTGCTCTAGAAGGCGGAGCCGGGGATGCGGAGGTCGAACGTGCTGGTCGGCGCGGAGACCGACCCCACCGGCGTCCTCGCCGTCCAGGTGCTCGACAGTGCCACAGAGCCGCGCTGGACATCCTCCACGGTGACGACGCGGCCCTTGATGACGACCGTGGAGACCGTGTCGACGTCCAGGTTCACCTTCGTCGGACCGACATCGCGCAGCGGCATGTCGCCGGTGTTGAAGAACGAGTAGACGACGGTGACCGGCGTGCCCGCTCCGACGGCGGTCCCCGGCGCGACGTCGAACCAGGCGTAGGTCTTGACCTTCAGCCCGGGGTGCACGGCTGCTCCACTCCCCGCCAAGGAGGAGAAGGTGAAACCGCCGTCGGACGCCGCGACGGCCGACGGCGCCGACGCACTCCCGCCGCCCGTGACGATGCTCTTCGCCGGGCTCGTCGGGGCAGCGACGTCCGGGGTCGGGTCGGCGAGTGCGGCCGGGGCGAGGCCGCCTGCGAGACCAGCGACGAGCGCGAAGGTCGCGACGGTCGAGCGGCTTCCGCGCGCGGGACGGGCGGCGGTGAGGGAACGGATGGGTTCGGTCATGGTGACTCCTGGTTCATCGTGCTGAGGGTGAGCGGCGGAGCGACGCCATGCTGGCATCGCGCCCGTCGCGCTGTCCTCTCTGTGGCACGGACTGAGGAGCCCGGCAGCTCGCGTGACCCGCTGGCGCTTTCCGTCTCAGCGCGAGGCGTGGATCGGGCCCGACCGCCCCGCGAGCGGCGCCCCGGACGCCCCGGCGCGCACCGCCAGCACCTCCGCGAGGATCGAGACCGCCGTCTCCTCCGGCGTCGACGCGCCGATGTCCAGGCCGATCGGCGAGTGCAGCCGGGCGAGCGACTCCTCCGCCACTCCGGCCTCGCGCAGCAGCCGCAGCCGCCGCTCGTGCGTGCGCCGGGAGCCCATCGCGCCGATGTAGGCGGCCGGCAGGGTCAGCGCCGTCTCGAGCAGCGGCACGTCGAACTTCTCGTCGTGGGTGAGCACCGCGATCACCGTGCGCTCGTCCACCTCCGTCGCCGCCAGGTAGTCGGACGGCCAGTCGGCCACGACCTCGTCGGCGCCCGGGAACCGCTCCGCCGTCGCGAACACCGGCCGCGCATCGCAGACCGTCACGCGGTAGCCGAGCAGCGCCCCGGCCGCGCAGAGCGCCGCGGAGAAGTCGACGGCGCCGAAGATCAGCAGGCGGGGCTTCTCCGCGCTCACCACGAAGGTCACCTCGAGCTCGACGCCCTGGCAGGCGATCTCCACGGTCGCCGAGCGGCCCGAGGCCAGGCGCGCGGCCCGCTCGGCCAAGATCCGGCGCACCGTGTCCTCGTCCAGCGACGGCCCCACCACGTCCTGCGCGCGGGTCGCGCCGGTCAGCACCAGGCCGACGAGCTCGTCCGGCCCGCCGACGATCATCGCGAGCCCCGCCGGCCGCCCGGCCCGCGCGGCGCGCAGCTCGGCCAGCACGGCCCCCGAGCTCGCGTCGACGACGTGGCCGAAGACCCGCAGCTGTCCGCCGCAGGAGAGCCCGGCCGCGAAGGCCGCCTCGTCGTCGAAGCCGAAGTGCTCCGAGCCGGAGCCGCCCGAGCCGAGCACCTCCTGCGCCAGCGCGTAGGCCTGGGCCTCGACGCAGCCGCCCGAGATGGAGCCGATGGCGCTGCCTGCCGCGTCGACCGCCATCGAGGAGCCGAGGGCGCGCGGCGCCGAGCCGAAGACGTGGGTGACGGTGACCACGGCGACGCTCTCGCCCGCCTCGACGCGCGCGAGGAGCGGTACGGCGAGTTCGAGCACGGCGGCCTCCGACGTCGACGGGCGGGAGGGCGCGGAGCCGGGTCGTGCGGCCGGCGGGCGCTCACACGCGGGAAACATGCCGAGTATATGGTCGAACCCATGCCCGACGACTCCCCCTCGCTCGACCTCGTGATCCGCTCCTCCGCCGTCCTGACCGAGAACGGGACGCGGCCCGCCAGCGTCGCCGTCGCGGGCGGACTCATCGTCGCCGTCGGCGACATCGACGCCCCCTGGAAGACCTTCGAGGAGGTCGTCCTCCCCGCCGGCCAGGTGCTGCTGCCGGGGATCGTCGACACGCACGTGCACGTCAACGAGCCCGGCCGGACCGAGTGGGAGGGCTTCGCCTCCGCCACCCGTGCGGCCGCGGCCGGCGGCGTCACCACGATCATCGACATGCCGCTGAACTCGATCCCGCCGACCACCACCGTCGCGGGGCTGGACGCCAAGAAGGCCGCGGCCGGTCCGCAGGCGCTCGTCGACGTCGGCTTCTGGGGCGGGGCGATCCCGGAGAACCTCGGCACCCTGCGCGAGCTGCACGACGCGGGCGTCTTCGGCTTCAAGTGCTTCCTCTCGCCGAGCGGCGTGGACGAGTTCCCGCACCTCAGCACCGAGCAGCTGTTCGCGGCGATGGCCGAGATCGCCGCGTTCGACGGCCTGCTGATCGTGCACGCCGAGGACCCGGTCGAGCTCGAGGCGAGCGCGAACAGCGGCGGCACCTCCTACGACGCCTTCGTCGAGTCCCGGCCGCCCGCCTCCGAGAACTCGGCGATCGCCAGCGTGATCCAGGCCCTCCGCGAGACGGGCGGGCGCGCGCACATCCTGCACCTCTCCTCGGCCGAGGCGCTGCCGCTGCTGCGGGAGGCGAAGGCCGAGGGGCTGCGGATCACCGCGGAGACCTGCCCGCACTACCTCACCTTCGATGCGGAGACGATCCCCGACGGCGGCACGCAGTTCAAGTGCTGCCCGCCGATCCGGGACGAGCGCAATCGCGAGCTGCTCTGGAAGGGCCTGCTCGACGGCACGATCGACCTGATCGCCTCCGACCACTCCCCCGCCACCGCCGCGCTCAAGTTCGCGCACGACGGCGACTTCGGGCTCGCCTGGGGCGGCATCTCCGGGCTCGAGCTGAGCTTCCGCGCGGTCTGGACGGGCGCCCGCGAGCGCGGGATACCGCTGGAGCAGGTCGTGGCCTGGATGTCGACGGCGACCGCCGCCTTCGCCGGGCTCGGCCAGAAGGGGCTGCTGCGCGCCGGAGCGGACGCCGACCTGGTCGCGTTCGAGCCGGAGGCGGCGTCGCCGGTCGACGTCGACGCGCTCTCGCACAAGAACAAGGTCTCCGCCTACGACGGCCGCGTGCTGCGCGGTGCCGTCGCGGCGACCTGGGTCGGCGGAGTCCGGGTCACGGGCGGCAGCGAGGCGCCGGTCGGCCGGCTGCTCGAGCGGCCCTGAGCCGTCACCGGCAGCGGAGTCGCAGTGACGGGGCCGGGCCGCGTGTTCCGGTCACGTTTCCGCCGTGTGAACTCCCGCGGTTCCGGGCGCGGTTCCGGGCGGATCGCACAAGACTCGGGTGACGCGGGCGCCGGACGCTGAGCGCTCCGCCGGTGCGACGGGCTCGCCGCGCGCGGCATCCTGGCAGACGGGCACCGCCCGGCCGCGCGACCGCGGACCCCCGCGAAGCCCCACGAACCACCGAACGCGAACAGGAGCGGACATGTCGATCATCCTCGGAGACCACCAGTACGGGAAGGCCGAGAACCGCGTCGTCCGGATCTACCGCGACAGCCCCCGGCACGAGATCCACGACGTGAACGTCTCGACCGCCCTGCGCGGCGACTTCGCGGCCGCGCACCTGACCGGCGACCAGTCCGCGGTCCTCCCCACCGACACCCAGAAGCAAACCGCCTACTCCTTCGCGAAGGAGAAGGGGCTGCGCTCGATCGAGGCGTACGGCCTCGAGCTGGCCCGGCACTTCGTCGACGGCACCGAGACCGTGCACGGCGCGCGGATCGAGATCGAGGAGTTCGCCTGGGAGCGCGTCCTGGTCGACGGCGCCGAGCACGACCACACCTGGGTCCGCAAGGGTCAGGAGGTGCGCATCGCCTCCGTCACCGTCGAGGGCACCGGCGACGCGCAGCAGGTCTGGATCACCGGCGGCTTCAAGGACCTGACGATCCTCAAGTCCACCGGCTCGGAGTTCCACGGCTTCCTCACCGACCCGTACACGGTGCTCCCGCCGACCCGGGACCGCGTGATGGCGACCTCGCTGGTCGCGAAGTGGCGCTTCGCCCTCAGCGACGAGGAGATCGCCGCGAGCGACTGGGAGGCCGTCTACGCCGGAGTGAAGGCGCTGATGATCAGCCGCTTCGCCACCGTGCACTCGCTCGCCCTGCAGCAGACGCTCTTCGAGATGGGCAAGGCGGTGCTGGAGGAGTTCCCGCAGATCGTCGAGGTGCGCCTCTCGGCCCCGAACAAGCACCACTTCCTCTACGACCTCTCGCCCTTCGGCGTGGAGAACGACAACGAGGTCTATCACGCCGCCGACCGGCCCTACGGGCTGATCCAGGCCGCCGTCACCCGCGACGACGCGCCGGACGCCGGGCCCGCCTGGTACGCGTACTCGGGACTGGTGTGAGCGGAGGGTCCGGTCCGGGCGCCGGCTCGCGCGGCGTGCACCGCGGCCACGTCCTGCACGTGGCCGGCCGGCCCACCGTCGAGACGGCGGAGGTGGCCCTGGTCTCGATCCCGGACGGCGCACTCGTCGTCGGCGACAGCGGGACGATCCTCTGGGTCGGACCGCACGCCGCCCTCCCCCGCGACTACGCGGACTGGCCGGTCACCGGCGACGCGGGCGCGTTCCTCCTGCCCGGCTTCGTCGACACGCACCTGCACTTCCCGCAGACGTACTCGACCGACGCGTTCGGCGGCGGGCAGCTGCTGGAGTGGCTCGACACGGCGATCTTCCCGGCGGAGTCGCGGCTCGCCGACGAGGAGTTCGCCGGCCGCATCGCGCGCGCCTTCACCCGCCGGCGGGTGAGCGCCGGGACGACCGCGGCGATGGTCTTCGGCTCGGCGTTCCCGCACGCGCAGGACGCGCTGTTCGAGCGGAGTGTCGAGGCGGGGCTGCGCACGGTGTCCGGTCGCGGACTGCAGACGGTCGGGCCGCCGTCGGCCGCGGGATTGCTGACCGGCGAGGACGAGGCGCTCGCGCTCGTCGCCGAGGAGATCGACCGCTGGCACGCGGTCGACACCGGCGACCCCTCGACCGCGCTGCAGCAGGTCGCCATCGTCCCCCGCTTCTCGCTGTCGGTGACGCCGACGACGCTCGCCGGGCTCGGCGAGCTCTACGACGGCGTCCGCGACCGCGGCGTCTACGTGCACAGCCACCTCAACGAGAACGACCGGCCGGGCGACGGCGAGATCGCGGCGGTCCTCTCGAGCTTCGGCACCAGCAGCTACCTGGACACCTACGACGGGCTGTTCCTGCCCGGCTCGCGGCGCGGCGGTTCCTCGCTGCTCGGCCGGCGGACGATCCTCGCGCACGCCGTGCACTGCCAGGACGCGGAGTTGCACCGGATGGCCGCGACCGGCACCTCGATCGCGCACTGCCCGACCTCGCAGCAGTTCCTCGGCTCGGGGACGATGCCGTGGCGGCGCACCGCGGCGGCGGGCGTGACGATCGCGCTCGGCAGCGACATCGGCGCCGGCGACGAGTGGCTGCTCGCGCGCGTGGCGAACGACGCCTTCAAGGTGCACCTGTCGGAGGAGGGCGACGCGTCGATCGCGCTGCACCCGGCCCAGCTGCTCTTCACCGCGACGCTGGCCGGTGCGCGCGCGCTCGACATGGAGGAGCGCTTCGGCAACTTCGACCTCGGCAAGGACGCGGACTTCCTCCGCATCGAGCCCCACCGCTGGGAGCCGCTCGCGGAGGTCCTCGCCCTCGGCGTCCGCGCCGACGACCCCGCCGAGGCGACGGCCCAGCTGCTGTTCGCCCTGCTCCTGGGCCTGCGCGAGCCCGCCATCGCGGCGGTCCACGTGCAGGGCCGCCGCGTCGTCGCTCCGGCGGAGTGACGGGCCGTCGTCCCCGTCCACGCGGCCTCCGCTCGAGTCGTGAGCCCGATGATCCTGTCCTCGGGCGGAGCAGCGCGCTAGCGTCGGGCCATGACCCGTCGACTCGCCCCGGTTCTCGCCTCCGCGCTGCTGGGCCTCGTGCTCGCCGGCTGCGCGTCGTCTCCGACACCGGCGTCGACGCCCGGTGCGAGCGCCGCGCCCACCGCCGGTGACCTGGTCGCGGCAGCGGTCGACATCCGATTCACCGGCGACGCGATGCGCCTCTGCCCGTTCGACGGCGATCCCGGCTTCACCATGGGACCCTCCCCGTGCGAGGACGGGCTCTCCCTCACCGGGATCACACCCGACGACCTCCGCTCGCAGAGCGCGGCGCAGGGGTTCCGGCCGCGGACCGAGGACGGCGTCGAGACGATCCCCGCCTACGTGGTCGGACGCCTGTCGGGACGCTCCTTCGACTTCGTCAGTGCCGACGGCGAGCGGTACGTCCCCGTGGGCAGCAGCACGCCGACCGCCGCGCCGACGCCGGCTCCGAGCTTCGCGACGGACGAGGAGAAGATCGCCTACTCCGACGCCCAGCCCGTCCCGCAGCCCGAGGGCTGCACCGCTCCGGCGGGCGGCTGGCGGTCGATGGCGGCGCTCGGGCTGCACGAGGCCGCCGCCTACCAGCAGGCGCACCCGCGCACCGTGCTCGGCAACGCGCAGACGTTCGTCGACCACAGCACGCAGATCGCGCTGCTGTCCGTCGCGGCCGACGCCGACCCCGCGATCGTCGCGGCGGATCTCGCCACGGCCTACCCGGGCGCACTCTGCGTCCTGCAGACGGACATCACCGCCGACGACCTGGACCGCGTCCAGGTCGACCCGGTCCTCGCCGCAGCCGAGACCGTCCTGTCCTCGAGCCTCTGGCAGCCGAGCGAGACGAGCGGCGACGATCCCGACCCGGTCTTCACGGTCCGGATGACCGTCCTCACCGACGAGGCGATCGAACGCGCGGCCGAGTACCCGGACGGACTCGTCGAGCTGCAGGCCTGGTTCGAACCCGTCGTCGACCGCGACGCCTCCTGAGCCCGCCGGCTCAGCCGCAGCGCCTGTGCGTCGAGGACCCCGGCAGGCGTGCTGGTCGAGCAACCCCGCAGGGCCCGCCTCCATGCTGGTCGAGTAGCCCCGCCAGGGGCGTATCGAGACCCACGGGCGCAGACGACGGCGGATCTCGACACGCGCGCTGCGCGCGCTACTCGATCAGCTAGAAAGAGTGCACCCAGCAAGAAAGAGTGCACCGACGTCCGGATCCTCGCCCCTTTCATGCTGGTCGAGTAGCCCCGCCAGGGGCGTATCGAGACCTACGCGTCCGAACGGTGGGCGGATCTCGATACGCGCGCTTCGCGCCCTACTCGATCAGCATGAGCATGGACGCTCAGCGCAGCCGCAGCGCCAGGAAGAGGTCGGCGCGGTCCGACGTGTTCGAGAGATCGCGCTGGGTCAGCTCCTCCACGCGGGCGATGCGGTAGCGCACCGTGTTGAGGTGCAGGTGCGTCTGCTCGGCCGCGCGCACCCAGGAGCCGCCGCAGTCGAGGAACGCCGAGAGCGTCGCCACCAGCTGCGAGTTGTAGCGCGCGTCGTGCTCGATCAGCCGGCCGAGCACCAGCTCGACGAACACCGCGCGCAGGTGATCGGGCACCGCGCTCAGCAGCTGCACCGCCGAGGTCACCTCGCCCGCCGTCCCGATCCGCACCGGCGACGCGTCGCCCGGCGCCGACGGCAGCCGCAGCGCGTACCGCGCCGACCGCAGCGCCCCACCGAGCGCGGCCAGCGGACTCGGCGCGCTCACTCCGACCCGCAGCACCGCTCCGTCGAGCGCCGCTCCAGCCCGGCGCAGCGCCGCGGTCACGACGGCCAGGGCCTCGTCGTCCGCCACCGGGACCAGCGCCACCGCACCGTCGGCATCGCGCCCCACCACGGCCCGACCCAGATGCGCCACCGCATCCGTGAGCACCGAGCGCGCGAGGTCGCCGTCGCCGTCCACCGCCGCCGCCAGCACCGCGAACCGCTCGACGCCGCCGAGGCCCAGCTGGCGGAGGTAGACCGCCGTCTCGGGCTGCTCGCTGTCCTCCTCGATCAGCTCGAGCAGCCGGTCGGCGAGCGCCGCGTCGGCGAGCAGGGCCGCCTCGCGCTGCAGCCGGTAGAGCCCGATGACACCGGTCAGCTCGGTGATCGCGTCGAGCAGCGAGGGGTGCCACTCGTTCCAGTCGCCGGCGACGACGACGAACCACGAGACGGCGCGGTGCTCCTCCGCCCCCGCGACGGCGAGGATCGACAGCACTCCTCCGTGCGCGTCCGGCACCGTCACCGGGGTGCGGCGCGACGTGAGGGCGGCGTGCACGACGCGGTCGACCTCGTCGGCGCTCAGCGGGTCCGCGGACGCGGCGGCGGAGCGCCCGGTCGCGGTCAGCACGCGCACCGGCCGCCCCAGCTCGGTCGAGGTGCGCGCGATCAGCTCGTCGAGCAGCTGTCCGCGGTAGACCTCGGTCAGCAGCTGCCGCTGGCGCGCGAGCCCGGCGGTCAGCCGCGCGACACGATCTCCCGCCAGCGCATTGGAGAGGTGCGCGGTGATCGAGGCGAAGGACACGTCGGCCGGCACGGCGAACAGCGCGACGCCGTGCGCGCGGCAGGCGGCGACCAGGTCGTCGGGCACGAAGCCCAGGAGCCCCTCGCCGGCCAGCAGCGCGACGGCGCCGGAGGACGCGACCGCGGCCACGAAGGCCTCGCTGTCCTCGGCCGTGCGCCGCCACATCATGCCGGTGAGCACGAGCTGATCGCGCGCCAGGTAGCGGCGCGGGTCGAGCAGATCGGTGGTGAACGTCCAGTTCACCTCGCGGGCGAGCGCCTCCTCGGTGGTGTGCACGGCGCGGATCCGCAGCGACGGCGCATCGAGGAGCTCCCGGAGCTGCACGCTCAGCTCCCCCGGTAGGTCGAGTAGGCGAACGGGCTCAGCAGCAGCGGGATGTGGAAGTGCGCGGCCGTGTCCTCGAGCCGGAACGCGACGACGACCTCGGGGTAGAACGACTCGGTGCCCGAGCGCTCGAAGTACGCGGCGGTGTCGAAGACGACGCGGTAGATCCCCGCGGGCAGCTCCGCCGGGCCGAACTCGGCGACGCGGCCGTCGGCATCCGTCCGCGCGCTCGCGACCGGCTCCCAGCCGGATCCTCGTCGCGCCTCGAGCGCGACCGGCACGTCCTGCGCCGGCCGGCCGAGCACGGCGTCGAGCACGTGCGTCGTGACGTGGCTGCGGTGCGCGCTCATCGACCCGCCTCCACGACGGCGCCGGTCTCCGGGCCGAGCGCCCGCACCCGCAGCACCGTGATCTCGCGCAGCTGGTCGGCGACGATCCCGCGCTCGGCGTCCTCGTCGAGGGCGAGCCGGCGCTCCAGCTCGGCCACGATCTCCGATCGGTCGCGTCCGGCTGCGCGGATGAGGAACACCCGCCCGAACCGCTCCTCGTAGGCCCGGTTGCCGGCCAGCAGCCGCTCGGCCAGCGCCTCGTCCGGCGAGAGGCTCGACGCCTGCTCGGCGGCGGAGAAGTCGGAGGAGCGTCCCGCGCCCGAGTGACGCTCGCCGATCCGCGGGTGGTCGGCCAGCGCCTCCTCCACCTCCTCGGCGGTCAGCGTGCGCGCGCTCGCGTCGGCCGCGGCGGCGAGATCGTCGGTCGAGGTGTAGGGCGCGCCCGCGGCGACCTCGTCGGCCCAGCGCGGGACGGCGAGGCACGCCAGCAGCGCATCGCGGAGGGTGGTGGAGTCGGTCATGCGGTCTCCTCGTCGGCCCGGGTGTGCGGCACGATGGTCGGATGGACGTGGTGGGGGTGGTGCTCGCCGCGGGCGCGGGGCGCCGGGCGGGCGGACCGAAGGCGCTGCGACGCGATGCGGCGGGCGTGGGCTGGGTCGAGCGCGCGGTGGTGCGACTCGAGGCCGCCGGCTGCGGGAGCGTGCTGGTGGTGCTCGGCGCCGAGGCCGAGGAGGCGCGACGCCTGGTGCCTGAGCGCGCCGGCGTCGTCGTCGCGGAGGACTGGGCCGAGGGACTGTCGGCCTCCCTGCGCACCGGGCTGCGGGCCGCGCACGGCGACGCCGCCCTGGTGACGCTCGTCGATCTGCCGGACGAACCCGCCGCGGTCGGCGAGCGCGTCCTCCGGGACTCCCCCGTCGGTCCGGCGGTGCTCGCGCGGGCGACCTACGGCGGTCGGCCCGGTCATCCGGTGCTGCTGGGCAGCGCGCACTGGCGTCCGCTCGCGGCAACGCTCACCGGCGACTCCGGCGCCCGCGACTACCTCGCGCGGCACGGCGCCGTCGCGGTGGAGTGCGGCGATCTCTTCTCGGGAGCCGACCGCGACGGACCCGGCTGAGGCGGTCATCCGAGCCCGCTCACGTCGAGCGCGTCGCGCAGCGCGCGCCAGGCGAGCGTCGCGCAGACCGAGCGCACCGGGTTCGCGGCGACCAGCAGCAGCGCCGCCTCGTCGCCGAGCGCTTGGCCCGCCGAGCCGTCGGGATCCGCCCCGCGTCCGGACACCGCGTCGTGCGCCGCCATCGCGTCGAGGAAGGCGGTGACGCGCCCGCGGACCGTCACCGCGTCGAGCCCGTCGAGCTCGTCCGCGAGCAGCGACGCGGAGCCCTGCGACACCTCGCAGCCGCGTCCGCTCCAGCCGATCGCCAGCGCCGCCGCGTCTCCGGAGACCCGGACCTCGATCCGGTCACCGCAGGTCGGGGTGAGCAGCTCGGCGCGGCCGAGCACCTCCACCGGCAGCGTCTCGTCCCGCCCGACAGGGTGCCGGGCGTGCGCCCGGATCAGCTCGGCCGCCTCGGCGCTCACGGCCGCTCCTCCAGCTCCGCCAGCTCGGCGTACAGCGTGCTGATGCCCGCGATGCGCTCGCGCGACTCCCGCGGCACGGCGCCGAGCACTCCGGCGGCCAGCACGGCGACCGCGCTCATCGCCGCGGCGTAGCTGTCGAAGGCCGCCTCGCTGTCGACGGGGCACTCCAGCCAGACGGCGCAGCGATCCGCGAAGCGCCGCGCGTGCGCGTCGGCGAGCAGCACGACGGGCACCCCGTGCGCGGCCAGCACCTCGACGACGGCCGCGAAGGAGGCGGGCCGCCGCCGGAAGCCGACCAGCACCACCGCGTCCTCCGCGCCGAGCCCGGCGATCTCCTCGCCGAGCGACTGCCCGGGCTGCGGCGCGATCCGCACCCGGGCGCGCGCCTGGGCGAGCTGCTGGCGCAGGTGCAGCGCGACCGGGTAGCTGTTGCGCAGGCCGATCACGACGACCTCGCGGGCGCCCGAGAGCAGTCGCACCGACTCCTCGAGCCGTCCGTCGGCGAAGGTCGTCGCGAGCCGGCGGAGGTTCGCGTGCTCGCTCTCGAGGTGCGCGGCCAGCGCGTCGGCAGGGGCACCGGCCGAGGCCGGACCGACCGGCACACCGGAGCTGCGCAGCGCACGCGCGTGCTCGCGCACCTCCTGCGAGTTGGAGAAGCCCAGCCGGCGGAAGAGCCGCGAGACCGTGGCCTTCGAGACACCGCTGTGCTGCGCGAGCTCGGTGGCGGTGTAGCTGGCGAGGTCGCCGAGGTGGTCGAGGATGAAGTCGGCCGCGCGCTGCTCCTGCCGCGACAGCGAGGCGTAGCCCGCGTCGATCCGGTGTCCGATGCTCGGTGCGGAGGCGTCGGTGCGGTGCTCGGCGATCGGCGCCGAGGCGGTCACACCCGTCCTGCCCGCGCCTCGGCGAACGCGTGCACCGCCGCCTCGAAGGCGTCCAGCGCGGTCGCGACGTCGGCCTCGGTCACGTTCTCCTCGGGGTGGTGGCTGACGCCGCCCTCGCAGCGGACGAAGAGCATCGCGTACTCGGTGAGGTCGGCGATCGCCATCGCGTCGTGCCCGGCCTTCGAGAACAGCACCATCGGCTCCTCGTCGCCGGTCGCCCGGATGCCGGTGCGGACGACGTCCTGCAGCCAGTCGGCCGCGACGACGGCGGGCGCCCCGTGCGTCTCCTCGACGGTCAGCGCGAGCCGGCGGCGGCGGGCCGTCTCCGACATCGCGTGCTCGATCCCGTCCCAGACGGTGTCGCGGACGTCGTCGAACTCGGCGCGCAGGTCGAGCGAGAACTCCACCCGGCCCGGGATCACGTTGACCGCGCCCGGGAACGCCTCCAGGCGGCCGACAGTGGCGATCGCGCCGTGCTCGCGGGCGATCCGCTCGACGGCGAGCACGACCTCGGCGGCCCCGGTCAGGGCGTCGCGGCGGCGGTCGAACGGCACGCCGCCCGCGTGGCCGGCCTTGCCGGTGAGGGTCAGGGCGAAGCGGCGGGCGCCGGCGATCGAGGACACGACGCCGAGGGCGCGGTCCGCCTCCTCCAGGTACGGGCCCTGCTCGATGTGCGTCTCGAGGTAGGCGAGGACGTCGGCCGCGTCGCGCGCCGCGGTCGAGATGCGCGAGGGGTCGAGGCCGAACTCGTGGAACGCCTCGACGAGGGTCGTGCCGTGCGCGTCCTCCAGCTCCCACCAGTGCTCGTCCCAGGTGCCGGCGACCGCGCGGGAGCCGAGCAGGGCCGTGCCGAAGCGGGTGCCCTCCTCGTCGCCGAACGCGACGATCTCGACGGCGAACGGCAGGCGCGTGCCCGCGGCGTTCAGCCGGGAGACGACGGCGATCGCGAGCATCACGCCGAGGATCCCGTCGTAGCGCCCCGCATCGGGCACGGTGTCCAGGTGCGAGCCGAGCAGCAGCGCGGGCAGCCCGGGCGTCGCGCCCTCATAGCGGCCGCACTGGTTGCCGGCCGCGTCCTGCCAGGTGCGCATGCCGGCGTCCTCCATCCAGCGCGCGGCCATCGCGTTGACGCGGGCGTGCTCGGGAGAGAGGTAGACGCGCTCGATCGCGCCGCGGGTACTCGACACCGCGGCGAGCTCGTCGCAGCGCGCCATGATCGCGGCGGCGTCGACGACGCTCACGCCGCGCCTCCCCGTGCCGAGTCGTAGACGCCGTAGGCGCCCGCGACGCCGCCGCCCGGAGCGACGGTCGCGCCCCCGCGCCGCAGGACCGCCTCGAGCGCGGCGAGCGTGGTCAGCACCGTGTCCTGGCGCGCGTTGTAGCCCATGGTGCCGATCCGCCAGACCTTGCCGTGCAGCGGCCCGAAGGAGGTGCCGATCTCGATGCCGAAGTCCTCCAGCATCGCGCCCCGAACCGCGTCGCCGTTCACGCCGTCCGGGATGTGCACCGCGACGACGTTGTTCATCTTGTGCGCGAGGTCGCCGAAGACGCGGAGGCCGAGCCCCTGCACGCCGGCGAGCATCGCCGAGCCGTGCAGCTCGTGCCGCGCGATGGTGGCGTCGAGGCCCTCCTCGACGATCAGCCGGGCGCACTCGCGCGCGCCGTAGAGCATCGTCGTGGCCTCGGTGTGGTGGTTGAGCCGGCGCGGGCCCCAGTAGTCGAAGACCATGCCGAGGTCGAAGTAGTTGGAGCGGACCGGGTGCGCGCTGACCGCGTCGCCCTCGTCGCGGATCCCGGCCTCGATGCTCTTGCGCGCCTCGATCACGGCGACGGCGCGCTCGGAGAAGGTGACGGGAGCGGAGCCGGAGGGCCCACCGAGGCACTTCTGCAGGCCGGCCGAGACGGCGTCGAGGCCGAGCTCGTCGGCGCCGAACGCGTTGCCCGCGAGCGACGCGGTGACGTCGGTGTAGAACAGGACGCCGTGCTTCTCGCAGATCGCGCCGAGCTCCTCGAGCGGCTGCGCCATCGTCGTCGACGTGTCGCCGTGCACGACCGCGAGGACCTTCGGGCGCACGCGCTCGATCGCCTCGGTGATGACCGAGACCGGGAACACCTGGCCCCACTCCGCCTCAATCACGTGCACCTCCGCGCCGCAGCGCTCGGCGATCTCGCGGAGCAGGTGGCCGAAGCGGCCGAAGACGGGCACGAGCACCCTGTCGCCCGGCTCGAGCATCGAGACGAGAGCGGCCTCGATGCCGGCGCGGCTGGTGCCGTCGACGAGCATCGTCTTCTCGTTCGACGTGGCGAAGACGCGGCGGTAGAGCTCCTGCGTCTCGTTCATCATCGAGGTCATGAACGGGTCGTACTGACCCACCAGCTGCGCGGACATCGCGCGGAGGACCCGCGGGTCGGCGTTGATCGGGCCGGGGCCCATCAGCAGCCGGGGCGGCGGATCGATGGGGAGGAACGTCGAGATCGCGGGCGCGGTCGGAATGGGAGCCACCTTCTTCGCAGTCGGACGTGCAGAGAAAAACCTGTTTCAGGTCACGAGCCTACTGCAACAGACGTTTCGCCCATGTTTCGGCGTGGGAGGGTCCACCGGGAAGAGACGCCCGCAGCCATTGCTGGTCGAGTAGCCCCGCAGGGGCGTATCGAGACCCACCGTCATCAGCAGGGCAGGTCTGCAGACTCATGTCCTGCCGCAGGCGGATCTCGATACGCCCGCTCCGCGGGCTACTCGATCAGCATGGGTGGGGTCCTCCACCATCGTCGAAATGCTCTGCTCCGGGGCCCTCCTACCCCAGCACTTCCGCCGCCAGCTCCAGCAGTGCCGGATCCGCCCCGCGCGGCCCGACCAGGCACAATCCAACCGGCCGCCCGTCGACGCTCAGCCGCGGCACCGACAGCGCCGGATATCCGCCGATCCCCGCGAGGCAGGTCAACCCGAGCGTGGCCGTCCGAGCCGCATCGATGACCTCGGCCGACGCGTCGAGCGCCGGCGCGACCGACGACGCCGACGGCAGCAGCAGCACCCGTCCGGCCAGCGCCGCGTCGAGCCGCTCGCGGAACCCCGCGACCCGCTCCCGCGCCGCCGCCTCGGACTCCGCGTCGATCCGCGCCGCCGCATCGAACCGCGCCTGCACGTCCGGCGCCAGCACGCCCGGGTGCGCGGCGACCCAGGCACCGTCCGACGCCCACGCCTCCGCCGCCTGCACCGTCCGGAACGCCTCGAACATCTCCGCCACCGGCGGCAGCTCGATCCGCTCGGCTCCGAGCCCGTCGACCACCGCCGAGAACGCGGCCGCGACCGGCGCGTCGACCCTCTCGAGCAGCGCGTCGCAGACGACGAACCCGTCCGCAGGCGCCTCCGCAGGCCCGGTCAGCGCGACGCGCGCCACCCGCCGCAGCACCTCGAGATCCCGCGTCAGCCACCCCACCGTGTCGAAGCTCGGCGCGAGCGGAAGCAGCCCCGCGACCGGCACGGCTCCGTGCGTCGTCCGCAGCCCCCAGAGCCCCTGGTACGACGCCGGCACGCGGATCGACCCCGCCGTGTCCGTGGCGAGCCCGATCGACGCCTGCCCGAGCGAGACCGCGGTCGCGGGTCCGCTCGAGGAGCCGCCCGGGATCGCCCCCGGCACCGCCGGGTTCGGCGGCGTCCCGTAGCCGGAGTTCCGCCCCGCGATGCTGTACGCGAATTCGTCGGTCTGCGCGATCCCGCGCACCGACGCCCCCGCGGCCAGCAGCATCGCGACAGCGGGCGCGGTCGACCGCTCGACCGCCGCCTCCGCCAGCCGCACGGGGATCCCGGCGCCGATTCGCTGCCCCTCGATCGCGAACAGGTCCTTCACCGCCACATCCAGCCCGTCGAGCGACCCCGACCCGGAGGCGGGCACGAGCGGCGCCCCGATCGCCCGCCACACCCGTGCATCGAGCGCCGGCGCGGGCGCCTGCACCTGCGCGGCACGCACCCGCCAGACTCCGGAGTCCCGCGTCCACAGCTGCGTCACCAGCCCGCGACCACCACGGGCCGGCAGGTTCACCGTCACGACCAGCGCGTCGTCCGCCCCGAGGGCCCGGACGTGCAGCTCCGCGAGAGCCCGCGGCGGCGTCCCGCCCCGCCGTCCGCGGAAACCGGTGATCGCCTCGTGCCCCACGAGCAGCCCGGAGGCGTCGCCGCGCAGCGTCGTCGGCTCGCGGACGAAGGCGTCGGCGAGCGCCGGCACGTCGTCGGCGGTCAGCGCGGCCTCGTAGGCGAGCACCGCGTCGACGAGCCCGTCGGGCAGCTCCCCCTCCAGCGTCGTGACGCGCGGATCGATGCCGTGCGTCTCACTCATCGAAGTCCGCCGTCCGCACGCGGGCGTGCACGCCCTTCACCAGGTCGACGACCTGCGAGATGTTGAAGTCCGTTGCGGCACTGAGGTACGCGTAGGCGAGGCTCGCGTCCATCCCGTAGCGGGCCTGGAGCAGCGCGATCGCCGCGCGCACGCAGTTCTGCACCGCGACGTCGAGGTCCTCGTCCATGCCCGTCGGCACCAGGAACTCGGCCGTCTCGCCGAGCGGCCCGGCGATCTCGCCGAACGCGGCGAGCGCCTCCGCCCGCGGGATCACCTCGAAGCGCACCCGCACCCGCAGGCTGGCCTCCATCGCCGTCAGCGCGACCTCGCCGTCGCCCTGCGCGAAGTGCGGGTCCCCGACGTAGGCGAGGGCCTCCGGCACCTGCACCGGCAGGTAGACGCTCGTGCCCGCCGTGAGCAGCGAGATGTCGATGTTGCCGCCGTGCGCACCCGGGGGCACCGAGTGCGGCCGCTCGTCGCCCGCCACCGCGACGCCCATGATCCCGAGGAACGGGTGCAGCTCGAACCGCGCCGAGCGCTCACCGCCCGGAGTCAGCGGCAGCACGCCCCGGCGGATCCCGTCGGCGCCCTCCTCGACGCGGGCGAACGCACTGAACGACCCCGCGGCCAGCGGGTACTCCCCCGGCAGCGCGCCGCGCCCGTGCCGGTTCGAGATCACGCCGTACGGGACGCGCGGCTCGGCCTCGAGCAGCGTCATCCGGAGCAGATCGCCGGGCTGCGCACCGCGCACCGCGATCGGCCCGGTCACCACGTGCGGCCCGTCGACGGCGGTGTCGCGGAAGGGCCCGTCCGCGGCGAGCTCGACCGCGTCGCGCAGCACCCCCTCGGGAGCCACACCGTGCGCCCCGAAGAACGCGACGGGATCGCGCCCCTGATCCTCCAGGACCCCCTCGTGGCTCAGCGTGTCGACGACCACCTCAGCGCCGGAGTCCACGGTGAGCACCGCCCGGTCGCTCGCGCAGGGCAGCCGCCCCCACAGCACCGATCCCGGCCCGGCCGGCAGGTACTCGACCCCCTCCGGAAGCCCCTCCCCGGGCTGCACCGCCCACACCGCCGGCTGCTCCTGCGCAGGCCGCCCCTGCGCGTCCCGCCTCTGCACGTCCTGCACGATGGCCGCCTCTCCGCGCGGGCCCGCCCCGCACTCCGTCCGACAGTAGCGGCGCCGTGTTGCGCCCTCGTGTCCCGGCCGCCCGCCGCATCCATGGCAGTATCGGCCCCGCACCACCCTCGCTCCCTCCCGCGAGATGCCACTTGTGCACGCGACACGCCGATGGAGGTGCGCACAAGTGGCATCTCGCGGTACCCGCCCCTCCCCTCCGACGACAGGACCCCCGTGTTCCGACGCCTGCGCACGCGCACCGACAACGTCCACCTCGGCCTCATGCTCGCCCTGACCTTCTCGACCGGCATCATCGACGCCGTCGGCTACCTCGGCCTCGACCGGGTCTTCACCGGCAACATGACCGGCAACGTGGTCATCCTCGGCATGGCGCTCGCCGGCGCCGACGACCTCCCCATCGTCGGCCCGATCATCGCCCTCGCCGGCTTCATGCTCGGCGCCGCGATCGGCGGCCGCGTCCTGCGCCCGGTGAAGGCCGGCTGGACCACCCGCTCCTCCTGGCTCTTCACCGTCGTCGGTCTGCTGATGGCCGTGCTCGCCGTCGTTCTCGGCGTCGTGCCCGAGCACCCCGAGCCCCTGGCCCTGACCGTCACCGGCGTGCTGGGCCTCGCGATGGGCCTCCAGGCCGCGACCGCCCGCCACATCGCGGTCAAGGACGTCACCACGGTCGTCGTCACCTCGACCATCACCGGCCTCGCCGCCGACTCCCGCCTCGGCGGCGGCAAGGGCCAGCCCTGGTTCCGCCGCGCCACCGCCGTCGTCCTGATCGCCGCCGGCGCCGGAGTCGGCGCCCTGGCCCTGAACGTCGGCCTCTGGCTCGGCCTCGCCATCGCCGCCGCGATCACCCTGATCGCCTCGCTCCTCGGCCACCTCATCGCCCACGTCAAGCACGCGACCCCTGCCGAGGAGAAGGCCGCCGCCTGACCCGGCCCCACCCGTTCAGCCGAGCAGGCCGACGCAGAACATCAGCCAGGAGTCCTGCTCATCGCCCCTCAGCGATGACCTGCCATCTCAGCTGCTGTTCTGCAGCGGCTCCTCCGCTGAAGGCAGCGCCGACCGGACCTGAGGCCGCGTCGCTCAGTGCGGCGGCCGCTGGCAGTGCGGGCAGAGGTGCGACGAGCGGTTCATGAACGGCACGCGGACGATCGGCTCGCCGCAGCGCGGGCATGGCTTGCCGGTCTGGCCGTAGGCGTGGAGGCTGTGCGAGAAGTAGCCGGAGGCGCCGTTCACGTTGACGTACTGGGCGTCGAAGCTGGTGCCGCCCTCGGCGAGGGCGCGCTCGAGCACCGAGCGGACCTCGGCGAAGAGGCGGCGGATCCGCGCCTCGGTCAGCGACGAGCTCGGCGTCTCGGGGTGCAGCTCGGCCGCCCACAGCGACTCGTCCGCGTAGATGTTGCCGATGCCGCTGACCAGCGTCTGATCGAGCAGGGAGCGCTTGATGCCGCTGTTCCGGCGGGCCAGCACGGCGAGGACGGCCGAGAGGTCGAAGAACGGGTCGAGCGGATCGCGGGCGATGTGCGCAACCTGCGAGGGCACGGCCCGCAGCCAGTCGCCGTCGACCGCGTCGTCGCCGGCGTAGCCGCCGGGTGCGCCGTCCGCGGTGGGAGCCAGCGAGTCGATCGCCATCGAGCCGAAGATCCGCTGGTCCACGAAGTGCAGGGCCAGCTCGCCGTGCTCCGGATGCTCGATGCCGATCCGGATGCGGGTCAGCTTCGCGAGCGCGGCGTCGGCCGTCCGCAGCAGCACCTGCCCGCTCATCCCGAGGTGCACGAGCAGCGCCTCGTCGCGACCGGCCGGCAGCCAGAGGAACTTGCCGCGTCGCACCGCGCCGCGCAGCCGCCGCCCGACGAGCAGCCCCTCGAACGAGCCGAGCGGGTGCACGTGGCGCTTGAGCGAGCGCTCGTCGACGATCTCGACGCTGGTCACCAGCGAGCCGGTGACGGCGGGAGCGAGCCCGGCCCGCACCACCTCGACCTCGGGCAGCTCGGGCACGGTCAGCCCTCGATCGGAGCGGCCGGAGCCGCGGGCGCGACCGGCTCACCCGGAGCCGTCGCCGAGAGGCGCGTCCAGGCGTCCAGGGCGGCGGCCAACTCGGCCGCCTTCTTGCTCGTCCCCTCGCCGCGCGCGGTGACCAGCCCGCCGACGACGACGGTGGCGACGAAGACCTTGCTGTGGTCCGGTCCGGTCGCGGCGATCTCGTAGCGGGGCGCGGGCGCGCCGCGCTCGGCCGCCGCCTCCTGGAGGCTCGTCTTCGGGTCCATCGAGACGCCGAAGCGCAGCGGATCCGCGGTCAGCGGGGCGATCAGCCGCAGCACGAGGTCGCGCGCGGCGTCCGGGCCGGTGCCGAGATAGACGGCGCCGATGATCGCCTCGACGGTGTCCGCGAGGATCGACGACTTGTCGCGGCCGCCGGTCATCTCCTCGCCGCGGCCGAGGCGGAGGTGCTCTCCGAGGCCGATGCCGCGGGCGATCTCCGCGAGAGCGACGGTCGAGACGAGGCTCGCCCGGCGCTTGGCCAGGTCGCCCTCGCTCAGCGCGGGGTACTCGGTGTAGAGCATGACCGTCACGGCCTGCCCGAGGATCGAGTCGCCGAGGAACTCGAGGCGCTCGTTGTGCGGGAGGCCGCCGTGCTCGAAAGCGAACGACCGGTGCGTCAGGGCGAGCTCGAAGAGCTCACCGTCGAGGCTCACGCCGAGCGTGGCCTCCAGACGCGACCGGTCGTCGCTGGAGGGTGTGGCAGAGGTCTGGTTCACCATGGACCGCACGGCTCGTGCCGCGGAGCGACGCGGAGCCGGAGGGACTGGATCAGACGTTCGCGACCTTGCGGCCCTTGTACTCGAGGAACAGCGCGGTGCCCGCGGAGTCCTCGACGACCTTGGCGCGGTGCGGGAGGCTGTAGACGGTCTTGCCGTTCTCGACGGTCTTCACCAGGGGCGGGACCTCCGCCTTCCACTGCGAACGACGAGCGTGGGTGTTCGCGCGGGACTTCTTCCTCTTGGGAACAGCCATGATTCTCTCTTCTCTAGCTCGGTCGGATCAGGCGGGGCTGATCAGGTTCGGTCGTCTTCGGTGCGCGGCTCGGCGCCGGCACCACTGTCTGCGGAAGCTCCGGGCGCTGCGGCCCCACCGGTCCCCGACTCGCCCAACCCGGCGAGCGCGGCCCACCTGGAGTCGCGCGGAGCCTCGGGCTCGGACACGGAGGACTCGGCCAGCCGCTCCCCCGTGACAGGGTCGAGGCCCGGACAATCCGGCCGGCACACCGGCTGGAACGGCAGCGACAGCACCACCGCATCCCTGACCAGAGGTTCAAGATCCACGTGGTCGTCGTGAACCTCATAGTCGAAAGCTTCGTCAGAAGAGTACGCGAAAAGTTCCTGGAACTCGACATCGACAGGCAGGGAGATGTCGGTGAGGCAGCGGCTGCACTCGCCGACGGCCTCCGCGGACACCTGGACGCTGGCCAGGATGCCCTCGTGCACCGACTCGATCCGGACGTCGAGATCGAGCGGCGCGCCCTGGCGGACGGCGACGATGCCCTCGCCGAAGGCCTCGGGCGCCTCGAGGTCGAGACGGTGCTCGCGCATCTCCCCCGGGCGGTTCACGATGTCGCGCACGTTCACGGTGAACGGCGTCTTCTTGAAAGGAGTCACGAGGATCGAGCCTAGTCCCCCGCGCCACGCCCGGGCGGAGGTCACCCGGATCCCTCGCCCGCCCCGCACCCCCCGCACCCACTCCTCAGTGGGCGAACACGCAGAAGTTGCGGTAGCCGGGGACGACTACCGCAACTTCTGAGGAATGACGGGGACGCGTCAGGCGCCGCCGGCCTCCAGGGTCACCTCGATCGGCTCGTAGTCGGCGCCGCTGGTGTCGACGCCCGCGTCCGCGAGCTCGGCGAGCGCCTTCTCGACGTACTCGTTCGAGTAGGCGGTCTCCGGCGGGTCGTCGCTGATGATGGTCGCGCCGGTCTCGTTCTCCGTCGTCTTGGCGATGTCGACCGTCTGGTCCCAGGCGGCCTCGTCGATCATGCCGACACCGTTCGTGGAGGGCCAGATCAGCTTGTTGACCTCGTTGGTCATCCAGAGCTGGTGGCTGGTGCCGAGGGTGGAGCCGGCCGCGGTGACGATGTCCGCCGCCTCCTGCGGGTTGTCCTTCGCGTAGATCCAGCCCTTGATCGAGGCCTTGATGAAGGCGACGGTCTGCTCGGCGTAGGCGTCGTCGCTCGAGAGCTTGTCCGCGTCGGCCCAGATCGCGTCCTGCAGCATCGCCGTGCCGACGTCGTTCCAGCTGATCACGTTGAGGTCGTCGGGCGTGTACAGCTCGCCCGTGGCCGGGTTCGTCGACTCGAGGACCTGCGCGTACTCGTTGTAGGTCATCGCCTGCGCCGCGTCGATGTCGCCCGCGAGGAAGCCGTTCATGTCGAACTGCTGCTGCACGAGCGAGATGTCGTCGAGCGAGACCCCGTCCTTCTGCATGCCGGCGAAGAGCTCCCACTCGTTGCCGTAGCCCCAGCTGCCGACCTGCTTGCCGGCGAGGTCGGCGGGCGAGGTGATGCCCTTGTCCTTGAACGAGATCTGCGTGGTGGCGCTGCGCTCGAAGATCTGCGCGACATCGGTGATGTTCGCGCCGTTCTCGATCGAGCCGAGCACCTTCGGCACCCAGGAGATCGCGTAGTCGGCGTCTCCGGAGGCGAGGACGTCCTGCGGGACGATGTCGCCGCCGCCCTCGGCGATGGTCACGTCGAGGCCCTCGTCCTCGTAGTAGCCCTGGTCGACGGCGGCGTAGTAGCCGGCGAACTGGGCCTGGGCGACCCACTGGAGCTGCAGGGTGACGGGGGTGAGATCCCCCGAGTCCCCCGAGCCTCCGGAGACGGTGTCACTGGATGCGCTGCAACCGGTGAGCGCGAGGCCGACGGCGGCGAGTCCCGCCGTGGTCGTCATCGCGATGCGCGTGCGTCTGTTCACTGTTCCTCCTGGTGCGGTGCGGTGCGGGATGCGGCCCGGGCGGGCCGTCAGTGCCGTGGTGCGGATGGAGCGGTGGTGCGGATGGTGCGCGTGCCGTGGTGCGGGTGGTGCGTTCGGGTGGAGCCGAAGTGCCCGTCCGGCGCGAGCCGGCGGGAGTGGAGGGACGCGCCTCAGCGCGCGTGGCTGCGCCGCAGCGCGAGCGCCTCGAGGCCCGCGGTGACGCAGTAGAAGACGAGGCCGACGAGCACGGCCCCGAGCACGTAGGCGTAGGCCAGCGCGTAGTCGCTGCCCGACGCCGCCGAGGTGATCGACTTGCCCAGGCCCCCGATCGGACCGCCGAAGTACTCGGCGACCAGCGCCGAGATCACGGCGAGCGAGGAGGCGATCCGCAGCCCCGTGAAGAAGAACGGCACCGCCCCGGGCAGCGTGATCGTCCGCGCCGTCTGCCACGGTGACGCGGCGTAGGCGCGCATCAGATCGCGGTGCACGGGTGCCGCCTGACGCAGCCCCCGCAGGGTGTTGACGTACACCGGCACGAAGACCGCCAGCGCCGCCACGAGCTGCCGGGCCGTCTCGACGTTCGCGCCGAACATCGTGTAGAGCACGGGGGCGAGCGCCACGATCGGCACGACGGCCGCCGCCGCGACGATCGCCGCCACCAGCCCGTCGAAGACCCGCACCAGCGCCGACACCCCGGCGACGAGCACCGCGAGCACCGCCCCGGCGACCAGCCCGATCAGCGCGTTGCCGCCGGTCACCCGGCTCCCGGCCAGGACCGAGCCGGCGTTCTGCGCGAACTCCGCCCCGATCGCGAGCGGAGACGGCAGCACGAACGGCTGCACGTCGAGCGCCGTGACGCCGACCTGCCAGAGCAGCAGCGCCGCGATGCCGAGCACGAGCGGGGCGACGACCGCCCGGGCGAGCGCGGGGCTGTTCACCGGTTCTCCACCCCGCGCGGAACCGCGGCGGCGTCGCCGTGCAGCAGCTCGCGCACGGCGCCGACGTCCGAGAAGAACGCCGCGTCCTCGCGCACCCCCGCCTCGCGCTCGGAGGAGTCGGGCAGCGCGATCCGCAGCACATCGCGGATCCGGCCGGGCCGCGGCGACATCACCACCACGCGGTCGGAGAGGAACACCGCCTCCGGGATCGAGTGCGTCACGAAGACCACGGCGGCCCCCGTCTCGCTCCGGATGCGCAGCAGCTCGGTCTGCATCCGCTCGCGCGTCATCTCGTCGAGGGCGCCGAAGGGCTCGTCCATCAGCAGCAGCCGGGGGCTCTCGGCGAGGGCGCGCGCGATGGCGACCCGCTGCTGCATCCCGCCGGAGAGCTGGTCGGGGTAGGAGTCGGCGAAGTCGCCGAGCCCCACGAGCGCCAGCAGCTCGTCGACCCGCGACCGGCGAGCGGCGGTGCCCACGCCGTGCAGCTCGAGCGGCAGCGCGATGTTCGCGCGGATGCTCCGCCAGGGCAGCAGCCCCGCCTGCTGGAAGGCGATCCCGTACTCCTGGTCGAGCCGCGCCTGCCGCGCCGTCGTGCCGAACACCGAGATCGTGCCCGAGGTCGGCTCGTCGAGGTCGGCGATCAGGCGCAGCAGCGTCGACTTGCCGCAGCCGGAGGGCCCGATCAGCGACACGAACTCCCCCGCGGCGATCTCGAGCGAGACGGTGTCGAGCGCGGTGACGCTCGTGCTCTTCTTCGTGGTGAACGTCTTCGTGACGGAGTCGACGACGACGGCCGGTTCGGCAGCGCTCATGCGGGCTGCTCCCCTCTGCGGAACGGACGGAGGGCGGTGCCGATCAGGCCGACGACGCCGGCGGCCGCGAGGCCCACCAGCACCGCGCCCAGGATCGGCGCCCAGGGCTTGGCGGGGTCTCCCCCGGCGGAGGAGGCGAACTCGATGATCATGCGGCCGATGCCGCCGCGCAGGCCGATCGAGACCTCGGCGACGACGGTGCCGATCACGGCGCTGACGGCACCGAGCCGCAGCGCCGGGAGGAGGAACGGCACGCTCGCGGGCAGGCGCAGCCGCAGCAGCGTCTTCCACCAGCCGACGCCGTAGACGCGCATCAGCTCGACCTGGTGCGCCGACGGCGCGTTCAGTCCGCGCAGCGCGCCGATCGAGACCGGGAAGAAGGCGAGGTAGGAGGCGATCAGCGCCACCGACATCCAGTTCTCCCAGGTGAACGCGCCGAGCTCGAGCTGCGAGCCCCAGCGGCGCACCAGCGGCGCGATCGCGATCAGCGGCACCGTCTGGCTCAGCACGATCCACGGCAGCACCGCCGACTCGGCCGTGCGGAAGCGCTGCATCAGCACCGCGAGCAGCAGCCCGACGACCACGCCGACGACCCAGCCCACGGCCGCGACCCCGAGCGAGAAGGCGCTGGCCTGCAGCACCGCGAGCCAGAGCACCGGCGCGTCGCGGGCGCCGGTGATCGGCTCCCCGAGCCGGCCGGCGATCTCCCAGAGGTGCGGCATCGCGATGGCGCTGGTGCGCGGGAGCACGGTGACGCCGCCGACGACGACGCCGGTCTCCGGCCCGAGGGCCTTGTAGACCTCCCAGAGCACCGCGAGCAGGAGCAGCCCGGCCGCGCCGAGCAGGACCCCGCGCGTCGCGGCCGGCGACCTCATGCCTTCGCCACGATGTGCGGGCCGAGGGCCGGGATGACGCGCTCGCCGTACACGCGCAGCGTCTCCTCCTTGTTGTCGTGCTGGAGGTAGCCGGCGAACTGCGTGACGCCGATCTCGGCGAGCGCCGTCAGCTTCGCGATGTGCTCGTCGGCCGTGCCGAGGACGCAGAAGCGCTCGACGATCTCGTCGGGCACGAACGCGGTGTGCGAGTTGCCGGCCCGCCCGTGCTCGTTGTAGTCGTAGCCCTCGCGCCCGGCGATGTAGTCGGTCAGCGCCTGCGGGACGGCGCCGCTCGTGCCGTAGCGGCCGACGATGTCGGCGACGTGGTTGCCGACCATCCCGCCGAACCAGCGGCACTGGTCGTACATGTGCGCGCGGTCGGTCCCGATGTACATCGGCGCCGCGACGCAGAACTGCAGCGACTCCGGGTCGCGGCCGACGTTCGCCGCGGCATCCTTCACCGTCTGGATCATCCAGCGCGCGATGTCGAGGTCGGCGAGCTGCAGGATGAAGCCGTCGCCCGTCTCCCCCGCCAGCTTCAGCGCGAGCGGCCCGTAGGCGGCCACCCACATCTCGAGCGAGGAGCCGCGGCTCCACGGGAACTGCAGGGTCGAGCCGTTGTACTCGACCGAGCGGCTGTTGGCGAGCTCGCGGATGACGTGGATCGACTCCCGCAGCGTCTTCAGCGTGGTGGGAGCACCGCCGGTGACGCGGACGGCGGAGTCGCCGCGGCCGATGCCGCAGACGGTGCGGTTGCCGTACATCTCGTTGAGGGTCGCGTGCAGCGAGGCGATGACGGTCCAGTCGCGGGTCGCCGGGTTGGTCACCATCGGGCCGACGGTGATCCGGTGGGTCTTCTCGAGGATCTGCGAGTAGATGACGTACGGCTCCTGCCAGAGCAGGTGCGAGTCGAACGTCCACGCGTAGTCGAAGCCGTAGGTCTCGGCGAGGACGGCGAGCGCGACGGTGCGCGAGGCGGGCGGGTTGGTCTGGAGGACGACTCCGAAGTCCATGGGGCTTCCTTCGTTGCGGTGGGAAAAAGGGGACTTCGGGTCAGATCAAATACTGGGACAGCCCGCGCTTGATGTACTTCCCGTCGCCGGCCGTGCCGATGTACGAGCCGTCGTCGACGACGACCTTGCCGCGGGAGATCACCGTGTCGACGTGGCCGTCGATCTCGAAGCCCTCCCAGGCGGAGTAGTCCATGTTCATGTGGTGGCTGCGGCCCTCGCCGATGCCGATCGAGGTGTGCCCGTTCGGGTCGTAGACGACGACGTCGCCGTCGGCGCCGGGCTGGATCACGCCCTTCTTCCCGTACATCCCGAACATCCGCGCCGGAGTCGTCGAGGTGAGCTCCACCCAGCGCGGCAGCGAGATCTGCCCGGACACGACGCCCTGGTACATCAGGTCCATCCGGTGCTCGACCGAGCCGATGCCGTTCGGGATCTTCGAGAAGTCGCCGACGCCCATGTCCTTCTGGCCCTTCATGCAGAAGGGGCAGTGGTCGGTGGAGACCATCTGGATGTCGTTGGTCCGCAGCGACTGCCACATGTGGTGCTGGTGCCCCTCCGCCTTCGAGCGCAGCGGCGTCGAGCACACCCACTTCGCGCCCTCGAAGCCGGGCGCACCCAGCTGCTCCTCGAGCGAGAGGTAGAGGTACTGCGGGCAGGTCTCGCCGAAGACGTTCATCCCGCGGTCGCGGGCCTGCGCGATCTGCTCCACCGCCTGCTTCGCCGACACGTGCACCACGTAGAGCGGCGCGCCGGTGAGGTCGGCGATCATGATCGCCCGGTGCGTCGCCTCCTCCTCCGCCTGCCACGGCCGCGAGGTCCCGTGGAAGTAGGGCGAGGTGTTGCCGGCGGCGAGCGACTGCTTCACCAGCTCGTCGATGATCGCGCCGTTCTCGGCGTGCATCATCATCATCGCGCCGTTGGACGCGCCCTTCTGGAACGCCCGCAGGATCTGCCCGTCGTCCGAGAGGAACACGCCCTTGTAGGCCATGAAGAGCTTGAAGCTCGTGACTCCCTCGTCCATCAGCTCGTCCATCGCCACCAGGGACGAGTCCTGCACGTCGGAGAGGATCTGGTGGAAGCCGTAGTCGATCGCGCAGTTGCCGGCCGCCTTCTCCTGCCAGGCCTGGTAGCGGTCGACGACGCTCTCGCCGGGGTACTGCACCACGAAGTCGACGATCGACGTGGTCCCGCCCCAGGCCGCGGCCCGGGTGCCGGTCTCGAAGGTGTCCGAGGCGAAGGTGCCGCCGAACGGCATCTCCATGTGCGTGTGCGCGTCGATCCCGCCCGGGATGACGTACTTGCCGGCCGCGTCGATGACGCGGTCGACGTTCGCCGCGAGGTCGAAGCCCAGCAGCGTCGAGCCGGGCGCGAGCACCGCGGCGATGGTCTCGCCGTCGATCAGGACGTCGGCGGTGGCGGTGCCGGTCGCGTTGACGACCGTGCCGTTCGTGATGAGGGTCTTCATCGATGCTCCTCGGTGGTTCTGGTGCTGCGGCGGTCGCGCGGTCGGGTCGTCAGCGGTCAGGGCTTCGGGATGCTCGTGTACGAGTCCGGACGGCGGTCGCGGTAGAACTGCCAGTCGTCGCGCATCTGCTGCACCATGTCGAGGTCGAGATCGCGGATCAGGATCTCCTCGCTGTCGCCCGAGCCGCGCTCGCCGACGAAGTTGCCGCGCGGGTCGATCACCTGGCTCGTGCCGTAGAAGTCGACGGCCAGCTCGCCGTACTCGTTGTCCTCGCGGCCGACCCGGTTGGGCTGGAGCACGAAGTAGCCGTTCGCCACGGCGGCGCACGGGCCCTCCACCTCCCACAGGCGGTTCGAGAGGCCCGGCTTGGTCGCGTTCGGGTTGAACACCATGTGCGCGCCGTTCAGGCCCAGCTCGCGCCAGCCCTCGGGGAAGTGCCGGTCGTAGCAGATGTAGACGCCGACCTTGCCGACCGCGGTGTCGAAGACCGGGTAGCCGAGGTTGCCGGGACGGAAGTAGAACTTCTCCCAGAAGCGGTCGAGGTGCGGGATGTGGTGCTTGCGGTACTTCCCGAGGATCGTGCCGTCGGCGTCGACGACCACGGCGGTGTTGTAGTAGACGCCGGTGATGTCCTCCTCGTAGATCGGCAGGATCATCACCGTGCCGAGCTCCTTCGCCAGCGCGGCGAAGCGCTGCACGATCGGGCCGTCGGCCGGCTCGGCGTAGCGGTAGTACTTCTTGTCCTCGGTGATGCCGAAGTACGGGCCGTAGAACAGCTCCTGGAAGCAGACGATCTGCGCTCCCTGGGCGGCGGCGTCACGGGCGAACTGCTCGTGCTTGTCGAGCATCGACTCCTTGTCGCCGGTCCACGTGGTCTGGGTGATCGCTGCGCGGACGATGGTCATCGGTACCTCCATGCTTCGGTCGGCCCGGTCGAGGCTCCGCCGAGGTCCCACGAGACGCGGGAGGCGGGGCCGAGGGGCCGTGGTCTCACTGTGGTCCGCGCGAGGGTCGAAGGCAATGACCGCTTCCGCTCCGTGCGCCGGACAGGGGTTCATCGTCGTCCTCCGACGTTTCCCGGGTGTTTCCGGCGCGGATCCGCAGCATTAAGGCGCCGGTCCTTCGGAATCCGCGGTGTCCGCGGTCCGCGGTAGCGTCGACGGATGCGCATCACGATCCTGGCCGGCGGCGTCGGCGGCGCCCGTTTCACCTCCGCGGTGCGCGAGCACCTCCGCGACCTCGAGGCGGCCGGCGGCGGTCCCTCCGAGATCACGGTCGTCGCCAACACCGGCGACGACATGTGGCTGACCGGACTGAAGGTCTGCCCCGACCTCGACTCGCTCACCTACGCGCTCGCCGGTGTCAACGACACCGAGCGCGGCTGGGGCCGGGCCGGCGAGAGCGAGCGCGTCTCGGCCGAGCTGACCGCGTTCGGCGTCGGCTGGCCGTGGTTCACCCTCGGCGACCTCGACATCGGCACGCACCTCGCCCGCACCTCGATGCTGCGGGACGGGCTGACCCTCTCCGAGGCCACCGAGCGGATCACCGCGCGCTGGCCGCTCGGCGTCCGCCTGCTGCCGATGTCCGACTCCGACGTCGAGACCCACGTCGAGGTCGACCTGCCCGGCGAGGGCGTCCGGCTGCTGCACTTCGAGGAGTGGTGGGTGCGGCTGCGCGCCTCGGTGCCCGCCCGCCGCTTCGTGCAGCAGGGCGTCGAGGAGGCTCGCCCCGCCCCGGGCGTGCTCGAGGCGATCGCCGACACCGACGCGGTCCTGATCGCCCCGTCGAACCCGGTGGTGTCGATCGGGACGATCCTCGGCGTGCCCGGCATCGCAGAGGCCGTGCGGACCACCTCGGCGCCGGTCGTCGGCGTCTCGCCGATCATCGGCGGCGCGGTGGTGCGCGGCATGGCCGACCACTGCCTGCCCGCCATCGGAATCGAGACCTCGGCGGAGGCGGTGGGCCGGCACTACGGCGCACGCTCCACCGGCGGGCTGCTCGACGCCTGGCTGGTCGGCGAGGAGGACGCGGCGGCCGTCGGCGCCCTCGACGGCACGGGTCTGCGCGTCCACTCGGTCCCGCTCTGGCTCCGCGACCGCGACAGCTCGACGCGGCTCGCGGCCGACGTCATCGCCGCAGCCCGCGCCTGACCACCGCCGGACACGCGCCACCGGCCGGCGCCTCCCAGCCTCGGGGGCCACGCTGGCAGCACCCCTCACCGCACCATCGAAAGGACCACCCATGCCCGGAGCCCTCGTCCTCGCCGGAGGCGGCCTCGCCGGAATCGCCTGGGAGCTCGGCATCGTCCGCGGCCTCAGCGACGCCTCGCCCGAGGCGGCCCGCCTCCTCCTCGACCCCGCCACGACCCTGATCGGCACCTCCGCCGGCTCCGCCGTCGCCTCGCAGCTGAGCACCTCCGTCGGCCTCGACGAGGCCTACGAGTCCCAGCTGCGCGAGGAGTCCGCCGAGATCGGCGCCGTCGTCGACGTCGAGCGCCTGCAGGCGAGCTACGCCGCCGCGATCGAGGGCGCGACCTCGCCCGAGGACGCCCGGCGCCGCATCGGCGTGCTCGCCCTCGAGACCGCGACCCTGTCCGAGGAGTCCCGCCGCGACGTCATCGCCGCACGGATCGCCGACGCCGACTGGCCCGAGCAGCGCCTCCTGATCACCGCGATCGACACCGCCACCGGAGCGCTCACCGTCTTCGACCGCACGAGCGGCGTCGGCCTGGTCGACGCCATCGCCGCCAGCTGCGCGGTGCCCGGCGTCTGGCCGCCGGTGAGCATCGACGGCGTCCGCTACATGGACGGCGGGGTGCGCTCCGGGAGCAACGCCGACCTCGCCGCGGGTGCCGACTGGGTGGTCGTCATCACGCCGATGCCCGGCATCGGCTCGCCCGGTGTCGGCACGCTGCCCACCGCCGAGCTCGAGGCACTGTCGGGCTCGCGCGTCGAGGTCGTCTACGCGGACGAAACCTCGATCGCCGCCTTCGGCCCGAATTCGCTCGACCCCGAGGTCCGCCCCGCCGCCGCGCAGGCCGGCCGGGCGCAGGGCGCGCGGATCGCCGCCCGGATCGCCGCACTGGTCGGCGCCGACGAGCCCACAGGCGACTGAACGACCGCGACCCGGCTGCGTCAGCGCTTCACGCCGTAGCGGAGGAACGCCGTGCCGTCGGGGAAGCAGCGCTGCTCGCGCAGCTCGAGGCGAGCGCGGAAGCCGCGCGGGAGGAACGGCGTGCCGCCGCCCACCGCGATCGGCGACACGAAGCAGCGGATCTCGTCGACGACGCCGGCGAGGAGCGCCTGCCCCCCGAGGGTCGCGCCGCCGACGGAGACGTCGTGCGCCGACGACCTGGCCTCCTCCGCCACGGCGACGGGATCGAACGTCCGCTCGAGCCGCGTCCGCCGGGTGCGGACGGCGGGCAGTGTCGTCGAGTGGACGACCTTGTCCGCCCTCCGCCACATCTCCTGAAAGTCGTGGATGAACGCGAACTGCGCGGCGAGCTCGTAGCCCGCGTCCCAGCCGCGCATGGTCTCGTAGATCCCGCGCCCGTAGTGGTACGTGCCCACTCCGGCCTCGATCTCGTTGATGTAGCGGTGCACCTCGGGGCGGGGCGTGGCCCAGCTGAAATCCCCGGTCTCGTCGACGGTGTAGCCGTCGATCGAGGCGACACCGCTGTAGACGAGCGCGCCCACATCGGCCTCCTCTGCAGCCGGTTTCGGGTTCCGGCCACGCCCGCGAGGGTAGGCGTGAGAGCGCTCCAGCGCAACGCCTGCCGGAGAACAGTCGCCGAACGACGGCCGAGCGGCGGCGGCGCCCCGCGACGGGCTCAGTGGCGGCTGCTGAGCAGCGCCAGCACGTCGGCGTGCCGTCCCTCGGCCTCGGCTTCGCGGAGGAAGCGCACCCGGTCGACGAGCACCTCCTCCACCTCCGGCCGGGTGGCGAGGATCCGCACCGTCTCGTCGAGGAACTCGTCCAGCGGCATCGCGCTCGGATCGTCCTGCTGGCCCATCAGCGTCGTCTGGACGGCCGGCGGCACCAGCTCGATCACCTGGACCGGAGTCTCCGCGAGCTGCGCCCGCAGGCTCTGCGTGTAGGAGTGCACCGCGGCCTTGGTCGCGCTGTAGGTCGGGGTCGCCGGCAGCGGCACGAACGCGAGCCCCGAGGACACGGTCATCAGCACGCCGTCCGGCTTCGCGGCGATCCACGGCGTGAAGGCGGTGAGCGTGCGGATCGTGCCGAGCAGGTTCGTCTCGACGATGGCGGCGGCGGTCTCGAGGTGCCCCGAGTCCTGCAGGTCCTCCGGCAGCATGATGCCGGCCATCGTGACGACGACGTCGAGGTCGGGGTGCTCCCGAGTGACCGTCTCGACCGCGGCGGCGATCGACTCCGGGTCGGTGACGTCGATCACGACCGAGTGCGAGCCGGGGTGCGCCGCGGTGAACTCGTCCAGCAGCTCGCTGCGGCGACCGCCGAGGATCACCGTGTTCCCCGCGTCGAGGAAGCGCTCGGCGAGCCCTCGGCCGATGCCGGAGGTCGCGCCGGTGATCAGGATGGTGCTGCCCGTGGTCTTCATGTCGTCTCCTTCGTCTGCCCAGGCTGTCCTGCCCGGCCGGACTCCACCGTCCCCCGGCCCGGCGCGGGCCGGAAGGGCTGGACGATCCAGGGATCGGCGCTCCCTGGTCCGCGATGCGCGCGGACCGGCAGGATGAGCGCATGGACCGACCTGCCCTCGCCGAGTTCCTCCGCGGCCGACGCGAGCGGCTGCAGCCGTCCGACGTCGGCATGCCGCCCGGAGCGCGCCGCCGCACCGCGGGCCTGCGCCGAGAGGAGATCGCCGCCGCCGTCGGCATGTCCGCCGACTACTGGTCGCGGCTGGAGCAGCAGCGCGGACCGCAGCCGTCCGAGCAGATGCTCACCGCGATCGCCCGCGGGCTGCGCCTGGACCTCGACGAGCGCGACCACCTCTTCCGGCTCGCCGGGCAGACCCCGCCCGCACGGCACCGGCGCGACGAGCACGTCTCCCCCGGGCTGCTCCGCGTGCTGGACCGGCTGGACGACACTCCCGCGCTGGTGATCACCGAGCTCGGCGAGACCCTCGTGCAGAACCGCCTGGCCCGTGCCCTCTTCGGCGACGGAGACGCCTGGACCGGACTGGACCGCAGCGGCATCCACCGCTGGTTCGCGCACCCCGACGAGGCCCGCCGCAGCTACCCCGAGCGCGAGCACGAGCACCAGGGGCGGATGCAGACCGCCCAGCTGCGCTTCGCCGCCGCGGCACCCGACGCCGACCCGCTGGCCGGGCGGATCATCGCGTCGCTGCTCGGTCGGAGCGAGGAGTTCCGCCGCTACTGGGAGCTGCAGGAGGTCACGGCCCGCTTCGAGGACCACAAGACCCTGCGCCACCCCGAGGTCGGCGAGATCGACGTCGACTGCCAGGCCCTCTTCACCGAGAACCAGGCGCAGGTGCTGCTGGTGCTCACGCCGCGTGCAGACTCCCCCGCCTCCGCCGAGGCCCTCCGGCTGCTCGGCGTCGTCGGCGACCAGCGGCTGACGCCGTCGGCGTAGGGCCGGTGTCGACCGGGCAGGTGTCCGCGACGGTCCGTCCGCGCCGGGGCGCGTGTCCGCCGCGCGCCGACGTCCGCCTAGGGTGGAGGCGGTCGCAGCGAGCGGCCGCGAAGGGTTCCTCATGAAGATCAGCCAGCTGCGTCACTTCGTGGCCGTCGCCGAGGAGCTCCACTTCGTGCGCGCCGCCGAGAAGCTCGGCATCTCCCGCGCGAAGCTCGACTCCTCCGTCGCCGCCGTCGAGCTCGACCTCGGCCGCCCGCTCTTCGAGCCGGGCGCCGCCGCCACGACCCTCACCGCCGCCGGTCGCCAGCGCCTCGCCTCGGCCCGCGAGGAGCTCGCCGCCCTCGGCGACGAGCCCGAGGAGGCCCCCAAGTCCGGCGGCAAGGCCAAGGCCTCGAAGGGCACCGGCCGCGCCCCCGTCGTCAAGGGCCAGCCCAAGCCCTACAAGCGCCGCCAGTCCCGCTGACCCGAGGTCTCGCGAGGTTCTCCTGTGGGCCCTACCGGGCTCGAACCGATGACATCCACGGTGTAAACGTGGCGCTCTACCAACTGAGCTAAAGGCCCCCGTCGCGGCCGGGCCGCGGACGATCGGGATCGATCCTACGACACGGCTCGCACCGCTACTCTCGGCGCATGGCGGACACGGACGACACCCGCGCGAGACGCCGGGCCGAGAGCCGCTGGCCGGCCTCCGCCGCGATCCTCGTGGCCGTGGTGCTCAACCTCGTCGGACACGATCCCGGCACCTCGGTCGTCCGGATCGCCGCGGCGGTTCTGACGCTCGCGCTGCTGATCCCGCTGTTCGTGGTCAACCCGCGGCGCCTGGACACCGAGACCCGCTGGTCCCGCGGAGTGTCGATCGCCCTCGCGGTCGTGCTCGCCGCGGCGAACCAGATCAACGTCGTCCGCGTCGTGATCGACCTCGTCGACGGATCGGCCGACGGCCCGCTGCTGCTGCTCACCGCGCTGCAGGTCTGGGTGACCAACGTCGTCGCCTACGCGCTGATCTACTGGGAGCTCGACCGCGGCGGCCCCGTCTCCCGCGGCACGCTCGAGCGCTCGCAGCTGCCGCCCGCCGACTTCGCCTTCCCGCAGGACACCTACCGCGACACCGTCAGCGAGGTCGCGGCCGGCTCCTCCGAGAAGGCCGACTGGCGCCCGGGCTTCGTCGACTACCTCTACGTCTCGACGACGAACACGATGGCGTTCAGCCCCACCGACACGATGCCGCTCTCCAGCCGGGTCAAGCTCCTGATGGCCCTCGAGGGCTTCACCGGCTTCGTCCTGCTGGCCCTGGTCATCTCCCGAGCCGTGAACATCCTGAACTGACGCCTGCATCCCTCCCGCGAGATGCCACTTGTGCACGCGACACGCCGTGAAAGGCGGTCACAAGTGGCATCTCGCGGAGAGCGTCAGGCGTGGGCCGGAGTGAGCGCGTCGATCGCGGCGCGGTAGTCGTCCATCGAGCGGGCCTCGCCGGGCGCCGTGATGAAGGTGTCGCGGATGACGCCCTGCTTGTCGATGAGGAAGGTCGCGCGCGTCGCGTAGCCCTTTCCCTCGAGGAAGACGCCGTACTGCTTGGCGACGTCGCCGTGCGGCCAGAAGTCGGAGAGCAGCGTGAAGTCGTAGCCCTGCTTCTCGCCCCAGGCGCGCAGGGTGTGCTTGGAGTCGACGGAGATGCCGATCAGCTCGACCTCCGCGTGCTCGAACAGCGAGAGGTTCTCGCGCAGTGCGCAGAACTCGCCGGTGCAGGTGCCGGAGAAGGCGAGGGGGAAGAAGACGAGGGCGACGTTGCGCCGCCCGTGGAAGTCGCCGAGCTGGATGCGCTCGCCGTACTGGTTCGCGAGTTCGAAGTCGGGAGCCAGCGTGAGCTTCTCGAGAGCCATCGGACGATGTCCTTCCATGCGCACGAATGTCGCGCGAGCACGAGGGGCAATGCTAGACCCGCTCCGGCCGTCCACCAAGGAGGAGCCGAACAGCGGTCGGGAACGAGGCCGCTGGACGCGCTGTCGCTGGAGAAATCCCACAGTGCCCTGTGCGGTTCCGTCGTGGATCGCCACACATGACCGGAATCGCTAGGCTTGCACGGGTGCCCGCGCGCTCCTCGTCATCCGAGGGTCCTGCGCGCGGATCCGCACCGCTTCATGAGAGTGATGTCTCGGGCACGATCTGCCCCCAGAGAGAGGTCGAGGGTGACTGTTAACGATCAGGACCCGTATTCCGTCGGACACGTCGACTCGGATCCCGAGGAAACGTCGGAGTGGAACGAGTCGCTGGACGCGCTCGTCGAGGAGCGGGGTGCGGGTCGCGGACGCGACGTCATGCTCAGCCTCCTCAAGCGCTCCAAGGAGCTACACCTCGGCGTTCCGATGGTGCCGACGACGGACTACATCAACACCATCGCGGCCGAGAACGAGCCGGACTTCCCCGGCGACGAGGACGTCGAGCGCCGCTACCGCGCGTGGATCCGCTGGAACGCGGCCATCCTCGTGCACCGCGCGCAGCGCCCCGGCATCGGCGTCGGCGGGCACATCTCGACCTACGCGTCGAGCGCCTCGCTCTACGAGGTCGGCTTCAACCACTTCTTCCGCGGCCAGGACCACCCGGGCGGCGGCGACCAGATCTTCATCCAGGGCCACGCCTCGCCCGGCCCCTACGCCCGCGCTTTCCTCGAGGGACGCCTGAGCGAGCACCAGCTCGACGGCTTCCGCCAGGAGAAGTCGCACCAGGGCGGCGGGCTCTCCAGCTACCCGCACCCGCGCCTCATGCCGGAGTTCTGGCAGTTCCCGACCGTGTCGATGGGCCTCGGCCCGATCAACGCGATCTACCAGGCGCAGGCGAACAAGTACCTCACCAACCGCGGCATCAAGGACGCCTCCGACCAGCAGGTCTGGGCGTTCCTGGGCGACGGCGAGATGGACGAGGTCGAGTCGCGCGGTCAGCTCCAGGTCGCCGCGAACGACGGCCTCGACAACCTCAACTTCATCATCAACTGCAACCTGCAGCGCCTCGACGGCCCGGTCCGGGGCAACGGCAAGATCGTCCAGGAGCTGGAGTCGTTCTTCCGCGGCGCCGGCTGGAACGTCATCAAGCTCATCTGGGGCCGCGAGTGGGACGACCTGCTCGCCCGCGACACCGAGGGCGCGCTGCTCGACCTGATGAACAAGACGCCCGACGGCGACTTCCAGACCTTCAAGACCGAGGACGGCGCCTACGTCCGCGAGAACTTCTTCGGCCGCGACGAGCGCGCGAAGAAGCTCGTCGAGGACTACAGCGACGAGCAGATCTGGGGCCTGCGCCGCGGTGGTCACGACTACCGCAAGATCTACGCCGCCATGAAGGCCGCGACGGAGCACAAGGGTCAGCCGACCGTCATCCTCGCGCACACCATCAAGGGCTACGGTCTCGGCCGCAGCTTCGAGGGCCGCAACGCGACCCACCAGATGAAGAAGATGACGCTGGACAACCTGAAGGGCTTCCGCGACACCATGCGGATCCCGATCACGGATGCGCAGCTCGAGGAGAACCCCTACCTCCCGCCGTACTATCACCCCGGTCAGGGCGACGAGGCGATCGAGTACATGCAGGAGCGCCGCCGCGCGCTCGGCGGCTACCTGCCCGAGCGCCGGTCGAAGTACACGCAGCTCTCGCTGCCGGACGACTCGGCCTACAAGATCGGCAAGAAGGGCTCCGGGACGCAGGAGATCGCCACCACCATGGCGTTCGTCCGCATCCTGAAGGACATCCTGCGCTCGAAGGACTTCGGCAACCGCGTCGTCCCGATCATCCCCGACGAGGCCCGCACCTTCGGCATGGACGCGTTCTTCCCGAACGCGAAGATCTACAACCCGCGCGGCCAGCACTACACGTCGGTCGACCGCGAGCTGCTCCTGGCCTACAAGGAGAGCCCGCAGGGTCAGATCCTGCACGTCGGCATCAACGAGGCGGGCGCCCTCGCGGCGTTCACCGCGGTCGGCACGTCCTACTCGACGCAGGGCGAGCCGCTCATCCCGGTCTACGTCTTCTACTCGATGTTCGGCTTCCAGCGCACGGCCGACGCGATCTGGGCGGCGGGCGACATGATGGCCCGCGGCTTCATGATCGCGGCGACCGCCGGTCGCACCACGCTGACCGGTGAGGGCCTCCAGCACGCGGACGGCCACTCGCCGATCCTCGCCGCCACCAACCCGGCCGTCGTCAGCTACGACCCGGCGTACAGCTACGAGATCGCGCACATCGTGCAGTCCGGTCTCGAGCGGATGTACGGCGGGAAGCACCCGGAGCCGAACGTCATGTACTACGTGACGGTCTACAACGAGCCGATCGTGCACCCGAAGGAGCCCGAGGACGTGGACGTGGACGGCATCGTCCGCGGCATCCACCGCGTCTCCTGGGGTCAGTGGGACGGCCCGAAGGCCCAGCTGCTCGCGTCCGGCGTCGCCGTGCCGTGGGCGATCGAGGCGCAGAAGCTCCTCGCCGAGGACTGGGGTGTGTCGGCCGACGTCTGGTCGGTCACCTCGTGGAACGAGCTGCGGCGCGACGGCATCAACGCCGAGCACCACAACTTCCTCTACCCCGAGGACGAGGCGCAGGTCCCCTACGTCACGCAGAAGCTCGCCGACGCGAAGGGCCCCTTCGTCGCCGTCTCGGACTTCTCGCACCAGGTCCCCGACCAGCTGCGCCAGTTCATCCCGGGCGACTTCGCGACGCTCGGAGCGGACGACTTCGGCTTCTCGGACACCCGCGCCGCCGCGCGTCGCCACTTCAAGATCGACGGACCGTCGGTCGTGGTGCGCACGCTGCAGCTGCTCGCCAAGCGCGGCGAGGTCGACCCCTCGCTCTCCGCCCAGGCGATCCAGAAGTACAGCCTCCACGACGTGAACGCCGGCACCACCGGCAACGCCGGCGGCGATAACTGACGGACGGCTCGGTGCTCTCCTCCGACGACGCGCAGTCGACGCGGGGCACTGCCCCTTCCGCGGAGCGTCCGGCCACCCGGCCGGGCGCTCCGCGCACGAAGGAGCAGACCCTCGCGTGGCTGCGGACCCTCTCGGGCGAGCTGTCCACGCAGACCATCAAGAAGCTCGAGGACACGCTGCCCTGGTACGGCAGCATGCCCCCGGGCCGCCGCTCCGCGGTGGGCATGGTCGCGCAGGCCGGCATCACCTCGTTCATCTCCTGGTTCGACGACCCCTCGGCGACGCCGTGGATCGCCGCCGACGTCTTCGGAGCGGCTCCCCGCGAGCTGCTCCGCTCCGTCTCGCTGACCCAGACCCTCCAGCTGATCAAGGTCACCGTCGAGGTCGTCGAGGAGCGGATCACCAACCGCGGCGAGGACCTGCGCGAGGCGATCCTGCTCTACTCGCGCGAGATCGCCTTCGCCGCCGCCGACGTCTACGCCCGTGCGGCGGAGGCGCGCGGCCTCTGGGACGCCCGTCTCGAGGCACTCGTCGTCGACTCGATCCTCACGGGCGAGGCCGACGACGAGCTGCCGAGCCGGATCGCGGCGCTCGGCTGGCACGGCCACGGCGAGGTCGCGGTGCTCGTGGGCACCGCGCCCAAGATGCTCGACGTTGACCAGCTCCGCCGCACCGCCCGGCACATGAGCGCCGACGTGCTGATCGGCGTGCAGGGCAGCCGGCTCGTGCTGGTGATCGGCCGCGCCGAGCCGAGTGAGAACGCGACGGAGGAGACCGGCCCGCCGGTCGCCTTCCTCGAGATCGCGAACGCGCTCGAGCCGGGCTTCGGCTCCGGTCACCTGGTCCTCGGCCACGAGGTGCCGACGCTCGTCGAGGCCTCGCGCAGCGCTCGCGCCGCCCTGGCCGGCTTCGCGGTCGCGCGCTCCTGGCGCAACGCCCCGCGGCCGGTGAACGCCGACGATCTGCTGCCCGAGCGGGCCCTGGCCGGCGATCCCCTCGCCCGGCAGAGCCTGATCACCCAGATCTACAAGCCGCTGCAGAAGCACTCGACCGAGCTGCTCACCACGCTGTGGGCGTACCTCGACAACGGCCGCTCGCTCGAGGCGACGGCCCGCGAGCTCTTCGTGCACCCCAACACCGTCCGCTACCGCCTGAAGCGCGTGGCGGAGGTGATCGGCTGGGACGCGACGGGCGCCCGCGAGGCGCTCATCCTCCAGTCGGCCCTCATCCTCGGCTCGATGAGCGACCCGGACGGAGCGGTCCGCCGCCGTCCGACGCGCAAGTGAGCCGCACCCCTCCTCGCACCCCGTTGTAGAACCGCCACAAGCTCTTTGTGGTTTGTCAGTACCTCAGAGCGCCGCACGAACCGGCGCGGATCGGAAGACTGAAAGCGTGATCGTCGTCGTCGCCCCGGGTCAGGGCTCCCAGACCCCCGGATTCCTCGAGCCGTGGCTCGCCGTCCCCTCGGTGGCCGAGCAGGTCGCCGCGCACTCGGAGGCGGTCGGCATCGACCTCGCCGCCCACGGCACCGTCTCGGACGCGGACACGATCCGCGACACCGCGGTCGCCCAGCCGCTGATCGTCTCCGCCGGGCTGGTCAGCCTGGCCGCGCTGCTCGAGGGCGGCCGCCGCGAGCGCATCGCGGGCATCGCCGGCCACTCGGTCGGCGAGATCACCGCTGCGGCGGGAGCGGGAGTCCTCTCCGAGCCCGACGCCCTCGTCTTCGTTCGCGAGCGCGCCCGCGCCATGGCCGCCGCGGCCGCCGCGACGCCCACCGCGATGAGCGCCGTCCTCGGCGGCGACGAGGAGGCGCTCCTCGCCCGCCTCGACGAGCTCGGTCTCGAGCCGGCCAACTACAACGGCGGCGGCCAGATCGTCGTCGCCGGCGCGGTCGACGCCCTGCAGGCGCTGAAGGACGAGCCCCTCCGCGGCACCCGCGTCGTCCCGCTCCAGGTCGCCGGCGCCTTCCACACCCGCTACATGGCGCCCGCTCGCGACTCCCTCGCCGACGTCGCCGCCTCGATCACCCCGGCCGACCCGACGCTGCGCCTCTGGACGAACAGCGACGGCTCCGTCGTCGACAGCGGCTCCCGCTTCCTGGAGCTGCTCGTCGGCCAGGTCGCCTCGCCCGTCCGCTGGGACCTCTGCATGGCGGCCTTCGCCGAGGCGGGCGTCACCGGCCTGATCGAGCTGGCCCCCGCCGGCGCCCTCGTCGGCCTCGCCAAGCGCGGCCTCAAGGGCCTCCCGACCCTCGCGATCAAGACCCCCGACGACCTCGACGCCGCCCGCGCCTTCATCGACGAGCACGCCGCCTAGCAGGAGAGACCCATGACGACCCCTTCCCTCACCCAGTCCAGCGGCAGCCAGTACACCCGCATCCTCGGCATCGGCGCGGCCCGTGGCGACCTCGTCGTGCCCAACGACGACCTCGTCGGCCCGATCAACTCCTCCGACGAGTGGATCCGCCAGCGCACCGGCATCGTCGAGCGCCGCCGCGCCTCGTCCGAGATCCAGGCCGTCGACCTCGCGACGACCGCCTCCCTCGAGGCGATCGAGAAGGCCGGGATCCGCGCCGACCAGATCGGCCTCGTGCTGGTCTCCACGATCAGCAACACCGTGCAGACGCCTTCACTGGCGGCGCTCCTCGCCGACCGGATCGGCGCGAACCCGGCCCCCGCCTACGACATCTCCGCCGCCTGCGCCGGCTACACCTACGGCATCGCCCAGGCCGACTCGTTCGTCCGCTCCGGCCTCGCCGAGTACGTCCTCGTCGTCGGCGCCGAGAAGCTCTCCGACATCGTGAAGTCGACCGACCGCAGCATCTCCTTCCTCCTCGGCGACGGCGCCGGCGCCGCGATCGTCGGCCCGAGCGACACCGCCGGCATCTCGAAGACCGTCTGGGGCTCCGACGGCTCCAAGTGGGACACCGTGGGGATGGACAACCCGCTCGCCGCCTACCGCGACGGCGTCGCCGAGTGGCCGACGCTGCGCCAGGACGGCCCCTCCGTCTTCCGCTGGGCGGTCTGGGAGATGGCCAAGGTCGCCAAGCAGGCGCTGGCCGAGGCGGGCGTCGCGCCCGAGGACCTCGCCGCCTTCATCCCGCACCAGGCGAACATGCGGATCATCGACGAGCTCGCGAAGCAGCTGAAGCTGCCCGAGACCGTGACGATCGGCCGCGACATCGAGACGACCGGCAACACCTCGGCCGCCTCCATCCCGCTCGCGACCCACCGCCTGCTCGAGGAGCACCCCGAGCTCAGCGGCGGACTCGCCCTGCAGATCGGCTTCGGCGCCGGACTCGTCTTCGGCGCGCAGGTCGTGGTGCTCCCGTAGGGGGCGCAGGCCCACCCCTAAACTGACCTACGGTCACACGACGAACACCCCGATCTCGACGAACACCGAGTTCGAGAACACTCTGATCGAACACCCCTCAAGGAGAGAACCATGGCACTGTCCAACGAAGAAGTCCTCGCCGGCCTGGCCGAACTGGTCAACGACGAGACCGGCATCGCGACCGATTCCGTCGAGATGGAGAAGTCGTTCACCGACGACCTCGACATCGACTCCATCTCGATGATGACCATCGTGGTCAACGCCGAGGAGAAGTTCGACGTGAAGATCCCGGACGACGAGGTCAAGAACCTCAAGACGGTCGGCGACGCGGTCACCTTCATCGTCAAGGCCTCCGCGTAACCAGCGCCCCGCGCACCCCGTCCACGCGGCGGACACCCCGGCCAGGGCTCCGAGCCCGGCCGGGGTGCGCCCGGCACCCACCCGTCACGGAACAGAGATCGTCGTCATGAGTCCCAAGAAAATCGTCGTCACCGGCATCGGAGCCAGCACGCCCCTCGGCGGCACCGCTCGCGAGTCCTGGAACGCCCTTCTCGCGGGCGAGTCCGGCGTCAGCACGATCCAGGCCGACTGGGTGACCGAGCTCGAGCTCCCCGTCACCTTCGCCGCCCAGGCCAAGGTGCGCCCGGAGGAGGTCCTCCCCCGGCCCGAGGCCAAGCGCCTCGACCCCTCCAGCCAGTTCGCCCTGATCTCCGCCCGCGAGGCCTGGGCCGACTCCGGCATCACCGACGTCGACCCGCTGCGCGTCGGCGTCGACTACTCCACCGGCATCGGCGGACTCTGGACCCTCATCGACGCGTGGGACACCCTCCGCGAGCGCGGTCCCCGCCGCGTCCTCCCGATGACCATCCCCATGCTGATGCCCAACGCCGCCGCGGCCGCGATCAGCATGTCGATCCCCTCCCGCGCCTACGCCCGCACCGACGTGTCGGCCTGCGCGTCGAGCACCGAGGCGATCGCCAACGCCTACGAGCACCTCCAGCGCGGCCTCGCCGACGTCGTCATCGCCGGTGGCACCGAGTCGGTCGTCCACCCGCTCCCCCTCGCCGCCTTCGCGTCGATGCAGGCCCTCTCGCGCCGCAACGACGACCCGGCCACCGCCTCCCGCCCCTACGACGTCTCCCGCGACGGCTTCGTCCTCGGCGAGGGCGCCGCCACCCTCGTCCTCGAGACCGAGGAGCACGCCCTCGCCCGAGGCGCCCGCATCTACGCCGAGCTCGCCGGCGGCGCCGTCACCAGCGACTCGTACCACATCACCGCCCCCGACCCCGAGGGCTCCGCCGCCGCCCGCGCCATGATCGAGGCCCTCGAGCAGGCCGGCGCCGCCCGCACCGACGTCACCCACGTCAACGCCCACGCGACCAGCACCCCCGTCGGCGACATCGCCGAGTACCGGGCCCTCGCCCGCGTCTTCGGCGACCACCTCCCGAACATCGCCGTCTCCGCCACCAAGGCCGCCACCGGCCACCTCCTCGGCGGCACCGGCGCTCTCGAGGCGATCTTCACCGTCCTCGCCCTGCACGAGCGCACCGCCCCGCCCACCATCAACCTCTTCGAGCAGGACCCGCAGATCCCCCTCGACGTGGTCACCAGCCCGCGCGACCTCGGAGCCGGGCCCCTCGTCGCCCTCTCCAACTCCTTCGGGTTCGGGGGGCACAATGCTGTTGCCGCGTTCCGGTCGGTGTAACGGGGCGTAGCCCCGTCACCCCGACCGGAACGCGGGCTGCGCCGCTCCCTGCGCGGCGCAGGCGCGTCCGCTCCCTACGGGGCTGCGGATCGCAGGGCCGGTGCGGTGCGGCGACGGCGATCCGCTGGAACGCGGATCGCCGGATGCGCCTCGTGCCGCGAGGGTGGTCGTTCACCGCGAGCCCTCGCCCGCAGTTCTGGGAACGGGACCGCCTCGCCTGCGGCTCGCTCCGCCGGGCACTCGCTGCAGCACTCCGGGTGAGGTGACCGCATCGCCTGCGGCTCGCTGCGTCGGACACCTCCGCCAGCACCAGACCATGCTGGTCGAGTAGCCCCGCAGGGGCGTATCGAGACCCACCGTCCTCAAGAGGGCGGTCTGCAGACTCCTCCTTCGGGCGGTGGTGGATCTCGATACGCCCGCTCCGCGGGCTACTCGATCACCATGACGAGCTTGCTGGTCGAGTAGCCCCGCAGGGGCGTATCGAGACCCACCGTCCCCAGCACGGCGGACCAGCAGTCGGATCCCGCCGTTGCGACGAGCTGAAGCGCGCCCCACGAGCCGAAGATGCGCCCACTCGGTCATAGAGTCGCGCCCGCCGTATCGCCGCGCGCCACGAGGCGCATCCGGCGATTCGCGTGCCAGCGAATCGCCGTCGCCGTTCGCACCCCGCTCTGCAGAACGCGACCACCTCCCCGAGCCGACCGCGCTGCGCCGCGCAGGGAGCGGCGCAGAAACAGGCACAGCCCGATCAGCCGACGCTGTGCATCCAGATGACCCGCGCGAAGTCGCTCGCGGCGCGGAAGGGCTCGAGCTCGTCCTCCCAGGCCTGGCCGAGGGCGAGGCGCAGCTCGCGGTGCAGCTCGATGGGGTCCGCTCCGGCGCTCTCCATGGCGGAGCGGATGCGGTCCTCGGGGACGACGGTGTTGCCGGCGCTGTCGGTCTGGGCGTAGAAGACGCCCAGCTCCGGAGTGTGCATCCAGCGGCCGCCGTCGACGCCGGGCGACGGGTCCTCGGTCACCTCGTAGCGGACGTCGGCCCAACCGCGGAGCGCGGAGGCGATCGCCGCGCCGGTGCCGACCGGTCCCTCCCAGGCGTACTCGGTGCGCTGGGCGCCGCGCTGCACCGGCTGCTCGATCCAGTCGAAGTTCACGGCACGGCCGAGAGCGCGACCTGCTCCCCATTCCAGATGGGGGCAGAGCGCGCGGGGGGCGGAGTGCACGAAGAGCACACCCCGAGTCTGTTGCGTCACCACGCTGTCCTCCGTCCGTCCTGGTGCGTCTTCCCCAACGACCTGGACCACGAGCGACGTGCAGTGCCTTCTTGTGCGGTGGACGAGCCACCAGTCGAGATTATGCAGGACCCTCCGCGCCACGACAAGGCGCCTCGCCGCTCCCGCCGCCGGGTCGCGCAGATCCCCTGCCTATACTCGGGAAAGTCCGCCCGAACCGCGGCGTCGCCCGGCTCCGGGCCCGCGACCCGCTCGAGAGGAGCCCCGTGTCGGTCCGCGACGGTCTGCTCGCTCTTCTCACCCTCGGTCCCGCCTACGGTCTGCAGCTGCACGCCGAGCTGCTCGATCGGGCGGCCCACCGTCGCCGGGTCAACGTCGGGCAGATCTACTCCACGCTCGACCGGCTCCGCGAGCGCGGCCTCGTCGCGGCGGCGGGATCGACGGAGGACGGACTCCCCCTGCACGCGCTCACCGACGAGGGCCGGGGCGAGGCGCTCGCCTGGCTGAGCGGCGAGGGCGCCTCCGCCGAGGAGGACTGGGACGACGTGCTCGACCGCATCCTCCTCGCCTCCAGCCTGTCCGACGCCGACCTCGACGCGGTCCTCGACGCCTACGCGAGCACGCTCCCCGAGGAGCAGGAGGCGCTGGACGAGCACCCGCAGCGCCGCCTCGCAGCACGCGCGGTGCTGGTGCGCGACGACGCACTGCGCCGGCTCCTCGATGCCGCCCGGGAGGAGCTCGTCGGGACCGTTGACGGAGCGGCCGTCCGCGGCTACGCCCTCGAGCGCCCGCGGCGCGGACGCAAGGCTGCGGCGCGGGACGACGCCGCGACCGACGGGCCGATCGGCGCACAGAACGACCGGCACGAGACAGGCGCGGGCGCCGTCGCCTAGGGTGGGGGCTATGATCCGTTCGCCTCTCGGCCTCCGCGTGTCCACCTCCGCGCGCCGACGGCTCGTCGCAGCCGGAGCGGGCACGGTCCTCGTCCTCTGCGCCGCCCTCGCCGCACCGATGGCGGCCTCCGCCTACGACCCGGCCGACTACCCGTCCTGGTCGGACGTCGAGGCCGCGAAGTCGAGCGAGAGCGCGACCGCCGCCGAGGTCGACCGCATCACCGCGATCCTCGCCGACCTGCGCGACCAGGCCGCCGTCCTCACCGACGCCGCCATCTCCCGTGCCGCCGAGGCCGACGCCGCGCAGAGCGCGCTCGACGAGGCCACCCAGCGCGTGACGGCTCTCGAGGAGCGCGCCGCCGCCGCCCGTGCCGACGCGGACGCCGCGAAGGAGCAGGCCGGCCGGCTCGCTGCCCAGCTGTACCGCAACGGCGGAACCGACGCGACGCTGAACCTCCTCGTCGGCGGCGAGCAGTCGGACAAGCTGCTCTACCGCCTCGGCACCATGAGCCAGCTCACGCTGCAGACCAGCCGCCTGCAGGACGACGCGGAGACCACCGAGAACGCCGCCGCCTCCCTCGCCGACCAGGCGGAGCAGGCGCGGACGGAGCGGCTCTCCCTCGTCAGCGCCGCGCAGGACGCGCTCGCCACGGCGCAGGCCGCGCAGTCCGAGGCCGACGCGAAGGTCGCCGACCAGGAGCAGTACAGCGCCGGGCTCTACGAGCAGCTCGCCTCGCTCAAGAACACCACGGCCGCGCTCGAGGAGGAGTTCGCCACCGGTCAGGAGGCGAAGGCCGCGTTCGAGGAGCAGGAGCGCCTGGCCCGCGAGGCCGCCGAGGCGGAGGCCCGGCGTCAGCAGGCCGCGAAGGCGCCGTCCGCACCCTCCGCCCCCGCACCGGCTGCTCCCGCGGCACCGTCGACGGGTGGAGGCGGCGGCCCGGTCGAGCTCGGCGACGACGACGCGTCCGGCAAGGACAGCAGCGCGAAGACCATCGCCGCGCTCGGCACCTACGCCGGCCGGACCGACGGCATGTCGCCGGCGCAGGCGCAGAACTACGCGCGCTCCGTCATGGGCGTCCACGGCTGGGGCCAGGACCAGGCCGACAGCTGCCTCATCCCGCTCTGGAACGGCGAGTCGGGCTGGCGCTGGAACGCGCTGAACCGCTCCTCGGGCGCCTACGGCATCCCGCAGGCGCTGCCGGCGAGCAAGATGGCGACCTACGGCGCGGACTATCAGACCAATGCCGCGACCCAGATCGACTGGGGTCTGGCCTACATCTCCGACCGCTACGGCTCGCCGTGCGCGGCCTGGTCGGCCTGGAACAACCGCTCGCCGCACTGGTACTGAGCCACCGCACCGGAGCCTCGGTCGGGCAGTCGCGTCACTTCGCCTCGTCGTAGGCGTCGACGATCGCGACGGTGACCGGGAAGTCGATGTCCTGATCGCCGAACAGCGCCCGCCCCGCGCGCACCGCGGCCTCGCGCACGACCGCGGCGACCCGCTCCGCCTCCTCCGCGGGCGCGTGCACGATCACCTCGTCATGCAGGAAGTAGACGAGGTGCGCGAGAGCGCCCTCCGCGCGCAGCCGGGCCCGCAGCTCGCCCATCCAGCAGAGCGCCCACTCGGCGGCCGTGCCCTGCACGACGAAGTTGCGGGTGAAGCGCCCCCAGTCGCGGGCGCGCTGACCACCGGCGTCGACGTCGCCCGGCGGTGAGCTGCGTCCGAGCCGCGTCGACACCCGCTCGCCCCGCTCGCCGGCGCGGGCGGCCGCCTCGACGTGAGCGACGGAGAGCGGGTACGCGCGCGTGAGGCGCGGGAGCAGCCGCCCGGCCTCGCCGCTGGTCGCCCCGTACATCGCGCCGAGCATCGCCACCTTGGCCCGCGGTCGGTCCGGGACGACGCCCGCGTCGACGATGCCCTGGTAGAGGTCCTTGCCCCGACCCGCGGCGGCCATCACGGAGTCGCCCGCCAGCGCGGCGAGGATGCGCGGCTCCAGCTGCGCCGCATCGGCGACCACCAGCTTCCAGCCCGCGTCGGCGGTCACTGCGGCGCGGATCTGCCGCGGCAGCTGCAGCGCTCCCCCGCCCGACGTCGCCCAGCGGCCGGTGACGACGCCGCCGACGACGTACTCCGGCCGGAAGCGCCCGTCGTGCACCCAGGCGTCGAGCCAGGCCCAGCCGTTGGCGGTGAGCAGGCGCGAGAGCTTCTTGTACTCCAGCAGCGGCGGGATCACCGGATGCTCGATCGAGGTCAGCTCCCAGGAGCGGGTCGACTCGACCGCGAGTCCGGCGCGGCGGAGCGCGCGCAGGAGGTCCGCCGGCGAGTCGGGGTTCAGCTCGGGCGCGTCCAGCTCGCGGCGGATGTCGTCGGCCAGGGCCTCGAGGCGGGCCGGCCGGCCGCCGAAGCGCGGACGCGGGCCGAGCAGGTCGGTGAGGACGCGTTCGTGGATGTCGGCGCGCCACGGCAGCCCGGCCGCGGCGATCTCGCGGGCGATCAGCGCGCCGACCGACTCCGCGGCGAGCAGGAGCCGCAGGCGCCCACCCTGCGCGGCCGCTGCCAGCGCCTCCTCCTGCCGGGCGAGCTCGACCAGCGGGTCCAGCTCGTCCGTCTCCGCGGGCGCCTCCTCGAAGCCGAGCAGCGTGTCGCCGGCGACCGGGGCGGCGGCCCCGGCGTCCCAGGCGTCGGGAACCGAGCGGGCGAGCGGCGAGCGCGCCGTCTGCTCCGAACGGCGGAGGATCGCCCGGGCGAGGCGGAGATCGTGGCAGCGTGCGATGTGCACGCCCTCGGCCAGGAGCGCCGGGTACCAGCGGGCGGTGTCGTCCCAGACCCAGCGCGGCCGCTCCGCCTCCCGCTCGCGGACGAAGGCGGCCAGCTCGACCGGACCGCGCCCGCCGCCGACCTCGGCCCCCGAGCCGTCCGCGACGACCGCCCGCCACTCCCCCGTGGGGCCACCGGTGAGCGCGAGGAGCATCCGGCCATTCTCCTCCGCGGCGGCGCGCGCTCGGACGACGGCCTCGGCCGCCGGAATCACGGCGCGGGCGCCCCGGCCGGCCTCGACGCCGGGTAGCCCGGGAACGGCTTCTCCTGCGCGGTCAGCGGCTGATGCGCCCACAGCGTCGCCGCGATGGTCTCCATCGACCGCGAGTAGCCCACCAGCGTCCGCTTGCCCGGCTCCGCGGCCCAGGTGACGGCCCGGAACCAGCTCTCGCGGTAGGGCCCCGTCTCGATCCGCCGGATCAGCCCGATCCGCCCGGTCCGCATCGCGTCCACCATCACCCACTCGTCGGGCCCGCTGCTGCGCAGCATCTGGAGGGGACTCCACTCGATCATCTCGCCTCCTGCCCGGTCGATCCGCTGCCGTGGCGAGCACGGGCGCCGCGGCGTACACTCGCAGACTATCGAACACATGTTCGAACGGCCAGTCGAGTCCGGCGGGTCGAGCGGAGCAGGCGGGAGCACCCACAATGGCGGTGATCGAGGAGACGGCGATGGTCGCGACCGACGGTGACGGAGTGCCCGTCGCACTCGAATGGCGCGGCGCCAGCTACCGGGTGAGCGACCGGCCGACGGTCTGGACGCGCACCAGCGACTGGTGGGCGCCGCTCGACGGCTTCCCGCCGACGTTCGGCGGCGTGCCGGTCAGCATCGGCGGCTGGCGCTTCCAGGCGACCGATCTCGAGACGGGCGGAGCGTTCGTGCTCGACGTCGTCGCCTCGACGGATCCGTGCTGGAGCGTGGTGCGGTGCTACGAGTGAGGGCGGGCGGGTGCGACCCCGGACCCCGCTCCTTGCTGTCGGACCGCTACTTACTGTCGGACCAGGGCGCCTTCGTCATGGCGACCAGAGCCGCGACTCCGGAGACGAGGCCGACACCGGCGATGGCGGCTACGACGAGCCAGAGCACGAGTTCCATAGGGCCAGTCTACCGAGTGCGTCGAGCCCCCGTTCCATCGCCCGGCTCTGCAATAGCGTGAGCGGAATGACCGACTCCCCCACGCGCGCGAGCGTCGGACTGCGCTCCGAGCGCGGTCCGATCCTCCTGGCGCTGATGATCTCGACCGCGCTGGTCGCCCTCGACGCGACCATCCTCTCGACCGCGGTGCCCTCGATCGTCGCGGACCTCGGCGGCTTCGAGCAGTTCCCCTGGCTGTTCTCCATCTATCTCCTCGCCCAAGCGGTCTCCGTCCCCCTCTACGGCAAGCTCTCCGACGTGATCGGGCGGAAGCCCATCATGCTGATCGGGATCGGCCTCTTCCTCGTCGGCTCGCTGCTCTGCGGCCTGGCCTGGAGCATGCCCGCGCTGATCGCCTTCCGCGCCCTGCAGGGCCTCGGCGCCGGGGCCATCCAGCCGATGGGCATCACCATCGCCGGCGACATCTACACGGTCGCCGAGCGGGCGAAGACCCAGGGCTACCTCGCCAGCGTCTGGGGCATCTCCTCGGTCGTCGGCCCCACTCTCGGCGGCGTGCTCTCGGACCTGGGCGCCTGGCGCTGGATCTTCCTGGTCAACATCCCGCTCTGCCTGCTCGCGGCCTTCCTCCTGATCCGCAGCTTCCGCGAGACCACCCGCGGCGAGCGCACTCCGCTCGACCTCGCCGGCGCCTCGGTGCTCGCCGTCGGCACCGCGCTGCTGATCCTCGGCCTGCTCGAGGGCGGCAACGCCTGGCCCTGGCTCTCGCCCGCGGGCGTCGGCGTCTTCGTCGTCGCGGCGCTCGCCTTCGCCGGATTCGTGGCCATCGAGCGCCGGGCGGTCGCCCCGGTGCTGCCGCTCTGGGTGCTCACGCGGCGGGTGCTGCTCTCGACGAGTCTCGTCTCGGTGACGGTCGGCGCGATCACGCTCGGCGTCACCTCCTACTTCCCGACCTTCGCGCAGGGCGTCCTCGGCAGCTCCGCCCTCGGCGCCGGCTTCGCGGTCGCCGCGATGACGATCGGCTGGCCGGTCGCGGCGAGCCTCTCCGGCAGGCTCTACCTGCGGATCGGCTTCCGCCGCACGGCCTTCCTCGGCGCGGCGCTGGTCACGGTCGGCACCGGGCTGACGATCCTCCTCGGCGCCTCGTCGAGCCTCTGGGAGATCGCGGGCTTCTGCGTGCTGATCGGCGCCGGGATGGGCCTGGTCGCGACGCCGACCCTCATCCGCGCACAGGCGAGCGTCGAGTGGAACGAGCGCGGCGTCGTGTCCTCGACGAACTTCTTCGCCCGCAACATCGGCAGCGCGATCGCCGTCGCGGTGTTCGGCGCGATCGTCAACGCCCAGGCCGTCGGCGGCGATCCGGAGCCCGAGGGCCTCGCGGCCGGCACCCGCTTCGTCTGCATCGCGCTGACGGTCCTCGCCGTCGGCATGCTCTTCGCGGTCCGCGCGATGCCGAAGGACGACCCGCGGCCGGCCGAGGCTCCGGCCGCGACCTCCGCGGAGTCCTAGCGCGGAGCGCGGCGGGCGGCGGAGAGGGCCCTCAGCCGCTCGACGTGCCGGCGCCGGGTGCGGTGGATCCAGCGCTGCACCGGGTCGCCGAGCCCGGGGTGCCGGCGCAGCGTGTGCAGGGCGCGGTCGAGGCGCCGCACCATGTCGGCCGCGGCGCCGAACGGTCGCGCCGAGATGCCGACCTCCAGGTGGCGGTCGTAGACGATCCGGTGGCGCAGGCCCAGGTGCACGCTGATCTCTACGTCGTCGTGCACGTAGGGGTCGTCGCGGTGCATCTCCCCCGCGATCTCCTGCCAGGCCGAGCGGCGGACGGCGCAGTTCGAGCCGAAGAGCGGCCAGTTGGCCAGCGCGGAGCCCATCAGCACGAAGTACGCGTCCATGTAGACGATCCGGGCGAGGTTCCGCGCGACCGGGCCGAGCTCGACGAACCGGCCGGGTCCGGTCACCGCTCCGACGCCCGGGTCGGCGAAGTGCGCGGCGATCCGCGCGAGCCAGTGCCGGTCCGGCTGCGAGTCGGCGTCCAGCCGGGCGAGCACGTCGCCCTGCGCCTCGTCGAAGCCGTGCGCCGTGCTGGCCGGGATGCCGGTCCCGCCGTGCACGATCACCCGGGCGCCCGCCGCACGGGCGATGTCCGCGCTGTCGTCGGTGCTGCCGTCGTCGACGACGACGATCTCGAAGGGGGCGAGGGTCTGCTCGGCCAGGAGGGCGAGCAGCCGCTCGAGGTGCCGGGCGTCGTCCTTGACGGGGACGACGACGGAGATGCGTCGGGAGTCCATCAGGACAGTCAACTCGATCCGAGCCCCCGCCCGGACATCCGCCACGCCCGCGACCGCGGTGACCGGCGTGTCAAGCGTCTGCCGGCCGGGCGACGCCGGTGCTGGGATCGGGATCGAGGAGGTGCGCCGCGCCTCGGAACAGGAGACGTCATGACCCAGGGACCCCGCGACTTCCGCCCCACGCGCGCCGTCGTCACGGCCTCGGACTCCGGCATCGGCCGGGCCGCCGCCGTCGCCCTCGCCGAGGCCGGCATGGACGTCGGCATCACCTGGCACAGCGACGAGCAGGGCGCGCTTGAGACCGCGGACGAGGTGCGCTCGCACGGCCGCCGCGCCGAGGTCGCCCGCCTCGACGCGACCGAGCTCGACCGGGTCGGCGACGTGATCGACGAAGTGTCGCAGCGCCTCGGCGGACTCGACGTCTTCGTCAACAACGCGGGCGGGGGCGGGGGCGAGCCCTTCCTCGAGCAGAGCCTGAACAGCTGGCGCGAGGTCGTCGCGCTGAACCTCGACGGAGCGTTCGTCGGCCTCCAGCGCGCCGGCCGCATCATGGTCGCGCAGGGCACCGGCGGCCGGCTGATCGGCGTCACCAGCGTGCACGAGCACCAGCCCCGCGTCGGCGCGAGCGCCTACGTCGCCGCCAAGCACGGACTCGGCGGGCTGCTGAAGGTCGCCGCCCTCGAGCTCGGCCGCTACGGGATCACCGCCAACGCGGTGGCACCGGGTGAGATCGCGACCCCGATGAACGACGCGGAGGACGTGGATCCGCATGGCATCGACCGCCCGGGCATCCCGCTCGGCCGTCCCGGCGACGCGCGCGAGATCGCGGCCGTGATCGCCCTCCTCGCCTCGCCCGCGGGCGCCTACATCACTGGAGCGTCCTACGCAGTCGACGGCGGAATGTTGCAGATGGGGCCGCAGGCCGGCTCGCACCTGCTACAGGACGACTGGCGGGACGCCTGACCGGCCGACCGCTCCGAACAGCTGACGGCACTCCCGGCCTCTCCGACTCGAGTCCGGCTCGCAGAAACAGCTCCGGCTCGCCGGAACAGCCGGATTCCACGAGCCGGAGCCGACTCCACGAGCCGAAGCTCAAGACCACCGACCTTCGGCTCGCAGAAACAGCCCCGGCTCGCCGGAACAGCCGGATTCCACGAGCCGGAGCCGACTCCACGAGCCGAAGCTCACGACCACCGACCTTCGGCTCGCAGAAACAGCTCGGGCTCGCCGCAATAGCCGGATTCCACGAACCGGAGCCGACTCCACGAGCCGAAGCTCACGACCACCGAACTCCGGCTCGCAGAAACAACCCCGGCTCGCCTGAACAGCCGGATTCCACGAGCCGGAGCCGACACCACGAGCCGAAGCCCACGACCACCCACCTCCGGCTCGCAGAAACAACCCCGGTTTGCTGGAACTGCTCGAATCCGCAAGCCGGGGTCGAGATCACGAGCCGAAGCTGACGACCACCGACCTCCGGCTCGCGGAATCAGCTCCGGCTCGCCGCAACAGCCGGAATCCACGAGCCGGCGTCGAGATGACGAGCCGAAGCTCACGACCACGGACCCCTACCGATCTCCGGCTCGCAGAAACACCCTCGGCTCGCCGGAACAGCCGGATCCGTGAGCCGGAGCCGATCGCCCGAGCCGCCCGACCGGTACTCTCGAAGAGGTGCTCCGGCGGGCGGGGCGCTCGGACCGAGGGTGCAGGTGACGCGCGTGTGGTTCCGCCGTCGACGCAGGTTCAAGATGGAGCCGTACGACCCGGACGAGAACCCGTCGCGCGAGCCCGTCTCGGTCGAGGAGGCCGCGGAGGAGGGCCTGCTGCTCGCCCAGTACGCGAGCCGGATGGCCGTGAAGAACCGCGTGCTGATGGACGGCCTGGCCGAGGGCGTCCCCTTCGACGTCCGGCACTACTCCGTCATCGCCGCCGCCGAGCTGGAGAAGCTCGCCGACGAGTCGGAGGCGGCGGCCGAGCGCCTGCGCGCCATCGCCGCGGACGCGACCCTGGTCGGCGGCCGCTCCGACCACGTGCACGACTACCGCTCCGCCGACATCGACAACCTCGACCACCGCGAGCGGCTCTCGCTCGCGGTCGCCGACTCCCTGCGCCACCGCGCACGGGACGAGCAGTACCTGGCCTCGCTCGTCGACGACGCCCGGCAGGACGCCTGGCGCGAGCTGTCGCAGTCGATCGAGGAGACCCTCGACCGCGCGCCGCTGATCGACGCGGACGACGAGGAATATCAGCGAGACCGCTCGGTGCGGATGGCGCTCGTCGTCGTCGACGATCTGGCGAAGCTCGCAGCCGAGCGCGGAGTCGCGCTCGAGGAATGAGGCGGGCTCTCGCGGTCGGCGCGAGTCACCGGATCAGCGGCTGACGTCGATCAGCGCGAGGCGACGATCAGGCCCAGCCGGCCCGGAACGACTCGGTCGCCTCGGACGAGCGCTCGCGCACGGCCTCGAGCAGCTCCACCATCGAGGTGCTGCGCAGGAACGCGAGCCGGTCGAGCTCGGTCACGGGAGCGACTCCCGCGAGCTGCCAGGCGTGCGCGGCCGGGTCCTCGGCCAGCTCGACGACGGCGCCGTAGCGCTGCTCGACGAACTCGCTCGCGACCGCCAGCGCCGTCCGCACCGCCGATTCGGCGGAGCGCAGCAGCTCCTCGTGCTCGGGCGCCCACGCGAGCGGCGCGACGGGGCGCACCTCGGCCTTCGGATACGGGTCGTCGTCGTACCAGCGGACGACCTCGAAGCGGTTCTCGCCGACGCTGTCGATGGTGACGAACGACTCGGCGCCGTCGATGTTCAGGATGCGCGCGACCGTGCCGATCGGGAAGCGCTGATCGCCGCCGCCGACCTCCTGCCCGCGCTCGATGAGGACGACGCCGAACGAGAGCGTGTCGTCCTCGAGCACGTCGCCGAGCATCCGCAGATACCGCGGCTCGAACAGCCGGAGCGGGAGCGGCATGTGCGGCAGCAGCACGGAGCCGAGCGGGAACATCGGGAGGTCAGGCACGAGAACAGCGAACCACGTCGTGCGGAGACCGGCCACTACGGGCTTCCGGGCGGCGGACGTGCTAGCGCCGACGCGGTCGACGCAGAAGGAACACCATTCGTTAACCAACGGGGAGGAAGATCCGCCCGTGACCGCTGAAGTGAACCTCGACCAGATCGTCTCCGAAGTGTCCGCGCGCCTGCGCACCCGCTTCCCCGACCGCCCCGCCGCCGAGGTGGAGTCGGCCGTCCAGGCGGAGCTCGACTCCCTCGCCGACCGCCCGGTCCAGGACTACCTCTCCGTCCTCACCGAGCGCGCCGCGAAGTCCCGCCTGAAGAAGTCCCGCCCGGACGCCTGACGCCCGCCACTCCGTCCACTCCGTCCACTCCGCAGAAGTTGGCGTACTCGGCGCCCGAGTACGCCGACTTCTGCGTACTCGCGCAAGTGAGCGAGCACAGGTGTACCGGCACGCGCACTGATCGCGGACGGTTCGCCGCGCTGCTCCAGGTCAGAGCACCGCGCCCACCGAGCGCAGGAGATCGAGGAACGCCGTCTGGTCGATGACCTCGACGCGCTGACCCTTCGACGCCAGCTCGCGCGCCTTCAGGATCTTCGCGCTCACCGTCTCGCCAGGCTTCAACTCACCCGGGCCGAAGACCCCTTGCACGACGAGAGTCGTCTTCCTCGTCACGTTCGACCCCACGGTCGCACCGAAGCGCGCGACCAGCGATTGCGCCTCCTTTCGTGGGATCCCTTCGATCTCGCCGGAGAAGACGACGACCTCTCCGAGCAGAGGACTGTCCGGGTCAGCGCTCGAGCTGGCCTGAGGAAGATCCGCCAGCCGGACGTAGTGACGCGCGGCCGGTACGGCTCTCTTCGCCACTCGCGTCTCCTCCCAGAGATGAGCGACGTCATCGCGCATCGTCCTCCGAGCGATCGCCAGCACGACCTCCGCACTGGCGACGGCATCCGCCTCGGCATCGTGATGGTCGTCGAGCCGGACTCCCAGATGCCGGGCGACCGCGGGGAGCCGATAGGAGTCGAGAACGAGGTGGGCTTTCGAGAGCGCCACAGAGCACAGCAGGTCCGGCGTCGGGCGGTCCATCCCCGCGAGAGAATTGGTAGCTGTGAAGACTCCCTTCTCGAAGGACGCGTTATGAGCGACGATCGGCGCATCGCGGACGACCTGCCCGATCCATTCCGAGACGGCCGGCCACTCCGGGGCTCCTGCGCAGTCCTCCCACGTCAGTCCGTGGATCGACGTGTTCCGCATCGAGAAGGTGTCGCCCGTCAGCGGGCGGATCCTCGTCGAGGCCCGATAGGTGACGACCCCGTTCGTCACCTGTGCCACGCCGACAGCACAGGCCGAGGCCCGCTGCTCGTTCGCGGTCTCGAAGTCGATGGCAGTGAAAGTGAGCGGCATGAGGATCTCCTTGCGACACGATGTCCAAGCAGTTTGCCAGAGAGTGTCATCCTTCCTGCCGCAGTGCAGTGCGCGGCAGAGCGGCATTCGAGGAGAGAGATCCGCTTCACACGGAGAGGCGAATCGGAGGGCACCGTCGCTGAAGTGCACTCCGAGTCCGGAAGGCCGCTGCCGCTCGGACTTCGCCTTGAGCTGCAGTAGAGCTTTCCGCTATCGGAGTTCCGAAGGAAGGTCGATCTCTGCAGTACTCGTCGCGTTAATGGCATCGACCCGGGCCGAAGCGGCGCGTTGTCGCCGAAGCCAGTACGAGTGCGAACGCAATCCGTGGGTCACTGCCAAGCGAACGATCCAGTACCAGAAGAGCGCAAAAAGCAGCGTGCTCAGAAGACCGGCGGCGGCATAGAGAACGAAGAGCGCAGTAGGCGTGTCCACATCACGACAGTAACGGAGCGCCGCGACACCCCCATCTCCGCTCACTCCGCAGAAGTCGTCGTACTCGCCGCCCGAGTACGACGACTTCTGCGTATGCGCGGCGGGGACCGACGGCGAGGTCGCGTCGAGTGCGCAGAAGTTGTCGTAGGCAGCGCGCGAGTACGACGACTTCTGCGGAGTCGGGGCACGGACCGGCGGGGTGACCGCGACGGGACGGAAGTAGGGCGTACGGGACTTGAACCCGTGACCGACGGATTATGAGTCCGCTGCTCTGACCGGCTGAGCTAACGCCCCGCGGCGCCCGGGGCGAGCGGGGCGGGCCGTCAGGAGGCGGCTCGGCCTGCCGGAGCGGACGCTGCGTCGGCGGCCGGATCGGCCACCGGCTCCCCACGATACAGGCTCTCGAAAGTGCTGATCGTGCGGTTGATGTCGTGAGCGGCGACGATGCGGAGCGAGCTGCGCTTGAGTGCCTCGAGGCGCTCGGGGTCAGCCGTCAGGACGTCGGTGAGACCGTCGGCGAGGGCCTGCGCGCTGCCGGGCTCGAAGAGGTGGCCGTTCTCGCCCTCGTGGACGAGGTGCGGGAGAGCCATCGCGTCGGCGGCGACCACGGGGAGGGCCGAGGCCATCGCCTCCATGGTCGCGATGCTCTGCAGCTCGGCGATGGAGGGCATCGCGAAGACGGTCGCACGGCTGTACGCCTGCTTCAGCTCGGCGTCGGAGACGTAGCCGGTGAAGTGGACGCGGTCGGCGATGCCGAGGGTGGTGGCGAGCTGCTGGAGGTTGCGCATCTGGTCGCCGCCGCCGACGATCTCGAGCTGCGCATCCAGCGACGGGTCGAGCAGAGAGACCGCGCGGAGCAGGACGTCGATGTGCTTCTCACCGGTGACGCGCCCCACGAAGAGGATGCGGTTGGCGGTGCGCGGGGTGAAGTCGGGCGTGTAGTTGTCGGCGTCGATGCCGCAAGAGATCGCACGAACGCCCTGCAGCCCGGTGTACTTCTCGAGGAACTGCGCGGCCTTCCGGGTCGGCGTCGTGACCGCCTCCGCGCGGCCGAAGGTGCGGCGGGCGGCCCGCCAGGCCATCGCCACGGCCTTCGCCTGGGCGGCCTTGGGCAGGAGCGTGAACTCGAGCATGTTCTCGGGCATGAAGTGGTTGGTGCCGATGATGCGGATGCCGCGCTTGGCCGCCTCCTGACCGAGGCCGCGGCCGACGATGACGTGGGACTGGAAGTGCACGACGTCGGGCTTCACCTCGTCGAGGATCCGCGCGCTGTTCTGGCGGATGCGCCACGGCATCGCGAAGCGCAGCCAGTCGTGCGGGGGCCACCGGAGGCTGAAGAGGCGGTGCACGATGATCCGCTGGCCCTCGTGGTCCTCGACGCGGGTGCCGCTCCAGCCGTCGGCGGACGGGGCCACGACGTGCACCTCGTGGCCGCGCGCCTGCAGGCCGGCGGCGAGGCGCTCGGCGAACTTGGCCGCTCCGTTGACGTCCGGCGCGAAGGTGTCGCAGCCGATCACGACGGTCAGCGGGCGGCGGGCGGCGTCCGCCGGAGCGGAGTCGCCGGTCGACGACTCGGGGCGTGACGCGTCGCGGGGATCTGACACGGAGTGGGTCCTAACGATGTCGTGTCGCTCGACGAGAGGAGCGATCGGCGTGGGTTCGGGCGGGTGCACGGCGTCTCGAAGCGGTCCCAGTGTAGGCGGGGAGGGCGCCGGAACCCGGGATTGCGGCGCCTCGCGTCGGGTGGCTCAGCGGGCCTGCGGGTGGTGCTTCGCGAGGAGGAAGACGCCCCAGATGGCGACCACTCCCGCCGCGATGAAGAGCGGGATCGCCCACGGCGCCGCGTACTGCGCCTCGCCGAGGACGATGATGCCGATCGCGACGGCGACCAGCGGGTCGACGACGGTCAGGCCGGCCACGACGAGGTCCGGCGGCCCGGAGGCGTAGGCGTTCTGCACGAAGTAGCCGCCGAGCGCCGTCGCGGCCAGGAGCGCCACGATGCAGACGACGGTCAGCGGGTCGAACTCGCCGAACTTGATCCGGTTGAGGACGACCTTGGCGAGGGTGGCGACGAAGCCGTAGACGACGCCGGCGCCGAGGATGTAGAAGATCGCCCGCGCCTTCTTGCGGAAGACCCGGAAGGCGATGACGAAGATCGTCATGACGACCGCGAGGATCACCAGGATCGTGATCAGCTGCGAGGTCCGGATCGACTCGTCGACCGCATTGAAGGCGGCCACCAGCACGAAGACTCCGACGCCGCCGACGCAGAGCATGATCGCGCGGATCGAGGACGCGTTCAGCCGCACCTTGCTCACCCGGGCGTTGACGATCGCAGTGATGACGAGCGCGACCGCGCCGAGAGGCTGGACGACGATCAGCGGCGAGAAGCCGAGGCTCGTGAGCTGGAAGACGATCGCGAGCGCCAGCATCAGCGTGCCGATCACCCAGGACGGCCGCGACAGCAGCGCGAAGAGCTGCCCACCGCTCAGCCCGCTCGAGCCGGAGCGCTTCGAGAAGCGCTCGACCTTGACGACTCCGCGGTGCTGGAACTGCGCACCGAGCGAGAGGAAGACCGCGCCGATCAGGGCGATCGGGATGCCGATGAACTTCGCCGGGTCGTTCAGAAGGTCGGCGAGGTCAGTGGGCATGGGCACGACCCTACCCACGATCGATCCGCGCATCCTCCGACGCACGGGGGACCTCGGCTAACCAGCGGATGACGGTCAGGACGGCCGCCTGCAGGGCCCGCGATACCCTGATCCCCATGGCCGTCCTCCCCATCCGCATCGCCGGCGACCCCGTCCTGCACTCCCCCGCCGCCCCCGTCACCGAGTTCGACGACACACTCCGCACGCTCGTCGCGGACATGTTCGAGACGATGGACACGGCGCCCGGCGTCGGCCTGGCCGGACCGCAGGTCGGCGTGCCGCTGCGGCTCTTCGTCTACGACTACGAGGCCGACGACGGCACTCCCCGCCGCGGCGTCGCGATCAACCCCGAGCTGTTCGTCACCCCGACGCCGCTCGGCGAGGCCGACGAGGACACCGAGTCCGAGGGCTGCCTGTCGTTCCCCGGCGAGCGCTTCCCGCTGCGGCGCTCCGAGCGGGCGATCCTGCGCGCGGTCGACCTCGACGGAACGCCGTTCGAGATCGAGGCGGACGGCTGGTTCGCCCGCGTCTTCCAGCACGAGTTCGACCACCTCGACGGGGTGCTCTACACGGACCGCCTTGAGCACGAGTACGCCAAGCCCGTCGCGAAGATCACCCGCAAGCGCGGCTGGGGCGTCCCCGGCGTCTCCTGGACCCCGGGCGTCGAGCACCTCGAGGACTGAGCGTCCGAGGGACTTCGACTCCGCTCCGATTCCCGGCCGGCGCTCCCTGACCTAGGCCAGGTCGACGCCGTGCACGCCGTTGTGGTGGCGCACGGTCGGGAAGGACGCGGTGACGCTGCGCCCGACGCCCGGCGTGCGCTTCTCGACGACGTCGCCGCCGAAGAGGCCGGCCCGCTCGCGCAGCTCCGAGAGCGCGGGGCTGTCGATCCGGTCGGTCAGCGCATGCAGGTCGGCGTCGACGGCGCTCGCGTCGGACTCGGCGCCGGCGTGGCGCTCGCGGTCGTCGTCGACCTCGACGCGCAGGCCGGTGGCGGTCCAGCGGGAGGTGATCCGCAGCTCGGTGCCGGTGCCGCCGGACTCGAGGGCCTCGTCGAAGGCGTACTCGAGCACGCGCATCACGGCGACGTCCGCGCCGTCCTGCAGCGGGAACGGCTCGCCGAACGTCTCCTCCTGCACGACCAGGCCGCGCTCGCGGGCGCTCTCGATCAGGGCGTCCGTCCCGCCGGTCGCGGGGAGCTCGCGCGGATCGACCGCGGCGACCGTCGCGATGCGGCGCAGCTGGGCGAGCGACGCCTCCGCGGCGCTGACGGCCCGCCCGGCGGAGCGCGAGGCGGCGGCGGGATCGCGGTCGATGGTGAGGCGCACGCTCTCGGCCTCCTCGACCACCTTCGACGCGGCGCGGACGGCGAGCTGCTCGAGCTCGCCGACGATGCGCAGCCGCGCCTCCTGCTCCCGGACGGACAGCTCGAGGGCGACGGCGCGCGCAGCCTCCTCGGCCCGGCTGTCGAGCGCGCGGCGCTCGGCGGCGGCGGAGCGGCGCCACAGGACGATCGCCCCCGCCGCGACGATCAGGGCGAGGACGAGGACGACTTCGAGCACGACGGCCTCCGGGGCATCAGGGAACGGCGCGGGGGACGCCGGAGAGCGATCGTACCCGGGAGCGGGCGCCGGAGCCGGAGGCGCGGCGGGGGCTTGCGGTCGTCCCTCCCGACTCGGGTGAGTGCTCAGCCCTCGCGGCGGCTGCGCGCGACGGTGAACTTCGCGCTGCGCTCGATGATCTTGGTCGGCCCGACGGAGCGGCGCAGCTCGGCCGGGTGCGCGAGGTGCGAGTTGAACACCGTCCACAGCTCGCCGCCGGGGCGGAGGATGCGGCCGGCGGCCGCGATCATCCGGCGCGCGACGAGGTCGGTCACCGCGCCGTCGGAGTGGAACGGCGGGTTGCAGAGCACCACGTCGACCGAGCCGTCGGCGATCGTGGAGGCGTTGTCGTCGCGGAGCAGCCGGATGCGGTCGCCCAGGCCGTTCGCCTCGGCGGTGGCGCCGGCGGACTCCACGGCGGCGCGGGAGCTGTCGGTGGCGATCACGTCGAGGTCCGGGCGGGCGAGCGCGAGCGACGCGGCGAGCACTCCGGAGCCGCAGCCGAGGTCGACCGCGACTCCCCCGGGCAGCGCGGCCAGGTCGAGCGCGGCGAGCAGCGCCCGCGTGCCGAGGTCGAGCTTGGCCCCGGCGAAGACGCCGGGCAGTGCGACGATCTCGAGCCCGTGCGCCTCGAGACGGCGGCGCTCCGCACCGGCAGCAGCGGGCTGCTCCGCCTTCGCCTCGCTCGCGAGGAGCGCCCGCGACTTCTGCCGGGCGAGGCTGACGTCGATCCGGTCGTAGCGGCGGGCCAGGACCTCGTTCATGCCGAGCGACATGTGCTTGATCCGGCCGGCGCCGATGAGCTGCGCGGCGGGGTTCGCGAGCGCGACCTCGGCCGCGACGGCGGCCAGCGCGTCGAGCGAGCGCGGGAGGCGCAGCAGCACGATCTCGGCGCCCTCGACCGCGTCGGCGATCGAGTCGGCGATCGTGAAGGGCGCGAGCTCGATGCCGGCGGCGCGGACCGCCTCGGCGTTGGCGGCGAGGGCCCGCTCGGCGACGATCGAGTCCTGGGCGGAGGAGACCGCCACGCCGTCGGCGGCGAGGGCCAGCGTCAGCGCGCCGAAGGCGTCGCCGACGACGGCGACCCGGGAGTGCCCCGCGGCGAGGTCGAGGAGGAGGCGGTCGCTCGCGTCGACCGCGACGAGGTCGGGGGCCTCGACGTCGGGCCGGCGGCGGAGGAGGTCGAGGACGTCGTCGCGCATGGGGGCTCCGGTCGGGGTCGTGGCAGAGAGCACGGCCGGCCGGTGAGCACGCAGGGAACGACGAGCGGAGACCGGGCCCGGAGGACCGACTCGAGGGCACGAAAAAGGGCCCAGGAGTGGAGTCCCAGGCCCTTCGCTCCCCGACTTGGACTCGAACCAAGAACCTACCGGTTAACAGCCGATTGCTCTGCCAATTGAGCTATCGAGGATCATCCGCTCACCCGGAGGCGAACAGCGCGTGACTACTTTAGCAAAGTCTGCGCGAACTCCAAATCCTGGATCAGTAGCCGAGCGCCGGGTCGACGACGCCGAGCAGTTCGCGACCCGCGGCGAAGGCGGCGACGTTGGCGCGGACCCGCTCGGCGAGCAGAGGCGTCGTCATCTCCGGGGTGTCCGCGGAATGCGGGGTGATCAGGCAGCGCGGCTCGCTCCACAGCGGGTGCCCGTCCGGCAGCGGCTCCGGGTCGGTGACGTCGAGGGCGGCCCCGGCGAGCCGTCCCTCCGCGAGGGCGGCGACGAGGGCGTCGGTGTCGACGAGGCTCCCCCGGGCGACGTTGACCAGCACGGCCTCGGCCGGCAGCCGCCGCAGCAGCTCGGCGTCGACCAGCCGGGCGGTGCCGTCGGTCGCGGCGGCCGCGAGCACGAGGACGTCGGCGTCGGCGACCACGTCGGGCAGCTGGTCCGCGGTGACCGTGCGGTCGGCTCCGGGCACCTCCGCGGCGCTCCGGCGCACCACGGTGACGTGCGCGTCGAAGACGCTCAGCAGCCGCAGGAGCTCCACGGCGATGCCGCCCGCGCCCACGACGACGACCCGTGCGCGGTGCAGGGTCCTGGCGCGCTTCGCTCCCCAGGAGTCGGCGCGGGCGCGCTCGGGCAGCGAGCGCAGCAGCGCGAGGGTCAGCGCAAGAGCGTGCTCGGCGACCGGCTCGGCGTAGGCGCCCTTCGCGCTCGTCCAGCGCAGCCCCTCCCGCTGAGTGCTGCGCAGCACGGGCGCGAACACGTCGACCCCCGCCCAGGGCAGCTGCACCCAGCGGAGGCCCGGGTGCTCGGCGAGCACCGTGGCGAGCTCGTCGGTGCGGCCGTAGGAGAGCCAGAGCAGCGCCTCCGCGTCCTCGACGCCGACGACGGAGCCGCCGCCGGCCTCGATCGCGTCGGTGAAGATCTGCTTCGGCCGGGGCAGGACCGCGATTCGCGGCTCGCTCATCCGGCCTCCTCCGCGGGCGCCGTGCGCGCGGCGCGGGAGGCGTCGAAGCGCTCGAACTCCGCGAAGGCGGCGCCGAGCTCGCGGACGTACGGGTGACGGGAGTCGTTCAGCACCTCGAGCAGCGGGCCGTAGGCGACCACCTCGCCCTCGACCAGCACGGCGATCCGGTCGGTGGCCCGGCTGAGCACGTCGATGTCGTGGCTCACGACGACCGCGGCGAAGCCCTCCTGCCGCCGCAGATCGGTGAGCAGGTCCACGATCGACTCGCGGACGGTCGCGTCGATGCCGGAGGTCGGCTCGTCGGCGATCAGCACCTTCGGGCCGAGGACGAGGGCGCGCGCGATCGCGACGCGCTGCCGCTGACCGCTGGAGAGCTCGTACGGGAAGCGGTCGAGCAGGAACAGCGGCAGGTGCACGGAGTCGAGCAGCGTCGCCACCCGCACCGCCGCGCTCTTCGGGTCGTAGTGCCGGTCGCGGAGGAAGATCGGCTCGGCGATCAGCTCGGAGACGGTCAGCTCCGGGCGCAGCACCGCGCCGGCGTCCTGCGCCAGGTGCGCGACGTCGAAGGTGAAGCGCTTGATCTCGCGGGCGGGCATCCCGCGGAGGCGGTGACCGGAGACGGTGGCCTCGCCGCCGATGATCACCGGCCGCGTCCGCGCCCCGGCGCCGGCCGGGCCGTCGAGACCCTCGCCGCCGAGGACGCGCGCCAGCGTCGACTTGCCGGAGCCGCTGCCGCCGAGGATGCCGAGCACCTCGCCCGGCTCGACGCGCAGGCTGACCCCGCGCAGCGCGGTCCAGCGCCCGCTGATGCCGCGCGGCGGGTACTCGACGCTGAGGTCGTCGACGACGATGGGCGCCGAGGCGGCGGCGGCTCGGCTCACGCCTTCCGCTCCGCCTCGACGATGCTGCGCAGGAGCTCGCGGCGCTCGGCCTGCTCCCCCGGGTTCGGCACCGGCAGCGAGGCCAGCAGCCGCTGCGTGTACGGGTGCTTCGGCGCGGACAGCACCTCCTCGCCCGTGCCCTCCTCGACCAGCTCGCCGCGGTAGAGCACGGCGATCCGGTCGGCGAGCAGGTCGACGACGGCGAGGTCGTGGCTGATGAAGAGCGAGGCGAAGCCGAACTCGCGCTGCAGCTCCGCGAACAGCTCGAGCACGCGCGCCTGCACCGAGACGTCGAGCGCCGAGGTCGGCTCGTCGGCGATCAGCAGCTTCGGCTCGAGCGCGAGCGAGCGCGCGAGGCTCGCGCGCTGCCGCTGACCGCCGGAGAGCTCGTGCGGGTAGCGGTCGCCGTAGGAGCGCGGCAGCTGCACCGCCTCGAGCAGCTCGTCGACCCGCTTCCGGGCGGCACCGGCGTCGCGGGCGCGGCCGTGCACGATCAGCGGCTCGGCGACGCACTCGGCGATCGTCAGCAGCGGGTTGAAGCTCGACGCCGGGTCCTGGAAGACGAAGCCGATGTCGCCGCGGACGGGACGGAAGGCGCGCTCGCGGATGCCGCGCATCTCCTTGCCGAGCACGCGCAGCGAGCCGCCGGTGACGGTGGTCAGTCCCGCGATCGCCCGGCCGATGGTCGTCTTGCCCGAGCCGCTCTCGCCGACCAGGCCGAGCACCTCGCCCGCGCGGATGCGGAAGGAGACACCGTCGACGGCCACGAAGCCGGGGCGGCCGAGGCGGCCGGGGTACTGGATCCGCAGGTCCTCGGCGAGGACGAGCGTCTCCGCCTCCGGGGCGCCGGCGCGCTCGATGGCGCGCTCCTTCGCCCGGGCGACGCCCTGGCCCACGTGCGGCACGGCGGCGAGCAGCTTGCGGGTGTACTCGGCCTTCGGAGCGGCGAACAGCTCGGCGACCGGCGCCTCCTCGACCAGCTCGCCCTGGTACATCACCGCGACGCGATCGGCCAGGTCGGCGACGACGCCCATGTTGTGGGTGATCAGGACGATCGAGGTGCCGAATTCGTCGCGGCAGCGGCGGAGCAGGTCGAGGATCTCGGCTTGCACCGTCACGTCGAGGGCCGTCGTCGGCTCGTCGGCGACGATCAGGCCGGGGTCGAGCACGAGCGCCATCGCGATGACGACGCGCTGCTTCTGGCCGCCGGAGAACTGGTGCGGGTAGTAGTCGACGCGCTTCTCCGGCTCGGGGATGCCGACCGTGCGCAGCACGTCGATGGCGCGCTTGCGCGCGTCCTTGCGCGAGACGGAGGCGTGCGCCCGCAGACCCTCCGCGATCTGCCAGCCGACGGTGAAGACCGGGTTGAGCGCGGTGCCGGGCTCCTGGAAGACCATCGCGACATCGGTGCCGCGGAGCTCGCGCAGACGCGACTTCGGCACGGAGACCACGTCGGTCGACGAGCTGCCGTCCTTCTTCGAGAGCAGGATGACGCCGGACGCCGTCGCCGTCTCGGGCAGCAGGCCGAGGATGGTCTTGGCGGTCACAGTCTTGCCGCTGCCGGACTCGCCGACGACGGCGAGCACCTCGCCGCGCTCGACCCGGAGGCTGACGCCGGCCACCGCGCGGACGGCGCCGCGGTCGCTCGCGAAGGCGACCTCGAGGTCCTGGATGTCGACGATCGGGCGGGAGCCCGCGTCGGCGGGACGGCTGTCGGCGGGACGCTGGACGCTCATCGGGTCTTCTCCACTCCGGCGACGGGATCGTGTCCCGGCGTCTCCAGGCCGTCCGCGGGGAGCGCGCCGCCCGGGACGACGGACGTCGCGGCGACGTCGCCGGAACCGGCGGCCACCGCGCGCCGGCCGCGCAGGCGCGGGTCGGCGAGGTCGTTGAGGCTCTCGCCGACCAGCGTGATGCCGAGCACGACGAGGACGATGGCCAGGCCCGGGAAGACCGAGGTCCACCAGATGCCGCTGGTCACGTCGGACAGCGCCTTGTTGAGGTCGTAGCCCCACTCGGCGGCCGAGGTCGGCTCGATGCCGAAGCCCAGGAAGCCCAGGCCCGCGAGGGTGAGGATCGCCTCGGACGAGTTCAGCGTGAAGATCAGCGGCAGCGTGCGCGTGGCGTTCCGCAGCACGTGCTTGAACATGATCCGCGGGGTCGAGGCGCCGATGACCTTCGCCGACTCGACGAAGGCGTCGCCCTTGATCCGCACCGTCTCGGCCCGGATCACCCGGAAGTACTGCGGGATGTAGACGACCGTGATCGAGACCGCAGCGGCGAAGATGCCCGACCAGAGGTTCGACTGCCCGCCGGAGATCACGATCGACATCACGATCGCGAGCAGCAGGGTCGGGAAGGCGTAGATCGCGTCGCAGATCACGACGAGCACGCGGTCGAGCCAGCCGCCGAGGTAGCCGGAGACGAGACCGAGGAAGACGCCGAGGAAGATCGACAGCACGACGGCGACGACGATGACGAGGAACGCCGTCTGCGCGCCCCAGATCACGCGCGAGAGGACGTCGTAGCCGCCGACGGTGGTGCCGAGCAGGTGCTCGGCACTCGGCGGCTGCTGCGCGCCGAACGACTCGGTGCCGGTGCGCAGCTGCGAGTAGCCGTAGGGGGCGATCAGCGGGGCGAGGGCCGCGACGAGGAGGAACGCACCGGTGATCACGAGACCGGTGACGAGCATCCCGCGCTGCAGGCCCACGCTCTGCCGGAGCTGGTGGACGACCGGCAGCCGATCGACGAGGCGGCGGCGCGGGCGCGCCGGAGTGGTGGTGCTCATGGGTCAGTACCTCACTCGCGGGTCGATGAGCGCCGCGATGACGTCGACGATGAAGTTGGTCAGCGCCACGATCACGGCCAGCAGGGCGACGATGCCCTGCACGGCGACGAAGTCGCGCGCCTGGAGGTACTCGGCCAGCTGGAAGCCGAGGCCCTTCCACTCGAAGGTCGTCTCGGTGAGCACCGCGCCGCCCAGCAGCAGGGCGATCTGCAGGCCGATGACGGTGATGATCGGGATGAGCGCCGGACGGTAGGCGTGCGTGCGGACCAGGCGGAACTCGCTCACTCCGCGCGAGCGGGCGGCGTCGACGTAGTCGGTGCCGAGGGTGCCGATCACGTTGGTGCGCACGAGGCGGAGGAAGATGCCGGCGGTCAGCAGGCCGAGCGCGATCGCCGGGAGGACCGCGTGCGAGAGCACGTCGCCCACGGCGGCGGGGTCGCCGGTCTGGATCGCGTCGATGAGGTAGATGCCGGTCTTGTTCTCGAGGAACTGCAGCGAGAGCTCGGTGTTCGTCGTCGCCCGGCCGGCGACCGGGAACCACTTGAGCCAGACCGAGAAGACGAGCTTGAGCAGCAGCCCCGCGAAGAAGACGGGGGTCGCGTAGCAGAGGATCGCGAAGATGCGCAGGACCGCGTCGGGCGTGCGGTCGCGGTGGTAGGCGGCGAGCATCCCGAGCGGGATGCCGACCAGGAACGCCACGATCAGGGCGTAGAAGGCGAGCTCGACGGTCGCGGCGCCGTAGGTGACCAGCACCTCGGTGACCGGGCGGTTGTCGCTCAGGGTGGTGCCGAAGTCGCCGCGCAGCAGGTTGCCGAGGTACTCGAGGTACTGCACGATCAGCGGGCGGTCGTAGCCGGCCGCGGCCACGCGCTCGGCCAGCTGGTCGGCGGTGAGCCGACCGCCCAGCGCCGCGGTGATCGGGTCGCCCGTCGAGCGCATGAGCAGGAACACCATCGTCACGAGGATGAAGACGGTCGGGATGATGAGCAGGAAGCGGACGAGCAGATAGCGCCCGAGTCCTCCTCCGGAGCCGCGCGGTCGCCGGGTGGGCGCCGTCGCCGCAGCCGTCGTGGCTGTCGTCACGTGATGCCTTTCGTGGAGAACGGCCGGCGCCTCCCGGGTGGGGAGGCGCCGGCCGGAGGGGTGGATCAGCCCTTGCTGAGCGCCGCGTAGCGGAACTTGAACGAGGCGTCGAGGGTGTCCTCGGCTCCGCTCACGGTGCTGCCGACGATCGCGACCTGCGAGCCCTGGAGGTAGGGCAGGGTCGACAGCTGCGCCGCGACCTTGTCCTGGATCTCCTCGATCAGCGCGGTGCGCGCATCGGCGTCGGTGGTGGAGACCTGCTCGGCGATCAGGCTCTGCACGTCGGCGTCGTCGAAGTGGTTCGCGAGGAAGTTCTCCTTGATGAAGAACGGCGACAGGTAGTTGTCGGCGTCGGAGTAGTCCGGGAACCAGCCGAGCTGGTACGCCGGGTAGACGTCGCTCGAGCGGTCCTTGGAGTACTGGACCCACTCGGTCGTCTGCAGGTTCACGGTGAACAGGCCGGTCGACTCGAGCTGGTCCTTGATCAGCGCGTACTCGTCGCCCGAGGACGGACCGTAGTGGTCGTTCGAGTACTGCAGGTTGAGGGTGACCGGGGTGGTGACGCCCGCGGCCTGGAGCGTGGCGGCCGCCTTGTCGGCGTCGACACCGCCCTGACCGTCGCCGTAGAGGCCCTTGAGGGACTCGGTCGCGCCGGTGAGGCCCTGGGGGACGTAGGAGTACAGCGGGGTGTAGGTGCCCTTGTAGACCTGGTCGGCGATCTCCTGGCGGTCGATCAGATCGGCCGCGGCCTGGCGGACGGCGAGCGCCTTGGCCGCGTCGGCCTCGGCGGTCGTCGCGCCGAACGGCTGCATGTCGAAGTTGAAGACGATGTAGCGGATCTCGCCGCCGGGACCGTCGACGACCTTGACGGCGTCGTTCCCGCGGAGGTCCTCGACGTCGGTCGCGGAGAGGCTCCGGTACGCGACGTCGATGTTGCCCTCCTGGATGTCCAGCTTGAGGTTCGAGCTGTCCGCGTAGTACTTGACGTTGATCGTGCCCGTCTTCGCCGCGCCGAGCACGCCCTGGTAGTCGTCGTACGCCTTGTACTGGATGAGGTTGTTCACGTCGTAGTTGGCGATCGTGTACTGCCCGGCGAAGGCGTCGCCCGAGACGATGTCCGCGTCGGCGGTCAGCTCGTCGGCCGAGAAGACCTCCTCGTCCACGATCGGGCCCGCGGGGCTCGAGAGGATCTGCGGGAAGGTCTGGTCGTTCTCCGACTTCAGCGTGAAGACGACGGTGGTGTCGTCCGGCGCCGCGACGCTGTCGAGGTTCGCGAGGAGCGACGACGGGCCGTTCTCGGCCGCGATGGCGACCTGGCGGTCGAAGGAGAACTTGACGTCCGAGGAGGTCAGGTCGTGGCCGTTGGCCCACTTCAGGCCGTCCTTGAGCGTGACCGTGTACTCGGTCGGCGCCGTGAACTCGGCCGACTCGGCGATGTCGGGCTCGACGTCCGGGCTGCCGTAGGGGGTGTTCATCAGGAACGGGAACACCTGGTTCATCACGGCGAAGGAGCCGTTGTCGTACGAACCGGCGGGGTCGAGCGTGGTGATCTTGTCGGTGGTGCCGATGGTGAGCGTGCCGCCGGCCGCGCCGCCGGTCGAGTCCCCGCCGCCGGCGGAGCAGCCCGCCAGCACGAGCGCGACCGCGGCGAAGCCTGCTGCCGTGCCGAGTGCCCGCGAACCGCGAGTGAATCCGGATGTCATCTCCGTCTGCCTCTTCCTGTCAGAAATCGGATGCGGACCTCGGCGTGGAACGCGGTCCCGCGGCGCAGAGTCCGTCGCGCACGGGTCCGTGCGGAGCGGTGTCGATCCGGCGCACTGTCCTTCAGGCGCACGGTGTTCTCTGGGCGCACGGGGGCCACGACGCTGAGCGCCCGCATTGCTGTTCCTCAGTGGTAACACATGCGGAAGCGCTCTCCGAACCGGCGCGGGCCGTCCGGCGCTTTCTTCACACGACTGCAACACGTCCCTCATCGAGGGCACGCGGCACTCGCGGCGCCCTCATTCGGTGCGCAGGGCCCGCTTCTCGCGCTCCAGCTCGACCAGGCGGACCTGCACGGCGCGGGAGAGCACCGGGTCGGTCGAGGCGCGCTGCAGGGCGCCGCGCAGCTCGGCGATCTCGCGCAGGAGGTCGCGCTCGATCAGCGAGATCGCCACGTCCTTCGAGTAGCGGGCGAGGCCGGCCTCGTCGGCGGCTGGGATGGGCGCCACGGCGAGCTGGTGCACGAGCGAGGCGAACGGCCCGGGCACGTCGGCCGCGACGTGCTCGACCCAGTCGCGGTCCTGCGCGCGCTCGAGATTGGCGACGACGGCGTCGCGGACGACGCGGAGGGTCTCGTTCGTGACGGCGGCGTGCGCGGCGCGGGCGAGCAGCGACTCCCCCATCACCTGGGGCAGCTGGAGCATGGCCATCAGCGCCTCGCGCTCGATCCGCGTGACGACGTCGACGGGGAGGTCGGCGATCCGGGCACCGGCGGGAGCCTCCGGGGCGTCCTCCTGCGGGCGCTCGTCCCGGCCGCCCGGGGCGTTGCGCGCGCGGGAGCCGGCGGAGCGGACGGCGGAGTTGACCTCGGACATGTCCAGGCCGAGCATCCGGGCGAGTTCGCGCGAGTAGCCCGGGCGCAGCGCCGGGTCGCGGATCTCGGCGACGACGGGCGCAGCGGCGCGCAGGGCGGCGATCCGGCCCTCGACCGTGTCGAGGTCGTATCGGGCCAGCAGCTGCCGGATGACGAACTCGAACATCGGCTTCTTGTCGTCGATGAGGCGGCGCACGGCGTCGTCGCCGCGGTTGAGGCGGAGGTCGCACGGGTCGAGGCCCTCGGGCGCGACGGCGACGAAGGTCTGCGCGGCGAAGCGGTGCTCCTCCTGGAAGGCGCGCATCGCCGCCTTCTGGCCGGCGGCGTCCGGGTCGAAGGTGAAGACGACCTCGCCGACGCCGCTGTCGTCGCCGAGCACGCGGCGCAGGACCTTGATGTGGTCGACGCCGAAGGAGGTGCCGCAGGTGGCGACCGCGGTCGTGACGCCGGCGAGGTGGCAGGCCATCACGTCGGTGTAGCCCTCCACGACGACGACCCGGTGGCCGCGGGAGATGTCGCGCTTGGCCAGGTCGAGCCCGTAGAGGACCTGCGACTTGTGGTAGACGGGCGACTCGGGGGTGTTCAGGTACTTCGGGCCCTTGTCCTCCTCGAGCAGGCGGCGGGCGCCGAAGCCGACGGTCTGGCCGGTGACGTCGCGGATCGGCCAGACGAGCCGACCGCGGAAGCGGTCGTAGACGCCGCCGCGGTTGCTGCTGCTGACGAGGCCCGCCGTGGTCAGCTCCTCCTCGGAGAAGCCGCGGCGCTTGAGCGCGGTGGTGAGGCCGTCCCAGCCGTCGGGGGCGAAGCCGACGCCGAAGCGGTCGGCGGCGGCGCGGTCGAAGCCGCGCTCGCCGAGGAAGCGGCGGCCGACGTCGGCGCCGGGGGTGGCGAGCTGCTCGCGGAAGAACTCCTCGGCGGCGTTGTTCGCGGCGATGAGCCGGGCGCGTCCGCCGGTCTCGGGGGCCTGGCCGCCGCCCTCCTCGTACTGCAGCGGGAAGCCGATGCGGCCGGCGAGCCGCTCGACCGTCTCGCTGAACGAGGTGTGGTCCATCTTCATCACGAAGCTGTAGACGTCGCCCGACTCCTGGCAGCCGAAGCAGTGGTAGAAGCCGGCCTGGGGGCGCACGTGGAAGCTCGGGCTGCGCTCGTCGTGGAACGGGCAGAGCCCCTTCAGCGAGCCGACGCCCGCCGATTTCAGGGTGACGTACTCGCCGACCACGTCCGCGATGTTGACCCTGGCCTTGACCTCCTCGACATCCGTCTGTCGAATCCGAGGCATGTCCCCCATCGTATCCGCCGCCACCCGCCCCCCGGCCGAGTGCGCCTTTTCCGCCCGCGCACATGCTGGTCGAGCAGCCCCGCAGGGGCGTATCGAGACCCACCGTCCCCAGCAGGACGGGCCTGCAGACTCGTCCTGCTGACGCTGGTCGATCTCGATACGCCAGCTGCGCGGCCTACTCGATCAGCATGGGCTTCCCACCGAACCGGACACGTCGGTCTCGATACGGCCGCTGCGCGCCCTACTCGACCAGCATGAGCAGGCAGCCTCAGACCACGGGGCGACTGCCGTCGTCGTGCGAAGCGCGAGACCCGCGCCCACCTGCTGGTCGAGGAGCCGCGGAACGCGGCGTATCGAGACCCACCCCGCCGGACACGTCGGTCTCGATACGGCCGCTCCGCGCCCTCCTCGACCAGCACGGGTGCCGGAGAGCTCAGCCTTCCGGCATGCACGCCGCAGGGTGCAGCCGAACGGGCGATTCGCGTGCCAGCGAATCGCGCTAGGCGTCCGCGACCCGCTCTCTGAGACGCACCACCCCGAGGAGCCGACCGCGCGGACGCCGGGCAGGGACCGGCGTCCGACGTGAGCGGGGCTGCGCCCCGCTCACGTCAGTGGCACAGCCTCTCGAACCAGCTGAGGGCGCTCTGGTCGGTGAGGTTGGCGACCTGGTCGACGACGACCCTGCGGCGGGCGTCGTCGGTGCCGGCGGCGTTCCAGTCCTCGGCGAAGCCGGCGTCGAGGGCGCCGGCGCCGCGTTCGAGGAGGGTGTCGGCGAGGCGGGTGAGGACCTCGCGCTGCTGGGCGTAGATCGGCTGGCGGGTGTTCCGCGACATCACGAAGGTGGCGACGATGCCCTTGAGCACGGCGATCTCGGCCTGCTGCTCGCGGGGCACGACGACGTGGCCCCCGAAGCGGACGAGGTCGGGGTGGGAGTAGGCGTCGCGGGTGGCCTCGGTGGCGGACGCGGCGAAGCGGCCGATGAGCTGGCTGGTGAGGTTCTTCAGCCGGGCCTGGTCGCGGCGCGAGCCGTCCCAGGAGTCGACCCAGACGTCGAGCGAGTCGAGGCGGTCGAACGCGGCGACGAGCTCGTCGTGCCCGATCTCGCCGCCGACCCAGGAGTGCATCGACTCGACGAGGTCGTCGTGGTCCACGCGGGACCCGAGCGCGGCGACGTCGATGTAGCCGGAGAACACGGCGTCCTCGAAGTCGTGCACCGAGTAGGCGATGTCGTCGGAGAGGTCCATCACCTCGGCCTCGATGCAGCGGACGCCCTCGGGCGCGCCCTGGCGCATCCAGGTGAAGGCCGGCTCGTCGTCGGCGTAGAAGCCGTACTTGGCGCGGCCGGACGGGTCGGCGACGGAGCGGGTGTCGGGCCACGGGTACTTGCAGCTGGCGTCGAGGCTCGACCGGGTGAGGTTCAGGCCGTAGGGGCGGTCGTCCTCGCCGAACACCTTCGCCTCGAGCCGCGTCAGCAGCCGGAAGGTCTGCGCGTTGCCCTCGAAGCCGCCGATCGACTCGGCCCAGGTGTTGAGGGCGCGCTCGCCGTTGTGGCCGAAGGGCGGGTGGCCGATGTCGTGAGCGAGGCAGGCGGTGTCGACGACGTCGGGGTCGAGGTCGAGGCTCGTGGCGAGCTCGCGACCGATCTGGGCGACCTCGAGCGAGTGGGTCAGCCGGTTGCGGGCGAAGTCGACACCGGCGGTCGGGCTGAGCACCTGGGTCTTCGCCGCGAGGCGGCGGAGCGAGCTGGAGTGGAAGAGCCGGGCGCGATCGCGGGCGAAGTCGGAGCGGCGGGTGCTGTGGTCCTCCGGCAGGAACCGCTCGACGTCGACGAGCGAGTACCCCCAGAGCGCGCGGTCATCCACCGCTGTGGTGGATCTCGGCGGCCGAGACGGCGTCGCGCTGGTCGGCGTTCAGCTCGCGGGACTCGAGCCAGCGGTCGGGCAGCGACGGCGTCTTCGGCGAGCCGGCGCGGCCGCGCTGGCCCTCGGCCGCCTCGCCCGGGTAGGGCACGTCCGGGTCGAGGGTGGCGAGCAGCTCGTCGAGCTCGGCGAGGGTGACCACGGAGGCCATCTTCGCGCGCAGGTCGCCGCCGACGGGGTAGCCCTTGAAGTACCAGGCGACGTGCTTGCGGATGTCGCGGCAGCCGCGCTCCTCGCTCTCGAAGAACTCGCAGATCAGCTGGGCGTGCCGGCGGAAGGCCGTGGCGACCTGGCCGAGGGTCGGTGTGAAGCGCTCGTCCGATCCCGCGAAGGCGGCGGCGAGGTCGCCGAAGAGCCACGGGCGGCCGAGGCAGCCGCGCCCGACGACGACGCCGTCGCAGCCGGTCTCGCTCATCATCCGCAGCGCGTCCTCGGCCGACCAGATGTCGCCGTTGCCGAGCACCGGGACGCTCGTGATCGCCTGCTTGAGGGTCGTGATCGCCGACCAGTCGGCCTGGCCGCTGTAGAACTCGGAGGCGGTGCGGGCGTGCAGCGCGATCGACGCGACTCCCGCGCCCTCCGCGGCCCGGCCGGCCTCGAGGTAGGTGAGGTGGTCGGAGTCGATGCCCTTGCGCATCTTGACCGTCAGCGGGACGTCGCCCGCGGCCCGCACCGCGCCCTCGACGATCTGACGGAACAGCGGGAGCTTCCACGGCAGGGCCGCTCCCCCGCCCTTGCGGGTGACCTTGGCGACGGGGCAGCCGAAGTTGAGGTCGATGTGGTCGGCGCGGTCCTCCGCGACGAGCATGGTGACGGCCTCGGCGACCGTCTTCGGGTCGACCCCGTAGAGCTGGATCGAGCGGACCTTCTCGCTGGGGTGGTGGCGGATGAGGCGCATCGACTCCGGGGTGCGCTCGACGAGCGCGCGGGAGGTGATCATCTCGCTGACGTAGAGCCCGTTGCCGAACTCGCGGCAGAGCCGGCGGAACGCGGTGTTGGTGATCCCGGCCATGGGCGCGAGGACGACGGGGGCGTCGAGTTCGAGGGGGCCGATCCGGAGCGCCGGCGCGGTGCGCGCGGGCGGTGCGGCCATGAGAGTGGAGGACATCGGCATCGATTCTCCCAGATCCTGTGTTGGGGAAGGCGAACGAGCGGAGAGGTGGGGACGGATGGACGGGAACGGCACTGTGGAGGACGACACCGTGGAGGTCGGAACTGCGGAGGACCGCACATGGGAGGACGGCCCGGCGCGGTTCGAGGCGGATGCGCGCGAGCGCGGACTCGACGTCGAGATCGTCGACCGCCCGGAGGCCGGCAGCCTGGCCGAAGCGGCCGAGCTGCTGGGCATCGAGCCGGGCTCGATCGTGAAGTCGCTGGTGGTGAAGCGCCACGACGGCGGCTTCGTCTTCGCGCTGGTGCCCGGCGGCCGGCAGATCTCCTGGCCGCTGCTGCGCGCGGTGGTCGGCGTGAACAAGCTCCGCCTGCCCGACGAGTCGGTGGCGCTGGAGGCGACGGGCTACCGCCGCGGCACGATCACGCCGATCGGCTCGACGACCGCCTGGCCCGTCGTCGCGGACGAGCGGATCGTCGGCCGCAGGATCGCCCTGGGCGCCGGCACGAGCGGCCGGAGCGCCTTCGTCGACGCGGACGCGCTGATCGCCGCCTACGGCGCGACGGTCGCCGACATCACGATCGAGGAGCCTGCTCGCTGACAGCGGGAGCCGCGGACGCCGGGACCGCGCAGACACCGTCCTCGCAGACGGGCACGTCCGTCGCGCCGAGCATCTCGAACGGCCCGCTCGGCACTCGGTCGCTCATGCGACGACCGCCCGCTGCGACAGCACGTGCTCGAGCACCTCGGTGAAGGCCGTCGGCTCCTGTGCGCCGGAGACCCCGAAGCGGCCGTCGAGCACGAAGAACGGCACCCCGTTGATCCCGTACTCGCGCGCCTGCGCGATGTCGGACTGCACGTCGGCGAGGTGCCGCTGCTCGTCCAGAGCGCGCCGAGCCTCGTCGGCGTCGAGCCCGACCTCCGCGGAGAGGGCGGCCAGGACGTCGGAGTCCGCGAGGTCGCGCCCCTCGACGAAGTAGGCGCGGAGCAGCCGCTCCTTCAGCTCGAGCTGGAGCCCGTTCGCCTTCGCGTGGTGCAGCGCCTGGTGCGCACGGACGGTCTTGACGTGCACGACCGACTCGAAGTGGTAGTCGAGGTCGACCCCCGCCGCGATCGCGGTGACGGAGTCGAGCATCTGCTGCGCCTGCTCCAGCGGGACGCCCTTGTGCTGGGCGAGGAACTCGGCCGTGCCGCCGCGGTAGTCCTCCGGCGTCTCCGGCGACAGCTCGAAGCTGCGGTACCCGACCGCGACCTCCGGCGCATCGGGGTGCGCCGCGCGGAACGCCGCCAGCCCGCGCTCGAACTTGCGCTTGCCGATGTAGCACCAGGGGCAGGCGATGTCGGACCAGATGTCGACGGTGATGGGGGTCTGCGCTTCGCTCACTCCGAGGACAACCGCGGCGACGGGGAGCTATTCCCGCAGCACCCGGACGAGCTCGTCGACGTCGGACTCGTCGTTCCAGAGGTGGAAGGCGACCCGGAGGCGCCCGCCGCGTCCCGAGACGCGCAGCCCTGCGGCCTGCAGGCGCGCCAGATCGGCGCCGTCCTCGTCCGGCCAGGAGACGATCGCGCGGTGCTGCGGCGCGCGGTCGAGGCGCTCGCAGAGCTGATCGCCCAGCCCGGAGGCGCGCTCCCAGACCTCGGCGAGGTCGAGCGAGCGGAACAGCTCGAGCGACGCCTCCGCCCCGACGAACGCCTGCCAGGCGGGCGAGACGTCGAAGCGCCGGGCGTTCTCGGCGAGGTGCATCGCGGGCCCGTAGCACGAGGACCAGACGTCCTCCCCCGAGTACCAGCCGGCCTGCACCGGCAGCAGCTCGGCCGCGTACTCGGGCGAGACGGTAAGGAAGGCGGCGCCGCGCGGCGAGCAGAGCCACTTGTAGGCGTGCGTGAGGGTCGCGTCGAAGCGGGAGGCGTCCACCGGCAGCACGCCCGCGGCCTGGGTCAGATCGCAGGCCGTGCGCACGCCGTGGCGGGCGGCGGCCTGGACGACCGCGTCGAGGTCGGCGAGCGCTCCGCTGCTGGACTGCACGGCCGAGAAGACGACGAGGTCGTCGGCGTCCTCGACCGACTCGGCGAGCGCCTCCAGGGGCACCGATCGCACCACGACGCCGCGGTGGGCCTGGGCGAGGAAGGGGAAGACGATGGAGGAGAAGTCGCCGTCGACGCAGAGCACGTGCGCTCCGTCCGGGAGCGACGCGGCGAGCACGGCGGCCATCGCCGACGTCTGCGAGCCGATCGCGACCCGGTCGACCGGCACTCCGGCGATCTGCGCGAAGGAGGCTCGGGCGCGCTCAGCGACCGCTCCGTAGCCCGCGGCGGTGCCGCCGCCGGCCGACCACTCGTCGAGGTCCGCGCGCAGGGCCTCGGCGGTCGCGCGAGGCGGCAGGCCCAGCGTGCAGGCGTTGTGGTACCCGCGGGCGCCGGGGAAGAGCGCTCGGAGGTCGGCGGGGGCCGGGGGTGCGGTGCTCACCCTCCGAGGATCCCCCTCGACGCCCGGATCGCCAACCTCGCGGCAGCACCGGGCGCGTCGTGCGTCATCGTGCGGCGAGGGCGTGGGCCTGCTCGATCAGCGCGACCACGGCTCGAGCGTCGTGCACGTCGACGGGTGACGGAGCGCCGTCGAGCAGGGCGTGGACGACTCCCGCGAGGAAGGCGGCGTAGTTCCCGCGCTCGCTCGGCACGGCCGTCGTGCCGTGCTCGTCGGTCAGCATCCCCTCCGCGCCCGGCGGAACGACGCCGAAGTCCTCGTCCAGCGGAGTGGCGCCCCCGCCGCGCAGCGCGCCCTCCTGCGGGTCCAGGCCGTCGACCGAGAACGCCGCCCGCGTGCCGAGCACCCGGAAGCGGGGCGCCGAGGCGCGGGCGACCCGGCTCATCGTCAGGTGCGAGCGCACGCCGGACTCGTGGAGCAGCGAGACGAAGGCGTCGTCCTCGCTCGCGCCGCCCGCGTGCACGACGCGGGTCTCCGCCGCGGTGACGACGGCCGGGCCGAAGAGCACCAGGGCCTGGTCGGCGAGGTGGCTGCCGAGGTCGAAGAGTATGCCGCCGCCCTGCGCCGGGCCGATCGCCGTCTGCCAGCGGCCGGTCTTCGGGGCGCTCCAGCGCTCGAACGTCGACTCGAAGCGGATCACGTCACCGAGCGCTCCCTCCGCCAGGAGCCGGCGCAACGTCAGGAAGTCGGCGTCCCAGCGGCGGTTCTGGAAGACGAACACCGGCGCCCCGCCCGCCTCGGAGGCGGCGAGGATCGCGTCGACGTCGGCCGTGCTCGGCGCGAACGGCTTGTCGATGACCACCGCGACACCGGCGGTGAGCACCTGCTCGGCCTGCTCGCGGTGCACGGAGGGCGGCGTCGCGAGGACGACCAGGTCGGGCCCCTCGGCGAGCACCGCGTCGAGGCCGGCGACGATCCGTGCGCCGGGATGCGCAGCGGCGGCCGCCGCCGCCCGCTCCGGATCGCTGGTCGAGATCACGACCAGCGCGACGTCCGGGTGCGCCTCGAGGAACGGTGCGTGGAAGATCCGGCCGGCGAGTCCGTAGCCGACGAGCCCGACGCGGAGTGTGCTGGTCCCGATCGTCATGCTCCGATGGTAGCCAGCGGCGCCATCGGGCCCGCCCCTCCGTCACGCCGACTCCCCCCACCAGCCGAGGTGTCTCGCGGGCAGGCGGACGGAGAAGAGTAGGCCCACCGCACCGCGATCATCTCCGAACAGCGTCCACTGCACGCCGGCCCGGTCTCTGCGGCCCCCGCTCCCTACGCTGACCACTCGCACGCGACGCCGCCTCGTCGAGGCCGCGGAGACGTCCGGATCCGCCGCCGATCGCGCGACGGGTCGACGACGTGCGGATCACGAGCCGACGACCGCATCGCGCCGACATGAGCGGTGACGAGCGATTCACGAGGGATGGACACGATGAAGAAGAATCCGATGATCGGCGCGGGGTGCCTCCTGGCGCTGATGCTGTCCGGCTGCACCGCCGGCACCGCCGGCACGGTGGTCGACTCGACGAGCGGGCCCCGGGCGCTGGTGACCTCGTGGTTCACCCAGCACGGGGAGCCCTCCTGGTTCGACTGCCCGAGCGAGGCCGTGACGGGGCTCGACGGAGTGGATGCGACCTGCGGCAGCATCGCAGCGCCCGTCGACTGGAGCCGCCCCGACACCTCCGAGTCGGTGGACCTCGACCTGATCAGGGTCTCGGTGGGCGGACCGCACGACGAGGTGCTCATGGTCAACCCGGGCGGACCGGGCGTCTCGGCGCGGAACATGGCCCTCGGCCTGGCGACCGTGCCGGAGACCGCTCCCGTCTTCGAGAAGTACGACGTGGTCGGCATCGAGCCGCGAGGCGTCAGCCCCGAGACGGCTCTCGCCTGCGACGTCCAGGCGATGACCGCCGACGACGCGGGTGCGGTGGAGGCGTGCTCGAGCACCAGCCGCTTCGCCGTCCACGCGTCCAGCACGGACGTGGCGATGGACCACGAGCTGCTGCGGCAGGCGCTGCAGCAGCCGGAGCTCGACTACTACGGCGCCTCCTACGGCACCTACATCGGCAGCGTCTACGCGACCCTCTTCCCGGACACCGTCGGCCGGATGATCCTCGACGGCGTCGCGGACACCGCCTCGCGGAACAGGGCGAGCGATCTCGAGGGCTTCGAGGCGAGCCTCACGCGCCTCCTCGCCGCCTGCACATCGGGCGGCATCGGCGCCTGCCCCTTCACCGGCGATGCGACGACGGCGGCCGAGCAGCTCACAGCCCTCCTGCAGTCGCTGACGGCGGAGCCCCGGACGGCGACCGGCCCCGACGGCGCGCCCGCCGAGGTGGGCGGCCGCGAACTCGCGTCCTTCCTGCTGACCAGCCTGTACGAGCCGCGGTCCTCGTGGGGAGAGACGGTCGCCGTCCTCCGCGGGGTGGTGGCGGGCGACGCGGACGCGCTGGACGTCGTCGCGAGCACCGACGACTCGGCTGTCGACCGAGCACTCGAGTACGCCGTCTACTGCGCCGTCCCCGCGGTCCCCGGAGCGAGCGCCGCTCCGGTCGCGGGTGAGGGTCCGACGAGCACGGGGCCGCTCGGCGTCCTCGAGCAGGCGGACGACCCGGTCCGGGACTGCGACCGGTGGGGCGAGTACGAGCGCCTGGATCCGGCGCTCTCCTACACGAGCGGGAACAGGATCCTCATCGCCTCCAACCTGCACGATCCGGCGACGCCGCACGCGGACGCCGTGCGGCTGCACGAGACCGAGGTGACGAACAGCACTCTCGTCGAGGTGGACGCGGACGGTCACGGCGCCCTGTACCGGGACTCGTCGTGCGCGACCGCCATCGCGAACGCCTACCTCGTCGAGGGCACCCTTCCGGCCGACCCGACCCGGTGCGGGACCGACGGCTGAGCCGCCGATCGTGCCGGGCGCGTCAGGCGGACGCGCCCGGCACGTCCACGGCGCCGCCGAAGCGGCGGGTGCGGCCGGCGTAGTGCTCGATCGCGCCCCAGAGGTCCTCGCGGGTGAAGTCCGGCCAGAGCCGGTCGAGGAAGACCATCTCGGCGTAGGCGCTCTGCCAGAGCAGGAAGTTGCTGGTGCGCTGCTCGCCGGAGGAGCGCACGAAGAGGTCGACGTCCGGCATGTCGGGCAGGTAGAGCGCCTTGCCGATCGTCTTCTCGGTGATGCCGGACGGCTTCAGCCGGCCCGCGGCGACCTCGGCGGCGATCCGCTGCACCGCGTCGGCGATCTCGGTGCGGCCGCCGTAGTTGACGCACATGGTGAGCGTGAGGACGTCGTTGCCCTCGGTCAGCTTCTCGGCGTACTGCAGCTCGTTGATGACCGACGCCCAGAGCCGCGGCTTCCGGCCGGCCCAGCGCACGCGCACGCCCCACTCGTTCAGCTGGTCGCGGCGGCGGTGCAGCACGTCGCGGTTGAAGCCCATCAGGAAGCGCACCTCGTCGGGCGAGCGCTTCCAGTTCTCGGTAGAGAAGGCGTAGACGCTGAGGTGCTTGACGCCGATCTGGATCGCTCCCGCGACCACGTCGAGCAGCGACGCCTCGCCGCGCTTGTGCCCCTCCACCCGGGTCAGCCCGCGGGAGTTGGCCCAGCGGCCGTTCCCGTCCATCACGATCGCGACGTGCTCGGGCACCGCCTTGCGCGGCAGCTCCGGCGGGTGCACGCCGGTCCAGTCGAGGGGGCGGAACGGGACGGCGTCCCTGTGGGTGAACGGCTTCATCGGGTGACGTGCTCCAGAGATCTCAGTCCGCGCTCGAGGTGCCACTGGGTGTAGGCGGCGACCACGCCGCTCGCTCGGGAGCGGGTCGAGGGCTCCGTCGTCTCGGCGTGCTCCCAGTCTCCCGTGAGCAGGGCGCCGAGGAGGACGACCACCTCGGGGGCGACGCGCGGGGCGCCGGGGGGCGTGCACTCCTCGCAGACCACAGAGCCGAGCTGGACGACCACGGCGCCGTGCGGGCCGGGGGCGCCGCAGCGGGCGCAGTCCTCGAAGCTCGGCGCCCAGCCGGCGATCGAGAGCGCGCGCAGCAGGTAGGAGTCGAGCGTGAGCACCGGCTCGTGCTCGTGCTTCGAGAGCGAGCGCAGGGCGCCGACGAGCAGGAGGTACTGCTGCAGCGACGCGTCGGCGTCGGTGAGGCGGTCGGCCGTCTCGACCATCGCGCTCGCCGCGGTGTAGCTGTCGTAGTCGGCCGCGATGATCGCGCCGTACGCGCCGAGCGACTCGGCCTGCGTGACGATGTCGAGGCTCCGGCCCTCGTAGAGCTGCAGGTCGGCGACCATGAACGGCTCGAGCCGCGAGCCGAACTTGGAGCCGGTCTTGCGCACGCCCTTCGCGACCGCGCGGATCTTGCCGTGGCTGCGCGAGAGCAGCGTCACGATGCGGTCGGCCTCGCCCAGCTTGTGGGTGCGCAGCACGACGGCTTCGTCACGGTAGGTGGGCATGCGCTCGATTATCCTCCCCACCCCTGACAACCCCGCGGTGGACCGGCACCCGCCCGCTCCCGCCCGTGGAACGATGGCTCGGTGGCCGCCTCCCTCTTCGAGATCCCCGCCTGGGCCGACCTCCTCGCCATCGCGATCGGCTGCCTGCAAGGTGCGATGTTCGCGGGCGAGTTCCGCGACCGCCGGATCGACCTGCTCGGCGTCACGATCATCGGCACGGCGACGGGGCTCGGCGGCGGCGTGCTGCGCGATCTGCTGCTGCAGACCCCGCTCGTGGCGCTGCACACCAACGCCTACCTGCTCGTCGCGGTGACGGCCTCGCTCTTCGGCATGCTGCTGCAGCACGTGCTCAACCGGGTCGACGGCACGATCACGGCGCTCGACGCCCTGACGATCGGGCTCTTCGGCGCCATCGGGACGACGAAGGCGCTCTCGCTCGGCGTGCCGGAGGTGCCCGCCGTGTTCGTCGGCACCGTCTCGGCCGTCGGAGGCTCGGTGATCCGGGACATCCTGCTCAACCGGCCGATCGCGCTGATGCACGTGGGCTCGCTCTACGCGATCGCGGCGACCGCCGGCACAGTCGTGCTGGTGGTCGCGCTGCGGTTCGGGATGGTGATCGACTACGCGGCGCCGATCGCGGTGCTGGTCACGGCCGTCATCCGGCTGCTGGCGGTGCGCTACGGCTGGAGCCTGCCGGAGCAGCGGGCGCTGAGCCGGGTGCCGCGGCTGGGCTGGCGGAAGCGAGGCTGACGGCGGGGATGCACGTCCGGACGGCTCGCGGAAGCCCGCGCCCGTGTCGGAGGTCCGACCTAGGGTGGCGGCATGACCGCTGCGGGCACCACGACAGACCGACACGACGTGCTGATCATCGGCGGGGGGAACGCGGGGCTCTCGGTCGCGGGACGCCTCCGCCGCTACGGCGTGAAGGACGTCGCGGTGATCGAGCCGCGCGAGACGCACCTCTACCAGCCGATGTTCTCCCACGTGGCCGGCGGCACCGCTCCCGCCTCGAAGGCGACCCGGCCGCAGGGCTCGGTGACGCCGAAGGGTGTGACCTGGATACGGGACCGCGTCGAGGCGATCGACCCCGCCGCGAAGACGGTCGTGCTCGCCTCCGGTCGGCAGGTCGGCTACGGCGACCTCGTCGTCTGCCCCGGCATACAGAAGGACTGGGAGGCGGTGCCCGGGCTGTCGGAGGCGATGGCGTCGCCGGTCGGTGTCTCGAACTACGAGTTCGAGTACGCGCGGAAGGCGTCGAGCGTGCTCCGCGGCGTCCGCTCCGGCACGGTCGTCTTCACCCAGCCGAGCGGCCCGGGCACCTGCTCCGGCGCCTCGCAGAAGCCGATGTACCTCGCCTGCGACTACTGGCGCGAGATCGGCGTGCTCGCGGACGTCCACGTCGTGCTCGTCGTGCCGACGCCGACGATGTTCGGGATGCCGCTGATCGACGCGGAGCTCGAGCGAAAGGTGGCGGAGTACGGGATCGACGTGCGCTACAGCCGCGAGCTGGTCGAGGTGGACGCCGAGAAGCGGACGATCGTCATCGCCGGCGAGGACGGCCGGAGCGCGCAGCTGGGTGTCGACCACGACGGCGGGCACATCGGCACCGAGCAGCGGGAGACGCTCTCCTACGACGTGCTGCACGCCGTGCCGCCGCAGTCAGCGCCGGACTGGCTAGCGGGCACCGGACTCGTGGCGGAGGGCGGCGTCGGCGGCTTCGTCGAGGTCGACCCGCTGACGCTGCGCCACCCCCGCCACCCCGAGGTCTGGTCGCTCGGCGACGCCGCCGCGACCACCAACTCGAAGTCGGGCGGAGCGCTCCGGCAGCAGACGAAGACCCTGGCGAAGAACCTCGTCGCCGCCCGCAAGGGGAAGCCGCTCCCCCAGGTCTACAACGGCTACTCGGTCTGCCCGTTCGTCGTCTCGCGCTCGACCGTCGTCTTCGCCGAGTTCGACGACCGCTACCGCCCGAAGCCGACCATCCCCTTCTGGAAGGGCCTCGCGAAGGAGCGCCGCCTCACCTTCCTCGCCGACCGCTACCTGCTCCCCTGGGTCTACTGGAACCTCATCCTCCAGGGCCGCGCCTGACGGAGGTCCGCCTCGGCGGCGACCACAGCGGCGCGCAGCATGCTGATCGGGAAGCCGCGGAACGCGGCATCCTCATGCTGGTCGAGTAGCCGCGGCACGCGGCGTATCGAGACCCACCACCGCATGGACGGGGGGGTCTCGATACGCCCGCTCCGCGGGCTACTCGACCAGCATGGCGTGCCCGCTCCGCGGGCGACTCGCAGGCAGGGAACGGGCCGCGCCGCCTCGGCGGCCGCCCAGCGCGAGCGTCAGGCCGAGGCCGTCGCCAGCTCGCGGTCCGGGGCCTCCTCCCGGAGGGCGCGGTTGACGGCCGAGACGATCGCCTTCAGCGAGGCGGTCGAGATGTCGGCGTCGACGCCCACGCCCCAGAGGGTGCGGCCGTTGACCGAGCACTCGACGTAGGAGGCGGCCAGCGCGTCGCCGCCGGCGCTGAGAGCGTGCTCGACGTAGTCGAAGACGCGGACCTCGACGCCGTGCTGCGCCAGCACCGCCTCGAAGGCGTTGATCGGGCCGTTGCCGGTCGCGCTCGCCGTGACCGTCTCGTCGCCGACGCGCAGCACGGCGTCGAGGGCGATCGAGCCGCCCAGGTCGCTCGAGGTGCTCGTGCGGGCCAGCTCGAAGCGGCCCCACTTGTCCTCGGCGCGGTGCGCGGGCGCGGGCAGGTACTCGTCCTGGAAGATCGTCCAGATCTGCTCACTGGTGACCTCGCCGCCCTCGGCGTCCGTCTTGGCCTGCACGACCGCGGAGAACTCGATCTGCAGGCGGCGCGGCAGGTCCAGCGCGTGGTCGGTCTTCAGCAGGTACGCGACACCGCCCTTGCCGGACTGCGAGTTGACGCGGATGACCGCCTCGTAGGAGCGGCCGAGGTCCTTCGGGTCCACCGGCAGGTACGGCACGGCCCAGGTCAGCTCGTCGCGGCTGACGCCGGTGCGCTCGGCCTCGGCCTCCATCGCCTCGAAGCCCTTCTTGATGGCGTCCTGGTGCGAGCCGCTGAACGCGGTGAAGACCAGGTCGCCGGCCCAGGGGCTGCGCTCCGGCACGGCCAGCTGGTTGCAGTACTCGGCCGTGCGCTTGATGCCGTCCATGTCGCTGAAGTCGATCTGCGGGTCGATGCCCTGGGTGAACAGGTTCACGCCCAGCGCGACCAGGTCGACGTTGCCGGTGCGCTCGCCGTTGCCGAAGAGGCAGCCCTCGATGCGGTCCGCGCCGGCCAGGTAGCCCAGCTCGGCCGCCGCGACCGCGGTGCCGCGGTCGTTGTGCGGGTGCAGCGAGACGATGATGTTCTCGCGCTGGGCGAGGTTGCGGCACATCCACTCGATCGAGTCGGCGTAGACGTTCGGCGTCGCCATCTCGACCGTGGCGGGCAGGTTGAGGATGACCTTGCGCTCCGGAGTCGGCTCGAAGACCTCGACCACGCGATCGCAGATCTCGCGGGCGAAGTCGAGCTCGGTGCCGGTGTAGCTCTCGGGCGAGTACTCGTAGTAGACGGCGGTGCCGGGCACCGACGCCTCCATCTCGCGGCACTTGCGCGCGCCGGCGAGGGCGATGTCGATGATGCCCTGGCGGTCCTTGCGGAAGACGACCTCGCGCTGCAGCACGCTGGTCGAGTTGTAGAGGTGCACGATCGCCTGGCGGGCGCCGCGGATCGACTCGTAGGTGCGCTCGATCAGGTGGTCGCGGGCCTGGGTCAGCACCTGGATGGTGACGTCCTCCGGGATCGCGTCCTCCTCGATGAGGCTGCGGACGAAGTCGAAGTCGGTCTGGCTGGCGCTCGGGAAGCCGACCTCGATCTCCTTGTAGCCCATCCGGACCAGGAGGTCGAACATGATCCGCTTGCGCTCGGGGCTCATCGGGTCGATCAGCGCCTGGTTGCCGTCGCGGAGGTCGACGGCGCACCAGCGCGGCGCCGTGGTGATGCGCTTGGCCGGCCAGGTGCGGTCGGGCAGCTCCACGACGATCTGCTCGTGGAACGGCTTGTACTTGCCGATCGGCAGCGACGACGGCTTCTGGGTGTTCTTCATGAGGGTGCTCTCCCGGCGCGCGGACGCGCCTGTCTCTCGTCTCGCGGGGATCCGGATGCGGATCGAACCACGCGGGTGGTCTGTGGTGACGATGGGTCTGGTTCAGCCGACGACGGACTCCGCGACGAGGAGGGCCTGAGGATCAGATCTCGTCGCGGCGGCTAAGAAGGAGCAGACCGATGCGCACGCGACCACGGTAGCACTGCGCTCGCGGGTCGGCACCCCGGCGCGGCAGTGCGGCGCGCGGGCCGGCTCAGGCGACGAGCCCGTTCTCGTAGGCGTAGACGACGAGCTGCACCCGGTCGCGCAGCCCGAGCTTGCCGAGCGTGCGGCTGATGTGCGTCTTGACCGTGGCCTCGCTGAGGAACTCCGCCCGGGCGATCTCGGTGTTGCTGAGGCCGCGCGCGGCGAGTTGGAAGATCTCGCGCTCCCGGTCGGTCAGCGTGCCGAACGCGGCGGGAGTCTCGCGGCCGCTCCCCGGCGCGCCGAAGTGCTCGAAGAGCTCCCTCGTCGCGGAGGCGGCGACGACCGCGGTGCCGGCGTGCACGGTGCGGACGGAGGCGAGCAGGAAGCCCGGCTCGGTGTCCTTGAGCAGGAAGCCGCTCGCCCCGGCGCGGATCGCGCGGGCGGCCGCCTCGTCCAGGTCGAAGGTGGTGAGCACCAGGATGCGCGGCGGCTCCACGTCCTTCTCCGCGGCGTCGGCGAGGATCCGGCGCGTCGACTCGATGCCGTCGACCCCCGGCATCCGGATGTCCATCAGCACCACGTCCGGGGCCAGCCGGCCGACGAGCTCCGCGCCCTCCGCGCCGTCGGACGCCTCGCCGACCACCTCGAGGTCCGGCTGGGAGCTGAGCAGCATGCGGATGCCGGCGCGGAAGAGCGCCTGGTCGTCGACGAGGACGAGGCGGATGGTGTCGGTCATGCGGGGTGGCCTCCAGAGGCGACGGGCAGGGCGGTGGAAGTGGGGGCGGGCAGGTGCGCGTCGACCACGAAGTCGTCGCCCTCGGGGCCGGCGCGGAGGACGCCGCCGACGAGAGCGGCGCGCTCGCGCATCCCGACGAGCCCGTGCCCCTCCCCGGGCACGCGAGCGGCGGCCTCCGCGTCGGCGCAGCGCGCGTTGCGGACGGTGAGGACGATCTCGCCGGACTCGCGGCGGAGCGCGACGTCGAGCGGGGAGCCGGGCCGGCCGTGCCGGAGCGCGTTCGTCGTCGCCTCCTGCACGATGCGGTAGAGCGCGAGGCCGATGCCGCGCGGCACGGTCTCGAGGTCGACCTCGAGCTCGGACCGCAGCTGCGTCCCGGCTCCGGAGACGCTCTCGAGCAGTGCCGGCAGGTCACGCGCCTCCGGCTGCGGTCCGTCGCTCTGGCTGTGCCGCAGCTGAGCCAGGAGGACGCGGACGTCGCCGAGCGCGTCGCGGGCGACCGAGGAGATGGTGAGCAGGGCGGCGTCGGTCTGCTCCGGGCTCGACGCGCCGAGGTAGCGGGCGCCGTCCGCCTGCGCGATCACGACGGCGAGCGAGTGCGCGACGACGTCGTGCATGTCGCGGGCGATGCGGTTGCGCTCCTCGACCGTGTCCAGCTCGCGCTGCGCCGCCGCACGCTCGCGCTCGGCCTCGGCGCGGAGGGCCTGCCCCTCGCGCGCTCGCCGCACCGAGCGGGAGAGCAGGCCGACCGTCCAGGAGAGGCCGAGCGTGGCGAGGATCCCGCCGAACACCGCTCCCCCGGTCAGGATCGGCGAGGGGATGGACTGGACGAGCCGGAAGACGATGATCAGGTAGACGACGGCCACGATCGCGCCGAGCACCGCGGAGACGGCTCCCGCCGCGCGCACCCGGCGCCGCTCGGACGCACCGGTGCCGAAGAGCACCGCGAGGATCGCGAGGTCGACCGGTCCCGGTGCCAGCTGCAGACCCATCTGCAGGAGCGCCCCGCCCCAGGCGATCGTGAGGGAGAGTGCCGGCGCCCGGCGGTGCAGGACCAGCGCGACCGCCAGCACTCCGCCGACGACCGGCTGGAGCGAGCCGTCGGGCGCCGCGAACGGCACGGTCGAGATCAGCAGCAGGAGGAGCGCCTGCCAGCCGGCCGCTCCGACGGCGAAGCCGTCCTGCGGACCGGCGACGCGCACCACGAGTGCATCGATCCTGTCGTCGGGACCGACCGGCCGCCGCACCCCGGCGCGCCAGACCAGGACCTCCGCGCCGGCGAGGAGGGCGGCGACGACCAGTGCGGCGACGGCGCGGAAGAGCAGGACCTGGTCGGCGCTCTCCTCCTGCGGCAGCAGCAGCTCGGTCCCGCTCAGTGCGGCGACCAGCCCGGCGACGCCCGCGAGCAGGAGGGCGCCGACGAGGGTCAGCGTCCGCGTCCAGGGACCGAGCCGACGCGCGGTGGACCAGAGGACGAGCAGGCCCACCAGGACACCGTCCACCGGCACGCCGAGGAGCGGGATCCCGCCGCCGGTGACCGCCCCGACGGCGATCAGGGACGGCGCGAGGGCCGGCAGGAAGGCCGCGAGGCCGAGGCCGAGCGCGATCAGCAGGCCGCCGCTGAGGTGCTCCGGCGCGATCAGGCCGGCCGCGCTCAGTCCGAGGTGGAGGACCCCGAGCAGGGCTCCCGCGATCGGGAGCGTCGCCGGACGATCCAGGAGCGCACGCATGAGCCCCACGCTACGCGGCGAGGTCGCCGCCGGGCGTCGTCCGGCAGAGTGACTGCCGTCCCCCTGCCGATCCGGCGCCGCGCTCACCGGCTCAGAAGCCGAGGCGGCCGAGCAGCTTCGGGTCGCGCTGCCACTCCTTGGCGACCTTCACCCGGATGGAGAGGAACACGCGCCGGCCGAGCAGCCGCTCGATCTGCTCGCGCGACACCGCGCCCACCTCGCGCAGGCGCTGGCCCCCCTTGCCGATGATGATGCCCTTCTGGCTGTCGCGCTCCACGAAGACGTTCGCGTAGATGTCGATGAAGGAGCCGTCCTCGCGCTCGACCATGTCGTCGAGGGTCACGGCGAGCGAGTGCGGCAGCTCGTCCGAGACGCCCTCGAGCGCGGCCTCGCGGATGAACTCCGCGATGCGCGAGCCGGTGTCCTCGTCGGTCACGGCCTCCTCGGGGTAGAGCGCGGGCGAGACCGGCATGAGGCGCAGCAGCTCGACCGCGAGCACGTCGAGCTGCTCCTCGGTGACCGCCGAGATCGGCACGATGGTGTCCCACTCGCGCAGCTCGGAGACGGCGAGCAGCTGCTTCGCGACCGACTTCTTCGAGGAGAGGTCGACCTTGGAGACGATCGCGACCTTGCGGGCGCGCGGGAAGGCCTCGAGCTGCTCGTTGATGAAGCGGTCGCCGGGGCCGATCGGCTCGTCGGCCGGGAAGAGCATCCCGATCACGTCGACGTCGCCGAGGGTCGAGGTGACGAGGGAGTTCAGCCGCTCGCCGAGCAGCGTGCGCGGGCGGTGGATGCCAGGGGTGTCCACCACGATGAGCTGGCCGTCGGGGCGGTGCACGATGCCGCGGATGGCGCGGCGGGTGGTCTGCGGCTTCGAGCTGGTGATGGCGATCTTCTCGCCGACCAGCGCGTTGGTGAGCGTGGACTTGCCGACGTTCGGGCGGCCCACGAACGACACGAAGCCCGCCCGGTAGGGGGTCGTGGGAGTGCTGGGGTCGGTCATCGTGCGTCCTCGTCCTGGTGGTCTGTCTCGGCGACGATCGCGACCGGTCCGGTGCCGGTCTCGCCTGAGGGATCGTAGTCGGGATCGCGCCGCACGATGACGGTCGAGATGGTGCCGCGGCGGGGATCCGCCTGCTCGGCCTCGAGGATCACCCCGTCGATCCGCGCGGTCGCGCCGCGCTCGGGCAGGCGGCCGTAGGCCTTGGTGAGCAGTCCGCCTACCGAGTCGACGTCGTCGTCCTCGAGGTCGAGTTCGAACAGCTCGCCCAGCTCGTCGACGGGCAGCCGCGCCGAGACGCGGTAGACGCCGGGCTCGATCTCCTCGAAGAGGTCGACCTCGCGGTCGTACTCGTCCGAGATGTCGCCGACGAGCTCCTCGATCAGGTCCTCGAGCGTCACGAGCCCGGCGATGCCGCCGTACTCGTCCACCACCATGGCGAGGTGGTTGGACTCGAGCTGCATCTGGCGCAGCAGCTCGTCGGCCTTCTTCGACTCCGGCACGAACAGCGCCGGGCGGGCGAGGTCGGCCGCGGAGTCGTCGTCGTCCGGGCGCTCGTAGGTGTGCCGGGCGACGTCGCGGAGGTAGAGCACGCCGAGCACGTCGTCGACGCCGTCGCCGATGACGGGCAGCCGGGAGATGCCGCGACTGAGCAGCAGGCCCATGCCGGCGCCGACCGAGGCGCCGGCCTCGATCGTCACCATGTCGGTCCGCGGCACCATCACCTCGCGCACCAGCGTGTCGTTGAACTCGAAGATGGAGTGGATGAGCTCGCGGTCGTCCTGCTCGAGGACCGACTGCTCGGTCGCCTCGTCGACCATGCTGAGCAGCTGCTCCTCGGAGGAGAAGCCGGCCGAGCGGCCGGTGCCCGGGGTGACCCGGTTGCCCAGCGCGACGAGACCGTGCGCGACCGGGCCGAGCGCGACCCGCAGCACGTGCACGAGCGAGGCGCTGGAGCCGAGCACGGCGCGGGCGTGGGCGCGCCCGACGCTGCGCGGGCTGGAGCCGACGAGCACGAACGAGACGGCCGCCATGATCAGGATCGCGAGCAGGAGCGCCAGCCAGAGCGCGTCGACCACGACGACGAGCACGGTGGTGACGAAAACCGCGGCGGTCGTCTCGGCCGCGATCCGGGTGAAGTTGACGACGTTGACGTGCGCGCTCATGTCGCCGGCGATGGCCCGCAGGGCGCGCGAGCTGCGCGAGTGGTTCGCCATCTCGAGGACGTCGCTGCGGGAGAGCACGCCGAGCGCGGCGTCGGTGGCGGCGAGCCAGCCGCCGAGGGCGACGAGGCCGAGGGCCGCGATGAGGAGCTGGACGGTGAGCACGCCGGGCCTAGCGGCGTCGCTCGCTGATGTGGAACCCGACGAGGATGTCGCGCTGGATGCCGAACATCTCGCGCTCCTCCTCGGGCTCCGCGTGGTCGAAGCCGAGCAGGTGCAGCAGCCCGTGGGCCGTGAGCAGCAGCAGCTCGTCGAGCACGGAGTGGCCGGCGGCCTCGGCCTGGCTCTGCGCCACCTGCGGGCAGAGCACGATGTCGCCGAGCAGGCCGGCCGGGGTCGGCTCGTCCTCGGTGCCGGGGCGCAGCTCGTCCATCGGGAAGCTCAGCACGTCGGTCGGGCCGGGCTCGTCCATCCACTGCACGTGCAGCTGCTCCATCGCCCCCTCGTCGACCAGCACGATGGCGAGCTCGGCGTCGGGGTGCACGTGCATCGAGTCGAGCGCGTAGCCCGCGAGGCGCAGCAGGGTCGCCTCGTCGACGGGGATGCTCGACTCGTTGTTGATCTCGATGCTCACGGGGTGCGGTGTTCCTTCGATCGGGAGGGGCTCGGCGGGGCGGGAGGCGGTGGTACGGCGCTCAGGCGCGCGGGCGCTTGGGCTGCGCGTCGCCGGTCGAGCGGGTGGCCGCCCGGCGCTCGGCGCGGGCCGCGAACTCGCGGGCCTGCTCGCGCTCGAAGCTCTGCGCCTGCTTCTGCTGGTCGTACTCGGTGTACGCGTCGACGATCCGGCCGACGAGGCTGTGGCGGACCACGTCCTCGCTGGTCAGCCGGGCGAAGTGGATGTCGTCGATGTCGTCGAGCACCCGGGTCACCAGGCGGAGACCGCTGGAGCCGGCGGGGAGGTCGACCTGGGTGATGTCGCCCGTGATCACCATCTTCGAGCCGAAGCCGAGGCGGGTGAGGAACATCTTCATCTGCTCCGGCGTCGTGTTCTGCGCCTCGTCGAGCACGACGAACGAGGAGTTCAGCGTGCGGCCGCGCATGTAGGCCAGCGGCGCGACCTCGATCGTGCCCGCCGCGAGCAGCTTCGGCACGATCTCCGGGTCCATCATCTCGTTCAGCGCGTCGTAGAGCGGGCGCAGGTACGGGTCGATCTTGTCGGTGAGCGAGCCGGGCAGGTAGCCCAGCCGCTCCCCCGCCTCGACCGCGGGGCGCGTGAGGATGATCCGCTCGACCTCCTTGCGCTGCAGGGACTGCACCGCCTTGGCCATCGCGAGGTAGGTCTTGCCGGTGCCGGCCGGGCCGATGCCGAAGACGATCGTGTTCTGATCGACGGCGTCGACGTACTCGCGCTGCCCCAGGGTCTTCGGGCGGATGCTCTTCCCGCGCGCCGTGAGGATCGCCTGGCCGAACGCGTCCGCGGGACGCACCGGCCCGCCGTTCTCGAGGATGCGCGCGGACTCGCGCACGCCCTCCGGGTCGAGGTCGTGGCCGCCTGCCGTCATGAGCACCAGTTCTTCCACCAGGCGCGCCGCCGCGGCGACGGGGGCGCCCTCGCCGTCGAGGGTCACCTCGTTGCCGCGCACGTGCACCCGGACGTCGGGGAATCGCGATTCGACCGCCCGGATGAGGCGGTCCTGGGGTCCGAGGAGGCGCACCATGGCGATTCCGTCGACGGCGATGACGCGATGGGTCCCGCCGGTGGTCCGGTCCGCGTCGCTCTGCGGGACCGACGGCTCCGTCGAGCCGGTTCGAGTGGGGTTCTGGTCCGCGGAGCGATCGCCCGCGTGATCAACCGGTGGCAAGGGAGCCTTCCGTCAGGTGGCCGCCCAGGACGTGGGCGTGGACGTGGAACACGGTCTGACCGGCCTCTTCGCCGGAGTTGAAGACGAGGCGGAAGTGGCCGTTGCTGTGCGCGTCGGCCAGGGTCTGCGCGACCACGGCCATCTCGGCGAGGAGCTCCGGATCGCCCGCGGCGAGCTCGGCGACGTTCGCGTACTCGGGGGTCTTGGGGAAGATCAGCAGGTGGACGGGCGCCTTCGGCGCGATGTCCCGGATCGCGAGGATCCGCTCGTTCTCGAACACCACGTCGGCGGGGATCTCGCCGCGGACGATGCGCGTGAAGACAGTGGGCTCGGTCATGCATCCATCTTAAACGGGGCGAGGGCGACGACGGGGGCGCGTTCGCCCAGGGCGCGCGGATCGGCGGGGATCACCAGCGGCCGAGACGGGCCGAGAGCACGGCGATCGCGGCCGGGCCGGCGGTGGAGGTGCGCAGGACGGAGTCGCCGAGCGCGACGGCCTCGGCACCCGCGTCGGCGAGGGCGCGCAGCTCCTCCGCCGCGATGCCGCCCTCGGGGCCGACGACGAGCACGAGGTCGCGCCCGTCCGGCTCGATCGCGGTGAGCCGCTCCTCGGCCGAGGGCTCGAGCACGAGCACACGCGCCGTCGCGGCCCGCTCCACGAGCTGGCGGAGGCCGACGACCGCCGACACCTCCGGCACCCGGGCGCGGAGCGACTGCTTGCTCGCCTCGCGGACGATGCTGCGCCAGCGCTCGCGGCCCTTCTCCTCCTTGACGCCCGACCAGCGCGAGACGCTGCGGGCGGCCTGCCACGGCACGACCTCGTCCACGCCGAGCTCGGTCGCCGCCTGGATCGCCAGCTCGTCGCGGTCGCCCTTCGCGAGTGCCTGCACGAGCACGAGGCGCGGGCTCGGCGCGGGCACCTCCTCGACCGACACGACCGCGAGGACGACACGCGACGCCTCCGCGCTCTCGACGACGGCCACGGCGACCCGGCCTCGGCCGTCGCCGATGCGGACGCTCTCGCCCGCGCGGATCCGGCTCACGGTCGCGAGGTGGCGCGCCTCCGCGCCGGAGAGCTCCAGCCGGCCGCCTGCGACGAAGTCCCCGGAGTCGAGCGACTCGTCGATGTAGTGGTGCGCCACGCCTACGCCGGTCAGCCCAGGAAGCGGTCGCGGAGCTTGGAGAACAGCCCCTGCTGGAAGTGCGTAAGAGCCGGCTTCTGCGGCTTGTAGTGCTTGGCGAACTCCTGCACCAGCTCGCGCTCGCGGTGCCCCAGCTTGGTCGGGGTGACCACCTGGATGCCGACGCGGAGGTCGCCGCGGCCGTTGCCGCGCAGCTTGGTGACGCCGCGGCCCTTGATCGTGACGATCTCGGTGCTCTGCGTGCCCGGCTTGACCTCGATCTCGATGTCGCCGTCGAGCGCCGCGAGGGTCGTCGTCGAGCCGAGGATCGCGTCCGTCATCTGCACCTCGAGGGTGCAGAGCAGGTCGTCGCCGTTGCGGCTGAAGATGTCGTGGTGCTTGACCTTGATCTCGAGGTAGAGGTCGCCGCTCGGGCCGCCGGCCGGGCCGACCTCGCCGCTGCCGGGCATCTGCAGGCGCAGGCCCGTGTCGACTCCCGCGGGGACGTCGACGGGGATGGTCCGGCGCGCGCGGACCCGGCCCTGGCCCTGGCAGGTGGAGCACGGAGTGGCGATGACGGTGCCGTAGCCGCGGCAGGTGCCGCAGGGGCTGGCCGTCATCACATTGCCGAGCAGCGAGCGGACGGTGCGCTGGATCTGGCCTGAGCCGTGGCAGATGTCGCAGGTGACCGGCGAGGTGCCCGGCTGGCAGCACGAGCCCTGGCAGGTCTCGCAGAGCACGGCCGTGTCGACCTCGAGGTCGCGGTGAGTGCCGAAGATGACCTCGTCGAGTGATACCTCGACACGCAGCAGCGCGTCCTGGCCGCGCTCCCGGCGCGATCGCGGGCCGCGCGAGGAGCCCTGCGCGCCCTGCCCGAAGAACGTCTCGAAGATGTCGCCGAAGCCGCCGAAGCCCTGCCCGCCACCGCCGGGGAAGCCGTCCTGCGGGCCGCGGTCGTACTGCTGGCGCTGCTGGGCGTCGCTCAGGACGTCGTAGGCGTGCGTGACGAGCTTGAACCGCTCGGACGCGTCCGCACTCGGGTTGACGTCGGGGTGCAGCTCGCGCGCGAGCCGGCGGTACGCCTTCTTGATCTCGTCGGCGGAGGCGTCTCGGTCGACGCCGAGGACTTCGTAGTGATCGGCCACAGGGGGCTTCGTCCTTCGTTCGTGGTCGGTGCGCCGGGCGCGGCGGACCTGTCGGGAGCCGGGGTTCCGGCGAGGGTCTGGAAGCGGGTCATTCCTCGCCGAGGAGGCGGGAGAGGTAGCGGGCGACGGCGCGGACCGCCGCGATGTTGCCGGAGTAGTCCATCCTGATCGGTCCGAGGACCCCCAGGCGCGAGACCTGGCCGCCGGCCGTGTTGTAGCCGCTGGTGAGGACGGAGGTCTCCTGCAGGCCGAACGGCGCGTTCTCGCGGCCGATGCGGACCGAGATGCCGCGCGGGTCCGGCGTCATCTCGGCGAAGAGGCGCAGCAGCTCGACCTGCTCCTCGATCGCCTCGAGAACGGGGTAGATGCTGCCGGAGAAGTCCTCCTCGGTGCGCACCAGGTTCGCGGCGCCCGCCATCACCAGGCGGTCCTGCCGGTTCGCGCCGACCTGCTCGAGCAGCGTCTGCACCACCGGGTCGACGACGGCGCGGCGCTCCGGGCTGAACTGCTCGGTCGCGCTCTGCAGCGTCTCGGCCGCGGCCGCGAGGCCGAGACCGAGGACGGCGGTGTTGAGCTTCGCCCGGATCTCGCCGAGCAGCAGCTCGTCGACGTCCTCGGGCGTCTCGAGCACGCGCTGGTCGACGCGGCCGGTGTCGGTGATCAGCACGGAGAGCAGCCGCCGCGGGGCGAGGGCGACCAGCTCGACGTGACGGATGCGCGCCGCGCCGAAGGAGGGGTACTGCACGAGCGCGACGCTGTTGGTGAGCTGCGAGAGCAGCCGGACCGTCCGCACGAGCACCTCGTCGAGGTCGGGGCTCTGGCCGAGGAAGGTCTCGATCGCCTGCCGCTGCGCCGCGGTCAGCGGGCGCAGGTCGGTCAGCTGGTCGACGAAGAGGCGGTAGCCCTTGTCGGTGGGGACGCGGCCGGAGGAGGTGTGCGGGGCCGCGATCAGCTCCTCCTCCTCGAGCTGCGCCATCTCGTTGCGGATGGTCGCCGCGGAGACGCCGAACGCGTGGCGCTCGACGATCGACTTGGAGCCCACCGGCTCGCGGTTCGCGACGTAGTCCTGCACGATCACGCGCAGGACCTGGAGACCGCGCTCCGTCACCATACGACCGACCTCCCGCCGGACTCCGGGTGCCTCGCGGCACGACCACCTCGGCGCCGTGGCGCCGCGCGGAGCTTGGCACTCCGCGAGATTGAGTGCCAATCATAACCGCGCAGGAGGAAGGAGGGCGGGGCTCGCCCAGGATCCGCCCCGTCGCGACTCGCTCTCTGCCACGATGGACGCCGAGCGCCCGGGGTCGCCCGACGCGCCGATTCCTGAGATGGAGATCACCATGTCGGCCACCCCGCCCCCGCCGCCCGCCTACTCGACGCCCGCCCCGCCGCTGAACCCGGCCGACGAGAAGACCTGGGCGATCGTCACCCACATCACGGGCATCTTCTTCAGCTTCATCCCGTCGCTGATCGTCTACCTCGTCTTCAAGGGCCGCGGGCCCTTCCTCGAGGCGCACGCGAAGACGGCGCTGAACTTCCACCTCACGACCCTGATCGCCTACGTGGCGGGAACGATCCTGAGCTTCGTGCTCGTCGGCTTCATCGTCTTCCTCGTCGTGCCGATCCTCGTGATCGTCTTCGCGATCATCGCCTCGGTGCGCGCCAGCGCCGGCGAGTACTACACGTACCCGCTGAGCATCCCCTTCTTCAAGTAGGACGCCGCGGCGGCCCGCCTCGCTCATCGGCCGACCGCCGCTTCCATGCTGGTCGAGTAGCCGCCGCAGGCGGCGTATCGAGACCCACGTCCCTCGGAGGGCGGATCTCGATACGCCCGCTCTGCGGGCTACTCGATCAGCATGAAGAGGAGCAGCCGCCGCAGGCGGGGCCACATGCTGGTCGAGCAGCCGCCGCAGGCGGTGTATCGAGACCCACGTCCATCCAACGGCGGATCTCGATACGCCCGCTCCGCGGGCTACTCGATCAGCATGGAGCGGTCCGGCTCAGCCGTCCGTCAGGCGGCGGACGACCGCGTCGGCCAGCAGCCGGCCGTGCAGCGTCAGCACGAGGCGCCCGCGGAGGGCCGCCCGGCCGTCGACGAGGCCGTCGGCGATCAGCCCCGCGACCTCGCGGCGCCGCTCCGGGTCGATCGCGTCGATCGGCAGCCCGTCCGCCAGGCGCGAGCGCAGCAGCACGTCCTCCACCCGGCGGGTCGCGGCGTCGAGCGTCTCCCGTCCGGCGGCCGGCGAGGAGCCGGAGTGCAGCCGCTCGGCGTAGGCCGCCGGGTGCTTCACGTTCCACCAGCGCACCCCGCCGACGTGGCTGTGGGCACCGGGCCCGACGCCCCACCAGTCGTGCCCCAGCCAGTAGGACAGGTTGTGCCGCGACCGATGCGCGTCGTCGCGCGCCCAGTTGCTCACCTCGTACCAGGAGTAGCCGGCCGCAGCGAGCCGAGCATCCGCCAGCTCGTACATGTCCGCGGTCAGGTCGTCGTCCGGAGTCGCCACCTCGCCGCGGCGGATCTGCCGCGCCAGCTTCGTCCCGTCCTCGACGATCAGCGCGTACGCCGAGAGGTGGTCGGGCCGGTTGGCCAGTGCCGAGTCGAGCGAGCGCTCCCAGTCCGCCAGCGACTCCCCCGGCGTCCCGTAGATCAGGTCGAGGCTGACCTGCAGCCCCGCCTCGCGCGCCCACTCGACGACGAGCGGCACTCGCTCGGGATCGTGGGTGCGCTCGAGCGTCGCGAGGACGTGCGGCACGGCCGACTGCATCCCGAAGCTGACCCGGGTGAACCCGGCGTCGGCCAGCTCGCGGAGGTAGGCGGCGTCGACCGAGTCCGGGTTCGCCTCCGTGGTGATCTCGGCGCCGTCGGCGATGCCGAAGTGACGCCGGAGCCCGTCGAGCATGCGCACCAGATCGCGGGCCGGCAGCAGCGTCGGAGTCCCGCCGCCGAAGAACACGGTCGCCGCGGGACGCCTCGGCAGCCCGGCGCTCGCGAGCACACCCTCGCCGAGCGCCATCTCGACGATCGCCTCGTCGGCGTAGTCCTGCTGCTTCGCGCCGCGCAGCTCGGTCGCGGTGTAGGTGTTGAAGTCGCAGTAGCCGCAGCGCACCCGGCAGAACGGGACGTGCACGTACAGCCCGAGGTCGCGGGTCTCCACGCCGTCGGCGACGGAGGCCGGCAGGAGTCCGTCGAGCGGGGCCGGGTCGGCGAGCGGGAGGGCGCTGCCCACGTCAGCTGACGCGCGCCGGCAGCAGCGCGCGCAGGTACTTCTTGACCTGCCGCTTCTGCACGACCCGGAGGACGGGGGTGCCGAGGCGGTAGAGAGCGGTGGAGGGCCGCGAGAACACGCGGATGACGAGCCAGACGGAGTCGTCGGCGCGCTTCTCGACCACGAAGGACTCCTCGCCGCTCTCCGGGTGGCCCTCGAGGGTGCCGTAGGCGAAGCCGACCTGATCGGGCTCGTCCACGACGTAGACGACACGCACGGGAGCGTTCACCGTCCGGCCGAGCAGCGTGATCTTGAGCACGGCCGTCACGCCGGCGGTGATGTACGGCGTCCCGTCCGCCGAGAACTGCTCCTCGGTCGGGCGGCTGGCGAGGTCGATCGGCGTGCCGGCGGAGTCGAAGTTGACACCCGTGTACTGCACGCCGCTGCCGGCGGTGATGTCGGTGACGGCGATGCCGCTGCCGCGCTGCACGCCCCACGTCATCAGCGACGCGGTCGTGATCGCGAAGCGCTCGGCCCCCGAGCCCAGGCGCGCCTCGAACCGCTCGGCGGTGAAGCCGTCCGGCGGGTACTCGAGCAGGTCCGGCGCGAGCGTGCCGCCGACCGCCGCGTAGGTGACCTGCGGCTGCCCCTCGAAGCTCGAGCGCCGGACGCTCACTTCTTGTCCTTCGTCTCGACGTCACCACTCAGGGCGGCGATGAACGCCTCCTGCGGGACCTCGACGCGGCCGACCATCTTCATGCGCTTCTTGCCCTCCTTCTGCTTCTCGAGCAGTTTGCGCTTGCGGGTGATGTCACCGCCATAGCACTTGGCGAGGACGTCCTTCCGCATCGCGCTGATCGACTCGCGCGCGATGATGCGGGCGCCGATCGCGGCCTGGATGGGCACCTCGAACTGCTGGCGCGGGATCAGCTTGCGCAGCCGCCCCGTCATCAGCACGCCGTAGGCGTAGGCCTTGTCGCGGTGGACGATCGCGCTGAACGCGTCGACCTGCTCGCCCTGCAGCAGGATGTCGACCTTCACCAGGTCGGCCTCCTGGTCGCCGGCGGGCTCGTAGTCGAGCGAGGCGTAGCCGGCCGTCTTCGACTTGAGGTTGTCGAAGAAGTCGAAGACGATCTCGCCGAGAGGCATGTGGTAGCGGATCTCGACGCGGTCCTCGCCGAGGTACTCCATGCCGATCAGCGTGCCGCGGCGGCTCTGGCAGAGCTCCATGATCGTGCCGACGTAGTCCTTCGGCGCGAGGATCGCGGCCCGGACGATCGGCTCGGTGACGCTGGCGATCTTGCCGACCGGGAACTCGCTCGGGTTGGTGACCGTGACGGTGCTCTTGTCGTCGGTGGTCACCTCGTAGATGACGGACGGCGCCGTGGTGATCAGGTCGAGGCCGAACTCGCGGTCGAGCCGCTCGGTGACGATCTCGAGGTGCAGCAGGCCGAGGAAGCCGCAGCGGAAGCCGAAGCCGAGCGCGACCGAGGTCTCGGGCTCGTAGACGAGCGCCGCGTCGGAGAGCTTGAGCTTGTCCAGTGCCTCGCGGAGGTCGGGGTAGTCGCTGCCGTCGATCGGGTAGAGACCGGAGAACACCATCGGCAGCGGCTCGGTGTAGCCGGGCAGCGCCTCGGTGGCGGGCTTGGACGCGGTGGTGACGGTGTCGCCGACCTTCGACTGGCGGACGTCCTTCACGCCGGTGATCAGGTAGCCGACCTCGCCGACGCCGAGGCCCTTGGTGGAGACCGGCTCGGGGCTGGAGACGCCGATCTCGAGGATCTCGTGAGTGGCACGCGTCGACATCATCTGGATCTTCTCGCGCGGCGAGAGCTGACCGTCGATCATCCGGACGTAGGTGACGACGCCGCGGTAGGAGTCGTAGACGGAGTCGAAGATCATCGCGCGAGCGGGAGCGTTCCTGTCGCCGACCGGCGCGGGCACCAGCTCGGTGACGCGGTCGAGCAGCGCCTCGACGCCGACGCCGGTCTTGCCGGAGACGCGGAGGACGTCGGCCGGGTCGCCGCCGATGAGGCTCGCGAGCTCGGCCGCGTACTTCTCCGGGTCGGCGGCGGGGAGGTCGATCTTGTTGAGGACCGGGATGATCGCCAGGTCGTTCTCGAGCGCGAGGTAGAGGTTCGCGAGGGTCTGCGCCTCGATGCCCTGCGCGGCGTCGACCAGCAGGATCGCGCCCTCGCAGGCGGCGAGCGAGCGGCTGACCTCGTAGGAGAAGTCGACGTGACCGGGGGTGTCGATCATGTTGAGCGCGAAGGTCTGTCCGTCGCGCTCCCAGGGCATGCGCACGGCCTGCGACTTGATCGTGATGCCGCGCTCGCGCTCGATGTCCATCCGATCGAGGTACTGCGCACGCATCGCGCGGTCCTCGACCACGCCCGTGATGCCGAGCATGCGATCGGCGAGGGTGGACTTGCCGTGATCGATGTGGGCGATGATGCAGAAGTTGCGGATGGACGCCGGATCGGTCGCGGCGGGCTCGAGCCCGAGGTGTGCACGTGGAGACATCGTGCGTCCAGTGTCCCACGGCCGGGGTGCGGCGGCGGGCGAGGGGCCGGGACCGGCCGGATGCGGTGCAGAACGTCAGCTGTGGAGGGGACTCGTCGCCGATCGGCGACGAGCGCGGCTCTCCGCTGATGTTCTGCGGGCAGTCCTCTCTAGAGGTCGAGTCCGTAGGTGCGCGTGGGCTCGATCCCGGGCGGGTTCTCGCGCTCGGGGAGCCGGACGAAGCCCATGCTCTCGTAGAGGGCGTGCGCGGCCAGCATGTCGGTGCCGCTGTTCATGACCACGCGCCGGAGTCCCCGCTCGACCGCGAGCATGACCACGAACTCGGTGAGCAGGCGGCCCAGCCCGCGACCGCGCGCCTCCGGAGCGACCGCCAGCAGCCGCCAGTCGAGCTCGCCCGGGCGGCCGAGGGAGTACAGGGTGGCGCCGGGAGCCGCGGTGGTGACGGTCGCGAGGATCGCGCCGGCCTCCTCCGCGACCCAGACCTCGCCCTCGCGGTCGTGCCGGGCGACGTCGGCGACGTCCGCCGCGTACTCCTCCCCCAGCTCGTAGTCGTGGGCGTACGCGGCGAGGCGCAGTCGGGAGACCTCGGCGTACTCCTCCGGGCGCACCCGGCGGACCAGGACGTCGTCGGCGCTCATGCGCTCGCCGCCGCGATCGGGGCCGGCAGGGCGCGCAGCCCGTGCTCGAGGTCGGCGGGGTCGGCGGCGAGGCAGACGCGGATCCAGCCCTCACCGGTGCGCCCGAAGGCACTGCCCGGCGCGACGGCGACGAGGGTCTCGAGCAGGAAGGCCTCGGCCCAGGAGGCGACGTCGCCGTCGCTCGCGTGCGAGACGTCGATCCAGAGGTAGAAGGCGCCCTCCGGCTCGCGGAAGCGGATGCCGCGCTCGTCGAGCAGTGCCGTCGCGAGTCGCAGGTTGGCGAGGTAGTGCGCGGAGGCGTCGGCGACCGCGTCCTGCGGTCCGGTCAGCGCCGCGAGGGCCGCGCGCTGGTCGGGCGTCGCGACGCAGCTGATCGACGCCTCCTGGACGGTGACCATCGTCGAGGTCAGGCCGGGCGGGGTGACCAGGTAGCCGACGCGGACGCCGGTCATCGCGTAGGTCTTCGAGAGCGAGAAGACGCTGAAGACGCGGTCGTCGTCGTGGCCGGCCTCCTGCGCGAGCGCGGCGAGGCTCACGTGCGGGCGGCCGTAGGTGAAGCACTCGTAGACCTCGTCGCTGATGATCCAGAGGTCGTGGCGGCGCGCGAAGTCCAGCAGCCGCTCGAGCATCGGCCGCGGCAGGACGATGCCGAGCGGGTTCGACGGGCTGTTCACGATGATCGCGCGGGTGCGGTCGGTGACGATCCGCTCGAGCTCGTCGAGATCGGGGAGGAAGCCGTTCTCGGCACGCAGCGTGTAGGGCACCGGGACGGCGCCGATCATCCGCGCGTTCATCGTGAAGGTGGTGTAGCCGGGGTCGGGCAGGAGCACCTCGTCGCCCGGGCCGAGCGTCAGCGTCATCGCCTGGTAGAGCGCCTGCGTGGCGCCGACCGTCACCCAGACCTGCTCGACGTCGGCGCGGAACCCGTTGTCGCGAACGAGCTTGTCGACGATCGCGCGCCGCAGCTCCATCAGGCCGCCGTTCGGGCCGTAGCCGGTGTCGTCCGCAGCCCAGGCGGCGCGGGCCGCCTCGATGATGTGCGGTGCGACGGCGACGTCGGGCTCCCCCACGGCGAGCAGCGTCACGCCGTCCAGGCGGAGGGCGATCTCGAACAGCCGGCGGATGCCCGAGGGCGGAACGGCGGGGATGTGATCGGCGAGTCGGGGCATCGCTGGTCAGGCTACTGGCGGGCTCCTCCCGCGAGATGCCACTTGCGTACGCCTCGCGCGGCGTGTCGCGTGCACAAGTGGCATCTCGCGGGAGGGGACGGGGCGTGGGCGGCGGGCGCGGCGCGGTTGAAGGGTGGCGGCGGGTGCGCTAAAGTTCCTTGTTGGCTTGCGCTCCACCATTGGCGTGTGTGGAGTGATTCAGAAGCCGGCGACCTCCAGTCGCACCGGGATGGCGTTTCCACGCCACCGGAAGGGGCACTCCGTCGAGTAGCCGGCTGCACACACATCCGAGAAGAAGGTAATAGACGTGGCAAACATCAAGTCGCAGATCAAGCGCAACCTCACCAACAAGAAGGCGAACGAGCGCAACAAGGCCGTCAAGAGCGAGCTGAAGACCGCCGTCCGCGCGGTGCACTCCGCCATCGCCGCCGGCGACACCGAGAAGGCCGCCACCGCGCTCGCCTTCGCCGCCAAGAAGCTCGACAAGGCCTCGAGCAAGGGCGTCATCCACAAGAACCAGGCCGCGAACCGCAAGTCGGCCATCGCGAAGCAGGTCGCCGCGCTCTGAGCCTCTGGGCTCACGGCAACGACGAAGGGTCCGGCCTCTGGCCGGGCCCTTCGTCGTTGCCGTGAGCCGTCGACGGACTCCTCGTTCCTCGTCGTCCGTCGCGCGGTCGGCTTCCCGGCGTGGTCGCGCTGGGAGGAGCGGGTCGCGATCCGGCTACGACGATTCGCTGGCACGCGAATCGCCTGTTCGCCTGCGAGGCCGCGGCTCCAGCACCACCGGCGCCGGCTCGCCAGGACACCGCGCAGCGCGAGCCCGCATGACCTCATGCTGGTCGAGTCGCCCCACAGGCGACCACATGCTGGTCGAGTGGCCCCGCGGGCGACCACATGCTGGTTGATGAGCCTGGAGGCGACCACATGCTGGTCGAGTAGCCCCGCAGGGGCGTATCGAGACCCACCACCGCAAGGACGTCCGGTAGCGTCGCAACAACGGACCGTTCTCGCTGGAGCTGCCCGCGCGCGATCGGGGGATCATGACCAGCACGGAGACGGTGAAGCCGCTGAGCCAGGACAGGGCGATCCTCCTCGGACTGCTCGGGATGATCGTCGTGCCGACCGCGATCGTGGGTGGGACGAACTCCTGGACGGAGCCCGAGGCTGCGGACTGGGTCAGGATGGCCCTCGGCTCGGTGATCGCCGCGCTCGTCTCCGTCGTCGCGGCCTGGTGGCTCGCCTTCGACCGCCGTCGCGCGCATGCTCCCGGCCGCACCTGGTTCTGGGGCGTCGCCTGCGTCGTCACGCTCGTCGCCGTCTCGACGATCTCCTCCGCCGCGGATCGACTCACCCGGTTGATCGAGGCGGGCTGACGGTGGCCGCACCGCTCGACGCCACGACCTCTCCCGCCCGACCGCGGACCTCCGAGAGCCGGGCGCGGATCGGCTTCTGGACCGTGGCCTGCCTCGGCGTCCCCGCCGCGCTCTTCTCCTGGTGCTGGTTCGGCTTCGCGATGGCCAAGGCGCAGTCGGAGCAGGGCAAGGCCCTCGCCGCGGGGACGACGATGGCGGGCTTCGGGGAGACCGTCGGAGGAATACCGGTCGCCGTCGCGCACGTCGTCGGGCTGATCGTGCTCCTCGTTCTCGCACACAGGGCCTATCCGGGATCGGCGCTGGTCATCGCCGGCACGGCGGTGATCGTCGCGTCGGTCATCGGGCTCGGCGGCGCGCAGCTGCTCTTCGGCGGAGCCGTCTTCCACTTCGACCCAGAGAACCGGCAGACCTACATCCCCTGAGAATCCGGCGGTGCTGACGGGTCGGATCTCGATACGCCCGCTCCGCGGGCTACTCGATCAGCATGATTCTGCACGGCGGGCCCGGCACATGCGTGCTGGTCGAAGGAGCCCGCGTCGCGGGCCGGGCACGTGCATGCTGGTCGAGTAGCCCCGCAGGGGCGTATCGAGACCCACCGCCCCCGGCAGGAGAAGTGCCGAGCGTCAGACCCCGCGCGCCGAGATGACCGACACCATGCGCTCGAGCGCGAAGACCGGGTCGCGGGTCGCGCCCTTCACGTTCGCGTCCGCCTCCGCGACGGTCAGGATCGCCGTGCCCAGGCCTTCGCCGGTCCAGCCCGCCAGATCGCGGCGAGCGCGGTCCACCTGCCACGGCGCGAGGCCCAGCCGCGAGGCGATCTGACCGGACCCCTCGCGGGACCCGGCGACCTTCGCCATCGTGCGCAGCTTGCTCGCGAACGCCGCGACGATCGGCACCGGATCCGCACCCGATGCCAGCGCGTGCCGGAGCCCCAGGAGCGCCTCCCCGTGCCGGCCGGCGATCGCGGCATCGGCGACCGTGAACGCGGTGGTCTCGACCCGACCGCCGTAGTACTTCGCGACCGTCGCCTCGGTGATGTCACCGGTGACATCGGAGACGAGCTGCTGGCAGGCCGAGGCGAGCTCGTCCAGGTCGTCCGAGAACGCCGACACCAGCGCCCGCACCGCACCGGTGGTCGCCGTGCGCCCCGCCGTGCGGAACTCGGCGATCGCGAAGTCGACCTTGTCGCTCTCCCGTTTGAGCTCGGCGCAGACGATCTCGATGCCGCCGCCGGTGCCCGAGCGGATCGCGTCGAGCAGCTTCTTGCCGCGGTTCCCACCGCCGTGCCGCAGCACGACCGTCGCGCCGTCCGCGGGCTGGGCGAGGTACTCGATCATCTCGACGAGGAACGCGTCGGAGCACTTCTCGACGTTGGAGACGCGCAGCAGCCGCGGCTCGTCGAACAGCGACGGGCTCGCCAGCGTCAGCAGCTCCCCCGGCGCGTAGCCGCCGGCGTCGATGTCGTTGACCTCGAGACTCGGGTCCTCGGCGCGCAGGAACTCTCGGAGGAACCGCAGTGCCCGGTCGGCGAGGAACTGCTCGGGACCGGTGATCAGCACGATCGGAGCGGGTCGGGTCTGGTTCCACGCGAGCTGCGGGATCGCCGCCTTCGAGGGGGCCGCCTTGCCGCGCGCCGGGGCTCTGCCTGCCATGCCGTCGTCCTTCCGTGACCCTCGATTCTACGAGTCCGGGGACACCCGCTGGAGAAGCGAGGAGAGGTCGTGCCGTCAGGACGGGCCGCGCCGTCGCTGCTTCTCCAGGTACTTCCGTCGATATCTGCGGGAGTCGGAGAAGGCGCCGATCCCCGTTCCGATCAGCGCGACCGCGGAGAGGACGATCCACCACGGCGGCTGGTGCGGCACCGCGGCCAGGAACAGGAGGACTGCCATGTGGGCGAACATGACCAGAGGGATCGAGACGCCCGGTTGATCCTTCCGGAGTTCGGGTCGTTCCTTCCGAGTCACGCCGGCTCCTTCTCCTCGTCACGCCACGTCGATCCCGTATCCAAGCAGTCGGCGACGTCCACGACCGATCCGCGGCGCCAGGCTGTGCACTCCGGCGCAAGACACCCGCGGATCGGGTTCCGGCAGCACCGTGCTCCCCGGCGACGGGCGACCCTCGGCCGAGCACGGGCGTGATTCCTCCTCCCTGCTCGTTCGAAGCGGCCACCGGGGCGGCGGCTCCGCTCGTCCAGACGACGACCCCCTCCGGTCGCGAGGAGAGCAGCACCGTTCCCTCCCGGTCGGTCCGCAGGGCGCGGGTGCCGCGCTCGGCCAGCAGCGCGAGCAGCGACGGCGTCGGATGGCCGTAGGTGTTGTCCGCGCCGACCGAGACGAGGCCGATGCGGGCACCGAGGGCGTCGTAGAGGGCCGGCGACTGGTCGGCGGAGCCGTGGTGCGCCACCTTCACGACGTCGACGCGCCCCGGATCCAGGCGCGCGAGCCGCCCCTGCTCCTCGGCACCGAGGTCGCCGAGCATCGCCAGCGAGAGCGGACCGCCGGTCTCGTCCGCGGCGATGTCGATCCGCAGGGTCACGCTCGCCTCGTTGCCGCGGAGGGTCGTCCCTCGCTCCGGCCACACGACCCGCCAGCGCAGCGAGCCGACCGAGCCGCTGTCGCCGCGCGCCGCCTCCCGCACCGCTGCCCCGCCGGACACGAGGTCGGCGCGATCGCGGGTGTCACCCTCGTCCGCCACCGGGCCGACGAGCGCCTCGTCGACGCGACCGACCACGGCCGCCAGGCCGCCGACGTGGTCGAGGTCGTAGTGGGTGAGCAGCAGCAGCGCGAGGCGGTCGATGCCGAGCAGGTCGAGGCACGCGTCGAGCCGCTCCGGCAACGGCCCGGTGTCGACGAGGATCACCCCGGCGTCGCCGCGGACCAGCACCGCGTCGCCCTGCCCGATGTCGCACATCGCCACCCGCCAGTCGGAGGGGACGGCTCCGGAGCGCAGCAGCGGCGTCGCCACGCTCGACGCTCCCCCGACGACCAGCGCCCCGGCGAGCACGGTCGCCGCGACCTGTCGCGCCCGCGTGAGGCGACGCGAACGGGTGACGAGCAGCAGGGCGAGCACGGTAAGTACCGTGAGCGCCAGCATCCCGCCGAGCCCGGGCAGCCAGGCGATCCGCGGCGACGGCCAGGTGGCGACGGCGCGCGCGATCGAGGCGATCCACCACGCCGGCACGGCCGCGAGACGGATCGCGACGTCGGCGCCGCCCGGCCACCACGGCGCCAGGAGGCAGCCGATCAGTCCGAGTCCGGTGGCCACCGGGGCCGCCGGCTCGGCGAGCAGGTTCGCCAGCACCCCGTAGACCGGGATCGACGGGTCGATCAGCAGGACCGCGGGCTGACAGGCCAGCTGGGCCGCTAGCGGGACCGCGACCACCAGCGCGAGCGGACGCGGCAGCACGTCGCCGAGCCGGTCCGCGATCGGCTCCGCCGCGAGCAGCAGCCCGCCCGTCGCCAGCACGGACAGCACGAAGCCGAGCCGCCCCGCGATCGCGGGATCGATGAGCATCAGCAGGACGACACTCGCCAGCAGCGCCGGGACCGCCGCGCCCGAGCGCCGCCCCAGTCGCGCGAGCAGCACGACGCTCGCCATCACCGCCGCACGGACGACGCTGGGCTCGGGAGTGACGAGCACGACGAAGGCGCCGAGGACCGTCAGAGCCGACGCGGTCCGCAGGCGACGGCCCGCACCGAGCAGCGCGGCGACGAGCCAGCCGGCCGCGACCACGACCGCGCAGTTCGCTCCGGACACCGCGGTGAGGTGGGTGAGCGAGGCGGTCCGCATGTCGTCCTCCAGATCGGACGGGAGGGCGGAGGTGTCCCCGGTCGCGAGGCCCGGCAGCAGGCCGGACACGTCTCCCCCGAGCACCGCGGTCCGGGCGAGGAAGCCCGAGCGCAGGACCTCCGCGACCGCCGCCACCCCCACGGGCGGGCGCCGCTCGAGCACGGCGCTCGCCGTCAGGAGCGTGCTCTCGCCGACGACGCCCGGCTCCTCGGCCCGGGCACGCAGCACCACCTCGGAGCCGACCGGCAGCCGCCCTCCGGGCTCGGCGAGGAACACCCGGACCGGCGCGGACATCGGCTGATCCTCCAGCTGCAGCACGGTGCCGTCGAACCACACCCCGCCGGTGACGAGCGACCGCGCGGACGTCTCGACGCGGACGAGCACGGCCTGAGCCGCTCGGGACTCCGCGGCTGCCCGCAGCTCAGGAGGATGCCGCTCCGGAGTCGTGACCACGACGGAGGTGACGGCCAGCGCCGCGCCCCCGAGAGCCACCGCGATCCCGGCCAGGACGACGGCACCGCGCCGCCGACGAAGCAGTCCGAGAGCCAGAGCGGCGACGAGGCACGCTGACCACGCGACCGTGCAGAGCAGCACCCCGCCCCCGAGAACGGCCGTTACCGGCAGCAGCCCGGTCGCCGCGGCCGCCGCCCAGGCAGAGAGTGCGAGCGGCAGCAGCCGCAGGTCCTGCGCGCGGATCACGGCGCCACCTGCTCGCGGAACGCCTCGAGCGTCTTCTCGCCGACGCCGGGCACCTCCAGCAGCTGGTCCACGGAGGTGAACGGCCCGTGCTCCTCGCGGTAGGCGACGATCTTCGCCGCCGTCGCAGGGCCGATCTCGGGCAGCTCCTCCAGTTGCGCGGCCGTGGCCGTGCTCAGGCGGACGATGCCGCCGGTGGTGCCCGCAGCTGCGGCCGGACCCGTGCCGCCCGGCACGACTGCCGCGCCCCGCTCGGGGACGAGGATCTGCTCACCGTCCACGAGTCTGCGCGCGAGGTTCACGGCGGCCCGCTCGGCCGGCTCCGTGAAGCCGCCCGCCGCCGCGAGCGCGTCGGCCACCCGCGCACCGGGATCGAGCAGATAGAGGCCGGGCGCGGCGACCGCTCCGGCGACGTGCACGTAGAGGACGTCGCCGGGGCCGGTGCTCGGCTCAGGCGTCGCGTTCCCTCCGGCGGACGAGGGCGCTCCGGACGGACCCGCCGCAGCAGTCACACCACCGGCCGGCGCGAGCACCTCCGTCCGCCCGCTCGCCCGCGTCCCGGCGAGAAGCACCGCGACGACCGCCGCCGCGATCACCAGCACCATCGCCGCGCCGACCCCGATCCGCCAGCGCGAGCGCGCTCGCCGCGGACGGCGCAGCAGCCCCGCGGGGTCGTCGGCCTGGCTCGTCTGCTGCATCCGACGACGCTAGAGCGGCCCCGATCTGGCGATCAGCGACTCCTGCGGATCAGTGGACGAAGCTCGACATCCCGTCCTGTGGAGGACACACCCCCGACCGCTCAGAGCAGTCGCAGCCGCCCGACGATCTTGTCGATCCGGTTCCTCGGCCCGATCAGACCGACCGCCAGGTACTCGACGAGCTCCGGCCCGGTCGTCCCGAGCACCTCCCGGTACTCGTCGTACACGCGGGTGTCCTGCGCGGCGGCCGGCATGTCGGCGACGAACGTCCCCTCGTGCGCCTCCGCCTTCGCCCGGATCATCCGCAGCGTGGCCGCGTCGGCGGCGAGCACGGTGCAGCCCGCCCACGGCAGCCCCGGGTGCTCGGAGCCCGAGGCGTCCTGCGCCGCCGGACCGAGCAGCCCGGGCACCTGCACACCGGTCGCCGCGGCGACGCAGACGGCGGCGTTCACCGCGCGCCCGATCGGCAGCGCTTCGTCGACCACGACCACCCACTTCAGCCGCGCCGATCGGGTCGGCGCCGCGGTGTCGATCTCGTCCTCGGCGTAGCCCACTGGTGCAGTGCTCATCGTCGTCCCTCTCTGGTCGATCCTTCCGACCGACCGCGCTCACGATAGGCGGATGCGCGAGCGTGCCGCAGGATGTCCGTATGAACGACCAGCAGAACCACGACGGAGTGGTCCTCGACGCACTCGACATCGCCATCCTCCGCCTCCTCCAGTCGGATGCGCGGATGTCCAACCGTGACGTCGCCACCGCGGTCGGGGTCTCCCCCACGACCTCCCTCGATCGCATGCGGCGACTGCGCACCCGCGGCGTCATCCGAGGCACCACCCTCGACGTCGACCTCGCCGGGATCGGCCGCGGCGTCCAGGCGCTGATCGCCGTGCGCATCCGACCGCCGTCGCGCGAGGTGATCGAGTCGTTCCGCGACTGGGTCAGCGGCCTCGAGCAGACCCTCGGCGTCTTCGTCACCGCCGGCAACGAGGACTTCATCATCCACGTCGCCGTCCGCGACAACGACGACCTCTACGCCTTCGTCATCGACCGCCTCACCGAGCGCCGCGAGGTCGCCGACGTCCGCACCTCGGTCGTCTACCAGCACATCCGCAACGGCGCGGTGCCGCCCGCCTGACTCGACGCGTCTGACCCGGGAACGCCGAAGGGGCCCCTCCGCAGTGGAGGAGCCCCCTTCGAGGTGAGCCGGTGCTCGAGACGGCTAGGCCGGCTTCGTCACCAGGTTCACCAGGCGCGGCGCCCGGACCACGGCGGTGACGACCTCGCGGCCCTGCAGCGCCCGCGCGACACCGGTGGCCGCCCGCGCCTTCTGCTCGAGCTCGTCCGAGGAGATCTTCGGCGAGACCTCGATGCGGTCGCGGACCTTGCCGTCGACCTGCAGGATCGCCGTGACCTTCTCCTCGACCAGGAGCGTCGGGTCGGCCTTGCGCCAGAGCGCGTGCGCGACCGAGCCCTCGTAGCCGAGACGGTTCCACATGTCCTCGGCCGTGTACGGCGCGAACAGGTTGAGCGCCATCGCGACGACCTCGGTCGCCTCGCGGACGGCGGGGTCGCCCGCGCCGGCGCCGGAGTCGATGACCTTGCGGGTGGCGTTGACCAGCTCCATCAGGCGCGCGACGACGACGTTGAACTTGAACGCCTCGATCAGCGAGGGCGACTCGGCGAGGAAGCGGTGCGTCTGCCGGCGCAGCGCCGCGTCGCCGTTCTTCCACTCCACATCGGGCTTCGTCGTGACGTCCTTCGCCAGGCGCCAGGCGCGGGCGAGGAACTTCGCGCTGCCCGACGGCGAGACGTCGGCCCAGTCGATGTCGTCCTCGGGCGGGCCGGCGAACGCCATCGTCAGGCGCACGGCGTCGACGCCGAACTCGTCCAGCTGGTCGGACAGGCGGACGATGTTGCCCTTCGACTTCGACATGGCGGCGCCGTCCATCTGCACCATGCCCTGGTTGAGCAGCGCCGTGAACGGCTCGGTGAAGGAGACGTACCCCAGGTCGAAGAGCACCTTGGTGATGAAGCGCGCGTAGAGCAGGTGCAGGATCGCGTGCGTCACGCCGCCGACGTACTGGTCGACGGGCGCCCACTTCTCGGCGAGCTTCGGGTCGAACGCCTGGGTGTCGTCCTTCGGCGAGAGGAAGCGGAGGAAGTACCACGAGGAGTCGACGAAGGTGTCCATCGTGTCCGGGTCGCGGCGCGCGGGGCTGCCGTCGTTCGGGTTGGCGACGTTCACCCAGTCCTCCGCGGCACCGAGCGGCGAGGAGCCCTTCGGCTGCAGGTCCAGGCCGTCGGTCGAGGGCAGGCGCACGGGCAGCTGGTCCTCGGGGACCGGGATCAGCTCGCCGTTCTCGCCGTGGATGATCGGGATCGGCGTGCCCCAGTAGCGCTGGCGCGAGATCAGCCAGTCGCGCAGGCGGTAGTTCTTCGCCGAGCGGCCGCGGCCGCGCTCCTCGAGCAGCTTGATGACGCGCTCGATGGCGGTGCGCTTCGACAGTCCGTCGAGCGGGCCGGAGTTGATCAGGCGGCCGTCACCGGTCAGCGCCTCGCCGGTGGTGGCCGGGTCGAGCGAGTACTCCTTCTCGAGCGCGGCCAGCTCCTCCGGGTCCTTGGGGATCACCGGGATCGCGCCGGTGACCGAGGCGGTCGTGTCGACGACGACCCGCACCGGCAGGTCGAAGGCGCGGGCAAAGTCGAGGTCGCGCTGGTCGTGCGCGGGAACGGCCATGACCGCGCCGTGACCGTAGTCGGACAGCACGTAGTCGGCCGACCAGATCGGCAGGCGCTCGCCGTTGACGGGGTTGATCGCGTAGCGGCCGAGGAACACGCCGGTCTTCGGGCGGTCGACGGTGAGGCGCTCGATCTCGCTCGACTTCTGCACCTTCTCGAGGTAGCTGCGGAAGGCGGTCTGCAGCTCGGGGTCGGCGCCCTCGACCAGCTCGGCGGCCAGGTCGGAGTCGGGCGCGACGACCATGAAGGTCGCGCCGAAGAGGGTGTCGGGGCGCGTCGTGAAGACGGTGATCCGCTCCTCGCGGCCCTCGATCTCGAACTCGACGTCGGCGCCGATCGAGCGGCCGATCCAGTTGCGCTGCATGGCGATGACCTTCGACGGCCAGGAGCCCTCGAGCTGGTTGAGGTCGTCGAGCAGGCGGTCGGCGTAGTCGGTGATCTTGAAGTACCACTGCGTGAGCTTCTTCTTCACGACGACGGCGCCGGAGCGCTCCGAGGTGCCGTCGGCGAGGACCTGCTCGTTCGCGAGGACGGTCTGGTCCACCGGGTCCCAGTTGACCCAGCTGTCCTTGCGGTACGCGAGGCCCTTCTCGTACATCTTGAGGAACAGCCACTGGTTCCACTTGTAGTACTCGGGGTCGGAGGTGTGCAGCACGCGGTCCCAGTCGAAGGACGCGGCATAGCGCTTCATCGAGCGCTTCTGCTGCTCGATGTTGTCGTAGGTCCAGGTGACCGGGTTGAGGCCGCGCTTGATCGCCGCGTTCTCGGCGGGCAGGCCGAAGCTGTCCCAGCCGATCGGGTGCAGCACATTGAAGCCCTGCTGGCGCCAGTAGCGCGCGATGACGTCGCCCAGCGCGTACGCCTCCGCGTGGCCCATGTGCAGGTCGCCGGAGGGGTACGGGAACATGTCCAGCACGTACTTGCGCGGGCGCTTGTCGGTGGAGTCGCCGGTCGCGAACGGCCGGGTCTCCTCCCAGATCGGGAGCCACTTCTCCTGGAGCGCGCGGAAGTCGTAGCGCTCCTCGTCGGTCGGGCCGGTCTGCTGGGAGGTCTCTTCTGCCACAGGTGTGTCCTACTTCTGTGAGGGTGGGGGTGGGCGCGCGCTCGGAGGGCGCCTGCGTCCGACCAACAACCCTACTGGCCTCTAGCGACCGGGCGACGACTCCGCCGTGACGTGCGGGTCGACTCCGAGCGCGGCCAGCAGTGCGCGGGCCTTGAGGCGGGTCTCCTCCACCTCCTCGTCCGGGACGGAGAGCGCGGTGATGCCTCCGCCGGTGCCGATCCTGGCGCGGACGCCGTCGAGCACGAGGGTGCGGATGGTCATCGCGAGATCGAGCGAGCCGTCGCCGCCGAGGCGGCCGAACGCGCCGGCGTAGAGACCGCGCGGCCCGGCCTCCCACTCGCGCAGGAGCTCGATCGCGCGTCGTTTCGGCGCTCCTGTCATCGATCCGGCGGGGAAGGTCGCGGCGAGCAGCTCCGCCGGTCCGACACCGGGCGCGAGCTGCGCCGACACCTCGCTCACCAGCTGGTGCACGTGCGGGTAGGTCTCGATCTCGAGGAGGCGGTCCACCTGCACCGAGGCGGGGGCGGCGATGCGGGCCAGGTCGTTCCGCACGAGATCGACGATCATCACGTTCTCGGCGCGCTCCTTGACGCTCGCGAGCAGCTCGGCCCGCAGCTCCGCGTCGACGACGGGGTCGGCGCTGCGGGTCCGGGTGCCCTTGATCGGATGCGTGGCGACGCGGCCGTCGGTCGTGACGTCGAGGAAGCGCTCGGGCGAGGCGCTGACGAGGGCGAGCCCGCCGACCCGGATCAGTCCGCCGTGGTGACTGGGGCTCGAGCGGCGCAGGCGCCGGTACGCCTCGACCGGGTCGAACGCGCCCTCGACCACCACCTCGTTGGTGAGGCAGAGCTGATAGGCGTCACCCGCGCGGATCGCGGCCTGGCAGTGGGCGATCAGGGCTCGGTACCGCTCGGGACCGTGCCGCCACTCGGCGGGTCCGGACGGCTCCGCGTCACGCGGCTCGCCGACGTCGGCAGCGGTCTCGGCGAGCGCCGTCAGCGCCCGCTCCAGCCGCCGCGCCTCCTGCTCCCTCTGCGGGGAGGAGACGAGGTGCAGGGTCCGCCGGGCGTGGTCGAACTCGAGCACCGGGTCGCCGCGGATCAGAGCGAGCGCGGGCGGGGCGTCGGCGTCGACGGGGGCGGGCGGAAGGGCGACGAACGGCGCACCCGCCTCGTAGGCGATCCAGCCGTACCGCCCGAGCGCCCGGTCGCCGGTGCGCTCCGTCTCCACGGCGGCGAGCGCCGCCGACACGTCCGCGCCGGGCCCGACCGTGAGCACGTCGTCCGAGGAACCGAGGAAGGAGAGGCCCTCGGCGGCGTCGCGACCGGAGTCGAGCCAGAAGGAGGCGTTCGCCGAGGCGAACAAGCCGAGGTATGCTCGCTCCGGATCGACCCAGGTCAGCTGCCGCCGGGCGGCGGAAACCTCGGGGAGCGCGGCCACTGGGCTAGCGTAGGCCGTCGTGGACGGCGAGCTGGTGCGGAAGTGGGACGGGCGGGAGCTCGGTCCCGCAGTGGACGAACCGGCCGGCGCCCTCCTCGCGGCCGACTCCTGGCTGGTGTCGGAGGGCCGCGTGCGCGGTCTCGAGCTGCACCGGGAGCGATTCCTGGGCGCGCTCAGCGACGCCGGGCGGCCCGTCGGCGGAGACCACGACGACTCCGCGACGTTCTTCGACGCCGCGATCGCGGCGCTCCCCCGCACCGGCGACTCCTTCCCGCGCGTCGAACTCACCGCCGAGGGTCTGCGCCTCCGGCTGCGCCCCGCCCCGCCGCGGGGCCGCACCGTCGTCCTCTGGACCAGCCCCGTGGATCCGCGCCGCACCCCGGAGCGCAAGGGACCCGACATCGCACGGCTGGCGCTCCTGCGCTCCCGTGCTCTCGCCGCTGGTGCGGACGAGGCCGTGATCCTCGGTGCCGACGGCGCGGTGATCGACGGCGCCTCGAGCGCCGTGCTCTGGTGGCTCGGCGACGCGCTGGTCATCCCGCCCGCGAGCAGCCGCCGGGTGCGGAGCGTGACGGCCCGCACGGTCTCCGTGCTCGCGGGGGCACTGGGCGTCGACGTCATCGAGGCGCCGGCTGAACCGGTCGACCTCGACGGCCGCGAGGTGTGGACGGCGAACGCCCTGCACGGCCTGCGCCTGGCCACGGGCTGGGTCGACGGACCGGCGCTCGCCGCGGTGCCGGGTCGGCTCGACGCCTGGCGCCGGCGCCTGGACGCCCTCCGCCGCCCCCTCCCCTGACGCGCGCGAGGCGCCGGTACGGACGGCGTGCCAAGGACCGGTCACCGCGCGCCGATCCCTCGTCGTGCGCACCCGCGCGCGCCAGGATCGAAGCAGTCCGCTCGTGATGCCGCCCTCACCCCGACGGCGCCCATCTCTCGAGAAGGAACTGCGATGACACCACACACCACCCCCCGCCCGCTCGCCTCGGGTCTCGTCGCGCTGGTCGCGACCGGCGCCCTGCTCTTCAGCGCGACACCCGCCCTCGCTCAGGGCGGTCTCAGCACCGCGTCCTCGAGCATCTCCGCCGCCGCCCGCACGTCGGCCCCCGACGCACTGAACCCCGGCCAGCAGCTCCTCGCCGGTCAGTCCATCGCCTCGAGCCAGTCGGGAGGCGGGTACACCTTCCGGATGCAGGACGACGGCAACGCGGTCGTCTACGACGAGGTCGGCCACGCCCTCTTCAGCACGGCCACCTCGGGGCGGAGCAACCGCCTCGTGATGCAGGAGGACGGCAACGTCGTGATCTACTCCTCCGACGGCCGTCCGCTCTGGAGCACCGGGACGGACAACGAGCCGGACGCCCACCTCGTGATGCAATCGGACGGCAATCTCGTCCTCTACCGCGAGGACGACTCCCCGGCCTGGGCGAGTGACAACAACAGCAGGATCCCCGAGCCGCCGTTCAGCACTCTCTACGACGACGAGGTGCTGTACCGCGGCCACCAGCTCACGTCACCGAACGGACTGTTCCGCGCCGTCATGCAGCGCGACGGCAACCTCGTCGGCTACGGCCCGGACGGCGTCGTCTGGAGCACCGGCACCTTCGGCACCGACAACCAGCTCCTCGTCTCCGACGACGGCTACGCCGTGATCATCGGCGCGGACGGGGGGATCGTGTGGGCGGCCGACACCGATGGTCCGGCCACCTCCATCGCCCTCGACGACAGCGGCGTCCTGAACGTCCTCGACGAGGACGACGCCGTCCTGTGGACGAGCCAGTCCGGACTGCCCGGCGCTCAGCTGTACGCCCCCAACACCCTCGAGGTCGACGACCACCTCCGCTCCGACGACGGCGCCTACCGTGCCGTGATGCAGGCCGACGGCAACTTCGTCGTCCACGGCCCGACCGGAGCGATCTGGCAGACCGCCACCTCCGGAGTCGAGAGCTCGTTCGAGTTCTCGGAGGACGGCACGGCACAGGTCGTGGCCGGCAACGGCGCCGTCACCTGGACGGCGACACCCGCCGCCGGTGCCGCCCCGTTCCACTTCGTCATGCAGGGCGACGGCAACCTCGTCGAGTACGACGCCCACCACCACGCGGTCTGGTCCAGCCGCTGACGGCTCCTGCGGTCCGGCGACCGCAGTCGCGCTGACGCTTCCACTCGACGGCCCGGCCCGTGCCCCTCAGCACGAGCCGGGCCGTCGTCGTGCCCTCGGAGCAGCATGCGAGGAGATCGCGTGCCGACCGCCGGCGCCGTCCGGAGAGCCGGGAACCGGACCGCGCGACAGAGAGCACGTACCGAACGCCAACGGGTGACGGGTCCGAGCGCGAGTGCTTCGGTGAGAGGGAAGACCGCTCGGCGACGCCGCCTCGTCAACGGCGGTGCCGATCTCTCGAGAAAGAACTGCCATGACGTCCACCACCCACCCACGACGCCGATCCTCCGGGATCGTCGCACTCGTCGCAGCCGGAGCCCTGCTCCTGGGCGCGACACCTGCTGTGGCCCAGGAGGCCGCCCCAGACGCGTCTGCATCGACTCCCTGGAGTCCGACCACGCCGGCCTTCAAACGGTGGCCCGCCCCGTCCGGTGGCCCCGACCGGGACTACTACAACGCTCTTCTCGCCGGACAATCGGTCTACTGGGCGGGCACGAAGCCGGACGGAACTCCGGACCTGGAGAAAACCGTGCTCTCCGACCCGTCCGGAAGCTACGTCTTCACCATGCAGGAGGACGGTGACGTCGTCCTCCGCTCCAACGACGGCAGGATCCTGTTCCGTACAGGAACTCTCAACCCCTCCCCGACTGAGGTGAATCGTCTGGTGCTGCAGAAGGACGGGAACATGGTGGTCCTCTCGGGCGATGAACGTCCGATCTGGAGCTCCGGAACGGACGGCGAACCGGGCGCGAATCTCGTGCTCGGGGAGGACGGCGACCTCGTCCTCTACCGCCGGAACGGCACTCCGGCCTGGTCCGCCAGCGCCGGAAAGATCGCCGAACCGCCGACAGACACCCTCGCCACCGGCGGCACCCTCACCTACGGCCACCAGCTCACCTCCGAGAACGGGCTCTTCCACGCGGTCATGCAGCGCGACGGCAACCTCGTCGGCTACGGCCCCTCCGGAGCGATCTGGAGCACCGGCACTCGCGGCATCGGCAATCGCCTCGTCATCCAGGACGACGGCAACGCCGTGGTCTACGGGGCCGACGGCGCGGTGAAGTGGGCGTCCGGTACCAGCGGGGAAGGTCTCACCGTCCAGCTCGAGGACAGCGGCGTGCTGGATGTCCGCGATGCCGACGACGACCTGGTATGGGACAGCCAGTCGGCGCTGCCCGGATCGGTCATGTACGCCCCGAACGACCTCCAGACCGGCAACCGGCTGCGCTCGGACGACGGCGCCTATCGTGCCGTGATGCAGGGTGACGGCAACTTCGTCGTCTACGGCCCGACGGGAGCGATCTGGCAGACCGCCACCTCCGGTGTCGAGAGCTCGTTCCAGTTCTTCCGGAACGGGAGAGCACAGGTCGTGGCCGACAACGGCGCCGTCACCTGGACGGCGAGGCCCGCCGCCGGCGGTGACGGCCCGTTCCGCCTGGTCATGCAGAGCGACGGCAACCTCGTCGAGTACGACGGACAGGGCCACGCGATCTGGTCCATCCGCTGACCCCGCCGGGATCGACGCGTCGGCGGACGCGCTGACGTCCCCCTCCGATGGCCCGGCTCGTGCACACCCTGCACGCGCCGGGCCCTCGGCGTTCTCACGCGCACGGTCCGGCCCTGCGCGACTCCCCCTCAGAGCGCAGAAGCAGGACGACGCGACAACGACCCTGCGCCCCGCGCCGGAACGCATCGACGTCCAGCAGCAGTGCTTCGGTGAGAGGGAAGACCGTTCGGCGATGCCGCCTCGTCGACGGCGGTGCCGATCTCTCGAGTAAGGAACTGCCATGACGTCCACCTCACATCCACGCTTCCTCGCCTCCGGACTCGTCGCGCTCGTCGCGGCGGGAACCCTGCTCCTCGGCGCGACACCCGCCCTCGCCGAGAGCGCCGTCGGAGCAGCATCCTCAGCGAGCCGCGCTCCCGCCTGGTCCGCCGGCGCCGGGACGACCGCCGAACCGCCGCACGACACCCTCGGCACCGGCGGCAGCCTCGCGCCGGGCGACCAGCTGACCTCGAAGAACGGGCTGTTCCGCGCGGTCATGCAGACCGACGGGGACCTCGTCGGCTCCGGGCCCTCCGGCGTGATCTGGCACACCGGCACCCACGGCGCGGGCAACCGCTTCGTCCTGCAGAACGACGGTGACGCCGTCGTCCTCGGCGCCGACGGCTCGGTGAAGTGGACGTCCGGCACCAGCGACGACACTCTCACCGTCCAGCTCGACGACAGCGGAGTGCTGATGCTCGTCGACGACGAGGGCGACCTGGCGTGGGACAGCCAGTCCCAGCTGCCGGGGTCGGTCCTGTACGCACCGAACTACCTCTCGGCCGGTGACGTGCTGCGCTCGGACGACGGTCGGTACCTCGCGGTGATGCAGTCGAACGGGGACCTCGTCGTCCACGGTCCGACGGGCACTGTCTGGCAGAGCGGGACCTCCGGCATCGACAACGCGCTGCACGTCGCCGAGAACGGCGTCGCGTCGATCGACGACTGGAAGGACACCGTGGTCTGGACGAACGGTCCCGCCTCCGGTGCGGTCGGACCGTTCCGGTTCGTGATGCAGAACGACGGCGCCCTCGTCGAGTACGACGGCCAGGGCCACGTCGTCTGGTCCAGCCGCTGACGGCAGCGGACAGCGGGCTCCGCCGAGGCGGTCGGCCCTGCTCCGACGGCCCGGTCGTGCGCATCCCGCACGGACCGGGCCGCCGTCGTGAGGGCACGAGATCGGGGCGACGGGCGAGCGAGTGCCTCCGTCATGCCGACGAGCGCTGGACCGGGACACGGCGTCCCGACCGCACGCCCGATCCCGCCCCCGCGTGCGAGCATTCGAGGATCCGCTCGGCGACGCCGACCTCTCGAGAAAGAACTGCGATGACGCCTCCCTCTTCCTCCCGCTCCACCGGAGCCTCGCGCTCCACCAAGCCCTCCCGATTCGCCGGCTCCGGGCTCGTCGCGCTGGTCGCGACCGGGGCTCTGCTCTTCACGGCGACGCCGGCGTTCGCCGAGGAGGCGGTGCAGCAGACGCTCTCCTCGTCCTCCGCCGACTCGGCGCCCGCACTCCGGACGAACGCCGACCCGCAGGCCCGCGCCGCCGGCGCGTACTACAACGCGCTGGAGGGCGGCGAGGAGCTCGCCCGCGGCGAGAGCATCGTCTCCGACGACCCCGGACCCGCCTACGAGTTCGTGATGCAGGCCGACGGCAACGCCGTCACCTACGGACCCGACGGCCGCGTCGTCTACGCGACCGGCACCGCCGGGCGCGGCGACCACCTCGCGATGCAGACCGACGGCAACGTCGTGATCTACTCCGCCGACGACCGGCCCGTCTGGAGCACCGGCACGAACGACGAGCCCGGTGCGTACCTGATCATCCAGCAGGACGGCAACCTCGTCGTGTCCCGCGAGAACGGCTCCCCCGCCTGGGCGAGCAGCGTCAACGGGAGGATCGCCGAGCCCGCGACCGACACCCTCTTCACCGGCGAGACCCTCCGCGGCGGGCACCGGCTCACCTCGGCCGACGGCCGCTTCCGCGCCGAGATGCAGACCGACGGCAACTTCGTCGGCTACGGCCCGCAGGGCGTCGTCTGGACCACCGGCACGCGCGGCGCCGGCAATCGGCTCGTGCTGCAGACCGACGGCAACGCCGTGATCTACGGGCCGGACGGCTCGGTCCAGTGGTCCTCCGGCACCCGCGGCTCGGATCTGCGCCTCGGCATCAACAACGCCGGATCGCTGATCATCGTCGACCAGGTCGACACCGTGCTCTGGACCAGCCAGGCGCAACTGCCGGGCTCGAGCCTCTACGCCGAGAACGGGCTCGCGGCCGGCAGTCTCCTCCGCTCGGCGAACGGCGTCTACCGCGCCGTCATGCAGGGCGACGGCAACTTCGTCGTCTCCGGCCGCTCCGGCCCGATCTGGTCGACGGTCACATCGGGCGCCGGCAGCTCGTTCAACCTCTACGAGGACGGCTTCATGGCCGTCGTCCGCGGCGACGGCGCCGGGACCTGGACGGTGACCCCCCGCGCCGGCGCGGTCGCTCCGTTCCGCCTCGTCATGCAGGACGACGGCAATCTGGTCGAGTACGACGGCCGCAACCAGGCGGTGTGGGCGAGCCGCTGACCGCGGTCGACTCGACGCAGCTCTGATGGGGTCCCGCCCTGCGGCGGGCCCCTCCCGACGGCCCGGCTCGCGCCTCCCCTGCACGGGCCGGGCCGTCGGCGTCCCCGGGCGGCGCGACCCGCGGCCGAGGGCGGACCGCGACCTTCGGCGCGCGGTCGCCGGCGGAGCACGGTTCGTCGCTGCTCCCCCGCGCGTCGCATGATGGAGGGGTGAGCGACGCCGGCGACTTCATCCGCACGGCGCTGGAGTACGAGGGCGACGTCTGGCGCGCGCAGGACGTGCGCGAGCGACTCGGCGCGGGCCTCGATTCCACCGGCGCCTCGGTCGGCGCCGTGCGCGGGACCGTGCGGGACGCGCTGAAGAAGTTCCGCGGGCTCGGGCACGACGACGTCACCGCGCTGTCGTCGGAGCTGTGGGAGCCGCACGTCTTCGAGACGCGGCTCGCCGCGATCGTCCTGCTGCAGTCGCGGGCGGCGCTCCTGCGCGCCTCCGACCTGACCCGGCTCGAGGGATTCGTCCGAGATGCACGGGTCGAGGAGTTGACGGCGCCGCTGGCCCGCGACGTGATCCGTCCTCTGCTCGAGAGCAGCAGCGGATCCGCACGGGCTCGGGTCGACGGCGTGCTCGACCGATGGGCCGCCGAGGGCGGGACGCTCGCCGAGGCCGAGAGACGGGTCCGGCCGGCGCACTGATCCGGCCGGATCACCACTCGATCACGACCGCGCCTCGGCGGCGTGGCGCGGCGAGCGGCGTGGAAGCATTCGGGAGAACTGCCCACCGACTCCGCTCGAAGGACCCGCGATGACGCCTCTCCACCCCGCCCGCACCCTCGTCTCCGGGGCGGTGGTGCTCGTGACCGCGGGCGCCCTGCTGCTCGGCGCGACTCCTGCCCTCGCCGCCGGCCCCGGGCAGGTCCCGACCACGGTCGCCACCGCCGCGAACGTCTTCACCGACGCGCTGGTCAGCGGAGAGCAGCTCGCGCCCGGCGAGAGCATCGCCTCGGTCGGCGGCGGCTACCGCTTCGTGCTGCAGACCGACGGCAACGCCGTCACCTACGACGCGAGCGGCCGGGCCACCTTCAGCACCGGCACCGAGGGCCGCGGCGACCGCCTCGTCATGCAGGCCGACGGCAACCTCGTGATCTACGCCGCGGACGGCCGACCCGTCTGGTTCACCGGCACCGACGGCGAAGCGGGTGCCGCCGTGCGGATCCAGAGCGACGGCAACCTGGTCGTCAGCCGCGCGAACGGCAGCCCCGCGTGGGCGAGCAGCATCGGCACGACGATCGCAGCGCCGCCCACCGACTTCCTCTACCCCACCGAATCCCTCCGGCCGAACCAACGCCTCACGTCGGGCGACGGCCGCTTCACCGCGGTGATGCAGGGCGACGGCAACTTCGTCGGCTACGGTCCGAACGGAGTGACCTGGAGCACCGGCACCTCGGGCGCCGGGAACCGGCTCGTGCTGCAGGAGGACGGCAACGCCGTGATCTACGGTGCGGACGGCTCGGCGAAGTGGGCCACCGGCACCAGCGGCTCCGGAGTGCGGATGAACCTCGACAACACGGGCAGGCTCGTCCTGTACAGCATCGAGGACACCGTGATCTGGAGCAGCCGGATCGCCTTCCCGAGCAGCACCCTGTTCGCTCCGGCCGCACTGTACGCGGGCGAGGGCCTCCGGTCGGGCAACGGCGCCTACCGAGCGACGATGCAGGCCGACGGCAACTTCGTCGTCTCCGGCCGCACCGGTCCGATCTGGACCACCGGGACGTCCACGTCCGGCGACTTCCTCTCGATCGACGAGAACGGATACATGGCGGTCGCCGGCCAGGGCCGAGCGAGCTGGAGCGTTCTACCGCGCTACTTCGTCAATGCCGGCCCCGCTGTTCCGCCGTTCCGCCTGGTGATGCAGGACGACGGCAACCTGGTGCAGTACGACGGGCGCGGCCGCGCGAGCTGGTCCAGCCGCTGATCGCCGCGCTCCCGGGCTGAGCGGATCCCCGGGCCGTCCTCCGGTCCGGGGATCTGCCGCGTCGGGGGTCAGCGGGCGGTGCCCTCCGCGACCGTGATCCGCCGGTCGAAGGCGAGGGTCGCGGGGACGCGGTGCGCGATCAGCACGACCGTGCGGCCCGAGGCGGCGTGCAGCAGGTCGGCGAGCAGGGCGTCGGCCACCGGCGCGTCCACCGAGGCGGTGGGCTCGTCGAGCACCAGCACGTCGAAGTCGGCCAGGAGGGCGCGGGCGAGCGCCAGCCGCTGCGCCTGACCGCCCGAGACGAGGGAGCCGCGCTCGCCGACCCGAGCGTCGAGACCGCCGCGGGCCACGGTCCAGGAGGCGAGGCCCACCCGCTCGAGGACGGCCGTCAGCACCGCGTCGTCGGCCTCGGGCCGGGCGAAGAGCAGGTTCTGCCGGATCGTGTCGTCGAAGAGGTAGGGCTGCTGCTCGACGAGGCCGACTAGCCGGCGCAGCTCGTTCTGGGGCAGCGTGCGCGCCTCCACCCCGCCGATCCGGTAGGAGCCGGTGTGGTCGAGGAACCGGACGAGCGCGTGCGCGAGGGTCGTCTTGCCCGAGCCGCTGCCGCCGTTGACGAGGATCCGCTCGCCCGCGCGCAGCTCGAGCGAGACGTCGCGGAGCGCGGGCGTCGCGGCTCCGGGCCAGGAGACGGAGAGGTCGCGGAGGACGATGTCGCGGCCGAGCGGGACGGCGGCCGACGGATCGACGTCGGCGTCGGTCGCCAGCGCCGGCGACGCGGCCTGCGCGTCGAGGTCGGCGAGCCGCTGCGCGCTCGAGAGCGCCGAGCGCGCGCTCTGCACCGCCAGCGGAGCGGCGGCCGCGACCTCGAAGACGGCCAGCGGCACCAGGGCGAGCACCCCGAGCGCCGGACCGCCGAGCTCGGCGGCGGCCGGGATGCCGAGGGCCAGACCGGCCCAGACCGCGCCGCCGGAGCACAGCGCGAGGACGGCGGCGGCGAGCCCGGTCGACGCCGCGCGGCGACGGGCCGCCCGGGTCAGCGCCGCCTCCGCCTGCGCGACGTCGGCGATCGCCGCGTCGGCCGCGTCGAAGGCGATCAGCACGTCGAGCCGGGTGACCAGCAGGTTCAGGCGCTCGGCCAGCTCGCCGCGCAGCGGCGCCAGCTCGCGGTCGGCGCGCGCCGAGACCAGCCCCGAGCCGAGGGCTCCGCCGGCGAAGGCGAGCACGAGCAGACCGAGCAGCACGGCGCCCATCGCGGGCAGCAGGAGCCAGACACCCACCACCGCGGCGGCGGAGACCACGGCGGAGACGACCAGCGGCTGCACGATGCGCAACGGCACGTCCTGCTGGGCGTCGACGTCGGCGACCACCCGCGAGACGAGATCGCCGCGGCGCACCCGACCGAGGCCGTCCGGCGCCACGGGGACCAGCCGGTCGTAGACGCCGGCGCGCAGCTCGGCCAGCGCGCGGAACGCCGCGTCGTGCCCGGAGAGGCGCTCGAGGTAGCGGAAGAACGCTCGCGAGAGCGCGAAGGCGCGCACGCCGACGACGGCCATCGAGAGGAAGAGGATCGGCGGCTGCTCGGCCGCCCGCACGATCAGCCAGGCCGAGCAGGCGAGCAGGGCGACGACCGACGCGGACGACAGCAGCCCGAAGGAGAGTCCGGGGAGGAAACGCCGCGGCGCCGGCATCACCGCGCGCAGCACATCGGCGCGGTTCACCGGAGCACCGCCTCGGCGGGGGCGAGTGCGAGCACGGCGTCCGCGGCGGCGATGGTCGCCGGACGGTGCGTGGCGACGAGCACGATCACGCCCTCGTCGGCGAGAGAACGGAGCCCGGCGAGCAGGGCGCGCTCCGACTCCTCGTCGAGCGCGGCGGTCGGCTCGTCGAGAGCGAGCACGGCACAGCCGCGCTCGAGGACGCGGTGCACGGCCCGGGCCACGGCGACGCGTGCCGCCTGCCCGCCGGACAGTCCGGTGCCGTCCGCGTCGATCCGCCGGCCGGGATGGAGGTCGGCACCCGCGACGGCCAGCGCCCGCAGGACGCGCTCCGGGTCGGGCGAGCGCGTGCCGAGCGCGACGTTCGAGCCGACGGTCCCGGGCAGCAGATCGGGCCGCTGCCCCGACCAGGCGAGCCAGTCGCGGCCGGAGGAGCCGTCGACGGCCTCCCCTCCGAGGGCGATCGCGCCGGTCGCGGGAGCGAAGCCGGCGAGGGCGGCGAGAAGGGTCGACTTCCCGGATCCGCTGGGCCCGGTCAGCGCCGTGATCGAGCCGGCGGGCAGGACGGCGTCGACGGGCGCGAGCACGCGGCCCGCACCGTCGTCCACCGCGAGACCGCGCAGCTCGAGCGCTCCCGAGCGGCCGGGCACCGCGGTTCGCCCGGGGACGGTCGCCGCCGCCTCGATGATCGCGAAGGCCTCGTCCGCTGCCTGCACGCCGTCCGCCGCCGCGTGGAACTCGGCGCCGACCTGGCGCACCGGCAGGAACACGTCGGGCGCCAGCACGAGCACGAAGAGCCCGATCGCGAGCCCGAGCGAGCCGTCGACCAGCCGCAGCCCGATCGACACCGCGACGAGCGCGACCGAGAGCGAGCCGGCCAGCTCGAGGACGAAGCTGCTGACGAAGGTCACCCGCAGCACCTTCATCGTGTGCACGCGGTAGTCCTCGGTCAGCGCGCGGATGCGGGTGCTCTGCCGCTCCGCCCGTCCGAAGATCTTCAGCGTGGCCAGTCCGCCGACCGTGTCGACGAAGCCGGAGGCCAGCGCCTGCAGGCGGCTCCACTGCCGCTTCTGCACCGCCTGCGTCGCCCAGCCGATCAGGATCATGAACACCGGGATCAGCGGCAGCGTCACCACGAGGAAGAGAGCGCTGAGCGGATCCGCGAGGAAGACCACGAACGTCAGGATCGGCGTGGTGATCGCGGTCGCGATCAGCTGCGGCAGGTAGCGGGCGAAGTAGCCGTCGAGCGCGTCGAGCCCGCCGCCGAGCAGGGCGACGACGCCGCCCGAACCACCCGTGCGGCCGGCCGGACCGAGTGCGACGAGCGAGGCGAGGACCGCCGACCGCAGCTGCGCCTTCGCGTCGGCGCCGCCCCGCGCGGCGTTCACCTCGACGGCCCAGGCCAGCAGCGCGCGCACCGCCACGACCCCCAGCAGCGCCGCGAGCGACGGCGCCGGGTCGGCGGCCGAGCGCCCGTCGACCGCACCGGCGACGAGCTGCGCCACCAGCCACGCGAACGCGACCGCGGTCGCCGTGCGGGCCAGCGCGAGCGCCCCGCCGAGCACGAGGAACAGCCGTGCGGAGCGGGCGTAGCGGAGCAGTCGGGGGTCGAGGGGCTTCACGGTCGCGATCGGTCAGTGCGCGTCGACCGGGATGTGGCTCCGGGTGATGCGCTTGCGGAAGATCCAGTAGGTCCAGGCCTGGTAGCCCACGATGAGCGGGACGAAGACCAGCGCCGTCCAGCTCATCACCGTCAGGGTATAGGGCGTGCTCGAGGCGTTCTCGATGGTCAGGCTGTTGGCGACGTCGTTCGAGGCGGGCATCACCGCCGGGAAGAGCGTGGTGAACAGCGCGAGCACCGCGAGGCCGATGGTCCCGGCCAGCAGGGCGAAGGCACGGCCCTCCCGCCCGCGGACGTTCGCGAGCCAGGCGAGCGCCAGGGCGGTCGCCGCGGCGATCGACAGCAGCCAGGACGGGCCGCTCCCCTGCGCCAGGTTCGTCCAGCCGAGGAACACCGCGGCGACCGCGATGGTCACCAGTCCCGCCCGCGTCGCGAGCCGGCGCGCCCGCTCGCGGATCTCGCCGTCGGTCTTCAGCGAGACGAACACGACGCCGTGGGTGAAGAAGAGCAGGAGCGTCGTCGCGCCGCCGAGCAGCGCGTACGGGTTCAGCAGGTCGAAGACCGTCCCGATGTAGTTGTGGTCGGCGTCCAGCGGCACGCCCTGCACGATGTTCGCGAAGGCGACGCCCCAGAGGAACGCGGGCACGGCCGAGCCGACGACGATCATGGTGTCGAACCGCTTCTTCCAGGCGGCCTCCGGGCGCTGGTGCCGGTACTCGAAGGAGACGCCGCGGGCGATCAGCGCCAGCAGGATCAGCAGCAGCGGCAGGTAGAAGCCGCTGAAGAGCGTCGCGTACCACTCGGGGAACGCGGCGAACATCGCCGCTCCCGCGACGATGACCCAGGTCTCGTTGAGGTCCCAGACCGGCCCGATCGTGTTGATCAGGACGCGGCGGTCGGTGTCGTCGCGGCCGAGGAACGGCAGTGACATCCCGACGCCGAAGTCGAAGCCGTCGAGGACGAAGTAGCCGATGAAGAAGACGGCGACGATCCAGAACCAGAGCGTGGCGAGATCGAGCGATCCGAGGTCCATGTGCGCAGTGCCCTTCTCAGTAGACGGTGCCGACGAGCTGCGGGCGACCGCTCTCCTCGTCGATCTCGGGGGCGTCGTCGGGGCCGGCCTGGGCCGCCCGCTTGATCAGCCGGAACTCGACGACCGCGAGGGTGCCGTAGATCGCGGTGAAGGCGATCAGCGAGATCAGCACCTCGAGGCCGCTGACCCCGGGCGAGACGCCGTCCGCGGTCTTCAGCAGGCCGAAGACCAGCCAGGGCTGGCGGCCCATCTCGGTGAAGACCCAGCCGACGATCATCGCCATCAGCGGCAGCGGTGCCGCCCAGATCGCGATCTTCCACATCCACTGCTTCGGCTGCCGGCCCTTGCGGGTGAACCAGAGGCCGGCGGCCGCGACGCCGATGGCGAGGACGCCGAGCGCCATCATCCAGCGGAACGACCAGTAGGTGACCCAGATGATCGGCGTGTAGTCGCCCGGGCCGTAGACCGCGCTGTACTGCGCCTGCAGGTCGTTGATGCCCTCGACGGTCCCGGTGAAGGTGTGCGTCGAGAGGAAGGAGAGCAGATACGGGATGCGGATCGAGAAGAGCTCGCTCGAGCCGTCGGGAGTGCCCCAGGTGAAGATCGAGAACGAGGCGTCGACACCGGTGGACGTCGTGTACAGCGCCTCCGCGGCCGCCATCTTCATCGGCTGCGTGTCGACCATCGCGAGGCCGAGCGAGTCGCCGGTGAAGAGGGTGAGACCGCCGCTGATCAGCATCATCCAGGCGCCGAACTTCAGCGCCGGGCGCATCGTCTCGAGGTGCTGGTTCCGCGAGAGGTGATAGGCGGCGACGCTGACGATCACCGCGGCCGAGACCATGAAGCAGGCGAAGATCGTGTGCGGGAACGCGGCGAGCGCGACCTTGTTGGTCAGCAGGGCCCAGATGTCGGTGAGCTCGGCGCGGCCCTTGGCCTCGTTGATCCGGAAGCCGACCGGGTTCTGCATGAAGGCGTTCGCGGCGATGATGAAGTAGGCCGAGAGCGTCGTGCCGAGCGTGGTGAGCCAGATCGTCGCGAGGTGCAGCTTCGCCGGGAGCTTGTCCCAGCCGAAGATCCAGAGGCCGATGAACGTCGCCTCGAGGAAGAACGCGAGCAGCCCCTCGAAGGCGAGCGGGGCGCCGAAGACGTCGCCGACGAAGCGGGAGTAGTCGCTCCAGTTCATCCCGAACTGGAACTCCTGGACGATGCCGGTGACCACGCCCATCGCGAAATTGATCAGGAAGATCTTCCCGAAGAACTTCGTCAGCTGCAGGTAGTGCACGCGACCGGTGCGCACCCAGCAGGTCTGGAAGATCGCCACCGTGAGCGCCATGCCGATGGTGAGCGGCACGAAGAGGAAGTGGTAGATCGTCGTCAGGCCGAACTGCCAGCGCGACAGGAGGAGCGGGTCCAGGAGTTCGTTCACGGCTCCGAGCCTAGGTCGGCCGGAGGGGCGCGATGCCCTCGGATCCCAGTACTGGGGCGGATGTGCGCCTCCCGCGGAGCCCCTGGCGACACCCTTCCGGGGCGGTCCGAGCCGCCCGCCGACGGCCCGCGCGTCAGCGACGTCTCGACGTCGAGACAGAGCGTCTCCACGTCGAGAGATCTTCGCCCGCAGGTCCGGTCGAGCAGCGCCCCCGGTCGTCGGAGGGTCGGCGACGGACCTCTCGACGGCGAGCGACCACGTGCGCCGACGCTTCCCGCTGTCGAGCTCGCATCTTCACAGGTTTTTCCCAGTCGCCCCGGCGTGCCGCGTCCGCTGTGAGAGATCGTGCGCCGTCACCGCGCGACGCTCGCGGCTCCCGCCCGGCCGCGCCCCCTACGATCGAGGGATGCCGAGCAAGGGGAGCTACGCCAAGGGTGTCGCGAAGCGCGAGGAGATTCTGCAGACCGCCCTCGAGGTGTTCTCGCGGCAGGGGTACCGCAAGGCCTCGCTGCGCGAGATCTCGGAGGAGGTCGGCCTGACGCAGGCGGGGCTGCTGCACTACTTCGACTCGAAGGAGGAGCTCTTCGCCGAGGTCCTCCGCAAGCGCGACGACACGGACCGCGCCGTCTACGACCTCGAGAAGAAGGGCGACCAGGCGATCGAGGAGGTCGTCAGGCTGATCCGCCACAACAGCGAGGTGCCCGGTCTCGTCCACCTCTACGCGACGCTCTCCGCCGACGCGACCGACGAGTCGCACCCCGCGCACGAGTTCTTCATCGAGCGCTACCGGACCGTCAACGAGGTCTTCGCCGCCCGGGTCCGCGAGGACCAGAGCGAGGGGCTCATCGCCGCCGACATCGATCCGGAGCTGGCCGGCAAGATGATCACGGCGCTGTCCGACGGACTGCAGGTGCAGTGGCTGCTCGACGACCGGGTCGACATGGGCTCGATCGTCGAGACCTTCTGGTCGCTGCTCAAGCGGGTCCGCTGAGATGCAGGACCGCACGCGCCCGTGAACGACGCTCTGACCGGCATCCTCGCCTTCGTCGTGAGCGTGCCGCCCGTCTGGCGGACGCTGCTGGCCGGCCTCGCCGTCTTCTTCGAGACGACGATCCTCGCCGGGCTGATCGTGCCGGGCGACACCGTCGTGATCGTCAGCGCGACCGGCGTGACGTCTCCCCTGCAGTTCGTCGCCCTCGCCGTCGCCGTGATCATCGGCGCGCTCTGCGGCGAGTCGGTCGGCTTCTACCTCGGCCGCTGGTTCGGACCGCGCATCCGCAGGTCGCGCCTCGGCCGCCGCCTCGGCGAGAAGAACTGGCTGCGGGCCGAGCGCTACCTCGCGCGCCGCGGCGGCATCGCCGTCTTCCTCTCGCGCTTCCTCCCGGTGCTGCACTCCCTCATCCCGCTCACCGTCGGGATGAGCGGCATGAGCTACCGGACCTTCATGGCCTGGACGACGCCCGCGTGCATCCTCTGGTCGTTCGCCTACGTCGGCGTCGGAGCCGCGGCGGCGGGCGGCTACCGCGAGCTGTCGGACAGCCTGCACTACGCGGGCTACCTCTTCGTCGGCGCGATCGTGGTCTTCGTGCTGGTCGTCATCGGCGTGAAGAAGCTCCTCTCACGCGCAGAGGCGCGTCACCTCGACGAGTGACGCGCCTCGGGGCGTGAGCGGGTCGGGTCAGCCGAGCAGGCCGGCCGAGGTGAGCCACTCGGTCGCGATGGCCGCGGCCGACTTCTGCTCGTTGACGCTCTCGGAGTTCAGCGCGACGAGGTCGTCGGCGGTCAGCTTCGCGCTGACGCCGTTGATGATCCCGGCGGCGTCGTCGTCGACCTTGTCGGAGACGATGGGCACCACGTTGTCCGCGACGAACAGGCCGTCGGGGTCGGCGAGGGGCAGCAGATCGTTCGACTCGATGTTCGGGTCGGCGGTGTAGATGTTCGCCATCTGGATCTGGTTGCTGGCCAGCGCGTCGACGGTCGTCGATCCGCCGCTGTCCTCGATCGCCTGGAACGTCGTGGTGATGCCGTACTTCGACTGCAGCGCGTCGGGTCCGTAGGGACGGGTCTGCAGCTCCGAGTTGCCGCCGAGCACGATCGGGTCGGTGACGTTCTTCAGCGAGGCGATGTCGGTCAGGTTCCACTGGTCGGCGAAGGCCTGGGTGACCGTGTAGGAGTTCTGGTCGCTCGCGTCCGCGGCGTCGAGCGCACGCAGTCCGTCGGGCAGGGCGTCGGTGAGCGCCGAGTAGACGTCGTCGGCCGTGGTCGCGGTCGTGTCCGGCTCCAGCGCCTGCAGGAGGCTGCCGCCGTACTCGGGGAAGACGTCGATCGAGCCGCTCTCGATCTCGGGCAGGTAGATCTCGCGCTGACCGATGCGGAAGTCGCGCTGCACGGTCATCCCCCCGTCCTCGAGGGCCTGCGCGTAGATCTCGGCGATGATCTCGTTCGAGTAGTAGTCCTGCGAGCCGATGACGATGGTGTCGCCGCCGGCGGTCGCTCCCGATCCTTCGTCGAGCGGATCGCTGGACGAGCACCCTGCCAGCGCCACCACGGCGCCGACCGCGAGTGCGCTGAGAACGACACGGCCCTTCTTGGTTGCTGTGAACATCTCTTATTTCCCTTCGTCGATGGGGATTCCCACCACCGCGCGGCGTCGGAGTGACGACGCGCGGAAACCTGAGCGCTCGGACGTGGCGCGGCCGAGGCCGAGCACGACGCCGCGGGGCACGGCGATCCGCTGGAGGACCGCGAACAGCACCTCGCTGAGCAGCGTGAGCACGATCACGATGATCGAGCCCGCGAGCATCTGCGGGTAGTCGCCCGCCTTGACGCCCTGGAAGATGTAGCGGCCGAGACCGCCGGCGCCGATGTAGTCGGCGAGCGTCGCCGTGGCGATGATCTGCAGGGCCGCGACGCGGAGACCGCCGATCAGCAGCGGCAGGCCGAGCGGGATCTCGACCTTCGCCAGGATCTGCCACTCCGTCATGCCGACGGAGCGCGCGGCGTCGACGGTGCGGCGGTCGACCGCCTCGAGCCCGGAGTAGGCGCCCGCGAGGATCGACGGGATCGCCAGGATCACGAGTGCGATCAGCGGTGCGCCCAGGCCGAGCCCGAGGCTCATCGCCGCGAGCACCAGCACGCCCAGGGTGGGCAGCGCGCGGAGGCCGCCGGCGACGGGCACCGCGATGCCCTTGCCCTTGCCGGTGTGGCCGATGAGGTAGCCGAGCGGGATGGCGATGGCCGCGGCGATCACCAGCACGATGAGGCTGATGCCGAGGTGCTGCGCGACGCGGGTCGGGATGCCGTAGATGCCCTCCCAGTGCGCCGGGTCGCCGATCCAGGCGAAGGCCTGGGCGATGAGGTTCATGCGGTCACCGCCTTCGCGCTCGCGGCGCTCCTGCGGCGGGAGCGGCTCCGGTCGAGGGTGGTCCACGGCATCAGCAGGCGCCCGAGCAGCACGAGGAGCCCGTCGAGGACGAGGGCCAGCACGATGGTCAGCACGATGCCGGTGATGATCTCGCCCTGGATGCCGCGCTGGAAGCCGTCCGTGAAGAGCAGGCCGAGGCTCTGGATGCCCAGCACAGCGCCGACCGTCACGAGGCTGACCGTGCTCACCGTGACCACGCGCAGGCCGGAGAGCAGGACGGGACCGGCGAGCGGGAACTCGACCTTCCAGAACCGCGCCCAGGCCGAGTAGCCCATCGCCGTCGCCGACTGGGTGACGTCCTCCGACACCGCCGAGAGCGCGTCGGAGGTGGTCCGCACCATCAGCGCGATGCCGTAGAGGGTGAGGCCGATGATGACGTTCGCGGTGGAGCGCAACGGGATGCCGAGCAGCGCGGGCAGCAGGATGAACATCGCCAGCGACGGGATGGCGTAGAGCACGCCGAGTCCGGTGAGCAGCGTGCCGCGGCTCCAGCGGTAGCGGTTGGCAACCCAGCCGAACGGCAGCGAGATCACGAAGCTGAGCAGGATCGGCGGGACCGAGAGCGCGAGGTGCGCTAGCAGGTTCGCGACGATCTGATCGGTGTTGTTGACGACCCAGTTCACGCGCCGACGCCGTCCTGCGCGCGCAGGACGCCGGTCGGCCGCCCGTCGCCGTCGACGACGATCCGGGCGCCGTCGCGCTCCTCGATCGACAGCGATCGCTTGCCGCGGTCGGCGCCGACGAAGCCGGCGACGAACTCGCTGGCGGGGTTCGCGAGGATCTCGGCGGGCGAGCCCTTCTGCGCGATCCGGCCGCCCTTCTCGAGGATGACGACCTGGTCGCCGAGCAGGAACGCCTCGTCGATGTCGTGGGTGACGAAGACGACCGTCTTGTCGAGCTCGCGCTGCAGGCGCAGGGTCTCGCGCTGGAGATCGGCGCGCACGAGCGGGTCGACGGCGCCGAACGGCTCGTCCATCAGCAGGATGTTGGGGTCGACGGCGAGGCCGCGCGCGACGCCGACGCGCTGCTGCTGACCGCCGGAGAGCTGGCTCGGGTACCGGGTGGCGAGCGAGCGGTCGAGGCCGACGGTGTCCATCAGCTCGAGCGCGCGATCGTGGGCCGGCTTCTTCGCGACGCCGTTCAGCCGCGGCACGGTCGCGATGTTGTCGATCACCCGGCGGTGCGGCAGGAGACCGGAGTTCTGCATCACGTAGCCGATGCGGCGGCGGAGGGAGACAGCCGGGAGCGTGGAGATGTCCTCGCCGTCGATCTCGATCGTGCCGCCGGTCGGCTCGATCATGCGGTTGATCATCCGCAGGATCGTCGTCTTGCCGCAGCCGGACGAGCCGACGAAGACGGTCGTCTGGCGGGAGGGCAGCACGAGCGAGAAGTCGTCCACCGCCCGCGTGCCGTCCGGATACTGCTTGCTCACTCCGCGGAATTCGATCACGGTCCTGCTCTTCCCTGTCCCGTGGTCCCGGTCAGAACCTGGCGATCAGCAAAACATCATTCGGAGACGCGTGCCAACCCGGATGGCGCAGTGTTGCACCGGAGCGTGGAAAGAGCTAGGCCGTCGGCGGCCGTCGCGGTCAGGCCTCGATCGGCCCGTAGTGCATCGAGAGGTAGTTGCGCAGCAGCACCCGGGCCTCGTCGATGAAGCGCTGGTCGCCGGCCGGATCGATGAGGAAGGCGCGGGTGAGCATCGCGTCCGCGACCTCGATCACGACCTCGAGGCGGAACGACAGCTGGGCGCCGCCCGGCAGGCCGTACTCCGAGGCGAGGATCTCGGCGAAGCGGCGGGCGAAGAAGCCCGCCTCGAACGCCTCGCCCGCGACCTCGGGGGCGTGGATCGTGTCGACGAAGCGGATCGAGCGGAAGCCGGCCTCGGTGCGGTGCATGTCGCAGAACGCGTCGACCGCGCAGTCGACGGCGCCCCACCAGTCCGCCGGGTGCTTCTCGCGGATGTCGGTGATGACCTTCTTGCGGAAGCGCTCGAGCGCGCGCTCGCGCAGCGCCTGGAGCACGGCGATGCGGTCGGGGAAGTAGCGGTAGACGGTGCCGATCGCGGCGCCCGCGCGCTCGGCCACCATCGCGGTGGTCAGGCGGTCGAAGCCGACCTCGTCGACCACGGCCGCGGCGGCGTCGAGGAGGGAGGCCAGCCGGGCCGCGCTGCGGACCTGGACCGGCTCGTTGCGGACCTGAGGCGACTCTCCGAAAGGTCGATCGACGAGGTTTCCAAGCGGCACGGCGAAGCTCCTTCGGTATCGGTTTCTACAATCGTACGCACGCGGACGTGCCGTTCGCGTCGAATCACCGAATGTCTCTCGCTTTCTTCGCCCCGCGTAGGGTGGGCGCGCAGCGGCACCCCAGGAGGACCCATGTGCGGACGCTTCGTCCTCTCGCAGACCAGCGCCGACCTGGTCGCGCTCTTCGACATCGACGAGCCCGGCGCGGATCTTCCGGGCCCGTCCTGGAACATCGCGCCGACGCAGCGGATCGCCGTCGTCGCGGAGTCGATGAAGGGCGTGGAGGAGGGCGAGCCGCCGCGCCGCCGCCTGGCCGGCGCGCGCTGGGGCCTGGTGCCCCGCTCGGCCGCGGATCCGTCCGGTGCGCCGCTCTTCAACGCGCGGATCGAGTCGGTCGCCGAGAAGCCCTCCTTCCGCGAGTCCTTCGCCGCGCGACGGGCGATCGTGCCGGCCTCCGGCTGGTACGAGTGGCGGGTCGGCGCCGACGGCGCGAAGGCCCCCGTGTTCGTCTCCCCGGGCGGCGGGGCACTCGTGCTGTTCGCCGGGCTGTACGAGTGGTGGCGCTCGGCGGAGCCCGGGGCGCCGTGGCTGCTGTCGGCGACGATCCTGACGCGCCCGTCCGCGGGCGCGGTGGCCGAGGTTCACGAGCGGATGCCCGTGCTGCTGCAGCCGGAGCTGATCGAGGACTGGCTCGACCCGCTCACCCCGGGCGACGGCTCGCTGCTCCGCGCGGCGTCCGACGGCGCGGCCGAGCTGGCCGAGGAGCTCGACGTGCACCGCGTCGGCGCCGCGGTCGGCACGGTGGGCAGCAACGGGCCGGAGCTGATCGAGCCCGTCGAGGACTGAGCCGGACCGGCGTCCCTCCTCCGGCGCAGCGCGGCGCCCGCCGGACGGGGGCGTCCGGCCGTCGGGGCCGTCTGGCACACTGGGCGGATGCCGCTGACGCCTGAGAGCAAACCGATGAGCGCCGGGGCGGCCGAGGTCCTGCACCGCGCCGCACGCATCGAGGACCGGATCCACGCGCTGCGCATGCGCCGGGTGACGCGCAAGGGCTACGTGCCGCGGATCATCCCCTACACCGGCTACGGCACCACCGAGCAGCTCCGCGTGCTCGCGCGCGTCCTCTACACCCGGCCGACCCCGCCCGGGGCGGAGGAGGTCCAGCCCGTGGAGAGCGTCCGCGGCTGGCGCAGCTTCACGAGCCTCTACATCAGCGGGGCGGTCGTCTCGGTCTCGGTCGACGGGCAGAGCCACCGGATGGTCGCGGATCGCGGCGGTGTGATCGACACCGACATCCCGATCACGCTCGAGCCGGGCTGGCACCGCATCACCCTCACTGTCGAGGGCGGCGCGCCGGTCGAGGCCCCCGTCTTCATCGTGCGGCCGGAGGCGAGGATCGGCGTCGTGTCCGACGTCGACGACACGGTCATGGTCACGGCGCTCCCCCGGCCCTTCGTCGCCGCCTGGAACACGTTCGTGCTCGACGAGCACGCGCGGATGCCCACGCCGGGGATGGCCGTCTTCCTCGACCGCTTCTCCCGCCAGAACCAGGGCTCGCCCGTCATCTACCTCTCCACCGGCGCCTGGAACGTGGCGCCGGCGCTGACGCGGTTCCTGTCGCGGCACCTCTACCCGGCGGGGGCGCTGCTCCTGACCGACTGGGGGCCGACGCACGACCGCTGGTTCCGCAGCGGCAAGCAGCACAAGGAGGAGAACCTCCGCCGCCTCGCCGTGGAGTTCCCGGACGTCCGCTGGCTGCTGGTCGGCGACGACGGGCAGCACGACGAGGAGATCTACTCCGACTTCGCGCACGAGCACCCCGAGAAGGTCGCGGCGATCGCGATCCGCCAGCTCTCCAACGGCGAGGCGGTGCTCGCGGGCGGTCGCTCGAAGGCGGCCGACCTCTCGGAGACGAGCGGCACCCCGTGGGTCTACGCCCCGGACGGCGCCGGCATCTCCGAGCAGCTGACCGAGCTCGGCATCCTCTAGCCCCGTGCGGCACGGCCGTGCCGACGCGCGGGTCTCGGGCATGCAGAGCCGGCCTCGGCACGCGGAGACCGTGCGGAACGACGAGCCGGACGTGGAATCGCGAGCCGCGACTCCCGCAGCCCGAGCTTCGGCTCGCGAAACTTGCCTAGGCACGCGAAAACCGCGCAGAACGACGAGCCGGAGCTGATTCCGCGAGCCGAAGCTGCTCGACGGCGAAGTCCGGCTCGCAGAATCCACCTCGGCACGCGGGAACCGTGAGGAACCGCGAGCCAGAGGTCGAATCACGAGCCGAAGATCCTCCCGCCGGACCTCCGGCTCGCCGAACATTCCTCGGCACCCGGAAACCCCGCCAGACCACGAGCCGTACGCGTAATCGCGAGCCGAAGGCCTCGCCGCCCAAGCTCCGGCTCGCGAGAACCGCCCAGGCACGCGGAAACTGCGTAGAACGACGAGCCGAAGAGCATTTCGCGAGCCGACCGTCGAATCGCAAACCGGAGGGCTTCCCACCCGAGGTTCGGCTCGCGAAAACCGCCCCGGCACGCGGAAACCCCGCAGAACCACGAGCCGGAGCTCGAATCACGAGCCGAAGCTCATCGCGCCTGACGTGTTCGGCTCGCGGAAACGTCCTCAGCACGCGGAAACCGCGCAGAACGACGAGCCGGAGATGATTTCGCGTGCCGAAGGTCCTCCCGCCGGAGGTTCGGCTCGCGAGAACCGTCTCGGCACGCTGGAACCCCGCAGAACTACGAGCCGTAGGCCGAATCACGAGCCGGAGGTCCTCCCGCCGGAGGTTCGGCTCGCGGAAACCGCCTCGGCACGGGGAACGGGGCGGAATCGCGAGCCGGAGGTTCTCCCGCCAGAGGTTCGGCTCGCGGAAACCGTCGCGGCACGCGGAAACGGGGCGGAATCGCGAGCCGGAGGGCGAATCACGAGCCGGAGATCCTCCCGCCGGAGGTTCGGCTCGCGGAGACCGCCTCGGCACGCGGGAACCGGCAGGAATCGCGAGCCGGAGGTGGTTTCGCGAGCCGGAGGTGCCGGGGTGGCGGAGGGGTGGAGTGGCGGGGGGGGGCCTGGAACGACGGAGGCCGCCCGCTCCCCGGGTGGGGAGGGGCGGCCTCGGTCGTGGGGGGACGGACTACGCCTGGTGCGCGGCCTGGAGGTCGAGCGTGATGGTGACCTTCTCGCCGATGAGCACGCCACCGGTCTCGAGGGCGGCGTTGTAGGTGAGACCGAAGTCGGTGCGGTCGATGGTCGCCTTGGCGGTCAGACCGGCCTTGTAGTTGCCGTAGGGGTCGGAGCCGAAGCCGCCGAACTCGACCTCGAAGGTCACGGGCTTGGTGACGTCCTTGATGGTGAGCTCGCCGTCGACGAGGAAGTCGTCGCCGTTCGCGCGGACCGCGGTCGACACGAAGTGGATCGAGGGGTACTTCTCGGCCTCGAAGAAGTCGCCGGTGCGGAGGTGTCCGTCGCGGTTGGGCTCGTTGGTGTTGATGGAGGCGACCTCGGCGGTGGCCTCGACCTTGGAGTCCAGCGGGTTCTCGCCGGTGGTGAAGGTGGCGGTGAAGCGCTCGAACTTGCCCTTGACCTTGCTGATCATCAGGTGGCGGACGCTGAAGCCGACCTCGCTGTGCGTGGGGTCGATGACCCAGGTGCCGGCGCGGTATCCGGGGATGGTGGTGGTGTCGCTCATGGTTTCTCCTCGAGAGTGTGAATCGCGCGGGAAGCTCGTCCCCGTCCGATGTATGCAAGCGCATCGACGGATCGAGTATTCCATGTAGCGACAACCTTTTTCGACACGGGACCCCTGTCCGACGACTGATGGACACTTCCACGCCGCCTTCCACCCTCGGAAGGGGCACAGACGACCGCCACGGCCCGGGTGAGTCCGCGCGGAGCACGACGAAGACTGAGGACGGCCCCGCAGCATCCGCGCGATCCCCGGCCAGAGCCGGCGCCCCTTGAGAGGCGCCCTTCGACAGGAGACACCGATGACCGACGCCCCCACCCCCGCCGACGCCCTCCGCCGCCGCACCGTGCTGGCCGGCGCCTGGGCCGCTCCCGTGGTCGGAGCCGCACTCGCCTCCCCCGGCGCCGCGGCCTCGACCACCGAGATCACCGGCACGATCGTCTTCACCCCCCGCCAGTACCGCGGGACCCGCGTCGGCGACCGGGTCGAGTTCCCGCCGCTGACCGGCACCGTCACCATCTCGCGCGGTCCGATGCCCTCGAAGGCCTTCGTGAACTTCTCGGACCCGAACGAGCGCGTCGACCTCCGCCGCGACGCGGGCCGGTTCACCCCGGTCGACCCGGTGACCGGCCGCTTCTCCTTCGACGGCGTCTACAACGCGATCGTCGACGGAGAGAACCCGTTCGGCTTCGCCTACGCCGGCATCGCGGAGGAGGACGCCGACGGCGCGATCTTCGGCTACGACGTCGCCGAGCTGGACGGCTGAGCCGTCCGGGGCGGCCGACCTGTCAGCGCGCGGCCGTCGGCTCCGCGCCCGTCGGCTCCGCGTCGCGCACCGGGTTGCGGATGCCGAGCAGCGAGACCAGCCCGCCGAGGAAGAGCAGCACGGCGGTCGCGATCGCCGCGCGGCGGAAGCCCTCGGCGTCGAGCGTGTCGCCGACGATCAGGGAGGTGGCGGCGATCGCGACCAGCCCGGCGATCCGCGAGACCGCGTTGTTGATCGCGGAGCCGACTCCGCTGTGCCGGCTGTCGACCGCGCCGAGGATGGTGGAGGTCAGCGGGGCGACGGTGATCGCGAGGCCGAGGCCGAAGAGCAGGATGCCGGGCAGCAGCTGCGTCACGTAGTCGGCGGGCGGCCGCACACCGGCCAGCAGCAGGAAGCCGACGCCGGCGACCAGCGGGCCGACGCCCATGAAGAGCCGCGGCCCGAACCGCGCTGTCAGCGCGCCGGCGACCTGCGAGAGCAGCAGGAGCAGGATCGTCGGCGGGAGCGTGGCGAGGCCGGCGAGCGTGGCCGAGAAGCCGAGCCCCTGCTGCAGGTAGAGACCCAGGGCGAAGAAGCCGAACGAGAGCGCCCCGTAGATGAACGCCGTCGACACGTTGCCGACCGTGAAGTTGCGCGAGGCGAACAGCGAGAGCGGCAGCATCGGGTTCGGCGTCCGCCGCTCCCAGAGCACGAAGGCGACCAGGGCGGCCAGACCGCCGATCAGGGCGACGAGCACCAGCGGGTTCCCGAAGCCGAGCCGCTCCTGCTCGATCAGCGCGAAGACCGGGCCGCCGAGGCCGATCACGCCGAGCACCGCGCCGACGCCGTCGATCGGCACCCGGGTGCCGGAGTCGACGTGGCCGAGCCGGCGCAGCAGCAGCAGCGTCACCGCGATCGGGAGGAGGTTGAGCGCGAAGACGTAGCGCCAGGAGCCGGCGTCCACGAGCAGCCCGCCGATCACCGGGCCCGCGATCGTCGCCGTGCCCGTCCACGCGGTCCACGCGCCGATGGTCTTCGCCTGCGCGGCGCCGTGGACCGTCGCGATGATCAGCGCGAGCGAGCTGGGCACGAGGATCGCCCCGGCGGCGCCCTGGAGCATCCGGGCGACGATCAGCACCTCCGCCGTCGGCGCGAGCGCGCAGAGCAGCGAGGTGACGCCGAAGCCGATCAGGCCGATCGTCATGCTGCGGGCGCGCCCGATCCGGTCGGCCAGCGAGCCGGCGACCAGGATCAGCGCGCCGAGCGTGATCAGGTAGCCGTCGACCACCCACTGCTGCACGGCGAGCCCGCCGCCGAGCTCGCGGGTGATCGCGGGCAGCGCCACGTTGACGACGGTGCCGTCGAGGAACGCCACGAAGGAGGCGAGGATCGCGACCACGAGGACCGCGCGCGGGCGGCTCGTCGCGGTGCCTTCGGAGGTGCTCATCGCTGCTGCCGGCTCATCCGCTCACCGTACTCCGAGCCGACGCGGCGCAGCGCGGCACCGCCGGTACAGACTCGTCGCCTACTCTCGTAGCCATGTCTGCGCAAGGAACCGCCCGCAGCGGCGTGCTCGCCCGCGTCCTCGGTGTCGTCGGAGCGAGCCTGGCCGGAGGGCTGCTGATCACCGTCGGCGTCACTCCCGCCCTCGCCGTCACCGGGCTCGCCGCCAACAACCCGATCGGGCTCTTCGAGACCGTGCCCGAGTACCTCGAGCTGGGCCAGCTGGCGCAGAAGACCGAGATCTACGCGAAGAACGCCGACGGGACCGACGGTCTCCTCGCCTCCTTCTACGCGCAGAACCGCGAGGAGGTGGCCTTCGACCAGGTCAGCCAGTTCGTGAAGGACGCGGCCGTCTCGACCGAGGACCCGCGCTTCTACGAGCACGGCGGCGTCGACCTGCAGGGCACGATCCGCGCGGTGCTGAGCAACGTGGTCGGCGGCGATCTGCAGGGCGGGTCCTCGATCACCCAGCAGTACGTCAAGAACGTCCTCGTGCAGAAGGCCGAGGCGCTCAGCGACACCGACGCCGCCGCCTCGCAGGCCGCCTACGACGAGGCGACCGCCACGACGCCGGCACGCAAGCTCAAGGAGATGAAGCTCGCCGTCGACCTCGAGAAGAAGTACAGCAAGGACGACATCCTGCTGGGCTACCTCAACATCGCCGGCTTCGGCGGGCAGGTCTACGGGATCCAGGCCGCGGCCGAGTACTACTTCTCCAGCACCGCGGCGACGCTCTCGCTCGCCCAGGCCGCCAGCCTGATCGCGACGGTGAACAACCCCAACGGCCTCCGGATCGACCAGCCGGAGAACATCCCCGAGAACAAGGTCCGGCGCGACTACGTCCTGGGCCGGATGCTCGAGGAGGGGAAGATCTCGCAGGCCGACCACGACGCGGCGGTGGCCGAGGAGGTCGTCCCGGCGATCAAGGAGACGCCCACGGGCTGCCAGCAGGCCGGCAACGCCGCCTTCTTCTGCGACTACGTGACCCGCGTCATCCAGAACGACCCCGCGTTCGGGGACGATGAGAACACCCGCTTCGCCAACTTCCAGCGCGGCGGCTACAAGATCTACACGACGCTCGACCGCGAGCTCCAGGACGTCGCGACGGCGGCCACGAACGCCGCAGTGCCGAAGGTGCCCACGAACGACGTCAACATCGGCAGCTCGACCGTCTCGATGGAGGTGGGCACGGGCCGCGTCCTGGCGATGGTCCAGAACAAGGACTACGACGCCGCCGGCTCCGTGAACGGAGCGAACTTCTCGGCGATCAACTTCAACACCGACACGGCCTACGGCGGTTCCGCCGGCTTCCAGGTGGGGTCGACCTACAAGGTCTTCACCCTCGCGCAGTGGCTCGCCAACGGGCACACGCTCTATGAGACGGTGAACGGCCGCGAGCGCGGCTTCTCCGGTTTCACGGCGAGCTGCGACCCGAACGGCGGCGAGGACCTCTCCTATCCCGCGGTCGGCAACGACGACAACGAGAACGGCACGTACAGCGTCCTCGAGGGCACGATGCGCTCGATCAACACCGTCTTCGTCTCCATGGCGCAGCAGCTCGATCTCTGCGCGATCCGCGACCAGGCGGTCGCCTTCGGAGTGAAGGCGGCGGACGGTGGCGTGATCGACTACAAGCCGTCCTCGATCCTCGGCTCCGACACCCTGATCTCGCCGATCTCGATGGTCACCGCCTTCGCCGGATTCGCGAACAACGGCTCCGCCTGCTCGGCCATCGCGATCGACTCCATCACGGATGCGACCGGAGTCGGCGTGCAGCCGCCGACGTCGACCTGCAACCAGGCACTCTCGCCCGAGCTGACCGCCGTGGCGAACTACGCGCTCCAGCGCGTCGTCACGTCCGGTACGGCCGCCCAATCGGATCCCGATGACGGGATCGAGCACATCGGCAAGACCGGAACCACCGACAACGCCGAATCCACCTGGATCGACGGCGCGAGCTCTCGCGTCGCGACCGTCGTCTGGGTCGGCAACATCGACGGCCACGTCTCGATGCGCGAGGTGCGCTTCCCGAACTCGGACCTGGAGTCGCGGCCCTACGCGTCGAACATCCGCCACTACATCTGGAACAGGGTGATGACGGCCGCCGACGAGAAGTACGGCGGAGACGACTTCGCCGAGCCGAGCAGCGCGCTGCTGAACGGCCGGCAGATCGCCGTGCCGAACGTCGCCGGGCAGTCCGTCGACGACGCGACCGAGGTGCTCGAGGACCTCGGCTTCGACGTCGAGGAGGGCGCCACCGTCGACGCCGCGACGCCCGCCGGGACCGTCGCCGGCACCGACCCGGGCGCCGGGACGACGATCGCCCGCTACTCCAGCATCACGCTGCTCGTGAGCAACGGCGCCCTGGTGCCCGCGCCCGAGACGCAGGCGCCCGCTCCCACGGCGACCACGGCGCCGACCGCGACGGCCGAGCCCACCGCGGAGCCGACCGCGACTCCGACGCCGCTGCCGACCGCGACACCCACCACCACCCCGACGGCGGAGGTCGACCAGTGAGCGGCTTCGATCCCGGCTTCCTCGGCGCCCCGCTGGCGGCGCCCCGTCCCGTCGGCGACCGCGCGGTGCGGCAGCTCCCGTACACGCACTTCGAGGTGCTCCTCGACCCGGAGCGCCGGCTCGCGCTCTCGACCGCGGTGAACATCGACGGCGCGCGACTGCTCGACCTCGGCCGCGGCGACGACTGGCACCTCGACGAGCGCGTGCCCGCGAGCGAGCAGACCGGGCCGGAGGTGTACGCGCGGAACGACTTCGACCGCGGCCACCTCGTCCGCCGCCGCGACCCCGTCTGGGGCGAGTCGGCCGAGGCGCGCGCCGGCAACGTGGACAGCTTCTGCTACACGAACGCGGCGCCGCAGGCGAGCGGCTTCAACCAGTCCAAGGAGCTGTGGCTCGGCCTCGAGGATCTCGTCCTCGAGTACGCGCAGGTGAACCGCGCCCGGATCGACGTCTTCACCGGCCCGGTGCTGGCGGAGGGCGACCCGGTCTACCGCGGCATCGGCGTCCCGCTGCGCTTCTGGAAGATCGCGGCCTGGAGCCCTGACGGCACGACCCTCGCGGCGAGCGCGTACCTGCTCGACCAGACCGCGCTGGTGCGGCGGATCGTCGACGGGGAGGACCGCGAGGGCCTCGCCCCGCTCGGCGCCTACCGGACCTTCCAGGTCGCGGTGTCGAGCCTGGCCGGACCGACGGGTCTCGACCTCGACGCCCTCGCCGCCGTCGACGTCCTCGGCGCGGCCGGAGCGCGGGCGGAGCCGCCGCGCGAGCTGCTCACGGCCGAGGACGTGGCGCGCGGTCTGACCGCCCGCTGAGCCGCACGCCGAGCCGCACGCCGAGCCGCCCGGCGGTCCAGGATGGGGGCATGACCTCCCCCGTCCTCGTCGAGATCGACGACTCCGGCAGTCCTCTGCTCCGCGATCCCGGGGCCGGCCTCGTCCGCGTCGACGAGCCGGGCTATCTGCGCGGCGACGGCGTCTTCGAGACGCTGGCCGTGATCCAGGGCCGTGCCCGCGGGCAGGACGAGCACCTGGCGCGCCTCGCGGCCTCCGCCGCGGCTGTCGGGCTCGGCATCCCGTCCGCCGAGGCGTGGTCCGCGGCGATCGCCCTCGCGGTCGCCGAGCACGACGCGGTCGAGGACCTCAGCATCCGGCTGGTCGCGGGCTACCGGGACGCCACGACGGCGCGGGCGACGGTCCGCGCGGAGCCGACCGCCGACTCCTCGGAGCTGCGTGACAGGGGCGTCGCCGTCGCCGTGCTCGACCGCGGCTACCCGCACGGGGTGCAGGAGGAGGCCCCCTGGCTGCTCGGCGGCGTCAAGACGACCTCCGGCGCCGTCACCCGCGCCGCACTGCGCGAGGCGAAGCGGCGGGGCGCCGACGACGTGGTCTGGCGCACGAGCGACGGCCTCCTGCTCGAGGGCGCGACCTCGAGTCTCGTCCTGCTCGCGGACGGGGTGCTCGTGACGCCCGCCGCCGGCGCAGGGATCCTCGATGGGACGACGATGGCGAGAGTGCTGCCGATCGGCGAGGGGCGCGGCCTCTCCTCCGCGCGGCGGGACCTGCCTGTCGCGGCGCTGGCCGGCGCCGACGCGGCCTGGCTGGTGTCGAGCACCCGGCGCGCCGTGCCGATCCGCTCCGTGGACGGACAGCCGCTCGCCGTGGACCGCGCGCTGACGGCGGCGTTCGAGGAGGGACTGCTCGCCGACTGACGTGTCCCGGGCGCTCAGGCCGCGTCGGCGAGCTCGCGCGCCGTCCAGGCGCCGACCCCGACCGACTCCGCCTGGCGCAGGTCGTCGACGGTGTCGACGTCCAGCCGCAGCGTCGAGGACTCGGGCAGGTCGAGCACGCGGTAGCCGGCAGCGACGTGCTTCTCCCGCGAGTCGAGGCCGAAGGCCGGCTCCGGGCCGGTCCCGCCGGGCAGGAGCAGCGCGGTCGTGCCGCTGCCGGCGCGGTCGCCGACCATCGCCGGGGTGTCGCCGGCGGCGGCGAGCGCGCCGTCGAGATCGGCGGCGGTGAGCGCGGGCAGGTCGGCGGTCAGCGCGATGACGGGCGAGCCGGGGCGGTGGTCCTGCGCCGCCGCGATGCCCGCGGCGACGGCGGGGTTGAGCTGCCCGGGATCGCCGACGACGTGCAGGCCGGGGTGCTCGAGCGCGGCCCGCTCCACCGCGGACATGTCGGAGGTGACGAGGACGACGGCGCCCACGGACTCCGCCGCGCCGACCGCCGCCAGGGTGTCGAGGAGGAACGCCTCGGCGAGGGCGGAGCGCGCCACGAGCTCGAGGCGGGTCTTGGAGGTGCCACGGCCCCGGTAGACGACGACGGCGGTCCAGGCGCCGCTCACGACGCGACCCGCCCGGCCGCTGCCGCGAGCCCTGCCGCGTGACCCTCGGCGTAGCCCTCCGCGTGCGCCTCGTCGGCGCCGACGCGGAACATGTCGTCCGGACCGGTGCGGGTCAGCGTGCGGGCGCCCGGTGCGTCGAGGCCGCTGACGAAGCGGTCGAGGCCGCGGACGACGGCGACGGGGTGCCCGGTCGCCTTGCCCTTGACCAGGTCGCCGAGCGCGGCGATCTCGTCGGCGACCGCGGGCATGGTCACCGCGAGCGTCCGGCCGAGCGCGTCGACGGCGCCGCGCAGGTCGTCGATCACCAGCAGGCCGGCCGCGCCGATCGCCGCGTCGGTCTGCCCGACCCGCCAGGCACGGCCGAGCGTGTCGCTCACGACGACGCCGACGCGCGCTCCGAGCCGCTCGCGCAGACCGGCGCAGAGGGCGCGGGCCGAGGCGTCCGGATCCTCGGGCAGCAGCAGGACGGTGCCCTCGGCGACGTTGCTGGAGTCGACCCCCGCCGCGGCCTGGACGATGCCGAGGCGGTTCTCCACGATCCGGGTGACCCCGTGCGCGTGCGCCCGGGTGGCCACGACGCGGACCGTCTCGGCAGTGATGGCGTCCTCGCGGTCGTCAGCCGCGACGACCCGGCCCTCGGCCTTCGAGACCACCTTGCTGGTCACGACGAGGACGTCGCCGTCGACGGGACGGTCGGGTTCGGGAGCGGCCGCGACCGCCGCGAGGATCAGCTCGAGCAGGTCGTCCCCCGGAACCACCTCGGGGATCCCCTCGAGGACCCAGGCCGCCACGCGCATCGCACTCATCCCGCCATTGTCCCAGGCGCCGGAGACGCGTCGCGCACGCCCCCCGGACGCTTGCGGCCCGGGCCCGGAACGTGCGAGCGAGAGGTCAGGAGGCGAGGTACGCCGCGACGGCCGGCGGCACGTAGGGCGAGACGTCGCCGCCCAGTCCCGACACCTGGCGCACCAGCGAGGAGGAGACGTGGGCGTGCGCGGGGTCCGGCAGGAGGAAGACGGTCTCGACATGCGCGAGGTTGCGGTTCACGATCGCCATCGGCGTCTCGTAGGCCACGTCGACCTGCGAGCGGATGCCCTTCACCAGGATGCTCGCGCCGACGTCGGTGCAGTAGTCGACGAGCAGTCCCATGCTCCAGGAGGCGACGACGATCGACCCCTCGATGCCGGCCTCGGCGATCGACTGCTCGATCAGCGCGACGCGCTGCGCGATCGGCAGCAGCGCGGTCTTGGACGGGTTGTGCACGACGACGACGTGCAGCTCGTCGACGAGGCGCGCGGCGCGCTCGATGACGTCGAGATGCCCGAGGGTGACGGGGTCGAACGAGCCGGGGACGACGGCGATGCGGGCCATGCCCCCAGCGTATCGGGCGCCCCGGCGGGCCTACCCGGACCCGACCACCCCGTCGGGGTCAGCTCTTGCCGAGGAACTCGCGGTCGCGCTCCTGCACGCGCCGCTCGAGCGCGGCACGCAGGCGGTCGTGCGTGGCGAGGACCGGATCGGTCTCGAGCAGCCGCTCGGCCAGCACCCGGGCCTCGAGGATGAGCCAGGAGTCCTGCACCACGCGCAGCAGGCGCAGGGAGGAGCGCCCGCCGGACTGCGAGTCACCCAGCACATCGCCCTCGCGGCGCAGCTCGAGGTCGGCCTCGGCCAGCTCGAAGCCGTCGAGGGTCGCCGCGACGGTCTCGACCCGCTCGCGCGCCGTCGTGCCGGCCTCGGCCGCGGTGACGAAGAGGCAGACGCCGGGCACCCCGCCGCGCCCGATCCGGCCGCGCAGCTGGTGGAGCTGCGAGACGCCGAACCGCTCCGCGTCCAGGACGATCATCATCGACGCGTTCGGCACGTCGACGCCGACCTCGATGACCGTCGTCGAGACGAGGACGTCGATCTCGCCGGCCGCGAAGGACCGCATGACGGCGTCCTTCTCCTCCGCCGTCATCCGGCCGTGCAGGGCGGCCGAGCGCCGCTTCCCGAGCAGGGCGTGCCCGCGGACGCCCTCGATCGTCTCCGACACCGTCGACAGCGGGGTGGCCGCGGGCTCGTCGTCACCGGCGAGCGGACCCTCCGCCGCCTCCCCGGGCTCGATCGCCGGGCAGACCAGGTAGACCTGATGGCCCTTCCGGATCTCCTCCTCGGCCCGCTCCCAGGCCCGGGCGATCCAGGCGGGGTGATCGGCCAGCGGCACCACGTGGCTGGTGATGCCCGGGCGACCGGCCGGCAGCTCGCGGATCGTCGAGACGTCCAGGTCGCCGAAGACGGTCATCGCGACCGTCCGCGGGATGGGCGTCGCGGTCAGCACGAGCACGTGCGGCGGCTGCGCCCCCTTCCGCCGCAGCGCATCGCGCTGGTCGACGCCGAACCGGTGCTGCTCGTCGATCACCACCAGACCGAGGTCGTAGAACGAGACCTTGTCGCCGAGCAGGGCGTGCGTGCCGACCACGATCTTCGCGGTGCCCGAGACGATCCGCAGCAGGGCCGCGCGCCGAGCCGCGGCGCCGAGGCCGCCGGTCAGGAGGGTCGGCGAGAGCTCCGCCGCCAGCTCGGGCCCGAGGGTGCGCACGATCGAGCGCAGGTGCTGGCCGGCGAGCACCTCGGTGGGCGCCAGCAGCGCCGACTGCCCGCCGCTCTCGGCCGTCGCGAGCATGGCCCGCAGCGCGACCAGGGTCTTGCCCGAGCCGACCTCGCCCTGCACGAGCCGCGACATCGGCGACTCGGCCGCGAGGTCGCCGGCGATCTCCCGGCCGACCGTCCTCTGGTCGTCGGTCAGCGTGAACGGCAGCGCGGCGTCGAAGCGCTCGAGCAGACCGCCGGGCTCGGCGACCCGCCGGGTGCCCGGAGTCGAGCGCGCCGCCGCCCGCCGCTCGAGCAGGGCCAGCTGCAGCAGGAACGCCTCGTGGAAGCGCAGGGTGTCGCGCGCCGGGACCTCCTCGCCCTCGCGCTGCGGCCGGTGGATCAGCTCGAGCGCGGCGCCGAGGTCGAGCAGCTTGCGGTTCGCGCGCACCTCGGCGGGGATCGGGTCCTGCACGTACTTCAGGTCGTCGAGCACCACGTCGATCGCCGCCTGCAACTGCCAGCTCGCGATCGTGCTGGTCGCGGGGTAGATCGGGATCGGCCGCTCGGTCCAGTCCTTCGTGAGCGCCGACTTCGCGATCGGGCCGTGCGCCGTGACCTCCTCGTCGTCGAAGAGCCGGTAGTCGGGGTGGGTGAGCTGCTTCGTCTCGCGGAACATCGACACGGTTCCGGCGAAGATGCCGCGCACGCCCCGGCGCAGCTGCGCGGCGCGCCAGGGCTGGCCGAAGAACGTCAGCGAGAGGGTGCCCGTGCCGTCCGAGATGATCACCTCGAGCAGTCCGCCGCGGCGGTTCTTCATCTCGCGCGAGCGCACCTCGCGGACCTCGGCGACGATCGTCACGTTCTCGCCCACCGGCAGCCGCGACACGTCGGTCAGCTCGCCGCGCTTGGCGTAGCGGCGCGGGTAGTGGCCGAGGAGCTCGCCGACCGTGCGGTAGCCGAACGCCTTCTCGATCGGCTTGGCCGTGCGCGGGCCGATCAGCGGCGCGAGCGAGGCGTCGAGGGGGTCCGGGATCACCCGACGATCATAGGTCGGACCTCGGACGCCGGACCCGCGCGAGGCCCGGGAGGACCGATCGCGGCGCGACAGCCGCGCTCAGGCGGCGGCCGGTGCCGACGGAGGAGCGCAGTCCGGCGACCACCGTCGTCGCTGCGCGCCAGCCCGCGGACTGCTCCGCGAGCACCGGCGCGTAGCGGACGCGCTCGACCCCCTGCCGGAGCTCCCGCAGGGCCGACCGTGCGCCCTCGTCCTCGCCGAGGGCATCGGCGATCAGAGCCTCCTGGGCTCGCGGCGACTCGCCGTCCTCGACCGGGACACCGAGGTCGCGCGCGCTCGCCACCAGCTCGGCCCAGGCCGGCTCGAGCGAGCCGTCGGCCGCCCGGCGCCGGCGGACGGCGCGCTGGACGACGCGCAGGAGCCACGGCACGAGCAGCAGCAGGACGAGCAGCGACCAGAGCGTGACGACCGGGGCGGTGGACGCCGTGGAGCCGCCGAGGGCCCCGGGCGTCGCCGTCGCGGTCGACGCGGTGGGAGTCGGCGTCGCGGTCTCGCCGGGCGCCGCGCCGGGAGCGGCGCTCGCGGCGGCTCCGGGGGTCGTCGAGGGGGCGGAGGTCGTGGCACTCGGCAGGGTGTACGAGGCCGGGGCGCCGCGGCTCGGCGTCGGCTCGAACGGGAGCCAGCCGACGCCCTCGAAGTACAGCTCCGGCCAGGCGTGCAGATCGGACGACTGCACGCGGTAGCTGGTCAGCTCGGTGCCCGGCGAGGGCACGACCGAGCCCGGCTGGTAGCCGATGGCGAGCCGGGAGGGGATCCCCAGCTCCCGCGCCATCACGGCCATCGCCGAGGCGAAGTGCACGCAGTAGCCCTCGCGGACCTCGAGGAAGGAGGCGAGCACGCCGACGCCGTCGCCGTCGTAGCCCTCCTCGGCGGGGGTGTCCTCGGAGTAGCGGAACTCGGACGAGCGGAAGAAGGTCTGCAGCGCGCGGGCCCGGTCGTAGGCGGTGACCTCGTCCGCGGTGACCTCCGCGGCGGTGCTGCGGACGATCTCCGGCACGTCCTCCGGGAGCGAGAGGTAGCGCTCGAAGCCGGTGGGCACGGGCGCGTCGAGGAGCTGCTGCGGGTCGGGCTCGAGGCGCAGCGCCTGCACCTGGTACTCGTCGCCGGCGCGGGTGGTGGCGTCGCCGCGGATCGAGCCGTCCTGCACGTCCTGCAGCCAGCCGTCGCCGACCCCGCTGAGCTCGGAGACCGGGTAGGGCACCGGCAGCCAGCGGCTGCGGAGGGTCTCGACCGAGACGTCGACCTCCTCGGTCTCGCGCGGAACGGCCTCGCCGAGACCGGCGGGAGCGATGGGAGCGGCGATGTCCGCGGTCTCCTCGGTGTCGCTGGGCGCCCAGTCCTCACCCTCGAAGTCCGAGACGGTGAGCACGCGGAGATAGACCGGCAGGTCGGAGTCGGTCGAGTAGCGCAGCACCGTCACCGGGTTGGGCCGGCGGAGGTCGGCGCCGAGGGCGACGACCGGGTCGATCGAGCCGTTGAAGAGCGTGCCCGAGACCCCGGACGGCGTGGAGACGCGGGTGAAGCCGCCCGCGGAGCCGGCGACGAGCCCGGCGGCGATCACGACGACCCCGGCCATCGCGATCGACGGCACGGCGGCGCCGAGCGAGCCCCCGCGCGGTGCGCGGCGCTCGGGACGCGCGCTGACCGCGAGGATCCCGAGGTAGACCAGCGCCGTGAGCAGCAGGCTCGGCCAGGAGACGTCGGCCGGGTCGATGACGGCCGGCACCGCCAGCAGGGTGGCGGGGAAGAGACCGGCGAGCGCGGGCAGCCGCACCGAGAAGGCGAAGAGGTCGGCGGCCCAGGCCAGCACGACCACACCGCCGACGAGGAGGAAGGCGATGCCGTTGTCGGCGACCGCCGGCAGGCCCTGCTCGGCGATCGAGGTGAAGCCGGCCTGGGCGAGTGTCTGCGCGTCGGCGATCGCTCCCGGCGTCGGGACCAGGAAGAGCAGCGCCCGCCCGGGCACGAACATCGCGGTGAGCACGCCGACCGCGGCCAGGGTGCCGAGGATCGGCGGGAGCACCGGGTGGGCGCGGACGGCACGCGCGGCGGCCGGGACGGCGAGGACGACGCCGACCGCGACGGCCAGCTGGACGAGCCAGCCGATGCCCTCGAGCAGGCGGCCGATGCCGGAGGACGCGGTGACGAGCGAGAGCCAGAGCAGGACCGAGAGCAGGACCGAGCCCGAGCGGGCGTCGCGCCCGCGGCGGCTCACGCGACCACCCGGAGCGCGAGGGCCTGGGCCCACGCCTCCTCGACGGCGGTGCGCGGGGTGACCGGGACGGGGTACCAGCCGAGGGAGCCGAGCGCGGCCTCCTCCTCGGGCGTGCCGCCGACGAGGAAGGCGACGGCCGGGCGCGCGTGGGCGGCGAGGGAGGCGAGAGCGGCGAGGTCCTCCTCGTGCAGCCGGGAGAGGACGGCGAAGACCGGGCGGCTGCCGCCGGCGTCGCGCATCTCGGCGGCGATGCGGCCGACCGCCTCGACCGACTCGGCGGCGGGGGCGAGCTCGGCCAGGCGCAGCAGCACGTCGTGCGCGGCCTCGCGCTCGTCCTCGGAGCGGACGGGCTGGTCGGGCGCGCCGGTCTCGATCAGGTGCGTCTCGAAGCCGCGCTCGAGCAGGTGCACCGCGAGCGAGGCGGTCATCGAGACCGCCCACTCCAGGCGGTCGTCGCCGCCGCGCTCGTCGAGGATGCGCGCGGCCCGCGTCTCCAGCAGGATCCAGGCGTGCGGGTCGGTGTTCTGCTCGTCCTGGCGGACCTTGAGCTCGCCCGAGCGGGCGCTGGCCCGCCAGTGCACGCGACGCATGGCGTCGCCGGGGCGGTAGTCGCGCGGGATCACGTCGTCGGTCCCGGCCCCGGCGGTCGCATGCGCGACCGGGCTGGAGCCGCCGGCGCCGTGCGCGTCGAGCACGTCGCTCTGCAGCGGGACGGCCCGCGGAGTGACCACGAAGGGCTGCGCCGCGCCCGCGATCGTCTCGCGGACCGCCAGGCCGAAGAGGTCGCCGCGGAGGAGCCGCAGCGGGCCGATGCGGTGGATGCCGCGCCGCCCCGCGGGGAGGCGGTAGCGGGCGCGGACCCGGCTCGAGCCGCTCCCCCGCTGCGCGACCGCCGGCAGGGTGAACGCGCCGCGGGCGACGGTGCGCCCGGAGACGAGACCGCGCTCGACGCGGTCGAGCCGGTCCTCCGCCCGGGCACCGGCCCGCAGGGCCGCGCCGCGGTTGTCGAGGACGACGTCGACGTCGACCACGTCGCCGACCGCGACGACCTGCGGGGCGAAGCGCCGCTGCACCTGCAGCACGGGCGTCACGGCGAGCAGCGCGAGGACCGCGGCGACGGGCAGGCCGAGGAGGACGATCCCGACGAAGAGCAGCTCGCGGAACTCGATGACCGGCGCGACGACGATCCCGAGCGCGCCGAGCACGACCAGTGCCCAGCCGCGCAGGGTGAGCGCGACCCCCCGGACGGCCGGGAGCGCGCCGATGCGCCGAGCCGACCGCTCCGCACCGCGCCGCTGGGGCTCACGGGACCGGGGTGCGCCGGAGCGGGGACCGCGCGGCTCAGTCGGCACGGCCGCTGAACGGGACGGGGGTGGCGGCGACGATGCGCTGGACGACCTCGGTGACGGAGTGCGAGGCGCCGGTGCCGGAGCGGCCGGGGAGCCGGGTCGCCGGCAGCAGGCGGTGGCCGAGCACCGGCACCGCGAGCACGTCGATGTCGTCCGGGACGACGAAGTCGCGGTCGTTGATCGCGGCGAGCGCCTTCGCCGCGGCGATCAGCTGCAGGGTCGCGCGCGGGCTGCCGCCGAGGCGCAGCTCGGGATCGATGCGGGTCGCCTGCATGATCGCCACCACGTACTCCTGCACCGGCGGGGCGACGTAGATCGACTGGACGTAGTCCATCATCCGGGCGAGCTGATCGTGGCCGACGACCTGGCGCAGCTCCTCCAGCGGGCTCGCGGCGTCGCGGGTGCGGATCATCTCGAGCTCGGCGCGCTCGTCGGGATAGCCGAGCGAGAGCCGCGCCATGAAGCGGTCGCGCTGCGCCTCGGGGAGGCTGTAGGTGCCCTCCATCTCGACCGGGTTCTGCGTCGCCACCACCGCGAACGGCCGCGGCAGGACGTGCGTCACGCCGTCGACCGAGACCTGGCGCTCCTCCATGCACTCCAGCAGCGCCGACTGGGTCTTGGGCGAGGCGCGGTTGATCTCGTCGCCGATCACCACGTTCGCGAACACCGGACCCGGCTTGAACTCGAAGTCGCGGGTGGCCTGGTTGAAGACCGAGACGCCGGTGACGTCGGAGGGCAGGAGGTCCGGGGTGAACTGGATCCGCGAGACGGTGCCGCCGACGGAGGCCGCCAGCGACTTCGCCAGCACGGTCTTGCCGGTGCCGGGGACGTCCTCCATCAGCAGGTGGCCACCGGCGAGGAACACCGTCAGGGCCATCGAGACCTCGGCGTCCTTGCCGTCGATCACGCTGCACAGGTTCTTCAGGATCGCGGCGCAGTGGGCGCTGAACTCCTCGCGGGTCATCGCCGACCCGGGAGCCGCACCGCGGTCCGATGCCGTGCCGACTGCGGAGCGGGTCTCATCGAGGGACGTCATAACTGGTGATTCTCGCAGTGCGAACCGGAAAACGGCTCAGGCTTCCGGGGGGCTCCCAGCCCTCGGCGCGAGTCCTATGCTCGGAACGGTGACCAGGATCATCGCCGGCTTCGCCGGATCGCTCACCCTGCGGGTCCCCCGCGCCGGCACGCGGCCCACGAGCGACCGGGTGCGCGAGGCGATCTTCTCGGCGCTCGAGGCGCGCGACGCCCTCGACGGCGCGACGGTCATCGACCTCTACGCGGGCTCCGGAGCGCTCGGCCTCGAATCGGCCAGCCGCGGCGCCGCCTCCGTGCTGCTGGTGGAGCGCGACCCGAAGGCCGCGAAGACCGCCGGCGAGAACGCCCGCGCGATCGCGACGGCCGCGGCCTCGAACAAGCGCCCGAAGCCCCGGATCGAGGTCGTGATCGCCTCCGTGCGCTCGTTCCTCGACGGCTCCCCCGCGGTCAACGCCGACACGGTCTTCCTCGACCCGCCCTACGACCTCCCCGAGGACGAGCTGGCCGCGGATCTCGCCGGTGTCCTCCCGCTGCTCGCCGAGCACTCCGTCGTCGTCGTCGAGCGGAGCTCGCGCAGCCCGGAGCCGCGCTGGCCCGCCGGGCTCGAGCGCGACCGGCGGAAGGACTACGGCGAGACGACGATCTGGTGGGCGTCGCCGGCGGCGGGCGAGTAGCCGAGCCGCCCGCCGCCGCGGATCAGCCCGCGGCGCCGTCCCAGCCCAGGTAGGGGTCCCAGCCGCCGCGCTCGTCCAGCGCGACTCCGCCGAGCCGCACCTCCGGGGCGCCCTCGCGCACGGTGCCCAGGGGAGTGAAGCCGGGTGGCAGCGCCGTGCCGGGCGGGAAGCAGGCGAGCATCGCGTGGTCCTCGCCGCCGCCGAGAACGAGCGCGCGGGCGAGCGCGGCGTCGATCCCGTCCACGGCCGTCAGGGGCGCGGCGTGGGCGTCGACGGCAGCAGGATCGAGATCGAGCACGACTCCGCTCGCCCGGGCCATCCGCCGCGCGTCGAGGACGACGCCGTCGGAGACGTCCATCATCGCCGTGGCGACGCCGCCCGCCGCGATGCCGGCCGCGATCGGCGGCGTCGGCCGCAGCTGCGCGTCGAGCACCTCGGGATGCTCCGCCCGCAGCGCACGGGCGACGGCCGCATCGGGCTCGCCGGCCGTCCGGGCACGCTCGAAGAGCAGCCGGAGGCCGAGCCCGGAGACGCCGAGCGGCCCGGCGGTCGCGATCACGTCGCCCTGGCGCGCGCCGCTCCTCAGCACCGGCGGCCGGCCGTCGAGCGAGCCGAAGGCCGTGATCGCCAGGGTCAGCGTCGCCGACGCGGACAGGTCGCCGCCGACCACGCCGCAGCCGGGGGCCATCGCCGCGCAGCCCGCGGCGAGACCGTCCGCGATCCCCTCGAGCACGTCGACCCCGAGCCGCTGCGGCGCCGCGATGGCGACCACCAGCGCGGTCGGGCGGGCGCCCATCGCGGCGACGTCGGAGAGGTTGGAGGCGGCGGCCTTCCAGCCGAGATCGAACGGCGAGGACCAGGCGAGCCGGAAGTCCGGGCCGTGCACCATCATGTCGGTGGTCACCACGAAGCGGCCGTCCGGCGCCCGCAGCACCGCGGAGTCGTCGCCCGGCCCGACGAGCGTCTCGGCACCGCCGCCGAGCCTCGGCAGGATCCGCGCGAGGACCTCGCCCTCGCTGAGCTCGGCCAGGGTGGGGCTCGGATCCGGTGCCATGGTTCACACGCTAGCGTTGCCGTCGATGTCCTCCCGTCTCCTCCGCACCCCCCTCGCCGCCGCCGCCGCCGTCCTGCTCCTGAGCGGCTGCTCGGCCGCCGTGGCGCTGCAGCCGGCCGACGACGCGACGAACGAGGGCTGCGCCGAGGTCTCGGTGCGGCTGCCCGACGTCGTCGCGGAACTGCCCGAGCGCGAGACGAACGCGCAGGGCACGGCGGCCTGGGGCACCCCCGCCGCCGTCATCCTGCACTGCGGCGTCACGCCGCCCGGCCCGACGACCGAGCTCTGCGTCTCGGTCAGCGGCGTCGACTGGATCATCGACGAGTCGCAGGCCGCCGACGACGTCTACACGCTGACCACCTACGGCCGCGACCCGGCCGTCGAGATCACCGTCGATCAGAGCCGCGCCTCCGGCACCTCGGCCGTCGTCGACCTCGCGAACGCCGTCTCCTACCTGCCGCAGGAGCGCGCCTGCACGAACGTGTCCGACACGGACACCCTCGACCCGCCGAGCACGCCCGCGGGCTGAGCCGTCGTCAGCCCGACGTGCCGAGCGCCGCGGCCGCGACCTCGAGCGCCCGCTCCGGCGTCGCTCCGAGCGCCCGGACCCGCGCCGCGTACGCGCCGGCCGCGAGCTGCAGCTCGTGCTCGACCGAGTCGACGCCACCGGAGACGACGGTGCCCGCCCGGCCCCGCGTCTCCAGGATCCCCGCGGCCTCGAGCTCCTTGTACGCCCACGCGACGGTCCCCGGAGCGACGCCCAGCTCCTCGGCGAGGGTCCGCACCGCGGGCAGCCGCGTGCCGACCAGGAGCGACCCCGCGGCGACCTGCGCGGTGATGCCCTCGCGGATCTGCTCGAACGGCGCCCGCGGGCCCGGCTCGAGCCGGAGGCCGAGGCCCGCCGCGGTCATCGGACCGCGGCCGGGACGCGCTCGAGCGCCAGGTCGAGCAGCTCGCTGATCAGGTCGGGGTAGTCGACGCCGCTCGCGCCCCACATCCGCGGGAACATCGAGATCGGCGTGAAGCCGGGCATCGTGTTGATCTCGTTGATGACGAAGCCGTCGGCCGTGAGGAAGAAGTCGACCCGCGCGAGGCCCTCGGCCCCGATCGCGGTGAAGGCGCTGACCGCGAGGGCCCGCATCTCGGCGAGCTCGTCCTCGGTGAGCTCGGCCGGGCAGACCAGCTCCACGCCCTTCATGCCGAGGTACTTCGCCTCGAAGTCGTAGAAGCCGCCGCCGCTGACGACGACCTCGCCGGCCACGGACGCGCGCGGGGACTCTCCCCGGCGCGCTCCGAGCACGCCGATCTCGACCTCCCGGCCGACGATCGCGGACTCGATCAGCACCCGGGAGTCGTGCGAGAACGCCTCCTCGAGGGCGGCGTCCAGCTGCGAGCGCTCGTCGACCCGGCTCACGCCGACGCTCGACCCGGCACGGGCCGGCTTGACGAACGCGGGCAGGCCGAGCTCGTCGAGGGCCGACGCGGCGTCGCTCGGGTCCTCGCGCCACTCCGCCTCGGTCACGGTGTACCAGGGGGCGACCGCGATGCCCGCCGCGCGGAAGACGGTCTTGGTGAAGTGCTTGTCCATCCCGAGCGCGGACGCGAGCACGCCCGAGCCGACGTAGGGCAGCCCGACCAGCTCGAGCATCCCCTGGACGGTGCCGTCCTCGCCCCACGGGCCGTGCAGGATCGGCAGCACCACGTCCACGTCGCCCAGCGAGCGGACGGAGCCGTCGGCCGCGGTGACGGTCAGCTCGCGGGAGAGCGCCGACTCCGGCCAGCGCACGCGGGTCCCGTTGTCCTCGACCCGCGGCAGGGCACTCGCGTCGAGCGCGAACTTCTCCGGCCGGTCCTCCTCGAGCACGAACGCGCCGTCAGCGGTGATCCCGACGGGGATCACGTCGAAGCGGTCACGATCGATCGCCCGCAGCACCCCCGCCGCCGTTGCGCAGCTGATCGAGTGCTCGCTTGAACGCCCCCCGAACAGAACGGCCACTGCGAGCTTGCTGGTCATCGAGGTTCCTCTCACCCTGGGGCTCGTCCGAATCCGTGGTCAGGTGCGGCGCGATGTCCTTCGGATCGAGCGTACCGGCGAGCACCTGCGACACCTGCTCGACGATGGGCATGTCGACTCCGCGGGCCCGGGCGAGCTCGAGGATCGGCGCGACCGAGGAGAGCCCCTCCGCCGTCTGCTGCATCGACTTCACGACGTCGCCGAAGCTGTAGCCCTGGCCGAGCAGGCGCCCGGCCGTGTTGTTGCGCGAGAGCGACGAGCTCGACGTCGCGATCAGGTCGCCGAGGCCGGCCAGCCCGGACATCGTCTCGGGCCGCCCGCCGTACGCGACGGCGAAGTCGGTCATCTCGGCGAGGCCGCGGGTGATGATCGACGCCTTGGTGTTCTCGCCGTAGCCGACGCCGTCGACGATGCCGATCGCGACGGCGATCAGGTTCTTCAGCACGCCGCCGAACTCGGTCCCGATCACGTCGGTGTTGACGTAGGAGCGGAAGTAGCGGTTGGTCGCGGCGAGCGCGACCTCCTGCGCGGTGACGAGGCTCTCCGAGGCGATGACCGCCGCTGTCGGCTGCTCCTTCGCGATCTCGAGCGCGAGGTTGGGCCCGGAGGCGACCGCGATCCGGCTCGGATCGATCGGCAGCACCTGCGAGATCACCTCGCTCATCCGCTGGCCGGTGCCCTTCTCGACGCCCTTCATCAGGCTGACGAGGACGGTCCGCTCGGTGAGGAACGGTGTGATCGCCTCGAGGTTCCCGCGCAGGGTCTGCGACGGGATGGAGAGGTAGACGTGGTCGGCGCCCTCGAGCGCCTCCTCGATCCGCGGGGTCGCCCGGATGTTGCGCGGCAGGTTGATGCCGGGCAGGTAGTCGCTGTTGCGCTTGGCCTCGGTGATCTCGCGGGCGAGCTCGGCCCGCCGCGCCCACATCACGACGTCGGAGCCGCCGTCGGCGAGGATCTTGGCGAAGGTGGTTCCCCAGCTGCCGGCGCCGAGGACGGCGACACGGCGCGGCACGGGGATCGGCGCCTTCTCGGCCCTACTGCCCCTGCTCAAAGCGTCCCGTGCCCTTCTGATTGTGCTCGGCCGGGTTCCAGCGCTTCTCCGGTGCCGTCTCGCCGCGCAGCTCCTCGAGCAGGCGGGTGATCGCGGCCATCACGACGGTCGACGCCTCGTTGAGGGTCGCGGAGTCGAGGCTGCGCCCGCGGAACGCCGACAGGTCGACGGGATCGCCGACCAGGACGTCGACGCGCTTGCGGCGGAAGAGGGTGATCTTCTTGGAGTAGCGGCCCATGACCTGCTGGGTGCCCCAGTGCGCGACGGGCACGACGGGCAGTCCGTACTGCAGTGCCATCCGCACGGCGCCGGTCTTGCCGCGCATCGGCCAGAGCTCCGGGTCGCGGGTCAGGGTGCCCTCCGGGTAGATCAGGACGGAGCCGCCCCGGTCGACGAGCTCCTTCGCCGCCTTCAGCGGCTCGCTGCCGCGCACGGAACCGGCCCGCTCGACCGGGATCTGCCCCGAGGCGCGCAGGATCGCTCCGGCCAGAGGGATCTTGAACAGCGACGCCTTCGCCAGGAAGCGCGGCGCGCGACCGGCGCGCCACAGCACCCAGCCCGTGATGAACGGGTCGATCTCGCTGTAGTGGTTCGGCGCGAACACGAACGCGCCCTTGCGCGGGATCTTGTCGATGTCGCGGACCCGGAGGTCCACGGAGGCGGTGAGCGTCGGGATCACCAACGCCGCGAGGAGCCAGAAGATGGACGGGCGGCTTCGTTCAGACACCCGCCCATCCTCGCATCCCGGCTCCGCTGCCCCCGCCGCCCACGCCAACGGGCGGCGCGGCGCACGCGCCGACGCTGGTCAGGCAGCCCCGCAGGGGCGTATCGAGGCCCCTCTCCCGTCGCTGTGCGCTCTCCGCTCGCGGGCTCCGGCAGGCCGACGCGACTTCGGCACGCGGTTCCGGCCGATCACGGGAGGGCGGCGCCGCAGCGTTAGCGTGGCGGAGTGAGTGAGCGACGCGAGAACCCGGTGTCCGCCGGACTCCGCGGGCTCACCGATTCGGTGACGGCGCTCCCGACGCTCGCGTTCGTCCTCCTGCTCGGCTTCGTCGCCGTCTACTCGATCGGCACCCGCAGCCCGGAGCTGCTCGCCCAGCTGCTCGCGTGGGCCGGTCTCGTCGCGGTCGGACTCGCCGTCGCCACCGGGTTCGTCCTGGTCGTCGTGCGCTCCGTCGCGCGCGCGGTCGGCGGCCCGCTCGCGCACGTCGAGGCCGAGGCGAGCGACGGCGAGGTCGTGCTGAGCCGCCGAGAGATGGTCGACGTCCTCCGCTGGCTGGAGCCCCGCCTCCCGAGGCGGATCTCCCGCCCCTACGCCGTCGTCGTCCCTGCAGCGAGGGGACTCTCCGTCTCCCTCCGCTCGCAGGTCGTGATCGTCCCCTGGTCGCGCGTCCGCGCCGTCCGGCGACGCCGGGTCCGCCGAGGGCTGCGCCGGCACGACGCCGTCGTCGTCGACCTCTCGCGAGCCGGGGGCGGCCGAGCGCGGTCGCTCACGCTCCTCCCGGTGGAGCAACCGGGGCTGTTCGGTCAGCGCCCCGCCTCCGAGCAGACACTGGTCCTCCTCCACCGCCGCATCGCCGCGGCGCTCCCGCCGGGCGAGCCGGCGCCGGCCTGGGGCACCCCCGACGAGTGACGCCGCCCTCGACGAGCTGCGCCGGCTGGGAAGAGCGATCCGCTTCAGAGTGTCGCGCCGGCGGGATGCAGCGACGCCCCTCCGGACACGTGCCGTGCGTCACCGTCACCCTGCGGCGGATCCCCTCGGTACCGTGTCGACGTGATCCGCGCCCCTCGCCTCCTCGAAGCCGTGCTCGCCGCCGCATCGGAGAGTCCCGCGCTCCTGGTCGCTGCGGCGACCACCGCGGTCACGATCGTGCTCCTGGTGGTCCTCGTCGCCGCGCGCCTCGTCGCCGCTCCGCGCGCCCTCGTCCGGGCGAGCGCGATCGGCGGTGTCGTGGTCGTCGGCGGACCGGCGGTCTCGCGCCTGCTGCGGTTCGGCGACCCGACCCTCCCGACGCCCGATCTGCACCCGTACCTCGTCCTCGATCCGGCGGAGGAGGCCCTCGTGGTGCTCGCCGGCGATCGGCGCGTCGAGATCCTCTGGGACGAGATCCGCACCCTCGAGCGACGCACCGTCGGCTTCGGGAGCCGGACAGCGATCGGCGTCACGGTGTCTCGTGGGTTCAGGCCCCGGTCCGCGGACCTGCGTCTCGTCGAGGAGCCGGGGCTTCTCGGACTGCGGCCGGCGTCGGCTCAGAGCGTCGACCGCTTTCACGGGCGGCTCCGCGCGCGGGTGGAGGCGGCCGGCTCCGCGTCCCCCGACAGCCGCTGAGCACGGCGCCCAACGGGACTCGTGCCTGCCCACGGCCTGCAGGGATCGATCGCGAGGGGTGGGCCCGCGGGACGCCGGCCGGACCCGCGGAGCGACCGTGCGGCCGGGACTCCGGCACGCGGACACGACTCGGGCTCGCGGGATCCTGCCGATCCGACGAGTCGGAGACGGTTCCGTGAGCCGGAGGTCGAGCCGACCAGCGGCCACGAGACGTCGGGCACATGGAAACGGCTCCGGCTCGCAGGATCGGGGGGATTCTGCGAGCCGGAGCCGGTGTCACGTGCCGGAGGTACTCCGGCGCCGCGGGCTACGCGTCGAGCGAGAAGTCGGCGCCGAGCAGCTCGAGCTTGGTGAGGAAGTTCTCGTAGCCGCGGCTGATGATGCCGACGTTCGAGACCGAGGAGGTGCCCTCGGCCGAGAGCGCCGCGATCAGGTGCGAGAAGCCGCCGCGCAGGTCGGGCACGACGATGTCGGCGCCGTGCAGCTTCGACGGGCCGGAGATGACCGCGGAGTGCATGAAGTTGCGCTGACCGAAGCGGCAGGCCTGGCCGCCGAGGCACTCGCGGTGGATCTGGATGGTGGCGCCCATCTCGACCAGCGCGTCGACGAAGCCGAAGCGCTGCTCGTAGACGGTCTCGTGCACGATCGACACGCCCTTGGCCTTGGTCAGCGCCACGACGAGCGGCTGCTGCCAGTCGGTCATGAAGCCGGGGTGCACGTCGGTCTCGATGATGACCGGCTTGAGCTCGCCACCGGGGTGGTAGAAGCGGATGCCGTCCTCGGCGATCTCGAACGCGCCGCCCACCTTGCGGAAGACGTTGAGGAAGGTCGTCATCTCCTGCTGGCGGGCGCCGCCGACGAAGATGTCGCCGTCGGTCGCGAGGGCCGCGGCGGCCCAGGAGGCGGCCTCGTTGCGGTCGAAGAGCGCGCGGTGGGTGTAGCCCTCGAGGCGGTCGACGCCCTCGATGCGGATCACGCGGTCGGTGTCGACCGAGATGATCGCGCCCATCTTCTGCAGGATGTTGATGAGATCCATGATCTCCGGCTCGATCGCCGCACCCGACAGCTCGGTGATGCCCGAGGCGCGGACCGCGGTGAGCAGCACCTGCTCGGTCGCGCCGACGCTCGGGTAGGGCAGCGACACCTTGGCGCCGTGCAGGCCCTCGGGCGCCGACATCCGGATGCCGGAGGGCAGCTTCTCGACGATGGCGCCGAAGTTGCGGAGGACCTCGAGGTGGTAGTCGATCGGGCGGTCGCCGATGCGGCATCCGCCGAGGTCGGGGATGAACGCCTCGCCGAGCCGGTGCAGCAGCGGTCCGCAGAACAGGATCGGGATGCGGCTGGACCCGGCGTGCGCGTCGATGTCGGCGAAGTGCGCGGACTCGACGTTGGAGGGGTCGAGGATCAGCTCGCCCACCTCGGGGCCCTGCTTCACCTTGACGCCGTGCACCTCGAGGAGGCCCTTCACGACGCGGACGTCGCTGATGTCCGGGACGTCGCGCAGGGTGGACGCGGTCTCGCCGAGGAGCGCGGCGACCATCGCCTTGGTGACGAGGTTCTTCGCGCCCTTGAGCTCGATCCGGCCCTTCAGCGGTCGCCCGCCGTGGATGGTGATCCGCTCGGTGGTCATCCCCACACGGGCTCCCGCCGCCTTCGCATCCTGTGCTCCCGCCGCCTTGGCGTCCTGAAGAAGTGTGTTCACGCTATTTCACCGGCAATGTCTTGGGCCGCCAGCTCGCGCGACGGGTCTCGAATTCGGAAATGAGCGCTTCGTCGCGCAGGGTCAGGCCGATGTCGTCCAGCCCTTCGATCAGGCGCCAACGAGTGTAGTCGTCGACCTCGAAAGGGAAGGTCTCGCCACCGGCGGTGACCGTACGACCAACCAGATCGACGGTCGCTTCTATTCCCGGCGTCGCATCGATCAGCTCCCAGAGCCGGTCGATGTCGCTCTCCGCCAGGGCCGCCGCGAGCAGCCCCTGCTTGCCGGAGTTGCCGCGGAAGATGTCACCGAAGCGGGAGGACAGCACGACGCGGAAGCCGAAGTCGCGCAGCGCCCAGACGGCGTGCTCGCGGCTGGAGCCGGTGCCGAAGTCGGGGCCCGCGACGAGGATCTGCGCACCCTGGAAGGCCGACTGGTTGAGCACGAACTCCGGGTCCTGGCGCCAGCCGTGGAAGAGCGCGTCCTCGAAGCCGGTCTTGGTGACCCGCTTGAGGAAGACGGCGGGGATGATCTGGTCGGTGTCGACGTTGCTGCGCTTCAGCGGCGCGGCGATGCCGGTGACGGTCTCGAACTTCTCCATGATCAGGCCTCCACCAGCTCGCGGACGGGCTCCAGATCCGACGGACTGGAGAGAGTGCCGCGCACGGCGGTCGCAGCGGCGACGAGCGGCGAGACGAGGTGTGTGCGGCCGCCCTTGCCCTGCCGGCCCTCGAAGTTGCGGTTCGAGGTGGAGGCGCAGCGCTCCCCCGGGGCCAGCTGGTCCGGGTTCATCCCGAGGCACATCGAGCAGCCGGCGAAGCGCCACTCGGCGCCGAACGCGGTGATCACCTTGTCCAGGCCCTCGGCCTCGGCCTCGATCCGCACGCGGGCGGAGCCGGGGACGACCATCACCCGGACGCCGGGCGCCTTGGTGCGGCCGGCGATGATCGACGCGAAGGCGCGGAGGTCCTCGATGCGCGAGTTGGTGCAGGAGCCCATGAAGACCGCGTCGACCGGGATCTCCTTCATCGGGGTGCCGGCCTCGAGGTCCATGTACTCCAGGGCGCGGCGGGCGTTCGAGCGCTCGTTCGGGTCCTCGATCGCGTCGGGGTCGGGCACGGCCTGCGAGAGCGAGACGCCCTGGCCGGGGTTGGTGCCCCAGGTGACGAACGGCTCGAGCGCGTCCGCGTCGAGGACGACCTCGGCGTCGAAGACAGCGCCCTCGTCGCTCGGCAGCGTCCGCCAGTAGGCGACCGCGTCGTCCCAGTCCTGGCCCTCGGGGGCGTGCGGGCGGCCCTGGAGATAGGCGAAGGTCGTCTCGTCCGGCGCGACCATGCCGGCGCGCGCGCCCGCCTCGATCGACATGTTGCAGATCGTCATCCGGCCCTCCATCGAGAGCGCGCGTATCGCCGAGCCGCGGTACTCGAGCACGTAGCCCTGACCGCCGCCGGTGCCGATCTTCGCGATCACGGCGAGGATGATGTCCTTCGCCGTGACGCCCTCGCGCAGCTCGCCCTCGACGGTGATCGCCATGGTCTTGAAGGGCTTGAGCGGCAGGGTCTGCGTGGCCATCACGTGCTCGACCTCGCTGGTGCCGATGCCGAACGCCATCGCGCCGAACGCGCCGTGGGTCGAGGTGTGCGAGTCGCCGCAGACCACGGTGATGCCGGGCATGGTCAGGCCGAGCTGCGGGCCGACGACGTGCACGATGCCCTGCTCGATGTCGCCGAGGGAGTGCAGGCGGACGCCGAACTCGGCGGCGTTGCGCCGCAGGGTCTCGATCTGGGTGCGGCTGGTGAGGTCGGCGATCGGCTTGTCGATGCCGACGGTCGGGGTGTTGTGGTCCTCGGTCGCGATCGTCAGATCGGGGCGGCGGACGGGTCGGCCGGCCTGGCGGAGGCCGTCGAAGGCCTGGGGGCTGGTCACCTCGTGCACCAGGTGCAGGTCGATGTAGATCAGGTCGGGCGTGCCGTCCTCGCCCTTGGCGACGAGGTGGTCGTCCCAGACCTTCTCGGCCAGGGTGCGCGGGCGCTCGGCGGCCGGGGTGTCGGCGGCCGAGGGCGCGGCGGTGTCGGGGGAACTGTCGTTCATGACGGGTTTCTCTTCCTCAGGAATGGTGGTCAGCCCGCGAGAGACACCGCGACGAGGGAGGCCTGTCAGATCGAGGTCTCGTCGCGGCGGAGAAGGAGGAGCCGGCCGAACAGCATTGACCGAGGATAGCACCGCGTCGACGAGCGGCAGGGAGGCGGGACCCGAGCGGATCGGGGCGGGCCGGAGCGGCCGTCAGGGCGCGACGAGCATCGCGATGAGCACCGCGGGGACCACCAGCAGTGCGGCCGCGCCGACCACGACGCCGCCGACGACGAAGACCGCGGCCACCGCCGCGCCGACCATCCCGACGAAGCCCGAGCGCCGCTTCACCGGCAGCGCCTCGTGCTCGAACCAGTCGCCGTCGAGCGGGTCGGGCGACTCGCGCTCGAAGCGCTCGGCCTCGTCGATGCGGGCCGGGAGCGCCGCGAGCATCATCGCCGCGTGCTGCGACTCGGCCGCGAGCTCGAGCGGGCGCACCAGGGCGCGCTCGGCGAACTCGAACGGGTCCTCATCGGTGCGCACGAGCGCACGCTCGAAGGCCCGCCGCTCCTCGGGAGCGGCGCAGTTCTCGATCAGGTAGCCCCACCGGCCCGCCTCGATGAGGTCGCCGGACCTCCGGTAGAGCTCGGACAGGAGGACGCGGGGGTCGATCCAGGTGGGGTCGGCCTCGACGCAGCGCTCGAGCAGCGACACGGCTCCTCGGACGTCCCCCTCTGCGAAGCGCATCTTCGCGCGATCGAGAGCCTCGACGGTGTCCATCCCTCCAGTATGCCCATCGACAGCCCGGCTCTGCAGTCCGGAGCCGGAGACGCTGCCACCTGTTCGAGGGGCACGACCAGTGGAGTCGGGTCGACGGTCTAGGCCCGGGGCACGAGCACGGCCTCCACGACGACGACCGTCACGTTGTCCCGTCCGCCCGCGTCGACCGCGGCGCGCACGAGCTCCTCGGCGAGATCGGCACCGTGCAGGTCCCCCGCGTCGCGGCGGGCGAAGAGCTCGGCGATGCGGGCGTCGGAGAGCTCCTTGGTGAGGCCGTCGGAGCAGAGCAGGTAGGTCGCCCGGGGCACGATCGGCAGGGTCCAGACGTCCGTCTCGACCTCGTCGTCGGCGCCGAGCGCCCGGGTGACGATGTTGCGGTCGGGGTGCGACTCCGCCGCCTCCCGGCTGAGCAGGCCGGCCGAGACCAGCTCCTGCACCGCCGAGTGGTCGACGGTCAGCTGCTGGATCCCCGCGCCGTCCCAGCGGTAGACCCGGGAGTCGCCGACGTTGAACAGGGCCCAGGAGGCGGGTCCGCCGTCCTCGGGCCGGACGAGCGTGAGGCCGGTGAGCGTCGTCCCGCAGAGGGCACCGCCGACGTCGAGGTCGCGGACCGCGGCGTTGGCGGTCTCGACGACGGCGAAGACGTCCGAGACCGGGCCGATCGCCTCGGCCGCGCTCGCCCGCAGGCTCTCGACGGCGGTCGAGCTGGCCAGGTCGCCGCGGGCGTGCCCGCCCATGCCGTCGGCGACGGCGACCAGCGTCGGCGCGACCAGGAGGGCGTCCTCGTTCACCCGGCGGACGGCGCCGACGTCGGTGCTGCTCGACACCGTCAGGTGCAGGACGCCCTGGGGCAGGTCGATGCTGGTCGTGCTCGTCGTCGCAGTCACGGGACCGGGCTCACTTCTTCTCGGCGCGGTCCTGCCCGTCGGCGTCGGCGACGACCTCCGGGTGGCCGTCGTGCAGCTCGATGTGGGAGTGCTCGCGGCGCATCTTGATCAGGCTCGCGACCGTGGCGACGGTCATGCTGACGACGATGACGGCGAGCGAGGTGATCGTGTCGATGTCCCAGACCGGCAGCGGCTCGCCGCCGTTGAGGAACGGGAGGTCGTTCTCGTGCAGGGCGTGCAGCACGAGCTTCACGCCGATGAAGGCGAGGATGAACGCGATGCCGTACTTGAGGTACTCGAGCTTGTCGATCAGACCGCCGAGCAGGAAGTAGAGCTGGCGGAGGCCCATCAGGGCGAAGATGTTCGCGGTGAAGACGATGAACGGGCTCTCGGTGATGCCGAAGATCGCCGGGATCGAGTCGAGCGCGAAGAGCAGGTCGGTCGAGCCGATCGCGAGGAACACGATCAGCATCGGCGTGAAGTACGTCTTCCCGTCCTTCACCGTGCGGATCTTCGAGCCGTCGAATTCGTCCGAGATCTTCACGCGCTTGCGCAGCAGGCGGATGAGGAGGTTGTCGGTGCCCTCGTTCTCGTCCTCCTTGCCGAACGCCTGGTTCCAGGCGGTGTAGACGAGGAAGGCGCCGAAGAGGTAGAAGATCCAGCTGAAGCTCTCGATCAGCTGCGCGCCGAGCAGGATGAACACCCCGCGGAAGATCAGCGCGATGATGATGCCCACCATCAGCACTTCCTGCTGGTACTTCGGCGGCACCGCGAAGCGGCCCATGATGATCACGAAGACGAACAGGTTGTCGATCGACAGGCTGTACTCGGTCAGCCAGCCCGCGACGAACTGGCCGGCGACCTCTCCCCCGCCCAGCAGCAGCATCACCAGGGCGAAGATCAGCGCGAGCGTGACGTAGAAGCCGACCCAGAGGCCGGACTCCTTCAGGCTCGGCACGTGCGGGCGCTTGTAGACCAGCAGCAGGTCCGCGGCCAGGATCAGGCTGAGGACGACGAACGAGCCGGTCACGAACCAGACGGGCAGCTCTTGCATGGGGACCTTCCGGGGGTCAGTGGATTCCGACGGTCTCTCCCGGGGAGCGGGCCGTTAAACGAGAAGAACCCCCGGCCATGACCGGGGGTTCTTCTCGTGTTGCCGTGGTGACCCCAGCGGGATTTGAACCCGCGTTACCGCCGTGAGAGGGCGACGTCCTAGGCCGCTAAACGATGGGGCCGCGTTTTTGCAACTCGAAGAGTGTTGCACACGGATCCGCACCGGTGCAAATCGAGCGGGCGGACGGCACGGCCCCCGGGACCGTCTTGCACCGCGGTCGCCCCCGCGAGAGGCTCGGAGCATGCGACTGACCAAGCTCGAGCACGCCACCGTCCTCGTCGAGGAGGCGGGCTCGCGGCTCGTCCTCGACCCCGGCTCCTTCACGCGGCCCCTTGAGGGCACGGCCGACACCGTCGCGGTCGTGATCACCCACGAGCACGCCGACCACTGGACCGCGGAGCAGCTGGAGCGGCTGCGCGCCGCGAACCCGGCGCTGCGGATCCTCGGCCCCGCCGGAGTCGCCGCGGCGGCCGAGGGCTTCGACGTCGAGACGGTCGCCGAGGGCGACGTGATCGAGGTCGGACCCTTCGAGCTGCGCTTCTTCGGCTCGCGGCACGCGGTGATCCACTCCTCCATCCCGGTGATCGACAACGTCGGGGTGCTCGTGAACGGCCGGCTCTACTACGCGGGCGACTCGTTCACCGTCCCCGCCGGCGTCGACGTCGAGGTGCTGGCGGCCCCCTCCGGTGCGCCCTGGATGAAGATCGCGGAGTCGATCGACTACGTCCTCGAGCTCGCGCCGCGGCACGCCTTCGCGACGCACGAGCGCGTGCTGTCCGAGGCGGGCCAGAAGCTCGGCCACGACCGCCTCGGCTGGGCGACCCGCGAGGGCGGCGGCGAGTACCACGCCCTCGAGCCGGGCGACGTGCTCGAGCTCTAGCCGCCCGTCGGAGTGCGCTCCGCCGTCAGAGGACGCGGGCGTCGAGGATCTCGGCCTGATCGAGGTCGGTCCCCGCGGGCAGCACCCCGATCTGGACGAGCGCGCCCTCCGGAACGGTGCCGTCGGGCGTGACGATCGAGGCGCCGTCGATGTTCGTCTTCGACGCGTACAGCGAGACGTCGTCGAGCACCTCGGCCCGGTAGACGCCGTCGACCCAGACCACGACCCGCTTCCCCGAGTTCACCAGCGCGCTACTCATCGTCACCGCGACCCGGTCACCGGTCCGCTGGACGCTGTCGACGCCGGTGAGCGTCGACTGGAAGAGCAGGTCGGCCGCGGCGACGTCCACGCCGGAGGCCAGCTCGCCGACCTGGACGAGGTCGCCGTCCTTCACGGGCGTGGTGGGGACGATCTTCGTGCCGCCCGGGACGTCGTACTTCCACGCGTACCAGCCCCTGCCCTCGTTGTAGTCACCCGCGTAGCGCCCGTTCAGCCAGACCACGACGCGCTTCCCGGAGCGGACCAGCGCCTCGCTCATCGTCGCCTCCACGTACCCGCGGACGACCGAGACGTCCGTGATGCCCACCGTCTGGTCCGAGGCCGCCTCCCGCGGGGATCGGTCGTGCCCCTGAAGCTCCTTCAGCTTCTCCAGCGCCGGCCGCACGTCGGTGTACCCCATCATCGGCACCCGTTCATCGGGAAGGGTCGTCCCGTAGAACACCCCGACGAGGTTCCCGTTCACGATCAGCGGCCCGCCCGAGTCGCCGGTCTCGCCGATCTGCTCGGTGCTGCCCGTCGTCGCTGTCGAGTGGAAGCCGATGAGTCCGTTCGGCATCCGTCCCACCCTTCTGATCCAGACCTTCTCGGTCCTCTGCGTCGGGAACATGTCCGGACCCAGCCCGTAGAGGTGGCCCACCGAGCCGACCCGGTAGCCGCCCGGCACCAGTCGCGGGTAGTGCGGCAGCGCGTGCGGGCGGGAGAGGTGGAGGAGCTTCATGTCCGCGGGGGCGAGCGAGATCGACTCCGCCACCGGAACCACTTCCGTCACCTCGTCCTCCGTCGGCGACGGGGCGTAGCGGTAGTAGACGTGACTCACGGGGCAGTGGTCCACGGTGAGCACCCAGTCGGCGGCGATCGCCGTGCCGGTGCAGGTGTTGGTCTGGATTCCCACGATCTTGTCGTAGACCTGCACCACCCAGGGCTCGTTCGACTTCGTCCCCGATGTCAGCGCCGCCGCGGGCGCCGTCGTGAGCGCACTGATGCCCAGCACGGTCGTCAGCACGACCAGCGCAGCCGCCGTCCTCCGCAGGAGGCGAGTCCTCATCGCCGTCACCTCTTCCTCAGTGCGGGCTCACCCGGGGCCGGGCTCCCTCTCCGCCCGAGAACGATCGACGAATCACCGGGAACGCGTCAAAGATCTGGCGCCGAAGCGACCGGACGGCGGGATCGGGACCGATCGACGACGTGCTCGAGGTCGGCGCCGAACTCGAACGTGCGGTCGACCACGGCGCCGGAGTGCAGCACCGCGGGCAGCCAGAAGCGGGCGTCGTCCCACATCCGGCCGTAGGGGACCTCGTCGCGCGGGACGAAGGACGCGGCGAGCTCGCCCGAGGCGACCACCTCGCCCGACCAGCGGCGGCAGACGAAGACGTGCGAGCGCTGGCTCCACGCGGGGCGGTGCGGGAAGAAGTAGTCGAGGGAGCCGCGGGGCTCGAGGTCGTGAGGGTCCGCGTGCAGGCCGACCTCCTCCGCCAGCTCGCGGACGGCCGCCTCGACGGGCGACTCCCCCGGCTCGAGCTTCCCGCCGGGAGCGACGACCCGGCCCTCGCCGAGACCGCGGAGCTTCCGCCCGAGCAGCACCTCGGTCCCGCGGGGCGATTCGCGGAGGACGTAGACCACGCAGACCTCGGGCAGCGGGTCGGTCGGCGGCCGCACACCCATGCCGCACCTCCGCTCGCCGGGTCCGGGGGGTCGGGACCGCCGTCGTAGGCTAGCCCGGTGACGACGACCGCGCTCGAGCGCTTCCAGGCCCTGCTGCGGGTCGACACGGTGTCGCACTCCGACGAGTCCGACACCGACTGGAGCCGATTCCGCGTCTTCCAGGAGCTGCTCGAGCAGTTCTACCCCGCGCTGCACAGCGCCCTCGAGCGCGAGACCGTGGCTGGTCACTCCCTGGTCTGGCGCTGGCGAGGCACCGAGGACGGCGAGCCGTCGGTCCTGATGGCGCACTACGACGTGGTCAGCGTCACCCCCGACGACTGGTCGATCGCGCCGTTCGCGGCGGACACGGTCCTCCGCCCGGACGGCCGCACCGCGATCGTGGGGCGCGGCGCGCTCGACGACAAGGGCTCCCTCGTCGCCCTGCTCGAGGCCGTCGAGGCGGCCGTCCTGCGCGGCGAGCGGCCCCGCCGCGACGTCTACCTGGTCTCCACGCACAACGAGGAGACGGCGGGGGACGGCGCACCGTCGATCGTCGCGCTGCTCGGGGCGCGCGGCGTGCGCCCCCGCTTCGTGCTCGACGAGGGCGGCAACGTCCGCCGCGGCATCGTGCCCGGAGTGACCACGCCGATCGCCGTCATCGGCGTCACCGAGCGCGGCATCATGAACCTCGAGCTGACCTGCCGCGACGCGGGCGGGCACGCCTCCGCCCCGCCGCCCCTGCCCGGCATGCTCGCCACCCAGCGGCTCGCGCGGGCGATCCACCGCCTCACCGAGAACCCGTTCCCCTCGACGCTGCCGGAGCCGATCGCCGAGCTGGTGCGCGCGGCCGCTCCCCGCGCCGACGCCGCGCACGCGGTCTGGTACGCGAAGCCGCACGAGCACCCGGACGCCGTCGTCGCGGCCCTGGCCGCCCACTCCAACCGCTCCGCCGCGATGCTGCGGACCACCGTGGCGATCACGCAGCTGCGCGGCAGCACCGGGGCGAACGTCCTCGCGTCGACCGCCAGCGCGGTCGCCAACGTGCGGATCAACCCGGGCGGCACCGTCGCGGGCGTGGTCGAGCGGATCCGCGCGGTGATCGACGACCCCGAGGTCGAGATCGAGGTGCGCGTCGCGCACGAGCCCTCCCCCGTCTCCCCCACCGGCGAGCCCGGTGACGGCGGCCCGTACGACGTGCTCCGCCGCGTGGTGCAGGAGGTCTTCCCCGAGGCGATCGTCGCGCCCTACGTGCAGACCGGCGGCAGCGACGCCCGGCACTTCCACGCGATCAGCGACGGCGTCTACCGCTTCATCCCGTTCGAGATCAGCCCGCAGCAGCAGCTCGGAATCCACGGTGCCGACGAGTCGGTCGAGGTCGACCAGTTCGAGCGCGCGATCGCCTTCTACGCGCGGCTCCTCCTCGAGCTCTGACGACTCCCTCGGCGCGGCCGATGCGCGACGTGCGCGCTCGATGTGCGGAGGGTGCGCGCTCGGTGTGCGCTTCCTGAGATCCGGGCCGATGACGGACGCCGAATCTGGGAAAACCGTTCGATGACGCGCCGGGCCTCGTTGGCCCGCCGTTCACCCCGCGATGATGGACTGAGCCTCGCGGGAGCAGTTCCCAGCCCGCGGACCAGCAGTACAGCACCATGCGACATCCCGTACCGACGCCGACTCGATCGAGCCGGCCCCACCGATCGTGGAACCCGAGGATCATGACTGTCCGCCAGGCCGAGTACCCCCGGCCGAACCACTTCATCCTTCACCTCAGCGACACCCACTTCATCGCCGGAGACGGCGGGCTGTACGGCTCCGACGTCGACAGCGAGGCTCAGCTCCGCCGCCTGTTCGACGAGCTGGAGGCCTCGGGCGGTCGCCCGGAGGCCGTGGTCATCACCGGCGATCTGGCGGACAAGGGCGAGCCCGAGGCGTACGCCAAGCTCCGCGCCGTCGTCGAGCCGGCCGCCGCCCGCCTCGGTGCCGAGGTGATCTGGGTGATGGGCAACCACGACGACCGCGGTGCCTTCCGCTCCGGGCTGCTCGACCAGCTGCCCACCACGCAGCCGATCGACCGGGTGCACGACGTGAACGGACTGCGCATCATCGCGCTGGACTCGACCGTCCCGGGCGCGCACTACGGCGAGATCTCGGACGCTCAGCTCGACTGGCTCGCGGAGGAGCTCTCCAGCCCCGCGCCGCACGGCACGATCCTGGCGCTGCACCACCCGCCGGTCCCGAGCGTCCTCGACCTCTCGGTGCTCGTCGAGCTCCGCGACCAGCCCGCGCTCGCGGAGGTGCTCGAGGGCTCGGACGTCCGCAGCATCATCGCCGGCCACCTGCACTACTCCTCGACCGCGACGTTCGCCGGCATCCCCGTCTCGGTCGCGTCGGCCACCTGCTACACGCAGGACCTCAACGTGCCGGTCGGCGGCACCCGCGCCCGCAACTCGGCGCAGGCCTTCAACCTCATCCACGTCTACGACGGCACGGTGCTGCACTCGGTGGTGCCCATCGGCGCCTCGACCGAGGTGTCCTACGTCTCGGCGAACGAGACCGAGCGGATCCTCGCCTCGCACGGCGTCGAGATCGCGCCGGCCACGGCCGCACCGCTCGAGCAGGTCGAGGCGCTCTACCCGCCCGTCGCGGAGCCGGTGGGCGTCAGCGCCTAGCGGCCTGCGTCCGATCTGCAGGCGATCCGCGCCGAGAGACGATCTCGACCGCGGGTCCGAGGCTCCGGAGCCGCGGATCGCCTGCAGAACCGACGTCAGCGCTTGGGACGAGTGCGGTCGAGGGCGAACAGGTGCCCCGCGAAGGCGAGGGCCGCGCCGAGCGCGATCCCGACTCCGAGGCCTGCCCCGACCCCGATGCCCGGGAAGACGAGCGCGCTGGCGAGCCCGAGCAGCAGCCCGAGGACCCCTCCGCCGATCGCCCAGGCCATGCTCAGTCCACCCGCTCCCAGGGCGCCGGGATCGGGTAGTACTCCTCGAGGAAGTCGATCACGGCGCGGGTGCGCGCCTCCGCCGAGATCTCGGGGAAGCTGCCGTCGTTGAGGCAGAAGAAGTCGACGCCGCGGTTCTTCAGCAGCTTCTTCATGTCCTTCAGGCCCTGGTGCATCGTCGTGTCGACGTACTTCACCGAGGCGTTCTCCTGCACCACCGCGCGGCCGGTCATCAGCGCGTAGTAGTGGTACAGCGAGTTGGTGACGGAGACGTCGCTCGCCGAGCGGAAGCGGCTCGCGGCGGTCGCGGTGAACTCCGGCTCGAACTCGGTCTCGAGCTCGGCCATCACGCTCTTGCGGAGCGGCGTGGCGGCGTGCTCGAGGTGGCGGGTCGTCATCGCGCCGAAGCGCTCGCGGAGCAGCCGGCGGTTGACGCGCGCCGCGTTCTCGAAGCCGCTGCGGGAGGCGTTGGAGTCGCCCATCCCGATGCGGGTGGTCGCCTCGATGAACTTGGTGATCCCGCCGGGCGAGAAGAAGATCGACGGGTCGACGGGGCGGCCGAAGAACATGTCGTCGTTGGAGTAGAGGAAGTGCTCGGCCAGGCCCGGGATGCGGTGCAGCTGGCTCTCGACCGCGTGCGAGTTGTGCGTGGGCAGCACCGAGAGGTCGCGGAAGTGGTCCTCGCTGCGGACCAGGGTGACGTCGGGGTGCTCGTCGAGCCAGCGCGGGCGCGGCGAGTCGGTGACGATGTAGATGTGCCGGACCCACGGCGCGTACATGTAGACGCTGCGCAGCGCGTACTTGAGCTCGTCGATCTGACGGAAGCGCGCGGGGGCGTCGTCACCCTCGCCCACGACGTAGCTGGCCATCCGGGCGGCGCGGGCGCGCTGGAACTCCAGGTCCGTCCCGTCGACCCAGGAGAAGACGATGTCGACGTCGAAGCGGATGTCGCTGACGAGCGGCTCGAACATGCCCTCGAAGGTCGGCCAGGTGCGGCCGTACGCCTCGACGTGCGCGTCGATCGCCTCGGCGACCGGGAGGCTGCTGCGCATCAGCGCGTTCTCGGCGGGAGTGGTGATCTCCTCCTCGCCGACCTTCCAGAACTCCAGGCGGACGCCGCTGCGGGCGCCGTAGCGCAGCGATCCGCTCGAGGAGACGCGGGGGCGGAAGAGCGAGAAGACCGCAGCGCGCGGGTACGGCGCGATCGCGCCCTCGGCCAGGAGCAGCGGCGGGGTGCCGCGCTTGTCGAGCGTCTTCACGTAGAACGGCTCGGTCGCGAAGGCGCGCGCGAGCAGCGTGGCCAGCTCGGCGCCGAGCGAGCGGTCGATCGCGAGGAAGGGCGCGCCCTTCGTGCCGCGGATGAGGCGGTAGGGGAACTCGGCCTCGTCGAGCACCTCGCCGAGCGCGATCAGGTCCTCGGTCCAGGCCGCCTGCGGTGTCGTACTCGAGTTGACCAGCGAGAACAGACCGGCATGGACGACCACGTCGTCACGGTCGAAATGGCGCGGACGCAGGAGGGCTGACGGCAGAGGACGGACGGAAGGCATGATTCACATTATCCGCCGCCTGTTTCGTGCGGATGACCGTCCTGCTCAGCTTGACAGGGAGTGCAGCCGCTCCAGGGCCGCGTCCCCGGCTCGCGCGGCCTCGTGAGCCCGGCTCTCCTCGCGGGCGGAGGCGACGCCGAGGGCGAACGCCGGCTCGCCGCGGCGGGCCGCCACGAGGGCGTGCGCGCGGAGCACGTCGCGGGCGGCGAGGGCGTCGCGCTCCTCCCCCAGCGCGTCGGCGACGGCCTTCGCCGCCTTCGCGATCTGTCGCTGCTTCGCGCCGACGGCGTCCGGAACGACTGCGCTCCAGGCCTCGATGACGTAGCGCAGGCGCTTCGCGGCCTTGCGCAGCTCGTGCCGGGCCTCGACGTCGTCTCCGCCTGTGCGGGCCGCGTCGACGCGCGAGACCTCCTTCGCGAGGGAGCGGCGGACGAGCTTCTTCGCGCTCGCGCCGGCCTTCGCCGTCCGCGGCGGGTCGGCCAGCAGGGCGTCGAGCGCGGCGAGCAGGGCGAGGTAGCGGGCGCCGCGCAGGGTCTTGGCGACCCGCTGCAGGGCGATCGCGTGCCGGCGCGCGATCGCGTCGAAGAGGGTGGTGCCGGCGACGGCCTTCGCGGGCAGTCCCTCCCCCGCCTCGTCGACGCCGGTGCGGAGCCGGGCCGCGAGGACCTCCTCGTCGCGGGCGGCGCCGAGGACGCCGGCGAGCCAGCGCAGCTCGTCGCGCAGCGGATCGAGGGCCTCGCGCTCCAGCACCGAGCGGGAGGCGGCGAGGACGCTGCGCAGTCGGCGGGTGTGCAGGCGCATCCGGTGCAGCGCGTCGTCGGCCTCGAGGCGCACCTTCGGATCGACGGCGCGCAGGCCGGTGAGGAGCTCGCGGATCGCGGCGAGCGCCGCCTCCCCGCCGTCCTCGGGCGCGGGGTGCGTGTCCTCGATCGAACCGCCGGTGGCGCGGGCGAGCTTCGAGGCGCTCTCGGCGGGGCGGGCGCCGGCGGCGAGCAGTCGCTCCTCGATCGCGTCGAGCACCGCCTCGCCCTCGGGGCCGTGGACGTCGACGAGCTCGACCTCCCACTCCCGCCAGCGCTGCTCGACGCCCGAGCGCTGATCGTGCGCGATGACCAGGTCGTCCGCGATCTCGGCGAGGCGGCGGCCGGCGGCGTCGGCGACGCGGGTGATCGAGCGGACGGTCTCCAGGGTGGCGAGCGGCTCGAGCCGCGAGCGGCCGACGTGGCCGAGCACCGGCTCCCGGACCTCGGCCGGCACGGTGCGGGAGGCTGTCAGCGCGGCGTGGATCTCGGTGCGGCCGGCCGAGCCGGGGAGCTTGACGTGCCAGCCCTCGTCCTCGCCGCCCTCGCGACGGCGGAGGGTGATCCGGCCGCGGGACAGGGCGCGGTCCGCGGTGTCGAAGTACTGGGCGGACAGGCGGACGGGCTCCTCGGCGAGCGCCGTGGCGACGGTGCCCGCGCCGGTCAGCTCCGGCAGGGCGGTGTCGGCATCGACGTCGTACTTCCGCTCCACCTCGGTCTGCACGCGCCGCGGCGCCTCCGTCTTCGTCCGGTCCGCACGCTGAGCCATGGTCCATTGTGCGCACGTGGACGGTGCTCCCGGCGGCAGGCCCGCGGCGGGGCGCGAGGTCGGCCTAGGCTGGAGCGATGACCGCGCCCGTCCCTCCCGTCGCCCGCCGTGTCCCGCTCGAACGCCGTCACCACGGCGATCTCGTGGTCGATCAGTACGAGTGGCTGCGGCAGAAGGAGGAGCCCGAGGTGATCGCCCACCTCGAGGCCGAGAACGCCTACACCGACGCGCTCCTCGCTCCCCTCGCCCCGCTCCGCGAGCGCCTCTTCGACGAGATCCGCTCGCGCACGAAGGAGACCGACCTCTCCGTCCCCGTCCGCGAGGGCGCCTGGTGGTACTTCTCCCGCTCCTACGAGGGCCGCCAGTACGGCGTGCACTGCCGTGCGCCGATCTCCGGCCCGGACGACTGGACCCCGCCCTCCATCGCCGAGGGCGGACCGCTCGAGGGCGAGCAGGTCGTGCTCGACGGCAACATCGAGGCCGAGGGCCACGAGTTCTTCTCGCTCGGCAGCTTCGACGTGTCCAGTGACGGACGCTTCCTGCTGTTCGGCACCGACGTCGAGGGCGACGAGCGGTACACGCTGCGCATCCGCGATCTCAGCACCGGCGAGGACCTCCCCGACGTCGTCGAGGGCACCGGCGGTGGCGCGACCTTCGGCGCCGACGCCCGCTTCGTCTTCTACCCCACGGTCGACGAGTCCTGGCGGCCCGACACGATCTGGCGGCACGCCGTCGGCACCGAGTCGACCGCCGACGAGGTCGTCTTCTCCGAACCCGACGAGCGCTACTGGATCGGCGTGGGGCTCACCCGCAGCCGCCGCTTCCTCGTCATCGAGATCGGCAGCAAGATCACCAGCGAGTGCCTGCTGCTGGACGCGGAGGAGCCGACCGGCGAGTTCCGCTCGGTCTGGCCGCGGCGCGAGGGCGTCGAGTACGAGGTCGACCACGCCGTCGTCGACGGCCGCGACCGCCTGCTGATCGTGCACAACGACGGCGCGCTCGACTTCGAGATCGTCGAGGAGCCGGCCGACCTCGCGCTCTCCCCCGAGGAGCGGGCGGCCGAGCGCCGCGTCCTCGTCCCGCACACCCCCGGCCGCCGGATCGAGGGCGTCGACGCCTTCGCGCGGCACGTCGTCGTCTCCTACCGCGAGGCGGGGGCGACCCGCCTCGGCCTCCTGATCGACGGCGACGGCGGCGCGCGCCTGGACGAGATCGTCTTCGACGAGCCGCTCTACGACGCGGGCCTCGCCGGCAACCCGGAGTGGGAGCAGCCCGCGCTGCGCCTCGCCTACACCTCGTTCGTCACCCCCTCCACGGTGCTCACCCTCGACGTCGCGACCGGCGAGCGGACCGTGCTCAAGCAGCAGCCGGTGCTCGGCGACTACGACCCCGCGCGCTACGAGCAGCGCCGCGAGTGGGCGACCGCCGAGGACGGCACGCGCATCCCGCTGTCGCTGGTCTGGCGGAAGGACGCGGCGGCGCCCGACGAGGCCCCCGCGCCGCTCCTGCTCTACGGCTACGGCTCCTACGAGGCGAGCATCGACCCGGGCTTCTCGATCGCCCGGCTCTCGCTGCTCGACCGCGGCGTGGTCTTCGCCATCGCGCACGTCCGCGGCGGCGGCGAGATGGGGCGCTCCTGGTACGAGGAGGGCAAGACCCTCGCCAAGCGCACCACCTTCACCGACTTCGTCGACTCCGCGCGTCACCTCGTCGAGGCGGGCTTCACCACGCCCGAGCGCCTCGTCGCGCAGGGCGGCTCGGCCGGCGGGCTGCTGATGGGCGCGGTCGCGAACCTCGCCCCGGAGGCCTTCGCCGGGATCCTGGCGCAGGTGCCGTTCGTGGACGCGCTGACCTCGATCCTCGACCCGTCGCTGCCGCTGACCGTGATCGAGTGGGACGAGTGGGGCGACCCGCTGCACGACCCCGAGGTCTACGCCTACATGAAGTCGTACTCGCCGTACGAGAACGTGCGCGAGGGCGTCCGGTATCCGCGGATCCTCGCGACGACGAGCCTCAACGACACCCGCGTGCTCTACGTGGAGCCGGCCAAGTGGGTCGCGAGGCTGCGCGAGGTCGGCGCACCGGCGCTGCTCAAGATCGAGATGACGGCCGGGCACGGCGGCGTGAGCGGGCGCTACGAGCGCTGGCGCGAGGTGGCGTTCGAGTACGCCTGGATCCTGGACGTGCTCGGGCTTGCGGAGGAGACCCGCGACTCCTGAGCCGGGGATCCGGATCGGGTGGGCGCGCCGCAAGCCCCACCGGAGCGTCGATCGCGCCGCGTAAGGTTCGGGGTGCCGACCGAGGGGAAGTGCAGAGATGAGCGCAGGACTGTCGATCGACCGGGCCGCGGCCTGGGTCGCCGATCAGCGGTGGTACGCGAGCAAGGGGCGCCGCCCCGAGCTGGAGATCCGGGGCGAGTGGCGCCTGGAGCGCGCCGACGGCGACGTCGTCGTGCACCTCGTCATCGACCGGGCGGGCTCGAGCCCGGTGCTCTACCAGGTGCCGGTGACGGTGCGCTCGGCGCCTGTCGCGGGCCTCGAGGACGCGCTGATCGAGAGCGTCGGCACCCGCTTCGTCTACGACGGACCCCGCGACCCGCTGTTCGCGCGGGCGCTCTTCGAGCTCATCGCCGACGGCGGCTCCTCCGACGCGGAGGGCGCTCTGGGCGGCGCCCGCGCCGAGGGCCACCGCCAGCCCGGTGCCGTGATCGGCGCGTTCGCGTCGTCGCGGATCCTCAGCGGCGAGCAGTCGAACACCTCGATCATCGTGCAGACCACCGCGGAGGACGGCTCGGCCGGCACCCCCGTGATCGTCAAGGTCTTCCGCGCGCTGCACCACGGCGAGAACCCGGACGTCACCGTGCAGTCGGCGCTGAACGCGGCGGGCAGCACGCTCGTCCCGCCGGTGATCGGCAACGTCACCGGCGAGTGGGACGACCGCGGCGAGCCGACCGGTCGCGCCTTCGGCCACCTCGCCTTCGCGCAGGAGTTCCTGCCGGGCGTCGAGGACGCCTGGCGCGTCGCGCTCGAGGCCGTCGCCGGTGACACCGACTTCACCGGGCCCGCGCGTGAGCTGGGTCTGGCGACCGCGCAGGTGCACTCCACCCTCGCCGAGGTGATGCCGACCGAGGACGCGACGCCCGAGGTCGTGCAGCGGATGATCGCGACCATGCGCCGCCGGCTGCGGATCGCCTCCTCCGAGGTGCCCGTCATCGCCGAGGACGCCGACGCGATCGACGCGGTCTTCCAGGCGGCCGAGCAGGCGCCCTGGCCGCGGCTGCAGCGCATCCACGGCGACTACCACCTCGGCCAGGTGCTGGCCGTGCCCGGCCGCGGCTGGGTCCTGCTGGACTTCGAGGGCGAGCCGCTGCGGCCGATGCACGAGCGGCTGCTGCCGGACATCGCACTGCGCGACGTGGCCGGGATGCTCCGCTCCTTCGACTACGCGGCGGGCGCGCACGAGCAGGCCTCGCCGGGCGATTCCCGGGCCGCGTGGGCGCTGGCGAGCCGCCGCGCCTTCCTCGAGGGCTACACGGAGGAGGCGGGCGACGCGGTCACCGCGCACCGCGACGTCCTGGACGCCTTCGAGCTCGACAAGGCCATCTACGAGGCCATCTACGAGGCGCGCAACCGCCCCGAGTGGCTGTCGATCCCGGTGACCGCGGTGCAGCGGCTCGTCGGACGCTCGTAGGGTGCAGGTATGACCGCACGCGACGAGACCAGCGACGCCCCCGACTCCGCCAGCCACGAGGACGGGCCGCTCGACCCGCTGAGCGACTTCAGCATCCCCGGCGACACCGACCTGCACGTGGACGGCGACGCCTCCGGCGCCGATGGCCGGAAGGTCGCGGAGCCCTCCGAGGACGACTCGGCCGAGTAGCTCGGCCGACGGCGGATCTCGATACGCCCGCTCCGCGGGCTACTCGATCAGCACGAGGACCCGCGCCGCGGGCTGCTCCGTCATCCGCACGAGCACCCTCCCTGCTGGTCGAGTAGCCCCGCAGGGGCGTATCGAGACCCACCATCGCCCGCACTCCCGGCGACAGCGGATCTCGATACGCCCGCTCCGCAGGCCACTCGATCAGCAGGGGTGGCCGATGCGGGACGCGCTGCCGCAGGACATCGGCTGAGAGGGGTCGTCGTCGCTCATCAGCGATGACCGCGGCTCCCAGCTGATGTTCTGCTCGGGCCGAGCGGCTCAGCGCACCGGCGCGAGCGGGCTGACCGCCGGGCCCTCCAGCACCGACCCGTCGGCGGCGAAGCGCGAGCCGTGCAGGGGGCAGTCCCAGCTGCGCTCGGCGTCGTTCCAGGTGACGACGCCGCCCAGGTGCGGGCAGACCGCCGAGACGGCGCAGCGGCGGCCCTCCACGGTCGAGACGGCCACAGGCTGGAGCCCGTCGCGGGCGAGCGCGCCGTGCCCCTCCTCCGGCACCACGTCCACCGAGCGCGGCGCGCGCAGGGCCGACCAGTAGCCGCGGGCGTACCAGGCGCCGACCGCGGCGAGCGCTCCGGCCCCCTCCGCCATCACCCTGGGCAGCGTCGGGCGGCGGTGCAGGACCTTCGCCCACGGCGGCGTCTCGCCCCTCGAGTCGCCGACGAGCGTGAGCGCCGCCTGCACCGCGTTGGTCATCCCCCACTTGTCGTAGCCCGAGGCGAAGAAGATCCGCCCGCGGCCCCGCGGCAGCCAGCCGACGAACGGCACGCGGTGGAACGCCTCGTAGTCCTGCGCGCTCCACTGCGCGATCGGCTCCGCGCCGGGGAAGGAGCGGCGGGTCCAGGCGATCAGGTCGTCCACGCTCTCCTGCGTCCGCGCGCGCCGGCCGACCACGTGGCCGTTGCCGCCGATCAGCAGCAGCCGCTCCCCGTCCCGTTCCACGTCGCGGATCGAGCGCGAGGGCCCGTCGACGGAGAGGTACATGCCGTCCGGGATCGTCTCGGCACCGCGGAAGGCCACCGCGTAGGAGCGCAGCGCGACCTGCTTCGCGAAGTAGAGGCCGCGGTCCAGGATCGGCGTGCCGGTGAGCAGGTAGGCCCGCTCGCCGGTCACCTCGCCGGCGCTGGTCCGCACGCGGACGGGCGCGGAGGCGCGCAGCCCGAGCGCGCGGACGCCCTGCACGAGGACGCCGCCCGCGGCCCGGAAGTCGGCGGCGAGCGCTGTCAGCGCCGCCATCGGATCGAACTCGGCCTGGTCGTCGAGCGCCACGGCGGCGGTGCTCGGGAAGGGCGTGTCCAGCGCGCCGACGAGGCGGGTGGCGAGGCCGAAGCGGCGGGCCGTCTCGTGCTCGCGGAGCACCGCGTCCACGCCGTCGGGGGTCTGCGCGTAGCTGTACGCGGTGCGGCGCTGCACGGGCACGCCGGCCTCGCGGAGGTAGTCGACGAGCCAGGTGAAGCCCGCGAGGTTCGCCGCGACGTAGGCCCGGGTGACCGCGGGGGTGTTGCGGGCGGCGATCCTCGACAGGTGGGTCCCCTGCAGGAGGCTGAGCTTGGCCGTGCTGCTGCCGGTCGCGACCGCGCCGACCTCGCGGGCCTCGAGGACGAGGACGCGACGGCCGCTGCGCTGGAGCAGGAGCGCCGTCACGAGTCCGGAGAGGCCGGCTCCGACGATCACGTCGTCGTAGTGCGCGCCCGGCACGAATGCGTCCCCCGGGATCGGCGCGGCGTCCTGCCGCCAGAGCGAGGTCCGCTCGATCGCCGGCACGTCGATTCGCTTCATCGGGTCTCCCTGCACTCGGGCCGCGGAGGGCGGCTCGGACCGACGCTACGCGCGGCGGCCGGACCCGTCAGGGTGTTGACAGCGCGCGCGGCCGTCGGCGGCGGCTCAGAGCCAGCCCCAGCGCTTGAACAGCCGGTGCAGGACCACGCTCGAGGCGACCATCAGCCCGAGCGCAGCCGGGTAGCCCCAGGCCAGGTGCAGCTCGGGCATCGCGTCGAAGTTCATGCCGTAGACGCTGGAGATCATGGTCGGCGCGAAGAAGATGGCGGCCCAGGCCGAGATCCGCTTGACCTCGTCGTTCTGCTGGTTGCCCGCCTCCGCGAGCTTCTTCATGTCCTCGTTCTGGCGCTGCGCGACCAGCGTGGCGTTCACCGCGAGGATCTCGCGGAGGGTCGTCCGGAAGCCCTCGACGCGCTCGTCGACCACGGCGACGTGGTCGGCGACGTCGCGGAGGTAGCGGCGCAGCTCGACGTCCTCGCGGAAGACGTCGAAGTCGGTGACCAGCCGGCCGAGCATGCCGGTCAGCGGACGGGTCGCCCGCTGGAAGTCGAGCACCTCCTGGGAGAGCTCGTAGATGCGCCGGGACACCGCGGGGTCCCCCTCGAAGACCTGGGCCTCGATCTCGTCGATGTCGTTCTCGAGACCGGCGACGACCGGGGCGTACTGGTCGACGACCGCGTCGAGGATCGCGTAGAGGACCGCCACCGGGCCCTTGCGCAGCAGCTCGGGGTCGGCCTCCATCCGGCGCCGGACCAGCGAGAGGTCGGGCTTCTCGGAGTGGCGGACGGTGACGACGAAGTTCGGCCCGACGAAGAGGTGCAGCTCGCCGAAGTCGACCTCCTCGCGCTGGTCCGCGTAGCTCGCGGCCCGCAGCACCACGAACATGTCGCTGCCGTAGCGCTCGAGCTTGGGCCGCTGGTGCGCGCTGATCGCGTCCTCGATCGCGAGCGGGTGCATCGAGAACTCGTCCTCGAGGGCGGCCAGCTCGGCCTCGGTCGGGCGGTAGAGGCCGATCCAGGCCATCGCGTCCGGCAGCTTCTGCAGGGCGGCGAGCGCCTCCGGGATGCTGTGCGGCGAGACGACGCGCCGGCCGTCCTGGTAGATCGCGTTGTCGACGGTGCTCCGGCGGACCGGCTCCTCCTCGGGGCGGATCCGCTCGATCGGGCTGGTGTCCTCAGCGGCGGCGCGGGTGCGCGAGCCGAGACCGAGGAGGGTCGAGGGCACTCGGGGCAGCTTCACGCGGGGCCTCCTTCGATCGACCGACGACCCATTCTGCACCCGCGGGTGAACGGGAGGTGTCCGGCGGCGACGGCTCGGCCGGCGTCCGGTGTCGGAGCCGCTCAGTAGCCTGGAGGGGCACGACAGGGAGCGCCACCGCACACCCGCAGACCCCGCGAAAGGACGGTCGTGAAGCTCCTGCACACCTCCGACTGGCACATCGGCCGCACCTTCCACGGCCACTCGAGCGTCGCCGCGCTCGGCGTCGTGCTCGACGCACTCGTCGAGACGGTGCGCTCCGAGGCGGTCGACGTCGTCCTGATCGCCGGCGACGTCTTCGACTCCGCGGTGCCGGCGGCCGAGCACTACACCCTGCTCACCCGCACGCTCGAGGCGATCCGCGCGGCCGGCGCCGAGGTCGTGCTGACCAGCGGCAACCACGACTCCCCCGCCCGGCTGGGCTTCCAGGCCGGGCTGCTGCGCGGCTCCGGCGTGCACGTGCTCACCGATCCCGAGGCGTACGCCGAGCCGGTCGTCCTCCGCGACGGGAGCGGGCTCGAGGTCGGCGTCTACGGCATCCCCTACCTCGAGCCGGCCCTCTACCGGCACCGGCACCCGGACGAGTCGCTGCGCCGGCACGAGGACGTCCTCGCCTACGCGATGCGCCGCATCCGCGCGCACGCCGAGGCGGCCGGGCGGCGCTGGGTGGTGCTCGCGCACTGCTTCGCCGTCGGCGCCCCGGCCGGCACGGTCGAGCGCGACATCACGGCCGGCGGGATCGACTACGTCTCGGTCGACCACTTCGCCGCGGCCGACTACGCGGCGCTCGGGCACATCCATGGGCGCGCGGAGCTGCTGCCGAACGTGCGGTACTCCGGCGCTCCGCTGCACTACTCGTTCGGCGAGGCCTCGAAGCCGCGCGGCGGCTGGCTGGTCGAGCTCGGCGCCGACGGCCTCGGCGAGGTGACCTGGTCGTCGCTGCCCGTGCCGCGGCGGCTCAGCGTGATCGAGGGACGGCTGGACGAGCTGCTGAGCGACCCGTCCCTCGCCGAGTACGAGCCGGACTGGGTCTCGGCGGTGCTGACCGACGAGGTCCGCCCGCTCGACGCGATGGCGCGGCTGCAGTCCCGCTTCCCCGGCTGCGCGACGCTCGAGCACCGGCCCCCGCACGCCGCCGTCGACGAGCGACGCTACGCCGAGCGGATCCGCGGGCGCAGCGACGTCGAGGTGATCGACGACTTCCTCGCGCACGTCCGCGGCGGGCACGGCGCGAGCGAGACCGAGCGGGCGCTCGCGCTCGACGCGCTGGCGCAGGTCGACGCCGAGGCGCTGCGGTGAGGATCCGCCGCCTCTCCTTCGCCGGCCTCGGCCCCTTCCGCGCCGAGCAGGAGATCGACTTCGACCGCCTGGAGGACGTCGGGATCTACCTGATCGCCGGACGCACCGGCGCCGGCAAGTCGACGATCCTCGACGCGATCAGCTTCGCGCTCTACGGCTCGGTGCCGCGCTTCGACGGCACGGCCTCGCGCCTGCGCAGCGACCACAGCGCCCCCGAGGACGAGACCTTCGCCGAGCTCGACTTCGAGGCGGCCGGCCGGCTCTACCGGGTCCGCCGCTCACCGGAGTACGAGCGGCCGGCCAAGCGCGGCGGCGGCACCACCCGGCAGGCGGCGAAGGTCGCGCTGCTCGAGCACGTCGACGGCGAGTGGCGCGGCCTGTCCTCCAGCGCGCGGGAGACGGGGACCGACATCGGCCGGATCGTCGGCCTGACCAAGGACCAGTTCCTCCAGGTCATCCTGCTCGCGCAGAACCGCTTCCACGAGTTCCTCCTCGCCAAGAACGACGACCGGCAGCGGCTGCTCCGCACCCTCTTCGCGACGGAGCGCTACGACCTGCTGCGCCGACGGCTCGTCGAGCAGCGGCAGGAGAGCGGAGCGGCGCTCGAGGAGGAGCGCGCGGCCGTGACGGCGCTGGCCGACGAGGCCGTCCGGCTCACCGGCGACGAGGAGACGGCGCCGACACCGCCCGATGCGGAGTGGTTCCGCGCCCTGGTGACCCGGCTCGACGCTCCCCTCGCGCTCGCCCGCGACGAAGTGGCGGAGGCCGACGCCGCGTTCCGCGCGGCCGAGACCGCCCGGGACGAGACGCGGCTGGTGAAGCGGGCGCAGGACCGCCGCCGGAGCGCGCTGATCGAGGCCGAGGAGCTCGCGGTCGCGGAGTCGCTCGTCGTCCGGGAGCGCGAGCGGATCGAGCGGGCCCGACGGGCCGAGGGCGTGCTGCCGGTGCTGAAGGGCGCGCGCTCGGCGGCCGAGAGGTCCGCCGCCGCCGACCGGAGCCGCGACAGCGCCGCCGAGGCCTTCACAACCGCCTTCGACGAGTCCGCGGACCGGGCCGCCGCCGCCCGGGCCGCCGAGCGCCTGGCCGCGACGCTGGGAGCGCTGACCGAGGCCCTCGCCGACGAGCGCACGCTGCCCGAGGCGGTCCGCCTCGCCGAGCGCACCGTGACGGCGCGCGAGCGGTCCACCGCGGCACTGGAGGTGCTCGAGCGCGACCTGCGAGCGCTCCCCGCCCTGCTCGACGCGCTCTCCGCGGAGGAGGACTCCCTCGCGCCGGACGCGACGGCGCTGCCGGCCCGCACCGAGGAGCTGGCCGCGCTCGAGCGCCGGATCCGCGCCGCCGCCGAGCGCGCGAGCGCCGCGACCGCGCTCGATCGCCTCCGCTCCGCCCACGCGGAGGCGGCCCGTGAGCACGGCGTCCGCGCCGCCGAGCACGCCGAGCTGGTCGCCCGCCGCTTCGCGGGCTTCGCCGGTGAGCTGGCCGGAGCGCTCGTCCCCGGCGACCCCTGCCCCGTCTGCGGCTCCTGCGAGCACCCGCGCCCCGCCGAGCACGGCGAGCTGCCTCCCGTCGGCACCGGTGAGATCGAGAAGGCGCGCACCGCCGTCGAGCGCGCCGCCGCAGCGATGGATTCCGCCCGCGAAGCAGAGAGCACCGGCGCGCTCGCCCTGGCGGCCCTCGAGGAGCGGGCCGGCAGCACGACCGCCGAGGAGCTGCAGACCGCCCGCACCGAGGCCGAGGCGCGGCTCACCGCATCCCGGAGTGCCACGACGCGACTCGAGGAGCTGCGGCGCGAGCGGTCGGACCTCCGCGTCCGGAGCGAGGATCTCGCATCCGCCCTCGAGACCGCCCGCGCCGAGCACCAGCGCCTCAGCTCCGCCGAGGCCCTCGCCGCCGAGGCGCTGCGCCTCCTGCGCGAGCGGATCGACGCCCATCGCGACGGCTCCGCCAGCATCGCCGACCGCGTCGCGGCCCTCACAACACAGCGCCGCCTGGCCGACGCGCTCGTCGAGGCCGAGGACGCGGCGACTGCCCGCCGCGAGGCGGCCGAGGCGGCCGAGGTCCAGCTCGCCGAGGTGATCGCCGACCGCGGCTTCGCGAGTGCCGAGGACGCCGAGTCCGCCGCCCTCACCTCGGGCGAGCGCGCCCGCGCCGAGGCCGTGGTCGCCGAGCACGAGCGCCGCCGCAGCGCCGTCGACTCGGTGCTGGCCGACCCCGAGCTCGCCGGCCTGCCGACCGCCCCCGTCGACCTCGCCGGCGCGGAGGAGGACGCGCGCGCCGCCTCCGCCCGCCGCGACGAGGCCCGCTCGCGGCACTCGGTGCTCGAGCACCGCGCCGCCCGGCTCGCCGAGCTGGCGGGCCGCGCCGAGGAGCGACTGGCGACTCTCGACGAGCGCCTGCGCCGGCACGAGGAGCTGCGCGCCCTCGCCGAGACGATCGACGGCCGTGGGCAGAACACCCGCCGGATGGACCTCGAGGCCTTCGCCCTCGCCGGCCGGCTGGAGGAGATCGTCGCCGCCGCGAACCTGCGGCTGAACGCGATGACCAGCGGCCGCTACGCCCTCGTGCACGACGACTCGCTCGCCTACCGCGGCGCCGCCTCCGGTCTCGGGATCGACGTGCTCGACGCCTTCACCGGCGCCCGCCGACAGCCCGCGTCGCTCTCCGGCGGAGAGACGTTCCTCGCCTCGCTCGCCCTGGCCCTCGGGCTGGCCGACGTGGTCACCATGCAGTCCGGCGGCGTCTCACTCGAGACGATGTTCATCGACGAGGGCTTCGGCTCGCTCGACGCCGAGACCCTGGAGACCGCGCTCGGCACGCTCGACGCGCTCCGCTCGGGCGGGCGCACGATCGGCCTGATCAGCCACGTCGACGCGATGCGCGAGCGGCTGCCGACCGGGCTGAAGGTCGTCGTCAGCGACCGCGGTGACAGCAGGATCCTCACGGCGTGAGGGAGCGACCCGCTAGGGTCGTCGGCAGTGACACGGGGTGCCCACCAGGGCTGAGAAGAGACCCGTCGAACCTGATCTAGTTCGTACTAGCGAAGGGATGTCGCGAATGAGCATTCGCACGCCTGCCCACCCGACCCTCCTCGACGGCGCGGCCGTCGCCCGAGACCTCGACGCGCTGCGCTCCGCCGCGCCGCTCGTGCAGTGCATCACCAACGCGGTGGTCACCGGCTTCACCGCCAACAGCCTGCTGGCACTCGGCGCGAGTCCCGCGATGTGCGACCTGCCCGGCGAGGCCGGCGTCTTCGCGGGCATCGCCTCCGCGACGCTGGTGAACCTCGGCACCCCGCACGCGGAGCAGCGAGACGGCGCCCGCGAGGCCGTCGCGGCGGCGAGCGCGGCCGGCACCCCCTGGGTGCTCGACCCGGTCGCCGTCGGTCCGCTGCCGGTGCGCACCGCCCTCGCGGCGGAGCTGCTCGAGGCGCGGCCCGCGGTCATCCGCGGCAACGCCTCCGAGATCCTCGCCCTCGCCGGTCTCGGCGCGGGCGGTCGCGGAGTCGACGCCGTCGACGGCCCGGAGGAGGCGCTGGAGGCCGCGGTCGCGCTCGCTCAGAGGTGGGGGTCGGTCGTCGCGGTGTCGGGTGCCGTCGACGTCGTCACCGACGGCGAGCGCGTCGTCCGCGTCACCGGGGGGCACCCGCTGCTCACCCGTGTCACCGGCGGCGGCTGCGCGCTGGGCGCCGTGATGGCCGCCTTCCTCGGCGCTCGGAGCTCCGACGCGATCGGGGCCGCGGTCGCCGCGTCCGTCGTCTGGGGTCTCGCCGCCGAGCGCGCCGCCGAGACCGCCGCGGGCCCCGGCTCGTTCGCGGTCGGCCTCCTCGACGCCCTCGCCGCGCTCTCCGCCGACGAGGTCGAGAGCGGGGCGCGGATCGCATGATCGACCTGTCGCTCCAGCTCGTCACCGACACCCGCCTCTGCGGTCCGCGCGGAGTCCCGGCCGTCGTCGCTGCGGCCGTCGCCGGCGGCGTCCGCGTCGTCCAGGTCCGCGACCACGAGGCGACCGCCGCCGAGCTCGTCGCCCTCACCTGCGCCGTCGCCGCCGTCCTCGACGAGCGCACGACCCTGCTGGTCGACGACCGCGTCGACGTCGTCCTCGCCGCCCGCCTGGCCGGAGCCCGCGTCGACGGCGTGCACGTCGGCCAGTCCGACCTGCCCGTCCTCGCCGCGCGGAGCATCCTCGGCGCCGGCGCGGTGATCGGCCTGACGGCGAACACCCCGGCCCACCTCGCCGCCGCGCACTCACTGCCCGCCGGCACCGTGGACTACCTCGGCGTCGGCGTGATCCGGGCGACGGCGACCAAGCCCGACCACCCGGTCCCGCTCGGCATCGACGGCTTCGCCGCACTCGCCGCCGCGACCCCGCTCCCCTGCGTCGCCATCGGCGGAGTCACATCCGGCGACGCCGCGGCCCTGCGCCGCGCCGGCGCGGCCGGTCTCGCGATCGTCTCCGCGATCTGCGCGGCCGACGATCCGGAATCCGCCGCTCGCGCCTTCCGGACGGAGTGGGACCGATGAGTGCCGCGCTCCCGCAGCCCCGCCCGGTCCCCCGGGTCCTCAGCATCGCCGGCACCGACCCGACGGGCGGCGCCGGCATCCAGGCCGACCTCAAGTCGATCGGCGCGCTCGGCGGCTACGGGATGGCCGTGGTCACCGCCCTCGTCGCGCAGAACACCCGCGGCGTGCGCTCGATCCACCTGCCGCCCGCCGCCTTCCTCCGCGAGCAGCTCGACGCGGTCAGCGACGACGTCGAGATCGACGCCGTGAAGATCGGCATGATCGCGAACGCCGAGCTGGGCGCGGTCATCGCCGACTGGCTCGACGCCGTGCACCCGCCGCTCGTCGTCGTCGACCCGGTGATGGTCGCGACCAGCGGTCACCGCCTGCTCGACCCCGAGTCGGAGGAGGCGGTCCGCGCGCTCGTCCGCCGTGCCTGCCTGGTCACGCCCAACCTCCCCGAGCTGGCCGTGCTCGCCGGAGCGGAGCCGGCCGCCGACTGGTCCGCCGCGCTCGAGCAGGCCCGCTCCGTGGCCCGGGATCTCGGCACCGCGGTCCTGGTGAAGGGCGGGCACCTGGACGGCCCGGCGACGCCGGACGCGATCGTCACCCCGGACGGCGGCGTGCGGGAGGTGCCGGGCGAGCGCGTCGCCACCCGCAACACCCACGGCACCGGCTGCTCGCTCTCCTCCGCGATGGCGACGCTCCTCGCCGGCGGCGGGACGACTCCGGACACCCTCACTCATGCGCTGATCGACGCCAAGGACTGGCTGAACGGCGCCCTCCGCGGCGCCGACGCACTCCGGGTCGGCGAGGGCAACGGCCCGATCGACCACTTCCACCGCCTGCGCGCCCCCGCGTTCTGCGAGCGGATGTGGACCGAGACGGAGGAGCTCCGCGCCGAGATCGACGCCCTGCCGTTCGTGACGGCGCTCGGCGACGGCTCCCTCGACCGCGACGACTTCGAGTGGTACCTCGAGCAGGACGCGCTCTACCTCACCGAGTACGCCCGGGTCCTCGCGATCGCCGCGCAGCGGGCGCCGAGCACCGCCGAGCAGGTCTTCTGGGCGGAGTCGTCGGCCTCAGCTCTGGCGGCGGAGGCGCAGCTGCACCGCGACCGCCTCGGCGAGCGCACGGCGACGGCCTCCCCCGTCACCCGCGGCTACGTCGACCACCTACTCGCGGTCGGCACGAGAGGGAGCTACGGCGAGATCGTCGCCGCGCTGCTGCCCTGCTTCTGGCTCTACGCGGACATCGGCGAGCGCCTCGCGGCGGCGAACCGGCCCGGGCACCCCTACGCGGACTGGCTCGTCACCTACGCGGATCCTGCCTTCGCCGTCGCGACCGAGCGCGCGATCGCGATCACCGAGGCGGCCGCCGCTCGCGGCACGAACGCGGAACGCGCCGCCATGGGCGACGCGTTCCTGCGCTCGAGCGTGTTCGAGCGCGACTTCTTCGCGGCTCCGCTCAGCCGATCGCCTCGCGGAGGACGTGCATGAGCGCGTCCAGCTGAACCGTGTCGGCCGAGGCGACCTCGGCGTCCGCGCCGTCGAGCGCGCGGGCGGCGAGGCCGGCCTTCGCGTCGATCAGCTCGGCGATCTTGGCGTCGATCGTGTGCGCCGCGATGATGCGCCAGGCCGTGACCGGCTCTTCCTGGCCGATGCGGTGCACACGGTCGATCGCCTGCGTCTGCTCGGCCGAGGTCCAGGACAGCTCGGCCAGGACGACGTTGGACGAGGCCTGCAGGTTGACGCCGACGCCCGCCGCGGTGAGCGAGCAGACCGCGACCGAGACGTCGGGGTCCTCGTTGAAGGCGTCGATCTGCGACTGGCGGAACGTCGCCGACTGATCGCCGCGGATCGAGACCGAGGTGAGCTCGCGCTTCTCGAAGGTCTCCTCCGCCTGGTCCATCACGTCGATGTGCTTGGCGAAGAAGACCACCTTGCCGACCGAGCGAGCCAGCTGCGAGGCGTAGTCGGCGGCGAGCGCCGCCTTGGCCTGGCCGATCCGGCGCACCATCGTGAAGACGTTCTCGCCGGTCTTGGCCGACTTCGACTCCTCGAGCTCGCTCTGCGCGACGATGCGGACGAAGCGCTCGCGCTCGTCGTCGTCGAGCTCGTGCGTGATCGACGCGGTGACGGCCCTGTAGCGCTGCAGCATCCGGGCGCCGAGCTCGCGCTCCGCCTTCTGGATCGAGCGGCCGAGGTCGTCGTCCAGCTCGACCGGCAGGTCGACGATCCGCTTCGAGGGCAGGTCCGCTGCGACGTCGATCTTCTTCCGCCGGACGATGCCGAGGTCGATGACCGCCTCACGCGCCTCCGGGTAGAAGCCGGTGTCGGCGGGGGTGAGCCCGGTGTCCTCGAGCAGGCTCATCAGCTCGGGCCCGGGCTTGGTCTCGTCGATCCAGCCGAGAAAGCGCCAGATCGCGCGGAAGTCGTCCACGTCGTTGATCAGCGGCGTTCCCGTGAGGGCGATCATCAGCGGGTCGTGGCCCGGCGTCGTCTCGCGGATCTTCGCGGCGAGCGCCAGCACGCTCTGCGAGCGCTGCGAGCGGAGGTTCTTGATGAAGTGCGCCTCGTCGACGACCATGCCGCGGAAGCCGAGGCTGCCGAGCCAGCCGATGTGCCGGTCGAGGATGTCGTAGTTGACGATCACGACGTCGGCGAACGCGTCGAGCGTGCCGCCGTCGCCGTGGATGACGGTGGCGCGGCGCTGCGGCGTCCAGCGCTCGACCTCGCGCGCCCAGTTCATCTTCACGACGTTGGGCACGACGGCCAGCAGCGGGTAGGAGCCGGTGACGGACGCGGCGAGGAGGCTCTGCGCCGTCTTGCCCAGGCCCGGCTCGTCGGCGAGCAGGAAGCTGCGGTGCCCCTCGCGCGCGCCCTCGATGAAGCGTGCCTGGTGCGGCATCAGGTCGCGACCGCGCGGCGTCACCCGGTCGATCTTCGGCGGCTCGGGCAGCTCCATGCTGGCGGCGCGGCCTCCGGCGCCGTACTCGAACGCCTTGAACAGCGGACCGAGCAGCTCCCAGTCGTCGAGGCGACGGCGGGCGGGGGTGGGCGCGCTGGCGATCGAGAAGTCCGGCGGGAGGAAGGGGTTGGCGAGCTGGCGCGCGCGCACCGACGGCGGCACGACCTGGTTGACCGGCACCTCCGGCTTGGGCTCCGGCTCGGTCACGATCAGCAGCTCGTCGGGGCTCAGCTCGGCGCCGGCCTCCAGCAGCCAGTCGCGGCGCAGCTTCTGCGCGGCGGCGGTGATGCCCGCCTCCGACTCGAGCAGGGCGATCAGGCTGGTGTCGCGCGCCGCGGTCTTCGCGAGGATCGTCGCGATGCCGTCGAGGCGCTTCATCTCCTCCGCGCGCTGCGAGTCGCTCAGCTCGGTGTCGGTCTTCACCCGCTTGCGCTCCTCGCGCATCAGGAGGGCGATGACGAGGAACTTCGTGCGATTGGTGGGCCCGACCTTGCCGGTCTGGGCCTTCGCCTCGACCTCGCGCACGCGACGGGCGAGGATCGGGATGATCCCGGAGTTGTCGACGCCGCGCGGGCGCGACCGCGGGCGGGTGCCCGGGCTCGCGTTCGTCGAACGACGCGACTGACCGGACTGACGCTGGCCGCTGCGAGCCATGCTCCTCCTCGACGTGGACGGGGGCGGAGGAGGGGTTCCCGCGCTCTACCGTCGCATTGCACTGTGCGTGTCTTGCGTGCTGTGCGGGTCTTGCCTGCACTGCGTGTGTTGCACTGGCCGCGTCACGCCTGGGACGAGACGGGCACCGATGCGCCCGGTGGCCGTCGGGAGCTCCGAGCAACGGGTCTGAGACCCGGTCGCAGCATCCCCGGCGTGCGGGTGCGCGTCGAGTCTACTCCTCAGCGCCGGATCGGCGGCACCTCACGCCTGCGGGCGCGTTCAGCGGCCGCCGGATCACTCGGCGACGCGCACTCGGATGATCAGTCCCGCGGCGACCACGACGCCGACCGCGGCGAGGTGGAGCGAGGACCAGACGGCGTCCGGGAAGGAGAACGGGAACACCGGGTTCCAGAGCACGACGATCGGCGCGAGCCCGATCAGCCAGTAGTACGCCTTCGCCTGGATCGCGAACCAGCCGATCACGGCCGCGAGGATCGCCACCGGATACCGGACGAAGTCGTAGGCGTCACCGCCGACCAGTGCGAGCCCCGCGAGCAGGATGATCGCCGCGAGGATCCCCGGCGCCAGCGCCATCCGCGCGCTCGAGCGGGACGGGTAGCGGGCGGTCGTGCCGCCGCGCGGGGGGCCGGACTTCTTGGCGTTCACCCGTCGATCGTACGGGGCGGTCCCGACCGCTCCGCTCCGGACCCCGCACGGCCCGTGCGGCTCCGGCCCCGCGCGAACCGACCCGAACCGGGCGCACGCCCGCGCACGGGCACCAGTACGCGTCCACTCGCAGAGCCGCGCCTCCGTGCCGTCACGATCGGACCCGGATCGGGTCCGGACCCACCCGTAGGCCCCGACAGCTGTCTGTTCGACCTCCTCCTCCCGAGCGAGTCGACCCGGTCTGGGCTCGAGTGCGCCCGCAGACCCCATCGAGCGTCGACTCGAAGGAGTGCGGCCCCGCTCGTGCGCGCCCGGACGCGACGAGGGGCCGGACGGGCCGGCGCACCCCAGCACGGGTTCACTCGTGCGCGGCACCCCGATCGAGACGACTCGAAACGGGCGCCGACGCTGCTTTCACCAATCACAGCTCGCGTCCTCTCGCGGGCCGATACCCCCGCCGGGTATCGGCGTCGAGGCGTAAACTGGGCGGGTGATCGAGGATCTGAAGAAGCGCTCCCTGCACCGCGCCCGCATCCTGGCGGGCCAGATGCGCGGCCTCGAGAAGGCCATCGAGAACGAGGACTACTGCGTCGACATCGTCACGCAGTCGCTCGCCATCCAGAAGTCGCTCGGCTCGCTGAACAAGCTGATCGTCGAGAACCATCTGCGGACGCACGTGACCGCGATGTTCGACGAGGGCGGCGACGCGCGCGAGGCCGCGATCGCCGAGCTCGTGAAGATCTTCGAGTTGTCGAACAACCGCTCGTGACCGCGCTCACCGCCGTCCGCGGCGACATCACCCGCGAGCAGGTCGACGTGATCGTCAACGCCGCCAACTCGTCGCTGCTCGGCGGCGGCGGGGTCGACGGAGCGATCCACCGCGCGGGCGGCCCCGAGATCCTCGAGGAGTGCCGGCGCCTCCGGGCGGGCGAGCTGCGCGACGGACTCCCCGCCGGCTCCGCGGTCGCGACCACCGCCGGCCGCCTGCCCGCCCGCTGGGTCGTGCACACCGTCGGCCCCGTGTACTCGCGGAGCGACGACCGCTCCGCCGTCCTCGCCTCCGCCTACACCGAGTCGATCCGCGTCGCCCGCGCCCTCGGCGCCCGCACCGTCGCCTTCCCGGCCGTCTCCGCCGGCGTCTACGGCTGGCCGATGGCCAGCGCGGCGCGCATCGCCGTCGACTCCGTCCGACTCGCCGCCGCCGAGGACCGCCCGGGCGCCCTCGACGAGGTCCGCTTCGTGCTCTTCTCGGACGACGCCCTCGCCGCCTTCCGCGAGGCCCTCGGCTAGCTCGCCGTCCCGGTCGCGGCGCCGGTGCCCGAGTCGGTCCCGGTGCCCGAATCCGTCCCGGTGCCGCTCCCCTGTCCGCCGAACGACCCGGGCCCGCCGCCGCCGGGGAAGCCGCCGTCCGGCATCCCGCCGCGCTGCGACGGGTCGAACCCGCCGACGGTGGAGGACCCGACCGCGTTCCCGACGGCGTAGCCGATCCCGAAGCCGCCGCCCAGCAGCAGCAGACCGGCGAGGACGGCGAGCGCGATCCACCGGACGCGGCGCCGTCGCCAGAGCGGCTGACGCGGCGACACCGGCCCCGCCGCACTCGGTGCCGCGGTCCCCGCCGTCGGCGGCGGCCACTCCGCCGTCCCCGGTCCCTGGTTCTCGATCGTGCTGCTCATGCTGCGCCTCCGGCTCTCGTGCGCACCCGGCCGGGTGCACGATCGACAGTGCCGTCGCCGCCTATGCCTCGGGCAAGAACCGCCGATCCATCCCCGAAGAGCCGTGCCATCGGAACAAGACTCGCGGTAGCAGGAGAAAAGAGAACCAGCCCATGTCGTTTCGGCGACTCGAGAATCAGTGAGCGACAGCGGGGCTGGTATTTCTGCATCGAGGCTACGGGCCGCTACTGTCGTCCATCCACGATGGCGTGGGATATCGGACCACTAAGGCGCAATCCGCCGCTCTCGACAACGAGGAAGGGGAGCAGGACCAGACGGTCCCACTCCCCTTCGCCTCGAGGCGCTACGCCGTCTTCGGCCGCGCGAACTCGTCGTACGGCAGCGTGATCGGCCGGGTGCGCGGCGGCATCCGCAGCACCGAGTCGAGGGCCGGGCCGAGGGCGTCGCGCCAGGCGCCGTAGCCGGCCTCGTTGAGGTGAAGGCCGTCGGGCGAGTACTGCTCGAGCAGGGCACCGTCCTCGCCGGCGAGCACCGGCCAGAGGTCGAGGTAGCCGGCGTGCGCGGTGGGCGCGAACTGCCAGAGGTGGCGGTTGACCTCGCGGATCTGCGCGCCGAACTCGCGGGCGCGCGGCAGGATCGAGGTCACCAGGATCCGCACGTCGGGGAGGTCGCGGCGGAAGGTCGCGACGATGGTCTCGATGTTGCGCACGATGTGCTCGGTCGTGCGGTGGTAGGCCAGGTCGTTCGTCCCGACGAGCAGGACCACCGTGTCGGGCGCCCCCTCGACGAGCTCGGGCAGCCGCTCGACGACGTCGTCGCTGGTCGCTCCGCCGATGCCCTCGTCGACGACCGTCGACGCGGTCAACCACTCGTCCCAGGACCCGCCCTGGATGATGCTGTCGCCGATGAAGGCGACCTTTCCCAGCTGGAGATCGCGCCCCGCGTCCGTGTCCGATCGTTCGCTCATCGTGCTCCTCTCGTTCGCGTCCGAGGCGGCGTCGCCGCCCGCGGACCCCTCCATTGTCACCGCTGCGCCCCGCGCCCACCAGGGGAGCGCTCCTCGCCGGCGTCGGCGAGGTCGGTCGCGGTGGCCGTGATGCGGTTGGCCATCCCGTTGAAGATCACGCCGTGGAAGGGCAGCACGGCGAACCAGTAGAGCCGCCCACCGAGACCCTGCGGGAAGAAGACGGCGCGCTGGGTGTACACGGATCCGCCGTCCTCGCCGGGCTCCGCGCGCATCTCCAGCCACGCGCCGCCCGGCACCTTCATCTCGGCGCGCAGGCGCAGCAGCGTCGGCCGCTCGATCGCCTCGACGCGCCAGAAGTCCAGGGCGTCGCCGGCGTGCAGCCGCTCGGAGTCGCGGCGCCCGCGCTGCAGGCCCACTCCCCCGACGAGCTTGTCCATCCAACCGCGGATCGCCCACGCGAGCGGGAAGGAGTACCAGCCGTTGGTGCCGCCGATGCCCTCGATGACCCGCCAGAGCTTCGCCGGGTCGGCGTCCGTCCGGCGCACCTTGAGGTCGACGTAGACCGTGTGGCCGGCCCACTCCGGGTCGCTCGGCAGCGGGTCGCTGGGGGCGCCGACGACCTCGGCGTTCTGCCAGCTGGTCTCGATCTCGCCCGCCTGCATCTTGCCCAGCGCGAGCCGGACCGAGCGGCGGTACGGCGTCAGCCCGCCCTCGGGGTCCGGGATCAGCCCGCGGATGTCGTCCTCGCGCACGACGCAGTCGTACTGCAGCGAGGCGATGATCGGCACCGCGAGCGAGCGCGGGATGGGCGTCACCAGGTTGACCCACTGCGAGGCGAGCCACGGCGTGAACACCGGCAGCGACGCGATCGGCCGCTGCGCGAGCCCCGCCTCGACCGCGTAGCCGTTCATCATCTGGCCGTAGCGGAGGACGTCCGGCCCGCCGATGTCGAAGGTGCGGTTCAGCGTCGCGTCCTCGAGGGCGGCGGCGCCGAGCAGGTAGTGCAGCACGTCGCGGACGGCGATCGGCTGGATGAAGTTGCGGACCCACTGCGGCGCGGGCATGTACGGCAGCACGTCGGTGAGGTGGCGGACCATCTCGAACGAGGTGGAGCCGGAGCCGATGATGACGCCGGCCTGCAGCGCGATCGTCGGCACGCCGGACGCCATCAGGATGCGGCCGACCTCGGCCCGCGAGCGCAGGTGCGGCGAGAGCTTCTCCACGTCGGGGTGCAGGCCGCCGAGGTAGACGATCCGGTCGACACCGGCCGCGAGCGCGGCCTCGGCGACGTTCCTGGCGGCGCCGCTCTCCACCTGCTCGAAGCGCGCGTGATCAGCTCCCGAGCCCATCGAGTGCACGAGGTAGTAGAGGACGTCGACACCCTCGAACGCGGCCGCCAGCGACTCCGGGTCGCTGAGATCGCCCTGCGCCACCTCGACCTCCTCGGCCCACGGGACCTCGGCGAGCTTCCGCGGGTCGCGGACCAGCACGCGGACCCGGTAGCCGGCCTCGAGCAGGCGCGGGGTGAGGCGGCCGCCGATGTAGCCGGTCGCTCCGGTGACGAGCGCCAGCGGGCGAGACGGGTCCGAGGGGCGCGACGGGGCGGGTGAGGATTCGCTCATGCGAGCCACGGTACGCCGCCGCCCCTGGGCGCTCTCCCGCTGGTGCACCGCTCCGGCCACTGCTAGGACCGCCGGAGCCGCCCCCGCGGAGTCCGAGAGCGTCAGCCGGCCGGCCGCTCCGCGCCGAGGATCGTGCGGACCTTCTCGACGTCGTCGTTCATCTGCCGGATCAGCGGCTCGACGCCCTCGTAGGCCACCTGGCCGCGGATGCGCGAGACGAAGGCCACGTCGACGACGCGGTCGTAGAGGTCGATCGTCTCGTCCAGCAGGTAGGCCTCGACCTGCTTGGGCGGCACGCCGACGAAGGTCGGGTTGCTGCCGACGGAGATCGCGGCCGGGTAGCTGCGGCCCTCGGTGACGAAGCGGCCGGCGTAGACACCGTCGGCGGGGATCAGCCCCTGCGACTCGGGCGAGAGGTTCGCGGTCGGGAAGCCGAGCTCGCGGCCGCGCTTGGCGCCGTGCACGACGACGCCGCGCACCACCGGCTCGTGGCCGAGCAGCCAGGTGGCGTGCTCGACGTCGCCCTCGGCGAGCAGCTCGCGGATCCAGGTGGAGGAGACGCGGCGGCCGTGCTCGGGCCGCACGTCGTCGATCAGCTCGACCTCGAAGCCGTGGGTCTCGCCGAGCGCCCGCAGCATCGCGACGTCGCCGGCGCCGTGCGCACCGAAGCGGAAGTCGGAGCCGACCAGCACCACGCGCGCCTCCAGGGCATCGACGAGCACCTGCTGGACGAACTCCTCGGCCGTGAGCGAGCGGAACCGCTCGTCGAACGCCAGCAGCAGGGTCGCGTCGATCCCCGTCCCGGCCAGCAGCTCGAGCTTCTGCTCGTTGCCGACCAGGGCCGGCGGGCACTTCTCCGGGGCGATGACGCTGAGCGGATTCCGGTCGAAGGTGACGACGACCGCGGCCAGACCGCGCTCGCGGGCCCGCGCGTGCAGGGTGTCGATCACGGCCCGGTGGCCGGTGTGCACGCCGTCGAACTTGCCGATGGTGACGGCGGACGGGCCGATGCCGGTGAGGTCGGCGGGGCGCTGCTCGACGCGCATCAGGCCGCCGTTCCCGCGGAGGAGCGCCGGCCCTGCACCCGCAGCCACCAGAGCCCGAGCACCGGCAGCACCAGCGGGATGAGCAGGTAGCCCGCGCCGAACGCCGCCCAGACCGTCGACTGCCGGCCGAACGGATCAGCGCTCGAGAGCCCGAGCAGCTGCGGGGCCAGCACGCTGATCGCGCCGACGACGAGCACGCCGACCAGCTCGAAGGTGATGGTCACGAAGGCGATGCGCTGCCAGACCCGGCCGGGAGCCACGAGGGCGATCGTCGCAACGATGTACACGACGGCGGAGAGCGCCGAGAGCGAGAACGCGAGCGGCGCCTCGTCGAAGCGGTCGATGATCTGGAAGACCGAGCGGCCCGTCGCGGCGAGCGCGAGGATGCCGTAGACGACCACGAGGAGGCTGCCGATCCCCCGGGACCGCGCCGAGCGGGCGGGTCGCTGATCCTGGTTCGGCAGAGCTGGGTCCTGGGCCGCCCGTCCGGGCGCATCGCTGGGTTGGTTCGACATCGCAGGGTCAATGGTAGGCGCTCGCTGCAATCTCTCCCCCTCGGCCGGGGATCGGGAGCGTCAGGCGGCCTGGAAGAACCAGATCTGGTGCATCCGGTAGACCATCACGGCGATCGCGAGGCAGACGACGCCGAGGATGACCGTGCTCCACCGGCTGCGCTCGATCAGCGCCCAGAAGCCGGCGGCGAGCGGCAGGATCAGCGCCGAGACCAGGTAGATGTAGAACTCGGGCAGGCTGCCGGTGGGGCGGTTGCCGACCAGGGGCGAGACGATCGCGACGGCGAGCTGGACGATCAGCAGCAGCTCGACGATCGCGGTGGCCCCGACCGTGACGTCGGAGGGGCGCCGGCCGATCATCCCGAGCACCAGGCAGAGCAGGCCCGCCGCCACGGCGATGCCGACCTGGAGAGTGGCGAACCAGTCGATCACGACGTCGCCACCCGGAGCTCCTCGGTGGGGAAGTTGACGACGCTCTTCAGCGCGGCGCCGCGGCGCTCGGCGAGGCCGACCAGGCGCTCCCCCGGACCGACGGCGGCGAGCAGGCCCTTGGCTCCCGCGAACGCCTCGGGCACCGGGATCCGCTTGCCGTTGGCGAGGTCGACCGCCTCGCCGGCGTCCAGGTGCAGCAGCGGGAACAGCTCGCCCGCGACCGCGGTCGGCGTGAGCAGGGCGGCGGGGACGTCGAGCTCGTCGATGACGCCGGCCTCGGCGACCCGGAACGGGCCGACGGCGGTGCGGCGGAGCACGGTGAGGTGCCCGCCGACGCCGAGCGCGGCGCCGAGATCGCGCGCGAGCGCGCGGATGTAGGTGCCGGACGAGCAGGTGACGCGGACGTCGAGGTCGAGGAAGCCGTCGGCCTCGCGGCGCTCGAGCACGTCGAAGGCGCTCACGGTGACGGGTCGCGCCGGCAGCACGACCTCCTCGCCGTCGCGCACCCGGGCGTAGGCGCGGCGGCCGTCCACCTTGATGGCGCTGACCGCGCTCGGGATCTGCTCGATCGCGCCGGTGAGGGTCGCCACGACGGCGTCGACCGCCTCGGCGGTGAGGGCCGCCACGGCGCCGGGCTCGGCGGTCGTGAGCGTCTCGCCCTCGCGGTCGTCGGTGCTCGTGGCGGCGCCGAGGCGGATCGTGGCCTCGTACTCCTTGTCGAGACCGACCAGGTAGGTGAGGAGCCGGGTCGAGGGACCGAGGCCGAGGATCATCAGCCCGGTCGCCATCGGATCGAGCGTCCCGGCGTGTCCGACCTTGCGCGTCCCGGCGCGGCGGCGGGTCCGCGAGACGAGGTCGTGGCTGGTGATCCCGCCCGGCTTGTCCAGCAGGAGGATCCCGTTCGGAGCCGCCGCAGAAGGGCTGGGAGTCTCGAGCACGGGTGCGAGGATACACGCGCAGTTCGGGAGTCGGCCGCGCGGAGCCCGCACCCGGCACGGCCGCCGCCCGCCGCGGTTCTAGGCTGTCCGGATGAGGATCGCCGTACTCGGAGCGGGCGCCGTCGGCGGCACCGTCGCCGCCCTCCTGGACCGCGCAGGACACGACGTCGAGGTGACAGCGCGCGGCGAGAACCTGACGGCGATCCGGCGGCAGGGCCTCCGCCTCGACGGCGCCTGGGGCGAGCACACCGCCTGGGTCCGCTGCGGTGAGACGCTCGACCTCGTCCCCGATCTCGCCGTGCTCTGCACGAAGGCGCAGGACGCCGAGGACGCGCTCCGCGCCAACCGCCGCACGGTCGACGGCACGCTCCTCGTCGTGGTTCAGAACGGGCTCGACGGCCTGGACGCCGCCGCCCGCCAGGTGCGCGACGCCCGCCTCGTCGGCGCGCTCGCCCTCTTCGCGGCCAGCCACCTCGAGCCCGGCCGCGTCACGGTGACCGCCCCGGCGACGACGACCCTCGGCGTCCCCGGCCGCCCCGCCGACGACGACGTCCGCCGGGCCGCCGCGATCCTCGGCGAGGCGGTGCCCACGGCCACCACGGACGACTTCCTCGGAGCGCAGTGGACGAAGCTGCTGATCAACGAGGTCAACGCGCTGCCCGCGATCACCGGTCTCTCGGTGCAGGAGACGATCGCCCACGCGGGACTGCGCCGGCTGCTCGCGCGGGCGATGCGGGAGGCGGCTCGGACCGGCCTGGCCGCCGGCGTCCGCTTCGGCGCGCTGCAGGGGCTCACCGACGCCCGGATCCGCGCGCTCGCCGCCGCGCCGCTGCCGGTCGTCGAGCTGCTGCCGAGGCGGATGGCGACCCGGATGGGCGACGTGCCGAACCCGGGGTCCACGCTGCAGAGCGTGCGGCGCGGAGTCCCGAGCGAGATCGACCATCTGGCCGGCGCGGTCGTCCGCACGGCGCACCGCCTCGGGCGCGAGGCGCCGGTCAACCAGCTGCTCGTCGACCTCGTGCACGAGGTCGAGCGCTCGGGCGCCTTCCTGCCCGCGGACGACGTGGTCCGGCGGGCGTCCTCCGTCTAGCGGAGGAGCGCGGGACGACTCAGCAGGAGTCGGCGAAGAGCCGGCGCGGGTGCTCCGGGTCGCGGACGTCCACCAGGATGCCCGCGATCCGCTTCGGATCCGTGCTCGCCCGATAGGCCTCGTCGACCGGCGGCTCCTGGGTGTCGAGCCGGATCGACGTGCTCCACGCTCCGCGGAGCTCGGGGCGCAGGGCGAACGGCCCGTCGACGAGCAGCACGGCGTCGCGGCCGGCGGTGCGCCAGCGCGCCTGCCGCGCCTCGTCGCGCACGCCGTCGTAGCCGGCCAGGACGAAGCCGGTGCTGCCGCCCAGCTTGAACGGATCGAGCAGCACGCGCCGCAGCAGCTCGTAGTCGTAGCCCGCGAGGTAGGCGCGCTGCGCCTCCGGGATCGACGGATCCTCCCGCTCGGCCCGCGGACGGCGGAAGTCGGCGAGGTGCGCGACCACCGTGTCGCGGCCCGCCCGGCGCATCGCCTCGGCCAGCGCGAGCGCGAACTCAGCCGACACCTCCGGGTCGTCGCCGTCGATCCCGACCGCCACGCGGCCGTGCCCGTAGTTGTGCAGCACCTCCGCCGCGAGCGCGTCGAGCACATCGGCCTTCTGCGGAGCCCACTTGGTCATTCGCCCACGATACGCGGGACGGCCTAGGGTGACCTGATGCCCACCGGATCGACGCCCGCCGCATCGATGCCCGCACTCTCCGCGGCGATCGTCGACTGGTTCCGCGAGAACGCCCGCGACCTGCCCTGGCGCCGCGAGGGCTTCCCCGCCTGGGGCACCCTCGTCAGCGAGTTCATGCTCCAGCAGACGCCGGTCGTGCGGGTGATCCCGCGGCTCGCCGAGTGGCTCGAGCGCTGGCCGACCCCGGCCGATCTGGCGGCCGTCCCTCCGGGTGAGGCGGTGCGCGCCTGGCAGTCGCTCGGCTACCCGCGCCGGGCGCTGCGCCTGCACGCCTGCGCCGTCGCGATCACCGAGCAGCACGGCGGTGTCGTCCCGCACGACGTCGACACGCTCCTCGCCCTCCCCGGCATCGGCGACTACACGGCGCGCGCGATCGCCGTCTTCTCCTTCGGCCACCGCCACCCCGTCGTCGACACCAATGTGCGGCGCGTGATCGCCCGCGCCATCGACGGCGCGGCCGAGCCCGGCCCACCGCGCGCGAAGACCGACCTCGCCGCGATGGAGGCGCTCCTCCCCGACGGCCTCGCCGACGCCGCCGCCTTCAACGCGGGCGCGATGGAGCTCGGCGCGATCGTCTGCACCGCCCGCGCTCCCCGCTGCGACGCCTGCCCGATCCGGGACGCCTGCGCCTGGCGGGCCGCCGGCTACCCGGCCTACGACGGCCCGGTCAAGGCGCGGCAGAAGAAGTACGAGGGCTCCGATCGGCAGGTGCGCGGCCTGATCCTCGCCGAGCTCCGCGCCGCGCACGGCCCGGTGACCGCCGCCGAGATCGCCTCCCTCTGGCCGGAGGCCGAGCAGCGCGACCGCGCCCTGGCCGGCCTCCTCGCCGACGGCCTCGCCACGGGCTCGCCGGACGACGGCTACCTGCTCCCCCACTCCTGAGCGGCGCTCCGGTGTCGGACGGGGCGGGTAGCGTGGCGCCGTGACCGGTCGCCGACTCCGACTCCCCCGCCCCGACGCCGAGCTCGACAGCGCGCTCGCCGCCGTCCGCACCGCGAACGACCTGCCGGGCGCCTTCCCGCCGGACGCCCTCGCCGAGGCCGAGCAGGCCGACCGCACGGCGGACGACACGGGCCGGATCGACCTCACGCGCGTCCCCTTCGTCACGATCGACCCTCCCGGCTCCCTCGACCTCGACCAGGCCGTGCACCTCGAGCGCCGCGGATCCGGAGTCGTGCTCCGCTACGCCATCGCCGACGTACCGGCCGTCGTCCGCCCCGGCGGGGCCCTCGACGCCGAGACCCGCCGCCGCGGCCAGACCTACTACCTCCCCGACGGCCGCGTCCCGCTGCACCCGCCGGTCCTCTCCGAGGGCACCGCCTCGCTGCTCCCCGACCTCGAGCGACGCGCCCTGGTCTGGACCCTCGAGCTCGACGACACCGCCGAACCGACAGACGTCCGCCTCGAGCGCGCCCTCGTCCGCAGCACCGCCCGACTCGACTACGACGGCGTCCAGCGCAGCGTCGACGCCGGCGAGGCGCACCCCTCGATCGCGCTGCTCCCCTGGTTCGGCACCGAGCGCCAGGCCCGCGAGGCCGAGCGCGGCGGCGCGAGCCTCGCCCTCCCCGACGAGGAGATCGTCGCGATCGACGGCGGCTACCGGATCGAGCGCCGGGCACCCCTCGCGTCCGAGGGCTGGAACGCCCAGGTCTCGCTGCTCACCGGCATGGCGGCCGCGACGATGATGCTCGACGCGGGCGTCGGCGTCCTCCGCACCATGCCTGCAGCCGACGAGGACACCGTCGCCGCCTTCCGCGCCCGCACCGAGGCCCTCGGCGTCCCCTGGGGCGCCGACGAGCTCTACGGCGCCTACCTCCGCCGCCTCGACACCGCCGACCCGGCGCAGCTCGCGATCATGTCCGCCGCGACGACGCTCTTCCGCGGCGCCGGCTACACCGCCTTCGACGGCGTCGCCCCGGATCAGCCCCAGCAGTCCGCCCTCGCCGCCCCGTACGCGCACGTCACGGCCCCGCTCCGCCGCCTGGTCGACCGCTTCGGCCTGGCCACCTGCCTCGCGATCTCGACCGGAGCGGAGCTCCCGGCCTGGCTCCGCACGGCCCTGCCCGAGCTGCCCGCCCTGATGACCGCGAGCGACCGCCGCTCCGGAGCCGCCTCCCGCGCCGCGACCGCCGTCGTCGAGGCCGCCATCCTCCGCGGCCGCGAGGGCTCCTCCTTCGAGGGCGTCGTCGTCGCCTCCGCGAGGACCCGCTCGCAGGTCCAGCTGCTCGACCCCGAGATGACCGTCGACGTCCCGGTGCCGCAGACGCCGGGAGCCCGTGTCGTCGTCGTCCTGGAATCGGTCGACGTCGCCACGGGCTCCGCGGTGTTCAGGCCTGCTGCCTAGTCCTCGTCCTCGTCCTCGCGCGGCTTCACGTAGGGGTCCGCGTCGCCGGCGTAGTCCGCCTTCGCGGCGAGCGACTGCACCTGAGTGTCCTGGTTGCGCGCCGTCGCGAGGAGGTCCTCGATGTGCTTCGCGTTCTCCGGGATCGCGTCGAGGATGAACTCGAGCGACGGCGTCAGCCGCGCCGTGATGTTCTTGCCGACCTCCGTGCGGAGCATGCCGGTCGCCGCCTTCAGAGCGAGTGCCGAGTCGGCGCGCTCCTCGTCGGTGCCGTAGACCGTGTAGAACACGGAGGCGTGCTGCAGGTCACCGGTCACCTGCACATCGGTGATGGTGACGAAGCCGAGTCGGGGGTCGCGGAGTCCGCGCTCGAGCCGCTTGGCGACGATCACCTGAATCCGTTCGGCGAGCTTCCTCGCCCGTGCCGGATCTGCCATGGCTGGTCCTCATCTCTCTCGACGAACCGTTCGGCTCGCCATCTAACCACTCCCCGGCAGTCCTGCCGGGGGCTTGCTCTGTGCTCGACTCGTCAGGCGCGGCTGCGCCGGCGCGGGTGGGGTGCCTCGCCGCGGCTCCTTCCCGCGCGGCTGCGCCGCGCCCGCCAGACCCGAGCCAGGAGCCGCGACGAGACACCCCACCCGCACCTCACGTCAATACAGGCGGAAGTCCGTGCTCCCGGTCCCCCTCCCGCGCAGGCGCCCCACCCCACGTGCTGGTGCAGGTACCCGACGCGACACGCCTCGGAGACCGGGCCCCGTCCGCACGTGCTGACGGAGCGATCCTCCCGTAGGGAGGGAGGCCACTCCTGCCCTCGCGCGACAGGCTCGGGTCTGGCGGGCGGGCCGCAGGCCCGCGGGAAGTCGCGCGAGGGCAGGAGTGGCCTCCCGATCCCTCGTCAGACCGGGGGCCGAAAGCCGGAAGCCGAGGACCCCCAGGAACGCCGGAAGGCCCGGGCGGACCCGGGCCTTCCAGTGAGCATCAGGGTCAGCCTCGCGGCTTCTCCTTCATCTCGATCGTCTCGATCTCATCGCCGATCTGGATGTCGTTGTACTTGCCGAGACCGATACCGGCCTCGTAGTCCGTACGGACCTCCGTGACGTCGTCCTTGAAGCGACGCAGCGACTCGATGGCGAGGTTGTCCCCGACGACGACGCCGTCGCGGATGACGCGCGCCTTCGAGTTGCGGGTGATCGTGCCGGAGCGGACGATGACACCCGCGATGTTGCCGACCTTGGAGGAGCGGAACACCTCGCGGATCTCGGCGACACCGGACTGGACCTCCTCGTACTCGGGCTTGAGCATGCCCGTGAGCGAGTTCTCGACCTCTTCGATCGCGTTGTAGATGACCGAGTAGAAGCGGATGTCCACTCCCTCTCGAGCAGCGCGCTCGCGGGCCTTCGGGTCGGGGCGGACGTTGAAGCCCACGATGATCGCGTTGTCGATCGTCGCGAGGTTGACGTCCGACTCCGTGATCGCACCGACACCGCGGTGGATGATGCGCAGCTGCACCGAGTCGTCGACCTCGATCTTGACGAGCGACTCCTCCAGCGCCTCGACGGCACCGGACACGTCGCCCTTGATGATGAGGTTGAGCGACTCGACCTTGCCCTCCTCGAGAGCACGGGTGAAGTCCTCGAGCGAGATGCGCTTGCGGGCCTTGGCCAGCAGGGCGTTGCGCTGAGCGGCTTCGCGCTTCTCGGCGATCTGGCGAGCGGTGCGGTCCTCCTCGGTGACGAGGAAGGTGTCGCCGGCGCGGGGCACGGACGAGAGTCCCTGCACCTGCACCGGTCGCGACGGCACGGCCTCGAGCACGGCGACGCCGTTCTCGTCGGCCATCGCACGGACGCGGCCGTAGGCCGTTCCCGCGACGATCGCGTCGCCGACGCGCAGCGTTCCCGACTGGATGAGGACCGTCGCGACGGCACCGCGTCCCTTGTCGAGCTTCGCCTCGATCGCGACTCCGCGCGCCTCCTTGTCGGGGTTGGCGCGCAGGTCGAGACCGGCGTCCGCGGTGAGCAGCACGGCGTCCAGGAGGTCCTGGATGCCGGTGTTGGCGCGGGCCGACACGTCGACGAACATGACGTCTCCGCCGTACTCCTCGGCGACGAGGCCGAACTCGGTCAGCTGCTGGCGCACCTTGGCCGGGTTGGCGTCGGGCTTGTCGACCTTGTTCACCGCGACCACGATCGGCACGTTGGCCGCCTGGGCGTGGTTCAGCGCCTCGATGGTCTGCGGCATGATGCCGTCGTCCGCCGCGACCACGAGGATCGCGATGTCCGTGACCTGGGCACCGCGGGCTCGCATGGCGGTGAACGCCTCGTGACCCGGGGTGTCGATGAAGGTGATCGGGCGCTCGATGCCCTCGTGCTCCGCGACGACCTGGTACGCACCGATGTGCTGCGTGATGCCGCCCGCCTCGCCGGCGACGACGTTGGCGTTGCGGATCGCGTCGAGCAGGCGCGTCTTTCCGTGGTCGACGTGACCCATGACGGTGACGACGGGGGGACGGATCTGGAGGTCCTCGTCCGTCTCGTCCTCGAGCTCCTGCTCGAGGTCGAGGCCGAAGCCCTCGAGGAGCTCCTTGTCCTCGTCCTCGGGCGAGACGACCTGGATCTTGAAGCCGAGCTCACCGCCGAGCACCTCGAAGGTGGCCTCGTCGAGCGACTCGGTCGCCGTCGCCATCTCGCCGAGGGCGAAGAGGACGGTGACCAGGTTGCCGGGGGGCACCGGCACGCCGGTCATGGCCTCGATCTTGTCGGCGAAGTCCGAGATCGACGCGCCGCGGCGCAGACGGATGACCGTCTTGCCGTCGCCGCGGGGGACGCTGACGCCGCCGAGCGACGGGGCCTCCCTGAGCTCGAACTCCTGACGCTTCGTGCGCTTCGACTTGCGGGCCTTGCTCTTGCCGCCACCGCGACCGAAGGCACCAGCGGTGCCACCGCCGGGGCCGCGACCGCGACCGCCGCCGCCACCGGGACGAGGGGCGAAGCCGCCACCCGCTCCGGGAGCGCCGCCGGGGCGCTGGAAGCCGCCGCCGGCCGGACGGCCGGGGCCGCCGGGACGACCGGTTCCGCCACCGGGACCGCCGGGACGCTGGCCGAAGCCGGCGGGGCGCTGGCCCATGCCCGGTCCACCGGGTCGGGGCGCACCGGGGCGGGGAGCCGCGGGACGGGGGATGTTGCTGGGCGTCGGGCGCGAGCCCATGCCCTGCGAGCTGGCGAACGGGTTGTTGCCCGGGCGCGGGGGCGTCGCGGGACGCTGGCCCATGCCCTGGTTGCTCGCGAAGGGGTTGTTGCCCGGACGCGGGGCGCCACCGGGACGGCTGGAGCCGCCGGTAGCGGAGCTGCCGCCGGACTTCGGCGGGGCTGCCGCCGGGGCCGGACGGGGGGTCGCCGGCTTCGGTCCGCCGGGAGTGGCGGGCGAGGCGGCGGGGGTCGCTGCAGCGGGCTTCTCGGCCGCGGGCGCCGGAGCGGCGGCCTCGGTCGGAGCCGGAGCGGCGGGAGCGTTCGCAGCGGCCTGGGCGCGAGCCGCGGCCGCGGCCTCCTGGGCGGCCTGAGCGGCCGCCTGACGCTCGGCGACCGACATCGGCGGAGCCGGCGCCGGAGCGGGCGGCTTGGCCGGGCCGGGCATCGGCGCGGAGGGGCGGGCACCCGAGGGGCGGGGAGCCCCGGGACGGGCGGTGCCGGCGGTGGGTGCCGACGGGGTCGACGACGCACCCGTGCTCGCGCTGCCCTGGAGGGCCTGGCGGAGCTTGCGGGCGACGGGGGGTTCGATGCTGGAGGACGGTCCCTTGACGAACTCGCCCAGTTCTTTCAACTTCGCAAGTGCGACCTTGCTGTCGACGCCGAGTTCGGCGGCGATCTCGTGCACGCGTGGTTTAGCCACTTCTCTCCTGTCTCGGACCTGCGCCCAAGACGGGGCAGGCCATCACAAACGGACGGATCTCATTTCGAGCCGCTCATCAGTCGTTGCTCATGATCAGTTCACGGGCCGTTCTGCCTGTTCTCTCTGCGGTGTGATCGTTCGCCTGGCCGGTTCCTCAGGGTGAGGAGCCGAGCCGGTCAGGTCACGGGTGACGTACTGCTCCACGGCGCTCGCGTCCACGCTCTCGCGCGTCCGGAACGCCCTGCTGAACGCGCGGCGCTTCACCGCGAGCTCGTAGCAGTCGTACGCGTCGTGCAGCCACGCTCCCCGCCCAGCACGGACACCCCGCGGATCTACCACGAGGACGTTCGAGGGGAGGACGAGCCTCAGAAGTGAGGCCCTTGGGGCGCGCAGACGGCAGCCGACGCACGTTCTGACGGGTTCCACTGTACTCCCTCGTTCCCGGGAGCGCCTCCCCGCACCGCCGACGGACGGGATCACTCCCCGTCCATCACCGAATCGGGCTGGATGTCGATCTTGGCGCCGGTGAGCTTGGCGGCGAGTCGGGCGTTCTGGCCCTCCTTGCCGATCGCGAGCGAGAGCTGGTAGTCCGGCACGAGGGCGCGGACGGCCTTGAGGCTCTGGTCGATCACGAAGGCGCTGGTCACCTTGGCGGGCGAGAGCGCGCTGGCGACGAAGGTCGGCAGGTCGGAGGAGTAGTCGACGATGTCGATCTTCTCGTTGTTGAGCTCCGCGGTCACCGCGCGCACGCGCTGGCCGAGCTCGCCGATGCACGCGCCCTTGGCGTTGACGCCCGGCTCGGTCGCCCGCACGGCGATCTTGGTGCGGTGGCCGGCCTCGCGGGCGAGCGAGACGATCTCGACGACGCCGGAGGCGATCTCCGGGACCTCGAGGGCGAAGAGCTTGCGGACGAGCGACGGGTGCGTCCGCGAGACCTGGACCGACGGGCCCTTGGGGCCCCGGCTGACGCTCGTCACGTAGACGCGGATGCGGCGGCCGTGGCTGTAGTCCTCGCCGGGCACCTGCTCCTCGGGCGAGAGGATCGCCTCGATCGAGCCGAGGTCGACGTGGATCATCTTCGGGTTGGGGCCCTGCTGGATGACGCCCGCGACGATGTCGCCCTCGCGGCCCTTGAACTCGCCGAGGACCTTCTCGTCGCCGATGTCGCGCAGCCGCTGGTTGATGACCTGCTTGGCGGCGAAGGCCGCGATGCGGCCGAAGTCGCGCGGCGAGTCCTCGGACTCGCCGACGACGGCGCCCTCCTCGTCGATCTCGGGCACGAACACGCTGACGTGCCCGGTCTTGCGGTCGAGGTGCACGCGGGCGTCCACGGCCGTGGCCTTGTCGGCGTCGTCCGCCTGGCCGATGTGCTTGAGGTAGGCGGTGAGGATAGCCTGCTCGATGATCTGCACGAGTTCCTCGAAGGGGATCTCGCGCTCGCGCTCCAGCAGGCGCAGAACGCTCAGGTCGATGTCCATGGGCGGGCCTTTCTCTCTATTCACTTGGGGCGTGGCGGCGCAGCGCGACCACGTCGAAAACCGGTCCGACGCCGGCGGCGCCACGGCCGGAGCCGGGCCCGCGCGTCGGGACCATTGAGCATAACCGACCGAGATGACGCCGGACGGGACGGAGGGACCGGAGCCGCTCAGGCTCCGAGACGGGCGAGCGCCTCGGCGGCGGGCAGCTGCTCGCGCTCGCCGGTGCGCCGGTCCCAGAGCTCGACGATGCCGTCGGCGGCGCTGCGGCCGGCGATGACGATCAGCGGCACGCCGATCAGCTCGGCGTCGCCGAACTTGACGCCCGGCGAGACCTTGGGCCGGTCGTCGATCAGCACGTCGCGGCCCGCGGCCTCGAGCGAGGCGCCGACCGACTCCGCGAGCGCGAGCGCCGCAGGGTCCTTGCCGGTCGCGATCACGTGCACGTCGAACGGCGCGACGTTCTCGGGCCAGATGAGCCCGCGGTCGTCGTGGTTGCTCTCGGCGATGATCGCGAGGATCCGGGTCACGCCGATGCCGTAGGAGCCCATCGTGACGGTCACGAGCTTGCCGTTCTCGTCGAGGACCTTGAGGCCGAGGACATCCGCGTACTTCCGGCCGAGCTGGAAGACGTGGCCGATCTCCATGCCGCGGGCGGTCTCGATCGGGCCGGAGCCGTCGGGAGCGGGGTCGCCACTGCGGACGTCGGCGACCTCGACGACGCCGTCGCCGGAGAAGTCGCGGCCGGCGACGAGGTCGAGCACGTGCTTCCCGGCGACGTTCGCCCCGGTGATCCAGGAGGTGCCCTCGACGACGCGGGGGTCGAGCAGGAAGCGGATGCCGCTGGCGGACTCCTCCCCCAGGACGGCGCCCTCGGCCGACCACGGGCCGATGTAGCCCTTGACCAGCGCGGGGTGCTTCGCGAAGTCTTCCTCGGTCGCGGCCTCGACCTCGGCGGGGGCGAAGGCGACCTCGGCGCGCTTGAGGTCGACGTCCCGGTCGCCGGGCAGCCCGACGACGACGAGCTCGCGGGTTCCGTCGAGCGCGGTGAGCGCGAGGACGACGTTCTTGAGCGTGTCGCCGGCGGTCCAGGCGCGGCCGTCGGCGCGCGGCTCCTGGGCGTTGGCGAGGTCGACGAGCGTCTGGATGGTCGGGGTGCCGGGCGAGTCGAAGACCCGCGCCTCGGCGAGCCCGTCCACGGGCAGCGCCTCGGGGACGGGCGTCCGGTACGCCTCGACGTTGGCCGCGTAGCCGCCGGCCGAGCGCACGAAGGTGTCCTCGCCGACCGGGGTCGGGTGCAGGAACTCCTCGCTGCGCGAGCCGCCCATCGCACCGGCGTCGGCCTGCACGATCACGTACTCGAGGCCGAGGCGCGCGAAGATCCGCTCGTAGGCGTCGCGCTGCACCTGGTAGCTCGCGTCGAGACCGGCGTCGGTGTAGTCGAAGGAGTACGCGTCCTTCATGGTGAACTCGCGACCGCGCAAGAGGCCTGCCCGGGGTCGCGCCTCGTCGCGGTACTTGTCCTGGATCTGGTAGAGCGAGAGCGGCAGGTCCTTGTAGGACGAGTAGAGGTCCTTGACCAGGAGGGTGAAGAACTCCTCGTGCGTCGGCGCCAGCATGTAGTCCGCGTCCTTGCGGTCCTTCAGGCGGAAGACGCCGTCGCCGTACTCGGTCCAGCGGCCGGAGAGCTCGTAGGGCTCGCGGGGCAGCAGCCCGGGGAAGTGGACCTCCTGCGCACCGGCGGCGGCCATCTCGGCATGGATGATCGCCTCGATGCGGCGCTTGACTTTCAGACCGAGGGGCAGCCAGGCGAAGACGCCGGGGGCCTGACGGCGGATGTAGCCGGCCCGGACCAGGAGGCGGTGGCTCGCGACCTCGGCGTCGGCCGGATCCTCTCGGAGGGTGCGGACGAACAGGTGCGAGAGACGGGTAACCACGAGGGACGATCCTATCCGGAGTCCGCGGCGGGGTGTCCCGCGCGGTCCGGGGTGGCGGCGGACCGGGCGTGTGCCGGTCCGCCGCCCGCGGTCACTTCGAGACGACGACCACCGGGGAGCCGGTCGAGGTGTCGTCGGCGGGCATCTCGGCGGCCAGGCGGTTGGCCTCCTCGATGAGCGTCTTGACGATCTCGGACTCGGGGACGGTCTTGATGACCTCGCCCTTGACGAAGATCTGGCCCTTGCCGTTGCCGGAGGCGACGCCGAGGTCGGCCTCGCGGGCCTCGCCCGGTCCGTTGACGACGCAGCCCATGACGGCCACGCGCAGCGGGACGCTCATGCCCTCGAGACCGGCGGTCACGTCGTTGGCGAGCGTGTAGACGTCGACCTGCGCACGGCCGCAGCTCGGGCAGGAGACGATCTCGAGCTTGCGCTCGCGGAGGTTCAGCGACTGCAGGATCTGCAGGCCGACCTTGACCTCCTGCGCGGGCGGCGCCGAGAGCGAGACGCGGATGGTGTCGCCGATGCCCTCGCCGAGCAGGATGCCGAACGCCGTCGCCGACTTGATCGTGCCCTGGAACTCGGGGCCGGCCTCGGTGACGCCGAGGTGCAGCGGCCAGTCGCCGCGCTCGGCGAGCTGGCGGTAGGCCTGGACCATGATCACCGGGTCGTTGTGCTTGACCGAGATCTTGAAGTCGTGGAAGTCGTGCTCCTCGAAGAGGCTCGCCTCCCAGACGGCGCTCTCGACGAGCGCCTCGGGGGTGGCCTTGCCGTACTTCTGCAGGAGGCTGGGCTCGAGCGAGCCCGCGTTGACGCCGATGCGGATGGAGACGCCCGCGGCCTTGGCGGCGGCGGCGATCTTGCCGACCTGGTCGTCGAACTTGCGGATGTTGCCCGGGTTCACCCGGACGGCCGCACAGCCCGCGTCGATCGCGGCGTAGACGTAGTTCGGCTGGAAGTGGATGTCCGCGATGACGGGGATCTGGCTCTTCTTCGCGATGATCGGGAGCGCCTCGGCGTCGTCGCGGCTCGGCACGGCGACGCGCACGATGTCGCAGCCGGAGGCGGTCAGCTCGGCGATCTGCTGGAGCGTCGCGTTGATGTTCGTGGTCGGCGTGGTGCACATCGACTGCACGCTGACCGGGGCGTCACCGCCGACCAGCACCTTCCCGACCTTGATCTGACGGGTCTTCCGGCGGGGGGCGAGGGTCACGGGGACCTTGGGCAAACCCAGATTCACAGCAGGCACGAGCCCCATCGTACGCGCGCCGTGCGGCCGGACGCCGCCGCTCCCCCGGTTCCCAGGTCCCGCCGATCTGCGCCGCACCACCCGGAACGAGTTCCCGCTCCGGCTACTCCGAGTAGGCCTGTCGGATCAGATCGGCGGCCTGGTAGTAGACGCTCTCCCTCGAGTCGGAGAGAGTCACGCTGTCGTCGCCGTAGACCTGGAAGGCGATGTCGACGATCCGCTCCGGATCGTGGAGGTCGAGGTGCCGGACGAGGGCGATCAGGTCGCCGGTGTCCTTCGCGCGCCCCGCGGCGAGCTTCATCGCGAGGAGGAAGCGGGGCGAGGCGATCCGCAACCGCCCGTCGCCGATCGTCAGCTCGGTCGCCTCGATGTCGTCAGCCGGGTCGAATTAGACGAAGGACGACGCGCTGTCGCTGAACCACGACGGCGAGATGCCCTTCTCGCGCGCCAACGCCTCGGCCTCCGCCCTCAAGGCGGAGTATTCCGCGAAGAGCCCGTCGAGGTTCTCCGTCAGACGCCGCGCAGTCACCTCACGAGTCATGGCGAAGCCGCCGATCACATATCCGGAGAGCCGGACGCCGCGCCTCGCGAGCCTCTCGCCGAGCTCGGCGAGCAGTGCGGTGAGCTCCTCCTGGCTGAAGAGCGACGGCCGACCGGTCACCGGATCGACCAGCTCTTCTCCCGGGCGAGGATGTTCTTCTCGAGGAAGTCCTGCGGTGTCTCTCGGCGAACGATGTCGCGCCACTGCGGGATCGGCGTGCCCGTCGTGCCGGGCATCCACTCCTCTTCTAGGGCCCGGACATCTGTCCAGTCGGGGATCCGAAGGCCTCGCTGACGCGACGTCCGGCGCGCAAGGACAGCGATCAGGACGTCGAACCGGAGGTCGCCGGTCGAGCGCGGTGCGAGGAGGAAGTCCTCGAGCTCCTCACCCGCGCACTGAGGCCGGAGCCCGCCGAAGGCCTGAGTGACGATCCTCAGAGCGGCGTCCTCGTCGTGCCGTCGAAGCTCGACTCCCGCTTCCTCCGCCGCTCGCCGCACCGTCAGCGCGTGCCCGTCCGACGAGAAACTCATGCCGTCATTTTACGGAGCCGCAGTGCGCTTCTCGTCCCTCATTTCATCGGTGAACCGTCGCGAGAACGCCGACTTCCGGCTCGCGGCGGGCCGGGCGAGGACCGGCGCCACCTCGAAGGCGAACGCGCGAATCGCGTGCCAGCGATTCGCGATAGCCGTCCGCAACCCGCTCCTCTCGACACCACCCGTCGCGAAGCCGACCGCGGCACGCCGGGCAGGGACCGGCGTGCAAGACGACTCAGAACAGCGTGATCGGCTTGACGATGTCGGCGTAGATCAGCAGCGCGCTCATGCCGCCGAGGAGCAGGACGACCGCGTAGGTCAGCGGGAGGAGCTTGGCGATGTCGACGGGGCCGGGGTCGCGGCGGCCGAAGAGCTTGGCGATGCGGCGGCGCAGGCCCTCCCAGAGGGCGCCGGCGATGTGGCCGCCGTCCATCGGGAGGAGGGGGACGAGGTTGAAGACGAAGAGCGCGACGTTGAGGGAGGCGAGGACGCCGACCATCGTCTGCACCTTGGAGACGACGGGCAGCTGGTCGGAGGCGGCGATCTCGCCGGCGATGCGGCCGACGCCGACGACGCTGATCGGTCCGTTGGCGTCACGGGCCTCGGTGCCGAAGGCGGCCTGCGCGACGTCGATGAGGCGCTGCGGCAGGTTGAGGATGACCCCCGCGACGCTCCTGATGTTCTCGCCGACGGTGCCGGGGACCGCGGTGATCGGCTGCTGCACGAGGGCCTGGGTCGGCGAGATGCCGATGAAGCCGACGGTCTGCGTCTCGACCGCGCCGGAGGAGTCGAGCACCGCGTTCCCCGCGGCGTCGGTGACGGCCACCTCGTTCTCGGCCGGGGTGATCGTCAGGGTGAGGGGCTGGCCGTCGCGGTCGACGGCGACGCTGAGCGGCACACCGGCGGACGCGCGGATGATCGGGGTGAGGTCGTTCCAGGAGGAGACGGGCGTGCCGTCGATCGCGGTGATGGTGTCACCGGGCAGGATGCCGGCCGCGGCGCCGGGCGCGAGCGGGTCGTCGGCGGAGCAGCTCTCGGTGGTGGTGTCGCTCGCCGGGACCACGCACTGCGAGACGGTGGAGATGGTCGACGTGTTCTGGGCGACGCCGATGCCGCAGAGCAGCACCGCGAAGAGGACGGTGGCGATCACGAGGTTCATGAACGGGCCGCCGAACATCACGATGACGCGCTTCCAGACCGCGAGCCGGTAGAAGGCGCGGTGGTCCTCGCCCTCGCCGATCGTCTCGGCGCTGGCGGCGCGGGCCTCGTCGATCATGGTCGCGTAGCCGCCACGGCGGGGCTCGGGGTCGGGCGCCGACTCGTTGCCGTTCAGTCCGTTGAAGAAGCCCGTGCTCGACTCGCCGACGCGGTCGCCCGGGTGCTTGGGCGGGTACATCCCGATCATCGCGATGTAGCCGCCGAGCGGCAGCGCCTTGGCGCCGTACTCCGTCTCGCCGCGGCGGACGGAGAAGACCGTCCGGCCGAAGCCGATCATGTACTGCGTGACCTTGACCCCGAAGAGCTTCGCCGGAACGAGGTGCCCGACCTCGTGCAGCGCGATCGACAGGGCGACGCCCACGGCGATGATGACGAGGCCGAGGACGAAGAGCAGCACGGATTCCACTCGGTCACTGTAGGCCGCGGGGTGACCCCTCGGCTGGAGAGGCGCTGGAGGATCGCGATGAGGGCGCGATCAGCCCATCGCGCTCAGGCGGCGGCGATCCGCTCATCGGCCGTGCGGCGCGCCCAGGCCTCGGCCTCGGCCAGCGACCCGCGGGTCAGCTCGCCGTCCACGGTGTGCGCGTCGACGACGGCCTCGACCGTCGCGAGGATGTCCAGGTAGCCGATCCGCCCGGCGTGGAACGCCTGCACGGCCTGCTCGTTCGCGGCGTTGAAGACGGCCGGGTAGGAGGCCCCCGCGACTCCGACCTTCTTCGCGAGCCGGACGGAGGGGAACGCCTCCTCGTCGAGCGGCTCGAACGTCCAGGACTGCGCGCGGGTCCAGTCCAGCGGCACGCCGACGCCGGCGACGCGGTGCGGCCAGTCGAGGCCGAGCGAGATCGGCAGCCGCATGTCGGGCGGCGAGGCCTGGGCGATCGTGGAGCCGTCGACGAACTCGACCATCGAGTGGACGATCGACTGCGGGTGCACGGTCACGTCGATCCGCTCGTACGGCACGTCGAAGAGCAGGTGCGCCTCGATCACCTCGAGGCCCTTGTTGACCAGCGTCGAGGAGTTGGTCGTGACGACCAGGCCCATGTCCCAGGTCGGGTGCGCGAGCGCCTCCGCCGGGGCGACGTCGCGGAGGGAGGCGCGGTCGCGCCCGCGGAAGGGACCGCCCGACGCGGTGAGCACCAGCCGGCGGACCTCGCGGTGCTCCCCCGCGAGCAGCGCCTGCGCGATCGCCGAGTGCTCGGAGTCGACGGGCACGATCTGGCCGGGAGCGGCGAGCGAGGTGACCAGCTCGCCGCCGACGATCAGCGACTCCTTGTTCGCGAGGGCGAGGGTGCGGCCCTCCTCGAGCGCCGCGAGCGTCGGGCCGAGGCCGACCGAGCCGGTGATGCCGTTCAGGACGACGTCGGCGTCGACACAGCGGATCAGCTGCTCGGCCTCCGCGGCACCGAAGGCGGTGTGCTCGACGCCGAAGTCGCGCGCCTGCCGGGCGACGACCTCGCGGTTGGAGCCGGCGCCCAGGCCGACCACCTCGAAGCGGTCGCGGTTCGCGCCGATGACGTCGAGGGCCTGCGTGCCGATGGACCCGGTCGAGCCGAGGATGATGACCCTGCGCATCCGCCCATCCTGGCACGGCGGCACCCGGCCCTCCCGGGCCGGGAGCCTCTCCGGGTCAGCTCACCGCGAGGATGTCCACCACGAAGACGAGGGTGTCCGTGCCGCTGATGCCCGCGTTCGCGTTGCCCGCCTCGCCGTAGCCCTTGTCCGGCGGGATGACCACGAGCACCTGCGAGCCGACGGTCTGGCCGACCACCGCCTCCTTGAAGCCCTCGATCACGTCGCCCGTGCCGAAGGACGCGGGCGTGCCCTTGCCCCAGCTCTGGTCGAAGACCTCGCCGGTGCCCCAGACCACGCCCTGGTACTGGACGATCAGCGAGTCGCCGTCGGCCACGGTCTGCCCGTCGCCCTTCTTGAGCACCTCGAGCTGCAGCTCGGCCGGCGGGTCGGTCGCGGGGATCGTCACCGTCGGGGCGCCGTCCTCGGCGAGCGCCACGGTCGGCAGCCCGTCGACCGGGGCCTGCGGCTCGCCGGTCGCGGCCGAGGGGACGATGCCCTCGACGTCGATGACCATCACGATGGAGTCGTCCGCGGCGATCCCGAGGTCGGTGCTGCCGGCGTCGCCGAACGCGTCGGCGGGCGGGACGACCGCGACGACGCGCGAGCCCACGGTGGCGCAGTTGACCGCCTTCACCAGGCCGGCCAGGTACTGCTCGGTGTCGACCTCGAAAGCCGCGCGGCCCCCGGAGGCGTAGCTGCTCGCCGAGAACTCGGCTCCGCTCGTGCCGTTGTACAGGGTGTAGTCGACGAGGACGGTGTCGCCCTCGGCGACCGTCTCGCCGGTGCCGTCGATGACGGTGGTGCCCTCGGTCGCGTCGACGCTCATCGGGGTGGGGAAGACGGTGACCGGCTTGGTCCCGAAGTCGCCGGCGGCGTCCACCGCCTCGGACGCGTCTCCGGAGGAGATGCAGGAGAGCGGGGTCGGGGTCGCACTCGGGAGGGCCTCGGGGGCACCGCCCGTGCAGGCCGCGAGGCCGAGGGAGGCGCCGAGGACGGCGAGGATCGCGAGGGTTCTGCGCACGGGTGCACCTTTCCTGCCCGGCAGGGAGCGGGACGACGTCGGGGGGATCGGTCCATCCTGCGGGCTGCGCCTCTGCCCCGGCTGAACGATCCCTCCACGGCGCCCACCCGGTCGCGCCGCCCCGGAGCGTCCCCGGCCCCCTCCCCGGGGGCCGCGCCTAGCATGGAGGAATGCGTGAATTCTCGGTCCCCCAGTCCCGCGCGCTCGTCACCGAGCTCCCCGGCCCCCGCTCGATCGCGCTGCAGGAGCGCCGCGTCGCCAGCGTCTCCCGCGGCGCCGGAACCCTCGCGAACATCTACATGGACCACGCCTCGGGCGCTGTCCTGGTCGACGTCGACGGCAACCGCCTGATCGACCTCGGATGCGGCATCGGCGTCACCACCATCGGCCACGCGCACCCCGCGGTCGCGGCCGCCGCCGCCGCGCAGGCCGAGAAGCTGACCCACACCCTCTTCACGGTGACCCCCTACGAGAACTACGTGCGGGTCGCCGAGAAGCTCGGCGAGATCACCCCCGGCGACTTCGAGAAGCACTCGATCCTCGTCAACTCCGGCGCCGAGGCGGTCGAGAACGCGGTCAAGATCGCCCGCAAGCACACCGGTCGCCGCGCGATCGCCGCGCTCGACCACGCCTTCCACGGCCGCACCAACCTCACGATGGCGATGACCTACCGCCCCTGGCCCGAGCGGGCCGGCATGGGCCCGTTCCCCGGTGAGATCTACAGCCTCCCGATGAGCTACCCCTTCCGCGACCCCGAGGGCATGACGGGCGAGGAGGCGGCCGAGCGCTCGATCGACTACATCCGCACCCACATCGGCGCCGAGGAGCTGGCAGCACTGTTCGTCGAGCCGATCCAGGGCGACGGCGGCATCATCATCCCGGCGGCCGGCTACTTCGAGCGCCTGTCGGAGTTCTGCACCGAGAACGGCATCGTCTTCGTCGCCGACGAGATCCAGGCCGGCATCGCCCGGACCGGCGCCTGGTACTCGATCGAGCACTTCGGCGTCGTTCCGGACCTGATCACCACCGCCAAGGGCATCGCCGGCGGCTTCCCGCTCGCCGCGGTCACCGGCCGCGCGGAGATCATGGACGCCGTCCAGCCCGGCGGCATCGGCGGCACCTTCGGCGGCAACCCCGTCTCGACCGCCGCCGCGCTCGCCACCTTCGAGGCCATCGAGTCCGAGGGCCTGATCGCCGAGGCGCAGCGCGTCGAGCGCGCCCTGCAGGCCCGCATCGGCGACTGGGCCGAGCGCTTCGCCGTGGTCGGCGAGGTCCGCGGCAAGGGCGCGATGTTCGGCGTCGAGCTCGTGCACCCCGGTACCAAGAAGCAGAACCCGGAGGCGCTCTCCGCCGTCCTGAAGCACGTCACGACGAACGGCGTCATCGCCCTGGACGCCGGCAGCTGGGACAGCGTCCTGCGCATCATGCCGAGCGTGGTCATCAGCGAGGAGCTGATCGACGACGCCGCGGGTGTCATCGAGGAGGCGCTCGCCACCTTCGGCTGAGTCACTCCCTCTCCGTCGACCTGCGGGCCGCTCCTCGTCACGAGGGGCGGCCCGCGGTCGTCCGCCCCGGCCCGCGGAAAGGCCCCCGGCGGAGCGGTCGGAGGAGCGGTCGGCGGGGCATGACCCGAGCGGCATGCACCCGCCGGTAGCGTCGGGCGAATGCCGACCGACGACGCTCCGACACCGCCGACACCCCCGGGGATCGGCGTCTCCGCGCGCGTGGCCCGCTTCACGATGAGCCGCCTCGGCCGGATGATCTACCGCCCGATCGTCGAGGGCCGCGACAACGTGCCGCGCACCGGTCGCGTCATCCTCGCCAGCAACCACCTGTCGTTCATCGACTCCCCCGTGCTGACGCTGCTGGCGCCGCGGCCGGTGCAGTTCCTCGCCAAGGCCGACTACTTCACCGGCACCGGCGCGCGCGGCGCCGCGTCGCGCTCGTTCTTCACGGCGGTCGGAGCGGTGCCCGTCGAGCGCGGCGCAGGCCAGGCCGCGCAGGAGGCCCTCGACCTCGGCCGCGCGATCCTCGAGCGCGACGAGGCGTTCGCGGTCTATCCGGAAGGCACGCGCTCGCGCGACGGCCGCCTCTACCGCGGCCGCACCGGCGTGGCGTGGCTCGCGCTCACCACCGGCGCACCCGTCGTCCCGGTCGGCCTCGTCGGCACCCAGGAGCTGCAGCCCGTCGGCTCGAAGATCCCCCGCCTGCACCGGATCACCGTGCGCTTCGGCGATCCGCTCGACCTCTCCCGGCACGGGTCCGCCGACTCGGGCCGCGCGCGCCGGCACGCGACCGACGAGGTGATGGCCGCGATCCATGCGCTCTCGGGCCAGGAGGCCGCGGGCGTCTACAACGAGTCGCCCCCGGTCACGACGGTCGAGAAGATCAAGCGCGCGCTGCCGCACGAGCGGCGCTGACGACTCCCGCCGCCGCACCCGACGCGCTCGCCGCGGATCAGTGCGCGTCGGCCGCCGAGGTCTGCGGCTCGTGCCCGACCGGGAAGTTCACCGAGTTCGCGATGAAGCACAGCCGCGACGCCTCGCCGTGCAGCGACTGCGCGAGCTCGACCATCGACTCGTGCGCGACGCGGACCCGTGGCCGGAGGGTCACCGAGACGAAGCGCCCGCCCTCGCCCTCCTGCACCATCCGCCCGGCGGCGTCGTCGACGTACTCGGTCACGACGACGCCGTTCTTCACCGCGACGTGCAGGAAGGAGAGCAGGTGGCACTGCGCGAGCGCGGCGAGCAGCAGCTGCTCGGGGTTCCAGCGGTCCGGGTCGCCGCGGAAGGGCTTGTCGGCCGAGGCGAGGATGGGCGGCGGGCCCTCGGCGACGAGGACGTTCTGGCGCCCGTAGTCCCGGTAGCCGCTGGTGCCGGTTCCGCGGTTGCCCTCCCAGACGACGGATACGGCGTAATCGTGCTCCGCTTGCATCGGAATCCTCCTTCTCGGCCGTGGTTCAGGCCGGTCTCGACGGTCTGGACCCCTGCTGCTCCGAGGCCCGCGGGTACACTCGGGGGACCATGACAGACACGCTCGCCCCCCAGGTTCCCACGTCGGCCGTCCCCCAGGAGCGTCGCGTCGCGACCGAGATCCCGGGGCCGCGATCGAGGGCTCTGCACGAGCGCCGCCTCGCCGTCGTCCCCACCGGAGTGGGCACCGCGCTCCCCGTCTACATCGACCGCGCGCACGGCGCGATCCTCGTCGACGTCGACGGCAACCAGTTCATCGACCTCGGCGCCGGCATCGGCGTGACGACGATCGGCCACACCGACGACGCGGTCGTCGCCGCCGCCACCGCGCAGCTCGGCCGCCTCACCCACACGCTCTTCACCGTCACGCCCTACGAGCCGTACATCCGCGTCGCGGAGCTGCTCGGCGAGCACACCCCCGGCGACCACGCGAAGAAGACCGTGCTGGTCAACTCCGGCGCCGAAGCCGTCGAGAACGCGGTCAAGATCGCCCGCAAGCACACCGGCCGCCCCGGCGTCGCGGTGCTCGACCACGCCTACCACGGCCGCACGAACCTGACGATGGCGATGAACTTCAAGGCGCTCCCCTACGGACTCGGCTTCGGCCCGTTCGCGAGCGACGTCCACCGCGCGCCGAGCTCGTACCCCTACCACGACGGCCTCTCGGGCGCCGAGGCGGCCGAGCAGACGATCGCGTACCTCGAGAAGACGGTCGGCGCGTCCGCGCTGGCCTGCCTCGTCGTCGAGCCCGTCCAGGGCGAGGGCGGCTTCATGGTCCCGGCGCAGGGCTTCCTCCCGGCGCTGCAGGAGTGGTGCACCGCGAACGGCATCGTCTTCGTCGCCGACGAGATCCAGTCGGGCATGGCCCGCACCGGCGCCTGGTTCGCCAGCGAGCACTTCGGCCTCGTCCCGGACCTGGTGCTGTCGGCCAAGGGCATCGCGGGCGGTCTGCCGCTCGCGGGCGTCACCGGTCGCGCCGAGATCATGGACTCCGCGCAGGCCGGCGGCCTCGGCGGCACCTTCGGCGGCAACCCCGTCGCGGCGGCCGCCGCCGTCGCCGTCTTCGAGCGGATCGAGCAGGACGGCCTCCTCGCCGAGGCCGACCGGATCGGCGCCCGCCTCGGTGCCGCGCTGCACGCCCTGCAGGAGCGCTACGACATCATCGGCGACGTGCGCGGCATCGGCGCGATGATGGCGATCGAGCTCGTCGAGCCGGGGACCGCGCAGACGACCAAGCGGCCGAACACCGCGGCGGTCGGCGCGATCATCGACTACGCCGCCAAGCACGGCGTGCTCGTGCTCAGCGCCGGCACCTACGGCAACGTGGTGCGCTTCCTCCCCAGCCTCGCCCTCACGGACGAGCTGCTGGACGAGGCCGTGGCCGTCCTCGGCGAGGCGTTCGCGACCCTCTGAGCCCCGCTCCCACCGACGACGGCCCGGCCCCTGGGCTCAGGAGGCGCCGGGCCGTCGGGCAAGATGGGGGGATGTCCGCAGGTACCTTCACCCTCGCCGAGTCCGTCGAACTGGCGGTGGTCGAGCGATCCGGCTTCGTCGAGTCGCGCCACGCCGGATCGGCCGTGCTCCTCGACTCCGACGGCCGCGTCGCCCGCACCCTGGGCACCCCGACGGCGCCTGTCCTCCCCCGCTCCTGCCTGAAGCCCTTCCAGGCCCTCGCCGTGATGACCGCCGGCGTCGAGCTGAGCGGAGCGGAGGCGGTGATCGCGACCGCGAGCCACGCCGGCATCCCGCAGCACGTCGCCCTGGTGCAGAACCTGCTCTTCCGCGCGGGCCTCGACCACACCGCCCTGCAGTGCCCGGCCGACTGGCCGAGCGACTCGGCCTCGCGCACCAAGCTGCTGCGCGCCGGCGCGAGCGCGGATCCGCTCTACATGAACTGCTCCGGCAAGCACGCGGCGATGCTGCTCGCCTGCGTGCAGAACGGCTGGAGCACCGACGACTACCTCGAGCGCTCGCACCCGCTGCAGCAGCACATCGTGGACACGATCGAGCGCCTGACCGGCGAGCGGATCGCGGGCTCTGCCGTCGACGGCTGCGGCGCTCCCGTGCATGCGCTGCCGCTGACCGCGCTCGCGAAGGGGATCTCGCGGATCGTCTCCTCCTCCCCCGCCTCGCCGTTCGGGCTCTACCGGCAGGCCGGCGTCCTGACCGAGGCGATCCTCGAGAACGCCTGGGCCCTGGACGGGCCCGGTCGCGACAACACGGTCGTGATCGAGCGCCTCGGCCTGGTCGCCAAGCTCGGCGCGGAGGGCGTGCTCGTGATGGCGTCGCCCGACGGCACGACGGTCGCTCTGAAGATCCTCGACGGCAGCCTGCGCGCCGCCACGGTGGTCGCGCTCAAGCTGCTGGTGGAGGCGGGCACCGTGGATCGCACGGCGGCGAACGAGGTGCTGGTGCGACTCAATCCGGTGGTCACCGGCGGCGGCAAGCCGGTCGGCGCGGTCCGCGCCTCCTACGTCTGAGGCGCTGGGGCGCCGCCGGAGCGGTCGGTCCCGCCGCTACTGCGTGCGCGCCAGCCGCTTCGCCCGGGCCGCCGCCGACACCTGCGTGACGACGACGATGAGGATCGCCAGCACGAACACCGCCGACGCGATCACGTTCGCCTCGGCGGGGATGCCTCGGGCCGCCGCGATGTAGATGTACTTCGGGAACGTGGTGACGGAGCCGGAGTTGAAGTTCGTGATGATGAAGTCGTCGAAGCTCAGCGCGAACGAGAGCAGAGCCGCCGCGAGGATGCCGGGCAGCAGCAGCGGGAAGGTGATCCGCCAGAAGACCTGGCCCGGTGAGGCGTAGAGGTCGCGCCCCGCCTCCTCGAGTCGCGGGTCGAGGCTCGCGACGCGCGCCTTGACCGTCACCACGACGAAGCTGATGCAGAACATCGTGTGCGCCAGGATGATCGTGACCAGGCCCTTCTCGGTCCCGAGCGCGAGGAACTGGGCGGCCAGACCGGCGCCGAGCACCACCTCCGGGGTGGCCATCGGCAGGAACAGCAGCAGGCTGATCGCCGAGCGGAACCGGAAGCGGAACCGCACGAGTGCGATGGCGATCATCGTCCCGAGTGCGGTGGCCAGCACCGTCGCGACGACGCCGACCAGCAGGCTGTTGCCGAACGCCGTCATCACCTCCTCGCTCGTCCACGCCGACACCCACTTGTCGAAGGTGAAGCCCCGCCAGGCGAGGTTGCTCTTGCCCGAGTCGTTGAACGAGTAGACGAAGGTGTAGCCGATGGGGATCAGCAGGAAGATCAGGGCGAGGGCGGTGTAGATCCCGAGCCCGAGGCCCTTGAAGCGGCGCGGGCCTCGCACCGGTGCGGGAGCGGGTGCCCCCAGCGCCTCCTGGGCGCTCGCGACGGGCCGGTCGGCGGTGGCGGTCACAGGAGGTCCTCCGTTCCACTGCGCTTCACGTAGAAGCCGACGATGACCAGGATCACGGCCATCAGCACGATCGAGAGCGCGGCCGCGGCCGGGTAGTTCTCGAGGGTGAGGAAGTTCGCCTCGATCGCGTTGCCCACCATCGAGGTCTGCGACGAGCCGAGGAAGTCCCGGCTCGCATTGATGTAGTCGCCCGCGGCCGGGATGAAGGTGAGCAGCGTGCCCGAGACGATGCCGGGCATCGAGAGCGGCACCGTGACCTTCCAGAACACCGAGGCGGGGTGCGCGTAGAGGTCGGAGCCGGCCTCGAGCAGCCGGGTGTCCAGCCGCTCCAGCGTCGTGTAGAGCGGCAGTGTCATGAACGGGATGAAGTTGTAGGTGATGCCGAAGACGACGGCGATCGGGGTCCCCGTGAGGTGGCCGTCGGAGGGCAGGATCGCGACGGTCTTGAGTGCCTGCACGAGCGGGCTCTCGTCGGCGAGGATCTGCTTCCACGCCAGCGTGCGCAGCAGGAAGCTGATGAAGAACGGCGCGATCACCAGCGTCAGCAGCAGGTTCTGCAGCAGCGGCCACGGCCGCGCCTTGACCCCGATGAAGTAGGCGAGCGGGTAGCTGATGACGAGCGCGAGCACCGTGGCGATCAGCGCGTAGCCGAAGGAGCGGATCGCGTGCGGCCAGTAGTCGGCCATCACGACGAGGTAGTTCTGCCAGGCGAAGCCCGGCGCGTACTCGCCGATGTCGCCGTCCGGCACCTCGACCTGGAACGAGGTCAGCACGAGCGAGATCAGCGGCGTCAGGAAGAACAGCAGCATGTAGACGATGCCCGGTAGCAGGAGCACCAGGGCGATCGTCGACCGCCGGCGGACCGGCGGATCGAGCGTGTCGGCCGAGCCGGTCGCGAACGCGGCGAAGGCCATGCCTACGCCCCTCCGGAGCGTCCGGCGAGCAGCCCGCGCTTCTGCAGGGCGATCGAGCGGGTGGAGTCGTCGGCGGCGAAGCGGGGCACGGTGCCCGGCTCGTCGGCCAGACCGAAGCCGTGCTCGATGCTCCAGCTGACCCAGACCTGCGCGCCCTCGCCGACGACCGGCCCGAAGACCATGTTCTGCGCGAAGACGACGATCGAGCCGAGCGTCGGGATCTCGATCGTGTACTGGGTGCTGACGCCGCTGAAGGAGACGTCGACCACGCGGCCCGGTCCGAGCACGTTGCGGTCCGGAGTGTCGGCCGGCGCCTCGGTGAGCAGGAGGAGCTTCTCGGGGCGGACGCCGATGGTCATCTCCCCGGACTCGCGAGCGGCACGGGCGGTGGGCACGACGATCCGGGCGTCGCCGGCCGCGATCGTCAGCGCCGTGGCGGTCGAGCCGACGACCTCGCCGGTGAAGAGGTTCGACTGGCCGAGGAAGTTCGCGACGAAGACCGTCCGCGGGAGCTCGTAGAGCGCCTCGGGGGCGCCCATCTGCTCGATCCGGCCCTTGTTCATCACCGCGACGGTGTCGGCCATGGTCATGGCCTCCTCCTGGTCGTGCGTGACGTGCAGGAAGGTGAGGCCGACCTCCTCTTGAATCGACTTCAGCTCGAGCTGCATCTGGCGGCGGAGCTTGAGGTCGAGCGCGCCGAGGGGCTCGTCGAGGAGCAGCAGCGCGGGCCGGTTGACGATGGCGCGGGCGAGGGCGACCCGCTGCTGCTGACCGCCGGAGAGCTGGGCCGGGCGGCGCTGGGCCAGGTGGTCGAGCTCGACCAGCCGGAGCGCCTCGTGCGCCTTGCCCACCGGGTCGTCGATCCGGCGGCGCTTGAGGCCGAAGGCGACGTTCTCGAGGATCGACATGTGCGGGAACAGCGCGTAGGACTGGAAGACCGTGTTGACCGGGCGCTGGAAGGTCTTGGTGGCTGTGACGTCCTTCCCGCCGATGAGGATCCGGCCGGCGCTGGGCTCCTCGAGGCCCGCGACGAGGCGCAGGGTGGTCGTCTTCCCGCAGCCGGAGGGCCCGAGGAGGGCGAAGAAGGAGCCCGCGGGGATCGTCAGATCCAGCGAGTCGATGGCGGTGAAGCCTGGGTACTGCTTGCTGATCCCGACCAGCTCGAGGTCGGCGCCGCGCTCGGCGAAGGTTCCCATCGCCATCAGATGCCCAGCAGCACTTTCTGGAACTCGGCCTGGTAGTCCTTCTCCTCGTCCGCGGTGAGCGTCCGGAAGATGTGGGACTGCGCGAGCGTGTCCTCGTCGGGGAAGATCAGCTGGTTCTCGGCCAGCTCCGGGTCGATGCTCTCCATGGCGTCCTTCGCTCCGTCGACGGGGGTGATGTAGTTGACCCAGGCGGCCACCTCGGCGGCGACCTCCGGCTCGTAGTAGTAGTTCATCAGCGCTTCCGCGTTGGCTTTGCGCTGGGAGCCCATCGGCACGACGAAGGTGTCGTTCCACAGGGTGCCGCCGGAGTCGGGGAGCGCGAACTCCCACTTGTCGCCGGCCTCGGTGTTGATCAGCGTGATGTCGCCCGACCAGCAGATCGCCGCGAGGGTGTCCTCGTTCTGCAGGTCGTTGAGGTACGCGTTGCCCTTGATGTTGCGGATCTGGCCCTCGTCGACCTGCTTCCGGAAGACGTCGATCGCGTTCATGAACTCGTCGTCCCCCCAGGAGCCGGCGATGTCGGTGCCCTGGGCGAGCATGATCAGCCCGATGGTGTCGCGCATCTCGCTGAGCACGCCGACCCGGCCGCGCAGTGCCGGATCCCAGAGGTCCTCCACGCTCGCGAGTCCGTTCGGCAGCTTCTCCTTGTTCCAGCAGATCCCGGCGAAGCCGGCCTGGAACGGGAGGGAGCGGTGGCGGCCCGGATCGAAGTCCGGGTTCGCGAGCGAAGGGGTGAGGTTCGCGATGTTCGGGATGTTGGCGTGGTCGAGCTCCTGGATGTAGCCGCGCCGGGCCAGCCGAGAGACCATCCACTCGGTCAGGCAGACGGTGTCGGCGCCGATGTACTGGCCGAGCGCGAGCTGGTCCTTGACCTTGCCGTAGTAGGAGTTGTTGTCGTCGACCGCGACGTTGTAGGTGACGGAGATGCCGGACTGCTCCTCGAACGCCGCCAGAGTCGGGTATCCGCCGTCGTCGTCCTCGTCGAGGTACGCCGGCCAGTTGTCCCAGACCAGTCTCGGATCGGAGGCGGACTCGTCGACCGCGGCGGTGGGGGCGGCCCGCGAGACCGGGGCGCAGCCGGCGAGCGCCAGCGCGCCGACGCCGAGCCCGAGGCCGCCGAGGACCGCGCGCCGCGAGAGCATCGCGCGCCTCTCCCGCTCGCGGGATCGTGCGACGGCGATGGCCTCGCGGAGGACGGGGTCCCTCGGGAGAGGACGGGTCATGGCTGCGGCTCCTGACTGCGTCGGTGCTCGGGCCCACCGGCGTGAACGTGGGGAAATACTGGCACAGTGCTCGGACGTCTGTCGATGACGGACGGAGGAGATCGGTGATCTGGAAACATGATTGTCACGAAATCCGCGCTCCGAGGGCTCTCCGACCACGGATTCCTCCTGTTCGGCGCCGGTGGTCAGGACGCCGGGGCGTCCGGCCAGCGCGCACGACGGAGACGGTCGTCCACCAGGAGCAGCACCCTGTCGCCCGCGCAGAGAGGTGCCGGCGGGAGCGGACCCAGCACGACCCGCGCCTCGGCCGGGGGGAGGTCGAGCACGACGGAAGCGCTCGCGCGGAGGCGGGCGAGGAGCGCCCTCGCCACGGACCACTCCGCGACCGACCCGAGGATCGCCGCGCCGGCCGGAGGCAGCCCGTCCGCCACCGCCGGGACCGGCAGCGCGGGGACGCCGACCGCGGTGAGCCTCGCCCGCAGCGCCCCCGCGCGGTTCGTCAGGACCACGAAGGGCTCCTCGCCCCTCGGCACGACCGGCACGGCCGCCGGACGCCTGCCCGACGGCGACGGCGGCGACGGCGGCGGCGCGAAGACCTGGATCCGCTCCCCGCGCCACCAGCCGCCGCCCGGGGGCAGGTCGCCGCGGTACGGCTCGCCGTGCAGCGCAAGCAGCTGGTGCTCCTGCCGGTGTGCGGCGCGCAGCAGCAGGACGTCGTCGAAGGCGTCCCGGAGGCCGGCGAGACCGTCGGTCGCCCGGCGGGCGGTGGCGACGATCGGCTCCCCGCCGGAGCGGAGCGCCGTCTGCAGGGCGTCGAGGAGTCGCCGGCGCTCGTCCTCGGCGCAGCGCCGCAAGAGCAGATCCAGATCGTCGAGCAGGAGCGGACCGGACGGCCCCTCCTCGGCGACGACCGCGTCCCAGGCCTCCTCGACGTCGAGCGGGCCGACCGTGCGAGCGCCGCCGAGCTGCGCGGCGACCGTGCGGAGCGCGCCGCTGCGACCGGAGCCCGCTGCTCCGAGGACGAGGAGGGAGCGGTGATCGAGGTGGACCACGTCCTGGCGCTGCTCGGCCGGGCGGTCGACGACGCCGAGCACGATCCGGCCCGTCCGCCGGTGCTCCGGCAGGGGGATCCGGTCGGGCAGCGGGTCGAGCCAGGGCCGGTGCGCCGGGGCCGACCCGGCGCCGCTCCGCCTCGCCCTGGCGATGTCGTCCTCCTGCGCGAGAGCCGCCTGGACCAGCTGTCCGCGGCCGCCGACCGACACGACGCACCGGCCCGCCGCGCGGTGCGGGATCCGCGCGGCGGCGTCCGAGCCGATCAGCGCTCGCGAGTCGGCGGCGTCGTGCACCCGGAGCGCGATCCGGAGGCCGCAGTTCGCCGCGACCGCGTCGCGGACGACGCCCACCGGCCGCTGGGTGCAGAGCACGAGGTGGACGCCGAGCGAGCGCCCGCGCGCGGCGATGTCGGCGAAGGTGCGGTGCAGCTCCGGTGCGCGCTCCAGCACGACCGCGCACTCGTCGACGACGACGACCAGTCGCGCGAGCACACCGGGTGCCAGCCGGGCGATGTCCGGGACGCCGCGCTCGGCGAGGACCACCTCGCGACGGCGCAGCTCGGCGGCGATGCTGGTGAAGGCGCGGAGAGCCCCCTCGGTGTCGAGATCGGTGATCACCCCGGTCACGTGCGGGAGGGGCCGGAGCGCGCTGAACCCCGCGCCGCCCTTGAAGTCCGCGAGCAGGAACGTCACGGCGGTCGGCGGGTGCCGGATCGCCAGCCCCACGACCCAGGCGATCAGGAGCTCGCTCTTGCCGCTCCCCGTCGTCCCGCCGACGACGGCGTGCGGCCCGTCGCGCACCAGATCGATCTCGATCGGGCCGCTCGGCGTCCGCCCCAGCAGCACCGGGAGGCCGGTGCCGTCGTCGGGTCCGTCCCGGCCACCGAGGTCGGAGAGCAGCACGGTCTCCGGGAGCTCCGCCGGTCCTGCGCCGCGGGCGGCGGCGAGCGACTCGGCGTAGCCGCGCGCCTGCTCCGCTGCCACGAAGTCGACGACCAGCGGCTCCGTGGTGCCGGGCCCTCTCCGGCCGACAACGCTCGCGACGCCGGCCCCGCCGAGCTGGACGATGCAGCGGCACCGCTTCGGCAGCTCGGCCGCTGTGCCGGCGAGGGCGAGGACGGCGTCCGCCTCGGTCGCCGCGTCCCCCTCCAGGACGGCGAGGGCGAGCGGCGCGCCGGCCGACCGCGTGTGCGGAAGAGCGCGGAGGCAGCGCCAGCCGGTTCCGGACGGCAGCTCGATGCGGAGGGCTTCCGGCGTGACGAGCTCCGCGATCTGCACCAGGAGCCCCCGCACAAGCGCGCGGGTGAGGACGGCGGGGCCGACGACGCCGATCCCCGAGGACATCGCCGCCAGCAGCACCTCCCCGTCCCCCTGCGCCCCCTCCCCGGTCTCCCTCGTTCGACCGAGCACGACCTCGAGTCCCTCCGCCGGCCGGCGCCAGCGGGCGTCCGCCGGGACGCGCTGCTCGAGCACGTCGAGCGGGAGCGGCGACGCGCGGCGGAGGGCGGCGAGCTCCTCCGCCCGCGCCTCCGCCGTCGCGGCGGTGTGCTCCGCGAGCTCCCGGGAGTAGCGCTCCGCCTCCCGCCGCGCGGTGCGGCCGCGGAGTCGGGCCGCGTCGAGGAAGGAGGCGAGCGCGACCACCGGTCCGAGCGCGGCGAGGGCCAGCGTGTACGGCGACGAGGTCAGCGCGTAGAGCACCAGGGACGACAGCACCGGGGTCAGCGCCGCGATCCACGGGAACGGCGGCCGCGGTGGCGAGCTCGGCGGGGTGGGCGGCAGGAGCCGTGCCCGGGGGTGCTGGATCGTCATCCGACCAGCGAAGCGGACGCCGGCCGCGCGCGGTGGGTCAGCGGGTGATCGGTGGACGGTTCGAGGCTGTGGAGGAGCCGTCGACCCGCTCCACCGCCATCTCGACCGCGGACAGCAGGAGCCTGCTGCCGATCTTCGCGCGGTAGCGGCGGCCCGCTTCGAGCGGGAGCGGGGCCTGCGTGGGGGCGACCAGCACGGTGCCGTTCGCGGACCATCGATCGCTGACCCACAGGCCGCCCTCGTCGAAGCCGAACTCGAGGTGCGTCTTCGACAGCGAGCGCGTCGGATCCGGGACCGCGAGGATGTGCCGGAAGGTCTCGCCCGCATCCGGCAGCGGCTGGCGGCCGATGAGACCGCTGCCGGTGACGATGGCGTGCTGCCCGGAGGCGAAGATCAGCTTCACGAGCCCCTGACTCGGCGGCGCCATGGGCGCTCCGGGAGCGGGCCGCCGGTGCCGGCCCGGTGCGAGACCGGGGAGCCAGGCACGGCGAGAGGGGTCGAGGACGGTGGTGTCGCCGGTCGACGCGGGGCGGGAGGCGCCGGGAGTAGCGTGCGAGGCCACCGAGGTGCCGCACTCTCCGCAGAGGATCGCCCCGGGATCGAGGGTGGAGCCACACGTGCTGCAGATCACCGAGACCACCCCTCCTCGACCCATGCTACCCGGGGCTCCGGCGGGCCTCCCGGGTCCTCGATCAGTCGCTCTCGCCGGTGACGGCGAGCACGTCGACGACGATCACCGTCACGTTGTCGCGTCCACCGTTGCCGAGCGCCGCCTCGACCAGTCCGTCGGCGGCGTCCTGGGCCGTCTCCGCAGTGGAGAGCACGTGCTCGAGGCCCGCGTCGGTGAGCTCCTTGGTCAGGCCGTCCGAGCAGATCAGCAGCCGCGACGGGGCGATGACGGGAACGAGACGGTAATCGGGGACGGGCGGCTCGTGGAAGCCGACCGCCCGGGTGATCACGTTGCTGTGCGGGTGCACGTCGGCCTCGTCCCGGGTGATCAGGCCGGCATCGACGAGCTCCTGGACGATCGAGTGGTCGACCGTCAGCTGGACCAGGGCACCCTGGACGCAGAGGTAGACGCGCGAGTCGCCGATGTTGAAGACGGACCAGTAGGGCTCGCCGCCCACGGCGGTCAGTGCCGCTCCGGTGACGGTGGTCCCGGTCCCGCCGTCGGCGGTCTGCGACTGGCGGGCGATGTCGTCCACGGCCTCACGGAGCGCGCGGTCGATCTCCTCGGCTCCCACCGTGCTGCCGGTCGCGGCGAGGGAGAGCCGGGACACGACGGCGTCGCTCGCCACCTCTCCCGCCGCGTGACCGCCCATCCCGTCGGCGACGGCGAAGAGCGGCGTCTTCGCGAGGTAGCTGTCCTCGTTGGCACTGCGCACCAGGCCGACCTCGGTGCGCGCCGCCCAGCCGAGGGTGACCTCCGCGGAGGGCGTGTCCGAGGACCAGGCCGAGACGGGGACGGTCACCGACGCTCGGCTGCGGCCGATCTGCGTCATCGCGTCTCCTCGCCTCCGCCGGCTCCGCGCACGCGGGCCGATCCCTCCGATGCTAGCGGCTGTGCGAGCACCGGAGACGCCCGCTCAGCGGCGCCCGGCAGCGCCCGCGCGGAGGATCGGACCGACCGTCGCCCGCATGGGCGAGAGCGCTTCCGCGACAGTGGATTCCGTCATCCGGGACGCCTCGCCGATGCGGATTCACTTGCCGGGCCCCGCCGAGGCTGCCAGGATCATCGCATGAGCCCCTCCCGCCCTCCTGCGCCGCGCCCGCTCCAGCTCGACGACGTGTCCAAGGCGATCATCGAGCAGCTGCAGGCCGACGGCCGGCGGTCCTACGCCGAGATCGGCAAGGCGGTCGGGCTCAGCGAGGCGGCCGTCCGCCAGCGGGTGCAGAAGCTGACCGAGTCGGGCGTGATGCAGATCGTCGCCGTGACGGACCCGATGCAGCTCGGCTTCTACCGGCAGGCGATGATCGGCGTCCGCGTCACCGGGGACACCAGGGTGGTCGCGGACAGCCTCGCGGCGATCCCCGCGGTGGACTACGTGGTGCTGACGGCCGGCACGTTCGACATCCTCGCCGAGGTCGTCTGCGAGAACGACGACGACCTGATCGCCCTGCTCAACCAGGAGATCCGGTCGCTCCCGGGGGTGCTCTCGACCGAGACCTTCGTCTATCTGAAACTCCACAAGCAGTTCTACAACTGGGGAACGCGGTAACCGATGACCACAGAGACAGCATTCTCGAGCCAGGGCCTCGCGTCCGGCGATCCGGTGAAGGGCGAGGACGCCCCGGCCGGTTTCGACGACGCAGCGCTGCAGAAGAAGGCCAAGGACCACCTCTGGATGCACTTCACCCGGCAGTCGGTGATGGACTCCGGCGCGGGGGTCCCCATCATCACCCGGGGCGAGGGCCACCACATCTGGGACAGCACGGGCCGGAAGTACTTCGACGGGCTGTCCGGGCTCTTCGTCGTCAACGCGGGCCACGGCCGGCGGCGGCTCGCGGAGGCCGCGGCCAAGCAGGCGGCCGAGCTCTCGTTCTTCCCGCTCTGGTCCTACGCGACGCCCTCGGCGATCGAGCTCGCTGATCGTCTCGCGGATCACGCACCGGGCGACCTCAACCGCGTGTTCTTCTCGACCGGTGGCGGTGAGGCCGTCGAGACCGCCTTCAAGCTGGCGAAGCACTTCTGGAAGCTCCAGGGCAAGCCGGGCAAGCACAAGGTGATCTCGCGCGCGGTCGCCTACCACGGCACGCCGCAGGGCGCGCTGGCGATCACCGGCATCCCGGCGATGAAGGCGATGTTCGAGCCGATCGTGCCGGGTGGCTTCCGCGTGCCGAACACCAACTTCTACCGCGCGCCCCAGCACGGCGACGACCTGGAGGCCTTCGGCGTCTGGGCCGCGGACCGCATCGAGGAGATGATCGAGTTCGAGGGCCCCGAGACGGTCGCCGCCGTCTTCCTCGAGCCGGTGCAGAACTCCGGTGGCTGCTTCCCCCCGCCGCCCGGCTACTTCCAGCGGGTGCGCGAGATCTGCGACCGGCACGACGTGCTCCTCGTCTCGGACGAGGTGATCTGCGCCTTCGGGCGGATCGGCCACATGTTCGCCTGCGACGAGTACGGCTACGTGCCGGACATGATCACCTGCGCGAAGGGCATGACCAGCGGCTACTCCCCCATCGGCGCCACCATCGTCAGCGACCGCATCTACGAGCCCTTCCGGCACGGCGAGGTCTCCTTCCCGCACGGCTACACCTTCGGCGGGCACCCCGTCTCGGCCGCGGTCGCGCTGGAGAACCTCGACATCTTCGAGGAGGAGAAGCTCAACGAGAACGTGCGGGAGAACTCGCCGCTCTTCCGCTCCACGCTCGAGAAGCTGCTCGACCTGCCGATCGTCGGCGACGTCCGCGGCGCGGGCTACTTCTTCGGGATCGAGCTGGTCAAGGACAAGACGACCAAGGAGACCTTCGACGCCGAGGAGTCCGAGCGCCTGCTTCGCGGCTTCCTCTCGAAGGCGCTCTTCGACGCCGGCCTGTACTGCCGGGCGGACGACCGCGGCGACCCCGTCGTGCAGCTCGCGCCGCCGCTCACGATCGGTCCGAAGGAGTTCGACGAGATCGAGCAGATCCTCCGCTCGGTGCTGACGGAGGCCTGGGCACGACTCTGACGTGCTCGTGCGCGCCGCCGGATCGAGTGGCGGCGCGCACGAGCCCGCTGAGCACGCCTCACGCGGCGCGGCGCCCCTCGACGGCCCACGGGCACGGCTCGCCGCCCTCGAGCGCGGCTACGAGGATCCGCGAGTCGTGATCGTGCGGATCGAGCCGGACCGCCTCCCGCGCGAGGAGCGCCGCTGAGCGGATCGACCCCGACGACCAGTGGAGCGTGGCGAGCAGGACCAGCAGCGGTCCCCGCTCGGTCCCGGGCGCCGCCGCGGCCGCGTGCGCGACGAGCCCGATGACGGACGGCGCAGCGGCGCGGTCGGGAGAGGCGACGAGTCGGATCACCCGCTCCCGGCCTTCCCGCCCTTGCGCGCCGACGATGAGCGCCGCGAGGGCGCGGGTCCGCGGCTGCCAGGGACGACCCGACGCCGCGCGCAGCAGGAGGGTCTCGACGTCGGTCATCACCGCCTCGGGGAGACGAGCGCGCGGGTGCCGGTCGAGCAGCGCGTCCACCTCCGCCGCGATCGCGAGCGCCTCCCCTCGGCCGACGACGGGCAGGAGTTCCGCCGAGGGGGTGTCGTCGGCCCTCCTGAGGATCGTCGTTCCGCTGCCCGGCCGAGTCGGGCGGCGTGCGCCGGAGGGGACGAGCACCTCCACGGCGAGTCCGACCTCCTGCGCTCGACTGCTCAGCGCGCCGAGGAGCGCACCGGCGGACGGGTCGCGCCGGCCGCTCGAGAACAGTGCGATCACCAGGCGCTCTACGCGCCCGAAGCGCCCGAGGGCCCCGATCCAGACCCGTGCGGCTCTGGACGGATCGCCGACAGCGAGGTCGAAGCGGAGGGCGCCGGTCGGCGTGCCGCCCCTCAGCGGGACGAGGACGACGCTCTCGTGGGGCGGGTGCCCGAGCAGGCGAGGGATGGCCGCGAGCACGGCGCTGTGATCGACGGGATGGACCGGAGACGATGCAGTGGATGTCATGCGGCAACGGTGGCGGGCCCGGCATCGCAGCGGGGCGGGCCCCTCGGCGACCGGAAGACAGATCGCCGGAACGCCACCTGTGGAGGACGCCCGCCGACGGCATCCGGACGCGCGCCCACCTGCTGGTCGACCAGCCGCGGCCGATCTCGCGCCCGGTCATGCTGGTCGACTGACCGCAGGCGATCGCGCGCGAGGACATGCTGGTCGAGTAGCCGCCGCAGGCGGCGTCTCGAGACCCACCGTCTCTCGGTGGGCGGATCTCGATACGCCCGCTCCGCGGGCTACTCGATCAGCATGGAGGCCCCGACGCTCCGCGATCGGCACGTGCTTGCTGGTCGAGTAGCCCCGCAGGGGCGTATCGAGACCCGCCCACCGTCAGCACGACGGGACTGCGAAGTCGGTGGATCTCGACGCGCCCGTTCCGTCCTCCACAGGCCGCCGAGCTGCGGAGCCGTCCACCGATGTCCGATTCCCGCCGGTCGGCCGCGGGTCCCGCGGATACTCTCGTGGCATGAGAACGACTCCCCTGCACGTGCGCCGCACCGTCAGCCCCCTCGGCCGGATCGAGGTCGGCAGCGACGGCGAGTCGATCGTCTCGCTCGCGATCGAGAACGGCGGAACCCTTCCGCACGACCATCTGCCCGACGACTCGCTCCCCGTCCTCTGCAGCGCGGTGGATCAGCTCGACGCCTACTTCGCGGGCGAGCGGCGCACGTTCGACCTGCCGCTGCTGCTCCGCGGGACGCCCTTCCAGATGGAGATCTGGGGAGCGCTCCAGGGCATCGGCTTCGGCGAGATCACCTCCTACGGCGCCCTCGGGCAGGCGACGGGACGGCTCCGCTCCGGCCGGCCCATCGGCGGCGCCGTCGGCGCGAACCCGATCCCGATCCTCGTCGGCTGCCACCGGGTGCTGGCCGGAGACGGCCGGATCACCGGCTTCAGCGCCGGCGAGGGCGTCGCCACGAAGGCCTGGCTGCTCGATCACGAGGGGATCGCGCACCGATGACGGCCGAGGACGGGCTGATCACCGACGCGGACGGAACCGTCCGCTGCGGCTGGAGCGGCGACGACGTCGAGTACCGCCGCTACCACGACGAGGAGTGGGGCGTCCCCCTGCACGGGGACCGTCCGCTCTTCGAGAAGATCTGCCTCGAGGGCTTCCAGGCGGGGCTCTCCTGGATCACCATCCTCCGCAAGCGGCCTCGGTTCCGCGAGGTCTTCCACGGCTTCGATCTCGACGTCGTCGCAGCGATGGACGAGGACGACGTGGACCGCCTGATGGACGACGCCGGAATCATCCGCAGCCGCCCCAAGATCCTCGCGACCATCGGCAACGCACAGGCGGCCGTCGCCCTGCGCGAGCGCGACGGCGAGGGCGCGCTCGACCGCCTGGTCTGGTCGTTCGAGGAGGACGCCCCGCCCGGCCGCATCGTCCGCCCCGCCGACGTCCCGACCTCGACGCCGGCGTCCCTCGCGCTCTCGAAGGCGCTCCGGAAGGCCGGCTTCCGCTTCGTCGGTGCGACGACCATGTACGCCCTGCTGCAGTCGGCCGGCGTCGTCGACGACCACCTCACCGGCTGCTTCCGCGCCCGCTCCTGACGCTCAGGCCGACCGCACGACCAGATCCAGCTCGCCGCTGCCGGCGTTCGGCGCCAGCTCGAACCCGCGGGACGCCGCCCACTCGACCAGCTCGGCGAGGGAGTCGGTCTCGACGCCGTCCTCCGCGAGCGCGCGGACGAAGAGGCCCTTGCCCTGCTTGTTGAAGTGATTGAGGTTGCGCAGCTGCCCCGACGCGTCGCGCGACCGCACCCGGACGAAGAAGCGCCACTCCCCCGGCTGCAGCGGCCCGAGCGCCGCGTAGGACTCGCTGCGCAGGTCGAGGACGAGTCCCGGGAGCGCCGACAGCTCACGCCCCGCCCCGGCAGCCCACCAGCGCTTGAGCGGCATTCCGGGGATACGCGAGTCGTGCGACAGCCGGTACGCGGGGATGCCGTCGAGGCCCCGGACGGGACCCCAGAGCGCGGACTGCACCACGACGATCCGGCCGAGGACGCCGCGCGCCCCGGCCGAGAGCGACGCAGCATCGAGCGCATCGAACAGCACGCCGTCGAAGCGGTCCACCGCGGGCATCGCCGGCGCGGTCGGCAGTGCCGCGTTGCGCTCGATCTCGCCGAGCTGCCGGGGACCGAGCTTCAGTGCGCGGGCAGCCGCGTCCCGGTCGCCGGCGAGCGCGACCAGGGCGTCGCGCAGGGCGACTCGACGCTCGGTCAGCCCCGGGAACGACAGCTCCTCGACCCGGAACTCGGCCGAGCCGCCGTCGCGCTTGGTCTCGGACGGGGGAAGCAGGACGTGCACGGGACTCCTCGGGGAAGACGGCGCGCGAGAGCGCGCGAGTGGAACGCGGCGAGGGGACGCCGCGCACGACGGAGGGGCCGGGCGATCGCGATGATCACCCGGCCCCTCCGGTCGCCGCCCGAGGCGGCGGGTCGTCAGACCAGCGCGGCCTCGCGGGCCACGACGGTGACGACGTCGTTCTCGACGGACAGGAAGCCGTCGTCCGCCTGAGCGGTGATCCGGCTGCCGTCCGCGGCCGTGACGCGGACCTCGCCCGAGGCGAGGATCGCGAGCATCGGCTCGTGACCGACCAGGATGCCGATCTCGCCCTCGACGGTGCGGGCCGAGATCTGCTTGGCCTCACCCGCCCAGACCTCCGCGTTCGCGGAGACGACGCTGACCTTCAGGAACGCGGCCATGGTCAGCCGTTCTCCTTCTGGATCTGAGCCCACTTCTCCTCGACGTCCGTGATCGGGCCGACGTTGAAGAACGCCTGCTCCGCCACGTGGTCGAACTCGCCGCGGGCGATCGCGTCGAACGACTCGATGGTGTCCTTCAGCGGGACGGTCGAGCCCTCCACGCCGGTGAACTTCTTCGCCATGTAGGTGTTCTGCGAGAGGAACTGCTGGATCCGGCGCGCACGCGACACCGTGATCTTGTCCTCCTCGGAGAGCTCGTCGACACCGAGGATCGCGATGATCTCCTGCAGCTCCTTGTTCTTCTGCAGGATCTGCTTGACGTTCGTGGCCACGCGGTAGTGGTCGGCACCCAGGTAGCGGGGGTCGAGGATGCGCGAGGTCGAGGTCAGCGGGTCGACGGCCGGGTAGAGGCCCTTCGACGCGATCTCACGGGAGAGCTCGGTCGTCGCGTCGAGGTGCGCGAACGTCGTGGCCGGCGCCGGGTCGGTGTAGTCGTCGGCGGGGACGTAGATCGCCTGCAGCGAGGTGATCGAGTGTCCGCGCGTCGAGGTGATGCGCTCCTGGAGCACGCCCATCTCGTCGGCGAGGTTCGGCTGGTAGCCCACCGCGGAGGGCATGCGGCCCAGCAGGGTCGACACCTCCGAGCCGGCCTGCGTGAAGCGGAAGATGTTGTCGATGAAGAGCAGCACGTCCTGCTTCTGCACGTCGCGGAAGTACTCCGCCATCGTCAGCGCGGAGAGCGCGACGCGGAGGCGCGTTCCCGGCGGCTCGTCCATCTGGCCGAAGACGAGTGCCGTCTTGTCGAAGACGCCCGCCTCCTCCATCTCGGCGATGAGGTCGTTGCCCTCACGGGTGCGCTCGCCGACGCCGGCGAACACGGACACTCCACCGTGGTCCTGCGCGACGCGCTGGATCATCTCCTGGATGAGGACGGTCTTGCCGACGCCCGCTCCGCCGAACAGGCCGATCTTGCCGCCCTGCACGTACGGGGTGAGGAGGTCGATGACCTTGATGCCGGTCTCGAAGAGCTCGGTCTTCGACTCGAGCTGGTCGAACGCCGGGGGCTTGCGGTGGATCGGCCAGCGCTCGGTGATCTCGAACGACTGTCCGTTGATCGTGCCGTCGGCGTCAGCGTTGAGCACCTCGCCGATCACGTTGAAGACCTTGCCCTTGGTCACGTCGCCGACGGGGACCGAGATCGGCAGGCCGGTGTCGTGGACCTCCTGGCCGCGGACGAGTCCGTCGGTCGGGTTGAGCGAGATGGCGCGGACGAGGTCGTCGCCCAGGTGCTGCGCGACCTCGAAGGTCAGCTTGGACGAGACGCCCTCGACCTCGACGTGCGTGTAGAGCGCGTTGTAGACCTCGGGGATCGCGTCGTGGGGGAACTCGATGTCAACGACGGGGCCGGTGACGCGGGCGATACGGCCGACGGCCCCGCCCGGAGTCCCGGTCGCCGCCTCAGGTGCGGTCAGTGTCATTGCTTCTTCCTTCTGTGGTCTCACCGCACCCGGAGGGCGGAGGCTTCGTGTCGGGGAGGTGCGCCGTCTACTTCGAGGACGACAGGGCGTCGGCGCCGCCGACGATCTCGGCGATCTGCTGCGTGATCTCGGTCTGGCGCGCGTTGTTGGCGAGCCGGGTGTACGTCTTGATGAGCGTGTCGGCGTTGTCGCTCGCCGACTTCATCGCCTTCTGGCGCGCCGCGTGCTCGGACGCCGCCGACTGCAGCATCGCGTTGAAGATGCGGCTCTCGACGTAGACCGGCAGGAGGCGGTCGAGGACCGTCTCGGGGTCGGGCTCGAACTCGTAGAGCGGGTACAGATCGGTGTTCTGATCCTCGGCGCCCTCGACGACCTCGAGCGGCAGGAGCCGGACGACGGTCGGCTGCTGGGTGACCATGCTGACGAAGCGGTTGTACACGAGGTGGATCTCGTCCACTCCGCCCTCTTCGTCGTCGAGGTTGTAGGAGTCGACGACCGCGTCGGCGATCTCCTTCGCCGTCTCGAACACCGGCTGGTCGGTGCCGCCCGTCCAGATGCGGACGCTCGGGCGCCGGCGGAACGAGAAGTACGCGTTCGCCTTGCGGCCGACCAGGTAGAAGACGACCTCCTTGCCCTCGCTGCGCAGCAGCGAGGCCAGCTCCTCCGCCTCCTTGAGCACGCTCGAGGAGAACGCGCCGGCGAGGCCGCGGTCGGAGGTGAAGATCACGATCGCGGCCGTGTCGAGCTTCTCGCGCTCGGTCGTGAGCGGGTGCTCGACGTTCGAGTAGGTCGCGACGGCCGACACGGCGCGCGTGATGGCGTTCGAGTACGGCGCCGCGGCGGCGACGCGGTTCTGCGCCTTCTGGATGCGCGAGGCCGAGATCAGCTCCATGGCGCGGGTGATCTTCTTGGTCGTCTGGGCCGAGCGGATCTTCGACCGGTAGACCCGGAGTTGCGCTCCCATGTGTCTCCTGTAGTCCTTCTCTGAATCGTCAGGGGGCCGCTGTTAGCGACGGCCCTTGACGATCTTCTCCTGGCCGACCTCGTCGGCCGAGATCGCCTTGTGCTCCTCGCGCCCGACCGAGGCGAGCGGCTTGCCCTCACCGGTCTGGAACTCGAGCTTGAAGCCGTCGACGGCACGGTGCAGCTCGGCGACGGTGTCGTCGGAGAGCACGTTGGTGTCGCGCAGCGTGGAGAGGACCTGCGTGTTGCGGCCCAGGTAGTCGAGCAGCTCGCGCTCGAAGCGCAGCACGTCGGGGACGGGCACCTCGTCGAGCTTGCCGTTCGTTCCGGCCCAGATCGAGACGACCTGCTCCTCGACGGGGTACGGCGAGTACTGCGGCTGCTTGAGCAGCTCGGTGAGGCGGGCGCCGCGGGCGAGCTGACGACGCGAGGCGGCGTCGAGGTCCGAGGCGAACATCGCGAAGGCCTCGAGCGAGCGGTACTGCGCCAGCTCGAGCTTCAGCGTTCCGGAGACCTTCTTGATCGACTTGACCTGGGCGTCACCGCCGACTCGCGACACCGAGATGCCCACGTCGACCGCCGGACGCTGGTTGGCGTTGAAGAGGTCGGACTGGAGGAAGATCTGGCCGTCGGTGATCGAGATCACGTTGGTCGGGATGTACGCCGAGACGTCGTTCGCCTTGGTCTCGATGATCGGGAGGCCCGTCATCGAGCCGGCGCCGAGCTCGTCGGACAGCTTCGCGCAGCGCTCCAGCAGGCGGGAGTGCAGGTAGAAGACGTCGCCGGGGTACGCCTCGCGTCCCGGCGGGCGGCGCAGGAGGAGCGACACGGCGCGGTAGGCCTCGGCCTGCTTCGACAGGTCGTCGAAGATGATCAGGACGTGCTTGCCGCCGTACATCCAGTGCTGACCGATGGCCGAGCCGGTGTAGGGGGCGAGGTACTTGAAGCCGGCGGGGTCCGAGGCGGGGGACGCGACGATCGTCGTGTACTCCATCGCTCCGGCGTCCTCGAGCGCGCCCTTCACCGAGGCGATGGTCGAGCCCTTCTGGCCGATGGCGACGTAGATGCAGCGGACCTGCTTGTTCGTGTCGCCGGACTCCCAGTTGGCCTTCTGGTTGATGATCGTGTCGATCGCGATGGCCGTCTTGCCGGTCTGGCGGTCGCCGATGATGAGCTGGCGCTGTCCGCGGCCGACGGGGATCATCGCGTCGATGGCCTTGATGCCGGTCTGCAGCGGCTCGTGGACCGACTTGCGCGACATGACGCCGGGGGCCTGGAGCTCGAGGGCGCGGCGGCCCTCGGAGGCGATGTCGCCGAGTCCGTCGATCGGATTGCCGAGCGGGTCGACGACGCGGCCGAGGTAGCCGTCGCCGACGGGGACGGAGAGGACCTCGCCGGTGCGGGTCACCTCCATGCCCTCCTCGATGCCGGAGAACTCGCCGAGGACGACGACGCCGATCTCGTTCTCGTCGAGGTTCTGGGCGAGGCCCAGCACGCCGTTGGAGAAGCGGATCAGCTCGTTCGCCATGACGCCGGGGAGTCCCTCGACGTGGGCGATGCCGTCGGCGGCGTCGATGACGTAGCCGACCTCGGTGGTGGACGCCTTGCCCGGCTCGTACGACGAGACGAAGTCCTTCAGCGCGTCGCGGATCTCATCCGGGCTGATGGTGATATCTGCCATGGGAATTCCTATTCGTTGGGTCCGTGCGAGCCGAAGCGGTCGTCGGGGCCTGACCTGGGTGGTGCGGAGGTCGGAGGCGGCGCGAGCCGCTCCCTGAGGATACGTGCGTCCGTCAGGACGCGAGCTGGAGCTTCAGGTCGGACAGCCGCGCCGAGACGGTGCCGTCGATGACCTCGTCGCCGACGTGCAGTCGCATGCCGCCCAGGAGGGAGGGGTCGACCAGGACGTTGACGGAGACCGGGCGGCCGTACTGGCGCGTGAGCGCCGAGCGGAGCCGGTCGAGCTGCTCGGGGTGCAGCGGAGCCGCGACCGAGACCGTGGCGATGGTGAAGCCGCCCTGGTCCGCGACGACGCTCGCCGCGAAGCGGACGAGCTCGGGGATGCGGCGACCGCGCGGGTGCGCGATCAGCTGGCGGAGGATGGCGAGGGTCTCCGCGGAGGCCTTGCCCTCGAGGAGGCGCTGCACGAGCGCGTCCTTCGAGTCCGCCGCGGCGAGCTTGCTGCCGAGCGCGAGCTCGAGCTGAGCATCCGACGCCACGACGGCGCCGAATGTCTGCAGCTCGGTCTCGAGCGAGACGCCCTCCGGGGTGGCGGACGCGATCGCACGGACCCCGACCTCCTCGATTCCGGCGATCAGATCGCTCGGGCTCGACCAGCGGTGGCCGACGACGACGGTGAGCAGGCGCTTGGCCGGCTCGCCGAAGGGTGCGAACACCCGGGCGACGAGGGCCTGCCTGCTGCCCGCATCGGTGCTCGGGTCGGAGAGGACCGTGCGCAGCTGCGCCTGCCCGTCGATGACCCGGGCCGCCTCGAAGAGCTGCTGGGCCGTGTCGAGGGACGCCTGGCCGCCGAGGGCGGAGAGCTCCGCCTTCGCCGACGCGAGTGCCTGCCTGGACGCGCTGCCCATCAGCTGTTCGCCTTCTCCGAGGCCTCGAGGTCGGCGAGGAAGCGGTCCACGATCGCGGACGCCTTCGCGTCGTCGTTGAGGCTCTCGCCGATGACGCCGGAGGCGAGATCGATGGCGAGGGTTCCGACTTCGGAGCGCAGAGCGACGACGGCCGACTGGCGGTCCGCCTCGATCTGGGCGTGCGCGTTCTGGAGGATGCGCTCGGCCTCGACCTGCGCCTGCTCCTTCTTCGCCGCCACGATCGCGTTGCCGTCGGCGTTCGCCTTCTCGCGGATCACTCCGGCCTCGGCGCGGGCCTCGGCCAGCTGAGCGGTGTACTTCTCGAGTGCGATCTCAGCCTGTCGCTGGGCCTCGTCGGCCTTCGCGATGTTCCCCTCGATCGCGGCGGAGCGCGCGTCGAGCATCGTCTGAATGCGCGGCAGGACCAGCCTCCAGAAGAAGAACAGCAGGATGAGGAAGATCACCCCCGACCAGAAGAAGTCGTAGAACTCCGGGATCAGAATGACCGCGGGGACGTCACCTTCTTCCGCAGCGATGTTCACAGCGGTGCTGAACACGACTACGCCGCGAAGATGAAGTAGGTGGCGAGACCGATGAGCGCGAGCACCTCGGTGAACGCGATGCCGAGGAACATCGTGGTCTGGAGGCGGCCGGCCATCTCGGGCTGGCGCGCCATGGCCTCGACGGTCTTGCCCGCGACGATGCCGACACCGATGCCGGGGCCGATCGCTGCGAGGCCGTAACCGACCGTCGCGATGTTGCCGGTGAGTTCGGCGAGAACGGTGACTGAGTCCACGAGTGGGTCCTTTCAGTGGGGTGATCGTGTGAACGGGCGGGAGCCCGTGAGTAGTGGGGTCAGTGCTCCTCGGCGACGGCCAACTGGATGTAGACCGCAGCGAGGAGAGTGAAGATGTAGGCCTGCAGCACCGCGACCAGCAGCTCGAAGAGCGTGAAGGCGCCGCCGAAGGCGAAGGTCACGACACCGAAGAGCTTGAAGCCCGGGTCGATCTGCGAGCTGAAGAGGAAGAACTGCGTGGCCGAGAAGCACAGCACCAGGAGCAGGTGCCCGACGATCATGTTCATCACGAGCCGCAGCGCGAGCGAGAGCGGACGGATGATGAACGTCTGCAGCAGCTCGATCGGCGTGAGGATGAAGTAGATCAGGAACGGGGCTCCGGGCGGGAAGAGGGCGTTCTTGAAGAAGCCCATCCCCCGGTCCTTGATGCCGGCGTAGATGAAGGTGACGTACGCGACCAGGCCGAGGAAGAGGGGCATGCCCACGACCGACGTTCCCGCGATGTTCAGGAACGGGACGATGCCGGTGAGGTTCATAGCGATGATCGCGAAGAAGATCGTCACCAGGATCGGCAGGAAGCGGCGCGCGTCCTTCTCGCCGAGGATGTCCTTCGCGATCGTCACGCGGACGAAGTCGAAGGCCATCTCCACGACGCTCTGGAAGCGGCCCGGGACGATGCGCATCTTGCGCGTCCCGAGGTAGAAGAACAGCATCAGGGCGATGACCGCGATGAAGCGGACCAGCATGACGCGGTTGATCTCGAAAGGGGTTCCCTCGAAGAGGAAACCGGGCGGGAAGAACTCGGAGATCGACGGGGTGTGGAAGTCACTCTCACCGGTCGAGGACGAGACCAACAGGGTCACAGCGTTAGCAAACAGCGCTAGCTCCTGGAATTCGGGGCGTGGCACGTGGCAGACGAACGACGTGAATCGTTCGGACGCAACGCTCTCGCGACGACGAAAGGTGGGGTATTCCGCTCGGACGGCGTTCGCACTCGGCGGTCGACATCAACGATGAGACGACCTGAGGACGGGCACACGTCGCCTGCGGGGATTGGACCCTACTGTAGCAACAGAACGGCCTGAGAGCCGAATCGTGATCCTCTCAGACGCCACTCGGGCGGCGCTCATCGGGCGATGTCGCTGACGTTCGCCATGCGCGAGCGCGAGACGACGAGGACGTCGATCACGAGCGAGCCGAGGACCGCCGCGATGATCGTGATGAACATGGCGGTGCTGTTCAGCCACGGCTGGTCGCGCAGCACGAGGGCCGCGATCACGAAGAGGACGAACTTCGCGAGCCAGGTGCCGAGCACCACGGCGAAGAAGCCGCCGATGTCCATCCGGTTGGCGACGAGGATGCTGGCGGCGGTGAGCGCCACCATGACCCCGCCGACGACGGCGCCGATCAGGGCGCCGACGGCACCCTCACCGCCGGCGGCGAGGAATCCGACGATCGCGCCGACGACGGCCAGAGCGAGGACGAAGACGCCGCCGACGGCGAGCGTGCGCCGGAGGACGGGCACCGAGGCGGGCTGGGGGCGGGGGGCGGCCGGGGAGGCTCCGGTCATGATGCTTCTTTCCGCGCCTGGTGCGGCGCTGTCGTGTCGCGGCCGAGCGGTAGCCCGATCGGCGGACGGCGCGTGTCGGTCTCGGACGCGCGGTCGAGGGGGTCGAGGACGGGGGACGCCTCCGCCGACTGCGCCGCCGCCTCGAGCCGCTTGCGGCGGCTGAGCGGGAGGAGCGTGACGACGGTGCAGGCGAGCAGTCCGATCGCGAGGAAGGCGAGCGGCACCCAGAGCACGTCGACGACGAACATCAGCAGGCAGCTGAAGGCGACGACGGCCGTCCAGGCGTAGAAGATCAGCACGGCGTGCAGGTGCGAGTGCCCCATGTCGAGCAGCCGGTGGTGCAGGTGCTTGCGGTCGGCGCTGAACGGCGACTTGCCCGCGCGCAGCCGCCGGATCACCGCGAGGCCGAAGTCCATCAGCGGGACGACCAGGATCGCGAACGGCAGGATGATCGGGATGAACGCGGGCAGCAGCTCCTTCGCCGCGAGCTGCGAGGGGTCGATCTGGCCGGTGACGGCGATGGCCGACGTCGCCATCAGCATGCCGACGAGCAGCGCTCCCCCATCGCCCATGAACATCTTCGCCGGGCGCCAGTTGATCGGCAGGAAGCCCGCGCAGGCGCCGACGAGGACGACCGCGATCAGCGAGGCGAGGTTGAAGTAGTCGGTCGGCGACGTCTGCTGCACCAGCAGGTAGCTGTAGAGGAAGAACACGCCGTTGGCGATCAGCGCGACGCCGGCGACGAGGCCGTCGAGGCCGTCGATGAAGTTCAGCGCGTTGGTCACCAGCACGATCGCCAGCACGGTGATGATCAGCGACATCCAGGGCGAGCCGACGGTGAGGCCGCCGATCGGCAGCGAGACGATCTGCACGCCCTTCCAGGCGATCAGCCCCGCGGCGATCATCTGCCCGGCGAGCTTCGTCGTCCAGTCGAGGTCCCAGATGTCGTCGGCGACGCCGATCAGGACGATCAGGAGGCTCGCGCCGAGGATCGCGAGGATCGGCTCGGGATTGGCGAACACCAGCCTGAAGTAGGGCAGCTGCGAGGCGATGCCGAAGCCGACGAGGATCCCGAGGAACATGGCGATGCCGCCCAGGCGCGGGGTCGGCCGGGTGTGCATGTCGCGCACCCGGATCGCCGGGTAGAGCCGGTACCGCAGGCTGAGCTTCCAGATGACCCACGACAGCCCGCAGGTCACGACCGCGACCGCGAGCGAGACCAGGACGAAGGTGATCATCGGCTACTCACCCGGGGCGGAGTCGGGGCGCGCGGTGCCGCTCGCCGCCGGCTCGTCCTGCACCTGGGCGCGCGACGCCCAGTCCGGTCGCGCCGTGGGAGCGGGCTGCTCCTCGGCGGCGACGGGCTCGTCGTCCTCGACGGTCGGGTCGCTGAGCTCGGTGGAGGCGTCGTAGGACGCGACCGGCGCGGGGGCCTCGGGCTCCTCGGACGTGGCGACGCCGTCGAGGAGGAGGTCGCCGACGACCTCGCGGATGCTCTCGGCCGAGACGACGCCCTGGCGGAGGATGCGCAGGGTGCCGCCCTCGAAGCTGAGCGCGGTCGCGTCGACGATGGTGGAGGACTCGCTGGCGCCGACCGGCCGGTCGCTGTAGCGGCTGCCGGCGGTGCCCGCGTCGAGGTAGACGTCGACGGAGTCGCCGAGCTGGTCGAGCGCCTCCTGGGCGGTGGTGGCGGACGGGCGGCCGGTGCGGTTGGCCGAGGAGACCGCGAGCGGCCCCGTCTCGGCGAGGAGCTCGAGGGTGACCGGGTTGTCGGGCATCCGGAGGGCGACGGTGCCCCGGGTCTCGCCCAGGTCCCAGACGAGGGAGGGCTGCGCGTGCAGCACGATCGTGAGCCCACCCGGCCAGAAGGCCTTCGCCAGCTCGCGGACGGCCTCGGGCACGTTCTCCGCGAGGGCGTCGAGCGCGGCCACGTCGCCGATCAGCACGGGCGGCGGCGACTGCCGGGTGCGCCCCTTCGCGTCGAGCAGGCGCTGCACCGCCGCGGCGTCGAACGCGTTGGCCGCGATCCCGTAGACCGTGTCGGTCGGCAGGACGACGAGCTCGCCCCGGCCGATCGCGGTGCGCGCGAGACGGGTGCCGGTCAGGAGGTCCGTGTCGACGGAGCAGTCGTAGATGCGTGACATAACGCCGCAATGATACGGGACCACCGGTGGTGACCACCCGGAGGGCGCGCACCGCTCCGGCGGACGGCTCCTGTGCCGAGAGACCGCGCCGAAAGGGGGCCCGCTGCGCGCGACCAGGCGATCCGCGCCCCGGGACGCGCCACGCGAGGCGAGGAGGAACGGGCGCGTCCTACCGTGTCCCGGCGGCTCGCCTGCCGTCGTGATCCCGATCGGGAGGCTCCCTCGATGGACCGGACGTCCTGCTGCGCGCCGGAGTCCCGGGTTCGCCGCCCCGGAGCTCGATGATCCACCGCGTCGCCGCACTGCTGCGCTCCCCGACAGCGCGGAGCTCCTCGAACGCCGCCCTCGAACGGCTCGTCTCCCGCGGAACGAGCGCGGTCGTCGGCCTCGTCGTCGCCGTCCACGTGTCGCCCGCGGAAGCAGGCGTCTACGCGATGGCGTTCCTCGCGCTCTCCCTCCTGCAGGAGATCGGGGAGAACACGGTGCGCCCGCTCGGCGTCGCGATGTGGCGGAGGGAGGGGGGCGCGCGCCAGCTCCGGCGCGCCGCCGCCGTCGTCTCCGTCGGCGGGGCGACGGCGATGGCGGTCGCGATCGGTGTGCTCTGGGCCCTGTCGGCGGCGTCCGCCGCGCAGGCCGTCGCCCTCCTGCCGTTCGTCGCCGTCGCGGCACTCCACGGGGCGATCCTGCCCGCACTGACCCGGGCGCAGTACGACGGTCGCTGGGCCTCGATCGCGCGGAGCCAGGCCCTCGGCAGCATCGCCTCGATCGTCGTCTGCGTCCCCCTCGCTCCCGTCCTCGGCATCGCGGCCGGATCCCTCCAGACCGGGGTGACCGAGGGGATGCTCCTCCTCCTGCTCTCGAGACGGGGGACGCTGCCGACTCCCGACCTGCCACGTCGGCCGATACTCAGGGACTACGTGATCCCCACCCTGCAGAGCAACGTCTTCGGCTGGTTGCAGGGCCAGTCCGAGCGGATCGTCCTCTCCGCTCTCGGTGGAGCCACGACGCTCGGTCTCTACTCGGTCGCGAGTCAGATCGCGCGCGCCGTCTCGGACGCCGTCGTCCTCGGACTCACCAACGTCCTCCGCGCTCGGGTGGCCACCTCCCGGACGGACGAGGAGCGGCGCGCAGTGCTCCGCTCCGTGATGATGCAGGCAGCGGTCGGCGCCCTGGTCGTCCAGGCGACGATGGTCGCCCTGGATCTCCTCGTCCTCGGCCGCGTCCTCGACTCCTCCTGGCATCCCGCCCTGCTGATCGTGCCGATCCTCTCCATCTCCTCCGCGCCGATCGCCTGCATGTGGTGCGCCTCCTCGTTCCTGATCGTGCAGGGCCGCGCGAGCGTGCTCGTGCCGTGGCACTGGATCGGCGTCGCTCTCAGCGTCGGAGCCGGATTCGCCGTCGCCGCCGATCTGCTCGCGGGCGCGTGCGCCGCCGTCCTCCGCGACACCGTCGCCCTCGCCGGTCGCCTGCCGCACGTCGCGCAGGACATCGGCCGCGCCGGCGTCCTGCGCGTCTACGGCTGCCTCTCGGCCGGCCTGCTCATCGGCGCCGCAGGCTTCTGCGCGGCGCTCCTCCCCTACAGCTGACCACCCCTGCCCCCACCCTCCGACCTCTGAGGCGACCCGCCATGACACCACCTCCCACCGGCTCGCACCGGCGTTCGCTCGCGCGGTCTCCACGACGACTGCCGCCTCCGCCCGGTCAGCCGCAGTCCCCGCGTCCGGGCAGAGCGCCCGCGCAGCGCTCGAACGCCGTCTGGCTTCCCGCCCTGGCGGTCCTCCTGCTCGGCGCCGTGGTGGTCGCGGTCGTCACCGGCGAGCTCCGGATCCCGGCTCTCGCTGCTGCGGCGGCCTGCGTGCTGATCGTCGCCCGCCTGCTCGCGCCGGCCGCCGCCCTGACGCTCGTCCTCGTCCTCTACGCGGTCGTCCCGTTCGACTACCTGGCGCTGCCCGCGCCGTTCCCGATCCTCAGTCCGATCATCGTCTTCGCGGCACTCCTGGCGATCGCGACCGGAGCTCCGCCACCGCCCTGGCTTCGCAGGACCCGGCTGGTGGCGCCGATCGCGTTCACGGTCTACGCACTGGTGATCCCCGTCCTCCGGCCGCAGGGGCAGATCGAGACGATCGCCTCCTGGACGGTCGTCGTCGTCATCGCGCTGATCGCCCTTCCGCTGTGGATGAGCGACCCCTCGGTCTTCCGGCCGCTGACCACCGCCCTCCTCCTCGTGTCGGTCGTCCTCGCGATCGTCGGGACGGTCGAGTTCACGACCCGGTCGAACCTGTACGCCGAGATCTTCGCCTCTGCTCCCTTCCCGCTCACGCAGAAGTGGAGCGTGTACCGGATCCTGACGACGCTCGGGCACCCCCTGGTGAACGGCACCTTCTTCGCCTCGGTCGGGTCCCTCGCGTTCGGGCTGTTCCTCAAGGGCAGACGGCCGGGTGCCCTCCTCGGCTTCGCGGCCTGCTGCGCAGGCGTGCTGCTCTCCGGATCACGCAGCGCCGTGATCGCGATCGCGGTCGGCGTCCTGGTGGCGGGCGGCGTGACCGTCGTCCGCCTCACGGGCAGCCGGCTCGTCCGACTGATCCTCGCGTTCGCCCCTCTCCTCGTGATCGTGTCGACCGTGGGTGCGCAGGCCCTCGACCCCCGCTCCGAGACGGAGGAGGGCGCCCGGTCCGCGGACGTCCGCGACCTGGTCCTCCGGATCGGTCTGAAGGTGCTGCCGACGGAGTCGGGCGTCTTCGGCTCCGGCGGAGGACTGTCGGGCGTCGTCTTCGCGCAGAACGGCGGGGGGAACTACGTCCTCGAGAGCAGCCTGTGGCAATCGGTCTTCAGCTACGGGCTCATCGGCACGACGCTCCTGCTGGCCCACCTCATGATCGTCCTGATCTGCTCGATCGCCCGGGGTGCCGTGGCCGGTCCCGCGATGCTGGTCGCCTACCTGGTGGCGGCGTCGGCCTTCAACCTCCTCGAGTCGGCGCCGGCCTCTCTGATCATCCCGGCGCTCGCCCTCCTGCTGACCATCGCGGAGGCCCGGTCGGAACCGGCACCGCCGCGCGCACTCCCACCCGTCCCTCCGCGCCGCGTCCGCCCCGGCGAGCGCTCCGCACGGAGCACGGACCCTCACGGCGCCAGCGGCGCAGGACGGGCGCGCCGGAGCAGCCGGACCGGCGACAAGCCGGGTCGTTCCGGCCGCGCCGCGCCAAGAGCCCCGGAGACCGCGCCGCACGCCGCAGTGCCGGCGAGCGTCTTGGTAGCGTCCCGCGAGCCGCTGGACATCCCGCCCCCGGCGGACACCGAGGAGTGCTGATGACATCGACGCGGCGCTGGCTGGTCGCCACCACGGAGTACGCGGGGCTGACGCCCTACACCGGCGGAATCGGGCGCGGCTTCGCCTCGCTGCTGCCGGCACTGGTGAGGGCGGGCGTCGAGGTCGACCTCGTCGTCCTCTGCTGCGACCCGCCTCTCGACGGCTTCGATCCCGAGGGCGTGCGGATCCTCGAGTACGTCCGTCTGCGCCGTCGGCCCGCCATCGGCCGGCTCCTGCAGCGGGCGCTCCACCTGCGCGCGCTCGTCCGCCGCACCCGCTACGACGCGATCTTCCTCGCCGAGTGGGAGGGCCTGGGCGCGCTGCTTCCGCGGCACGCCCCGCTCGTGACGAACCTCGCGACCGGCTACCGCATCGCGGACTGGATCGCGGGCGGGTCGGCGAGAGGGCGCACCCTCCGCACGCGCCTCCTGATCGGGCTCCAGAAACGCCTCGAGACCCGCCAGATGAGACGGTCGCGCGGACTCGTCCCGATCTCCCGCGCGGTCCGGGACTGGTACTCGACGCGGATCCCCGAGCTTCCGCCCTCGATCGTCGTCCGCAACTGCATCGACGTTCCGATGGTGCAGCAGAGTGCGCGGTCCGGCGACCTCCCGGACGGCTGGCCGCCGGGCCCGGGTCCCGTGGTGCTCTTCCTCAGCCGCATCGAGCGGCGCAAGGGCGTCGAGACCGCGATGCACGCCTTCGAGGCACTGGCCCGGACCCGTCCGGACGTCTCCTTCGTCTTCGCGGGAGCCTTCTGCTTCCTCGAGCCGACGGAGGCCGAGCTCCTCGGCACGGTCGCCGACGAGCACCGCGACAGGTTCACGTTCCTCGGCCACGTCGGTGGTGACGAGGTGTTCGCCGCGATCAGGGCCGCCACCGTCGTGACCTGTCCCTCGCGCTGGGAGGGCTTCGGGAACGCGGCGCTCGAGGTCAAGGCGGTGGGTACCCCGCTCGTCGCCACCACCGGCAGCGGCTTCGACGACTTCTGCGAGGACGGCGTGGATGCGCTGATGGTGCCTCGGGACGACCGCTCGGCGCTCAGCGAGGCGATCGGACGACTGCTCGACGAGCCGGAGCTCAGGGAGCGCCTCATCGATCGCGCTGCGCGCGGGATCCACGCCTTCACCGCGGACGCGGTGGCACCGGACCTGCTCGCGGCCGCCCAGCAGCTGCTCGAGGGCAACGGCCGGGCGATCGGCGGGGCGACGGCCTCGAGCGAGCATCGATGACCCGTTCGAGCGCGGCGCGTCCCCGCTCGGTCACGATCGGCGTCCCGGTCTACGGGGTCTCCGCGTACGTCGAGCGCTGCCTCTCCTCGCTGTGGGCGCTCGCGCTGCCGACCGGATGCGCGGTGGAGGTGATCATCGTGGACGACGCGAGCCCCGACGACTCGATGGTGAAGGTCCGCGCGTCGATCGCGGACGCGCCTGGGTCGTTCTCGGTGCTGGTGGTGACGCACGAGTCGAATCACGGCCTCGCCGAGGTGCGGAACACGATCCTCGAGCACGCCACCGGAGACGCGCTCTGGTTCGTCGACTCCGACGACCACGTCCATCCCGGCATGCTCGCCGCCATGGTGGCCGCGATGACCGCGGATGTCGACGTCGTCGTGACCGGCCTGATCGCCGTCGGCGAGTCGGGCAAGCGGCTGCCCGTCGGAGCGATGCCGTACACCGGGGACCGCCTCTGGAGGGGATGCGACGCCGCGGTCGAGCTCTTCGAGTTCCGGCTCTGGGCCTTCCTCTGGAACAAGCTCGTCCGACGCGAGCTCTACGACGGCCTCCGCTTCCCCGGGTCCCGCTCCTACGAGGACACGGCGCTGATGGCCGTCCTGCTCGCGCGTGCGCGCACGGTCTCCTTCGTCGATCGAGAGCTCTACGTCTACTCCGTCCGCCCCGGCGCGATCACGGACGGCCTGCGGGTCGACCTCCTGGACCTCTCGAGGAACGTCCGCCACGTCGTGCGCCTGCTCGAGGCGGACTTCCCCCGACTCGCCGCGCACCCCTCGGTCAGCTCCTACACGGCGCGGGTCGCCCACCTGTCGGCGCTGCACCACGTCGCCGAGCACCCGTCCGCCGGCGACGTCGGCCGCACGATCGAGCGGGAGGTCTCGGCCGACGTCCGAGCGAGCGACGTCCTCCGCACCGTCCGCGACGGGCACCTCGCCGTCGCGGGCGCACTCGCCCTCATCGCCGTGTCGCCGAGCACCTACGTCGGTCTGCGCCGTCGGTCGACGACGACGTGCATCCTGCGCCACCTGCGTCGATTCCGGCGCGTCTGACGCGGTCCGAGCGGCGCTGCGCGCCAGTTCCTCGACGAACACGCCCTTTCAGGTGGACGCTCGGTCCCGCGCGAATAGCGTCCCCGCCATGCCAAAATCCCTCGCCGTCATCGGCACGCGCGGCTACCCCAGCTACTACGGCGGCTTCGAGACCGCGGTCCGCCGGCTCGCCCCCCACCTCGTCGACGCGGGCTGGGACGTCACCGTCTACGGACGCCCCGGAGCGACCGTCGACGACGCCGAGGACCGGGACCCGCGCGTCCGCACCGTCGTCACCTCCGGCTGGGACTCCCGGTCGCTGAGCACGCTGAGCCACGGGCTGAGCGCGACCCGCGACGCGGTGCGACGCGCTCCCGATGTCGCACTCGTCATGAACGCCGCGAACGGCCTCTTCCTCCCGCTGCTCGAGCGCGCCGGCATCCCCACCCTCGTCAACGTGGACGGCATGGAGTGGGAGCGGGAGAAGTGGGGGCCTCTCGCGCGATCCGTGTTCCGAATGGGCGCGCGGATGACCGCGGCGCACGCCACCGAGCTCGCCTTCGACTCGCACGAGATCGCCCGGCGCTGGGGCACCGACTTCCAGCGCGACGGCGTCTTCCTGCCCTACGGCGGCGACGTCCCTCCCGTGCTGCCCGTCGAGCCCGGACTCCGGCGCCGGTCGTATGCCCTCCTCGTCTCGCGGTTCGTTCCCGAGAACACCGTCGAGGAGTTCTTCGCCGCCGCTCCCGCGATCGCGCGCACTCACGACGTCGTCATCGTCGGCTCCACCGGCTGCGGCGGCGCGCTGGATCAGCGGGCGGCTCGCCTGGCGGCGTCCCACGAGCGCATCCACCACCTCGGTCACCTCCGCGACGACGCCCGGCTCTTCTCGCTCTGGCAGCACGCGGGCGCCTACTTCCACGGTCACAGCGTCGGCGGCACCAACCCCGCGCTGGTCCAGGCCATGGCCTGCGGCGCTCCGACGGTCGCCCGCGACACCGTCTACAACCGGGAGGTGCTCGGGGAGGGCGGCGTGTTCGTCGCACCGGACGCCCCGTCGATCGCCGCGGCGGTGCGGCGGATGCTCCTCTCCCCCGACGAGCAGTGCGCCGCGAGCGACGCGGCCCGCGAGCGCGCCCGCGAGCACTACACCTGGAAGGCGGTCTGCTCCGCCTACGAGGAGAGCCTCGCCGGGCTGGTGCGCGACGCGTCAGCACGGTCGCCGCGTCTGCGCGCCCACCGCCGCCCGCTGGTGAGCCGGTGAGCGGGTCCGTCGGCCGGCGACGCCGTCCCCGCCCTCCGGCTGCGGCGTCCAGCCCGCGGACGATCCTGTTCCTCCATCCCTCCGACGAGACCTACGGCGCCGATCGGGTCCTCCTCGAGGCGCTGCGAGCGGTGCCCGAGGACGTGACGGCCGAGGTCTGGCTCCCGGACGACCTGGACTACCCCGCTCGCCCCCTCACCCGTCTGCTCGAGGAACGCGGTGTCACGGTGCGCCGCATGCCGCTGCCCGTGCTCCGGCGGGCCTACCTCCGCCCCTGCCACCTCCTCTCCTTCCTGCGGCAGGCGGCAGCGACCAGCCGGGCGATCCGCGAGCTCGGTCCGGCGCTCGTCTACGTGAACACCGCCGCGCTCGCGCTCGTGCTGCCCGTCGCCCGCCTCCTCGGTGCACCGACCCTCCTGCATCTGCACGAGCACAGTCGAGGGATCGAGCGGTGGGTCCTCTGCCTGCTGTTCCGCTCGGCGGACCGCCTAGTCGTCGTGAGCCGAGCGGTCGCGGACACGCTGACCTCCTCCAACCGGAGACGGTCGACCGTCGTCCACAACGGATTCGAGAGCACGCCGCCGGTCCCACTCCCGCAGGGAGACGAACTCGTCTTCGTCCTGGCGAGCAGGTGGAACGCGTGGAAGGGCCACGAGCACTTCCTCCGGGTGTGGAGTCGCCTCCAGCGCCGGGACGTGCGGCTGATCGTCCTCGGCGGGCCTCCGGTCTGCGGGGCCGGAGTGGACGTCCCCGGCATCGTGGCGGGCATGCGGAACGGCGAGTCCGTCGAGGTGCGCGGCGAGTGCGAGGACGTGCGGCGAGTGCTGGACGCGTCTCACGTCGTCGTCGTGCCGAGCACGTCGCCCGATCCCCTGCCGACGATCGCCCTGGAGGCCGCCGCAGCCGGACGAGCAGCCCTCGTCAGCCGCTCCGGCGGGCTGCCGGAGATCGTGCTGGACGGAGTGACCGGGCGCACGCTCACGCCCGGCGCGGTGGAGGAGTGGGTCGCGGTCCTCGAGGGGCTGGATCTCGCCGCCGTGGAGTCGTTCGGCCGGGCCGCGCACGAGCGCTCCACGGCGGCGTTCTCCCGGACCGAGTTCGTGCGCCGCATCGGCGAGGAGCTCCGGGCGATGCTGCGATGATGCGGCCGAGACGTGCACTCGTCGTCGCGAGCCCGTACTCCGAGGGGGCGGCCAGGGCCCTGATCGCCGGCGCCGCGTCCCGCGGGGCCCTGGCCGCGGAGATCCTTCCGCGCACGAGGCTCGTCGCTCTCGCCGCGTCGCTCCCCCTCCCGTCCGCTGCAGCCCGCACGACCTTCGGGCGGCGGATGCGCGTCCTCCGGGACGGCTACGCCGCGGCTCGTCCCCACCGGGTCGAGCGGGTGTCGCATCTGGCCGAGATGGTGCTCCGCGCGGGTCTCCGGCTGCCCTGTCCCGGTCTCGCGCTGCGGGCGTCCTACCTCTCCAAGGTCCTCTTCGACCGGGCGGCGGCGGCTGTCGAGCTCCCCGAGGGCGCGGTCGTGCTGGGCTTCCCGGGCGCCTGCCTCGCGCTCTTCCGCGCCCACCCCGACGCCCGGCGGGTCCTCCACGCCGTCGACGCGCATCCGCGAGCGCACAACGGCGAGCTCCTCCGGCACTTCTCCCGCCGCCGGACCTGGGACGAGCGCTACCCCGGGCGACTCGTGCGCCGGATCGAGAAGGAGCTGCGACTCGCCGACATCGTCCTCACCCCCTCGGCGCTCGTCTCGGAGCAGATGGCCCGGTACGGCGTCGATCGCGCGAAGATCGTGCAGATCCCCTACGGCGTGAGCCTGACGGGCTTCACCCCGGACGGACCGTCCGTCGATCGGGACCCCGAGCGGCGACGACTCGTCTGCGCGGCCCACCTCTCGCATCGCAAGGGGATCCCCCAGCTCCTGGACGCCGTTCGAGGACTGCCGGTCGACCTCGTCCTGGCCGGCGGGGTGTTCGATCGGCGCCTCCTGCGCGGTGCCCCGCCGAACGTGATCGTCACCGGCCCGCTCTCCGCGGACGAGCTCGCGCGGGAGTTCCGGGCCGCCGATGCCTTCGTCCTCCCGACGCTGGAGGACGCCTGCTCCCTGGTCGTCGCCGAAGCCGCGGCCTCCGGGCTCCCGGTGATCACGACCGACGCCAACGGCGCCTCCGTCCTTCTCGACCCGCTGCACAGCACGGTCCTGCCCGCGGGCGACGTCCCGGCGCTCCGGGACGTGCTCGGCCGGGTGCAGCCGCTCGATCGGGCGACCCGGCGGGCGATCGCGGACTCGGCGCGCGCCGCGGCGACGTCGATCACCGACTGGACCACCTACGCGGAGCGGGTGCTCGACGTCGTCCTCGCCGAAGAGGGGAGACAGGGGACGGACGCTCGGGCGGGCAGCGGTCCGCGACGCGAGCGGAACTGAGAGAATCTCCCGCAATAGCGAGCACACCTCATTTTCTCGTGTACGGTGCTGTTCCTGTCCTCCTCGCTCGAGGCGGCGCCGCTTCCGGCGCCCGCCTCCCGCTCCCGCCCCTCATCGAAGAAGAGACCACCGCCATGCTCCGACGCCTCGACGGCACCGAACCCCGGGTCATCGCCGTGACCGTGACCACCGGAAAGCGCACGGCGACACTCGCCCGCGTCGTCGAGGCGGCTCTGCAGGCCGGCGCCGACTCGGTGCACGTCGTCTTCAGCGGCAACGGCGGCCAGGAACGCGTGCTGCGCGGACTGCTCCCGGCGGGCCTCGACGCCCGAGTGAGCACCACGATCCTTCCGAACGATCTCGGCACCGCCGGCGGCTTCCGGGCCGCGATCGAGCACTGCCGCACGCAGGAGCTGGACTACGCCTGGCTCCTCGAGGACGACACCGCGCCGCGGCCGGACGCGCTCGCCGTGCTGCTGGCCTCTCCCCTGGCGCTCGATCCGCGGGCCTGCCACGCGAGTCTGCGCGAGACCGACTTCTACCAGTCCCAGCTCGTCACCGGTCGGCCCACCGCCGAGGTGTTCCCGAGCCCCGGCCGGTTCCTGGACACCGACGTGCGCCGGCTGCTGAAGCGCGGAGCCGGAGGCCGCTGCGGGGCGCGCCCGCAGGAGCCGATCGTGGTTCCGATCGCGCCCTACGGCGGCCTGCTGGTCTCCCGGGCCGCGCTCGTCGGGGTGGAGCCTCCGCGTCAGGAGTTCGTGCTCCAGGGCGACGACCGGGAGTGGACGCGGCGGATCACGCAGGCCGGCTTCACGATCACTCTCCACCCCCTCAGCCGGATCGACGATCTCGACCGGTGCCGGAGCGCGGCCGAGCGCGCGTCGGCGACCGACGTGCTCCTGCACTCCTCGAACTCCCGCGAGCTCTACCTCGCCGTCCGGAACCGGACCGCCCTCGACCTCGAGCTGGCCCGGACGGAGGGGCGCCGCGGCGGCAGCGTCTTCGCTCTGAACCGCGGGCTCTTCTGCGCCGCGCTGGCGGCCCGGGGCCTGCGATGGGGCCGGACCGCGACGACCCGCACGATCCTCCGCGGCGTCGTCGCGGGCAGCCGGGGGCGCTTCCTCTCCGTGCGCTGAGTCGTCGCCGGACCTCCGGGGCGGGCCGTCGATCCCCGGGGCGGGCCGTCGGCCCCCGGGCCGGGTCGCCGGGTCCCGGAGTCAGGCCGCCAGGAGGCCGAGTTCGACGAGCTCGTCGAGGAGCTGCTCGATCTCCGCCCGACGGCCGTCGTCGAGCACGTCGCCGAGGTCGACCGCGGCGTGGACGACCTCGGCGGCCCCTGCCCTCGAGTGCGCGTCCTGAGCGGAGAACCGCTCCCAGAGCAGCCGAGCCGACCCCTGCAGCACGACCGGCTGCGCGCTCGCGGAGGCACCGAGGGGCAGGAGGTAGAGGCCGTGCGGCGTCGCCATCGCCGCCACGCGGACCCCCGTCGCGGACGGCCGGCCGGACGTCCGCGCGCCGTCGACGACGGTCTTCGCCGCCGGAGCCGTCCGCTCGATGACGGACGCCGGCGCGGGAGCTCCGCCGACGGGAGCGGTCCTCCCGGGCGCGAGTCGCGGAGCAGCGATCGGGTCGGCTCCCATCGGAGAGGCGCGGCGCACGGCCACGAGGTCCTGGATCGCGGGCAGGAGCGCACGCGTCGCGGCGACGAAGCGCCGGGCACGCATCGCCAGGCGGGCGGAGGCGGTCGGCGGGAGCAGAGGGTGGTCGATCACGAGGTCCCGGCCGGTGGGGTGGAGCGCTCGCCGGAGCACGACGAGACGCTCCGCGAGTGTCGGCGCCTGGACGATCGCCAGCAGCCAGTCGGCCGTCCTGCTCGGCCGGCGCGTGCGCAGCCGCCAGAGCGCGTACTGGCGACTCGGCCGGGCGGGCAGGGCGACGGTCCTGCCGATCCGCGCGAGGAAGGGGGCGATCGGCTCCAGGCAGCCGAGCTCCGCGGCTCGAGCGACCACCGCCTCCTCCCGGCCCTGTGCCGCCACCACGGCGACGAGCTCCTCGAACTCCTCCTCGCTGCGCTGCTGATACGGCGAGCGCAGGCTGTGCAGGGCGGAGACCACGACGGACGTGTCGAAGCCGATCGCCCGCACCGGAACGCCGGCGACGACGATCTCGCAGCGGGTCCGCCAGAGCACCTCGAAGGCGAGCTGCGGATCGACGAAGAAGCCGGGCCAGCTGGTGTGCACGTCGATGTCGCAGGGCCAGGAGGGGTGGAGGAGGGTGATCGAGTGGGTCACGAACGCCCGGTGCGCGGCGGATCCCGGCCGGACCGACCAGCCGCGCTCTCCGAGCAGGGTGAGGAGCCGGTCCGCGTCGCCCGGGGCGACGAGGACGTCCGCGTCGCTGGAGGGGTGCGGGCGGCGGATCCGGTGCGCGTCGGCGATCGGTCCCTTGAGGAACAGGGCGCGGATCCCCGCGCCGCGGGCGAGGTCGTCCACCAGGGCGTGGACCAGGCCGACTGCGGCGACGAGCGGGAGGTCGGCGAGGGGTCGCATGGTGACTGCCGCCCCTCTCCGTCGGTGGCGCGAATCCGCACCGCAGAACACCGTAGGAGCCGTTGGTCGGAGAATTCCGCCTCGGCGCAATAAGCGGTCAATTGTGGTCGCGGAACATCACCCGGACGGGGGGAAACCACCTTCTCGGGAGCGTACGGGACCGTCCGACAGCCCGCTCGGCGTGCGGTAACGTCCCAAAGGGAAGCCCCTGTCCCCCCTTTTCTCCCCACTCACAACAGGAGCACTCGTGCGAATTCTCGTCACCGGCGGAGCCGGCTTCATCGGCTGCAACTTCGTCCACCTGACTCTCCGGGAGCGCCCTGACGCGCAGATCACCGTGCTGGACAAGCTGACCTACGCGGGCAATCGCGCCTCCCTCGCCCCGGTCGCCGACCGCATCACGTTCGTCGAGGGCGACATCGCCGACGCCGAGCTGGTCGACCGACTGGTCGCCGACGCGGACCTGGTCGTGCACTTCGCCGCGGAGTCGCACAACGACAACTCGCTGAACGACCCGACGCCGTTCCTCGAGACCAACATCATCGGCACCTTCACCCTGCTGCAGGCGGTGCGCAAGCACGACGTCCGCTACCACCACATCTCGACCGACGAGGTCTACGGCGACCTCGAGCTCGACGACCCGGCGAAGTTCACGGAGCAGACGCCGTACAACCCCTCCAGCCCGTACTCCTCGACGAAGGCCGGCAGCGACCTGCTGGTGCGCGCGTGGGTCCGCTCCTTCGGCGTGAAGGCGACGATCTCGAACTGCTCGAACAACTACGGGCCGTACCAGCACGTCGAGAAGTTCATCCCCCGGCAGATCACGAACGTCATCGACGGCGTCCGGCCGAAGCTCTACGGCGCCGGCGAGAACGTCCGCGACTGGATCCACGTCGACGACCACAACAGCGGCGTCTGGGCGATCATCGAGCGCGGGGCGCTCGGCGAGACCTACCTGATCGGCGCGGACGGCGAGAAGAACAACCTCGAGGTCGTGACCCTGATCCTCGAGGAGTTCGGCCAGGGCGCGGACGCCTTCGACCACGTGACTGACCGGCCCGGCCACGACCTCCGCTACGCGATCGACTCGACTCGACTGCGCACCGAGCTGGGCTGGGAGCCGCGCTACACCGACTTCGAGTCCGGCCTCGCCGCGACGGTGCAGTGGTATCGCGAGAACGAGGACTGGTGGCGGCCGCAGAAGGCGGCGACCGAGGCGAAGTACTCGGCACAGACCACAGAGCACTGACATCACCGAGAGAGGTACGGGGCGAGTGAGCCGTTGACTGCAAGAACTCGAGTATGGAGGAAAGTGGAGTCGATCGCCGTCGTCGAGGAGACCGAGCGAGTCACCGTTCTCGACCTCGTGCACGACGACGCCCGTCCGATCGTTCTGACGGGCTCCGCTCTCGCTGTGTGGAACGAGATCGACGGAGAGTCTGACCAGTCGGAGATCACCCGCCGGCTCGCCTCGACCTTCGATCAGGACGCCGCAGGAATGCTCGAGGACGTCGCTGCCTTTCTCCGCCACCTGGAATCCGCGCACGTGATCAGGTCCTTCGAGATTTCACGGGCCGAGCAGGAACGGAGGGCATCATGAGCGGGGCGACTGCGCTCGACCTCGGCACAGCCGTGCAACTGGCCCATGCCCTCACCGCTCATGTCGCCGAGGAAATCGGCGTGCGGTCGCTCTGTGTCAAAGGGCCGGTGCTGCATGAGCAGGAGCTCCGCGCTGCCCGCGTGTCGAGCGATGCTGATGTGCTTGTGGAACCTGACCGGCTCGACGACCTCGTATCTGCTCTACAGCGGCGCGGTTGGCAGGAGCGCTTCGTCGCCGATGTGCCGCGGATCCTGAGCAATCACGCCGTCACTCTCTTCCACCAGGAATGGCCGTGCGACATCGACGTCCACCATGGCTTCCTCGGGTTCCTTGCGCCTGAGCGGGATGTCTTCGAGACGATCTGGGCGCGTCGCAGTTCCACTCGAATTGCGGGGACGGAGGTGGTCTGCGCGGATCCCGTCGCGAATTCGGCGATGCTCGCTCTGCACTGCCTCCGTGAGATGCACGACAGCCGAAATCGCACCGAGCTCGCCGGGCTGGTCTCGGTATGGACAGCCGATCGCCGTGAGCTCGACGCCGATGACCTGCTCGATTTCGCCAATGCGACCGGATCGATGGAGACCCTTCGTCCGTTCTTGGAGCAGATCGACGTCGACGCTCCTGTGGGGCCGTTCGACTCCCGCGCCCTCGCTGCGTGGAATCTACACACCTCCTCTGTCGGGGCAGGGCGAGCTGCGGCTTGGTTGGCCGCGATCACGGCGGCACCCTGGCGAGAGCGGCCGCGGCTCCTGGCTCACGCCGTGCTCCCACCGGAGAGCGAGTATCGGCTCGAGCACCCAGAGATCGGGCCGGGGCGGAGGGACTTCGCGGCAGCGATCCGCCGACGCATCGTCAATGGTGCGCGAACACTCCCCCCGGCCGCGGTGCAGATCGCTCGGGCCCGCCGACTCGTCGCCACAGCGAGTACCGCGGAAGACATGAGCGTCGCGGCACGACCGCCCGTGAACACGATCCATTCACCGAGCACTTCATCGAGAGGCGGAGACGACATGTCGAAGTCCGTTGCCATCATCGGGACCCGCGGGTACCCGAGCTACTACGGAGGCTTCGAGACGGCTGTACGGAGGATCGCGCCCTACCTCGCCGAACGGGGCTGGGATGTCACGGTCTACGGCCGCGACGGCTCCACCAAGGACGACGACGCGAATCGCGACCCTCGAGTGAAGACGAGGGTGACCCGCGGAATCGAGTCCAAGTCGTTGAGCACGCTCACTTACGGGCTCAGCGCCTGCGTGGACGCAGTTCGGCGCAAGCCCGATGTCGCCCTCGTGATGAACGTCGCTAACGGGTTCTGGCTGCCGCTCCTCCGAGGCCGCGGCATCCCGACCGCGGTGAACGTCGACGGGATCGAGTGGGACAGAGCCAAGTGGGGAAAGATCGCAAAGAACGTCTTCCGCAGCGGCGCGAAAGCGACCGCGCTGTTCGGTGACGAACTCATCTACGACGCTGTCGAGATCTCACGGCGCTGGAAGAAGGACTTCAAGCGCGATGGGACCTTCATTCCCTACGGGGGTGACGACCCGGGACCGCTGCCCGAGGTCGAGGGATTCCCACACAGGGGCTACATCCTGATCGTTGCGCGCTTCGTCCCGGAGAACACGATCGTCGAGTTCCTGGATGCTGCGGAGATCCTCGGCGAACGTTGGCCCGTCGTGATCGTCGGCTCATCCGGATATGGAGGAGAGCTCGATGAGCGTGCTCGTAGTCTCGCTGCCGAGAAGAAGCACATCTCCTGGCTGGGCCATGTGAGTGACGATCGCAAGCTCTTCGCTTTGTGGCAGCATGCTGGCGCATATTTCCACGGCCACAGCGTCGGCGGAACAAATCCCGCATTGGTTCAAGCGATGTCATGCGGAGCACCGACCGTGGCTCGAGACACCGTGTACAACCGGGAGGTCCTCGATGACTGCGCTATCTTCGCTCAGCCCGACTCCGCGTCGATCGTCGCGGCAATCTCGCAGCTGATGAGTGACCCTGATCGCCAAGAGGAGCTGAGCGTCGGGGCCCACGCGAGGGGCCGTTCGCACTACTCGTGGGACGTCGTATGCGCCGGATATGAGGCTGTAATCGAGCAGCAGCTGGCCCGGCGGAAAGAGCGCGTGAGGTGACCGCTCGTCGGTCCGACCCGGCTCGATCGATCCGGCTGGTCCCCGAACTCCGTGCGGTTCATCTCGAGCGGTACCCGCGAACGACCCCTGCGTCAATGCTGTACTTCGAAGAGAATTACGATCTCGCGGGCATTCCTCTTCCGGCCGAGATCCGGCAGGTTCGTCTGCGATCTCTCGTCGCCGAGTTCTGGTCGTCGAAGGCCGAGATCCTCGAAATGCCCGAGCCGCTGTGGGTGAGGTTTCTCCCGCGGGGAGCAGCGATTGCGGTGCTTTTCAAAGCGACGGGGGCGGTGAGACGTCGTCGTCGGCTGATCGGCACCTATGCGATGGAGAACAACTCGCTTCCACGCCTCATCGGAGGTGAGGGGCGGGTACCGGCGCCGATCGTCCGCATCTTCGCCCTGGGACTTGGCTTGTACATGCGGCTTTTCGTCGACCGTATCGCCTTCGCCAGCACTGGAGCCGAGCACCTTTACACCGCCCTCCCGTTCGTCGGTGGCATCGACCGGAAGTTGGTCGAAGAGCTGCCTTCGGCACTCGCGGCAGAAGATACGGCCGTCGATGCCGGCTCGGCGCTCTTTGTCGGTGTGCTCGAACCGCGCAAGGGCGTCCGCGAGCTCATGTCTGCGTGGGAGCAGGTGGAGCGCTCCGAGCAGCGGGCGACGCTCACCCTTGTCGGGCCAGGGCCACTAGCGGAGGAAGTGCGGGATTGGGTCGCGCAGCGTCCTTCTTCTCGGTGCTATCTCGGTCAGAGGCCGCGACAAGAGGTGCTCGCGTTACTGCGCAAGAGTCAGTTGCTGGTCGCGCCGTCGATCCCTTACGGCCGTTGGCGCGAGCAGATCGGGCTTCCGATCAAAGAAGCCCTCTCCGTGGGCGTCACAGTGGTGACCACGCGGCAGACGGGCCTCGTCGACTGGCTGGAGGAGCACGGCCATCTGATCGTCGATCCGCCGGCGGGCAGGGCCGGGATCGATGCGCTGGCGGCTGCCATCACCCGCGCGTTCGCCGCTCCCCTCGGAAGAACGACCGTTCGTGCCAGTCTCCCCGAGGTGGAGGGGCGAGTCGTGTCCGACCTCTGGCTACACCGGGCGGCACTGTGAGTGACTCGTCGAACCCGCGAAGAACTCGGATCGTAGTGGTGAACCCCCTGGGCGGGACGCTGCTGCATTACGCGGAGGCATTGAATCAGCTACTCGTGGTGGCCGGACGCGATGTCGAGGTGATCTCGTTCGAGGAGCCGTCTGCATCCGGAGATTCCCGACACGGGTGGCTCGTCAAATACCTCCAGGCACTTGGAACCGGCGTCCGACGAGCAGGTCGACGCGGTCGACTGATCATCACATGGCCCGTACTGGGCTACTGGGACTTCTTGTTCCTCGCTGTTGTTCGAGCGTTCGGGGTGCGGCCTTCAGTGATCCTCCACGACCCTGAGCCGCTCGTGCACGCCGTCGGCTATTCCTCATCCGCACGGAGGATCGCCCGTCTCCTCTCGCCACGATCCGGGCTACTTGTGCACAGCAGATCAGCGCTCACAGTCGTCGAGACGCACGCGATGGGCCGCATGACGACCGTTCTCCCTCATCCCATCCGCAACGTCAGCCCTCCGCAGGAGGACTTGGAACGCGGAAGCGCCGTCCGTGTCCTCGGCCAGTTCAAGCCGGATCGAGACACAGCATTGCTCGAGGCGATCGCCGCCGCCGGGCCGAAGGGCGCCGCCCTCGAAGTTTGGGGTCGCGGCTGGCCGAAGATCACGGGGTGGGATGTCCACGATGGATATGTCTCAGAAGAGCGCTTGGATGAGCTGATTCGCACGGCCGGCGCGATCCTCATTCCTTATCGGCGCTTCTACCAGAGCGGTATCGCGATGCGGGCCCTCGAATGCCGAGTACCGTTCGTCGGGCCCAGCGAGAGCAGCCTTGCCGACCTCTACGGTCCTGCGTCACCACTGCTCGTCGCCCCTGGCGATGCCCAGAACGTGTCCGCCTGGTGGGACGCGATCCGTGCGGCCGGAGCCGCGTCGCCGGATGAACTGGATGCTGCCGCCCATGTCGCGTCGCGCCAGGTCGCTCGTGCTTGGGAGTCTTGGCTTGACCAGTCCCGCCCGACGGGCAAGAGGAGAACCCGATGAACCAGCTCATCTTCTGGATCGGCTTGAGCCTGGTGCTCTCGTTGTTCCTCGCTTCGCGACTCCGCCTCCTCATCGCCGTATCGGTCGGTCTCTATGTCCTTTTGCCGACCATCGCGGCCTCCCTCGTCGTGGGTAATCCCGCGGGAGTGCCGGGCATACATCCGGCCAGTTGGCTCGCACTGGTCGGCATTGCCGTCCAGGCTCTCCTCCACCTCGAGGAAACGGTGCGAGTCGCCCTTCGATACAAGCTCCTGATTGCCGCCGGCTCGATCATGACCGTTGCCGCGGTTCTCTTCACCTTCAACGCCTCCGGAGACGGCGGCCTCGGGCTGATCGTCAATCAGATCGTCGCGCCGTTCGCGCTTTTCATCCTCGTCAGGATCGAGCTCAGCCGACGGGTTTCATCTGGGCTGTTTCTTGCCCGGACGGTCGTGGCCCTCGGCGCCATCGAAGCGATGACGGCGATCGCCGTCCGGCTCGGGTTGATCACACAGCCCTTCGACATGCAGCTGTCGGGCTACAGCTGGTACGAAGTACCCTTCGTCCGAGCGCTCGGTACGCTCGACCATCCGCTCGCCCTGTCACTCCTCATGACGATGTGCATCGCGCTTCTTCCCAGCGTGCGTTCCTCGATCGCGCAAGTCTCCCTCGGCATCGCCTTCCTGGCGACCATCTTCCTCACGGAGTCACGGACCGGACTTCTTCTCGGCGCTGTCGGTCTCCTTCTCGTCATGGTCAGGAGAGGCGCCTCTCTCGGTGCGCGTCTGGCAGCACTGGGCGCCATGGCCGGTGCGCTGCTCGTCTATCTGAACTCGACGTTCGCAACGGGGCTCGCAGAGAAGCTCGTCGACGACACCGGCTCCGCGAATGCCAGGACACTGGCGGTTCAAGCCATCCTCGGCGACTGGGCTGAGTACGGCGTGGTCGGCACCGGCTCGGGAAGCAGCTTCGACGTCGCGCGATCTCTCGGGCTGCGGACGAGTTTCGAGAACCCGTTCCTCATGTACATGGTCGACTTCGGCCTCCTGTCCACCTTCGTGTACTTCGGAGCAATGACGTTAGCCGTCCTGTGGCGGGGAGCGCGCGTGACTCCTGGGGGTCAGGTCGCAGGCGTCCTCGTCCTCCTGGCGGTGCAGACCTACAGCAGCGTCGCATCGAACACGAGCGCCGGAGCCTTGCTGTGGCTGGCAGTGGCGTTCGCTGCTCGCGACATGATCACGACGCGTCCGACAGAGAACATCGTGGACACCCCGCTCTCGTCACGTCGACTTGGCCCCGGCCGACCAGCCGGGAGAAGTGGATCCGCGGCCCGCGTCCCACCGACGCCGGCTCGCGGCGGCGCGAAGTCAGCCCGAGCGGGATGGACGCGGTGACGACGTCGGGCGCTGACGAGAGCGGACGTATGGGTCGAAACGTCGCGCTCGCGACGCTCGGCAACGCATTCGCCCCGCTCGCTGCCCTCGCGACCGCGCCGATCATGGCGCAAAGCCTCGGTGTGGCCGGGCGTGGCGACGTGGCAGCTGCGACCGCACCGCTCTTCCTGGCAACGACTGCCGCAACTTTCGGCATTCCTGCTGCAGTGAACTACTCGATCGCACGTCACCCTCGCCTGATGCGATCGCTCGCGCTACGGGGCACCGTGCTGATCGCCTTCGCCGGTGTGATCGCTTCAACGGCAGTGTTCCTTGCTGCAGGCTTCCTCAGTGGTGGTGATCCCGACTTACGGGGTCTGATCGTGCTCGCTGCATCCGCCATCATCCCGGGCCTGTGCGTAGCCCTCCTGCAGGCTGTCGCGGCGGGAAGCCACCAGTGGGGGCTGGTGGCTCGAGAACGGTTCCTCACCGCGGCTACCCGGCTCGCCGCCTTCATCGCCTTCGCCGCAACGGGTCACCTCACCGTGTTCTGGGGTGTCGTCATCCTCGCTCTCTCACCAGTCCTCGGCGGATTCGCTTATTTTGGGCTGAAGCCCGCAAGCAGTACTGCGGAATCAGACGCTCGGACCGTCGTCACGATGCACTCCCTCCTCGGCTACGGGCTGCGCGTATGGATTGGATCCATCTCGGGGGTCCTGCTCACTCGGCTCGATCAGACGTTGATGACCCCGCTCGCTGGATCCTTCGCCCTCGGCCTCTACGTGGTCGCAGTCAGTATCAGCGAGTTACCGCTGATCGTGAACAACGCTGTCCGTGAAGTCACGTTCTCCGCGGATGCCGCTGAGAACAGCGACTCCCGACTCGGACTGTCGTCACGACTCTCCACCCTCGCAGCTCTCGCTGCCGCGATCACCATCGGGGCAACGCTCTGGTGGTGGCTCCCGCCAGTCTTCGGCGACGAGTTTCTCCCCGCGATACCTGTGACAGTCATCCTGCTCGGCGCTGTCGTACTAGGAAACCCAGGCTCCATCGCCGGGATCGGCTTGAGTTCGAGAGGACGCCCAGGGACTCGAAGCATGTCGCTCTTGATCTCCTGCGTCGTCAACGCGGCGATGCTGATCCTGCTCGCACCCGTCTTGGGAGCCGTCGGAGCCGCGCTTGCGACCCTTATCGGCAATGTTCTCGCGAGCAACCTCAACATCTTCTTCCTTTGGAAGCACTTCGGGGTGTCGCCGGCCGACTTCTACTTGATTCGCAGGTCGGACTTCGGAGTCCTCGCAATTGTCTTTAGGAAGCTGATGTCGCGGTTCCACCGGGGTTGATCAGCCGTCAGCTGCCGGATCGCAGAGGACGACCGGCCACGAGAAGACCTTCGACAAGCGAATCGATCTTCGGTGAAACGTCCTCGATGTCCTGCCTAGCACGCTCGATCTCGACCACTGCGAGGGAGCGATCTATGAAGGTGGACCAGGAGGAGATGCGGGCGTCCAGCCCGACCGAATCGTGGTAGTCGAGGTATTTGAAAGCAGGCTTCGCCGGAACCTCGTCTGCAAAGCTGATGAGTGAGGCCGGCGTCCTGAGGCTGTGAGACAGAATCACACCGTGCATTCCGGAACTCACGACGCTTTCGGCAGAGCGAATGAGGTCGATCATTTTTTCCGGCTCCAATGTGGGTTCTGCAACGCTATACCCGGCGGCGACCAGTTCCGAGATCCTCCTCCGTCCTGCCGCGGATCGGTAGACGGTGAAGTGCGGGATCAGCACCTTGCCCTCTCGCCGGCCTGTGACGGGCCGCAACGACCGAACCACCAGCCCTGGATCGCCGAGCTGCATCTGCTCGTCGAGCCCCAGAGCCGCTCGCGTCCTAGGCCCACGGACCGCAAGGAATCGATCGCGAACCTCTGCCGCTCGTTCAGGCGAGACGACAGGCTGGTTGAGACCACTCCCCCAGATCAATCCTCGTCCGCCGGAGGCGAAATACGGCACCAGAATCGACCCGATCGCCGCGACGTCCTCGCGCCCCAAGGGCGACCACCGCACCCGGCGCCCGAAGGTCTCCGACAGCACCAGTTCGGTCAGTTCATCGCCGTAGTTGGTGAAGGCGCGATCGAGGGGATGGAGAAGGCGCCCCCATGCGCCACCATGCGCGCGCACCTCAGCAGCGAGGACTCTGGGTGAGCGTCGGGGTGACCACCAGTAGGCAGCGAGGTCCTTCGTCACGGGTGACGTCCTTTCAAGGGTGGAGAAGCACGGATTCGACCGTTTCGGAAGTGCGGGTAGCGCTTGTGATTACCCCCACTACGGAGGACTGCTACCCCCATTCCGGAGGGCGGAGTGGAAGACTCAGCGCAGCCACCATCAGCGTATAGCTCTCCGCTACCGCACTTCTCCGTACTGTCACGCGGTCGTCACATCGCCATGCCAGACTGATTCGACTCCCCGAGGCCGACCGCTTGTCCGGGTACGAGAGACGACTGCTGGAGGAGGACGGATGACGATTCGGCGTGAAGTCACCCCGAAGCTCTCTCTCGCAAAGATGACGGCCACCGGCTCGTTCAGGCACGACATCCAGGGACTCCGGGCGGTCGCTGTAGCGCTCGTGATCGCAGACCACGTCGACCTCCCTCCGTTCCACGGCGGGTACATCGGGGTGGACGTGTTCTTCGTCATCTCGGGCTTCCTCATCACCAGCCATCTGATGTCGCGGTTACGGTCAACGGGACGAATCGGCTTCGCCGACTTCTACGCACGGCGCATGAGGCGCATCCTCCCGGCCGCCCTCCTCGTAGCTGGAGTCTCACTGGTGGCCGCGCTGCTGTTCATGCCGCCGCTCACCGCAGGCGGGCTGACCCGGATGGCGATCGCCACGGCCCTTTATGTGCCCAACCTGGAACTGGCCCTGTCGGGGACGAACTACCTCGCGGAGCGCGCACCGTCTCCCTTCCAGCACTACTGGTCGCTCGGGGTCGAGGAGCAGTTCTACATTGTCTGGCCGCTCGTCCTACTGGCGCTCTTCGTCGTTCTTCGGCGATCACCCCGTGCCATCGCGGCCGGCCTCGCCGTTCTGGTACTCGCCTCTTTCGTGCTCTGCGTCCTGCTCACCGAGCGCTCTCAGCCTTGGGCATTCTTCTCGTCGGCTACGCGCGCGTGGGAGCTGGGAACAGGCGGCCTCGTCGCCTGCTTGGTCTCCAGCGGCTGGCTGAAACAGGTACGGGACCGCGTTCCCGCTCTACTGCCAGCCCTCGGCTGGGTGGGCCTCAGCGGCACAGTCCTGGCAGCCGTCATGTATTCGGACAGCACACTGTTCCCAAGCTCCTCCGCCGCGCTTCCAGTCATGTCGACGGCCCTGGTGATCTTGGGCGGATCGAGCCTCACCGGGGCAGGCCCGGTTCGTCTTCTCCGATGGGCGCCGTTCCAGGCCGGAGGGCGCATCTCCTACTCGCTCTACCTCTGGCACTGGCCCCTGCTGGTGATCCCGCAGGCCGCGGTGGGGCTTTCGACACCACTTCCCCTCTGGCTGAAGGGCGCGCTGATGCTCCTCGCCATTGGACTGGCCGAGCTCACATACCGCTTCGTGGAGGCGCCCTCCCGGAACGCCCCGATGCTGGTTCAGGGTGGACCGAGAAGATCTCTCTGGGTCGGCGGCGCCGCGTCAGTCGCCCTCGTTCTGCTGGCGATGGCAGCCGTTCCGCTCTCCGCAGCGCGGCCGCTCTCGTCCACGAGGATCAACGCAACGGAGGCGCCAAGCGATCCTCCGCGTTTCTCACCGGTCGTCCCCGCCAACCTTTCACCAGGGCTCAGCTACGCGGACGAGTCGACATCGGAGGTGCACCGCAATGGCTGCCACATTCCCGACTCGGCCACCACGACGGTCAACGACTGTGTACTCGGAGACGCTTCGGGGACGGTGGAACTCGCGCTCTTCGGTGACTCACACGCCGCACACTGGTTCGGCGGTCTGAGTGCCTGGGCGGAGGGCGAGAGCATCTCGCTCCGGTCCTATACGAAAGTGGGGTGCCCCTCCGTGCCGGTCCTGGTGCTCGACGCATCGACCCCGTACACGGCGTGCACGCAGTGGCGCGATGCCGTGATCCAGCGACTGGTCGCCGATCCTCCCGACGTCATTCTGTTGTCCAACACCGACCGTCTGCCCTTTGCGGCCGGTGAATTGCGCAGCGACGTCTGGACTCGAGCGATCGGGGACCTCGCGCTCCGGCTCCCGGCGTCGGCCCGTGTCCTGATGATCGCCGACACTCCCAAATTCCCAGAGGAGGCACCCCGCTGCCTCTCCGCGCATCTCGAGGACGCTGCGGACTGCGGTATTCCACGTTCGGAGGCGCTCGACCAGGCCTGGATCGATTCGGAGCGCGGCGCGGCCCATTCAGCAGGAATGCGCTACGCAGACTTGAACGACTTCTTCTGCACCGCCACCCGCTGCGAGGAGATCGTGGGGAACACACTTCTCTATCGCGACACCAGCCACCTCACTGAGACGTGGTCGGTGGCCATGCGGAACGAGCTCGCGGCTGCAATCACCCCCTCTCTGGCCGGCTAATCACCGCCCCGCCCGATCACCCACTCCATGAACGAGGAAGACCATATGCCCCTCATTCCCCGTCTCGCCCGCCTGCCGCTCATCTCCGCCTCCCGGAACAATGCGAGGATTGCGACGTCCATGCTTGCATTGACCGTCGTCAACCTCGTGTCACGTGCGCCGTTGACGTCTTCCGAAGGACCCGTCGTCAGCCTGACCAGCTACAGCAAACGGGTCGACCAGGTTCACCTCGCCATTGAGAGCATTGGGCGAGGCACCCAGAAGCCGTCGCGCCTCATCCTGTGGCTCGACGAGCCCGAACGACTTGCAGACCCGCCGCGCGCCCTGCGTCGTCTCGTCAGGCGAGGGCTCGAGATCCGGGAGACGCCGAACTACGGGCCCCACAAGAAGTACTACCCCTACGTCGCGGGTATCGAGCACCACTCAGTGCCGATGGTCACGTCCGACGACGACACGATGTATCCGCGGCAATGGCTCGAGACTCTTATCCGAGCCCATCGGAAGGACCCCGATCTCGTCGTCGCTCACCGCGTGAATAAGATCGAGGTTCGCGATCGGACCATAGCGCCGTACGCGTCATGGAAACGCGCGACGTCGCCGACACTGAGTCCACGAAACTTCGCCGTCGGGGTACGAGGGATTCTTTATCCCCCGGCTTTCCTCGACGTCCTTCGTTCACAAGGGACCGGGTTCGAGGCCGTTGCACCGCGCGCGGACGACGTCTGGCTCCACATGAACCTGATCCGCAGCGGCGGCAGGGTGCGGCCTGTTTTCGATCTGGCTGCGGAGGACTTCCTCCCTGTTCGGGGCGGTGGCAAGGTCGCCGGACTCTGGGCTTCGAACATCGAAGCCGGCGGGAACGACGAGCAGATCAAGAACACCTACGGGACCGCAGAGGTGACCGTAATCATCGAAGGCTGAAATCGGCTCGTGTTCGGGTCATTCCGATCACACTGCCGGGCGAAGGACGATCTCGAGGGTTGGCTTCTGAGTGCTCTCCATCGAGTCGATCTTCACGACGAGCCCGACCCCGGACGCGATATCCGGCTGATCGATTCCGACGCTCATCATCGACCGCGGGCTGTCCGCCACGAAGGCAGTCACGTCGAGTTCGCGCGCCGACTTCACCGAGTCCACTCCGACGACACCGAGTTCCTCGCCCATCGCGGGCCGGTTGGTCCAGTTCATCGATGCCGCCGCCCACGAACCGGCAACGCGTCGTACCGTGAGATCCATCGAGCTGCCCCGAGTGTCGTCGACGACCGCGGAGAAACGCAAGGTGGCGGAGACGATCGTTCCGACCGGCACCCTCGACAGGTCAAATGCCATGTAGGCGACCCGGTCGTTCGCTGGATACTGGGTCAGGTGCCGCACTTGAAGCGGGTTGTCGCGCCCATAGGTCACGGATGGTGCCGAACCGGTGACCCAGGTGTCCGCCGACGGCGTGAGAGTAGTCGTCGTCGTCGCGTCGGAGGTGGGCGTGACCGCAACGCACGTCGAGACCGGTGAGCCACGACCCGCGACCGCGGCGGCTGCGACGACGTTCTGACCGATCTGAAGAGCACCAGTGACTGTCCAGCGCGCCGACCCGTCGCTTCCCGCAGTGACCGTCGTGGAACCGACAGGGGTGCCCGCCGCACGCGTGGCGCCGCAGGTGCCGGGGCTCTGCGAATAGACGTCGACGACGACCGTCTCCCCGGGTGCCGCCGATGTGACCCCGATTGCACTCCCGGCCCCTGCGTAGTCCGCGGTGGCCGAGGTGATCGTCGGCGCGCTCGGGAGCACAGTCGCTGTATCGTGAAATGTCAGTTCGATCGACGGCTTCGCGGCGATCGACTCCAGTGAATCGATCTGGACGATGAGGCCGACCCCGCTCGGTCGATCCGGCTGAGTCAGACCGATGTTCGCCTCACCACCGGCTTTGAGGCGCACATAGTCGGTGATGTCGATCCGCCGGACGGTCCGTGTGGCATCGACGTTCGTAGATCCCACGCGATATGTCATGGCCGGTCGAGTGTCGTAGCTCACCGTCGCTGGGTCCCATGGTCCCGAGGTCTCCCACGCCTCCACATCGATGTCGGTCCCGCCCGAGTCGACCACTGCCGCGCTGAACGTCAGTGTTGCGGTCGCGATGGCCTTCGGATCGATGCCGCCGAGATCGAACCTCAGGTATGCGAGCCGATCGAACTGCGGGTAGAGCGCATGATGGCGAACCGTGAGCGTGGCGGTCCGGTTGTAATTCGTCGTCGTACCACCTTGCACCCAGGTGTCGGACTCGGCCACGACAGCAGCCCTCGCCGAATCCGTCACAGTGATCGTCTTCGTCGCGTAGACGTAGTCGTACCCGGAGTCGACGACTGCACTCACCCGCACCGATCCATGGCTGAGTCCGGTCACTTGTCCACTCTCCGTGACCGATGCGACGGCTGGATCGGAGGTGACGTACCGCACTGCACCGGCGGCCGGAGCTCCCGCGGGCGCAGCCACCTGAGCGGCAATGGTCGTCGTCCCTCCGACCTCGATATTCTCGGAATCGACCGAGGCGGTAATTGAGTAGTGGGGCGTTTTCGGTGAATTCGCCAGGCGGGCATCGTTATCTCCGAAAACCTCCACTTCGTCGATGACTGCGACCTTGTCCAGCGCTGTGTCGCCGTGAGTCACGATTCTGACGTAGCGTCCGGTCCGAGGGCCGGTCTGGAAAGAGGCCCAATGCCTCTGTTCGATCGCCTTCGCCTGACCAGTGTAAACGGTCGTCCACGTCGACTTGTCCGCGGACAACTGAACCTCGAAGAACTGCCCTTTGGTGGGCAGGTAAAGCCAGATGATCTCGAGGTGATTGACTATCTGTGAGTAGCCGAGATCGTACTGCAGATAAGAATCCGTTGAAGTCGACCAGCGCGTGTAGGGCTGTCCGTCGACAGTCCTCCCCGCTTGCCCCGCATTATCGGAGGCTGTCGCGGTCAAGACTTGAATCGGACCGCGATTGATGTACACGCGATAGATCGCCTCGGCAGATCCTGATCGCTTGACGCGGATGACAGCGACTCCAGGAACCGACGTGGCCTGCGTGACCGACGCCGTCGCTCCAGCTTGCGCGTACGCCTCGACCACAGGAGGAGTTGACCGGACCGAACCCGTTACGTCGTAGGTGCGGGTCTGCGGCGAGAACGACGACAGAGGCTTGCCCGTCATCGCAAGATACTTCAGCGCAGGGGAACCGGTCTCGCTCGACGTCGCGCCCCAGCCTGCGAGTGGCGTGATTGGCCGAGGTCTTTCGATTTCCTGCGCCGGGCGGAGCGGGGTGAAGTCGACGGCGAGAGTGTAGGACGTCGCGCCGGAAAGCTGGATCGCGAGTTTCGAGACTCCGAGGTTCGCGGCCTGTCCGGCCGGGGCAGGCGAGGCAGGGAGGGGTGCGGCCGCTCTAAAGCTGAAGGTCGAGGAGTTGGGCGACACGATTCGCACCAGCAGCTGCTTTCCCTCGAGCGACAGGACAGCCGACCGGCCGTCATCGGCGATAGCGATATCGGCCCGGGTGTGCGCGAACCACCACGCGTCGCCGGTCACCCCGCTGACCTCGTCCTGCACCAAAGCTCGCGAGCGCCCATCGGTCAGGGCGACGCCGCGCTTCCATGTCGCAACACCCGCACTCGCACTCGAGAGATCAGCGACAGTGGCCGCCCGATCCGCTGTTGATGCCACGATCTGCTGCGATGCGGTCGGGCTCGTTGCTGCATCAGGACCCGGCCCGCTCCCGAAGACCATCGTGTTGCTGCCCTCCGCGCGCTTCCGGTAGTAGTTCCAACGTTCCTCGCTCGCGACGGTGAAGTATCCCGGAAGGCTGTAGGAGTCGGTCCCGAGCTCCCCGAACCAGTTGACGCCCTGAGCATCGAGGACGAACGAGCCGTTGTCGAGATCCGAATGGCCGGTGATGGGCCCACTGGTCGCGCGAAGACCGGCCCAAAGCGCGTCGGTCTGATCCCAGCCCGACCGGAGGGTCGTCACGCCCGCGCTGCGGAAGGCTGAGTCGAGCGATGGCGGTGCAACCGCGGTCGTCGGCGCTGGTCGATACCACAGGAGCGGTCGCGCGCTCACGACGTCGGCGTCGAAGCCGTCCCTGCCGACAATTGATCGGGACCGAAACGAGAAATCCTGGTAAAGGTATTCGAGCCCCATCAGCGGCACGGTCAGCGCCTCGTTCACCCACGCGTCTCCGAAATTGAATTGACGGCCGCTGGGCCCTGTCAGAGCGTTCGCCCACTGAGCCGATTCCTGGAGGCCAGGAGTCGCCAGGAGTCCACGGTCACTCCCCGTCGCTATCTCGAGCGACGCGATGTAGCTAGTGAGATAGCTGGTGGAGTAGGCCCAGTAGGTGAGGCCCTCCGCGAAGCCTCCATCGGGCCCGTATGACGGGAGACCGTACCGCAAGCTCGAGGTCACGGCATCAAGAGCGCTTTGCGCGATCTGCGGATCGGTGTCAGCGACAACAAGAGCCGCCATTCCTATTCCGCTTCCCGAGACGATGTTCCAATTGCTCGCCTGCTTCGTCCATGCGTATTTCGCAGCTGTGCTCGAATACGCTGAGAGCGCCGGAGTCAGTGCCTTCTCGACAAGCGCGGATCGAATACTGTTCCGCTGCGCGGGCGAGAGAGCAGAGTAGACCCAATCATATCCGACCGCAACGGCGTGAGCCATCTCCGCTGTATCGAGAAAATTGTCAGGGTTCCAGTTCGGAAAGGAGGACGCCGCTTGGAGTTCGGCCGCGAGACGCTCGGCGTAGACGGCCTTCCCGGTCTTGCGGTAGGCGAATCCCAGAGCGTAAGCGCGGTTCATCACTGTCCGACTCGTCTCGAGCATTGTTCCCGAGGAGAGTTGATAGGTGACAGGCGAGGTCGAGAGATACGCATCCGCCTCCTTTTGCACCGAGCCACCCCACGCACGCGCAGTATTGTCAGAGTTGATGAGCCCGAACGTCGTGGCAAAGTCCGAAGCCGAGGCAATGAGACGAGGATGAGCGGACGTGACCGTCGAGACCGGAACTGCCGATGGATCTGCCTGCGCAACAGGCGCCACGATCACTCCCGCCAGCACGAAGAGCGAAGCGAAGACTGCGACAAGGGCTCGGGAGCGCTTCGCGAGTGACCCCCGCGGCGACACTCGATAGGAGCTCATAGGCTGAGTCGACAGTGAACCTCGCATGATGATCCTCGTCCATGCCTGAGACGGTGAGGTCCGCCAGTCCGTCATACTCGTTCAAGGCGAAGAGTTTTTTACGGGGCTGACGGATCGCCGTGCTTCTGGAGTTGTAGGGGTCAGGCTACAAACGGCCCTCCGGAGCCTTGAACCCCGCATGGGGGGATTAGCGTGTAAGTCTGATTCAGTTGTAGCTGCGATCCCCCGGCGAGGAGATTCGACTCGCCTTCGACGAAGCATGATGCTGGGAGGAGCCGCCGTGGGGACAGCGAAGCTGACGCCGCCCCGACGAGTGCGCGTCGCGCTGATTCTGCTGTATTCGATCCTCCTCGTCGGCGTCGTTCTCTGGCCCGAGCCTGTAGACGCAGGCCTCCACGATGAGATCGCCCGCTGGATCTGGCGGCTCAACGCCGCGGGAGTCGATCAAATCACCTACGCTGACATCGAATCCATCAGCAATGTTCTCCTCTTCGTGCCTTTCGGCGTCCTCGTCGCTTTGCTCATCGCCCCACGCAAGGAGTGGATCGCCATCGTGATCGGAGTCGCCGCAAGCACCGGAGCGGAAACACTCCAGTGGCTCCTTCTGCCTGACCGCTTCGCAACGGTCAGTGACGTCATCGCGAACGGGATCGGCGCCGCGCTCGGAGCGTTTTCGGTCGCCGTGCTGCGGGTCGCGGCAGGACGACGTGCTCGCAGGGCGGCCTCGGATCGAGCGGACTGACCGGAATCGTTCACGATTCCTACGAGGTGCGACGCCATGATCGCACCAGTAATCGGGCCGAGAACCAGCTCAGCGCACCGCCACCGTCGACCGATCGCGCCCGGTCAGATCCCGCTGCGTCGTCGCCCCCCGCCAGCCGTCCGCGGTCAGCAGCGCGCGGATCTCCGCCCCCTGCAGCTCACCGTGCTCGATGACGAGCACTCCCCCGGCCCGGAGCAGCCGGAGCGCCGTCCGAGAGAGCGAGCGCACGACGTCGAGCCCGTCCTCGCCGCCGTAGAGCGCGGCCGGCGGGTCGTAGCGCTGCACCTCGATGTCGCGCGGGATGGCGGCCGACGGGATGTACGGCGGGTTGGAGACGACGACGGAGACCGTGCCGTCGAGCTCGGGCAGCGCGTCCGCGAGGTCGACGAAGACGATGCGGGCGTTCTCCAGGCCCAGGCGGTCGCGGTTGCCGCGCGCCCAGAGGAAGGCGTCGACGGAGTTCTCGACGCCGATCACCCGCGCGTGCGGGACCTCGTGGGCGAGTGCGAGCGCCAGCGCTCCGCTGCCGGTCCCGAGGTCGACGGCGATCGGCGACTCGTCCGCAACGGCGCGGAGGGCGTCGATGGCGAGCTGCGCCACTCCCTCCGTCTCGGGCCGGGGCACGAAGACCCCGGGGCCGACGGCGAGCTCGAGCGAGCGGAACGGCGCGACCCCGGTGATGTGCTGGAGCGGCTCGCGCGAGGCCCGGCGCTCGATCGCATGATCGTAGGCGTCGCGGGTCGTCCCGTCGAGCGGGAGACCGGTGATCAGGCGCGCCTGGAGCGACCCGCGGCCGAGGCCGAGCAGGTGGCCGAGCAGCAGCTCGGCGTCGACGTCCGGGGTGGGCACGCGCGCCGCGGTCAGGCGGGCGACGGCGTCCGCGAGGAGCGCACGCGCGTCGAGGTCCAACGTCACCGTGCTCACGACTCGTCGGAGCCGATGTCGGCCAGGCGGGCCTCCTCGTCGAACTGGATCGCGCTCTCGACCACGGGGTCGAGCGCTCCGTTCATCACGCCGTCGAGGTTGTAGGCCTTGTAGCCGGTGCGGTGGTCCGCGATGCGGTTCTCGGGGAAGTTGTAGGTGCGGATCCGCTCGGAGCGGTCCATCGTGCGGATCTGCGTCTTGCGCGCGTCCGAGGCCGCGGCGGCGATCTCCTCCTGCTGGCGGGCGAGGATGCGGGCGCGCAGGACGCGCATGCCGGCCTCGCGGTTCTGCAGCTGGCTCTTCTCGTTCTGCATCGAGACGACGATGCCGGTCGGGAGGTGGGTGATCCGCACCGCGGAGTCGGTGGTGTTCACCGACTGGCCGCCGGGGCCGGAGGAGCGGTAGACGTCGATCTTGAGGTCGTTCTGGTTGATCGCGACCTCCTCCGGGGCGTCGACCTCGGGGAAGACGAGCACGCCGGTCGTCGAGGTGTGGATGCGGCCCTGCGACTCCGTCACGGGGACGCGCTGCACGCGGTGCACACCGCCCTCGTACTTCAGATGCGCCCAGACGCCCTGCGACGGGTCGGTCGCGTTGCTCTTGATGGCGACCTGGACGTTCTTGTAGCCGCCGAGGTCGGACTCGTCGCGGTCGAGGATCTCGGTCTTCCAGCCCTTCGCCTCGGCGTAGTGCAGGTACATCCGGAGCAGGTCCGCCGCGAACAGCGCGCTCTCGGCGCCGCCCTCGCCGCCCTTGATCTCCATGATCACGTCGCGGCCGTCGTCGGGGTCGCGCGGGATGAGCAGGCGGCGCAGCTTCTCCTGCGCGACGCGCAGCGACTCCTCCAGCTCCGGCACCTCCTCGGCGAAGGCGTCGTCCTCGCGGGCGAGCTCGCGCGCGGCCTCGAGGTCCTCGCCGGCCTGGATCCAGGCGGCGTGCGCCGACTTGATCTGGTTCAGCTCGGCGTAGCGGCGGTTGACCTTCTTCGCGCGCGCGGCGTCCGCGTGCAGGGCGGGGTCGGACAGCTGCGTCTGGAGGTCCTCGTGCTCGGCGAGGAGGACGCTGACGGATTCGAACATGGGGTTCCTGGTTTCCGGGTGGTGGTGGAGGGGTGGGCAGCACATGCTGGTCGAGTAGGTGCCGCAGGCGCCGTATCGAGACCGACGTGCTCAGCGGGGTGGGTCTCGATACGCCCGCTGCGCGGGCTACTCGACCAGCATGGACGGCCCGCTGCGCGGGCTGCTTCGAGAAAAGGGCGGCCCGCTGCGCGGGGTGCTCGAACGGAATGAGCGCGCCGCAGGTGCCGTGGGACGCGAAAACGTCCGCGGCCGCCCCCGGAGGGGCGACCGCGGACGTCGGGGCAGCTAGTGGTGGCCGTTGCCGTGGTTCGCGGTGGTCGGGCCGACGGCGGACTTCGAGACCTGCATCAGGAACTCGACGTTCGAGGACGTCTCCTTGAGGCGGGACAGGATGATCTCGAGCGCCTGCTGCTGGTCGAGCCCGGCGAGGGCGCGGCGCAGCTTCCAGGTGATCTTGACCTCGTCCGAGCTGAGGAGCATCTCCTCGCGGCGGGTGCCCGACGCGTTCACGTCGACGGCGGGGAAGATCCGCTTGTCGGCGAGGTGGCGCGAGAGGCGGAGCTCCATGTTGCCGGTGCCCTTGAACTCCTCGAAGATCACCTCGTCCATCTTCGAGCCGGTCTCGATGAGCGCCGTCGCGAGGATGGTGAGCGAGCCGCCGTTCTCGATGTTGCGCGCCGCGCCGAAGAACTTCTTCGGCGGGTACAGCGCCGACGCGTCGACGCCACCCGAGAGCACGCGGCCCGAGGGAGCGGCGGTCACGTTGTAGGCGCGGCCGAGGCGGGTGATCGAGTCGAGCAGCACGACGACGTCGTGGCCCAGCTCGACGAGGCGCTTGGCGCGCTCGATGGCCAGCTCGGCGACCGTGGTGTGGTCCTCGGCCGGGCGGTCGAACGTGGAGGCGACGACCTCGCCGCGCACGGTGCGCTGCATGTCGGTGACCTCCTCGGGACGCTCGTCGACGAGCACGACCATGAGGTGGACCTCGGGGTTGTTCTGCACGATCGCGTTCGCGATCTGCTGCAGGACGATCGTCTTGCCGGCCTTGGGCGGCGCGACGATGAGGCCGCGCTGGCCCTTGCCGATCGGGGCGACCAGGTCGATGATCCGCTGGGTCAGCTTGCCCGGCTCCGTCTCGAGGCGCAGGCGCTCGGTCGGGTAGAGCGGCGTGAGGTCGTGGAACTCGACGCGCGCGGCGGCCTCGTCGACGGTCTGGCCGTTGATCGAGTCGACGCGGACGATGGCGTTGTACTTCTGGCGGCCGCCGCCCTCGCCCTCGCGGGGCTGGCGGATCGCGCCGACGACGGCGTCGCCCTTGCGCAGGTTGTACTTCTTGACCTGGCCGAGCGAGACGTAGACGTCGCTGACACCGGGCAGGTAGCCCGTGGTGCGCACGAAGGCGTAGTTGTCGAGGACGTCGAGGATGCCGGCGACCGGGATGAGGACGTCGTCCTCGCTGATCTCGGGCTCGAAGTCGTCGCCGACCGCTCCCCCGCGGCGCTTGCGGTCGCGGTAGCGGCTGCGGCGGCCGTCCTCGCCGTCGGCCTGCTGGCCGTTCTGCGAGGATCCCTGGGCGTTCTGCCCGTTCCCGCCCTGCGGCTGACCGCCCTGGTTGCCCTGGTTGCCGCCCTGGTTCGACGGCGCCTGGCCGTTCCCGTTCTGGCCGCCGCCGTTCTGGCCGCCGTTGTTCTGCGCGTTGCCGCCCTGCGCGTTGCCGCCCTGGCCGTTCTGCTGGCCGTCGTTCGCCTGGCGTTCCTCGCCGCGGCGGTTGCGGTTGCGGCGGTTGCGGCCGCGGCCGGTGCCCTGCTGGTCGCCGCCGTTCTGCTGGCCGTCGTTCTGCTGGTCGCCGGAGTTCTGCTGCTCGTCCTGGCGGTCGCCGGAGTCCGGCTCGTCGCCGGAGTCCTGCGCGGAGGACTCGACGGCGTCGGTCGTCTCGGGCTGCTCGTTCTGCTCGGCGCTGCCGCCGCGGCTGCGACGGCGTCCGCGACGCTCGCGCTGGCCGCCCTCGCGGGAGGAGTCGTCCGACTCAGGCCCGTTGGGCAGCTCGATCTCGATGACGGGCCGCGGCGCCTGCTCGGCGTCGGGGACCTGCTCGATGACGGGCGGGAGCTCGGGGATGAGCGACTCGACACCGCTGCCGGCCGGGACGTTCAGGTGCTCGCCGGCAGCGACCGTGCCGCTGGAGGCGCGGCGCGAGCCGCGACGACGGGGCGCGCGCTCGGCGGCGGGCTCGGCGACCGGCTCGGCGACGACGGGGAGCTCGAGCTCGACCGGTGCGGCCTCGGCGGCGGCGGGTGCCGGCTCCTCGGTCGTGGCGGCGGCCTGCTCGAGGACGTCGGCGGTGTCCGCCTCCGTGCTCTCGGCGGGCGCGGGCACCTCGGCGGGGGCCTCGAGCACCGGGGCGCTCTGCTCCGCCACGTCGGCGGGCTCGGCCTCGACGCTCGTGCCGTCGACGACGGGCTCGGCCTCGGCCGGCTCGGCGAAGGCCTGCTCGGCGACCGAGGGCTCGGCGGGCGCCTGCTCCTCGGCGGGAGCGGCGGGCTCGGCGCCCTCGGAGTCCGCACCGGCGCGGAGGTCCGAGATGGCCGAGACGAGCTCGCCCTTGCGGAGCTTGGAGGCTCCGCCGATGCCGAGGCTCGTCGCGAGGGCCTGGAGCTCCGCGACGCGGAGGCCGATGAGATCGGCGTTGGTGTCCGCGGCGGTACCGCGGGTGTTGACATCTGTCACTGGAGAGGGGTTCCTTCCCCCCGGGAGCGATCGCTCACCGGGAGAGCACATCAGCCGTGCGGGTCCATCGCGAGTTCTGATCCACGCGATGCTCTCGGTCGCCGGCTCGACCTGCCTCGGGAAGCGCAGAGGGGGCACGAGCGACCAGGCGCTGATCTGCACGAGAAGCAGGGGCGCCCTTCACACGATGTGATGGCCGTGATTATCGGGACGATCCGTCGGACAGATTCCGCTCGTTACGCGGCTCCTCGGGATGCGATCCCCACTGTAGCACCCTTGAAGTCGACGGCCAGCATGTGCGCGCGCCAGGGCGTGTGCGCCTGCTTCGCCACCAGATCCGCGGCGGCGAGGCGCTGCGCGGGGTCGCTGCACAGGACGAGCACGCTCGGTCCGGCGCCGGAGACGACGGCCGCGTAGCCGTGCGAGCGCAGCAGCGCGATCAGCTCGGAGGTCTGCGGCATCGCCGCCGCCCGGTAGTTCTGGTGCAGCTTGTCCTCGGTCGCCGCGAACAGCAGCTCGGGGCTCTGGATGAGCGCCGCGATCAGCAGCGACGAGCGCGAGACGTTGAAGACGGCGTCCTCGTGCGGCACGCTGATCGGCTGCAGCGAGCGCGCCAGCCGCGTCGACATGGTGTGCTCGGGCACGAAGACGACCGGCGAGACGCCGCGGTGCACCATCAGCTTCTTCGAGCGCGGCCGCAGCGGCGCCTCCGGCCCGCCCTCGGCGCCCGGCTCGACCCACGCGATGGTGAGACCGCCGAAGAGCGCCGGCGCGACGTTGTCGGGGTGCCCCTCCATCTCGGTCGCGATCCGGAGCAGGTCGTCGGAGTCGAGCTCGACGATCCCGTCGAGCAGACCCTTCGCGGCCATGATGCCCGAGACGATCGCGGCTCCGGACGAGCCCATCCCGCGGCCGTGCGGGATGATGTTGCGCGCGGTCACGTCGATGCCCGGCATCTCCTGCCGCTGGTCGGCGAAGGTGTAGGCGATGGCCTGCACGACGAGGTTCGTCTCGTCGGTCGGCACCTCGCCCTCGCCCACGCCGTGCACCGAGACCCGAGCACCCGTCGCCGTGACGGCCGTCACCTCGAGCTCGTCGTAGGCCGAGAGCGCGAGGCCGAGCGTGTCGAACCCGGGGCCGAGGTTCGCCGAGGTCGCGGGGACCTTGACGTGCACGGTGCGGCCGACGGGAACCGCCGAGGTCATGCGCCGGCCAGCCCCAGCACGTCGGCGATCGCCGCGGTGTCCACGGGCACGACGGTCGGAGTGATGTCCTCGCCGTCCGCGGTGCGCAGGGCCCACTGCGGGTCCTTCAGGCCGTGGCCGGTGACGGTCAGCACGACGGTGGCGTCCTTGGGGATCGCCCCCGCCTCGGCGCGCTCCAGCAGGCCTGCGACGCTGATCGCGGAGGCGGGCTCGACGAAGACGCCGACCTCGCCCGCGAGGATGCGGTACGCCTCGAGGATCTTCTCGTCGCTGATCGCGCCGAAGTAGCCGTCGCTGACGCTGCGCGCGTTGAGCGCGAGCTCCCACGAGGCCGGGTTGCCGATCCGGATCGCGCTGGCGATGGTCTCGGGGTGGCGGACGACCGCGCCGTGCACGATCGGCGCGGAGCCCTCGGCCTGGAAGCCGAACATGCGGGGCAGCTTCGTCGACTCGCCGCGCTCGAGCTCCTCGGAGTAGCCGCGGAAGTAGGCGGTGTAGTTGCCCGCGTTGCCGACCGGGACGATGTGGAAGTCCGGCGCGTCGCCGAGGACCTCGACGACCTCGAAGGCCGCGGTCTTCTGGCCGGCGATGCGGTCCGGATTGACCGAGTTGACCAGGTGCACCGGGTAGTTCTTCGCGAGGTCGCGGGCGATGTCGAGGCAGTCGTCGAAGTTGCCCTGGACCTGCAGCAGCTGCGCGTTGTGCGCGATCGCCTGGCTCAGCTTGCCGAGCGCGATCTTGCCCTCGGGCACGAGCACCGCGGCGGTGATGCCGGCGTGCGTCGCGTAGGCCGCGGCGGAGGCGGAGGTGTTGCCGGTCGAGGCGCAGATGACGGCCTTCGCGCCGTGCTCGACGGCCTTCGAGATCGCCATGGTCATGCCGCGGTCCTTGAAGGAGCCGGTCGGGTTCATGCCCTCGTACTTGACCCAGACCTTCGCGCCCGTGCGGGCCGAGAGAGCCGCCGCCGGGATGAGCGGGGTGCCGCCCTCGCCGAGCGTGATGACGGGGGTCGCCTCGGTGACATCGAGGCGGTCCGCGTACTCGTGCAGGACTCCGCGCCACTGCTTGGCCATCTCAGGCTCCTTCAACTCGTAGAACGGACGTCACGGCGCCGACGAACCCGTGGGATTGGAGAGCGGTGACGGTGGCCGCCAGATCGGACTCTGCCGCGGCGTGCGTGCCGATGACCAGGGTAGCGGTCGGCTCGCGCCGCTCCGCACCGGTGTCGGCGAGGGGGTCGAGCACGGGCGGCGTCTGCACGAGCGTCTCGACGGAGACCCCGTGCTCGGCGAAGACGCCGGCGATCTGGGCGAGCACGCCGGGGCGGTCGAGCACCTCGAGCGTCACCTGGTAGCGGGTGGTGACGTGCCCGATCGGCAGCACCGGGAGTCCGGAGCTGGCGCTGGTGACGAGGCCGGGGCCGCCGACGACGTGGCGGCGGGCGGCCGAGACGACGTCGCCGAGCACGGCCGAGGCGGTCTCGACGCCGCCCGCTCCCGCGCCGTAGAACATCAGGCTGCCGGCGGCCTCCGCCTCGACGAAGACGGCGTTGTTCGCGCCGTGCACGGCGGCGAGCGGGTGCGTGCGGTGCACGAGCGCGGGGTAGACCCGCGCCGAGACGCCCTCCTCCCCCGTCTTCGCGTCGACGAGGCGCTCGCAGATCGCGAGCAGCTTGATCACGTAGCCCGAGGCGCGGGCCTGCTCGACCTGCTGCTGCGTGACGCCGGTGATGCCCTCGCGGTGCACCAGCGAGACCGGGACGTCGGTGTGGAAGGCGAGCCGGGCGAGGATCGCCGCCTTCTGCGCGGCGTCGTAGCCCTCGATGTCGGCGGTCGGGTCGGCCTCGGCGTAGCCGAGCTCGGTGGCGAGCGCGAGCGCCTCCTCGAGCGTGGCGTGCTCGGTGTCCATCCGGTCGAGGATGAAGTTGGTGGTGCCGTTCACGATGCCGAGGATCCGGTGCACCCGGTCGCCGGCGAGGCTGTCGCGCAGCGGGCGGATGATCGGGATCGCCCCGGCCACCGCGGCCTCGTAGTTGAGCTGCGCGCCCACCTGGTCGGCGGCCTCGAACAGCTCGTTGCCGTGCGCGGCGAGCAGCGCCTTGTTGGCGGTGATCACGTCGGCGCCGGAGGAGATCGCCTTGAGGATGTAGCTGCGCGCCGGCTCGAGGCCGCCGATCAGCTCGACGACGATGTCGGCGCCGAGGATCAGGGCCTCGGCGTCGGTGGTGAGGTACTCCCTCGGGATGTCCGCGGTGCGCGGTGCGTCGAGGTCCCGGACGGCCACGCCGGCGAGCTCCAGCGGCGCCCCCACGCGCTGGGCGAGCTCGTCGCCGTGGTCGAGCAGGAGGCGCGCCACCTGGGCACCGACGGACCCGGCGCCCAGCAGGGCGACGCGGAGGCTGCGGTACTCGATCATCGGAGGATGGCCTTTCGTTCGATGCCGGCATCGCGGCGGAGGAGGTCGTCCTCGGTCTCGCCGTGCACGATGACGCGCGCGACTCCGTCCCGGACGGCGACGACCGGGGGGCGGCCGAGGTGGTTGTAGTTGCTCGAGAGCGACCAGCAGTAGGCGCCGGTCGCGGCGACGGCGAGCAGGTCGCCCGGCTGCACGTCGGCGGGGAGGAAGTCGTCGTGGACGACGATGTCGCCCGACTCGCAGTGCTTCCCGGCCACGCGCACGAGGGCGGGCTCGGCGTCGGAGACGCGGTTGGCGATCCGCGCCGTGTAGTCCGCGCCGTAGAGGGCGGGCCGCGCGTTGTCGCTCATCCCGCCGTCGACGCTGACGTAGCGGCGCACGCCGTCCGCGCCGACCGCGACGTCCTTGATGGTGCCGACCTCGTAGAGGGTCAGCCCGGCGGGTCCGATCAGCGAGCGGCCCGGCTCGATGGCGATGTGCGGCACCGGGATCCCGCGGCTCGTGCACTGCTCGCCGACCGCGTCCGCGATCGCCGCGGCGATCTCGCCGATCGGGGTCGGGTCGTCGGCGCTGGTGTAGGCGATGCCGAAGCCGCCGCCGAGGTTGAGCTGCGGGACCGGGCCGTCGGCGAGGAGCCCCGCGTGCACCGCGAGCAGCCGCGAGGCGGACTCGGCGAAGCCGGCCGAGCCGAAGATCTGCGAGCCGATGTGGCAGTGCAGGCCGAGGAAGCGCAGGCTCCCGTGCGAGCGGATCCGCGCGACGGCGTCCGGGCAGTCCTCGAGGGTGATGCCGAACTTCTGGTCCTCGTGCGCGGTGGCCAGGAAGCTGTGGGTGTGCGCGTGCACGCCGCTGTTCACCCGCAGCCGCACCGGCTGGACGCGGCCGTGGCGCTCGGCCGCCGCGGCGACCCGCTCGATCTCGAGCACGCTGTCCAGGACGATCGCGCCGACGCCGGCCTCGACCGCCCGGTCGATCTCGGCGAGCGACTTGTTGTTGCCGTGCAGGCCCATGTGCTCGGGCTCGACGCCGGCGGCGAGCGCGACGGCGAGCTCTCCCCCGCTGCAGGTGTCGATGTTCAGGCCCTCGGCCCGCATCCAGCGCGCGACCTCGGTGGAGAGGAACGCCTTGCCGGCGTAGTAGACGGTGACGCCGGTGCCGATCCGGCCGAGCTCGCGCTCGAAGGCCTCGCGCGTCGCGACCGCGCGGCGGCGGGCGTCGTCCTCGTCGACGACGTAGAGCGGGGTGCCGAAGCGGGCGGCAAGCTCGGTGGCCGCGACGCCGGCGATCTCGAGACCGCCGTCCGCCGAGCGGAGCGTGCCGCCGGACCAGACGCCGTCGGCGAGCGCGTTCGCATCCTCGGGGCGGTGCAGCCAGTCCGGAGCGAGGGGATGACGGGGGGCGCGGACGGGTGCGTCGGCGTGTGCCACGGGTGAGACCTCACAGGAGAGAGTGGGAGCGTCACTGCGTGGCGAGCGAGTCCGGATTGACCCCTGAAGCCAGCAAGATCCTTGAGAGTGCTGTCGGTGGCAGTGCTCTCGGTGCGCGCACTGCCGGCGTTCGGCCCACGGGACACGCGGGCACAGGGCTCCGATCCTACCGGTCGGGCGCTGCGCGTCCGTCCCGGATCAGGAGCAGACGCCGGTCTCCTGCTGCGCCGGGTCGCTGAGGAACGTCGGAGAGAGGTCGAAGGAGGCGTCCAGCGAGTCGGCCGTCACGGCGACGTCGGTGAGCGCGAGCCCCTGCGGCACCGCGTCGGCGATGCAGACGGAGCGCGCGGCGAGCAGCCCCTCGGCCACGGCGCCGAAGCGGTCCTCGACGTCGGCGGCGCTGATCGTGGTGCCGCCCGCCGTGACCTCGGACGGCGTCAGCTCGATCGCGCCGTCGGCCGCGCCGAGCTCGATGCCGATGCCCGCGGCGAGGGTGAGCCCGAGCACGTCGACCGAGGTGTTCACCCGCACCAGCGGCGGGTCGAGCGTCACCCCGTCGATCGGCACCTGGCTCCGCGCGGCGACGAGCGTGCTCACCGAGTCGGGGTCGAGGGCCACGGTCGCGCGTCCCGCCTCGAGCGGACCGTCACCGCTCGCGGGGACGCCCTCGAGAGTCGCGTCGACATCGCCGTTGAGGTCGCCGAACGCGACGTCCTCGCTGCGGATGTCGAGCCGGTCGAGCGAGCCGGCGATCAGCTGCGGCAGCACGGCCCAGCCGGCGACCTCGACCTCGACGGGGTGGTCCGCGGGGAGCGAGAGCGCCTCCCGGATGCTCGACGCCGCGGTGTCGGCGACCGCGCGGCGGGCGAGCACATCGCCGACGACGGCGGCCACCGCCAGCAGCACGATCACGATCACAGCGACGATCGCGATCCGGCGGCCGCGGCGCGGCGCACCGGCGTCGGCGGCGGTCACATCCGGTCCGGAGCGGTCACGCCGAGCAGCGAGAGCCCGTTGCGCAGGACCTGCGCGGTCGCGTCGTTCAGGCGCAGGCGGGTCGAGTGCACGGCCTCGATCGGGTCGTCGCCCTGCGGGACCACGCGGCAGTTGTCGTACCAGCGGTGATACAGACCGGCGATCTCCTCGAGGTAGCGGGCCACGCGGTGCGGCTCGCGCAGCTCGGCGGCGAGGGCCACGATGCGCGGGAACTCCTGCAGCCCGCCCAGCAGCGCCGACTCGCTCGGGTGCACCAGCGTCTCGGGGGCGAACGGCTCGCGCGGCACGCCCGACGCCTCCGCCTTGGCCGCCACCTGCCGCGTGCGGGCGTGCGCGTACTGCACGTAGTAGACGGGGTTGTCGTTGCTGCGCTTGGTGAGCAGGTCGAGGTCGATGTCGAGCGAGGAGTCGGCCGAGGAGCGCACCAGCGAGTAGCGCGCGGCGTCGACGCCCACGGCCTCGACCAGGTCCTCCATCGTCACGACGGTGCCCGCGCGCTTGGACATCCGGACCGCCTGCCCGTCGCGGAGCAGGTTGACGAGCTGGCCGATCAGGATCTCGAGGTTGACGCCCGGGGTGTCGCCGAAGGCCGCGCACATCGCCATCATCCGGCCGATGTAGCCGTGGTGGTCGGCGCCGAGCATGATGATCGCCCGGTCGAAGCCGCGCTCGCGCTTGTCGAGGTAGTAGGCGAGGTCGCCGGCGATGTAGGCCGCCTCGCCGTCGCTCTTGATGATGACGCGGTCGCGGTCGTCGCCGAAGTCGGTGGTGCGCAGCCAGGTCGCTCCGTCGGCCTCGAAGATGTGGCCGAGCTCGCGGAGGCGCTCGATCGCCCGCTCGACGGCGCGCGACTCGTGCAGGGAGTTCTCGTGGAAGTAGACGTCGAAGTCGACGCCGAACTCGTGCAGGCTCTGCTTGATCTCGCCGAACATCAGGTCCACCCCGATGGAGCGGAAGGTCTCGTTCAGCTCCGCCTCGGGCAGGACCGAGAGGTCGCCCGGGTAGGCGGCGACGACGCGATCGGCGATGTCGGCGATGTACGCGCCGCCGTAGCCGTCCTCGGGCGTCGGCTCGCCGCGGTAGGCGGCCAGGACGCTCCGGGTGAAGCGGTCGATCTGCGCGCCGTGGTCGTTGAAGTAGTACTCGCGGGTCACCTCGGCGCCCTGCGCGATCAGCACCCGGGCGAGGCTGTCGCCGACGGCCGCCCAGCGGGTCCCGCCGATGTGGATCGGGCCGGTGGGGTTCGCGGAGACGAACTCGAGGTTCATCTTCAGACCGGAGTAGGCGGAGCCGGTGCCGTAGGACTCGCCCGCGTCGACGATCGCGCCGGCGAGCGCGCCCGCGGCGGCGGCGTCGAGCCGGACGTTGAGGAACCCGGGTCCGGCGACCTCGACCGAGGCCACGCCGTCGACCGCGCCGAGGCCCTCGGCGAGCTCGGTCGCCAGCTCGCGCGGGTTCGCCCCGGCCTTCTTCGCGATCTTCATCGCGATGTTCGAGGCCCAGTCGCCGTGGTCGCGGTTCTTCGGCCGCTCGAGCACGACGTCGCCGAGCGCGACCTCGGCGTCGCTCCCTCGTCGCTGCACGGCGTCGAGGACGAGGGCGTGCAGGGAGGCGGCGAGCTGTTCGGGAGTCACGGGGCACGATTCTACCGGCCGGTCCCCACGCGCCTTCTTCCTCCGGATCGAGCAGCCCCTCTCCTTCTGCTGATCGAGTAGCCGGCGCAGCCGGCGTATCGAGATCCACCACTTCTCTGTTGATCGAGTAGCCGGCGCAGCCGGCGTATCGAGATCCACCCTCCCCAGAGCCCCCGCCGCCCGCGCCCCGGCACCCCGCCCGCCGCGATTGCTAGGGTGCAGCGCATGCGCCGACCCGCCGCCCTCGCCCTGATCGTCGCCGTCGCGGCCCTCGCCGGCTGCGCGCCGGCCGCGGATCCGGCGCCGAGCGCGAGCGACGCGGTCACCGGCACTCCGATTCCCGTCACCTGCGAGCAGCTGGTGCCCGCCTCCGCCCTGACGGGCCTCTGGGCGGGCTTCTCCCCCAGCGACGCGGTGGAGCCGACCGCGGTCTCCGCCGAGATCGCCGGCTACGACGGCCTGGTCTGCGGCTGGGCCGACTCCGAGGGCGCCGACTTCCAGCTGGCGGTCGCCCGGCTCGACCCGGCCGTCATCGAGGCCCTCAAGAACGAGTTCTTCACCACGAGCGAGGCCGTCCCCACCTACGGTCGGCCCCCGGAGATCGAGGGCTACTACGAGGTCGCCGACAGCCGGGGCATCGCGGACGCCTTCATCGGCGACCACTGGCTCGAGGCGTCGAGCGCCTCGTTCGTCGAGCCGGGCGACCCGGAGCCGCTCGTGCGCGCGGCGCTCGCCGCCCTCGCCGGCTGACCACCCGGTCGGAGGGGTGGGCTCAGCCCAGGCGCACCGGCGAGACGTGGTCGTCCTCGACGACCTCGTCGCAGGTCGCCTCGACGTTCATCGTCTCGAGCCGCAGGTCGGTGAGGTAGCTGCTGAGGAAGGCCGTGTCGGCAGTGTCGCGGCCGGAGGAGATCCGGAGCATCGACGGCCGCGGAGCGAGCCGGGTCGCGTCGACCACGTGCCAGGCCCCGTCGACCCAGGCCTCCGACACCGCGTGGAAGTCTCGCGGCTCGAGGCCGGGAGCGTAGACGGCGGTCACCCGCGCCGGGATGTCGAGCGCGCGCAGCAGCCCCACGACGGTGTGCGCGAAATCGCGGCAGACGCCCTGCCCGCTCTCGATCACCTGCGCGGCTCCCCCGGTCGCGACCGTCGAGCCGTAGACGTAGGAGAGGTGGCTGTGCACCCACTCCTCGACCGCGGCGAGCGCCTCAAAGCCTCGGGCCCGACCGAACTCGCGCCGGGCGATGCCGCCGAGTGCGTCCGTCTCGGCGTAGCGGCTCGGGCGCAGGTACTCGACCAGCTCGAGCTCGCTCGGCTCGTCCGGCACACCGCGCCCGGAGACGCGGCCTCGGTACTCCACCTGCATCGCCCCGGCGTTCGCCGCGACACGGTGCACCCGCGCGCCGTGCCGTGCCGGGAACTCCCGCACCGGGACGGGCTCGCCGTCCAGAGTGACGGTGAACGAGTCCTCGAACCCGTCTCCGGTCGGCGTCGCCGCCATCAGGAAGATCAGGTCGGTCGGCCCGTTCAGTCGCAGGCCCAGCGAGGCGGAGACGGTGCGCAGCATGCCTCCATCGTGGCACGACCGCACGGCCCGCCACGGCGTCCGGCGGCACCCACCCCGGGTGCTAATGTTGACAGGCACTCCTGGCCCCCATAGCTCAGGGGATAGAGCACTGCCCTCCGGAGGCAGGGGCGTAGGTTCGAATCCTACTGGGGGCACCACTCTCGAAGGCCCGGAATCGCGCGGAAAGCAGCGCGAACCGGGCCTTCTTCGTTCCCGCCCGCTTTCTCAAACGGCCGCCTCGACCAGGTCAGGGACCTGGGTTCATCAGCCGCCGCCAGTGGCCGCGCGCCGCGGTCGCCGGAGACGCTCGACGACGCCGAGCACCCGGGATCGCACGGCCTCGGTCCTCCGTTCCGTGAGCGCGCCGAAGGCCCAGCCCACGGCGCAGGCGAGGAGCGCGAGGGCAAGGATCCCCGCCCAGCTCGCCACCGACGGCTGCCACCAGGCCGACGCCGGCGGGAACAGCAGCGCGTGGAGCAGCATCAGCACGGGCACGTGCGTCGCGTAGAGCGAGAACGAGAAGCCCGAGACCCAGGTGCCGCCGCGCAGCACGCGGTCGAGACCCTTGCCGCGGGTCCCCTCGGAGTGGCACGACACGACGACGAGGGCCGCCGCCGCGATCGTCGTCGCCCACGTCGTCCAGCCGAGATCGTCCGGGCCGGCTTTCGCGAGCCGGTCGACCGACATCGCCGAGATCACGAGCAGGAGTGCCGCGACGACCGAGGCGGCGGTGCCCTTCGGCCCGAGTCGGGAGAGGAACCGCGTGGCCGCCGCTCCCCTCCAGGCGACCGCCGCGCCGACGAGCCACGCCAGGAAGAGGCCCGTGCCCGCCGGCCCGAGAACGCAGACGATCACGACGGCGGCCGCGGCGCACAGCACTCTCCGCCGCCAGGAGCCGCGCGTGAGCCCGACGAGGAGCAGCGGGAACAGGAGGTAGTACCCGGCCTCGTAGCCGATCGACCAGAGCGGCTGGTCGGTGCCGAAGGGCCGGACCAGGTGCGGCTGGAGGAAGACGACGTTGCCCAGTGCCCCGAGGACGCCGCCGTCGACCTGGGCGGAACCGCCCGGCGCGTACTGCGGCCGGTCCGCGAGGAAGGCGACGCCGACGGCGTCGAGGACGGCGGTGAGCACGAGGGCCGGGATCAGGACGAGCCAGAGCCGGGTCAGTCGGGACGCGAGGTACCTGGTCCAGCTGAAGGCGTCGCGGGACAGAGCGCTGAGGACGGAGCCGCCGACGAAGAAGCCGCTCAGGACGAAGAAGACGATGACGGCGCCGTGACCGAGGGATGTCAACGCGTAGAGCGCGCTGTCGACGGGGCCGAGTCGCGTCTCACCGGCCGGGATCAGGAAGGCCTGCCGTACGTGGGCGACGAGGACGAGCAGCGCGGCGCAGGCCCGGACGGAATCGAGGGCTCGGTAGGTCATCGCGCCCGCCCCGTCCCGTCACCCGGACGCGGCGGAGCTCGCAGCGATCGCAGCGGGGGACGCCAGCAGGCTGCCGCATCGGCGGCGGCCCTCGTCCTCAGGGCGCTGCCGACGGCGGAACTGGCGCGGGACGGCGCGTCCGCCAATCTGCGCGACGCCTACAGGGGCTCAAATCGAATCTCGCTGCTAGCGAAGAACTTCGCGCCGCAGGTGACGGCCTCGATATGGCGGCGAACGAGGATCGAATACATACGCGTCACATAAATAATGGCAACAGTTTTCACGGTCGCGAACCAATAGCGGCAGCGAGTCAATCGGCAATCATTTTTTGGCGTTGCGCCTGCGGCGCGCCGATCAATAGTGGCGAGAGGCGAGTGAATCGAATTCCGCTCCCGACCACCCACGGAATGACGAGGGCTAACAGGAAGTCGAAAGCAGTTCCGTTCGGCGGGGTACTCAGAGCCCAGAGGACGACGGGGTGCGCGAAGACCACGAAGAGCCCGCCGCTCGAAAGAAACACGATCACCCGACCGCTTAGATCGCCGAATAGTCGGACGATTCGCTCGGCAAGCACGATGAGCGCCGCGCTGATCGCAATAGCGACTGCAGCACTGAGAAGTGGCGTTCCGACGTCAGCGCGCTTGAGGTCGAGTGGTGCGGAGACGCCAGTCGAGATGAGCGCTACCGCGCCGGAGAGTGCACTCACTGCGATGACGAACTCGGCGCGGATCGACTGACGGTAGTGCGCGAAAGTGGTGCCCGCAACGACGAAGACGAGCCCTGCGAGTCCAGTGCCGATGCCCAACGGCAGGAGGGAGAAAGCTTTCGGCGCGACGCCCGCGGCGAGAAGCAACGTCACGGCGATCACCCAGTGAGCCTTGAGAGGCAGCCCCTGCAGCACCCGATAGAAGAGCGCGACGAAGAGCAGCGCCGAGACGAACCAGAGGATGGAGAACGGACGGCCGACGAAGTTCCCGCCTGCGATGGGCCGCCAGATGTCTTCGAGCTCGAGGTCACCGATGACGATCTGCTGCACGAGCCAGACGGGCAGGAGGATCGCGAGCCAGGCGAGGTAGGGAACGGCGAGCGTCAGAAGGCGCTTGTGCGCTTCAACCCGGAGCGGTCGCCAGCGTGTCCAGAGGTAGCCACTAAGGAAGAAGAACAAGGGCACATTCCATGTGAAAAGCGCTCTTCGTGACCAGTCGGGGGCAGTCCAGACGTGGCAAGCGACTACTGCGACGATGCCCAGGATGCGGACAACATCGATCGAAACCGAGCGAGGTGCAGAGATCATGACTCACGGTAGCTCGCGGTGGAGCGAGCCTCATCTGTCGACTGCTGACCGACGGAACGGGCAATTTCACCCGACATGACCACTACTGATATTGCCTTACGAAGGCAGCCCTACCGTGATAATCACAACTTAATCAAAGCGATTCGATGCAACGTGCATGTCTCCCGAAGGCCTTCGGCTCCCACCGGGGCGGCACTCTTCAAGGACCGTCAAATCCGATTAGGTGTAATTTGATCCGCGCGACTCCTGTACAGGTACACCCTCGAGAATCAGTGCACGATCCGAGTAGCGGCGAGCGGAGGATTCGAGGCGACTTCCTTAAACTATGCAGGGCAACAATCGTCTAATCACTCCGAGAACCCTCGCTGGGCCACGATCGTCCGCTGACCGCCGCTTCGACCTGCGGCCGAGTAAATCGAGACGATGTTCGACGCAATCAGGTGTACAGGTAGTTGGTCGCGGCGCAGTTGTCGTCACAGAAACCATCTCGCCGCGCCGGTCGGGCGCCGCAGGCGATGCACTGCAGAGAGGTGGAGCTCCTGCGCGAAAATACGAACATCGCCGGGAGGTTTCGACGCTGCGAACGCTCAGGCGCCGACGCATTGACGCTCGACTCGACAGGGTGTCGATCGAGCGCGCCGAGAATTCTGGCGACGATCGAGGGCGGTCGAGAAATTTTCATGAGCATCGTTAGCTCCGTATCTACGCGACTTTCGGGTCGTCGCGTTTTGACGCATCCTACGCCCCCCGTAGGGGTACGGACAGAGTGGAATTCCGTGCAAGACCTGGAAAGTCGGGGCCTCACCGCCTCGTCCGTTCGCGACAGCAGTGGCGCGCCGTCCCGAGCGAGCGTCGACGCACCTCGGCTGCGGTGCGCGCTCCTCCACCCGCGCCGCCGAAACGCGCTCGGCGCACACCGCGTTCCTGAGAGCGGCGTCGTAGGGTGAGCGCGTGAAGATCCTTGTCGTCGAAGACGATCCAGCCATGGGCGAAGCACTCGTGGGCGGCCTAGAAGACGCCGGCTACGAAGCGGAGCTGACGACGAACGGCATCGACGCGCTCGTCGCGTTCAGCAACGCCGAGTTCTCGGCCGCCATCGTCGATGTGATGCTCCCCGCGATGTCGGGCTTCGAGATCTGCAGGCGCATCCGCGAGCTGGGCCGCTCCACGCCGATCCTGCTGCTCACCGCCCGCGACTCCGTCGAGGACCGCGTGTTCGGCCTGGACGCCGGCGCCGACGACTACCTGACGAAGCCGTTCGCGTTCACCGAGCTGAACGCGCGGCTGCGGGCTCTGCTGCGGCGGAGCCCCTCGCTGATGTCCACCTCGATCGAGGTCGGCCGCATCACCGTGGACGGCTCGAGCATCCGCCGCACCGCCGACAACACGCGCATCCACGTCAGTCCGAAGGAGCTCGAGCTGCTGAAGCTGCTGATCTCGCCGGTCGGATCAGTCGTCACCCGCCAGCGCATCCTCTCCGAGATCTGGGGCGGCGGCGAGATCGTCGACAACAACATCGTCGACCAGTACGTCAGCTACCTCCGCAAGAAGCTGCCCGCCGAGGACACCGGGGTCAGCATCGTCACGGTGCGCGGCAAGGGCTACTTCCTCCGCCCGGTCGAGTAGCCGCATGGCCGCCCCGAGCCCGCTCGCCGCGGCGCGTGCCGCGAGGCGGCGCTCGGGAGCCCTGTCGATCCGCGCCAGGATCACGGTCGGCTCCGTCGCCGTCGCGACCGTGCTCTTCGCCCTCGCGGCGATGCTCTTCTACCAGGTCGTCACCGGGATCGTCGAGCGCAGCGAGCGGACGATCCTCGTCTCGATCGAGGACGAGATCCGGCGGGACATCGCGGCGGGCGACGTCCCCCGGGTCCGGGACTCCTCCACGGGTCAGCTCTATCTCGCGATCACCCCGGACGGCGCGGTCGACGCGACCACCATGCCGACCGAGGTGCGCCGCTCGGTGCAGGCGGAGCTGCGCGACCGCGCGGCCGACGCAGTGCCGCGCTACACCGAGGTCGCCACCGCCACCACGCGCTACCTGGTGCGCATCACCGCGGTGGACGGCGAGGACGGCACCTGGAGCGTCGCCACCGCCCGCGACCAGGCCGCGTCGCAGCTGGTGCTCGACGACTTCGCGCACGTGCTGGTCTATGCCGCGATCTTCCTCGTGGTCACCTTCGGGCTCGCCTCCTGGATCCTCACCGGAGCGGCACTGGCCCCGGTGCGCCGGATGCGCGCGCGCGCCGACCAGATCGCCGCCGACCCCACTCCCGGCGATCAGCTGCCGGTCGTCGGCACCCGGGACGAGATCGACGAGCTCGCCGAGACTCTCAATGCGTTCCTCGCCAAGCAGACGGCCTCCCTGGCGCGGGAGAAGCAGATGGTCTCGGACGCCAGCCACGAGCTGCGGACGCCGCTCGCCGCCCTCTCCGCTCAGCTCGAGATCGCGCACCACCGCGTCGAGGACCCGGTCGCGGTCGACCGCGTGATCCTCGACGCGCAGAAGAGCGTCGACCGCCTGGTCCGCCTCGCGTCCGCACTGCTGGACATCTCCCGGATCGAGAGCCGCTCGGCCCGGCCCGCCTCGCCCTTCGCCGAGCTGGTCGACGAGCTGGTCGGCGCGGTCGACCGCACCCGGCTGCTCGCCGCCGAGTCGGACGTCGAGATCGACTACGAGATCGACGAGCGCGAGCCCGCCCGGCTCTACGCCGTCGCCACCCAGGACTTCGGCCGGGTGATCGACAACCTCGTCCGCAACGCGATCCAGGCGATCGGCCACGGCGGGACGATCGTCGCGGCGCTCGCGCAGAAGGACGGCCGGCTGCTGCTGACGGTCTCCGACGACGGACCGGGCATGCCGGCGGAGTTCATCCCGGTCGCCTTCGATCGCTTCTCCCGTCCCGACGACTCGCGCACGATCGCCTCGGGCGGCAGCGGCCTGGGTCTCGCCCTCGTGCACACCACGGTGCTCTCCGGCGGCGGGACCGTGGCGCTCTCCAACCGGGAGCCGCACGGCCTCGCGGTCGACATCGTCCTGCCTCCGGTGGGCTCCGCCGCCCGCTGAGGCGACAGCCCGGCGGAAGGGCCGTCCGATCGCGACGGCCCGGACGCGACGAAGGCCCCCGGATCGCTCCGGGGGCCATCGAGGTGGGTCAGCGCCGCTCGTCCTCCGGACGGATCGGCACCGGCTCCGCGTCCGCGGGCGGCGGCGACCAGACCGGCGCCGCCGACTCGGCGGGGGTGCCGTCGAGCAGGTTGCGCGCGCGGTTCACCACCTCGGGGTCGACGATCACCGAGTAGCTGGTGGCGATGACCTGCATCGTCGAGGTGAAGTCGCGGCGGCGGCGGTTGACCGCGTAGGAGGCGAGGCCGAAGAGCATGCCGAAGCCGGCACCGAGCAGCACGGCCGCGATGAGGAAGGAGAACTCGGTGGCCGGCGAGAAGATGATCAGCAGCAGGCCGAGGAAGACACCGAGCCAGGCACCCGAGGCGGCGCCGGCCAGGGCGACGCGGCCCCAGGTGAGCTTGCCGGTGACGCGCTCGACGCTCTTGAGATCGTTGCCGAGGATGGCCAGCTGCTTGACCGGGAAGTCGGCCCGGGCGAGGACGTCGACGGCCTGCTGCGCCTTCTCGTAGGTGTCGAAGGTGGCGAGGATCTCGCCGCGCGGGATCGTCGGGGAGGCGGCGCCCCGACGGTTGTTCATGGGCATCTGCTGAGTCACCTGCTCAGACTGTCACAGAGGACTTGGAGCATTCTGGACACGGATCGAGAGCTTCCCGAGCGCACGGTGGGAGCGCCGGGACCCCGCGCTCGGCTTCCGCAGGGGCGCCCGGGTCTAGGTTGGTAGCCGTGAGTTCCGCCAGAGTCTTCGTAGCGCGCTTGGCCGGTTGCAGCGTCTTCGACCCGGCGGGCGATCGCGTCGGCAAGGTCCGCGATGTCCTGCTCGTCCCCCGACAGAACGACGCGCCGCGCGTGGTCGGCCTGGTCGTCGAGATCCCCGGCCGCCGCCGGGTCTTCGTCTCGATCGGACGGGTGACCAGCATCGGCAGCGGGCAGATCATCACCACCGGTCTGATCAACGTGCGCCGCTTCGAGCAGCGCGGCGGCGAGGTCCGCGTGATCGCCGAGCTGCTCGGCCGGAGGATGACCTTCGTCGACGGCTCGGGCGACGCGATCGTCGAGGACGTCGCGATCGAGGAGGTCGGTCCGGGCGAGTGGGAGCTCGCACAGCTCTTCGTCCGCCGCCCCAAGACCAGCCCCTCCCCCTTCGCCAAGGGCGCCACCACCTTCGCCGGCTGGCGCGAGGTCCGCGAGAGCGTGTCCACCGAGGCGCAGTCGGCCGAGCAGTACGTGGCGAGCCTCGCCGAGCTCAAGCCCGCCGACCTGGCCAGCACGCTCCTCGACCTGCCGCAGCAGCGGATGCTCGAGGTCGCGGGCGAGCTCTCCGACGACCGGCTCGCCGACGTCCTCGAGGAGATGCCCGAGAGCGAGCAGGTCGAGATCCTCGGCCGGCTCGACGACGACCGCGCTGCCGACGTCCTCGATCAGATGCAGCCCGACGACGCCGCCGACCTGATCGCGCAGCTCTCGGACGAGCGCGGCGAGGCGCTCCTCGGCCTGATGGAGCCGGAGGAGGCGGACGACGTCCGCATGCTCCTCTCCTACGCCCCGGAGTCGGCCGGTGGCCTGATGACGACCGAGCCGATCATCGTCTCCTCCGAGGCGACCGTGGCCGAGGGCCTCGCGATGATCCGCCGCCACGAGCTGGCTCCGGCGCTCGGCGCCGCGGTCTGCGTGACCCTGCCGCCCTACGAGCCGCCGACCGGCCGCTTCCTCGGCATGGTGCACTTCCAGCGGATGCTCCGCTACCCGCCGCACGAGCGCCTCGGCACCCTGCTCGACCAGAGCCTGGACCCGATCACGCCCGATACCTCCGCAGCCGAGGTCGCTCGCATCCTCGCGAGCTACAACCTCGTCTCGGTGCCGGTCGTGGACGAGTCGCACCGCCTGGTCGGCGTCGTCACGATCGACGACGTGCTCGACTACCTCCTCCCCGACGACTGGCGCAGCCACGACGGCGACGACGAACCGCGCGTGCCGGTGAGCACGACTACCCAGGGCATACCGATCCCGGCACCGGTGGCGGCGGCGGGCAGGTTCAAGGCAGGACGACGAGGACGGAGGGGTGCGCGTGGCTAGGGACACCAAGCAGGATCGACGGCTCGACGCCCCGAAGGGCCTGCGCACGCGGGTGCTCCCCCGGCGCAACCGGCAGAGCAGCGACCGCTTCGGCCGCCTGACCGAGTCGTTCGCCCGCGGCATGGGCACGCCGTGGTTCCTCGTCGGCATGACGATCTTCTGCGTGTTCTGGCTGCTGTTCAACACCTACGGTCCGGAGGAGTCGCGCTTCGACTCCCAGGCCCTCGGCTTCACGGTGCTCACGCTGATCCTGTCGCTGCAGGCCTCCTACGCGGCGCCCCTGCTGCTGCTCGCGCAGAACCGCCAGGACGACCGCGACCGCGTGCAGATCGAGCAGGACCGCCAGCGCGCCGAGCGCAACCTCGCCGACACGGAGTACCTGGCCCGCGAGGTCGTCGCGCTCCGCCTGGCCATCCGCGACATGGCGAGCAAGGACTTCATCCGCTCCGAGCTGCGCAGCCTCGTCGAGGAGCTCGAGAAGGACCGGGCGGAGTCGACCGCGAGCGAGCGGCGCGATGCCTGACGCCGCCGTGACGGGTCCGGCGGATCCCGCCGCTCTCGAGAGCGCGGTGCTCACGGCACTCGCCCGGGTCATCGATCCGGAGATCCGGAAGCCCATCACCGAGCTCGACATGGTCGACTCGGTATCGATGGGCGAGGACGGCGCGGTGACCGTGGCCATCCGGCTGACGATCGTCGGCTGCCCGGCCGCGTCCGCGATCGAGCGCGATGTCCGCGCGGCGGCGGAGTCGGCGGCGGGCTCCGCCGCGGTGCGGGTCGAGGTCGGCGTGATGACGCCGGCGCAGCGCACGGCTCTGACCGAGCGGCTGCGCGGCGGGCGGCGCGAGATGCCGTTCGGCCCGGACTCGCTGACGCGGGTCTATGCGGTGACCAGCGGCAAGGGCGGGGTCGGCAAGTCGACCGTCACCGCGAATCTCGCGGTGGCCCTGGCGCGACGCGGGCTCGCGGTCGGGCTGGTCGACGCCGACGTGCACGGCTTCTCCATCCCGGGGCTGCTCGGGCTGATGCACGACGGCCGCGTCGCCGGGCCGACGCGGGTCGGCGAGCTGATGCTCCCCCCGGTCGCGCACGGCGTGAAGGTGATCTCGATCGGGATGTTCCTCGAGGGCGACACCCGCGGCGCGGCCGTCTCCTGGCGCGGACCGATGCTGCACCGCACCATCTCGCAGTTCCTCACCGACGTGTACTTCGGCGACCTGGACGTGCTGCTGCTCGACCTGCCGCCGGGCACGGGCGACGTCGCCATCTCGATCGGGCAGCTCCTGCCGCACGCGGAGGTGCTGATCGTGACGACTCCGCAGCCGGCCGCCGCCGACGTGGCGGAGCGCAGCGGTGCGCTCGCCCGGCAGTCGGGGCAGCGCATCGTCGGCGTGGTCGAGAACATGTCCGGGCTGCCGCAGCCCGACGGGTCGGTGCTCGAGCTCTTCGGCAGCGGCGGCGGGGCGGAGGTGGCCCGCAGGCTCAGTGCGAGCGGCGAGGACGTGCCGCTGCTCGCCTCGCTGCCGATCAGCGTGGCGCTGCGGGCAGGCGGAGACGACGGGCTTCCGGTCGTCATCGGCGATCCGGAGGACCCGGCCGCCGTCGCGATCACGGAGTTGGCCCGGACCCTCGCCTCGCGTCCGCGCGGGCTGACGGGGCGCCGCCTCCCGATGTCGGTCAGCTGAGGCCTTCGCCGCAGGCGCTGGTTCGGGTGGGTCTCGATACGCCCGCTCCGCGGGCTACTCGACCAGCATGCAGGGAAAGCCTCAGCGCGTGCAGCATGATCGCCCCATCCATGCTGGTCGAGTAGCCCCGGAGGGGCGTATCGAGACCCACCGTCGTCGGCGCGTGCGGCTGACGGAGGGTGGGTCTCGATACGCCCGCTGCCGCGGGCTACTCGACCAGCATGAGGACCGCTCGTCGGGCTGCTCGGCCCGTGGTCGCGTCAGGTGGCTTCGAGGTCGATGGGCGGGGGTGCCACCGTCGAGAGCTCGCCGGCTCCGGCCGAGCGCTTCATCGTCGTGTAGTAGCTGTCCGCCGTGGAGGCGCCGCCGCCCGCGGTGACGGGCGCGGAGACCGCCGAGGGCGGCTTGACCGTGGGGGCCGGCTCGTCCTCGAGCAGGGCGTCGCGGATGATGCGCCGCGGATCGTACTGCCGCGGATCGAGCTTGCGCCAGTCGACCTCGTCGAACTCGTCGCCCATCTCGTCCTTCACGCGCTCGCGCGCCTGCGTGGCGAATCCGCGGACCTTCCGCACCAGCGCAGCGAGCTGCGAGGCGTAGTAGGGGAGGCGGTCAGGGCCCAGCACGAAGACGGCGATGACTCCGATGATGAGGAGCTTGTCGAACGTCAAACCGAACACGGGACCACCCTAGTCCGCCGCGCCTGCGCCGACGACCGCACGGACCCCCGTACCCTGGCGATGCGCAGGCGCGATCCGCCCGCCGCGACCACCACCAGAGGAGCCCACCCGTGTCCGACAAGGATGCCAACTGGAAGTACGCCGAGGACGCCGTCGTCGAGCCCGAGGCGATCGCCTCCGCCCGGCGGCTCGCCGTCGAGCTGGGCATCGATGCGATCGCGCCCTCGATCGGCGCGCAGTCCGCCCTCGTCGCGGCGGCCGCCCGGGCGACGTCGATCATCGAGATCGGCACCGGCACCGGCGTGAGCGGACTCTGGCTGCTCGACGGCGCCCCCGAGGCCATGCTCACCTCGATCGACTCGGAGGCGGTGCACCAGCAGCACGCCCGCGCCCAGTTCCACGAGGCCGGCATCTCGCCGAACCGCCTGCGCCTCATCCCGGGCCGCGCTCTCGAGGTGCTCCCGCGGATGAACGAGAACTCCTACGACATCGTCTTCGTCGACGGCGACCCGCTGCAGGTCATCGAGAACGTCGAGCACGCGCTGCGCCTGGTCCGCGTCGGCGGCACGGTGCTCGTGCCGCACGCTCTCTGGCGCGGCCGCGTCTCCAACCCCGCGCAGCGCGACGAGATCGCCTCCGCCTTCCGCACGCTGGTCGCCGAGGTCTGCGGCTCTCCCGCCGTGGTCAGCGTGCTGTCGCCGATCGGCGACGGGTTGCTCCAGGCGAACAAGCGCCGCGCGTAGCACGGCCCGACCCCGGGAACGAGGGAACGCCCGTCGCATCGGATGCGGCGGGCGTTCTCGACGGTGCTGGTGGGTCAGGCTGGAGTCACCACCGACGCGAGAGCGTCGTGGAGTTCCTTCGCCTCTGCATCGTTGACTGAGACGACGAGGCGTCCGCCGCCTTCGAGCGGAACGCGCACGACGATGAGTCGCCCCTCCTTAACAGCCTCCATCGGTCCGTCTCCGGTCCTCGGCTTCATGGCCGCCATAGAGTTCCCCTTTCGTGACGTATCCGTCTATTATCGTGCATCCGCGCCAGGGACGAAATCGTCCCCCTCTCGCGGGATCACGGCGGAGTCCAGTCGCCGGGCGTGAACACCCAGCACAGGATCAGCCACACGACCTGGCCGACCAGTGAGACCGCGACGACGAAGGTCCGGAACAGCGGCGAGCGCGGTACCGCCAGCGCGCCGACGAGCGGGAACATCGGCAGCAGGAGCCGGAACGTGCTCGACTGCGGATAGAAGAACGCGAAGAGGTAGACCGCGTAGCCGCCGACCCACATCCGGCTGAAGATGTCGAGCTTCCGCGCCCAGCGGGAGAACAGGATGTTGAGGAAGAGCAGCACCAGCACGACGACGATGCCCATGCCGACCAGGGGCGAGTCGAACCACAGCCGCCCCCACCACTCGCCGCCGGCGAACCAGGAGGTGAACGGCACGAGCTCGGTGTCGCCGATGAAGACGGCGCGCCAGGCGAGCTCGGTGTCGGTGTACGCCGTGAAGGAGCCGGTGACGCCCCACGCGATGAGCAGCCAGGCGAAGCCCACCACGAGACCCCAGACGGTCAGGGCGACGGTCGGGATCCACTCGGAGCGCGGGAACTGCTCGGTGCCGCGGGCGTGGCGCCAGACCCGGTAGAGGAAGTAGATCCCCATCATCGCCGCGAAGGCCAGGCCGCTCGGACGCAGGAGGCCGAGCACCAGCACCAGCGGGAACACCCACAGCCACTTCCGCTTGATCAGCAGCAGCAGCATCGTCGCCGTCAGCAGGATCGACGCCGATTCGGCGTAGCCGATCTGCAGCATCGGAGAGGTCGGAGCGACGCAGAAGAAGACGATGCCCATCAGCGCCTGCCCCTCGCTGAGCGAGACGCGCAGCAGACGGTACAGGACGAGGCAGGCGCCGGCGCCGCAGACCACCGCCACCGCCACCGCCGCGGTCGACCAGTCGAGGCCGGTGACCGTCATCACGGCACGGACGGTGAACGGGAAGACGGGCATGAACGCCCAGGTGTTCTGCTCGACGTCGCCGGAGGGCGACAGCGGCAGGACGAGCGGATAGCCGACGGTTCCGATCTTCTCGTACCAGCCGCCGTCCCACATCGTCGCGAAGCGGACGTAGGTGTCCCGCAGACCGGTCCAGGGGACGCCGCCCTGACTCATCGCGAGGCGGAGCATGATGGCCGTCGTGATCACCCTGGTCACAGCGAAGACGAGCAGCACCTGGACCCACCACGGGAGGAAGGAGCGCCGTCGGCGCTCGATCTCCGCGGAGGGGGCGGGCGAGGCCGCCTGCGCGGCCGTGGCGGTCACGTCGTCTCTCCGGCGACCGCGCGAGCAGGCGGAGAAGCGGGGCGACGGACGGAGGACGAGGAGGTCGCGCGGCACGCGGTCGGGATCGGCGACCGCGCAGGGTGCGGCAGCCGAGGTCGCGACTCACCGGCGGGAGTGAGGGGAGACATTCCGGCTAGCATAACGACGCCGCGCAGGACGAGCTGGCGCGAAACACGCGTTCTCGGGACTGCCGCTCAGACGCTCCGCCGGCGCGCGCTCCCCCGGAGGACCCTCATCACGGCGGCGTCCAGTCGTAGCCGTCGACGGCCCAGCCGATGGTGATCCAGCCGATCTGGCCGGCGATCGAGACGAGCACCAGCGCGCTCCGGAACAGGGGCGAGCGCGGCACCGCGAGCGCTCCGACCAGCGGGAACATCGGGCCCAGCAGGCGGAACGTGCTCGACTGCGGGAAGAAGAAGGCGAAGAGGTAGACGCCGTAGCCCGCGACCCACGCGCGGCTGAAGAGGTCCAGCCGCCGCGTCCAGGGCGAGGCCAGGACGCCGACGAACAGCAGCACGAGGACGACGACCAGCGCGATGCCGAGCATCGGCGCGCCGAACCACCAGCTGCCCCACCACGCGCCGCCCTGGAACCAGGAGGTGAAGGGGAACAGCTCCTGGTAGCCGATGTAGGAGGCTCGCCAGGCCAGCTCGGTGTCGGTGTAGGCCGTCGGCGAGCCGGTGACCGCCCAGGCGACGGCCGGCCACAGGAAGCCGACCACGAGGCCCCAGACCGTCAGCGCGACCGCGGGCACGGCGTCGGACCGCGGGAACGGCTCCTTCGCCCGCCGGACGAACCGGTAGACGACGTAGAGGCCCATCGCCGCGGCGAAGGCCAGCCCGCTCGGGCGGGTCAGCCCGAGCGCGAGCACGGTCGGGAAGACCCAGGCGTACCGGCGCCGGACGAGCAGCAGCAGCACGATCGCGGTCAGCATCATCGCCATCGACTCGGCGTAGGCGATCTGCAGCATCGGCGAGGTCGGTGCGACGCAGAAGAACAGCACGGCGACGAGGGACTGCGACTCGCTCAGCGAGTGCCGCATCAGCCGGTAGAGCACCAGGCAGGCGACGGCCGCGCAGATCACCGAGACGGCGACGCCCGCGGTGGCCCAGCCGAGCCCGGTCAGCACCATCAGCAGGCGCACGACGACCGGGTAGAGCGGCATGAACGCCCAGGCGTTCTCGCCGATCTCCCCCGCCTCGGTCACGGGCAGCTCGGTCGGATAGCCGGCGGTCGCGATGATCTCGTACCAGCGGCCGTCCCACATCGTCGCGAAGTCGACGTAGGCCGGCGACGGACCGGTCCACGAGTTCGCCTGCTGGTTCGCGGCGAACTGCAGCATGATCACGGTCGTCACGATGCGGGTGAGGACGAAGACCGCGAGGACGCGCGCCCACCAGGGGACGAGGCGCAGCTGCGCGCGGCGGCGGACCGGGAGCCCGGTGAGGACGGCGCTCACGCGGAGCCGCTCAGCCAGCGGCGGAGGCCCTCGGTGCAGGCGGTGATCTCGTGCACGGCGACGTGCTCGTCGTCGGCGTGCGCCTTGAGCGGGTCGCCGGGGCCGTAGTTGACGGCGGGGATGCCCATCGCCGAGAAGCGGGCGACGTCGGTCCAGCCGTACTTGGGCTTCGCCTCGGCGCCGACCGCGGCGATGAAGGCCTGGGCCAGCGGGGCGTCGAGCCCGGGGCGCGCGCCCTCCGCCAGATCGACGACCTCGACCTCGAAGCCCTCGAACAGCTCGCGGAGGTGCGCGACCGCCTCCTCGCCGCTGCGGCTCGGCGCGAAGCGGTAGTTGACGTGCACCGTGCAGAGGTCGGGGATCACGTTGCCCGCCACTCCCCCGCTGATGCGGACCGCGTTGACGCCCTCGCGGTAGACGAGGCCCTCGACCTCGACCTCGCGCGGCTCGTAGGCGGCGAGGCGGTCGAGGATCGGGGCGGCGGCGTGGATCGCGTTCTCGCCGACCCAGCTGCGGGCGGAGTGCGCGCGGCGGCCGTGCGTCGTCACGTCGACGCGGAGGGTGCCGTTGCAGCCGCCCTCGACCTCGCCCCGCGTCGGCTCACCGAGGACGGCGAAGTCGGCGGCGAAGACGTCCGGGCGGTGGCGGGAGAGGCGGCCGAGGCCGTTGAGGTCGGAGGCCACCTCCTCGTTGTCGTACCAGATCCAGGTCACGTCGACGACCGGATCGGTCAGCTCCGCGGCGAGGACCAGCTGGACGGCGATGCCGGCCTTCATATCGGTGGTGCCGCGGCCGACGAGGTGCTCGACGCCGTCGATCGTCTCGGCGCGCACCGGGAGGTTGTCATTGATCGGGACGGTGTCGAGGTGGCCGGCGATGACGACGCGCTGCTCGCGCCCGAGGTTCGTCCGGGCGACCACGGTGTGGCCGTCGCGGATCACCTCGAGGTGCGGGCACTGCTCGAGGGCGAGCTGGACCGCGTCGGCCAGCGCCAGCTCGTCGCCGGAGACGGAGGGGACGTCGCAGAGCACGCGGGTCAGCGCGATCGGATCCGAGCGCAGATCGAGGGGCGCGACGGGCGCCGGGGCGGAGGTCGGTACGGCCATGCGCCCCAGGGTACCGGCCGGATCGTGCGCGCTACCCTGGGCGACATGAGCCCCCAGAACACCGCTGACTCCGCTGTGCCCGCGCCCGCCTCCGCCTGGGGCTACGGACTGGCGACGATCGCCTCGGACGGGACCGTCCTCGACACCTGGTTCCCCGAGCCGCGGCTGGGCACGATCCCCGCGGGCCGCGACCCGTGGATCGTGCCGGCGGAGTTCGAGTCCCTCGCCGGCGAGGACGCGCGGCGCGAGGTGCGGATCGACGTGGTGACGCTGCAGATCGACCTGCAGAGCGCGCCGGCCTCGACCTCCGACGCGTACCTGCGGCTGCACCTGCTCTCGCACCTGCTCGTCCAGCCGAACACCGTGAACCTCGACGGGATCTTCGCGCACCTGCCGAACGTCGTGTGGACGAACGCCGGGCCCGTCGCGCCGGACTCGTTCACCCGGCTGCGTCCGTCGCTGCGGCGCCACGGGATCCAGGCCGCGGGGATCGACAAGTTCCCGCGACTGACCGACTACGTCACGCCGGCGAAGGTGCGCATCGCGGACACGTCGCGGGTGCGGTTGGGCGCGCACCTCGCTCCCGGGACGACGGTCATGCACGAGGGGTTCGTCAACTTCAACGCGGGGACGCTCGGCAGCTCGATGGTCGAGGGCCGCATCTCGCAGGGCGTCGTCGTCGGCGACGGCTCGGACATCGGCGGCGGCGCCTCGATCATGGGGACGCTCTCGGGCGGTGGCGTGCAGCGCGTGTCGATCGGCGCGCGGGCGCTGCTCGGCGCGAACTCCGGCATCGGCATCTCGATCGGCGACGACACCGTCGTCGAGGCCGGGCTCTACGTCACGGCGGGCACGAAGGTCGTCGTCGTCGGCGGCGCCCCGCGCGCCGACGGTCGGCCGCAGACGGTGAAGGCCGTCGAGCTCTCGGGAGTGCCGAACCTGCTCTTCCGCCGCAACTCGCTCACCGGCGCGGTCGAGGTGCTCCCCCGCACCGGAGCCGGCATCGAGCTGAACACGGCTCTGCACGCCTGACGCAAGGCTTCGATGCGCCGCGATCGGTCCATGCTGGTCGAGTAGCCGCGGAACGCGGCGTATCGAGATCCGCCATCTGCAGACGGCGGGTCTCGATACGCCCGCTGCGCGGGCTACTCGACCAGCATGAGAGGCCCGCGAGCGGGCTACTCGACCAGCACGGTGCGCCCGCGGCGCGGGCTGCAGGATCGGCGATCCGGGCCCGCGGAGCGGGCTCCTCGGGCCGGGTCAGCGGTCGGTGGGCCAGTGGCGCTCGGGGGCTCCCGTGTAGAGCTGCTGGGGGCGGCCGATCTTGGTCTGCTTGTCGGTGTTCATCTCGCGCCAGTGGGCGATCCAGCCGGGCAGGCGGCCGATGGCGAAGAGGACGGTGAACATCCGGGTCGGGAAGCCCATCGCCTTGTAGATGACGCCGGTGTAGAAGTCGACGTTCGGGTAGAGGCGGCGCTCCTTGAAGTAGTCGTCCTCCAGCGCGAGGGCCTCGAGCTCCATCGCGATGTCGAGCAGCGGGTCCTTGACGCCGAGCGCCTGCAGCACCTCGGAGGCGCTCTCCTTGACGAGCTTCGCGCGCGGGTCGTAGTTCTTGTAGACCCGGTGGCCGAAGCCCATCAGGCGGACGCCCTCCTCCTTGTTCTTCACCCGCTCGACGAAGGTCTGGACGCTCTCGCCCGACTCGCGGATGCGGCCGAGCATCGTCAGCACGGCCTCGTTCGCGCCGCCGTGCAGCGGGCCGAACAGGGCGTTGATGCCGGCCGAGACCGACGCGTAGAGGTTCGCCTCGGTCGAGCCGACGAGGCGGACGGTGGAGGTCGAGGCGTTCTGCTCGTGGTCCTCGTGCAGGATCAGCAGGCGGTCGAGCGCCTTGGAGAGCACCGGGTCCACCTCGAACGGCTCGGCCATGGTGCCGAAGTTCAGGCGGAGGAAGTTGTCGACGAAGCTCAGCGAGTTGTCCGGGTAGAGGAACGCCTGGCCGATCGCCTTCTTGTGCGCGTACGCCGCCATCACCGGCAGCTTCGCGAGCAGGCGGATGGTGGTCAGCTCGACCGCCTCCGGGTCCTTCGGGTTCGAGCTGTCCTCGTAGTAGGTCGACAGCGCGGAGACGCCGGCCGAGAGGACCGACATCGGGTGCGCGCTGTGCGGCAGCGCGTCGAAGAAGCGCTTGAGGTCCTCGTGCAGCAGCGTGTGCCGGCGGATGCGGTCGTCGAAGCCGGCGAGCTCGTCCGCGGTGGGCAGCTCGCCGTAGATCAGCAGCCAGGCCACCTCGAGGTACGTCGCGTTCGTCGCGACCTCCTCGATCGGGTAGCCGCGGTAGCGCAGGATCCCCTCGTCGCCGTCGATGTAGGTGATGCTCGACTTCGTGGCGGCCGTGTTGACGAAGCCGTAGTCGAGAGACATCAGACCGGTCTGCTTCGACAGCGTCGAGAAGTCGATGCTCGAAGAGCCGTCGACGCTGCGCAGGACCGGGAACTCCGCGGTGCGATCACCGAACGTGAGCGTCACCTTCTCGGGCAGGACCTCGGCCGCGGCCGGCGCACTCTCCGTGGCGGGCTCGGGTGTCTCCACCGTCGCGGTTCCGTCGCTCTGCGTGCCGGATTCGGTCACAACGCCTCCCAGGTCATCGGTCGCACCCGGGTGCGCTCGCGCGGAGCGGGCGGCGCCGGGGGCTGGAACTGGCCGGACCCAGGGCCGTTTGTGGCGACACTGACCGAACCGCATACAGCCTATGGGCAAAGCGGGGGCACTGTGACATCGCCCAGTGCTCGCCCCCGTCCCTTGTGGAGATCCTTCAGGAACGGGGTGCGCGCGGAGTCAGAGACCGCCGGCGAGCCGCTCGGCGGCCGCCCCGATGCGCTCGTCCGTCGCCGTCAGCGAGAGGCGGACGTGCTCGGTGAAGTGGTCGCCGTAGAAGACGCCGGGCCCGGCGAGGATCCCCAGGCGCGCGAGCCGGTCGATCGACTCCCAGGCCGGCCGCCCCTCGGTCGCCCAGAGGTAGAGTCCGGCCTCGCTGCGGTCGACGCGGAAGCCGGCGGCCTCGAGCGCCGGGCGCAGGAGGTCGCGCCGGGCGCGGTAGCGCTCCTTCTGCTCGGCCACGTGGCCGTCGTCGGCGAGAGCGACGACCATCGCCTCCTGCAGCGGTGCGGGGACGATCATCCCGGCGTGCTTGCGGACGGTGACGAGCCGAGCGATCAGCTCGCGGTCGCCCGCGACGAACGCGGCGCGGTAGCCGGCCAGGTTGGACTGCTTGCTGAGGGAGTAGACGCCGAGCACGCCGCGGAGGTCCTCGCCCGCCACGCGGGGATCGAGGACGCTCGGGATCGGCTCGTCGGCCCAGCGGCCGTCCCAGCCGAGCTCGGCGTAGCACTCGTCGCCCGCGACCACGGCGCCCAGCTCGCGCGCCCGGTCGACCGCGCGCCTCAGTGCGTCGACGTCGAGCACGGCGCCGTCGGGGTTGCCGGGCGAGTTCAGCCAGACGAGGCGCGTCTCGGCCGGCCACTCGTCGGGATCGTCGGACGCCAGCACCGAGGCTCCGGCGATCGCGGCGCCCATCGCGTAGGTCGGGTAGGCGGCGCGCGGGTGGACGACGACGTCGCCCTCACCGAGACCGAGCAGGAACGGCAGCCAGGCGACGAGCTCCTTCGAGCCGATCGTCGGCAGCACTTCGTCGAGCCCGAGACCCGGGACCCCCCGGCGCCGGGCGTACCAGGCGGCGATCGCCTCGCGCAGGGCGGGCGTGCCGACCGTGGTCGGGTAGGCGTGGGCGTCCGTCGCCCGGGCGAGCGCCTCGCGGATCGGCTCCGGCGTCGGGTCGACGGGCGAGCCGATGGAGAGGTCGACGAGGCCGCCGGGGTGCGCGGAGGCGACCCGGGTGGCGGGACCCATCAGGTCCCAGGGGTAGTCCGGCAGCGGTCCGAGTGACACGGACGCGCGCTCAGTGGCTCTGCGGCGGGAGGACGGCGATGACCGGGTGGTCCTTCGCGATCACTCCGACCTTCGCGGCACCGCCGGGCGAGCCGATCTCGTCGAAGAACTCGACGTTGGCCTTGTAGTAGTCGGACCACTCCTCGGGGAGGTCGTCCTCGTAGTAGATGGCCTCGACGGGGCACACCGGCTCGCACGCCCCGCAGTCGACGCACTCGTCGGGGTGGATGTAGAGCGAGCGCTCGCCTTCGTAGATGCAGTCGACCGGGCATTCGTCGATGCAGGCGCGGTCTTTGACATCGACGCACGGAAGTGCGATCACGTAGGTCACGGTCGTGGACGTCCCTTCGAACAGTGTTCTCTATCGTACGGGGAGCGGCGGGGCGGTGCTGTCGGCCGCCGGTTCCGCCGGAGCGGGGCGGGACGGCGGGCGGACACGCGGCCAGGCGATCACCACGAGGGCGATCAGCGCGGGGGCGAAGGTCCAGACCACGCCGAGGCCGTTGGCCGGCACGAGGACCGAGCCGCCGGTGCTGCGGAGGGCCAGCAGCCCGATCGCGCCGAGCAGGCCCATCGCGGTGCAGAAGGCGACGAAGCGGTCCACCATCACGAGACGGAGGCCGAGCAGCAGGAGCAGCACGGCGGCCAGCGACACGGCGAGGCCGACCGGGAGCTCCGCATCGCCGACGGTCACGGTGCTCTGGTGCGCGACGGTCGTGATCGCACCGACCACCGCGCCGGTCAGCACCGAGAGCAGGCCCGAGACGATGCGGGTGCCGAGATCGGGCCGCTCCTCGGCGACCGGCTCCGGCGGCGTCGGCGCACCCTCGGGGCGGAAGCGCTCGAGGCGGCCGATCGGGAACGCCGGGCCGCTCGAGAGCCGCAGCTCGTCGCCGTCGACGACGAGCTGCGTGCGGTGCGCCTCGAGCGCCGCGCGCTTGCGGGCGTAGTCGCTGTCGTCGAGCTCGATCGCGACGTCACCGGGCTGCTCGGCGACGGCCTCGGGCAGGACGGCGAGGTAGCGCAGTCCGAGCCGCTCGGCGGCCGTCGAGGCGATCAGGGCGGCGCGGATGTGGTCGGGATGGCCGTAGCCCCCGCCGACGTCGTAGGAGAGCACGAGGGTCGCGCCGGTCTGCACGAGGACGGCGACGAGGTCGGCGATCGCCTCCTCCTGCGGCGCGGAGGTGAAGGAGCGCGGGTCGACCGGCTCGAGCGGGACGGGCACTCGGCCCGGGCCCCACTGCATGCCGGAGTCGCGGTAGACCCGCGGGGCGAGGCCTGCGGCGCGGGCGGCCGGGTCGCCGAGGAAGCGGTGATCGGCGACGCCGAGGGCGGTCAGGGCGACGACCAGCTCGGTGGTGCGGTGCGCGGCGAGCTCGTCCGAGCCCTCGAGGTGCGCGAGATCGGGCGGGATGACCTCGCCGCACTCGCCGCGCGTCGCGGTGACGACGGTGACCGCGGCGCCGTCCGCGACGAGTCGCGCGAGGGTCCCGCCCATCGTGATGGTCTCGTCGTCGGGATGGGCGTGCACCGCCACGACCCGCTCGCCTGCGCCGTCTCGACTCGCGTCCACTCTCCGCCTCTCGTCCGTCGTGTGCTCTCGTTCCGCCGCGCGGCCCCGCCCGAAGCGCCTCCGACCGGCTGCCCGGCGCCGCACATCGCACGCCCGGCGTCCTGTGTGGACACACGACCGGATGGCCACTACAGTCGTCCACGGGTTAGGCAAGGCTTACCTGAGGATGCGGCCCGGGGGTGGGCTTCGCACCGTCCTCCCGTGCAGACGACGAAGAGAACACACGTGCTCGCAAACTACCTCATCGGCCTCCGTGAAGGCCTCGAAGCCGGGCTCGTCGTCGGCATCCTCGTCGCGTACCTGACCAAGCTGCAGCGGCGCGACGTGCTGCCCCGGCTCTGGACGGGCATCGCCGCCGCGGTCATCCTCTCCCTCGTCACCGGCGCGATCCTCACCTGGGGCCCCTACGGCCTCAGCTTCACCGCGCAGGAGCTCCTCGGCGGCGGCCTCTCGCTGCTCGCCGTCGGCCTCGTCACCTGGATGATCTTCTGGATGGGCGCGAACGCCCGCAGCCTGAAGGGCGAGCTCGAGTCCAAGCTGGACGCGGCGGTCAGCGGCTCCGCCCTCGGGATCGTCGTGCTCGGCTTCGTCAGCGTCGGCCGCGAGGGGATCGAGACCGCCCTGTTCGTCTGGGCGAGCGTCTCCTCGAGCAGCGCCTCCTCCGACTCGGACGCCTGGGTCGGCACGGTCGGCGCGTTCCTCGGCATCCTCAGCGCGGTCGTCGCCTCCTACCTGATCTTCCGCGGCTTCGTCCGGATCGACCTCGGCCGCTTCTTCACCTGGACGGGCGGCTTCCTCATCGTCGTCGCGGCCGGCGTGCTGCTCTACGGCGTCGGCGACCTGCAGGAGGCGGCGCTGCTGCCCGGCTCGGGCACCCCGCTGTTCGACCTGGGTCCGATCCTGCCGACGCCGGTCGCCGCGATCCTCGGCGGGCTCTTCAACTACACGCCCGAGCCGACGGCGCTGCAGTTCTCGGCCTGGCTGCTCTACCTCGTCGTCGTCGGGTCCCTCTTCGTCCGCCAGGTCCGCTCCCGCCGGCCGCGACGGGGCAGCGCGGCCCCGGTCGCCGCTCCCGTCGCCACCTCCGTCTGATCCCGCCCCGGCACCGCCGGAACGACCTCCCACCACCAGGAGAACCATGCCCCCGCGCACTCGACCCCGCCTCCCCCGCGTCGCCACCGGCCTCGCCGGCGCCGGCGCTCTCGCCCTGCTCCTCACCGGCTGCGTGCCGAACACCCCGGCCGCCTCCTCCGCCGCGGCCCTCGACGTCGCGATCGACGACGGCGCCTGCGCGGTGTCGGCCGCGACGGCCGAGGCGGGTGCGGTGACTTTCGCGCTCGAGAACACCGGATCGGACGTCAACGAGTTCGAGATCCTCGCCGAGGACAAGCTGCGCATCGTGGGCGAGAAGGAGAACGTCACTCCCGGTCAGAGCGTCTCCTACGTCGCCCAGCTCGAGCCCGGCACCTACTACACCGCCTGCAAGTTCCAGCAGGTCGGCGCTCCCGTCGGGCTCGCCGAGTTCACCGTGACCGGCGAGGCGACCGAGCAGTCGGCCGACGAGCAGGCCGCGACCGAGGCCGCCGTCACCAACTACGTCTCCTACGTGCAGTCGCAGTCCGGCGAGCTGCTGCCCGCCGTGACGGCCTTCGCCGAGGCGTACGCGGCGGGTGACGACGAGAAGGCGCGCAGCCTCTTCGCCGCGACCCGCGTCTTCTACGAGCGCATCGAGCCGACCGCCGAGGCGTTCGGCGACCTCGACCCGAAGATCGACTACCGCGAGGTCGACGCCGTCGCCGAGGGCCTGGACTGGACCGGCTTCCACCGCATCGAGAAGGACCTCTGGGTCCCCGCCGCCGACGCGCTGAACTCCGACGGCACGAGCGCCTGGCTCGACTGGGCGCCGTCGACCCCGGATCAGCGCACCGCGTTCGCCGACGGGCTCGTCTCCGACGTGCAGGACCTCTACGACCTCGTCGCCGCACCCGACTTCACCGTCTCGGTCGGCGACATCTCGAACGGCGCGATCGGTCTGCTCGACGAGGTCGCCGCCGGCAAGATCACCGGCGAGGAGGACTGGTGGTCGGGCACCGACCTGACCGACTTCGCCGCGAACGTGCAGGGCGCGGAGGTGGCCTTCGGCAACGTCGAGCCGATCGCGACCGCCTCCGGCGAGGACGGCGCCGCGCTCACCGCCGAGATCGGCCAGCGCTTCGCCGAGCTCGACGCGATGCTCGCCCAGTACGGCTCGCTCGACTCCGGCTTCGTCGCCTACTCGAGCGTCACCGATGAGCAGAAGAAGGAGCTCTCCGATCAGGTGAACGCCCTGTCCGAGCCGCTCTCGCAGCTCACGCACACGGTGCTCGGCGTCGAGGAGCCCGCGGAGTAGTGGAGCCCGAGCAGAACAGCGCCGGCCCCGCCGACGAGTCGGGCCGACCCGACGAGCAGCCCCGCCGCCTCTCGCGGCGCGGGCTGCTCGGCCTCGTCTCGGCCGGGACCGCGGGCCTCGCCGCGGGCATCGGCGGGACCGTCGCCGTCACCTCCTCGGCCAGCGCGAGCGCCTCCTCCGCCGCGACCCGGGTCGTGCCGTTCTTCGGCGCGAACCAGGCCGGGATCACGACGGCGGCGCAGGACCGGCTGCACTTCGCGGCCTTCGACCTGGCCTCCAGCGCCACCCGTGACGACCTGATCGAGCTGCTCCAGGACTGGACCCTCGCGGCCGCCCGCCTCACGCAGGGCCTCGACGTCAGCGAGGAGGGCGCCGTCGGCGGCCCGGACACGGCGCCGCCGGACGACACCGGCGAGGCGCTCGGCCTCGACGCGTCCTCGCTCACCCTGACCTTCGGCTTCGGGCCGACGCTCTTCACGGACGAGTCGGGCGCCGACCGCTTCGGCCTCGCCGACCGCCGGCCGGCCGAGCTCGCGGTGCTCCCCCGGTTCCGCGGCGACGCGCTGGTGCCGACCGCGGGCGGCGGCGACCTCTGCATCCAGGCCTGCGCCGACGATCCGCAGGTCGCGGTGCACGCGATCCGCAACCTCAGCCGTATCGCCTTCGGCCGCGCATCGCTGCGCTGGTCGCAGCTCGGCTTCGGCCGCACCTCCTCCACCTCGACGGCGCAGGCGACTCCGCGGAACCTCTTCGGCTTCAAGGACGGCACCGCCAACATCAAGTCCGAGGAGCCGGACGCCGTGCAGGAGCACGTCTGGGTGCAGGACGCCGACGGCCCGGCCTGGCTCGCGGGCGGCAGCTACCTGGTGGCGCGCAAGATCCGGATGATCATCGAGACCTGGGACCGCAGCCAGCTCGGCGAGCAGGAGCGCGTGATCGGCCGGAGCAAGGGCTCCGGCGCCCCGCTCTCGGGCGGCGGCGAGTTCACCGAGCCCGACTTCGAGGCGGCAGGAGCGACCGGCGTGCCGCTGGTCGACAAGGAGTCGCACGTGCGGCTCGCGCACCCGACCGTGAACAGCGGCGTCCGGCTGCTGCGCCGCGGCTACAACTTCGTCGACGGGAACGACGAGCTCGGGCGGCTGAACGCGGGGCTGTTCTTCCTCTCGTTCCAGCGGTCGCCGGAGCAGTTCATCACCGTGCAGAGGAACCTCGCGACCGATGCGCTCAACGAGTACATCAAGCACGTCGGCTCGGCGGTCTTCGCCGTCCCGCCGGGCGTGCGCGACGAGGGCGACTACGTGGGGTCGGGGCTCTTCGCCTGAGCCGCTCGCGTTCCTGAGGGAATTTCCATCCCGGCACAGGTCGTCGGCGGCTGCCTCTCCGAGTGCGGCAAGGTCGGCTCCCTAGCCTCGACGGCGATGTCCGGGAACAGTGCGAAGAACCAGCCGACCAAGCGCGAGCGCCAGGAGCTCGCCCGCCTCGAGGCGAAGGAGCGGCGCGAGCAGGAGCGGCGCCGGAAGCGGCGGAACCGGCTGCTCGGGCAGAGCGGTGCGGTGGTCGGCGTGCTCGCCGTCGTGGCGCTCGTCGCGTGGAACGTCTGGTCGCAGCAGGAGATCGCGAGCACCGGGCCGGCGAACATGCTGAGCGACGGGATCGTGCTCGCGGGGGCGGAGTCGGCGGTCACTCCGGTGACGACCGCTCCGATCGAGGCGGGCGAGGAGCCGGTGCCGACCGACGAGGCCGCCACGCGTGCGGGCGGCGTCGTCACCGTCGACCTGTACGTGGACTACCTCTGCCCGTACTGCGGGCAGTTCGAGACGGCGAACATGGACAATCTGCAGTCGTGGCTGACGCAGGGGGCGATCACGCTCGAGATCCATCCGGTCGCGATCCTCGACTCCTCCTCGGCGGGGTCGGAGTACTCGAGCCGGGCGGCGAGCGCCGCGGCCTGCGTGGCGGACGAGGATCCGGACCGGTTCCTCGCCGTGCACGAGGCGCTGTTCGCGAAGCAGCCGGCGGAGGGGACGACCGGGCTGAGCGACGACGAGCTGCGGGCGCTGGTGACCGGGGCGGGCGTGACGGACGACGACGTGCTGGCCTGCATCACGAGCGGGGAGTTCCGGCCGTGGGTCGCGGCGGCCACGAAGCGGGCGACGACCGGGCCCCTGGCGAACTCCTCGGTCGCGAAGCTGAGCTCGACGCCGACCGTGCTCGTCAACGGCGAGCAGTACACGGGGAAGCCGGACGACGCCGACGCGTTCGTCGCCTTCATCACGGCGACGCTCGAGGCGGAGGGACCGACGGCGACCCCGACGCCGGCGGGCTGACGGCGGGGTCTCCTAGGAAAACATGGTGACCTCAGGCCGCGGCTCGTGGTGTGAGTTGGACGTCGTAGCCGAGGGATTTCAGCTGGTTGAGGGCCTTGTT